>CBDCKN010000013.1:0-617031 GCA_965218295.1 Longimicrobiales bacterium | reverse complement strand
GGATTGCGCTCGCGCTTACGGCCTCGTTTCTTCGACAGCGCTTTCAGGGACCCGCTATGCGCCGCCTTGCGCCATGTCGTCAGGTGCGACGAGTACAAGCCCTCCCGCCGTAGGAGTCGGCCAACCTCTCCGGGCTCCGTGCACCGGTCCGCTTCTTCGACGATCCGCAGCTTGTACGACGGAGCGAACCGCGGCGCAGCGGCCTATCTACCACCTCCGAGTCTGCAGGAGCTGCCGCGCTTCGCTTACCGTCCCAGGTTGGTGGGGCTATTCCATTCTCTTTCATTCTCTCTCGGTGTCTCAGCATCCTCGGTTTCTCTGCCTTCGCCCTACTCTAATTCCTTAGCTGCTCCGTGTCTCACGTAAGTTGGCAGAGAGGGAACTCCACGAGTCCTTGGGCATCCACGCGCATGCGATCGGCCTTGAATCGCCGGACCTCACCGTCATGGGTCTTCACCTCGAACTCGGTTTCAGCCCGGTCCAGGTCCTGAACCATGTAGAGCAGCTGGTACCCGTTGAAGACGGCCACGGTCTGGCCGTTGGACTCGAGGGTCACCATCCCGTTCGTGTGTCTGGACACCCGCTCGGCCCGAACCTCGAACGGCGCGTCTTCACCCTGAACCCGGATGAGGTACGTGTGGAGCCCCATGTCTGAGATCTGGGCATGGACGAACGGGGCGCTCATCATGAGCGACAACGTGGCGGCCAGGCCGATGAGCAGCTGTGGGAGGATTGAGGAACGACGCATGATGCCCTCCGCGTTCAGTGGCGAGAAGTAGAGACCTCACTTCTCTCTGACGCATGAGGCGTGCCAACATGCACAGGTCGAAGGCTCAGCCGGCCTTGGATCCCTCCGCCTCGGCCTCCTTTTCGGGAGGCGGGCGTAGAACCCCTTCGATGGCCACGGCCAGATCCTCGTAGCCGTCGGGCTTCACAAGGTAGTCTCGGACGCCGAGCTCGCGGGCCCGCTTCTCCACGTTCTTTTCCAGGCACGCCGTGAAGACCACGACGGGAATCGACGAGAGCTCTTCGTGATCCTGGAGCCACTCGAGGATCTCCAGACCGGTGCCGTCGAGGAGCCAGTGATCGAGGACGATGAGACCCGGTAGGGGGTGCCGTCTTTTATCGTCGAAGGGCCATTCGCCGTTCAGGTAGGCACGCGCCTCAGCCACGCTGGCCGTGACGAACACGGGACTGTCGAGGCCGCGATAATCCAGAAGGGCCTGGATCAGCGTGGCGTGTTCATGGTTGTCCTCGATGAGGAGAACCAGTTCCATGGCCAAGGCTGACACTCCTGGGGGGGAACGGGCACAAAGACGGGTCGATTTTCGGTGGGGGAGCTGCTCTTCAACGTTACCACCGGTGCTTCTTCGTCGCCACCCCTCCTTACACGGCTGCCCGCAGCCACGCGCACCCCTTCGATAAGGGCCCCGCGTCAGCGGCCAGAAAGAAGGGGCCGCCCCATGAATCGGAGCGGCCGCCCCATGAATCGGAGCGGCCCCTGAAGCCGATATGAGCTCAGATACGGCTAGGTGACTCGTACGACATTCTCCGCGGCTGGTCCCTTCTGCCCCTCAACGACCTCGAATTCGACGATGTCGCCCTCGTTGAGGGTTTTGAAGCCCTCGGCCTGAATGGCGGAATGGTGGACAAAGCAGTCTTTGCTGTTGTCCTCGGGCGTGATAAAGCCGAAGCCCTTCTGATCGTTGAACCACTTCACTGTCCCTCTGGTACGCATCATCCTGCTCCTTTGGTGGTCACTGTCGGAGTCCGGATGAACCGCACCTTCCGACTACATGACTTGCGCGGCAACTCCCCCACGCTGGGCCGTGACGGGTAGCGACACGGAGAAAGTCCTCAACGGTCGGTCGAGGGTGATCGAACGGTGCGTGCCTCCGTGCCCCCGGTCAAGGTTTTTGTGCGGAGCCCCCCCCCCCACCTCTCGCCCCTCCGAGCGGTGCCCCTACACAACTAGACAATTTAATTATACTTGACAAATATATTCGTCAATATTAATCTCGCTTTGTCTCCACCTTCAGGAGTGACGACATGCTGGCATCAGCAGCTGTATATGTGATCAGGGATGGAGATCGTGCGGCCTTGGCTCTTCATCCGTTGCGCCTCAAGATCCTGGCGGAGTTGGGCGAGCCGGACTCGGCAGCCGGGCTGGCACGGCGCCTCGGATTGCCGCGGCAGAAGCTCAACTACCACGTCCGTCAGCTTGAGGAGCAGGGGCTGGTGGAGTCCGTGGGGGAGCGCAAGGTGAGGAACTGCACGGAGCGATTGGTCCGTGCGGTGGCCCGATCCTTTCTGATCAGTCCCACTACCCTGGGCGACCTGGCCGTGGACCCCACGTCGATCCGTGACCAGGCATCAAGCGCGTACCTCGTGGCCGTGGCGGCCCAGGTGATCCGGGAGGTCGCTGAACAGCGCGACCGCGCTCACCACGCCGGAAAACGTCTACCGACTTTGACCCTCCAGGCGGACGTCCGCTTCGCCTCATCCGAGAAGCAGCACGCCTTCGCCACCGAGCTCTCGCAGGAGGTGGCGCGGCTCATTGCCAAGTACCACGACGAAGATGAACCCGACGGTCGGCGTTTCCGTGTCATGGCCGGCGCCTACCTGGCACCGCAGGAAGATGCGACCGGGTGCGATCCCCGGGAGGAGGATTCATGAGCACGCAGGAAGCGTTCGAAGGTCCGCAGGACCAGGAGACCCGTGCGGTCGAGCGAGAGATCGAGATAGACGCACCGCTGGCTGCCGTATGGAAGGCCCTCACCGATGCCGAGGAGCTCACAAGGTGGTTCCCCTTGAATGCGGGGGTGACCCCTGGCGTCGGCGGCTCGGTGTGGATGAGCTGGACGGACACCGAGGGCGAGGGAGCACCCATCGAGGTGTGGGAGCCGGAACGGCATCTCAGAACGGGAGCCGTCTTGGGAGCAGCCCTCCAGATTGCCACCGACTTCTACCTCGAGGGGCGGGGGGGCAGCACAGTCCTGCGCGTGGTCAGCTCGGGTTTCGGCAAGGGGGAGGAATGGGACTACATGTACGAGGCGTGGGGCCGGGGCTGGGACTTCGAGCTGAACGGCCTCCGCCACTATCTGGAGCGCCACCCGGGCCAGCGACGGATCGTGGCCTCCGCGAACGCAGCCTACACCTGTAGTGACGTGGAAGTCTGGGCGAGACTGACCGAAGCAGGGGGCTGGTTCGGATCGAGCGGAATTTCGGATCTGACCAGTGGAAGTCGGTACGCGTTCCAGACCACTACGAGCGAGACGCTGGAAGGCGACGTGGCCTTCTGGCAGCCGCCCTGGCAGTTCACGGGCACCGTGGACGGATGGAGCGACGGACTCTTCCGCGTGGAGCTCTGTGAAGACGCCGCCACGGTGTGGCTCTCCACCTTTGGGGTGGACGAGGAGGATGTGGGCGCCCTGGAGCAGAAGTGGCGTGCCTCCTTCGGCGAGCTGTTCCCGTCGTGAGGCCGGCCTCCGCGTGGTTGTCCCGGTGAGCGGCCCGCCTCGGTGAACCTCCTACTTCCCCCGGCGAATAGCTTGAATCATCCGGTCGAGGGCCTGAAGGAACTGGGAGCGGTCTCGCTTCTGGAAGGGAGGAGGCCCTCCCGTCATCTCGCCCATGTCCCGGAGGTGGGACATGAGCTCCCGGGTAGCCAGGGCGGCACCGATGGAATCCTCCGTGAAGGGGCGTCCCCGGGGATCGAGCACCCGAACTCCCTTCTTCAGGCACTCCGAGGCAAGGGGGATGTCCGCCGAGACGACGATGTCGTTCTTCGCGATGTGCTCGATGATCCAGGAGTCTGCGGCGTCGAGCTCCCCGTCCACGATGACCAACTCGAGCCACTCCTCCTTAGGAGCGCGCAGCCACGCGTTGGACACCAGCGTAACTTTGATCCCGTACCGCTGGGCCACCCGGTAGACCTCCTCCTTCACCGGGCAGGCGTCGGCATCCACGAAGATCCCGGGTAGGTGCTCGTTCACGGCGATCCTGGCCCGCCGCCCGTCCCCAGTGGGAAGAGCCTGCTCCTCATCTCGGCGATATGGCCCGGCTGAACGCGGCAGCACCCGCCGATGCCCGAAGCTCCCAGCTCTGCCCACTCGTCGATGAGGATCGCCCAGTCGACGGGGCGCGGAGCCGGCGTCCACTTCTTGTCCACGGCGTCGTAACCCTCTCCCGAGTTAGGATAGACGATGATGGGCTTCGGCTTGGCCTTCCGCATCTCTCCGATCAGCGAGGAGATGTGCTCGGGAGCGGTGCAATTAATGCCCACCGCGGCGACCTGCGGCTCGGCCGCGCACAGCTCGGCCACGTGCTCGAGGCGGCTGCCATCGCTGACATGGGCTCCGTCACGGCACCTGAAGCTCATCCACGCCCACCGGTGTGGGGTGTCGCGTAGAAGGCGGAGGAGCACCTCGGCCTCGAGTCGCGATGGGATGGTCTCGCACGCCAAAAGATCCGCCTGGCTCTCGGCCAGGATATGCCAGCGTCTCTCGTGGAAGGCGTGCAGCTCGCCGGCGTCGATCCCGTAGTCGCCCGTATACTCCGATCCGTCGGCGAGGAACGCCCCGTAGGGCCCGATACTCGCCGCCACGAGGGGCCGCAGGCGACGGTCCCGGTTTTCGGAATCGGCCCAGAAGGAGTCGCGAGTCTCGACGGCCAGATCGATGGATCGCACCAGGAGCCGGACGGCGCCCTCGTCGCTCTGGCCGCTCGCCGAAAATCCTGGGAAAGTGGCCTGATAGGTTGCCGTCGTGATGCAGTCGGCGCCCGCCCTCAGGAAGTCGCGGTGTACGTCCCGGATGGCGTTGGGGTCTTCCAGCAACACCTTAGCGGACCAGAGATCGTCGTTCAGGTCATGGCCACGCGCCTCCAAGGCCGTGGCCAAGCCACCGTCAAGCACGATCCTGCCCTGGAGTCGCACGAAGGGGAGGAGGGGGTTCTCGGTGGGGGTCGTCACTTCGATTCCGGGTCAGCCAAGGGTCGCTCAGGGGCTCGACAACAACGTGTTGGGGACGGGATGGGGCGGCAAGCGTCTCTAGTGTTCCGTCTCCGAAGTTCGCGAGCCACCAAGAGGGCCGGTGGGGGAAAAGACAAGCGGGCCACCCCGAATGCTCGGGGGCGGCCCGCCACCTGCTAATGGGCCACTCGGCCCAAATGGCTCTAGACCTTCTGGACGTTCTCCGCGGCGGGGCCCTTCTGGCCCTCCACCACGTCGAACTCGACGCTCTCGCCTTCGGCCAGAGACTTGAAGCCCTCGGCCTGAATCGCGGAATGATGGACGAACAGGTCTCTGCTGCCATCCTCCGGGGTGATAAAGCCGAAGCCCTTTTGGTCGTTGAACCACTTCACAGTGCCTTTGGTACGCATCATCTACTCCATCTGGTTGGTCATGGTCGGAGTCCGGATGATCCGCACCTTCCGACTTCCTGACTCTCGCGGTCGTATCCCCCGCGCTGGGTCGTGGCACCTGCCACGAAAAAAGCGGGCAGCCTCTGGAGGCCCCCGCATCGATACTGCTGCTTCTAGCCTACCTTCAATATTTCTTTGATCGCTGTAAGCTCACGTAAACGACGCTTCTCGTCAACTGCCGCGGGAACGGTGGGTGAAACCGTGGATCAGAGTACGGAGAAGCGCAGCCGGGCTCCCAATCCTCCACCCTCCGCGTCGAGGAGATTCCCGGAGCCTCCGCTCAGCTCCGCAACACCTCCACCGTGAAGCAGTGCGGCGCTCACCAGAGGCTCGACGTCGGATCGCTCCTCATCGGCGAGTCTTCTGGATATCAGCAGCATATCCACCGCCCCCTGATCCAGGGCCAATCGGGTGTTCTTGAGCCCGAGTGTGCCCTTGCCGCCTGGATGGGCGGAGTCGATGATGGCCCGGAGAACTTTGCCGTGCTCGTGATCGCGGATGTCATCGAGGAATGGAGCGATCTCGCGGGACAGCTCCGACGCCGGCATCTCGAGCTCGAGACCGGACGCAATGGTGGTGCGAGCTATGAGGGCGTCGGGAAGGCCGGAGCGGAGTGCCGACGCAACGTCGGGTGGGCCCCCGATGATCACCGAGCCTTCGTGACCGATCAAATCGACTATGGCCTGGGTCGTATCCCGGACCAGTTGCTGGCTTTCCGCCACGAGGGATCTCTGGGCCGCATCGCGAGCCGTGGCACCCCTCACCCCGGTGGCGACGCGGGCGGACTTCATCATCCCTACGTCCGAGAAATCCTCGAGGGAGCGGTCGACCTCCAGCTCCTTGGCCTCGGTCAACCGACCACCCTGTTGTCTCAACAGTCGTGATCGCCAGTGGTCGCACAGGACGACGGCCACGGCGTGAGCCAGGTTCAGCACTCGCAGATAGGGCGTAAGCAGGGCGCCCCTCTGCCAGACCACTACGGTGGGAACCCGAACCGGCAGTGACTCGGAGTGGTGGATCGCACCTTCGGTGAAGAAGCCCGCCCACCCGGGCGAGGGAAGGAAGCCGTGGTGCCGTCCGAGATGGCTCTCGAGAACCTCGAGGGCCTGGCCGAAGGCCGCGAGATCGGTCGGCGAGTGGTCCACCAGTTCGTTGCCGAGACGGCGGGTCTCTCTTTGAAGTCTTCGGCGCCAGGCGGTCCGCTCCGAAGGATCGGTCTCATCCCCATCGAGATAGACGCTGAGCAGGGGTGTGTCCTTGAGCCGGCGGTGCAGCTCCGTCAACTGGCGAAGGTCGAGCATGGTCGCCTTCCCCTCCCGAGGGGGGCGTATCCGGTGACTCCGATCCTCGAGGGACACCGACCCCACAGGTCATCCCGAGAATCTCCGCTACTGCTGGACATTAATCTCGCTGTTTTCCGGGCGAGGCGCCGTCGGGGTCGGGGAGTAGGGCAAGAAGGCAATGGCGCAGGAGCGTGCCAACCCCGAGATTGGGTAGGGATTCCCCCCGCACCCGTCCGCAGGAGGCAGGTATTCCGCAGGAGGCAGGTATGAAGATCAGGGATATCCTCCGCCACAAAGGGCACGACGTCGTCACCGCGTCCACCGACGATAGCGTCCTCCAAGTCGTGCGCGTTCTCGTGGACCACAACATAGGTGGCGTGGTGGTGGTGGATGGCGGCGAGGTCATCGGGATTCTCACGGAACGGGACATCCTCCGTCTCGTCGCGAGAAAGCCGGACGAGCTCCAGGCCCTGGAAGTCGGTCAGGTGATGACGCGCGACGTGATCAAGTTGGCGCCCGACGACGACCTGGCTCACGTCATGGAGGTCATGACGGAGAACCGGATTCGACACCTCCCCGTCATCGAGGAAGGTAGGTTGGCCGGGATCGTCACGATCGGTGATGTCGTGAACGCGTTCCGGCGCGTTGCCGAGGACGAGAACGCGTATCTCAAGCAGTACATCCAGAGTTGACGGAGCGTCCGGGCCCTGGCCGACGCAACGACGAGACTTAAAGGCTCTTGACACATCCCAAGGCTTCGGGTAACTATCGGCCCATGAACATCATTTTCTCGCAGAGCGATCGATTTATGGGCTCGCCGGGTAAACCGTTGCCAGGCGTGTGGCCGGAGGTGCGTGCGTTGTAGTACCAGAGCCAACCCATGGGTGGATCGACGTCCTGGCAGATCGCCGGGGCGTCTTTTTTTGTTCAAAGGATTTTGCAATGACGACGATGGAAGCAGTTAGGGAGCTCCACATGGTGAGAGGTGAGATCGACGCCGTCGATCGATCCCTGGTGGGGCTCATGGCGGCCCGACTCGATTTGGCCCGGGAGGCAAGGCTCCTGAAGGACCAAGGGGAACTGAGGTACGAGGATCCTGCCCGCGAGGCGGCCGTGGTCCGGCAGGTGGCCGAGATAGCCAGGGAGCTGGAGTTGGACCCCGAGATCATCCGGGACGTGTTCTGGCGCCTCATCGCCCTGTCGAAGTGGGCCCATTCGAGGGACCCGGGAGTGGGCGCGAGATGACCCGCGTCTCCATCCAGGGAGAGGCTGGGGCGTTCAGCCATGCAGCGGCCCAGCAGCTGCTCGGTCCGGATATCGAGCTTCATCCCTGCAGGACCTTCGACGAGGCGTTCGAGTCCGTCCTGAGCCACGACGTTGACCGGGCCGTGATCCCGGTGGAGAACGCCTTGGCGGGCCCCGTCGTCGAGTCCCTGGATCTCTTGTGGTCCACGGGCCTCGAGGTCGTGGGCGAGACGCGCGTCCGGATTCGCCTGTGCCTTTCGGCTCCTCCCGGCGTCCGTCTGGAGGACGTGCGGTCGGTCGCTTCGCATCCGGTGGCCCTCAAGCAGTGCTGTGGGCTTTTCGACGCGAACCCCCTCATGGAGAGCGTGGTGGTCTACGACACGGCGGGCAGCGTCAGAGACCTCATGCTCGGCAACGCCGACTACGACGCCGCCATCGGATCGCCCCTCGCAGCAGAGCTCTACGGCGCGGAGGTGCTGAAGGGCGGTGTAGAGGACGACCACAGGAACTACACCCGCTTCTTCGAGTTGACCGCATCGGCCGCCGAGACGGCGACGAGCGGGGACTCCGCCGCGGTCGCCGTGGTGGTCCGAAACGAGCCGGGGGGCCTCCATGAGGTGCTTGGAGTGTTCGCCGGCCACGGCGTCGACATGACCCAGATCGTCGCCCGTCCCATCAGGGGCGCTCCCTGGCAGTATCGATTCTACATGGAAGTGCGTGCGGACCGGCCCGAGGATCTGACCGAGTGCCTCCGGGTGCTCGAGGGCACCACGGAGGAGACGCGGGTCTTCGGTACCTACTCCAAGTTCGGAGAGGCCGTCGCTGGCTAGACGTCGCCTCCAGCGGGACCGACCGTCGCGCCAAGGTCGGCTACGGGGCTTCACTCCGTGATCTCTCGCTTCAGCAACCATCCCCCGTACAGAAAGCCACCGAAGAATCGCGCCACCAGGCCGAGCCCGGCGCTCCGGCACAGCTCGAGGATCCGAGCCTCGGGGACGAAGGCGATCCCTTGCTCCAGGCGTTCCACGAAGCGCTTCTTCGCATGGCCCATGAGCCCACGGTGCTCCATGAACTCGAGCCACGCCGACCACAGCGTCGCGAAGGCCGCCGAGTCAGGGTCACCGTGAAGATCGAAGAGCACCACCGGACCTTCCGGCCGCACGCGCTCGGCCACGCTCGTAAGCAGCTCTTGTTTGGCACCGTCGTCCGGGAGGAAGTGCATGACGTTGATGACCGTCGCGGCGTCGAACTCGGGCCTCATGGGGAGATCGTAAACGTGGCCGTGGTGGAGACGGACGCGCTCCTCGACGCCCAACTGCGCAACCACGCTCCGGGTGGCCTCGATCATCTTGGTGCTGGGGTCGACGGCGGTGAAGCGCCACCCAGACCGAGGCGGGGTCAGATGCTCGATCTCCTTGCCTGTGCCGCAGCCGACCACGAGGACGTGCCCCTCGGAGTCGAGGTGGGTGTGGAGAAGGGCGCGCACCGCTTCGAAGACCTGGTCGTAGCCTGGAATGACGGTCTCGGCGATGAAGCTGTAGCCCTCACCGTAGTCACCTTCGAAGTCGAAGGCCTCTGGGTCCCTCACGGCGCTGTCCCTCCGGCTCGCTGGACGTAAGCCAGCGACGCGCAGGTATCCTGTGCGACAGCGCGGGTGGCCGCAAGCGAGGTGGGTTGGCTCCTCCGGACGCTACCGTACTCGGGAAGAGGCTCTCGTTCGGCCGCCCTTCAATGAGACCACGACGACGGCGGAGAGGATCATGGCCATGGCCACCCCGGCCCTCAGATCGAGCTGCTCGCCGGCCAGCAGCCATCCCAGGAGCACGGCCACCGCTGGGTTCACGTACGCATAGGTGGTGGCCCGGGCGGGTGTGGTCACCCCCAGCAACCAGATGTATGCCGAGAAGCCGATCAGGGCACCGAAGAGGATCAGGTATGCAAGGGCGAGGACGGACTTCATGGAGAAGCTGGAGGGATCGAGCTGTCCACCCTCGCCGGCCATGACCGCCATGACGGCGAGGACGGCCCCTCCGGTGAGCATCTGCATGGCCGTGGTCAGCCAGGGGGAGGCCGGGAGCCGAGCCCGGCGCGCATAGATGGAGCCCGAAGCCCATGCCAGGGCGGCCCCGAGCAGCGCTATGCCGCCCACGAGCCCTTCCCGACTCTGGGCCCCCACGTGGTCCGAGGTGACCAGGAGGCCCACACCCAGGAGACCCCACAGGAGCCCCGCCATCAACGCGCTGGAGGGGCGGGGGCCCCCTCCAGAAAGCCAATCGATGAGCACCATCCAAAGGGGCACGGTGGCAATGATCAGGGCAGCCAGTCCGGAAGGCACCCATTGCTCGGCCCACACTACTCCCCCGTTTCCGCCCCCAAGCAGGAGCGCGCCCACGACGGCCGCCGAGAGCCAGTGGCGCCCATCGGGACGCTCGGCCCGTCGCCGAGCGAAAGCGTAGAGGATCGCGCCGGCCACGAGAAACCGAACCGCCGCCATGGAAAACGGCGGGAGGGTCTCGATGGCAAAGCGGATGGCGAGATAGGTGGAGCCCCATATGAAGTAGACCGAGGCGAAGGCCAGCGTCAGCTTCCACAGGGCCGGGTCGGCATGAGGGGAGCGCATACGTGTGCATACCCCGGCGAGTTCCACGGGCCGGGGGGACTCGCAGTGGCCTTGCCCCGCTCCCTCTTCGGTCCCAGCATCACTGAGTGCCTCAATAAGGAGGGATCCCATGCGCACGGTCACCCCGCTTATCGCCGTCACCCTCGCCGCAGTATCCGGCCGGCCAGGAACTGACGCCCAGGACCACGACGGCCCCGTCTCCTTCGTCCGCTACGAGTATCAGGGCCGCATTTCCTACGGGGTGCTGGACGGTGACCGCATTCAGAGGCTCGAGGGCAATCTCTACGGCGAGCACACCCTCACGGAGACCATGGTGGATCTGTCGGCCGTGAAGCTGTTGCCCCCCTCCGAGCCTCAGAAGGTCATCGCCGTGGGGCTGAACTACCGCAGCCATATCGGGGATCGCCAGCCGGCCGCGTATCCGGGACTCTTCGCCAAGTATCCCACCTCTCTCGTGGGGCACGAAGCCGACATCGTCCGGCCCGAGGGAGCCAGCAACCTCCACTACGAGGGTGAGCTGGTCCTGGTGATCGGCAAGCGCGCGAAGAACGTGTCCGAGAGCGAGGCCCTCGACTACGTCTTCGGCGTCACCGGAGGAAACGACGTCAGTGAGAGGGACTGGCAGGGCGCCGACCTCCAGTGGTTCCGCGCCAAAGCGTCCGACACGTTCGGGCCGGTTGGGCCGGCGGTCACCGTCGGGCTCAATCCGGACGACCTGCTGGTCCAGACCCGTGTCAATGGCGAGGTACGCCAGTCGGAGCGATCCAGCGACCTCATTTTCGACGCCTCGGCCATCGTGAGCTACATCAGCCGCTACATCACCTTGGAGCCCGGCGACCTCATTTTCACGGGCACGCCCCAGACGACTCGTGCCCTGGAGGACGGGGACGTCGTGGAAGTGGAGATCGAGGGAGTGGGCGTGCTCAGGAACCGGGTCGTGAGCGCGAAGGGCAACTAGCGTGACGCTTGGCCCGGCTTGGGCTCGACATCGACGCCCGTTACGACGCATGCGCTTTTTTTCGATCACGACGGACGCATCGATCTCTTAGTTAACGGCACGGTCCTCACACCCGATCGGATCGAGTACGGCAAGACGGAGACTATCGTGCGACTGGTTCACCGGACGAGCTGGAGCCTCGCCGACGCCGACGGCAGGCCGGTCTATGATCGCCACACAGGCAGGGTTGCCGAGGGCTCGGAGCCATGAGCGAAGGGACCACTTACGAACGCATCTCGGTCCGTCCCGTCACACCGGTCATCGGGGCCGAGATCGAAGGCGTGCACCTCGACGAGCCGCTGGACGAGGTCACCGTCCAGGAGATTCAGGACGCGCTCACGGCTCATCAGGTGATCTTTTTCCGGGACCAGGAAATCACGGTGGAGCACCAGAAGATGCTGGGAAAGTGGTTCGGAGAGCTGGTCGTGCATCCCAACGACCCCGGGCTCGACGGACATCCCGAGGTCATGATCATCCACTCCGACGAGTCGTCCAAACGAGTGACGGGGGAGCGCTGGCACTCCGATGTGTCCTGTACTGAAGAGCCACCTCTGGGCTCGATCCTCCGCCTATTCACGGTGCCGGACTCGGGGGGCGACACGCTCTTCGCCAGCATGTACGCGGCGTACGACGCCCTCTCCGGACCCATGAAGAGCCTCTTGCAGGGGTTGACGGCGATTCACGACGGCGGACCGT
The DNA here is from genome assembly GCA_965218295.1 of Longimicrobiales bacterium. Classification (GTDB taxonomy): domain Bacteria; phylum Gemmatimonadota; class Gemmatimonadetes; order Longimicrobiales; family Gaopeijiaceae; genus CBDCKN01. The sequence goes on along the minus strand of CBDCKN010000013.1, from coordinate 604,766 downwards.
ACTATCGGGAGGTGAACGCGATCATCGGTCGTGACGAAGGAGGGCGCGAGTACTCCAAGGCCGAGCACCCTGTAGTCCGATCCCATCCCGTGACCGGGAGGAAGGCCCTATTCGTCAACGAGCTCTTCACCACGCACCTCGTTGACCTGCCCAAAGCCGAGAGCGACGCGATCCTCGAATTCCTCTTCCGGCACGTCCAACGGGGAGAGTTCCAGTGCCGCTTTCGGTGGGAGCCCCACTCCATCGCCTTCTGGGACAACCGCTGGACTCAGCACCTGGCTATCTGGGACTACTGGCCCCAGACCCGATCCGGATACCGCGTCACCATCGAGGGAGAGCGCCCGGCGTGATCCGGAGTCCCGCTCGGCGGGCCGGCTCGGATTCGCCCTCCGACGTGGAGGCATAGGGCTCTCTCGCGAACAAGATCTCGCCCCCCACCATGGTCAGCAGCGCCTCGGTCTCGAGAATCTATCTGGCCTTCGAGCCCTCAGGAGGGCCATAGCCATCCGAACGTTCCGGCAGTCAGGAGTGCGTACACCAGCCCGTCGAACATCGACTTGAGGGTCGCGCCCCAGTTTCGGTGGTACCAGATCGAGTTCTGGGGCAGTGCCAGCGCATAACCCACGAATGCGGTGGTCCCCACGTACCGGAACACGGGCAGATATTCGGCCCCCGGCTCGACGGCGTGGCCTGCCACGTAGGCGGCGAAGATCCCAACGACGATGCAGTAGACGAACCACTGCGCCAGGCTCGCCCCCATCTTGGGGACGCCGTTGGGGATGACGGTCAGGAAGGCATTGGTACCCTCGGTCGCTTTCTCGAGGAACTCGGGCTTGCCCATCGCCTTTGCGCTGCCGGCGTAGGGGATGACGTAGTCCCCGGGAGGGATGTTGGCACCCCGGAGCGCCTCCCGAACCCCGTCCTCCGACGGGACCTGACCGAAGTCACCCTTGTGGTACGTCAGGAACATGTGGATGGCCGAGCTGGCGACGAACACGATCACGGCCGAGAGCACGATGGGGATCCAGAGCGACATCAAGGGGACCATGGTGGTGACCTCCTGGAGCTGGATGGACGCTTCCGCACCTCCCGCTGGATTCGTAGGCAAGGTGTGAGTGCGTCAGGGTGATGGCAAGGAAGCCCTAGGGTGGTGCGGCCACAGCACGATCCGATCTGTATCGATCCGGCGGCCGAACGCCCCGGCGATGCAGCCCAGCCAGGACGTGACGAAGGCGACGCAATGGCTACGAGACCGGCGTTGATCATTTGCCTCAAATCCAGCGACGCGTCCGCTGTCGGTACTCTCGGTAGTCGTCGCCGAACACCTGCTCCATCATCTGCTCTTCGTGGACGATGAACCGGCTCGTGATCAGCCAGATGAAAAGCGGGATGACGGGGAGGGGCCATACCGTGCCCAGGAGTATGGCGCACCCGAAGAGCACGAGGACCATTCCCAGGTACATGGGGTTTCGCGACAGGCGAAACGGACCGCTGGTGACCAGGGCCGTCGACGGCTCGAAGGGCTTTATGGTCGTCCCACTCCGCCGGAAGAGCTCCGAGGAGACGAGAGCGAGAATGAGGCCGACGAGGACGAAGAGCCCGCCGGCGTATGTGGCCGGACGCTCGAGCCAGCGAAGCTCGGGCAGAAGAAAGTGCAGGCCGGCGATCGCCATGAGTGCCGCCAGGAAGTACACCGGGGGGTAGACTCGGCGGGGGGCTTCAGGCGCTCCCATCGTCGCGCTAGCCCTGGGGTTGCGGGGTGAGAATCTGATACCCGCTCGAGGCAGTCTCCTGGGCATACAGTTCCGAGAGCAGCTTCGTCATGGGTCCGATCGCCCCGCTGCCAATGGTCCGCCCGTCCAACGTCGTAACCGCCACCAGCCCTCCCATGGTTCCTGTACAGAACATCTCGTCTACGGCGTAGGCTTCAGTGAGAGAGACCCTCCCAACCTCGTGCTCGATCCCGTTGGCCGCACAGAGGTCCAGCACCGTCTGCCGCGTGATCCCCTTCGGCCATGCTTCGGTGGTGCCGGTGAACACCTTGTCGCGCCTCACGAAGAACACGTGGGTGCCGTGGGCCTCGGCGATGAAGCCGCTCCTGTCGAGCATCAGGGCATGGTCGGCTCCGGCGTGATTGGCTTCGATCTTCGCGAGGATCGACTGGATCAGGTTGTTGTGGTGGATCTTGGGATCCAGGTGATCGTCGGCCCACCGCTCGAGGTCAGTTCATCCCGCCCCTGTACATGACCTTCCCACCCCCGTTGCGCAGCACGAGGTCGGCAGCGTCGCCCGATCCGGCGTCACACCCCGTGAGAACGGCCAGAGTGGCCACGAGTATGCCACCGAGTAGGAGCCTTGGCGCTGTGGAAGTCGAGAACATGAAATCTCCGGAATTTCGTTACTATCATGGAGGATTTGCAGCCTAGGGGATGGCACCGTGTGGGGCAACAAGGCCATGTCAGATTCGTTCTATAGCGGTATCGAACCGGTCGACGACTTCGAGGCCCTCGTCCGCTCCGAGAGCTACGTGCTACTCCCAGAGGACTGGTCCGTAGTGGTGGCGGATATCGCGGATTCCACTGGCGCCATAGAGGCAGGGAACTACAAAGCGGTGAACACCGTCGGTGTTTCCGTCATCGCCGCCACCGTAAACGTGCTCAGGCCTGTAGAGATCCCCTACATCTTCGGCGGGGACGGGGCGCGGATGTGCATTCCCTGTCGTGCCGCCCCGGCCGTCGCCCGGGCCATGTCCGCCACCACCGCCATTGCGAAGGAGAGCTTCGGCCTGGAGCTGAGGGCGGCCGTCGTTCCGGTGGCTTACCTCAGAAGGCTTGGGCATGAGGTTCGCGTGGCACGCCATCGGGTTTCTCCACACTACTTTCAATGTGCCCTTCATGGTGGAGGGGCGGAGTTCGCCGAGAGGAGCCTGAAGCGAGGGGAGCTCCCCGCCCAATTCCTGATCAAACCGGACCCGTCGGCCGAAGCCGACTACAGCGGCCTCGAGTGCAGGTGGGGGGAGATCCCCAGCCCGTTTGGCGAAACGGTGGCCGTGATCATCGACGCCACGACCGAAGCGGGCCGGACGCTGGAAGCGTACGGACCGATCATGGATCGGATCCGGGCGATCTACGGGAACGCCGATCGGTGCCGGCCCGTCACCGAGGGCGGCCTTCGCGTCACCCTGTCGGGGGCGATTCTGGGCAACGAGTCTCGACTGAAGGGGTGGCGGGACGGCCTGCTGGTGCGCATGGCTCACGGGCTGCTCCTGCGCGCCCAGGTGATTCTCGGCTGGTTCCTGCTCCGGTTCGGGGTACGGACCCGGGATGTCGACTGGGGCATGTACATGGGTGACCTGGTCTCCAATACCGACTTCCGCAAGTTCGACGGGTCCTTGCGGTTGGTCCTTGCAGGGGGCGCCGAGCAGCGGGAGGAGCTCGAGGAATACCTGAGCGGGCTACGGCGGCGGGGCGAGGTCTCGTTCGGGGTCCACATCGCCCACTCGGCACTCATGACCTGTTTGATCGAGCACCGCCAGAGTGCTCACTTCCACTTCGTCGATGCGGCAGGGGGAGGATACGCGGAGGCCGCCCGGGCGTTGAAGAAGAGCGTCGCCGGAGGTGGGACGGATCAGTGAGGCTGGGCCGCCACGAACAGTGAGCGCCGTAGCACGCCGGTCTGGATCCCTTCCTGCAGCTTCTCGAGCATCTCCTGCTCTTCCTCATGCGCGTCGGGGCCACACGTCTCCAGGAGAGCTCGCCGGTATTTCTCTCGCGAGCTCAGGATGGTCTGGACCGTCTTCAGAAACCCCGCCGTTACGTCGGTGAGCTGGCTAGGGTCGAGACCGGCTTCACGAATGAGATCCGAATACGGCACTGAGGATAGCACCGCCGGTGGGCCCAGCTCGGCGGCACGAAGCTCTTCGGACTCGGTCAGGCCCTCGGCCGTGTGGATCACCCACCCTCCCACGTGTCCGCCGGGCCGCAGCACCCGCCGACATTCTCTCAGCACGGAGAGCTTGTTCGGAATTCAGCAGAACACATCGGAGTGAGTGACGGCATCGAAGGAGCTCGACCGGAACGGGAGCGCCCTCGCGTCGGCCCCCGCCCGAAACCGTAGGTGCTCCCCGGCTTCCTGAAGTCCCTGAAGGGGAACGTCCGTAGCGACCACCCTGCAGCGAGCCTCCTTCGTGAAGTGGATGGCGGGCCACCCCCGGCCACTTCCGAGATCGAGAACACTGGAGTCTTGGTGCAGGCCTAGGTGTCGTACCAGTTCTCGGGCCTCAGCGACCGTGGTATATCCGCTCAGGCTGTAGTCGTGCCCACACGCTTCTTTCCCGATCTGGCGAGCGACGTTCGACCGAGCACGGGCGTACTTGGCCTCGAAGCGGTCCAGGTTCTCCTGGCGCGGAGGTCTGTTCGTCATCACACTCTGGCCCATTCGATCATGTTGCGTCCGGGGAGTGGGGTCCGGCGAAGAAACGATACCCTCGGGAGGCCGAATGGACCCGACTGTCACAAGAGCGCCAGTCGATCGTTTATCTATGGAGGTAACGGAACACAACATGCTATCCAGCACGAATAACCGTAGATCCGCTCTGGCGCTGTGGTTTGCGGGAATCCTTTCTCTGCTTGCCTGCTCGGACCCCTTCCAGGTCTCCGACTCGCTGGGCGAATGGGGCGGGGAGGGCGTGGCGGCTGTGATCGAGACCGGCTCCGCCAGCTTCGAGTTCGACTGTGCCCACGCCTCGGTTCCCGGAGGGCTCTCCTTCGACGAGTAGGATGGATCGTTCGAGGTCTCGGGGATCTGGGTGCCCGAGGGTGGACCGGTCAGCAACGAAGATCCCCCGGACGAGCTCGAGGCCCTCTTCCGCGGGCGGATCGGCGGAGCGTCTATGAGCCTGGAAGTGGACATCATCCCGAGAGATCTGACGGCGGGTCCCTACCAGCTCCGGCGCGGTCAAACCCCGGTCCTGCGCAAGTGCCTCTGAGGACTACTCCGCCCGCAACGCTTCCACAGGATCGAGGCGGCTCGCCCTTCTTCCGGGCAGGTAGCTGGCGACGAGGCCCACGGCCAGAGCACCAGAACCACGCTCCCCAGGATCATGGGGTCGGTGGGCTCCGCCTGGTACAGCTGGCTCGTCAACGGGTGCCGAGGACCGCCTGGTGCCCGCGATGCGGCGCGATGGGATACGCCCGCTACGGGGATCGGCCGTCGAGGACCTTGAGTGAGAGCTCCGCCGAAGCCAGGGCGGCACGCAGGGCGGCTCGCCACTCGTGGTTTTAGAAGGCCTCTTCGGCCCTCGAGAGAACCCGGCGAGCCTCGGCCAGAATTGCCCTCTCGTCGTCCGTGGGGGCATCACCCACCGCCTCTGTGGCCCCACGGAATGCATGAGCCGCGTGGCGCAATGCCCGGATGGCGAGGTGAGCGGGCGATAGGGCCCGGATGATCTCCGCGGCGATGAGCGCGTGGGAGAGGGCGGCCACGGGGGAATCGGCGTTCCGGGCCGCCGCCGCCTGCCTCCGGGCGTGCTCGAGGGCTCGCAGGAAGCGCTCGGGCACGTCGCGATCGGACACTCGCTCGTCCCAGTGGGCGATGGCGGCCTCGACACCGGCAATGGCTTCCGTGACGACGCCCGGACCCAACGCCGCGATGACCCCCTCGAGGGTGAACCGGCGGGCCCGACGCAGGAGGCGAAGGGCTTCGCCTTTCGTCACCAGCTTCGTAGGCTTCCCGGGCCGCCATCCGGGCTCGGCGCGCACGTCGGAAGGCGGTGGCGGCTTCGACCTGGGCGTCGTCGGACCTGACAACCTCGAGGGCCTCGTGGACCAGGGAGGGGAGGTGGGGAAGCCTGGCGTCCGTCGCCTCGACTACGGCGGTTGCTGCCGCCTGCGCGGCAAGCTCGTCTAGAGCTCCCGTGGGCTCGATCGGCTCCGTTGCCGTCTCGCCGCACCCCGACAGGGCAACCAAGGTCACCATAGAAAAGACGTATTGGACTCGCAGCCGCATCGCTGCTCCCGGATCGAATGGCCCACGTCGGTAGCTCCAATCTACCGACGCGGCTCGCCACCGACAAAGAAATTCCTCCGAGGCCGGGGAGCCGGCTCCTACGGCTCGTCCACCGGGTTCCGCATACCGACGATGGCGATCTTCGTGCCGTCGGGGCTCACGGCGATGCGGCTGAAGATCAGGTTCATGTGCCTGAGGTTCGCCATGACGCGCCAGTCGGCGTCCACTTCCGGATCCCACCGGAGGATCTGGCCTCCGGAGGCCATGAGGAGGACTCCCTCCGGCGTCCAGGCGTGGAAGTCGCCACCATCCCGGGTCCGGATCAGACGCACTATTTCATGGGTCCCGATGTTCAGCTCGCTGATCCATGACTCCTCGTCCGAGACCCGTTCGACGAAGCTCCAGGCGTTCCGATTGGGGATCTTGTGCAACGATCGGCCCACGCTGTCGGTCACGACCTCGGAAAGGCCGGTGGTGGCGTCGGCCACCTGCAGCGTCGGCGGTCCTCCAAGGACGAAGAGCAGGAGGCTCTGTTCGTTACCCCAGGCGTGATACCCCACGGGGGCCACGTCACGCAGGACGACTTCGGCGTCCATGCCCTCCATCGTGAAGCGCCAGAGTCGCTGCGTCGAATCGGCCTCGACCTGGATCGCCGAAAAGGCCCGATCGCCGGGAATGGGCGTGGGCGAATACTCGCTCTCGGCGGTTCTCGTAATGCGCGTGGTACGCCCCGAGGACAGATAGTAGCGATGGATCTCGGTCTGCCCGTCGTCTCCGTCGTCGTACGCCGCCGTGTAGAGGATCGACCGGCTATCCGGCGTGAACAGGGGCTGGTTGTCGTAGGCCTCGGGCCGGTTGGTGACGTTTTGAAAGTCTCCGAGATAGTAGAGCTCGTCGAAAACCGAGAGGTCTGCCACGTAGATGTCCGGCTGGGGTGGGGCCTCCTGGGCCATGACGGGTCCGGCCAAAAGGGTCAGCGTCACGAAGACCGACACGGTGCCGACGGCGCTGACCTTCGAGGCGGGCGTTGGCCAAGGGGTCGCCCTCTGGGGTGACACTCTTGGAGACCTTTCCATCATGGGATCCGGTTGTGGGAGATCTGGTGGAGAGTTCTCCATTAAGGGCCTGGCGGTCCGTGGCGCAAGCCCCGCACGAGTATGTGGCGTGCATGCGATCTAGCCGAGTCACCATATGGACGTAGGTCGCGCCACCATGAACAGGAGCCCGAGCCGTCACAAAGGGGTGCGGTCATTCGTTTAGAAGGTACGTCGGGAATCGCTCGGAAGGGCCGGGAGCCCCTCTTCCGAGTCCCGAACCTCCATCCTCGGGCCGTGTATTTGTGTGTCGTCAGAGGGACCGTGACGTGGTGAACCGAGTGAAGTCGTGAATCACATAGATGAGCCGGCCGAGGCCGGCGGGAGTTGAGGTGTGATGGGTCGCCAGAGGAACCGTGTTGCAGAGAAAGGGAAGGGTGGCCGAGCCCGGGCACTCGTCGTGCCCCTCACCCTTCTGGTCTTGCTCGTGCCTGCCGCATGCAGCTCCGATCCCACCGCCCCGGGGGAGGATGAGCTGCTCCAAGCTCTCTTCGGGACCTGGTCGTGGATCCGGGCCACAGGTGGGATCGCCGGCACCACCCGAACACCCGAGAGCGAGGGATACACGCAGACCCTCACCTTCGCCCCCCCGAACCAGGTGGAGATGGCCCGGGACGGGGTTCCGGAAGTGACGACCACCTTCGAGTTCGTCCCCCTGATGGCCGCCGGCTCGGCGGTACGCTCCGCGCAGCTGCTCTACGCCCAACCCCTCACCGGCTTCGACGAACAGTGGGTGCAGATCACCGAGGCCGGGGACCTGGTTCTCTCCGATCCGTGCTGCGACGGCTTCGTATACGAGTGGCGTCGGGAGCAGCAATAGCGGCACCCCCCGGTGGCTACACGGTGTTCGTGGAGCGGAGGGTCTCCGTCAGGCCCTGATCGTGGAAGATGATGGCGTGAACCGTTCGGGGGCCGTGAACGCCCAGGGTCAGCGTCAGCTCGATGTCCGCCGACTTGCTGGGTCCCGTGATCAAGGTGAGCTGAGAACCGTCGCGCAGGGTGTCGTCCAACCGTCCGTCTTCCCTGAGAGACGCGATCCACGCTTCCGCGCTACCGTGGATTCGGCTCGTGGGGACCAAGACGATGTGATGTAACGGCAACAGGCTGGCCACTCGACTCCGGCCGGGGCCCGCACCCACCACCACAGTGCCGGTGCTCGCCAGAGCGGCATCGACCGCAGTGACACCGACTGCTGCGCTCGCGGCGTCCCTTCGCTGCCTCGGATCATGGAGGTCGTCGGGCACGATCACCGAGATGCCCGCCCGGCCCAAGCGCTCCGTGAGATCGTGGACTCCCAGGGCGTCCGCAGCCCAGGCCAGAGCCCTTGCGAAGGAAAGGCCGTCCGCCGAGCCGGCTTCGCGTAGCGCGGCGATGCGCGCCAGGACCCGATCCACGACGGCGTCCGCACCTTCGACGATCTCGTGGCTCCCCAGCACGGCGTCCAGGCTGGCTCCGAACCGTTCGGCCAAAGCCCGGGAATCGCCGCCGGCATGTGTGATAGGCGTGGGTGGTCCGGGGAGGGGCTCCCCGGACCCGGGTACCTTGAACGCGGCCGAGGGATCGGCGAGACCTTCTCGAAGCCGCCCGAGAATCCACGCTCGTGCCTGGGCCGACGCCCCGCCTTTCGCCTGCGCAGAGTCGCTCATCCCGCCTCCGTGCCCTGGTCGTGCCCGTCGGCCTCCACCCCATCCACCCCGCCGCTCCGCCTCGCCCTCCCGGCCTTCCACAGCTCCCTGAACGTCCTCTTCGGTGGAACGGGGAACACCCGGGTTCGGGTCCATGCGCCGAAGGGCGGGGGCAAGGCGGATATGTGTCCTACGCGTCCCCCCAGAAGCCGGCCGAAGAAGCGTCCCACCCGTGTGGCGAAGCGGTATCGGCGCGGGCCATGCAAGGGCAGCGTGAGCGCTTTCACGGAAGCTCGTGCCGCCAGGCTCGATTCACCCCGTGCCGTCAGATCACCTCGGAGCTCGAGGAGCAGCCGGGGGAGATCGATCTTCACGGGGCAGGCGTCCTTACACGCTCCGCAGAGCGAGCTGGCGAACGGGAGCTCCTTGCCCGCGTTCGAGTCGTCCCCCCTGGCCTCGGCCAGCAATGGGGTGAGGATCGACCCAATGGGCCCGGAATAGGGGGTCCGACCGTAGGCGTGCCCACCGATCTCCCGGTAGACGGGACATACGTCCAGACACGCTCCACAGCGGATGCAGAGGAGTGCGTCGGCGTATCCGCGCATGAGCACGCCCGAGCGCCCGTTGTCGACGAGGACGACGTGCATTTCCTGGGCCCCGTCGGCGTGACCCGCAGGACGTGGGCTGCTAGTCAATGAGAAGTAGACCGAGACGTCCTGGCCCGTCGCGTTTCTCGTCGTGGCCTGCCAGAGAAGCACCGCGTCCTCCAGCGTCTCCACGACCTTCTCGATCCCGACCACGACGACATATATCCGGGGGAGGCTGGTCACCATGCGGCCGTTCCCCTCGTTCGTGATCAAGCAGATGGTGCCGCTCTCGGTCACGGCGAAGTTGCAGCCGCTGATCCCCATCTGCGCCCCGAGGAATCGCCGTCGCAGCTCCCCTCGTGCCGTGGCACACATGACCGCCGCGTCCAGGGTCGGCTCCATCCCCAGCTCCCGTTCGAAGACTCTTGCCACGTCCTCGGCGCGCTTGTGAATGACGGGAGCGACGATGTGGCTGGGCGGCTCGTCGTCGAGCTGGATGATGTACTCCCCGAGGTCCGTCTCGACGATGTCGATCCCGGCCTCCTCCAGAGCGTGGTTGAGCCCGATCTCCTCGGTGACCATGGACTTGGATTTGACCGCACTCTCCACTCCCCCGCGCCGGGCGATCTCCACTACTGCGCGGTTCGCCTCGGCGGCATCTCGAGCCCAATGCACCGTACATCCGTTTCGAGCGAGGTTGCCCTCCAGCTCCTCCAGAAGCTCTGGGAGACGCCGGATGGCCCTTTCACGGACGGTTCGGCTCTCGGCCCGCATCACTTCGGCGTTCACCGCGGCCAGCGCGGTCAGGCGTCTCTGCGCGAGTTGCCCGGTGGCCCGGTCCAGGGCGGTCTTGAGGTCGGTGTCCGCCAGGGCTTGCCTGACCCGGGTCCGGTAGGGCGCGTCGATGTCGATCTTCACGCGCGGCCCCCGTCGTCGCCTGCCAGGAGCTCCGCGATGTGAACGGCGCGGCATCGATGGCCGCCTCGCACGAGGATTCCGTTCATGTGGGTCATGCAACCCACGTCGCCCACTGCCACGACCTGAGCCCCCGAGGCGTCCAGGTGCCGGGCCTTGCGGCGACCCATCTCGGTGCTGATCTCCGAGTTCCAGACCGCAAAGGCGCCGCCGAAGCCACAGCACTCCTCGGACTCCTCTAGATCGACGAGCTCCCCACCCTCGAGGCTCTCGAGAAGCGTGCGCGGTTGGCGGTCGACCCTGAGCTCCCTCAGCAGGTGGCAGCACGGGTGATACGTGATGGACCGGGTCGATTTCGTTCCCGTGGTTTCCACTCCCAGAACGTCCACGAGATACTCGGTGAGCTCGTGGGTGCGGTCGCCTACCAGCCGGGCCCGCTCACGAGTCTCCTCGGGCGCCCCCCCTTCCAGGAGAATCCGGAAGGAGTGCTTCACGTTGGCCACGCAGCTTCCGGACGGAGCAACGATGGCATCGACCTCGCCGCCTTCGACCAGGGGACCGAACACGTCGAGAAAGTTCAGGGCAAGCTTACGTGCCTCCTTCCAATATCCCGCGGTGAAGGCCGGCTGGCCGCAGCACGTCTGGTTTTCGGGAAAGACGACCTCGGCGCCGTGCCGCCCCAGAAGCTCGACGGACGCCATGCCGACGCGCGGATACATGGCGTCCACCATGCACGTGACAAAGAGCGCGACCCTGGGCCGGGGGTTATCGGATTGTGGCGTGGGATGGACCATGGAACACAACATGCCTGTCCAACCGCGCCGACGCGAGGCGGTGGCACGTGGGCCGCAGAAAGGTCGTTCGTCTTGGTATGACGGACCTTTCTCGTATATTGCCATCTGCCCGGACTATTGAGCCCCACGGTCCGCTGCTGGACCGTGAGGTACACGTACGCTCGAACCACGGAGCCATGAACCCGGCAGATACCGTCGTGGCCGCACCGGCACGCCTCGTCACCGTGACTGCACAAGCCATGGGTGCCGATCCCATGCTCTTCCTTCGGCAGGCGAAGGGTGGGCCTCGCGGGTTCTGGGCCAGGGCCGATCGCTGGGTGGCCCACTCCGGCGCCGTTGCCACGCTTTCGGTAGACGGCCATGCCTCGACGGACCGCTTTTCCGCCATCGAGGCCGAGGCACGCGCTCTGTTCGACTTTGCTCCTGTCACGGGCAGTGAACGGACAACTTTGAGCCGGTTCTACGGCGGCTTCTCCTTCCGCTCCGACCACTCCACCGTCGATCTCTGGGCCGGGTTCACCCCCGCGCTCTTCCACCTACCTGCGTTCGAGTTGGAGGGTAGGGGCTGCCGACCACCGCGGCTGACGGTCCGGACCGTGGTCGGTCCCGACGAGGGCGAGGTGGATACCGCGCTGAGCCTGCTGTCGAAGCGGGCCGGACGGATTTGCGAGAGGCTCCGAGGGGTTTCGCGCAGTGAGAACGGGCCACCTCCCACCATCCCGACGACTCGAACCGAATCGGAGCGCAGCGCGTGGGACTCCGCCGTCACCGACGCATTGGCGGCCATCGCCGGAGGGGAGGTGTCCAAGGTGGTGCTGGCGCGCACCCTGGACGTCGTCACCCAAGAACGCGTGGATCCCGTCGAAGTAGTGCAGCACCTCTGGGAGGAGAACCACGGAAGCCATGTCTTCCTCTTCGAGCCGGCCGACGGGTGTCCGCTCGTGGGAGCGGCGCCGGAGACTGTGGCGACCATGTCCCGGGGTGCATTCCACGCCACGGCCGTTGCCGGAACGGTTGCCCGCGGCGAAACGCTCGAGGAGCAAGAAGCCCTGGCGGTGCGCCTGCTGGCGAGTGAGAAGAACGGAGTCGAGCATCGTATCGCCCTCGACGACATGGTGGCCCGCTTGGGGCCGCTGGCCCACGAGGTGCACGCGCAGCCCGAGCCCCACGTCCTCACGCTGGCGCGGATACAACATCTCGAGACTGAAATCCGGGCGAGCGTGCCGGAAGGCACGTCGGTGTTGACGGTGCTCGAGGCTCTTCATCCCACGCCAGCCGTCTGTGGGCTTCCCCGGGACGATGCCCTCGCGTTTCTGAGTCGCGAGGAACCGTTCGAGCGTGGCTGGTATGCGGGGCCTGTGGGCTGGTTCGACCTGGAAGGCAACGGGGTCTTCGCTCCGGCGCTCCGCTGCGCAGTGGCCCACGACCATCAGTGGCGGCTGTTCGCCGGAGCTGGCATCGTAGCCGGCTCGGACTCCGGCCTCGAATGGGAGGAGACCAGCATCAAGTTCGAGTCGGTTCTCCGAGCCCTGGCGGCAAGCGGGGCGCAATGAGCGATCCGGCGGTCACGACCGCCTGGGCAAGAGCTTTCATGGATGAGCTGGCTCGGGTCGGCCTCGAGCACGTGTGCGTGGCTCCGGGCTCCCGCCCCACGCCACTGGTGATGGCGTGCGCCATGGACGCCCGCTTCACCACCTGGGTCCACCTGGACGAGCGATCGGCGGGCTTCTTCGCGCTCGGCATCGGGAAGGCCACGCGCAACCCCGCAGCCGTGATCACCACGTCGGGTACCGCCACGGCCAACCTCTTTCCAGCCGTCATCGAGGCGTCCCGGAGTGGCGTGCCTCTGTTGGTCCTTACGGCGGATCGACCCCTCCGCCTTCGTGGCTCCGACGCCAACCAGACCATCGATCAGGAGGGCATCTACGGGTCGTATCCGAGGGAGAGCCTCGACGCCGGTGACCCGGCCCTCGATAACCTGCGGGAAACGAGGGCTCTGGCCTGCAAGGCCGTGGCCCGGACCCTGGGGCCCGATCCTGGGCCGGTCCACGTGAACCTCCCGTTCGACAAGCCGTTGGAGCCCGTCGAGATGGATCCGGCGAGAGTGGGAAGCCTACGGGAGGCGGATCCATGGGGCTTAGACGGCCGACCCGACGGGGCTCCCATGGAGGCCCTCCCGAGCTCCGACGGCACTCTCCGGGCCGGGGAGGTGGAGGCGCTCGTCAGCTTTCTTCGAGGCGGCGAGAGGGGGCTCATCGTGGCCGGCCCCGTTGCCGATCCCGACCGCGTTGGGCCTGCCCTGATCCGTCTTTCCGCAGCCACCGGCTTCCCCCTTCTCGCGGACCCTCTCTCCGGGGCACGCTTCGGACACGACTGTGGGTCACCTGCGATCGTGACATCGGACCTCTTCCTCCGGGACCCCGCGGCGCGGGGCCGGCTTCGGCCCGACCTCATCCTCCGAGTCGGGCGGCCTCCCACGTCGGCCGGGGTCCTCACCTTCCTGGAGGAGTGTGGAAGCGTGCCCTCGATCGTGATCGGGGCAGGGCACCCGCAAAAGGACTCCTTGTCTCCCGGGTCCCGCTACGTACAGGCCGACGTGGTGGCGCTACTCGCCGAGGTGGCGACCGGCGTGTCCCAAACCGTCGCGCCGGCCGGATGGAGCGGGGTGTGGAAGCGCCTCGACCGAGCCGCTCGCGAGGCGGTGCAGAGGGTTGGTGGCGACTTCTTCGAGGGAGACGTCCTCTCGGCCGTGGTGGAGACCCTCCCGGAGGGGGGTACCCTCTTCGTCTCCAACTCCATGCCGGTGAGGGATCTGGACGCGTTCGGAGGGGCAGGGCCGAAGCGTCTTCGCATTTTCGGGAATCGAGGTGCCAGCGGGATCGACGGAATCGTCTCCACGGTGGCGGGAGTCGCGGCAGCCACTTCTTCACGAGTCGGAGATTCGTCAGACCGGAATGAGCCGCCCATGGTGGCTGTGCTCGGAGATCTGGCCTTCTACCACGACATGAATGGACTGTTCGCGGTCAGAGAGAATCGGCTGAACGTGCTCTTCGTGGTGATCAACAACGACGGGGGAGGCATCTTCCACATGCTCCCCATCCGGGAGCACGAGCCCGAGTTCACTCGCTATTTTGCGACGCCGCATGGGCTCGACTTTCGCCACGCCGCGGATCTGTACGGGATTTCGTACCGTCGCCTGGACGACCCGACCCGCACCTCGGAGGCTCTTCGTGAGGCCCTGCTTGAGCCGGGACCCCAGATTCTGGAGATTCGAACGGACCGCGACGAGAATCAGTGTCGGCATCGGGAGGTGATCGAGGCGGTGGTCGAGGCGGTCCGACGCGAGATCGAGGTGGCGTGACCTGCGCTCGATCGACACATGACGACGGCAATGACTCGAGACCTAGGATGCCCGTAGATGAGTGAGCCGCAGTGGGAGGTGGTCAAGGAGTACGAAGACATCACCTACAAGAAGGCCGACGGGGTGGCCCGCATCGCCATCAACCGACCCCACATCCGTAACGCCTTCCGGCCCGGGACCATTTTGGAGCTGCAGGAAGCCTTCAAGAACGCGGGCGAGGACACACGCATCGGTGTGGTGCTCTTAACCGGAGAAGGCCCGGCGGAGGACGGGGTCTACGCCTTCTGCTCGGGGGGAGATCAGAAGGTCCGAGGGGACGCGGGCTACGTGGGAGAAGACGGGGTGCCCCGGCTCAACGTTCTCGAGCTGCAGCGCTATATCCGCAGCATGCCGAAGCCTGTGATCTGCCTCGTGGCAGGATACGCCCTCGGCGGCGGCCACGTGCTCCACATCGTATGTGATCTCACGCTCGCGGCCGACAACGCCGTATTCGGTCAGACCGGCCCCAAGGTCGGAAGCTTCGACGGCGGCTTCGGGGCGTCGTTCCTTGCCCGGATGGTGGGTCAGAAGAAGGCTCGGGAGATCTGGTATCTGTGCCGCCAGTACAGCGCACAGGAGGCGCTCGAGATGGGCATGGTGAACAAGGTTGTGCCCGTCCAGGAGTTGGAGATGGAGGGCTGGCGCTGGGCCCAGGAGATTCTCGACAAGAGCCCCCTGGCCATCAGGCTTCTCAAGTCCTCATTCAACGCGGATGTCGATGGCCAGGCGGGAATCCAGGAGCTCGCCGGGAACGCCACCCTCCTCTACTACATGACGGAAGAGGCGAAGGAGGCGAAGAGCGCGTTCCTCGAGAAACGCAAGGCGAACTTCCGGCAGTTTCCGTGGCTGCCGTGGTAGAACCCATCTCCCGCACCCGCGCCTGGATTCTGGCCGCACGCCCGAAGACTTTGTCGGCCGCGGCGGCTCCGGTGCTCGTAGGGGCGGGCCTCGCGGGCGCCCACAGCACTTACCGCGCCGCGCCGGCGGCGGCGGCCCTCGTGGGCGCGCTCCTCATCCAGATCGGGACGAATCTCGCCAATGACTACTACGACTTCCTCCGGGGGGGTGACACGGACGACCGCGTGGGTCCCCTCAGGGTGACCCAGGCCGGCCTGATCCCACCCAAGCAGGTGTGGTGGAGAATGGTCATCACGCTTTTCGTGGCGCTTCTCGTAGGAGTCTATCTCGTCTCGGTGGGCGGATGGCCCATCGTGTGGATCGGGTTGGCTTCGCTTTTCTGTGCCGTGACCTACACGGGAGGTCCCTACCCACTGGCCTACCATGGGCTCGGCGATCCCTTCGTGTTCGTCTTCTTCGGCCTGGTGGCGGTGGGTGGGACGTACTGGGTCCAGGCTCTGGCGCTTCCGGGAGACGCACTCGTGGCCGGCGTTGGGATAGGCGCCCTGAACACGGCCATATTGGTGGCCAACAACGTGAGGGACCTCGACACCGACGCGGCGGCCGGGAAGCGCACCCTCGCGGTCCGCCTCGGCCGGCTCGGTAGCAGGATCGAATACGTCCTGCTGATGGGCGTGGGATTCGCGGTGCCGGTTCTGGGCGTGGCGCTTTACGGGTGGCCCGGGACTGCCCTCGTCGCCCTCGGCGCCGGCATTGCATCGATCACTCCGGTGACCCTAGTCATGACGAAGGACGACGCCCGGGAGTTGGTCCCTGCATTACCGGGAACTGCGCGGGTGGTGGCGCTCTACGGCGTGCTGCTCAGCGTGGGCTTGGCCTTCGGATGAGCGATCCTGTCCACGCTGCCGCCGGGAGCCGGCCCGACGCTCCGGCCCTGGATGACGGGGCTCAGGTCTGGACTTACGCCCAGCTCGATGCCGCCGTGGCGCGGATGGCCCGCCGCCTGGCGCCCTTCGGCTCGGGCTCCGGAGCCACCGTGGCCCTGGTCTCTCACCAGAGCGCCCTCTCGGTCCAGGCCCTTTTCGCGGTTCCTCGCACCGGAGCCACGCTGGCCGTTGTGAACCCCCGACTGGGATCGGAGGCGATGGAGCGGGTCCTGGATGCGGTCGGGCCCGACCTCTTGTTGAGCACTGATGCTGACGTGCGCGGGCTGGGACTGGACCCGGACTGGTTCACGACCGTGGACGACCTGCCCAAGCCGCCCCCGGGCCACGGCGGTGTGGGGGAAGAGGCGGGGGCACCCCGGCCCTTCGCCCTCCTCTGGACATCCGGAACGTCCGGCGAGCCCGAAGTCGTGCCGGTGACCATGGATGCCCTGGACGCCAGCGCGCGGGCAGTGTCGGCCCGTCTGGACCTGGGACCGGATGATCGCTGGTATGCGTCGCTCTCTCTGGCCCATATCGGCGGGCTGGCCCTGGTCCACAGGGTGGCTCACTCGGGATCGTGCCTCCTCGTTCGGGGGCCGTACTCCCCGAGGACCCTGGCGGAGCTCATCGACTTCGGAGAGGTCACGCACGCGTCACTCGTTCCGACCATGCTCCACCAGCTCCTCGATGCTCGTGGCGGCGCGCCCGTTCCATCCAGCCTTCGCTGCCTGCTCATCGGTGGAGCGGCAGCCGGAGAGCGGTTGGTGGAGGAGGCTCTCGGCCGGGGATACCCCCTGGCCCTTTCATACGGTCTGACCGAGGCCTGCTCGCAGGTCGCCACCGCGCCTCCCGAGCTCGTGGCGGAAAAGCCGGGCACGGTCGGCTCTCCCATCGACGGGGTCGAGCTCCGGTTGCTGGAGAGCGGAGAGATCTGGATACGTGGGCCGACAGTGGCTCCGTCCGTCGTCGACGAAGACGGATGGCTGGCCACCGGAGACTTCGGCACCCTCGATGAGGAAGGACACCTGTGGATCACCGGACGCATGGACGAACGCATCATATCCGGCGGGGTCAACATCGATCCCAAGTCGGTCGAGGAGGTGATTCTGGACTTTCCGGGTGTAGCCGCCGTCGCCGTGGTCGGTATTTCCGACGACACCTGGGGTGAGGTGGTGGGGGCCCTAGTCGTCCCTGAATCCGGGGTGCTGGACATAGAAGCGCTGGAGTCCGCCGTGCGGGAGCGGGTCTCAGGTGCCGAGGTGCCCAGACGGCTCGCCGTCGCCGAAGAGCTTCCCAGGAACGCCAACGGCAAGATTGACCGGGCGGAGGTACGGGCCCGTCTGGTCGGAATCGGCCCTCTCTAAGTCGCCTGGCTCACCGGTGGCTGAAATTTGCCTCGCGTCCGATCGGACCGCGACTATCTTTCGGCTTCCGAATCAGGACGACGAAACTGAGCCGAGCGAAATGAACCTACTGGAAGAATACCGCTGGCGCGGGATGTTGCAGGACGCCACCGAAGGGGCCGGCGCGGCCCTTCAAGAGGGGTCCGTGACCGGATACATCGGCTTCGATCCCACGGCGCCGAGTCTCCACGTGGGCTCCCTCATGCCCATCATGGGTCTCGTACACCTCCAGCGTATGGGGCACCACCCCATCGTGCTCGTGGGTGGGGGCACCGGGCTCATCGGGGATCCGTCCGGGAAGATCGAAGAGCGGCAGCTTCTCACCAAGGAAGAGGCCGCCGAGAACTTGGCGTCCATGCAGGTTCAGCTCGAGCACTTTCTCGACTTCGAGTGCGCCATCAACCCGGCCCGCACGGTGGACAACCTGGAGTGGCTTGGCGACATCGCAATGGTCGACTTCCTTCGGGACGTGGGAAAGCACTTCTCGGTGAACGCTCTCTTGAAGAAGGAGTCGGTACGGCGTCGGCTGGAGGACGAGGACGTGGGGATCTCCTACACGGAGTTCAGCTACGCGCTCTTGCAAGCCTACGACTTCGTGGCACTCAACGAACACTATGGGTGCACCTTCCAGATGGGCGGCAGGGACCAGTGGGGGAACATCACGGCGGGAATCGACCTGGTCAGGAGGATGAGGGGCGAGAAGGCCCACGGCCTCACCTACCCGCTGGTGACCGGGGCCGGGGGCCGCAAGTTCGGCAAGACCGAGGCGGGGTCCGTCTGGCTCGACCCCACGCTCACCTCTCCCTATCGGTTCTACCAGTTCTGGATGAACGTCGCTGACGGCGACGTCGTCCGATACCTCAAGTACTTCACGCTGCGGGACGCCAACGAGATAGCGGTCGAAGAGGCGGAGTTGGCCGAGCGCCCGCACGAGAGGGCGGCCCATCGGAGGCTGGCGGAGGAGGTCACGAGGAGTGTCCACGGCGAGACGGGCCTGGCCGGCGCCCGAGCGGCGACGGCCGTCCTCTTCGGGGGCGAGCTCTCGGGCCTGGGGGCAGACGAGATTGCCGACATATTCGCCGAGGTACCCTCCAGCGAGATACCGCGGGCGGAGTTGGAAGGGGAGGGGAAAGGGATCCTCGACCTGCTGGCGTCGGCCGGGGTGGCGAGCTCACGGGGTGATGCTCGTCGCTCCATCGAGGGAGGCGGTATCTATGTGAACAACGTCCGGGTTCAGGACGTGGAAGCCAAAGTCCGGCTCGAAGACGCGGTGGAGGGCCGCTTTCTGGTTCTGAGGAAAGGGAAGAAGGCCTACCACATGGTACGCGTGGTCTAGAACACGATCTGCCAGGAAGTGACTAATGTCTGATCGGCCGACAGCTGAGGTCCGTTCAGATCCTCATGGACCGGGTAATACCACTCGAAGGCGATCCGGTGGCCCTTCACCAAGCCATCGCGGAAGTAGAGGTTGACGCCGAACGGGATGTACA
This sequence comes from Longimicrobiales bacterium, assembly GCA_965218295.1. Lineage (GTDB taxonomy): Bacteria > Gemmatimonadota > Gemmatimonadetes > Longimicrobiales > Gaopeijiaceae > CBDCKN01. Next base: position 585,668 of record CBDCKN010000013.1, on the reverse strand, counting down.
CGCGCTCGCCTCCCTGGGCGAACGGGTTCGCACTCGGATCCTCGACCCCGTCGGTGAGCGGCTCGACGCCCTCGGTCTCTCCAACGGTCTCGTAGAGGACCCGGGCCGATAGGCTCAGCCAATCATTGAAGTTGTATGCACCCCAAGCCGTGAACTCGAACCGGTCGCCGAGGCGGTAGTCGCGGTCATTGTCGACGGCGCGGATGGCGATGTTGGCCTGTGCACCGACGCTGGCCACCTCGTTCTGGGTAATGAACGTCAGGCCTCCCAGGATGTCCGGGTGGCCGGTGCCGGTCTGCATGGGGAAGGGCAGCACGTCCTCGCCGGTCCCCGAGGAGGGCGTCTGGTCCCGGACAGATTCTCACCGGTGGGAGCGGTGGCCCCCAACAGGACGTGCATCCTGTACTGGTCGATCTCGAACAGGTCGATGAGAAAGCGGACGCTCAGGTCACCGATGTTGTTCGCCGTGGTCTGGAAGAACTCGTCGTCTTCCGTGAGGCTCAACATGTTGTTGATTACGAACGGCATCGACACGGAGACCGTGAAGTTGTCGGAGAGTCCCCAGCGCAGCTCCAACTCATGCCTCTCGCTGTCGAGGGACAGGGGAGCCACGGAGAAGAAGTCCAGGACATCGTCCGAGAAGAACGGCGTCGTGCCGACGAGCGTCCCCTCGAAGTCCTCTCGGTAATACCGATAGCCGATATAGACGTCGCCCTTCTCCAGGGTGTAGTCGGCCATGACCCCAACCGGGGCGTGCGCGTCCGGGCGGTCTGCCGACCACACCGGCGTCTGGGCCAGAGCGGGAGTCACCGCCAACAGGCTAGCCACTACCGCGCAGGCGGACACGATCTTGCGAGCCATATGTCCCTTCCTCGGGGGAGTCTAGATGTCTTGAACCCTTGTAAGATGCGGGGCCGGTTTTCAGGAAACAAGTGTTTCCTTCCCTGGGGCGTCGAGGTACCGGGGTCGAAAACGCTGTGCAATCAGTGCTTCTGGGGCCCTCAGACTCGTGTGGAGTCCCCGCTTTCGGGCGCGATGGGCGCTCGTAGCACCTCGTCCGGAATCCCGAATCCGTCCACGAGGAACACGGCTTGCTCCCTGATCTCGGAGCAGAGCTCGTTCACGAGCCATCGGATGGCACGTGTCTTGGCCGGCTCCATATAGCCGCTCTCGAGGTACCAGGCCCGGTTCGTCTCCATGGTGGCCAGGGCATAGAGCGTGGCCAGACCATCCAAGGCCTCCGAGAGCCCGGGAGTCGGAGCACGCACGACAGCGTGCCGGAAGCGTTCCAGGACGAGGCGCTCGACGTGGGAGCGGGCCAGGGTAACGAGGTGATCCTGCGTGCGGTTCATGGCGTCGAAGGAGTTCACACCGTCTTCCAGGAGATCCCTGAGACGCCTGGCCGCGGAGGCCAATAGGCGATCCTCCCTGTATCGGAAGGCCGCCACGTGGAATTCGGGGTCCCGGAGGTGATCCTCGTCGGTTCTCCGAGTGACGACGGGGTTCATCTCGGTCAAACGCACTCCTGCCCGCTCGGCTACGTGTCGAAGCATCCCCCAGAGTCTCAGGTCTCCCAACTCGTCCCCATAACCCGACAACAGCCCCTTCGCGACAAGTTGAAGCAGCACGGGGTTGGCGCCCTCGAACGTGGTGAAGGCGTCGACATCGTTCCGCAGGATACCCAGGCGATTGGCCGCCAGATACCCTTGGCCGCCACAGGCCTCCCTGCAGGCCTGGATCGTCGCCACCGCGGAGGTGGATGCGTAGGCCTTGAGACCGGCGGCGTCGACCTCCACCGCCCCGTCGGGCGCTCCCGTGTAACGCCTGATGAGGTCCCGGACCGCGAAGTGTAGTCCGTACGTGGTGGCGAGCCGGGGCAACAGGAGGCGTTGGTGGACCCGGTAGTCGAGGACTGGGGCCTCCTCCGAGCCGAACGGCCCGAACTGCCGGCGTCCATCGCCGTAACGTATCGCCACAGTTAGGGCGGTCTTGGCGGCGCTCACGGACGCGGCCGCCACGCTCACCCGGCCGGCCACGAGCGTGCCCAGCATGGTGAAGAAGCGGCGACCGGAGCTCGGGATCGGGCTCGAGTAGACGCCTTCGGGGGTCACCTCGCCGAAGCGGTTGAGGAGGTTCCCCCTGGGGATCCGAACGTCGTGGAAGGACAGGGTCCCGTTGTCGACCCCGTTCAGGCCCACCTTGTCGCCCCGATCGGTGATGGTCACTCCGGGAAGAGGTTGGCCGTCATCGTCCCGGATGGGGACCACGAACGCGTGGACTCCGTGGCGCGTGCCGCCCACTTCCAACTGGGCGAAGACCGTGGCCATGCGGCCGTGGAGGGCCGCGTTTCCGATCCAGTCCTTTCTTGCGTCCGGCGAGGGGGTATGAACGACGAACTCTCCGGGTTCCGCGTCGTAGCGGGCGACCGTCTCGAGATCCCGAACGTTGGAGCCGTGCCCCGTTTCTGTCATCCCGTAACAGCCCGGAAGCTCCAGGGAGGCTATCCTGGCGAGGTAGGCCTCGTGATGGTACGCGGTGCCGAGCTGGAGGATGCTTCCACCCCAGAGCCCAAACTGTACCCCGAACTTGACCAGCACACTCAGGTCTCCGTAGGCCAGAGTCTCGAAGACCGCGATGGCCGCGCTCGGGTCGTCTCGGCCGCCGTAGGCCTCCGGGTACTCGAGGCTGCCTAGGCCCTCCCGCGCCAGTATCTGGAGCGCCTCGAGCACCCGCTCCCGGTACTCGCCTCGAGGCAGCCCCAACGGCAGGGCCAGCTCGGGGGATTTCATGAGCTCGAGGACGCGGGTCCGTATGTCGACGTGCGTGTCGTCCAGGTACGAGCCGAGAGACTCAATCCAAAAGGGAGCGTGCCGGTGGCGCTCGCTGCGGGGGGGGCCGGAGATGCCCAGCAGCTCTCGAACGGCTTCCGGCCCAGGTATCCCAAGGCGCTCCTCGGCCCGGGCGAGGGCCTCCGGCGCGCGATCCTCAGTCCAGGGGCCCGCCGTCAACCCCGCCCCGCGGATCAGCTCGAGCCCCAGGCCCGCGAGCGAATCGGGCACGCGCCGGTCTTCGGGCCACCAGCTCCGGACGATCTCGCGCAGCTCTACGACGGCCGTTGGGGTCGGTGGGTAGTCTGGACGGAGCCAGCTCCTCAGGATCGCCAGGCCCTCAGGATCTAGCCATTCCTGATCCTCCAGCCCCTCGCACAGGGCCAGCAGCTCGTCGGGGGTCAGAACGCCGTCGCTCCAGGCCACCTGGATCATGGGCAGGAATGCCAGCAGATCCAGCCGGTGGGACGGCCAGACGGGGGGGCCTTCGGGAGGCCGAGTCATGTCGGTCATGGTGCCCGCGAGTGTAGACGACGAGGCCGTCATTGTCGAGACGCTGCCGTGCCCTATTGACCCGCGTCCACGCCCAACCCAAGCTCCCTCCCATGAATAACTCCAAGCCACTCGTGGGCGTGGTCATGGGCTCCCGGTCCGACTGGGAGACCATGAGTCGGGCCGTAGAAGCACTGGAGAGCCTCGGGATCCCTCACGAGGTCCGGGTTATCTCCGGTCACCGCACTCCGGACCTCTGCATCGAATACGCATCGACTGCGGAAGAGCGAGGACTCGAGGTCATCATCACCGGCGCCGGCGGGGCGGCCCACCTGGCAGGGATGATGGCGGCCAAGACCGTCGTCCCGGTCCTGGGCGTCCCCATCAAGGGATGGGCCCTGGACGGACTGGACTCCCTCCTGTCCATCGTTCAGATGCCGGCAGGCATCCCGGTGGGGACGCTGGCCATCGGCAAGCCGGGGGCGACCAACGCCGCGCTTCTGGCCGGCGAGATGCTGGGCAACAAGTTCCCGGAGATACGGGAGGCCGTTCGGCGCTACCGTGCCGAGCGCACCCAGAAGGTGCTGGACGAGGGGGATCCCCGGGAAGGGTAGCACCTGCGACCCTACGGTCCGCCGGGAGCAGTTAGGCCGTGTCGGCCGCGGATGCTCTTTCGTTCCAACTGGGCGAGGCGCTAACTTGAGCGCTCGGGCCGCTCCTCGGGACCGGACCGGAGTGGGCTGCTTTCTTCGCCGGGGGCCACCCAGGCCCATCTGTTTCAGCATTGCCTTCAGGACCGTTGCCTCATGTTGGATGAGATTCGCGAGAAAATCGAAGCGGAGATCGAGCTGCTGACACACGAGCTCAACGTCCTTCTCCCCGAACGCATTCAAAAGGCCGTTGAGCTGGGTGACCTGCGCGAGAACGCCGAGTACAAGTCCTCCCTCGAGCGACAGCAGTTCGTCCAGGCTCGCATCGGCCACCTCGCCAGCCGCATGTCCGAGCTCTCGAAGATCGACGTCGATGCCATGCCCGCCGATCGAGTGGGCTTCGGGTCGAAGGTCGAGCTCCACGACCTGGCCCTGGACGAGGTGACGGAGCTGACCATCGTGGCCGGTGACTTCATGGATCTGGACGGGGGACAGGTCTCCATGGCCTCACCCATCGGTCGTGGGCTCATGGGAGCACGTCGGGCCGAGGAGGTGACCATCGAGCTACCGATGGGCGAGCGGCGCTTCAAGGTGCTCGACCTTGTCACGTTGCCCGAGCAGCTCAAGGGTGGTGACGGAAGCTGACGAGCAGGTTATTTGCGGACGCGCGGGTCTTTTCGTCCCCCCGTCCGTCCGGCGGGACTGGCGGAGCGAATGGCTCGGCGAGCTCGAGCACCGAAGGGGCGAGGAGGCACGACCATGGATCCACGCCAGGGGCTCCTGGGTACCGGGTCTGGGACCGGCACCTCGCCGTTCCACCACCGATACGGAGGAGGATCCGTGGTCAAGACCGCATCGACGATGGCCCCCATCGGTACGGAGGCTCCAGGGTTCGCGCTTCCTGACACCGACGGTGGAACCGTCTCACTCGACGACTTCACAGACGCACCCGGTCTGCTCGTGGTCTTCCTCTGCAACCATTGCCCGTTCGTGAAGCACCTGCGTGCCGAGCTCGCAGACTTCGCTCGGGTGTACCAGGAGAAGGGGCTCGCCGTGGTGGGCATCAACTCCAACGACGTCGAGACCTATCCGGAGGACAGTCCCGAGATGATGGCTCGTGAGGTGGAGGAGGTGGGGTACACCTTCCCGTACCTGTTCGACGAGGATCAGTCGGTGGCGAAGGCCTATGCGGCCGCCTGCACGCCTGACTTCTTTCTCTTCGATGGAGAGCGCCGCCTGGTCTATCGAGGGCAGTTCGACGACAGCCGGCCGGGCAACGGCGTGCCCGTGACCGGGGATGACTTGAGGGAGGCCACCGATGCTCTGCTGGAAGGAAGGCCCATCGCGGGCGAGCATCGGTCCAGCGTCGGCTGCAACATAAAATGGAAGCCGGGAAACGCGCCGGACTACTTCGGCTGAAACATACGCCTGGGCCATCCCGCGGGAGGCCCACCCGCAAAAAACAACGCGCCGTCGGGGCAGCCGGCCCGACGGCGCGTTTCTTCTGTCGCAACCCGGCGCGATGGCCGCTTATGGCGCGAACAGCTGAAGCCGATTCGGCTCCTACAGACCGAAGCGGCGATCGCTTGCCCTTGCCAGGCCAGACAGGCTACTTGGACTAGACAATTGATCACCTCCTTATTTCGGTTCGACTGTGGGCGTATCGCCGGCGGGCTCGGGGACCCGCGGTCCGCGTCCTTTCCCCCTCACTGGGGGGCCGGGGCGGCCCAGACCGTCCATAGGTCAACGCCAACCTACGGGGCCGACCCGATGAGATCAAGAGGAAATCAAACACGGCGTGTAGTACGCCGTGACACCACTACATACGGTATCCTACATACGGTATCCGTCAGGCATTGCGGTACGAACGGTGGAATAGCCAGGGCGCTGGCCAGTACGGCGACGGTGATCCAAAGGCTCCCCCAGACCACCGTATGTATGCCCGTCAGGTCGCCGAGCATGGCGGCGTCGGACTGGAGCTCGGGCCGGTCCAGGATGTCGCTCTTGATGTCGAGGATGGCGTAGAGGCAGCTCGTCAGCCCGAGCGTGAGAAGGATCCCTTGATTGACGGCCGCCGACAGCTTGGCTGCCCCGATGACGAGGGCCAGGCCGAAGGCCAACCCGAACCCGAACCCGAACATGCTTCGGACGTAGGCGAGGGTAAGGGCGATAACCAGGATGCCGGCAGCTCCCGTCACCCAGCGGCTGTTGAGGCGCTTGGCCTGTCCCGCGGTGACGAGGAGGCCACCCCAGGCCAGGCTGCCGAGATACCCGGCTGTGAGGGTCGCAAATGCATTCCCGCCTGGGCAGTAACAAGCACCGCCCTGATTGGGGTCGAGGACGATCCGCTCGATGGTCCCACCCGTCGCCACGGCCACGATGGCGTGGCTGATCTCGTGGAGCAGGACTACGAAGACCTTCAACGGATATACGGCGGAGGTGTCCCACAGGAACCAGAGCGCACTGAAGTACGCAGCAAAGCCACCGAGGAACACGAGCTTGCGCTTGGTCTGAGCCTTCATGTGTTCCTTCTACGGTCCCGACCCCTCCAGTGTTTCGCTCGCCTACGAGCCGGGTGCCAGTTCGATGGGGTAGGCGGACTCGAACAGCGACCTCAGTTCGGCTAGCTCGTTGCGAGCGATGGCGACGCTCTGGGCCGTCGAGCCCAGAGCCGCCCGGGCGGCCTCCTTCACCTGGGAGGGAGTGAGATCCGGCGCAAAGCCGAAGGCGGTGCTCCAGCGGAGAGCTCGATCGCCCCACTCGCGGTTGATCGCAACCAGCTCCGCTTCTGGGATCGAGACGTCGAGCTCCTGGGCCTGCTCTAGGGACGCCCGCTCCCGGGCCTGGTCCAGTGATCCCAAGAGGCTCGCCACCTCCAGGACCACGGTCGGTCGGGCTTCCTCGAAGGGTACGATCTCCCTCTGCTCGAGACGGAGGACGTGGAATCCGTACTGGGTCTCGACCACGGGGCTGATCTCTCCAACCTCCCGAGCCAGAGCCGCGTTCCAGAACTCTGACACCCACGATCCCTCGCGACCGGGCTGGAGCAGGCCCTGGCGTCCTTCCGCTCCGGGCTCCTCGGAGAGCTCTGCGGCGACCTCGGGGAAGGGGTCCCCCTCTCGGAGGCGCTGGAGGGCGGCCTCAGCCTTGCGTCGGGCTTCAGCGCGGTGTGATTGGGGCCGCCAGCGCTCCGAGAAGAAGAGAACGTGCCGAACGGTGAGCTCCATGGCGGGATTGGTCAGGTAGTGTGCACTGAGCTGTTCGTCGTCAACCTCTCCGTTCTTCAGCATGAGCTCGGCTGCGACATGCGTGAGCAGCGCCTCTTTTCTGGAGCGTTCGAGGAGGGGCGCGAGTACGACCAGCGTCTCTCCGCGGGCCGTGGACAGGCCGAAAGCGGTGAGCGTGGCGAGCTCGAGCCGACGTGCCTCGTCGAGGCCGAGAAGCTCGCTTTCGGCGAAGGCGACATCGCCGACAATCAGGGCGGGTGGCTCACTGCCGCACGCGGTAACGGCTGCCAGGACCAGGGCCGAGCAGACTCGCCTATACACGCACTCCCCTCCAGGTTTCATGGCACGGGTGTCATCGACCTCGGCGGAGGCACTTGCCGGGGTCGTGACCCGGCAGACACGTTATCGCCCACGCATGCTTCGAGCACTCCCCAACTGGGGGCCGATCGTGACGCCTTCACTCCTCGCACCTGTTCGAGGCCCGTTCCGGGCGCTGGCCGCATCCATCGTTCCGGAGGCGGCCACACTCGACGAAGCCGGCTGGCAAGAAGCCGAAGGCATCGTCTCGGGAGCGCTCGCCATGCGACCCGAGGCCATGGTCCGCCAGCTGCTTCTTTTCATTCGTCTCGCCAACTGGCTGGCCCTGCTCCCGTACGGACGGCCCTTCACTCGCTTGGGGCCTGCCGCACGCAGGGCTCACCTCACCAGGCTCGAGAATGCCCCCTTGCTCTTGATCAGGCGGGGCTTCTGGGGGCTCCGAACCCTCGTGTTCATGGGCTATTACGGCCAGGATCGTGTGCGGAAGGAGCTGGGTTACAGGGCTTCGGCGGCGGGTTGGGCGGGCGCTCGGGGCGTGAGGGAGAGGCCGATGGGGACCCGCCACCGTGAGCGAGCACCGCTACGACGTAGTCGTGATCGGCTCCGGGGCCGGCGGTGGAACGGTGGCTCAGGCCCTCGTTCCTCTCGTGGAGCAGGATCGTCGTGTCATCGTGCTGGAGCAGGGACCCCGCCTCGAGGACCATGAGTTTACGGGTAACGAGCTCGACATGTCGCCGGCTCTCTACGAGGACGGTGGGGGCTTCCTGACCGCGGACGGAACCATGAGCCTCGCCTTCGGCCGCCTCTATGGGGGGCTCGACGGTGGTCTACACGGGAACGTCGCTGACCGCGCCAGAGCGCGTCCTCCGGGAATGGTCGGTGCCGGGTTTGGATCATGGCGACCTGGTGAGACGCTCGCAGAGGTACATGGAGGAGAACAACGTTCATCTGTTGCCCGCGGAGGAGATCAACGAGAACAACCGCCTGTTCGTGGAAGGCTGTGAAGCGGCAGGATACGAGGCGCTCCAGTTCCCGGTGAACGTGAAGGGCTGCCTGGGATCGAGCCTCTGCAACCTGGGCTGCCCGAACGCCGCCAAGCAAGGGACGGACCGGGTCCAGCTTCCCGCGGCCGAGCGAGGAGGGGTGGAGGTCGTCACCCGTGCCGAGGCGCTCAGGATCGAGGAGCGCGCGGTGGTGGTCCGGGTCTCGGAGAAGCCATCCGGAGCCAAGGGAACGGCCTCCGAGTGGGCGCCTGGGGAGTATCGCCTGGAGGCGGACCTTATTGTCGTCGCCGGAGGGTCCATCGGCTCGAGCGCACTCTTGCTCAGGTCGGGCTTCGGGTCGGAGCTCCCCCGACTGGGTCACGGGTTCACGTGCCATCCGGCCTTCATTCTCGTCGGTGAGCACTCGCGGGACATCACGAACGACGTGGGTCACCCCCAAGAGCTACTACGTGGACCGAGCTCGGGAGGAAGGGTGGGTCCTGGAGACGTGCATGTACTTTCCGTTCGTCACCGCCAAGAACCTCACCGGTTTCGGAGCCGACCACTCGGCTCTGATGCGTGCGTTTCCGAGGCTCCAGATGATCCTGGTCCTGGCGGCCGACAAGGCCACGGAACAGAACCGAATCACGGCGGACGCCGGTGGTAAGGCGGTCGTCCACTACACCTTCACCGATTCGGTGGTCGAGGCGATGACGCGCGCCACTCGGGCGGCGGCGAGGATCTTCTTCGGTGCGGGAGCCGTCCGTGTGCACGCGCCTCCGGCCGATCCGCCCCTTTTGGGAGCGCCCGACGCCGACCGACTCGATGACCGCATCCACTCTCGCTACTTTCTCCCCGGAAAGATGTCGGTAGCGGCTGCGCACCTGATGGGAGGGTGCGGGATGGGGCGGGATGCGTCGGACTCGGTGACCGACGCGTGGGGACGCGTGCACGGCCTGCCCTGGCTCCGCGTAGCGGATTCCAGTCTCTTTCCGGACTCGGTGGAGATCAATCCGCACCTGACGGTGATGGCTCTGGCCGACCGTGTGGCCGAGGGGATTCTGCGAGACCGGAGAATCGCATGAGCAAGCGAACCGGCGCATTCTTGGTGGTGCGAGCCCTCGAGGACGAGCAGATCGAGCTCGCCTTTGGCATCCCCGGGACCCACAACATCGAGCTGTACGACGTCCTGGGGTCCTCGGACATCGTCCGGCCCATCCTGGTCACCGACGAGCAGAGTGCCTCGTTCATGGCGGATGGGGCGTGGCGGGCATCGGGCCGGATGGCCTGTGTCAACGTCGTGCCCGGTGCCGGGCTGACCCATGCCATGTCGGGGATCGCCGAGGCGTATCTGGACAACGTTCCTTTGCTCGTGCTGGGCTGCGGCATCCGCCGGGATCTGGGGAAGGCGTACCAGCTCCACGACGTGGACCAGGCGGCGATGGTCTCCGCGGTGACCAAGGGTGTGTTCCGCCCCATGTCGGGCGACGAGATCTATCCTACGATCCGGGAGGCGTGTCGCCTCGCCCGGTCGGGGGTGCCGGGCCCCGTCTTCGTGGAGGTGCCGGCCAACCTGTACCTGCTCAAGCAGGACGTGAGCGATGCCGGAGCTCCCGAGCGCTGGACGGCGCCGTCTTTGGAGTCTCCGCCCCATCCCACAGCGGAGGCGGTTACGCGATCGCTCGAGCTGATCCGCGGCTCGAAGTGCCCTCTGATCTATGTGGGTGCCGGAGCGGCCGGTGCCGTCGACGATGTGCTGAGGTTGACGGAGGCCCTCGAAGCCCCTGTGGCCACCACGATCCAGGGGAAGGGAGTGTTCCCCGAAGACCATCCGCTATTCCTGTGGCCGGGCTTCGGGGACACTGCTCCGGCGTTCGTTCAGGAAGTTGCGGCGGCGTGCGACCTGATGATCGCGGTGGGGTGCCGGTTCAGCGAAGTCGGCACGGGGAGCTACGGCCTGCGCATCCCCGGCCCGCTGATCCATGTGGACATAGACCCCCAGGTGCCGGGGCGGAACTTCCCGGCGGAACTGGCGATCGTGTCCGACGCCCTTGTCTATCTGGAGGCGATTCTGGCCGGACTCAAGGGTGTCCGGCGCCCTCAGGAACCCGAGCTCCGAGCTCGCATCGCCGAGGGGCCACGGGGAGATCCGGCGGCGATGGCAGGCGCGAATCGGCGGTGAGCGGGTCACCCCCCAGAACCTCCTCACCACGCTGCAAAGCGTGCTGGGTCCGGAAACGATCTTCACCACGGACAGCGGCAACGGGGACGTTTCTCGCCATGGAAGCCCTCCGCCTCAAAGGCCCGGGGAAATTCCTGGCCCCGGTGGACTATTCCTGTATGGGCTACTCGGTGCCGGCCGCCGTGGGGGCGAAGCTGGCACGGCCCGACTGCCCCGTCGTGGCTCTGGCGGGGACGGGGCCTTTCTCATGACCGGTCTTGAGCTCATGAGCGCTGCCCAGCTGGAGCTGGGCGTGATGGCTTTCGTGCTCCGCGACCGTGAGCTGGCCCAGATCGCCCAGTTCCAGTCCACCGCCATGAACCGCAAGGTCGCGAGCGAGCTGCCCGACTACGACCTGGAAGGGCTGGCTCACGGGATGGGCGTGGACTTCATCGCCCTCTCCGACGACCAGGGTGTGAAGGGCGCCGTGGGCGACGCCCGTGAGAAGGCGGCGGCCGGCCGGACCGTCATCGTCGACGTGGCTATAGACTACACGGAAAGGACCCATTTCACCCGTGGCATCGTGAAGACGAACCTTCACCGGCTTCCGCTGCGCGATCGGGTGCGCTTCCTCACTCGTGCCGTCGGTCGGAGATTTATCCGGCGCTGAGAAGCCATGAAAGGTGAGAAACGCGGCCTGCTGATCTCCCACCTCCACGACCAGTTCTGGTCGGACGACTACTACTGGGCCGTCGGGCACGTGCGTCGGTGGGTGAAGGAGCGGGGGGAGGACTGGGCCGCCGAGCTGTTCGCCACCCTGGACGCGATGGAAGATCGCGCTGCAGAGGAGCAGCGGGTCGTCCGGGAGACCAACGCCGCCCGCCGGCTCATCAAGTCGTATTTCCGAAAGACCCAGCAGCTCCGTGCCCAGGGGTTCCTGGAGGCCGAGGACCTCCGCGAGCACCTGACCATGCCGCAGCGACTCAGGATCCTCTTCCAGATCATCGAGCCCTTCGAGCAGGCCCGCGATCCAAAGTACAACCGCGAGATGTTCGACTTCTACGACGAGCTACACGCGAGGGAGCTCGAGCGACCGGCGCGGTAGAGCCAGGCTAGAAGACGGTTCGCTGGGCCGATCTTACCGGCCGCTTCTAGGCACACAGCCCGACGCCATCTCGTCGTCCCCTTGATGCCTCTGGTGCTGGACCGGCTGGCGAGGCTCTACGAGGAGACGGGCGACCGTGGCAGACTGGGGCCCCCTCCATGATGCACGCGTTGACCCGCTGGTCGCGGCTTGGGCGCAATGGACTGGCAAACCCGCCCTCCATCGCCTAATTATCCATTCTCGACACACCGCCAGTTGCCGCCTGCAGAGGAGATGTACCATGGATCGCAGAGGGTTCCTGAGGGCCAGCACGCTGGCTTCGGTTGCCACCGCTGCGGGAGCCCCCGCCGCCGCCCAGACCAACCGCCTGGCTGCGTTCCTTTCATCCCGGCCCCACCTGGCTCCGGACGGCTCGCTTCGCCTGAATTACAACGAGAACCCCATGGGCCTGTCCAAGGCGGCTCGCGAGGCGGTCATCGAGGCCATCTCGTTGGCCAATCGCTACCCGGACAATTGGGAGCAGGATCTCATCCCGGCCATCGCGGCCAAGGTGGGCGTGCGGGCCGAGAACGTGTTCACCGGGTCCGGCTCGAGCGAGATCATCCAGGCGACAATCCAGGCGCTGGCGTCTCCCAACATGCCGCTGATCATAGCCACGCCGACGTGGGAGGACCCCGTCGACTATGCGGGGAACCATCCGTACCGGCTGATCCAGGTGCCCCTCGACTTCCGTTACGCCCACGATCTGGGACGCATGCGGGACGAGACGGAGCGGGCCCGGCGGCCTTCGGTCGTCTACATCTGTAACCCGAACAACCCGACTGCCACGCTGACCCCCAGCTCCGAGGTCGATGCGTGGATCCAGGACGCGCCCGAGTCCGTCTTCTTCATCGTCGACGAGGCCTACTACGAGCTCATGGACGAGCCCGGGTACTAGTCTGCCGTCAAGTGGATCGACGAGCGGCCGAACGTTCTGGTCTCGCGGACCTTCTCGAAGATCTACGGGATGGCGGGCCTCCGCCTCGGCTACGGCCTCGCCCACGCCGACACCGTACGGCGCATCCAGGCGTTCGTCGCCCAGAACAGCCCGGAACATGATGGGCATCCAGGCGGGTCTCGCGAGCCTCGCGGATGACGGTCACGTCGAGCGGACGCTGGCGATGAACAAGCGGTCTCGCCAGATCACCCAGGGAGCGTTGGGCGAGCTGGGGCTGGGGTCCCTGCCTAGCCACACGAACTTCCTCATGCATGAGATCGGCGGTGATCTGGAGACCTACATCGAGCGGTTCCACATGGAGGGCATCGATGTCGGTCGGACTTTTCCGCCCATGCTGGGCTACAACCGGATCTCCTTCGGCCTGCCCGAGGACATGGAGCGCTGGGCCGACACGCTGCGTTCGTTCCGGTCCAGGGGCTGGGTCTAGTGTTCCGTTGCCGAAATTCGCGAGCCACCCAAGAGGGCCGGGACGCACCCGTGCCCTCGACTGGCCGAGACACTTTGGCAACGGGACACTAGAGAGAGAATGAAGGGGCGCCGTACATCCTCGCCGCTGGGAGCGGCGGCCTGTGTGGCTGCCGTTCTGCTCTGGGCCAACCCGGTGGGGGCCCAAACGGCCCGTGAAGGACCGGATCTCGCCGGGTGGTTCGCGGGCCTCACCGCCGTGAGCGGGTACGAGGCCACCTTCGCCCTTGTCCTCGAGGACCTGGTGCCCGGGGCGCAGCGCGATCGGGCCGGCAGTGTGGTGTCCGTGCTCGGATCTGGGAGTCCGCGCCGCCTTGTCGCCTGCCCCATGGACGAGTGGGGGTACGTTGTGGGCGGGATCCGAGAGGACGGATGGCTCACCCTCAGGAGGGTTGGAGACGGCGCCCCCTGGACGTTCGATCAGTCCCACGAGGGGCACCGCGTCACGGTGTGGGGTGACCGGGGACCCATCGCCGGGGTCATGGCGGTATGGTCCACACACCTGGCGCGTGGACGCTCCTTCGCCACAGACGCGTTTACGGTGGACGATGCGTACGTCGACGTGGGAGCGGCGTCACGGGACGAGGTCCGGGGATTGGGGATCGACATGGTGAATCCGGTCGCTATGCTCAAGACCACCGTCGAGTACGGAGACAGCTTGTTGGCAGGCCCCGAATCTGGCCAACGCGGGTCGTGCGCGGCTCTCGCCCGGGCGGTCATGAACCGCCCTAATGCGCGTGGCACGGTGGTGGCGGCCTTCGTGGTGGAGAGTCACATCCGTCACCGGGGCCTGATGACGGTGGCGAACGCCCACGGCCCCTTTGACCAGACCCTTCTGCTCGACTACCCGGCGCCAGAGAGCCTTTCCGAGATATTCGGATCCGTGGAGGAGCGCGGCCTGGAGACCCGATACGAAGGATGGCCCACCGAGACCATCGACCTGCGTGAGGTGAGGGCGTTGACCCGGAGCCTCGAAAGATGGATCCGAGGTGGCGGATGACGGGCGGGTCCATGGGACGATGGGCGGTGGGGGCCCCCCCACTCATTCTCGCCCTTTTGGCCGGGCCGCTCCATGGTCAGGTGACCCCGGAGCGCATCGAGAAGGCGGCTCGACTCCTGGAAGAGCTCGTCGAGACGTACGGCGTCTCGGGCGACGAAGGTGAGGTCCGAAAGGCCGTCCTCGACAACCTACCCGACTGGGCCGATCCCGAGGTGGATTCTGCTGGTAATGTCTGGGTTCGGGTGGGTCACGGCGAGCCAGTGTCGGTGTTCGTGGCCCACATGGACGAGACCGGATTCCAGGTCACGGAGATCGGTGAAGACGGCTTGCTCACGGTGAGGGAAAGGGGCGGATTCCTTCCGTGGCTCTGGGAGGGCACTCCAGCCATCGTCCACAGGGAAGACGACCCCATCAACGGCGTATTCGTCCCTCGGGAATTCACCAGCGAGCCCCGGCGCACCATCCCCCCCGGTCCGACCAGGGTGGACGTAGGCGCCCGATCCCGGGCCGAAGCGGAAGCCCTGGGCATCGAGGTCGGCCAGACGGTCACCAACCCCAAGGAGTTCGTGCGCCTCGCCGGAACCCGGGTGACGGGCCGCTCCTTCGACGATCGGGTGGGCTCGACGGCCCAGATCCTGGCGCTCCAAGAGTTGGATCCAGCCACCGCCCAACACGAGTTCGTGTTCCTGTGGGTGGTGGAGGAGGAGATCGGCCTCGTGGGAAGCGCCTACGCCGCCCGCACTCTCGGCTTCGAAGCCCATCGTGTCTATCCCGTGGACACCTTCGTCTCAGCGGACACGCCCATCGATCCCCAGAACTTCGCCGTGGCGCCCATCGGCAAGGGGCCGGTGGCCCGGGCCGTAGATAATTCGTCAGTTACTCCGCCGGGGGTCCTCGATTCGCTCCTGGCGGTGGGCCGGGCCCGCGGCCTGCCGCTCCAGGTCGGCACCACCAACGGGGGGAACGACGGCTCGGCGTGGGCCCCTTGGGGCGTCGTGGACATTCCGTTAGGCTGGCCGCTCCGCTACTCGCACTCTCCTGTGGAGGTCATCGACCTCAGGGATCTGGTGGTGCTCTCCGACTGGATTCGTGCCATCGTCCAGGCCTGGTAGTACCGCAGGCCGGGAGGGGACTGTCGTACGCCGTCAGCAGTCGGCGCAGGTGCTCCTGAATTCTGGGCCACTCCTCGACGGTGACACCGAAGTAGGTGCTGTGTCGCACGGATCCGTCGGGCCGCACCATGTGATTCCGCAGAGTACCCTCCTCGCGGGCCCCGATCCTGGCGATGGCCGCACGCGAGCGCACGTTCATGGAGTCGGTCTTGAACTCGACCCGATTCGCCTGTAACTCCTCGAAGGCATGCCGCAAGAGGAGCAGCTTGCACGCGGTGTTGACGCGGGTGCGCTGCCACGCCGGAGTGATCCAGGTCGCTCCGATCTCTACCCTGCGGTTGGCCCGGTCGGCGTTGAGGTACGAGGTGCTTCCCACGATGCCACTGCCGTCAAGAACCTCGATGACGTAGCTCTGTCCGAAGTTGGTCTCCGCCCACTCGAGTAAGCCGGCGACCTGCCTCTCGAAGTCCGACTCCGCCTCCATGGTCCAGGGCATCCAGCGCCAGATGTCCGGGTCCTGGCCCACCTTCCAGAGCTCCGCCGCGTGCTCGGCTCGGAGCGGGACCAGGCGCACGAGCTCCCCTTCCACGATGACGGGTCGGATCCAGCTTTCCCTGTGCGCTCCGATGCTCATGCGCCCACCTCCCGCTGGAGGCTGCCGACTTCTCGGATGCGAGCCAGGTGATGGTCGTCGTGCTCAGCGATGAAGAAGAACAGGTCGGCCATGCTCATGGGCTGCTTGAGCCTGGGGTGAACCACCGCATCATCCACCTCCACTGATCACTCGTTCGTTGTCATCCAATGTCACTCGGCCGGCCGGCTGCGCTCCAGCACCTGCGGCTCGGTCAGGCCATAGAGCGAGGGTGTCTCCACTTCGGCGAGCCTGAGGGTGGTATAGAGCTGCCCGCGATGGTGGATCTCGTGCTCCACCATGGCTCGGAGCCACTTCCAGGTCCTGAGCTCGATGCCCCCTACGGTTGGGCACTTGGCCTGAAGCTGCCCCGGCGTGAGCGTGCGGAAGATCTCGACCGCCTCGGCGTGCAGGCTGTTCAAGTACTGGATGACAGCGTCGAGCCCCGTGGCCAGCTCCGGGCCGTGGCCCGGGTACCGGCTCGCTCGCCCCATGACGTTCTCGGCCCAGATCCAGCGCTCGGTCCCCGCAATGTGCCGCACGAAATCGCCCGGGGTGAAGGACCCCATTCCGGGGCTCCACTCGAGGCTCGCCTCGGTGATACAGAGCACCACGCTCTCTGTGCGCTGGCGTACCCTTTCCAGGTATCCCAGGAACTCGTCGATGTCTTGAATCTCCATCACTACTTCCTGGGGGCGCGGGCCAGGGCAGGATGCGACATCGCAGGACGCGGCATCACAGGATGTCGACGCAGGGGTCGGAGCAGCCCTCAAGCACCTCGCCTAGGATCTCGAGCCCGCGCCTCAGATCCTCTCGGCGGGGGACACTTGCGATGCATACCCGCACCGCGTGGGGCACGTCCCGCCGTCCCACCGCGAACGCCTCTGCGCCGGCCACCAGGACGCCCCGCTGGCGTGCTTGCGCCACGCACTCGTCACTCCGCCACGGCTCGGGAAGCTGGAGCCAGAAGTGGATGGATGAGTCCGTGCCTCTCAGGTCGTAGCGGTCGCCGAGGACCTCACGGACGATGGCGGTGCGAGCCTGGAGCTCCTCTCGCTTCATGGCCGCGATGCGGTCTGCGGTGCCGTCGGACAGCCAGCGCGTGGTCACCTCGGCCATGAGGGGGGGCGGCATCCAGATGGTGGAGCGCACTCCGGCGCGGATCCGCTCGACCAGATGGTCGGGAGCGAGAACGAAGCCTGTGCGGAGTCCGAAAGTCACCGACTTGGAGATCGTACTCAGGTGGATCGTCCGCTCAGGGGCGAAGACGCTGAGGGGAGGGGGTTCGTCGTCCACCATATGAGCGTGGACGTGGTCCTCCACCACCACCAGGTCATGCCGCTTGGCTACTTTCGCGAGCTGCCGCCGCCGCTCCTCGGACATGACCCCGCACGTCGGGTTCTGGAGGGTGGGGACACAGTAGAGGGCGGCGGGTGAGCCGTCGTGGCAGGCCTCTTCCAGGGCGTCGGGGCGAATGCCCTCCTCGTCCAGCGCCACGCCACGGATGCGGAGCCCGAGCATCTGGGCGAGGGCCTTCATCCCGGGGTAGGTGAGCTGGCCGGTGAGGATGATATCGCCTGGGCGCAGCAGGGCGGAGAAGAGTACGGTCATGGCGTGCTGAGCGCCGGCGGTGACGATGATCCGCTCGGGCGGAGCCTCCATCCCAGTACGCTCGATCCACGACGCGGCTGCCGCTCGATGCCGCAACGTGGCGCTGTCGGGGTGGTACTGGAGGAGCTCGACCATGTCGGCCTCACGGGTGATCTGCCGTAGTGTCTCGGCCAGGAGCTCTCCTTCGCCCGGAGCGGTCCACGGGCAGGCGAGGCTCAGGTCGATGACCCGGCCGGCCTCGCCCGGCTGGGCCGCCGCCCAGCCGTACTCCTCGACCTCGCGGCTGCGGACGAAGGTGCCTCGCCCCACCTCACCCACTGTCAGGCCCCTCCGCTCGGCTTCCGAATAGCCTCGCGTCACCGTCCCTACCGTCACCCCCAGGAAGTCGGCCAGGTTGCGGTGGGTGGGAAGGCGGGAGCCCGGTGTGAGGACCCCGGATTCCAGGTCAGTAGCGATGGCGTTGGCGATAGCCAGGTAGCGCGGCCCGTCGTCGTCTTCGATCCGTGGTCTCCAGATTGTCATAGGGACAATCGTATGTATTGACAGACCGTTTGTCAACATTTATCGTCATCGAACTGTGACAATCGAGACAATCGGAGCCGGATAATGTACCGATACAATCGGGGCGGGCGGATCGGGGACGTGGAGGGTGGTGGGGAGCGGCCATGAGGGCAGTTCAAGGTCATTGTTCCCCTCGCCGTCTCACTCCTTCTCTTCGCGTCGGCCTTTCCGGGCATCGGGGCATCGCCATCTCCGACAAGGGGCGCGGCTACGGCAAGGACGCCATGCGCCTCGTGAAGGAGGCGGCGTTCGGAGATCTGGGGGCCAGTCACCTATGGCTCGACGTCTACGACTTCAACGAGCGGGCCCAGGCCGTCTACGAGGCTGAGGGGTTCGTGATCGAGCGGTCTCGGCCGGCTTGGAAGGCGGGGTGCGGTGAGGGTACGGCCTACGTCATGGGCGTGATGAAGTCATGGGACGATGATGATCGGCCGTGCCACGACCATGGGCTCGCGTCCGGAGAGCTCGATCTCTACCGTGAGGGCATACTCTCCGGGCTCCAGGTCTGGCAAGTTCAGCTGGACCGCGCGGAAGACCGTGCCGAGCACGTCGGGGCCCGCGTCCTCGAACGCCATGACAACCGGAGCGTCGGGCTCCAGGACGCGCAGGAACTGCCCCAGGGCCCGTAGGAATCCTTCTCCGCCCTGGTCCACCCCGATGCGCACGGTGGCGGACTCGCCGATGCGGAGCCCGTACAGCTCCCACGCTACCTTGAACGCCTCACCGGCGCGGATGCGGATGGCCGGCATGGCCGTGGGGAGGGCCTCGTCCAGCGACTCAGGGAGCTCACCGCCGCCCTTCAGGATCAACAGGTCCGAGACGGCCGCCAGGCCCGGTACGATGTCGTCCTGCCAGAGCCCGTGGCGGTCCCGCCACGCCTGTTTGGCGTCCGCACTGAACGCCTCCACGCCGACGATGTAGCGACCGTTGTCCACCTGGAGCTGGAACGCGCCCTCGGGGCCTTCACCCAGGACCTCGTGGCGCTCGCCGGTGTCGGTGTCGATGAGGAAGAGGCCCGACTGGACGGGTCCTTCCACCTCGGGCTCCTCGGGCATGAACGGCTGCGGCTCCTCCACCCGCCGTCCGAAGGGATTCAGCCTGGCCTGCCGATCGCCCCGCGTCTCGGCACGTCGGTCCCGCATGTTGACGCCCCGCGGATTCCGGGCTCTCCAGCGGCTGTCGACCTCGGGCTTGTTCTCGACCTCGGGCGCGAAGGCCCCTACCACCAGGAGCGAGTCCCCCCGGCGGAAGCGCGCCACCTGGGTCTCGAGTGGATCGAGGTCCGGCGCGTACGGAGGAGCGTACCCGGTCCACGGGCGGATCTTTCCGACCGTCCAATCCCCCGGCGCCACTTCTGCCGGATCCTCCAGGCCTTCCTTTGGGGGAAGGAACTCCTGGCTCTTGGGATGATGCCGGCCCACGATCCTGCGCGTGTCCTGAAGGCCTTGTCCCACGAGGGCTCGTACGCGCTCCCACGCCTTCTCGGCCCCGTAGCGGAGGGTGAGCTGCTCGATGTCGTCCCCCCACGCCACCCCGTAGGCGTTCTCCGCCTCTCCTCGCATGCGGATGAGGACCTGCCGAGCGTACTGCTCGGTCCTGCGATCGTTGCCTTCGACCATGTAGAGGGGGTCGGAGAGGAGCCAGAGCCGATCCTCGATGGCGTCCCTGTCGTCGGACGCCTCGTAGACCTCCATGGCCCCGGGGTCCAGGAGGTAGGTGGGCGTGCGGAAGCGCACCGCTTCCTCTGGGGGCATCTGCTCGAGGGCGCGCTCGAAGATCTCCGCGGCGAAGACCCAGTCGCCCTGGGCGTGCGTCACGTACCCGAAGAGCGCGGTGCACCACCACTGCTCGCCGCTGCAGCGCCGGATCAGCGCTTCGGCCTGCCGCCAGCTGCCCACCTCACCCATGTAGTAGACACGCTGGCCCAGGACCCACGAATCACCCGGGATCTCCTGTCCGACTTCGGCGAGCTCATCCAGGACCCGTATCCGGGCCATTCCGAACTCCACCGGCTCTTCCGGAACCTGCCACTCGTCCTCGTCCTCACCGTCCCCGAAGCGGAGGCAGAAACGGCCGATGAGATCGTCGCAGCCACCTCCGTATCCGGCCAGCTCGGGGGGGATCCGCTGCTCCCGGAATCGCTCGAAGCGGGCCTGGGCCTCCTTGGCCTTGGCCAGGAGCTTGAGGGAATCCGGATTCGCATCTTGGCCGGACAAGCCGGACGGGGTCGCGGGAACGAGTCCCACCAGTACGGCGGATAGGACCAGTGCCCCGGGTGGGGTGGCGAAGCGTAGCACCGACGTTCTCCTGAGTAACGGGTTCCCGAGCATCGTTGGCGGCCTGCCCGGGGATGTATCTCGGAATACACGGACCCGCCGGAGCAGATCCCGCGGATCAGCGGCCCCCGCCCTCCTCCGGTAGGAGCTGCTCCAGATCGGGGACGATTCGCTCGACTCGCCAGCTCGGAATCTCGAACACGACCTCGTTGCCCGGTACCCGGGCGTAGCGTGTGCTTTCTTCACCGGTGAGGAGGACCGTGCTCAAGGTATCGCCGGCCGCGTTCAGGGCGGTCACCCGCATGGGACTCTCCTCCGTGGCCGCACCGTCCTCAAGGAAGCCGGTAGCCACAAGGAGGTTGAGCTCTCGCATGAGGTTGCCCACGGCGATGGCGGCGGCGACCTCACCGTTCACCATCCACACGCTGTCGGGGCGCTCCAGGGTGTGGGAGCCTCCTTCCGCCTCGATGACAACGCGGGCCACGGCAGCCGTGTCCGTGCGCAAGACCGTCTTGTCTCGCCAGGCCACGAGCCCTCGGGCCACCGCCGACCTGAGGTCACCGGAGACCACCACGACGACGTCCTGGTCTGGAAGGCGCGCATACGTGCTGGGGTACGTGGGCCCGTTCTTTCCGATGAGTACGGACGAAGTCCCACCGCCGGCTCGCGTCAGCTCCACCGTCCAGGCGTTGTCCGGCGACACCCCCATGCGCTCGTGGTTGGCCGGGTTCGTCGCCACCACGCCTCCCACCTCCGAGCCCTCGAGGGCGTCCCAGAGCCGGTCGACGGCGGAAGAGTCCGCCGGGTAGCCGTTGACGGTCCACGCGCCGGCGCTCCGCTCCAGGATCAGCGTGGCAAGGGGGCCGTCGATGTGCACGGACTCCACGTTGGTGCCGTCCAGGCCCTCCAGCGCCGCCGCCACCCCGTCGTCTGCCCGAGAGGTGCCCCCGCCACCCCGGCCGGACAACAGGGACGAGATGCCCCAGAGCACCACCAGCACTCCGAGGGTGACCAGGATCCTCTTCAGGGTTTGCTCACTCATCAGGTCATCTCCTCCCAGCGTGCCTCGGCTCTGCGTCGCCGACCGGTGACACGGACCGTGCCTGCCAGGACGAAAAGCATCGGCACGCCCACCAGATTCCCCCACTTCAGGGCCGTCTTCTGGAAGTCGGACGTGAACGACATGGCTGGCGGCGTCCGCGTCTTGGAGCGGATGCCGATGAGCGCCTCGTCCTGGGCGAGCCAGTCGATGGCGTTGGCGGCGAAGATCAGGTTCTGCGGGTTGGAGCGGATGAACTGCTCCTGCAGGAAGTCCACGTCCCCCACCACGATCATGCGGCCGATCTTGGCCGCTTCACCGTCTTCCGCTTCACCGTCTTCCGCTCCACCGTCTTCCGCCACACGCGCGTCCAGGGCCACGGCGAGCGTCACGGTCCGCAGGTCGTCGGGATCGGGCTCCGGCAGGGCCTCGGGCATGATCATTCCACCCGACGGCTGGACGTACCCCGCCTCCGAGGTGACCCAGAGCCTTCGGACGGTCGCGCTGTCGGTGACCGTGATGGCCGTGGCCCAACCCACGGTCAAGTTGCTCAGATCCCGGGTCGTCGGGTGGTCATCTCCCTTGAAAGCGATGGGCCAGAGAGGGTAGGGGCGCACCAGGTTGAAGATGCCTTGCCTGCCCATGGAGATGGTCGAGTTGGAGCTGTAGTCCATGGCCATCCCGGCATCCATCCGGATCCCGTTCTCCTCCAGGAAGCCCTCCAGCCCTGTGCTGACCGGGCTCGTGATGGGTGACTGGGGCGAGACCTGGTTGTTGTCCAGGAGGAGGAGGGCGGCTCCGCCCCCCTCGACGTACGAGCGCACGCGCTGGATCGACTCGTCGGACATGGTCTGGTCCGGCCCGGCCAGGACGATGATATCCAGCGTGTCAGGATCCAGCTCCGGGATCGTGTCGCCGGATAGGTCGGCCCGCCCGATCTCGTACCGGTCCACCAGGCCTTGCCGGAGTGACGGATACGTGGTCGCGCTCTCGGCCCCAAAGCCCGTGAGGAAGGTCACCCTGGGCTTCACCTCCGTGGTCATGGAAGAGATGCTCGAGAGGATGCGGAACTCGAGGTCGTCGGTCCGAGCGATGTAGGGGATGACCTCGCGCTCGTCGGCGTACAGGAGGGCGAGGCCGAACCAGCCGCGCCGGACCTCGAACTCGTCGTCCCGGAGGATGTTGAACTCGTTTTGTGTGACGCCGAGGGCTCGGGCCTCGGCGGCCACGTCTTCATCGTCGTCCGGGTTCAGGTTCTCTACTATGAGCTGTCCCCTCGCGGCCCGACGCAGATCGGACACCAGGTCTCGCACGTCCCGTAGCGAGGGAACCAGCTCGGTGGGCAGCTCGTCGGAGACGACCAGCTTGAGCGTGACGATGTCGTCCAGCTCGCCCAGGATCTCCCGGGTTCCGTCGGAGAGGGTGTAGAGGCCACCACTCGTCAGATCCAGGCGTCCCCGGATGTTGCCGCCCAAGAGGTTCACCACGACGACCACGGCCGCCAGGGCCGCGGTCCCGATCCGGAGGCGACGGTATGCCCCACGGCCGAGCGCCAGACGCTCTCGGCTCAAGAGACCGGTGGCCAAGACCAGGAACAGGGCCGTGGTGGACAGGAAGTAGATGATGTCCCGCAGGTCGACCACGCCCCGGGCCACGTTGGTGAAGTGCCCGATGACGGACAGGCGGGAGACGGCGGCTCCCAACGCGGGTGGCAGGCCGATGAGAACGACCGGAGTGCCGATCAGCACCAGGAAGAACGACACCGACGCCGCCACCATGAACGCGGTGATCTGGTTCCGGGTGAGACTGGAGGCCCAAAGGCCCACCGCTACGCCCAGCGCCGCCAGCAGACCGGCGCCGATGTACTGGGCCGCCATCATGCCGGCGTCGGCCTCGGATACCATGAGCAGTCCGGCCGCCGTGGGCACGCTGCCCGCCAGCGCGATGAGCGCGAAGATCCAGTTTCCGATGAACTTGCCCGCGATGACTTCGGCCTCACCGAGGGGGTGGGCCAGGAGCCACTCCAGGGTGCCGCTCCGCCGCTCCTCGGCCAGCGAGCGCATGGTCATGGCCGGGATGAAGATGGCGAAGAGCCAGGGCAGCATGTCGAAGAAGGGGCGCATGGTGGCGATCCCCGCCGCGTACAGCGTGCGGAAGGTCAGGAAGAGCCCCAGGCTCAGGAACGCCACCACCAGGATGTAGGCGGTGGGATGGTCGAAAAAGGTCCCGATCTCTCGTCGAGCCACATTCCAAGCCCGCTTCATGACCGCACCTCCCCGTCATCGTCGGTGGGCGGCGTGCCGAGCTCGGGAGCCGCCTCCAGGGTCGGAGGATCTCCCGGGGCCGGATCGTCGAGGGCGCTGGCGGTCGGCTCCTCCGTCGTCGCCCCGTCGCCGTCCCCGGTGTCGGCGGTCAGGTCGCGGAAGATCTGCTCCAGCGTGGCCGGCTCGCGGTGCAGCTCCCACAGCACCCACTGCTTCTCCGTGGCCATGCGGAAGATCTCGGGCCGAAGCTCCGCGTCGCCGGCCACCGACAGGCGCACGCGCGTGCGGTCTTCCAGATCCTCCGAGGTGTACGAGTCGACTCCGGGAAGGCGGCTCAGGGCCTCGGCGACCCCCTGGCCGGCGGCCTCCACGATGTACTGGGAGAGGCCGCCGGCCGCGGCCAGCAGGTCGGTGACCGCTCCGTCCGCCACCAGCTTGCCGCGGCTGATGATGATGAGCCTCGTGCAGGTCGCCTCGACCTCCTGCATAACGTGTGTGCTCAGGAGGACCGTACGCTCGCGGCCCAGGGTGCTGACGAGGTTTCGTATTTCCACACGCTGGTTGGGGTCGAGGCCCTCGGTGGGCTCGTCGAAGACGAGGATCTCGGGATGGTGCAGGATGGCGGCGGCGAGGCCGACGCGCTGGCGGTATCCCTTGGAGAGCTCCGAGACGGGCCGGAAGAACACGTCGCCGCTGCCCGTCTCGTCGACGGCGTCGGCTATGGCTGAGCGGGCCGAGGCCCCCTCCAGCATCCTCAGGCGGGCTGCGTACTCCAGATATTCCGCCACCAACATCTCCTCATAGAGCGGATTGGCCTCGGGCAGGTAGCCCACACGCTTCTTCGCGCCGGTCAGGTCCTGGCCGATGGGCACCCCGTCGAACAGCACCCGGCCCTCATCGGGCTCCAGCGTGCCCGTGAGCATCCTCATAGTCGTGGTCTTCCCGGCTCCGTTTGGCCCCAGAAAGCCCACGACTTCACCCCGGTCGATCTCGAAGTCGAGATCCCGAACCGCGACGAGATCACCAAATCGCTTCGTCACCCCTTCAACGGCGATCATCCCTACCATGCCTCCTATGTGTGGTGTCCCAGAAGTGTCTCGGCCACACGTGGCCAACAGAGGGCCGAGTCGGCTACAGAGCAAGGCCACGCGGCCTTCCAGCCCTGTTGTCTTGCCGAGCCGCGAAGAGTCTAAGAGGCGCCCGAGGGCTTGTCCAGCGCCGTTTCGTAGAAACCGCCCGGAGCCTGTCTCCACACTTCTAGAGGGCGACTTCGCGGCTCTTGATTAGTCGCGTCCGGGGGCCGTCGGGTTGCCCGACCAGAGCGCCGGATCCGGGATACTTGTGCGCGCGCGCTGGATGGGGGAGTATGGGTCAATTCATTCAAGTGGGATCCGTCATGGCAAACATCCTGCCCGACCTTCCCCTCGTCGGACGGACCGAGGAGCTCGGTTTTCTCGGGAACGCCCTCGCCAATGCTGGTTCCGGCACCGGTGGAGCCGTCTTCCTGAGGGGCACCACGGGCATTGGCAAGTCTCGCCTCGCGGTCGCAGCGGCCGAAGAGGCGAATCGGCTCGGTTTTCTCGCCGTGCGGGGGCAGGCGTACAAAGTCGAGACGGGCATCCCCTACGGGCTCTGGTCCAACGCCTTTCTGCCCGTCCTCCGGGAGATGGACGCCTCCGCCCTCTCGGTGCTCACCCGGGGTGGTGAAGGGGAGCTGGCCCGGGTCGTGCCCGCCCTCGGGAGCGGAGCCGATCAGGCCTCGGGGGCGGGTGAGGGGGAGCCAGGAGAGCTCCAGACGCGGATCCACTGGAACTTCACCGAGTTCCTTCGCCGGCTGGGCGAAAGGAAGCCCGTCCTCGTCGTCCTGGACGACGTTCACTGGAGTGACCCTTCCGGCCTCGACCTGCTCCATTTCGCCACCCGTCATCTCGACGACTCCTCTGTGCTGGTGGTCTGCACCTACAACGTCGAGAGCAAGGTCGAAAATCCCGCCTTCGAGGCCATGGAGACTGCCCTCGTCTCGGTGCAGAAGCGAACAGGTGCAAACAACATGCGGACGTGCGACCCCTACAGCAACACCAACGGCAGCCCGGGAAGCCAGGTAAGGTCCGGCTACTGGCCGACTGGCGGCACGGCCTCCATTAATAACTCGAACGCTCGGTTCAGCGCCCGGCCACCGGCTCCCGCGCCCGTGTACTTGCCCTGCCTCACCACCACGAGTTGATGCGTCGGGATCATGGTGGCACTCTGCCCCCCCGCCCCTCGCATCGCGTAGGCGCTCTCCGGCACCGGCCAGATACCGTCGCCGTTCACCCACATGAACGCTCCGCCGTACCGGGGGCGACCATCCGCCCGCTGCTTCACCTCATCGAAGAAGTTCGTCGTATACGTATCTTTACATGGTGAGTATACGTACGAAGGCTGCGGTCCTGCATAAGGTCGTGTTGGTGGCGCGGTGTTCCTAGTCGCCGGCTTCGTACCTGAAGGAGACCTTGACTTTCGCGCGGTAGCTCTGAACGGCACCGTCCCTGAGCTGCAGGTCCAGCTCTGAGACCTCAGCCACACGCAGGTCCCGCAGCGACTGGGATGCACGTTGGACGGCTGCTGCCGCAGCCTTCTCCCACGACTCAGTAGAGGTTCCTACCAGCTCGATCACTTTGTACACACTCTCAGCCATCTTTTTTTCTCCTCCCCAGCCGTGTGGCGGGCACGTAATGGATTTGTGATTGACCTGCGTTAACACACGCAGTGTGCGACTACGATGCCTACCGCGCCAGCCGCAGTCGCCTGATCTTACCAAGGAGAGGAACGATCGGCCGCACCGTGGCCGGGAGGCGCAAGCGGTAGGCGAACGGTCTGACTCGGTGAGCGGGTTTTCCCCAGGGGCGGCGAGTCTGTAGTTTCTGTGCGGCTCATCGCTGCCATCACAACAGGACCTGCGCCCGGTGCCCAACCCCATCCCGTCGCAAATCCAACGCGAGGCCAGCCCGATCGTGGTGATCGGCCGCGTCGTCTACTTCCTCGCCCTGCTCTACCTGTTCTTCTCCAGCATCGAGCTGATGAGCACCGCGTTCAAGATGAGCGGCGCAGGGCTCGCAGATCAGCTCCTGAACACGGCGTCGGACCCAGTCGCCGGGCTGCTCATCGGATTCCTGGCCACGAGTATGATCCAGAGCTCCTCGACCACCACCACCATCGTGGTGGGACTCGTGGCGTCCGGCGCGCTCACCATTCAGCTCGCCGTGCCCATCATCATGGGTGCGAACATCGGAACGACAACGACGAACACAATCGTGTCGATGGGGCACGTGACCCGTCCGGCGGAGTTCGAGCGGGCCTTCGCGGCTTCCACGGTGCACGACTTCTTCAACGTGTTCGCGGCGTTCACGCGCTCCTGCCGGTGGAGATCCTTTTTCACCCGGTCGAGAAATCGGCGGTCTTTCTGCAGCGCGTGTTCGCCGGTGCGGGTGGCATGAGTCTGGCCAGCCCTCTCAAGTTGGTCGTGGGTCCACCCGCCGAATTCCTCTCGGAGCTGATCCCCTACACGATCCCACTCGTCATTCTGGCTCTCGCTCTGCTCTTCATGGCCCTGCGGGGGATGCTGACGTTCATGCGGGGCGTCGTCCTACAGCGCCTGGAAGGGCTCTTCGACAGGGTCCTCTTCCGTAACGACGCCGCGAGCTTCACTCTGGGCGTCGTTGCGACGGCGTCCGTGCAGAGCAGCTCGGCGACGACGTCTTTGATCGTGCCCTTGGCGGGCACCGGGGTCCTCACCCTCCGTCAGATCTTCCCGTACACGATTGGGGCGAATATCGGAACCACCATCACCGCGATTCTCGCCTCATTTTCGACCGCAAGCCCGGCGAAGGTAACAAGCCATGTGGAAACAAATCCTCGCGCTCTTCAGGTCCGGAGGCCCACTGCAGGAGGCATATGACGAGGCGATCCTGATGCTTCGGGCCTCCCACGACATGTTCGACCACGCAGTCACGGCGCTCCACGCGGAGGGCACGCCAAAGACCGACATCTACAAGCGCGATCAGCAGATCAACAAGTACGAACGGCGCGTTCGTCGAAAGATCGTCACGCACATGTCCGTGTCTTCCAAGCCTGACATCAACCTGGGACTGGTGCTCACCGCGATCGTCATCGACATCGAGCGGATCGGCGACTACACCAAGAACATCGTGGAGTTGGCGTCCGCGGTGCCGGGGCCCTTCGATGGGCTCGAGCTACACGACAAGGTGGTTGGGATCGAGAAGACCATGGCTCGGATGTTCGACGACATCGTGCCCGCCCTCGAGGAATCCGACGTGGTTCGGGCCAGGGGCATCATAAAATCCCACACCACAATCGCATCCAAGGTAGACAAACAAGTGCGTGCCCTGTGCTCGGGTGAGGCGTTGTCGGGACGGGCGGGGCATGCGGTCACGGTGGCACTCTACCTGCGCTATCTGAAGCGCGTCAGCGCGCACCTCAAGAACGTGGCGACCAGCGTAGTGAATCCCTACCACCGGATCGGATTCCGGGAGAAGAAGTCCAAGAAGTCTCGAGCCAAAACGGGTTGATAGCCTTCTACTGACGTTCCCGAAGGAGACGCCGAGTGAACGAAGAGCAGTGGTTCGGCCTGCTGGGGCTCATCGTCGGCCTCTATCTATTTGTGTGCGCGACTTGGAAAAGGGACTTCTTCCTCTACGACTGGACGGAACCTGTCAACGCCAGTGAGACACTCTTGGAAATCAATTAGAGAGCAATCTCCTGTGTAGTGAGGGATGGGGTGGGAGGATTGATCCAGACGGCCTCCGGGAGTGGTTTAGGCTTCGGCTCACCGGAGACGAAGCGGAACCTGTCAACGCCAGTGAGACACTCTTGGAAATCAATTAGAGAGCAATCTCCTGTGTAGTGAGGGATGGGGTGGGAGGATTGATCCAGACGGCCTCCGGGAGTGGTTTAGGCTTCGGCTCACCGGAGACGAAGCGCTCGGGATGAGCGGCCCATGCCTCACGGAGCACGGCCTTCCTGCAGGCGATGATCCGATCGGCGTGACCGAAGTGGACCTGTTCGGGGGTCAGCATCGAGATGCCGCCATGGCGGTGCTCGGCATTATACCAACGGAAGAACGAGCGACAGAAGGTCTTGGCTTGCCCCTGATCCCCGAACCGGCCGGGAAACGAGGGATGGTACTTCAAGGTCTTGAACTGAGCCTCGGAGAACGGATTGTCATCCGAGACCTGGGGTCGGCCCAACGAGCGGGTCACGCCGAGATCGGCGAGTAGTTGAGCCGTGCATTGGCTCGTCATCGGAGCCCCTCGATCGGAATGCAGGGTCAGGAGGTGGGGCTGGACGCCATGCTTCAAGCAACTCTGCTGGATCAGCCGGCTGGCCAGGGCAGAGTTCTCCCGATCCGCCACCATCCATCCCACGACGTAGCGGCTGAAGATGTCCAGGATCACGTAGAGGTAGAAGTAACTCCACTTCTTCGGCCCCAGCAGCCGGGTGATATCCCAGGACCAGACCTGGTTCGGGCCCCTCGCCATCAACTCGGGCTTCTGGTATTTGGGATGACTCCGCTGCGCTCGACGCTCCTGAACCGGCACCTGGGAAGCCAGAACGCGATACATCGTACGCTCGCTGCACAGGTAGACGTCCTCGTCGAGCAGCGTCGCCACCACCTCGGCTGGGGACCGGTCCACGAACCGCTCCGAACACAGCGTGTCGAAGACCTTGTCTCGTTCCTTCTCGCTTAAGGCCCGGGCGGGGGTCGGGCGGGGCTGCTGATGCCCGGTCGATGCACTCCGACGACGGTAGAACGTGGCTCGCGGCACCCTGAGCGCATCGCACGCGGGCTTCACCCCTACGTGCTTGGCTAGCTCCTGGGTCGCCTTCATGAGTTCGTCCCGTCCTCGAGGCTCAATCCCAGCAGCCCTGCAACTTTTCCCTGGACGTCGATGATCAAGTGCGCCTTCTGGAGCTCCTTCTCGAGGCGAGTGTTCTCGCGCTCCAGCTTGCGCACCTTCTCCTCCAGCGGATTGCGCTCGCGCTTACGGCCTCGTTTCTTCGACAGCGCTTTCAGGGACCCGCTATGCGCCGCCTTGCGCCATGTCGTCAGGTGCGACGAGTACAAGCCCTCCCGCCGTAGGAGTCGGCCAACCTCTCCGGGCTCCGTGCACCGGTCCGCTTCTTCGACGATCCGCAGCTTGTACGACGGAGCGAACCGCCGGCGCAGCGGCCTATCTACCACCTCCGAGTCCGCAGGAGCTGCCGCGCTTCGCTTACCGTCCCAGGTTGGTGGGGCTATTCCATTCTCTTTCATTCTCTCTCGGTGTCTCAGCATCCTCGGTTTCTCTGCCTTCGCCCTACTCTAATTCCTTAGCTGCTCCGTGTCTCACGTAAGTTGGCAGAGAGGGGTGGGGCTGGACGTTCTGCTCGTGGAGGTGGCCACGGGCATCATCCACGACATCCTGATGGATGTGATTCGGTGAGGAACGGGTAGGGCGTAGCCCCGACCCACGACGTGCATGTCGAGCTCGATCGCTTCACTCACGGTTCGCATGTTGATCGTGCACCAGAACCGCAGAGACGTTAGGAATCGCGCTTGCAGGACTGTGAGACTTTCTGACCGGAACCAGCACACCAGAACGGGAGCGGCAAATGCAGGAGAGGATTCCGTGGGCTATAGGGTTTTGGCAAGAACCGGACATTCCTGATCACCGCTTTCGCCATCCCATTGCGTTCGTGGACTCCGAATGGGACCTCGCAGAGCGCCGTCTCGTCGCCCACCACCTCCGCTCCGCGAAGCGGGCCGACAGCTGCCTGGGCTACTCCTGGTGCCGGTTTCGTTGCGGAGTTGACGACGCCCAGATGGGGGACTCGGACTTCTCTGATGGTCTGTGGCTTTGGCCTGAAGGTCTGGCACACTACGTGCTCGAGCACGCGGTTCGTCTTCCTGAGGAGTTTCTTCGTCACGTCAGGCATGAGGCCCAACACCCTGGTCGGAAATACAAGTTGCTTGGGACTGACCAGAAGTTCTGCGACTACGACTTCTGGGTTGCTTGGTGTAACGAGCACGCCAATCCGGAGTCTGGTTTCAGAGAGCTCGAGGAGTCCGAGAGGAAGGCATTTCTTCAGCTTGAGGAGTCCGAGAGGAAGGCGGTTCCTCAGCGGAACCGCGAGCTGCTTGTTACCCTCCGTCAGAAACTCCTCGAGGGAGGCTTCACTGAGGCCGAGGCGTCCGCCCGAGTGCAGGAAGTAGAGGAACGCCTAAGGGCGACTCGTGGCGATTTCTAAACGAACGCCTGCTGCTGGCACGTGTGGCTCGCGACTCGGGTCACCATGCCCCGCGAAGCCACCGAACAATTCCTCTCTACGCCTAAGGTCTTGGTGAGCGACGGGCTATAACGGAGAGGTTGGGTCAATAGGTGTGTAAACGTATTAGGCGGCGTTCTTCCGCTGTTGGTGTGAGACGGGCTTTCCGTCTTCGAACTTTCTTCCTTCAAATACGTCCTTGAGGAGGTGAGGAGCGTCGAGCCTTCGGAACCGCTTCTCAGCCACCAAGAGCAACTTCCAGATTAGCGCCGTAGCGCTCTCGACCCGCTTGAACCGCTTCGCTGCTGTCGTCCTGAGCCGTACCGCGGCGAACGGGCTCTCGACCACGTTCGTCGTGCGTAGATGCTTCCAGTGGTCCTCGGGGAAGTCGTAGAACGCTACCATCCGCTCCCAGTCGTCCTCGAGTACGTCCACTGCTTTCGGATACCACGGCCTATAGCGTCGGGCGAACACCTCGCGGGCCTTCAGGGCCTCGGCCCGGCTCGGTGCGTAGACCACGGCCCGGAGAAGATCCTTCGCCTCGCCCTGCTCCCGCTGAGGTAGTCGGTCCAGCACGTTCCTCATCTTGTGGTTCCAGCACCGTTGCTCACCCGCCTCAGGCCATACCTGCCGTACTGCGCCCCAGATCGCAGCGTTACCGTCCGCCATCAGAAGCCGGGGCGCCTCGATGCCGCGTGCCTTCAGGTCCCGCAACACCTCGGACCAGGACTCGACCGACTCTCGGTAGCCCGCTCTCAGGGCCAACACCTCTTTCGTCCCGTCTCGCATGGCACCCAGCACCACCAGCAGCGCCGCTTTGTCCCGCTCCAGCCCTGCCTTCACATAGATCCCGTCCGCCCACACGTAGACGACCTCACGACCCTCCAGGCGACGCTGGCTCCATTCCTCGAACTCCGCCGTCCATCCCGCCCGCAGCCGCCGAATCGAAGACTTCGACAGCGGTGCCCCCTCGCCCAGCAGGCCCCGCATCGCCAACTCGAAGTCTCCCTCCGCCAGTCCGTGCAGATACAGCTCCGGAAGCAGAGCGCCCAGCTCCTTCGTCCGCCTCGCGAACAACGGCAGCACGCGGCTCTCGAACCGCTCCTCAAGGCCTCGAACTCGAGGGCGTCGGAGTGTGATCGTGCCCGAGCTCATCGCCAGCCGCCTCGGCTTGCCGTATCCGTTGCGGTAGCCCTCGGTCGCGTCCACCACCCTCCTGCGCTCTGACTTCTCTCGCCCTAGCAACTCCGTGACTTCCTCCTCCAAGATCTGTTGAATGAACTCCTGCGCCTTCTCCCGAACCACTTCTTCCAGAACTTCCCACACGGGCGTCCTGGACTCACCCTCGGGTCCCACCGTATTCTTCCTCACGAGGCGTCGTTCCTTTCCCCCGGGCTGTCACCCGGAGTTCGCTGGTTATTACTCAGCGGAAAGGTACGTCGCCTCTCTTTTTACACACCCTTTGATCCTAGCTCATAACGGACAGGAAATGTGGCACCACACTTCCGGCCCGTCCGTTCGAGCTGGAGTTAGGCATCCCTGTCAGCAATTTGCCTTACTCCCTTTTTCGGCCCTGCGTCTGCGCCTCCGTTTGCGTCCAATCAGTGGCCCACCCACGCCCAGCGCGAAACATCTCGTCGCCAGCGTGCTGAGTGAACTCAACAGGCAGGCGGTCGCTGCGCAGCTTCAGCGTCTCGACGCAGGCGTCGACGAGCGCCTGCGCCAGCTTGGCCCTTTGTTCGGGCGTGCGGCCGCGCCGGACGTCGCAAATCAGAACGGCGCCTGGTTCAGGCTCTCCATCGCTGCAGCTCCACAGACTGCCCTCCGGCAGCTCGCGAATGGCAACGCTGACCATGCCAGGCGTGGTCTGCATGATGCCCGCGTAGAGTTCACCCATGCGTCGGGCAAGGGCCCGCTTCACATCGGTCGCGTAGTGCTTGGAAACATCCAGTTGCAAGTATGGCATTGTAGGCACTCCTTTCCCTACTGACTGGGTGTGAGGGTCTCCCTTGATGGTGCCAGCCCTCACACCTACGTACTCCGATGAAGTCGCAAGCGACCAGAGCCTCGTTGACGCTGATTGGAGCGGGCTGTGCACGGCTCTTGGTGGTGGGAAGCCTCCGGGTCGGCACAACCTGATCAATGCAGCCTTGGCTAAGCTTTGTCCGTCGCCAGATCAAGTCGTCGTAGAGATCGTTCCTGCATTCCGCCAGGCACGCGGTGGCAATGGCGATGGCTGTGGCTACATCCTGGCGGGACGCCTTTGGCTTGAACAGATCCTCGCGGGCCTCGGCCTGGAGGGGCAGCAGGTGATCCATTCGGGCCACGATCGGAGATGGTGGCCGGCACCTTTCGTTCAAGACTGTGAGCGGGGACGTTCAGGCTGCGCAGGAACCGGAGGACGCCTCCCGCTTGATCGCGGAGGGCCCGTGCGGACCGGGCCTCATGGTCCACTAGCGGGACGCTCTGGGGTATTCGATGTAGTGGGCGGTCTCGTCGGCTACCTCCGTACCGAAGAGCTGCTCGACGATGGCGAAGGCCAAGTCTATGCCGGCGGCTACCCCCGCCGACGACACGATGCCGTCCATCACCACGCGACGCTCCCTCTCGACGGTGATGGACGGATCCAGTTCGGCGAGCAGATCCAGAGCGGCCCAATGCGTGGTGGCTCGCTTCCCACTCAACAGCCCGGCCCGCGCCAACACCAGCGCCCCGGTACACACCGAGGTGACCTGACGCGCTGACTCCGCCGTCCTCTTCACCCAGCCGAGGACGTCTTCGTCGTCGAGGAGCGGTCTGGTGCCGAACCCCCCGGGCACCACGAGGATGTCGATCTCGGGCGCCGAGTCGAACGTATGGGTCGGCACAATCCTCAGGCTTCCCGTGGAGACGACCTCTCCTTCCGTCTGGGCGACCGTGAACACGTCGAACGGCGCGGACTCGTCCGTGCGGCGCGACTCGGTGCCTGGCTCGAGACGCGTGCGGGAGAACACCTCGAACGGGCCGGCGAAGTCGAGCACCTCCACCCCGTCGAAGATGAAGATGCCCACGGTCAGTGGGTCCGCCACGCCTCCTCCTTTCGCGTCTCAGAAGACCTCTCATAGTCTCGAACGTCGTGAGCGGGATGCCAAGGCCGGCGGCGCAAAGCTTGAGAGGCGACAGGTGAATCCAGAGGAGATGACCGAAAGCGAGATGAGAGACGCTCTGTTGGCCCTGGAACGTCTCGGACTCGTTGAAAGCCGGGAGAGATCAGGGTGGATTCTCTATGAGCACTATGGCGATCACTCTGCAGCGGGTGGCCTGCACCCGGGTGACCGACACCTTCTTCGAGGGGTCGACGGACGAGTTCGGGTGGCGAATCGTCGCCTCCGGCGCTTCGGGGTATGACCCGACGATCCGGGAAGAAATCCCGATGCGCGGGATGGAGGCGGTCAAGGCCGGGTCCGATCACAAGTTGGATCGGGATCTCGCCCGCCTCGGTCCCAAGCTGCGGAAGGTCGAGCTCGAATTCTGGGATCAGGACAAGTTCAGCAAGGACGACCTCCTCGGCCGAGTCGAGATCGTGCGGGACGGGAAGGGGAAGTTCAGCGTGACCGCCGGAGAGTCCACGGCGGATCTGGGCGAAGGCCGCTTCCGCCTCACGGGTGGAGGCGGGGACTACATGGTCTGGCTTGTGCTCGACGAGGATTGAAAACGCGGGGGCAGGCCGAAGCCCACCCCTGCGGCTAGTCCAACCGGCGGCTTCCGACCTCTAATCGGGCAGCCCCATGGCCGCCAGCCGCGAGAAGGGCTCAGTTAGCCTCAGACTCGCACTCCTCGGCTCACGATCCGGTGCGAGTATCCCGACAGCTACATGGAGCCTACATGCGTCTCCTTCCGACTCTCACCTCACTACGGCATCCACACTGCTCGAGAAGCCCCCGTAACCTCTGCGAGTTGGCGGAGTAACGCGTAGCGGCCGTCCCCCTCACTGCCCACTCGCAGCAGTCCCATCGTTGTAGGCCAGCTACGAAACGATTTCAGATCTGGCGGATGGGCGCTAAAGAATAGGGACCCCGCAGTAACGGCCACCTCCGTCGTTCGGAGGCGGCCATCACCAACATCAGGCTCTCTGCTGCTGGACCGTTACCGAGCCGTTCATCAAAGACGGATGGATGGTGCACTGGTAACCGTACGCCCCAGTCGCAGTTGGCATCGCGGCCTGATGCGTACCGTTAATCTGCGGAAGCTGTCCCAACCGTAGTTGAAGGTTCCTGATAGGGGAGAAAGAAAAGTGGTGGCTCCGGGGGTCCCGGGCCGATAGGCTCGGGTAGGCAAAAACCCCAACACGGAGCCACCACGATGAAGAGAACGTACGAGGTAAGGGATCGGGCGGACAAGCGCGCGATCAGGGAGTTCCTGAAGCGGGAGGGGCAGTTTCTGCTTCCGATGCTTGAGCTCGTGGAGCAGACGGAGGTCGCGATCGACGAAGTCATCCAGGTGATGGGACGAGCGACGATCGAAGCGGTGCTGGAGATGAGCGCCGAGGGTGTGGCAGGCGTGAAGCAGGCAGGTCGGTCACGAGCGGAAGACGACACGGTGTGGTATGGCCGGCAGGGTGGTGTGGTTTACCTGTCGGACCGGAAGGTGCGTGTGGAGCGGCCACGGCTCAGGCGCCGGGGCGCCGGGGAGGGTGGCGAGGTCGAGGTGCCGGCGTACGCAGCGATGCGGAGACCGGGCGCCGTGGCGGATCGGATGCTCGAGGTCCTGATGGCGGGGGTGAGCACGCGGAAGTACGGCCGTGTGATCGGTGAGATGGCCGACACGGTCGGGGTGAGCAAGTCGGCGGTGAGCCGTGAGACGGTCGAGGCCTCGGAGCGCGTGCTGAAGGAGCTGATGGAGCGCCGGCTGGATGCGTGGGACCTCCTGGTGATCTACCTGGACGGGATCCAGATGGGCTCGCACCACGTGCTTGCTGCGGTAGGCGTGGACTCAGACGGAAAGAAGCACGTGCTGGGCGTGAGGGAAGGAGCGAGTGAGAACGCCGAGGTGACCGGGGCGCTCCTAGAGGATCTGGTCGAGCGCGGCCTGGACCCGGGCAGGCGGCGGCTGTTCGTGATCGATGGCTCGAAAGCGCTCAGGAAGGCGATCGAGAAGGTGTTCGGCCAACGTCACCCCATCCAGCGCTGCCGCAACCACAAGCTCCGCAACGTGCTGGGTCATCTGCCGAAGGATCAGCATCCTCAGGTGAAGGCGGCGTTCCGGGCGGCGATGAAGCTGGACGCGAAGCAGGGCGAGCAGAAGCTCGAGCAGCTCGCCCGATGGCTCGAGCGCGACCACCCCTCGGCCTCGGCCAGCCTACGCGAAGGCCTCAGCGAGATGTTCACGATCAACCGGCTCGGCCTCCCGCCGCGGCTGAGGAAGTGCCTGGGCTCGACCAACCTGATCGACAGCACCCACTCGGGCGTAAGACAGAAGACCCGCAGGGTGACCAACTGGAAGAACGGAGCGATGGCCTTGCGCTGGGCTGCGGCCTCGTTCGTGGAGACCGAGAAGAGCTACCGGAGGATCATCGGCTACGACCAGCTCTGGATGCTCAGGGCCCACCTCGACGACCATGAACCGGTTGCCGAAATGAGAAAGGCAGGCTAACAAGGAGACTCTCCGGAGCCACCACCTTCAACTGTCAGCGGGACACCATCAATCTGCGTGTCGGAACTGGTAATCGCGCTGGAGGCAAACGTCACGTTATGTGAGATGGCCCCCACCCACGTCCACGTTACCGTCGCGCCGGGGTCGACGACGATACTTTCCGCATTGAAGAAAAAGTCCCCGACCGTCACCGAAGTCGTCGAAACGGGGGGGGGGCACCACCACCATCATCCGTGGGAGAATCCCCGCCGCACCCCACGACTGCGACCACGAGAAACATGACCATCCAATGGTACCCTCGTCTGACAAGACACTCCTTCATCTCGGCTCCTCCTTGTTGTCAACGCCGGTTGAAAATGTCACAGTTGTTGGAGGTTGAAAATGTCACACTTC
Source organism: Longimicrobiales bacterium (assembly GCA_965218295.1). GTDB lineage: Bacteria > Gemmatimonadota > Gemmatimonadetes > Longimicrobiales > Gaopeijiaceae > CBDCKN01. The sequence continues at coordinate 548,619 of CBDCKN010000013.1, read as the reverse complement.
GGGGGGAGGTGACGAGCCTCTAGTTCGTCGTTTTCTCCTTTGCTTTAGCCGTCCTTCTCCGGAGGGTCGAGGAGCTCGGCTCCACAGGAGGCGAGTGGAGCGCTTTGGAGAGCTCCGTATGGTGACGCATGCGGTAGCTGTTGCCGCGGATGTTGACGATGTGGCAGTGGTGCAGGAGCCGGTCGATGAGCGCCGCAGCCATGACCTCGTCGCCCAGGATCTGGCCCCACTCCTCGAAGCCCTTATTGGGCGTGAGCACAGTGGATGCGTGCTCGTAGCGCCGGTTGATCAGCTGGAAGAAGAACATCGCGCCGGTCTGGCTGACCGGTAGGTAGCCGATCTCGTCGACGACCAGGAGCGAAGGGTAGGTCAGGATCTTGAGGCGGTGTCCCAGCCGGCCCGCGGCTTTGGCTTCTTCCAGCGAGGTGATGAGGTCGGCCAGGGCGCCGTAGTAGACCCTGCGGCCACTCTGGGCTGCGGCGATGGCCAGGCTGATCGCCAGATGCGTTTTGCCGACGCCCGGAGGGCCGAGGAAGATCACGTTCTCCTTCCGCTCCAGGAAGCCGAGCTCGTGGAGACTGTCGATCTGCTCGCGCTTGATCGAGGGCTGGAAGGTGAAGTCGAAGTCCTCGAGCAACTTGATGGCCGGCAGCCGGCTGGAGCGCATGGCGACTTGGAGGCGCCGGTTGTTGCGCAGCGTGATCTGGGCACCGAGGAGTTGCTCGATCGCCTCTGAGGCCGTGACCCCTCCGCCATCGACTCCGGTGAGGACCTCGTCCAGTGCCTCCAGCGCACCGGGCATCTTGAGATCGGCGAGCTGGGCCCGGATCCGGTCGCGGCGTGAGCGAGCGCCGGCCTTCATCGTCCACCTCCCGTCACCTGGGCGTAGGCCTCCAGCGACCGACGCTCTACGGCGATGCGGGGAAGGACAGCCTTGGCCCGCCTCTTCGCCTCGGGCGGCAAGACGAAGGACCGGTACGGGCGCGAGGCCAGGGGCCCCAACACGTCTTGCTCACGCTCGAGGCGATCGACGGGTCGCTCCTTCAGCGTGCCATGGACGCGGACGTTGGCCACGTGATCGAGCCAGTGGCGGGCCTGACGGTTGAGATCCTCGTCCGACGTGAAGGTCCGACCGTAGAAGAAGCTCGAACGGACGTAACTCACCGGTCGCTCGACCTTGCCTTTGGTCCGGGCCCGGTAGGGCCTGCATGCCCGGATCCGGAAGCCATGATGGTTCGCGAAGCGCAGGAACTCGGTGTTCTCAGTGAGGCGACCTCCGTCGTCTCGCTCATCCCTGATGATGACGGCCTTCATCTGGTCGAACAGCAACTCTCGGGGCACGCCGCCGAAGAAGGCGAACGCCCCCTCCAGGCCCTCGAAGACCTCCTGCATCGTCTGCCGGCAGAAGAACTGCAGCCACAGGACGCGAGAGAAGCCTAGCACGACCAGGAACGCATGGCGCTTGCCCCACGGAAGGCGGAAGTCCGCGAAATCGACTTGACCCTGGTGGCCAGGCGGCGTCTCGAAGCGGACGACCGGATCTTCAGGCGGCCGCGGCCGCACCTCCCGCACATACTCCTTGAGCTGCGTGTAGCCACCCCGATACCCTGCCGCTCGGATCTCCTCGCGAAGCCGGATCGCAGTGAGTCGCGGGTAGGTCTTCAAGCGTGCTTGGATGATACCCTTGTAGGGATCCAACTTGGTGGGCTTCGGCGCTCGAGGTCTATAGCGGACCGGCTCGTTGCCCCCGTCCCGATCCAGTTCCTCGGCCTCGATCCAGCGATAGATGGTGCGTCGGTCAACGCCCAGTTCACGGCCGATGACCGCCTTCGACATGCCTTCTTCGAGATAGTGCCTGAGCAACACATGCTTCTCCCTTCCGTACATCGCGCCTCCGACGTGTGAGTGGAGTCGCGAAGGTGGAGGATCGGCCGCGTGGGCGCTCAGCTTGTAGAACTCACACTCGGCGCCTCGCAGCCCAAGCTACAGGACCGCCGAGTGTGACATTTTCGTCCGCCACTTGGAGTGAACCCCACGAAGTGGACACAGAGGGGGCGATGGATTGACCTTCCGTAATCACTCGGGAGGTTCGATGACGGTTCGACGACACACGAGGTACAGCACGGAGTTCAAGATCCAGCTGGTCCAGGCGTACTTGGATGGAGAAGGCAGTGCCAGGGCGATCGCTACTCGACACGGTGTGCCTCACTCCCTGCTCATGATCTGGGTCAAGAAATACGGGGAAGGCGAACTTACGGAGGAGATCCACCTGCAGGAGCAAGTTGGCGAGGACCAGGCCAAGATCGCGGCACTCGAGCGCAAGATTGGTCAGTTGACGATGGAACTCGACGCCATGAAAAAAAGGGCTCTGATACAGCCGTCACAGAAAAGCGCGCGGTCGTCGATCATCTCCGGACCAGGGGTGTCCCTGTCCGACGAGGATGCAGCCTCATGAACATCCCGAGGAGTACCTTCTACAAGCGACCGGATGCGGCCTGCGAGACCGCTCGGGAGAGAACGGACGCAGACCTGCGCGTGCGGATCGAAGACATCCTCGCCGAGTTCCCCGCCTACGGATATCGACGGGTTACGCACGAGCTCCGGAGACGCGGCCTGGTAGTCAATCACAAGCGAGTCGCTCGGGTCATGCGTGAACACGCGCTTACGCCCCGCCGCGTGCGCGCATGGCTTGCTACGACGAACAGCAATCACAAGCAGCGCGTCTACCCGAACCTGAGGCCCTCGATTACGCCCGAGGGGCCTGACGAGCTCTGGGTGGCCGATCTGACGTACATCCGGCTCACGACCGGCTTTGTTTTCCTAGCTGTCGTGCTCGACGTGTGGTCGCGGCGTGTCATTGGCTACGCCATCAGCCATCTCCTGGACGCGCGTCTTTGCCTGGCCGCACTCGATGCCGCACTCGAACTTCGGCAGCCGCGGTCTGGCCTCGTCCACCACTCCGATTGACCTGCCCCCAAGAGTGGTACCACATCCTATGTTAGTCCCAGCACCTGTGGAGGGCCGTGAAGGACGGGCATCCTCAGGAACCAGGGCGACGGCTTAATCGCCTCAGGGGCCGGGGGAAAGCCGCCGCAGGCGCTGTGGGGTCGGACGGTATTGTACTCGCGCCTCCATTGCTCGACCAGCACCTGCTCACGAGCTTGGGTCAGATCGACGTGATGGTGCCGCGCAGCCGGGAAGGCGGCTCGCCCGCCGACGTGATGGGCCGCTACCGGCGCAGGAGTGAAGAAGTGGACGAGATGATGGTGGAGGCCTACGTGAGCGGTGTGTCGCAGCGCAAGATGGGCGACGTGACCGAAGCACTGCTGGGTGAGCGCGTGGGACGCTCGACGGTAAGCCGGGTCGCGAAGCGGCTCGATGGGGCTGTAGAAGCGCTGCGGAGCGCACCCATCGAGGGGCCTCACCCCCATCTGTATCTGGACGCGACGTTCCTCGATGCGCGCTGGGCCAGGAAGGTCGAGAACGTGAGCGCGCTCGTGGCCTACGCGGTGGATCCGGACGGTCACCGCCGGCTCCCGGTGCTCGTGGAGCGAGCCGACGGTGACGATCCCAGCATGGCCCCCAGCTCCACCCATATACCTCGGGTGGGCGCGGCCGCTCCGGGAAGAATCCGGCCGGAAGACGCGGGCCCAGGGCGGCCCGGCAGGGGGCGACGTTCAGCGCGGTGGGCCGCCCCCTCCGGACCCGTCGCGGGGGAGGCGACGGGGCTCTGTCGGCACAACGTCGTTCGCGTGATCGACCGGCGCCGGCGGTGGCCAAGCTTCGCTACGGGGCGTAGAACCCCCGATGGGGGGCGCGCCTTACAGCAGAGCAGGATCGTCTTCCCCGTTATCGCCTTGCGCTAACGCCCATAAGGCGAATAGGTAAGGGCCATCCCGCTGACGAATGGCCCGACGCCTTTGTGATCGATGTTTAGGAGATTGACGATGCCCCGCGTAGCCCTTTTTGTCTTAGTAGCACTACTCACGGTCAGTTGCGAGGGTCCGATCGGACCTACGGGTCCACAGGGGCCCCAAGGGCCGACGGGAACGACAGGGTCACAGGGGCCAGGGGGGCCACAGGGGCCCCAAGGAGAGATAGGCGAGCCGTTTGACTGGGGTGAGGTTGTTGAGAGTGGGAACCTCGAGGCTGGCGTGTTTGGTATAGGAGTATCGTTCGATAACCCCAACGGATCGGATCGCCGCGTAGTGCTTATCGGCACCGGATTCAATGCCGAGTACTCCAATGCCCTCTGGACCAGTGCCCATATCGTACAGGGGCTGGAGGAGGCACTTGCCATTTTTTCCGACAGAAACCCAGAGGCCGTTGCCCTTAGGTCGGGTAGCATGCTCGGGGGTCGGGACGCGTACGTGATATCTGATCCAGGTTTAATCCATCCTGCCTATGACCCTACAGAGGCCGTCGGTGACACTCCCGATGTCGGAGTATTCTTCCTCGATGACGTGCTAGCCGAAGAGGGCCTGTCAGTCCTTCCTCGTGAACATGTGGATGGCCTCCGTATAGGGCAGCCCGTAGCGACTTTGGGATTCCCCGGTGAGCTGCAGTTCACGGGACGAGATGCTGATAACACGGTCAACGCCACATTCAAGGAGGGCACGATCAGCGCCCTCAGGATCCAAGGGTCAGGGGACGCCGAATATGTCGAGGTGCAATACAACTTCAATGCCACGGGAGGCACTAGCGGCAGCCCGGTGTTCGACCAATATGGATGGGTAATCGCCGTTCACTTTGGGAGCATAGAAGCCAGGGTAGCCGATACCGATGAAGATCTCGTGCGTATTGGCGTGGGTAGCCTGAATTTCGGTATGCGTGTAGACGCTATCTGGGACTTCATCGAATGCTGCATCACTCCTGCTGCCATGTCTCTCCGGGATGGCGGACGTCCACTGCACCAGCGCACCTACCCGTTTACCGAGTACCAGCCGGTCCCTGAGAACTGGAACGGCGAGACGATCGCACCGGATATGTGATCGAACATGCTACCGGTCAATCGCCGGATTTCCGAAATGAGAAAAATAGGCTAGTTGGTGTGGATCGCCGTGGTCGCTTCCTCGGGAACGATCAGCGGTCCGCGGTGGTCGCCGATCTTGATCGATTCCCCCTCTTTTCTCGACCTATGTCCGGCTATGTCCGGCCGTCGAGCGCATCCAGGAAGCCGGCTACGGCGATTTCTCGGTGACGGGTGGCCCGTCGGATTCACCCCCGTCCGTTCGGAAATCGCGTGGCTACTCCTGTTTTAGGCCACGCCGTTAGGCGTGGGGCGTAGTGAGCGGAGCGAACGGAGGGTAGGCGACCACGTGTGTTAATAAGAGTTAAAGTAATGTGTTACAAGCGCTTCGGTAACTAGTAACACCTTGTAGGTGAACGAGTTAGTGGGGAAGCCGGTTCCTGAAACCCCGAGCCTTGGTTCCTGAAACCCCGAACCTTGGAGTGGGTAGGCAGGGGAGTTTTCCACAGTCCGCGTGGTTCCTGAAACCCTTCAACCTTCTTGACGGCAGTTCCTGAAACCCCGAACCTTGGAACTCATGGTTTCCTGAAACCCCGAACTCGAACCTCCTACCGGTCAGACATCCGCAGCCGGACCTGTTCATCTGCGATGTCGCTGACGCCGTCCTGAAGGACGTCACGCAGCAGATGGAGCATCCCCTTTACTCCCTCTCCAAGAAGCCTGTAACGTCCGTTAGCCGCTACGAGCACGGCGAACACTGGTTGGAGATCACGCCGAGTGTGAAGGGCCTAGCAACGATCTACGACAAGGATATCCTGATCTTCGCCATATCACAGGTCATGGCGAAACTCAACGATGGCCAGCCCGTCAGCCCGCGGGTACGGATCAACACACGCGACTTTCTGATTTTCTGCAACCGGGACACCGGAGGGAAGGACTATAAGGCGTTCATATCCGCTCTCGAGCGGCTACGAGGAACCACCATCAGCACGAACATCCGCACGGGTGATGAGGAGCAAATCGATACGTTTGGGCTCATTGATGCTTCCTCGGTACGCCGGAAAAAAGGTCTGGATGGCCGCTTGCTGTGGGTCGAGGTCACCCTATCTGATTGGGTGTTCCGTGCGATTCGTGCAGGCGAGGTTCTAACCCTCAACCGAGACTACTTCCGCCTCGGAAGGCCGTACGAGCGCCGTGTCTATGAGATTGCCCGGAAGCATTGCGGCCGAAAGGCCGACTGGCGCATCGGCCTTGAGCTCCTCCGTAAAAAGATGGGCGCACGGAGCCCGCTGAAGAAATTTCGCTTCTTCACCAAGCAGTTGGCAGAAAGCAACCATCTGCCGGACTACACAATCGAGTTCGACGAAGAATCTGACCAGGTGGTGTTTCGCAACCGAGGTGCGTGGTGGGAGAGCCACCGCCAGGACGACCCACCGCCCTTCCGCTTCGTTGGACACGTACGAGCGCGCGAAACGCTACACGATGGGTGAGGATGTCTACACCTGGGAAGGCGACTGGAAGGAATTCTGGCGTCAGTCTGGAGGCCCCACCCTGAAGAGTCCGGATGCAGCCTTCCTAGGCTTCTGCAAGGCCCGCTACGCGCGACGAGCCTAGGATGCGGTGTGTAGGTGTGCACACGTGCCGGTGTTCACTTTGTTGCAATCATCGGCATCTTACGGCTCTGAAAGAGCATGTCGAGCGCTTCAGCCAAGAGCTTCTGGTTGGACGTGTCTTCGGCCGCCGCGATGGCTTCCGCCTGGGTTCTGTGAACACTTGATGCGCGTTCGGCGTCGTTGCGTATATTCACCCAGCTTCGTATTTGCCCCCGCGCTTTCGGGCATACGTCTCCTGTCGCGATTATCCGTCCCGGAGGGGCTTGTTTCGCGCCGTCAGTAGCTAACCCGGAACGTCGGGCTGTCCTCGGGGCGGCGTGCACGCCGGTCGTAGAGCCGGGTGGTGCTAACGTTGGCGTGGCCGAGCCAGTCCTGGACGCGGGCGATGTCGGCGTCGTGCTCGAGGGCGTTGGTGGCGGCTGTGGCCCGTAGGGCGTGGACGATGCGCTCCATGGGGACGGCGGCCAGGGAAGCGTATTTCCGGACGAGCTTGTAGATGCCGTCGCCCGTGAGCGGCCGGCCGGCCCATCGGGCCTGGGTCGGCTGGAACAGGGGTGCGTTCCGGTCGCGGCGGTGCCCGGCGAGCTCGAGGTAATCGCCCAGGGCCGAGAGCGCGGCCGAGTGGACCGGCACGGGCCGGGTCTTGGAGCCCTTGCCGAGGACCCTGAGGTGCGGCACGCCCCGGTGTTGGTGGAGCGAGCCGACCGTGAGGCGGGCGACCTCGTCGCGGCGGAGTCCGTGGTAGAGCAGGACGGCGAGGAGTGCCCGGTCGCGCCGCGCCTGGAGGCTGTCGCCCCCTGGAGCGCCGAGCAGCCGGCGTGCCTGGGCGTCGGAGAGTGCCGGAGTCCGGCCTTCGTTCGCGTTCTCCGTCCCGGGCCGCTTCACGCCCGAGACGGGGTTCTCGTGGACGGCGTTGGCGTTACAGAGGTAGCGGAAGAGCGAGGACACGGCCGAGAGTTTCCGGGACCGGGTCGCCGGGCCGAGACCGCGCGCCTCGAGCATTTTCCGCCAGGCGATGACGTGGGCACGACGGACGAGGGGGAGCTCGCCGAAGCGGCGGATCCCCAGCATCGACATGAACTCCCCGACGTCGCTCCGGTACGCCCGCCGGGTGTTCGCGTTGTCGACGTTGGCGAGCCACTCGGCCGCCGCCGGCACGTCGGCCAGCTGCCGGAACTCCGCCGCCGAGATCAGCCGCCGGCCGATGTCGCCCCGGACCGTCAGCCCGGTCGACGCCTGCCCCGGCGCTCCAAGGTGTACCTCGGGCGTGTCCATGCGCGGACATTTACTACCGATAATGTATTTTATCAATAGTAATGGCTCGAGTACCCTTGCCTTGAAATCATTCAAGAGGAAAAAACTCCCAACACAGGACCGAGCCCCCCCCCTGGGCACAGCCACGGCGCACAGTGGAGCCGATGGAACAGGTTTCATGGCATGAAGGGGGGGGGAGGGGGGGGGAGCCGGAGTGAAATGGGCGGGCCCGGCCCCCCCCCGAGGGCTCCTCCTTACCCGGTAGTTGAAGTAGATTCACATGGCTGGATCAGGACGTGGAGTTCGGCCAGCCACCCCGCATCGTCGAGGAAGGCCCCCCAGGTGCCCGAGGACCATAGACGCAGGCGCAGCGCCCGAGGGGATCAGGCGGACTTTTTCTTTCGCGAGTCACACCTCCGGGACTGAGGACTTCCTGACCGAGGGGACGTACAACACGAGGCGGCGGCCGCAGCGGGCCGGGCCGTGTGGAAAGGCCGCTCCAGGGGACCCCCCGAGGAGCCGACCAAAGAGTAGCCCCCCCCGCCCCCTCCTTTTTGCGGCTCCCAGGGCCGGGGTGTGTTGGGGTTACGCTATGCGCTTTCCCCCCGAGGCTAGGCCGTCCCGTCGCATGGCGAGAGGTGTCCCCGAAAGGCCCGAATCGACGTTTTGACCGTCGCAGTTACCGCCTACAACGGCGGGCCGGCGGCGGGGGGGCGCGCGCGACCGGGCGGACGCCGAGAGCTTTCCCTTCAGAAATCCGGCGCCGACCCTCAGAAATCCAGAGGTTACCAGAGGTTATAGGGGTTGCAGGCTTAGGAAACCCGGCTCAAACCGCTTGGCCCCATTCTTGCCTCTGTAGGTCATTGTCGATTCTCGCGCTACGCGCACTCTGAAGTGGAGTCGAGCGCATTTTTGATCTAAATCAGGGAGGGGCTGCCATGAAGTTGCTTCGATTCGCAACTGTCGCGTTACTCACAGGTGCCTTGGTGGTCGCTTGCGATGACGACGACGGAGGCACCCCCGTGACGCCGGTCGCGCCGGCGCCCATCGTCGGAACCGTGAGTGGCACGGTGTCCGTCGAGGGTTCTGGGTTGCCGGGAGTGAGCGTCAACCTGGTGGGCTCCGGTCCGCAGTCGGAAACGACGGGAAGTAGCGGTGGCTACTCGTTCGACAACGTCCCCGCTGGGACGCACGGTGTACAGATCAGCGGTGCTCCCGCCGAAGTGGCCTTCGTCGAGACGGCCAAGGTCGTGACCATCACCACGAGTGGCCAGACGGCCACCGCCGACTTCAGCGGAAACTACATCCGCACGTCGGACATCAGCGGTACCGTCCTCACCGCCGGAGGTGAGGGCGTCGTGGCGACGGTGACCGCCACCGGTGGGGGCATGCTCATGAGTGAGGAGGCGGTGATCGGCACCTCCGGCACGGACGGTGACTTCATCCTGCCCGGCCTGCGTGCCGGCACCTACCACGTGACGATTTCGGACTTCGGCGACCATGAGTTCACCGTCACCTCACGTGACGTAACCGTGGGTGTGGGCCAGAGTGCCCCCCCCGTCGCGTTCACCGCCGAGGCCGTGCCCGAGCCCGAAGTCACGACGGGGAGCATCAGCGGTACCGTCCTCACCGCCGGAGGTGAGGGCGTCGTGGCGACGGTGACCGCCGTCGGTACGGGTGAGGACGGTGTGACCGTGTCTGGTACCTCCGACACGGAAGGTGACTACGAGTTGCCCGAAGTAGAGGCCGGCGACTACACGGTGACGATTTCGGACTTCGGCGACCATGAGTTCACCGTCACCTCACGTCCCGTAACCGTGGTCGCGGGCGAGATCGCCAACGCCTCATTCGAGGCCGAGGCCGAGGCCGAGCCGCCCGAGCCCGAAGTCACGACGGGGAGCATCAGCGGTACCGTCCTCACCGCCGGAGGTGAGGGCGTCGTGGCGACGGTGACCGCCGTCGGTACGGGTGAGGGTGAGGACGGTGTGACCGTGTCTGGTACCTCCGACACGGAAGGTGACTACGAGTTGCCCGAAGTAGAGGCCGGCGACTACACGGTGACGATTTCGGACTTCGGCGACCATGAGTTCACCGTCACCTCACGTCCCGTAACCGTGGTCGCGGGCGAGATCGCCAATGCCTCATTCGAGGCCGAGGCCGAGGCCGAGCCGCCCGAGCCCGAAGTCACGACGGGGAGCATCAGTGGTGAAGTCGTCACGGCCGGAGGTGAGGGCGTCGTGGCGACGGTGACCGCCGTCGGTACGGGTGAGGGTGAGGACGGTGTGACCGTGTCTGGTACCTCCGACACGGAAGGTGACTACGAGTTGCCCGAAGTAGAGGCCGGCGACTACACGGTGACGATTTCGGACTTCGGCGACCATGAGTTCACCGTCACCTCACGTCCCGTAACCGTGGTCGCGGGCGAGATCGCCAACGCCTCATTCAAGGCCGAGGCCGAGGACGCCGAGGCCGACGAGGCGTTTGTCCTCATTAGCGACGTTAGCTTCGAGTCCGACGATGATGATACGGGCCGCCTCACCGTGAAGGTCTCTGTAGAGCGAGGCGAGCAGAGGTTCGAACAGTTGAGCCTCTACGTGGATGGTGAGGTCGTGGCCACCCAGCCCTTCGGCCTCGCACCCGCGCCCGCCGAGCCCGCCGAGAAGGAGGCTCAGGCGGCGCAGCAGCAGCAGCAGCAGGTATTCGAATTCACCCTAGGGTTCGACACGGACGAATACGATCCGGTAACGGGAGACCCGGCTTACCCGAACGGCCCCTACAACATAGTGGCGGGACTCACGGTCTCGGGCAGCACGGAGGAAGTCTTTTCGAACCGGATGGAGGTCGAATTCGCGAACACGGACGGCGTGCACGTGGCTGTGAATGGTCTGACTAGGCTGCCCGTGTTAGGCGAGGACGGCGGATATTGGTATGGTGGCCCAGGTGCCGGGTTCGACCTTACGGCGTTTCCAGTCGTGTACTCGGGACGCTCCGTCGCGTCGGTGACGCTGGGGGCGGGATTCTGTGGGCCAGATAGTAAGGCTGCCTCTGCTGACGCGGCTCCATACGACTTTTCTCCGAACTGTGATGGGTACGAAGGACCAGTTGACATCGATATCTTCAGCATAGGGGCTGCAAAGGTAGAGACTCTAAATGCAGGCGACGAAGTCTTCTCGGTCCAGCTGGACTATAAAGGCCCAACCGCACCGATGTTCAACCCGAACGTCAACGGCCGCGAGGAGGGCTGGATCAATGACGGGGTTGACCTGACGGATGAGTACAATGCGGATGATAACGAAGATGGGTGGCTTACTTACGGTGCCGCAGGCGGAGGCGGGGGTGGGTACACCGCTTGGTTGAGATCCTCTTCAACTAAGCCCGCAACCGTAGATGCGGCACTGGAAGCAAGTCGTTCCTCAGCATTGCCAGGTCCGTCTATGGCTGACGCCTACTGCTTCATCGCGTCCGCCACGGACCTCCTTGGTAACGAGTCTGCGCTGCCGGAGGAAGAGGCTGAGTGCATGACCGCCGCAGCTTACGAGACCGCAGTCGATGATTACCAGACCGCAGTCGATGAGATTAACACCGGATCCGGAACCGACGAAGAAAAGGCAGAGGAAATCGCCGCACTAGCAACCGTGGCGATGCCAGTGGCGCTCAGGGCTGGCGTGGACATAACCGCGCCGGAGATTGAGTTCGACGGCGGCCTGGAAGAAAAGGCAAGAATTACCACCGTGACAGTTGCCGGAGAATTCACGATGTCGGTGTCCGATGGCGGCTCCATAGGGAACTCCGGTGCACGCACGAATGGGCCGGTCAGTGCTAATCTACGAGTTCGATCGCGCTCCGATGACGATGAGGCGGATCTCCCAGCAGAAGACCCAGAAGAAACCACTGCCACGGTGGATAACGTCTGGATCTCTGGCACCAGTACGATGAATCTGGCGGATCTAACAGATGCGGCCTACTACACACTGACGGCCTCCGCAGTAGACAAGGCGGGGAACTCTTCGGAGCCAATAAGCCGCACGGTCGTTCGGGACAACATGGGGGCGACAGTGGGAAGCCCGTCTATCCCGGCAACGATCAACACCAATTCGTTCGCGGCTTCCGCCTTCCTGAGCGACGACCTGTCGATCAGGGACTACTACTGGACTGTAGGGTTCTCCGCCACGGTGGCCGGTATCACCAGTCCTATGGTGAGACTGGGTAGCGCGCACACAGTGGTCGACGAGTTCAATGCCGACGACTTGACCCACACGAATTACGTCGTCAACACGCCGATCACTACGGTCCTGCGATTGCAGGCCGCGACTAATGCCGATGGTGCGGTTGCTTCGACCGCGACCAACCTTAATAGCGTGAATCTGAAGGCGCGTGATCAGACGGGTGCTTATAACACCGAGGGTGGATTGGCAACCGCAGCTCCCACAGTGACTGACATCGAAGATTTCACCGTGGATGATTTCAGGTTCGTAGCTAGTACAGGCGACGAACCTGTCATCTGCGCGGAGGGCATTGAGGACGGTGGCGATGACTGCGAGATGGGCACCGATGAGAGCATCACTTTGGAGGCTGTGGCGAGTAAGACCGCGTCAACATTCGCGAACCCATTCTCCCGCGTGGACTTCTACTACAGGGTGGGTACATCGGGTGGTGATCTACGGCTGATCGATTCAGATATAGGCGCGGCTTCTTCGAGCACCACCACCGGCGGCGTCACTACCCGTACGTGGACGTATGAACTTGACGTTACGGGGAATGACCTCTTCACACTTGTTGAAGATGCCTTCACCCCTGACGCTGACACCGACATCGACGGTACCGTCTTCGCTTTCGGTGTGAACGACGATGGTACTCTGGCCTTGGTGGCAGATGGGGTGGATCTGGCCATCGATCCGCAAGAGGACTAGTAGGGCTCAGAGCATCGAGTCTTAAGCACTTCGAAGGAGGAAGTTCAGGGGAGGGTCCGGCCGCAAGGTCGGGCCCTCCTTCTGTTCGACCAAAGCATGGGGCATGCGAAATCTGTGATTGGCGGCCTTCCTGGCCCCCTCATCGCTGTGGCGTTTGCGGCCCCTGGGTGTGTACGTGCGCCAGGTCGATTTAGGAGGAACCGCCCTGGCCCTGGCCCTTGGGCCCTGGGGAGTCGAAGGGGAACGCTTACTGCGTCGTAGCCTCCGCCGTTGACCGCCTCGGCAACCAGTCTGCTCCGCCGAATGCAGAAGACCACGCCACCGTCGCCGGCACCTGCATAATGGCCGGGAGGGCTAGTGCGGAGGTAGATGACCCAAATACTTCGGAAGACGAAACAATGGCCACCGGCTACAGGGCGTTGCTTGAGGCCGCCGCAGCCGATGCGCCTGAGGAAGGTGCAGCAGACGCGCTCAAAAACGCGGGACTCCTGGTTGGTGTGGATATAACGCCGCCGGCAGTGGAGTTCACGGCTGGCGGTCCGAAGGACAAGGCCACAACGCTGGGGACCGGCTGGGTGCTGCATGTGACGGATGGCGGATCGGGGCTCGCGTCTGATCCCATCGATGCGAGCATTGAAGTCCGTGATGCGGATGGGACGGAGGATGTGGACGAAGCGGAAGACGCCGACAATCCCGAAGCCGGCGAGTTTGTGGTCACTCCAAACAACGACACTGACCCAACCCGATTCACTACAGTAATTACCACGCCGGCCGTAGGTTACCACACGTTCTCGGCAACGGCATCGGACAAGGCCGGCAACGAAACAGACTCAGGCAGTCGCGTGGCGCTCAATGACGAGGAGCGCCCAATGCCCGTAAGGTTGTTTGTCGTACCAGGGGAAGACGACTTTACTTACGACAAGACCCTGCTGGCGTCGGATAAGAGGTTGGGTCAATAGGTGTGTAAACGTATTAGGCGGCGTTCTTCCGCTGTTGGTGTGAGACGGGCTTTCCGTCTTCGAACTTTCTTCCTTCAAATACGTCCTTGAGGAGGTGAGGAGCGTCGAGCCTTCGGAACCGCTTCTCAGCCACCAAGAGCAACTTCCAGATTAGCGCCGTAGCGCTCTCGACCCGCTTGAACCGCTTCGCTGCTGTCGTCCTGAGCCGTACCGCGGCGAACGGGCTCTCGACCACGTTCGTCGTGCGTAGATGCTTCCAGTGGTCCTCGGGGAAGTCGTAGAACGCTACCATCCGCTCCCAGTCGTCCTCGAGTACGTCCACTGCTTTCGGATACCACGGCCTATAGCGTCGGGCGACACCTCGCGGGCCTTCAGGGCCTCGGCCCGGCTCGGTGCGTAGACCACGGCCCGGAGAAGATCCTTCGCCTCGCCCTGCTCCCGCTGAGGTAGTCGGTCCAGCACGTTCCTCATCTTGTGGTTCCAGCACCGTTGCTCACCCGCCTCAGGCCATACCTGCCGTACTGCGCCCCAGATCGCAGCGTTACCGTCCGCCATCAGAAGCCGGGGCGCCTCGATGCCGCGTGCCTTCAGGTCCCGCAACACCTCCGACCAGGACTCGACCGACTCTCGGTAGCCCGCTCTCAGGGCCAACACCTCTTTCGTCCCGTCTCGCATGGCACCCAGCACCACCAGCAGCGCCGCTTTGTCCCGCTCCAGCCCTGCCTTCACATAGATCCCGTCCGCCCACACGTAGACGACCTCACGACCCTCCAGGCGACGCTGGCTCCATTCCTCGAACTCCGCCGTCCATCCCGCCCGCAGCCGCCGAATCGAAGACTTCGACAGCGGTGCCCCCTCGCCCAGCAGGCCCCGCATCGCCAACTCGAAGTCTCCCTCCGCCAGTCCGTGCAGATACAGCTCCGGAAGCAGAGCGCCCAGCTCCTTCGTCCGCCTCGCGAACAACGGCAGCACGCGGCTCTCGAACCGCTCCTCAAGGCCTCGAACTCGAGGGCGTCGGAGTGTGATCGTGCCCGAGCTCATCGCCAGCCGCCTCGGCTTGCCGTATCCGTTGCGGTAGCCCTCGGTCGCGTCCACCACCCTCCTGCGCTCTGACTTCTCTCGCCCTAGCAACTCCGTGACTTCCTCCTCCAAGATCTGTTGAATGAACTCCTGCGCCTTCTCCCGAACCACTTCTTCCAGAACTTCCCACACGGGCGTCCTGGACTCACCCTCGGGTCCCACCGTATTCTTCCTCACGAGGCGTCGTTCCTTTCCCCCGGGCTGTCACCCGGAGTTCGCTGGTTATTACTCAGCGGAAAGGTACGTCGCCTCTCTTTTTACACACCCTTTGATCCTAGCTCTCGGATAATCTGTCGATTGCGAGCTACGCCATAAACGTACCGGTAGGAACCGTGGGAACCGGTGGCGATCAGGTGACCAATGCTGAAATCAAGCTGGAGAGCGTTGACGTCGATGTATACGACGCATCCTCTCTGACAAGACGATCTGCTCGAGCGGGAGCCTCCGGTCGTACTCCCATTCCTCGCAGTGCAGAATGGTGCTGACGACACCCAGCTTGAAGCCATAGCGACCATCAAGGCATACGTATCCGATCAGGTGGGGACTGCCGACGGTGTATCATCAGGGGCGGGGGACATCGGTACCCCAGAAGGTGATAATATCCCCCAGGTAGAGTTCAGGAGCGGCGGGACATTCGCGGCCACAGCCACCGATGGCGCCGACAACACGACCATCGAAGATGGCGATGCTACGATCGAGATCGAGGCCAAGGCGGGCCTGTCGGATGCGAGCACTGACTTCCCGTTCTCGCGCGTAGACTTTTATGTACACGTCGCGGTCACGGTAGGGGACGCCACCTGTTAACGAACTCCGGTTTATCGAATCGGTGGCTGGTAACAGCGCTACTGTGAAAACTGTAGATAACCCCGATGGTCGCGATTGGACCTATGCGGCAGCCCTCTCTGCCAACTTACGTGAGACACGGAGCAGCTAAGGAATTAGAGTAGGGCGAAGGCAGAGAAACCGAGGATGCTGAGACACCGAGAGAGAATGAAAGAGAATGGAATAGCCCCACCAACCTGGGACGGTAAGCGAAGCGCGGCAGCTCCTGCGGACTCGGAGGTGGTAGATAGGCCGCTGCGCCGGCGGTTCGCTCCGTCGTACAAGCTGCGGATCGTCGAAGAAGCGGACCGGTGCACGGAGCCCGGAGAGGTTGGCCGACTCCTACGGCGGGAGGGCTTGTACTCGTCGCACCTGACGACATGGCGCAAGGCGGCGCATAGCGGGTCCCTGAAAGCGCTGTCGAAGAAACGAGGCCGTAAGCGCGAGCGCAATCCGCTGGAGGAGAAGGTGCGCAAGCTGGAGCGCGAGAACACTCGCCTCGAGAAGGAGCTCCAGAAGGCGCACTTGATCATCGACGTCCAGGGAAAAGTTGCAGGGCTGCTGGGATTGAGCCTCGAGGACGGGACGAACTCATGAAGGCGACCCAGGAGCTAGCCAAGCACGTAGGGGTGAAGCCCGCGTGCGATGCGCTCAGGGTGCCGCGAGCCACGTTCTACCGTCGTCGGAGTGCATCGACCGGGCATCAGCAGCCCCGCCCGACCCCCGCCCGGGCCTTAAGCGAGAAGGAACGAGACAAGGTCTTCGACACGCTGTGTTCGGAGCGGTTCGTGGACCGGTCCCCAGCCGAGGTGGTGGCGACGCTGCTCGACGAGGACGTCTACCTGTGCAGCGAGCGTACGATGTATCGCGTTCTGGCTTCCCAGGTGCCGGTTCAGGAGCGTCGAGCGCAGCGGAGTCATCCCAAATACCAGAAGCCCGAGTTGATGGCGAGGGGCCCGAACCAGGTCTGGTCCTGGGATATCACCCGGCTGCTGGGGCCGAAGAAGTGGAGTTACTTCTACCTCTACGTGATCCTGGACATCTTCAGCCGCTACGTCGTGGGATGGATGGTGGCGGATCGGGAGAACTCTGCCCTGGCCAGCCGGCTGATCCAGCAGAGTTGCTTGAAGCATGGCGTCCAGCCCCACCTCCTGACCCTGCATTCCGATCGAGGGGCTCCGATGACGAGCCAATGCACGGCTCAACTACTCGCCGATCTCGGCGTGACCCGCTCGTTGGGCCGACCCCAGGTCTCGGATGACAATCCGTTCTCCGAGGCTCAGTTCAAGACCTTGAAGTACCATCCCTCGTTTCCCGGCCGGTTCGGGGATCAGGGGCAAGCCAAGACCTTCTGTCGCTCGTTCTTCCGTTGGTATAATGCCGAGCACCGCCATGGCGGCATCTCGATGCTGACCCCCGAACAGGTCCACTTCGGTCACGCCGATCGGATCATCGCCTGCAGGAAGGCCGTGCTCCGTGAGGCATGGGCCGCTCATCCCGAGCGCTTCGTCTCCGGTGAGCCGAAGCCTAAACCACTCCCGGAGGCCGTCTGGATCAATCCTCCCACCCCATCCCTCACTACACAGGAGATTGCTCTCTAATTGATTTCCAAGAGTGTCTCACTGGCGTTGACAGGTTCCGCAGAGGTTGATGCGGTTGCCTTCCTCGCTGTTGTCGATGAGGACGCCTACACGACGGGTAATGTTGTCGCCTTCGGAGTGAGCACAGCAAAGAAGGGCTCTGTGGCCGTGGCTGCCGTAAGCGCAGATCTCACCGTCGACAAGCGGTAGGGTTTTATAATCACTTCGAGTCTCCGGACTCGAAGGAAGGTGAGGGGAGGGTCCGGACCGCAAGGTCCGGGCCCTTCTCTTTTGTGGTGGGCCCGGCATGGGCAATGACTTGGAGGTGAAAGTCCTCCCGGAACCTGGTCGCAGGGACCGAAGGGAAGCGCAAGGCGTTCGTCGTGAGGCGTACGCTGAACGAAGCGTGAAACGAACCCGTGAGTCGACGAACAGGAACCGGATACGAGGCGCTGCGGACCGGGGCGAGCGGACCACTGACCGCGAAGCTCCTGCGACCAAGGGGAAGCGGCGTAGATCCGGCGATTGTGCGGGGAAGGTCATCGTTCTTACCCGGGGAGGTCTCGCCTGACGCCTGAAAGGGCGACGCCGGCATTGCGCTGTTGGGCCTGCCGGCGGAGCGAGAAGTCAGCAGAGGCCATAGTAGGCCGACGAAGTGCATGATGCGCTTGGACCCAGCTTTGTCGGACGAAGGGCCGAACGGAGAGGAGAGTGTGACGACCGTGGATCTCGAGAAGGCCATGCGCCAGGAGTCCAGGCAACTGGAGCTCCCGCTGGAGGATAGGGGTGAAGCCCCGAAGGTAGAGGGGAGTGGCGAAGCCGGAACGGTGGCCCATGGAGACGAGCGCTCAGGAAGCGAGCATCTCCTGATGGAGGAGGTGGTCGGGCGTGCCAACCTCGTAGGAGCGTTGAAACGCGTGCGGCAGAATAAGGGCAGTCCGGGCATCGACGGGATGAGCGTGGAGGAGCTGCCAGAGGGGTGGGGCGTGAGCGCGTGCTCACGCATGACACGCGCCACTCGCTTGTGATTAATCACCAGGCCACGTCTCCGGAGCTCGTGCGTGACCCGTCGGTATCCGTAGGCGGGGAACTCGGCCAGGATGTCTTCGATCCGAACGCGCAGGTCTGCATCGGCCTTCTCCCTGGGCTGCCCGGTGGCCCGCATGCGGTCGCTTGTAGAAGGTGCTCCTCGCCATGTTCATGAGGCTACATCCCCGTCGGATGGGGACGCCCCTGGACCGGAGATGATCGACGGCCGCGCGCCTTGCTGCGACGGTCGTATCAACGCCCTTTTTTTCATGACGTCAAGCTCCATCGTCAGCTGACCGACCTTGCGCTTAAGCGCCGCAATCTTTGCCCCGTACTCGACAACCTGCTCCTGGAGGTGGATCTCCCTTGTGAGATCCCCTGCTTCGTACTTCTTGATCCAGATCATCAGCAGGGAGCGGGGGACCTCGTGTCGTGTCGCAATCGACCTCGCGCTGCCTTCTCCGTCCAGATAGGCTTGGACGAGCTGGATCTTGAACTCTGTGCTGTACCTCCTGTGGCGTCGAACCGTCATTGATTCTCCCTGGGTGATTACGGAAGGTCAATCCATCGCCCTCTCTGTGTCTACTTTTAGGGGTTCACTCCAAGACCTGTGCAGCTTTCGATGGCCGTTGACACGCGGGGGGGGATCGTGCGTGACCTCGTATCTCCAATGTGGAGGACGACTTGGGACGCACACGGGATGGTCGGAAATCTTACGGACGTGTACACGGGCGTGTGTACGGGTGTTCACCACCCCCCTCACTTTCGGGGCACAGAATCCTGGGGGTTGTTAGTAGATTCAAGAGGCTGGATCAAGACGTGGAGCAGGGCCAGCCGCCCATCGTGATCGAGGAGGGGCAGAATGGGCCACCTTACGGCGCTGAAGGATCTCCGCCAGAAGGGCTTCGTGATTCCGGGGTCCGACGGGACCGTGCCGAATACCTGGCCGCCCGCTTCGAGGCGGGGCACGTTGAACATTCCGGAGCCGACTAGATCAGCCCCAAAGTCCGGGTCGTGACATTATACTCGTGAAGCCGGGACGGTGCCCGGCAAAAAATCCTTACACAGCGATTCATCGCCTGTTGCCACGGGAATGCCGGAGCCGGACAGCTTTGGCACGGGAGACGTGTATTATGAACAGACGCTTGACCGCGATCGTCGAACGCGAGGGCGACGGCTATGTGGCGCTCTGCCCGGAGGTGGATGTCGCTAGCCAGGGCGAGACCGTGGCCGAGGCGCGCGACAACTTGGCCGAAGCCCTCGCCCTGTTTTTCGAAACCGCACCCGCCGACGAAGCTAACAGGCGGCTGCGCGGCGAAGTCTATGTGACCCAGATTGAGGTCGTAGTTGGCTAGACTGCGCGTGCTGTCCGGTCGCGAGGTCTGCCGCATCCTCGCTACCAACGGTTTCGTCGAAGTCAGGCGGCGCGGCAGCCACATCGCGATGCAGAAGACGGATGCCGACGGCACGGTCACCGTTCCGGTGCCGGATCATCGAGAGCTGCGCACCGGCACGCTGATGGCGATCATCCGCCAGTCCGGAGTGCCTCGTTCGGCATTCGAGGAAAGACTGTGACGACGAGGGCCTAGCTTCCCGCAGGGACTTGGGCGGGGCGGGAGCGACCCTCTGCGGAGATGGTAGCAAGAGGCCCCGTAGAACGCGCCTGACGCCTTCCGTCGCGGTAGGGTCCGCCGGCCGGGGAGCCTCCTCCAGGGGCCGGGGAGGGGACCGGGCGACCCCCCCCCGCCCTCGAGGTCGTAGAATCGCCCGTAACGGGCTCCGGGGCCGCCAGCCGCCGCCACTCCCTCTCTCTGTCAACAGCAGTTCTTCCGCCCAGCCCTTTGAACGGCGCATGCCCCCCCTTTTCATGATGGCCTCCCAAAGCACACCCGACGGTCGGACCATCCCGGCCAACAGCGACAACGTCGTCGTTCCCCCCTGGGTCGGCAGCTTCAACGGGCCCCGTGCAGGACCTCCTCGACGTGCTCGATGCGGGCCGGCTACGTCACGGACCTGTACCTGGTCGACCTGGCGCCGATGCTCGCGGCCGGCCGCACCGTCTCGCGGTTCCTCGGCTCGGGCAGGTTCGTCGACCCCATCTATACGCTCGACGTCATGGGGACCAACCCGCAGACGGCTTTCGAGGAGTTGAAAACACACTCTGGGGCGTCAGTAGATTCACGTGGCTGGACCAGGGGCGTCGAGTTCGGCCAGCCGCCACGCCTCGTCGAGGAAGGCTCGAATGCCCAAAGACAAACAACCCGAGAGGAAGACGCTGCCGCCCGGCGGCTACCCGTCCACGAGGCATCTGAACAGGACGAGGACTTCGAGACCAACGGGGTGTTCGATTTCGACAAGGCGACCGGGATAGTCCATCGCCTGAGCTTCCCGAGACCCGAGAAGGAGTAGCACCCCCCCGGCGTCCACCCGCTCGCTCCCCGCGAGCAGCCATTCAGGAATCCGAATGAGCTGTCACCGCACCATCCGGCTGTCAGCGGTGCTAGCGGTTCCCCCCGAGCTCGGGGACGGTCGCGGTCGCTCCTCGCTCGAGACCGGCCCCGAACGCACGGAACGGACGGGCCAGGCGTTCCCCGAGGCCCATCCCTGGGAGCTTCCGGAGCTGCGGGGGTTGGCGAGTAGACGGGAGCTCCGAAGAGCTCGTCCCACGGATCGGCCGGCGCGCCTGGCTGGCCGGGTCCACTGTGGCGACGGCCGTACCGGGGCGCCCGGTAGGTCCTAGCGCATCCCACGGGTCGTCGTGTCGCGCCACGTCACCAGGCCCAGGGAGTGAAGCGGTCCCGGGCGACGTCGCGGAGGTCCTCGTTCGTGATGCCCGAGCGCCTCCTCCTCGTGCACACGCCGGGTGCACAAGAGGCGTACATGGACGGGCGTTTTGACGTGGACAAAAGGCGTCTGGCGCAGGAGACCGAAAGCGAGGCGGCGAGGGGTCGCAAGTACAAGGCGAAGCTCACCACGAGGGGCGACGTGATGGCGATCCCCGAACTCTATAACACCCATAAGATACTCCACTTGCGGCGCGCCTCGATGCAGCGGAGAGTGCTCTGCGATACCTGACGGCGCCGTGGTGGCGGAGACGGTGGTGGGACGCAAAAATCATCGGCGGCAAGGTGCACAACTGGCTCGAGCGCAGGGGAATCCATTTGTACACTTTGGACACCGATTTGGACACGGATCCGGAGGTGCCTCCCGAGGAGCCGAAGCAGGACCCGGACGCTCACGGTGAGGGAGCTCAGGCAGGAGCTCAAGGTTGCCGAGGAGACGCACACCTACTCGGCGTCCGAGATCCGGGGCGCCATCGTCCGCGAGCTCCGTGCGCGCCAAGATCGACATCGTGCGCCGCAAGCTCGAGCTCGGACCAGAGAAACCGGAGCCTCCTCGAGACGTAAAAAACCGGACACACCTGGCGGTTCCGACACTGGCGAAAGTGTCACTGACGCCCGGCGCGGCCGCGCTGTAGCGTTCAAAGCATGACCGACGTCATCAGCCATCGACGGCCGCCGCGGCGGTCGCCAGGGCCTCCCTCCGGAGGGTCTGCGGACGCGGGGCACCCCCGGCCAGGGGGGGAAATGGGACGGGCGGGGGTGCACTCAACCGTAGTTACTGAGCCACGGCGCCACGGGCGGCTAGCTCACCCCGTGCGTAGAGAGCGGGCATCCGTGCGGACTCCCATCGGCCGGCGACCTGTACGGCAGCGACACTCGCGCCGCCGGCTACCAGGTCGCGCGCCATGCCTACCCGCCCGGAGTGACCGCTAAACGCACCGGAGAGCCCGGCGGCCGGTAGCCATTCGGGCGAGGCGGCGGGCGATGCTTCGGCCACAAGCGAGCCCGAAGACGCGCGCGGCGGCTTCGACGCGGGCCGGGCGAATCAGTCGGAGCGAGGCGGCGGCGTCTTTGCCGAGGTACTGCACGGCCCCCTCGCCTTCCTGATCCGTCTTGCTCCGTGGGATTAGGATGCGTCCCGTTCCGTCGCTGCGTAGCTCGACGTCACCCAAAGTGAGCGCGGCGGCTTCGGAGCGCCTTAGCAGTCCGTCGCGCATCGTGGAGGCTAGAGCTATGTCCACGTTGCCCCGCCTGCGCGCGGCGGTTTTGGATTCGAGGCGGCGGCCCGATGGCCCCCGGCGCGGGGTGAGGGCGGTTGCACGGACGGCTGCGAGGGCCTCACCGGTCAACGCGGCGACTTGGCGCGTGGTGCGGCCGGTGAGCGCGGCTTTGCGACTGAGCCCCCGCGTGACGGCGGCGACGCCGGGGTGCTCCGTGGGGGACGGGAGTTGCACGGCGAGGTGCGCTGCACGGATGGCGGCGCGGTCCAGGCGGATCGACGCGGGCGCTAGCCCGCTTTGGGCGCGTTCGGCCAGGTAGGCGGCTACGGTTTCGGGCGCGGCCGGAAGGCTGCGGTGGCCTTGTTGGGCCTCGCACCAAGCGGCGAAGCGACCCCATGCGGATGCGTAGACGCGGCGGGTGGCCGGCGCGTGGCTGGCCTCGATGGCGTCCCGGACGATGTTCTCCTGAGCGAGCGAGAGCGCGGCGGCGAGGGCCTCCCCGCTCCCGCTCCGTGTCCCGACAACTAGCGCCTTGCCCATCAGAATCGTCTCCCTTCTCCCTAGTTTCTAAAGTTGTCCGTTAATGGCAAATATCGGACACGAAGATAGCGCCGCGCGCGGCGCATGACGGCGTGAACGGCTTTCCATGCATGTTCCCTAGTGATATGGTTGAGCCATACGCAACGGTGTTAGCGGGCTTTGCGCGTGAAAACCACGCTCAATCTGAACGATCAGGTTCTGCGCTCGGCCAAGGGGCGGGCGGCACGGGACGGGATCACGCTCACGAGATTCGTCGAGGATGCGCTGCGTGCACGACTGACGGACGCGGGTAGCAGGAAACCGGCCTTCCGGTTGCGGTTGGAGACCGTGACCGGGGACGAGCCACCCAATGTCGACATCTCCGACCGGGACGCGCTTTATGACGTGATCGACCGCGCGTGATTGCCGTTGACACCAACATTCTGATTTACGCACACCGTGGCGAGACCGAACTGCATGGCGCGGCGGCCTCGCGGCTCGTCGCTCTGGCCGAGGGGGCAGAGCGCTGGGCTCTCCCGGTCTTCTGCGTTACGGAATTCATGCGGGTGGTGACGCATCGGCGCGTGTTCAATCCGCCTTCCACCGTGGCTCAGGCGACCGCGTTCATCGCGGGCATCGCCGACGCTCCGAGCTGCGAGGTTGTCCGTCCGGGTCCGGAATTCCTCGAACTTCTCATTGCGGTCGCTCGCCAGGCGGATTCGCGCGGCAACTTGATGTTCGACGCGCAGAGTGCCGCGCTCTGCCGAGAGCACGGCATCGGCACCATTCTTACGAACGACCGCGACTTCGAACGCTTCGAACACCATTGCAGGTGCGGCGCCTGAACTAGCGGCCTGCCGGTCCGGCTTTCCATCGGCCGGAACGTCGCGACCCGGTCCAAGCGGAGCGAGCCCGGAGAGGCTCCAATCCGTCCTGGAGGATGAGCTTCCCAGGGGTATGGGACGTCAGCGCCGGGCGATCGCCGCGCTGACGGGCTCTGAGGGACTCGTTTCGGACCTCCTGGGGCCGCTGGGACCTCTCGGGAAAGGATTGACGGGATCCTACGGGGTCGGGCGCGGCCGAGATCGCCGCGCTCCGGGGCTCTGAGGGCTCGTCCATCGGTCCTCCTGGACGTCCTGGGGCCGTCTGGGGACCCTCCCCCGCCTTTCGGGGGACGTCCAAGGCCTCTCGTGGCTCCTCTGGAGGCACGTGGGGGCCTCCCAGCGGCCGCGATGCGCACCGGCTGCCCCAGTGCACGCCGACGCATCAGGCCGGCCACGCTCAGCCGGGCCGCCTGGGCTTCCGTGACGCTCCGCAAGAGCCGGGCATGAGCGTCGGCCGGATGATCTCCGCCCCCGTTCCGTGCTGGCTAGGAGGGCTTGAAGCGAGGAGCCTCCGCCACCGTTCCCGAGCTCGCCGGCAACGTGCTCGAGCAATTCGGGGCGGAGGGGATCGGCGGCCGCATGGAGGCCGCCGCGGAGGCGCGCGGCGAACGCCTGGCCGAGGAGTGGGAGAGCCCCGGCTTTCGCGAGGCTCCCGTCACCTGGCTCGCGGAGAACCTGGGCCAAGCGCTCCCCACCTCCGTTCCCTCCATCGCCGGCGGCACGGCGGGCGCTTTGCTGGCGGGACCGTTGGGCGCGATGGCCGGCGCGGCGCTGCCCGGCTGGCTGATGGGCGTCGGGGACATCCGTGGCGAGCTCGAGGACGCGGGTATGGACGAAGGGGCGGCCATGGACGCCCTCGTGCTCGGGGGAGCGGTTCCCTACGCCGCTGCCGACATCCTGATGCCCGCGCGCATCGGAGGAGCTCTCGCCAAGGGGGGGGCCGCTCAAGGGCTCGGCCCGCTCCTCAGGGGAGCCGTGCGGGGCGGCGCCGAGGAGACCTTCGCGGAAGGGAGCCAGTCGCTCGTCTCGCAAGGCGCGGCCGCGATCGGCACGGGCGCTCCCATCGACGTTGGCCGGATCAAGGAAGAGGCGATTCGCGGTGGAGCTGCCGGCGTCTTCCTCGGAGCCGGCGGCGACGCCGTTGCCGGCCGACTCCCCGAGAGGACAGCTCCTCCGCTCCTCTCGCGGGCCATCGAGACGGCGAAAGGGATTGCCGCCGGGGGCACGGCCGCTCCGACCGAGACGGGGGCCACTCCGGCCGAGCGCACGGAAGCCCCCCGGGAGGCCCCTACGGCACCCGAGCGCTCGACGGACCCGTGGGACACCCTACCGGAGACCTCCCGAACTCCCGAGGCCATAGAGGGCGATCTCGCGAGCCCCGGCCCCTCGGTCTTCGAGCGCAGGGATCAGGAGCTCGAGGGCGCCATCGAGACCATACGGGGCGAGCGGGGGCTGCCTCCCGAACAGGGGTCGATTGACCCTCAATCGGTCCGTGAAACGATCCGGTCTCCCGGTGAAACGATCCCGCCTATCCGTGAACCGGACGCCGTTACTCCCGAAACACCCACATGGGCTCGGGAGCGGGTCGTCGAGGAGGCTCCGGAGACGATCGACCCGAAACGCCGGCAGCGGTCCGTCTTCCCGGGCGACGACCGCAAGGTCGAGACCATCTACACCGTGGCCGATGCGGACCGGCTCAAGGCAAGCCACACGTCCGACTACGCTCAGCGAGGCGCGGAGGAGTTCCCGGCCGAGATCCAGGGCCGTGCCTATCACGGCCGCCGCGGCCGCCAAGCGCGCGAGCACACCGAACAGATCGTCTCGAGCTTCGACGTCGAGCGGGCGCTCGACCCCACGTCCTCGGTTGCCGAGGGACCTCCCGTCGCGGCGCCGGCCGGGATCGTAGTGGCGGGAAACGGCCGGCTCATCGCACAACAGCGCCTCTACGAGACGGAGGCCGGAGCGGCCGAGCTCAAACAAGGCGTCGAGCGGCGGGCGGCCGAGCTCGGCATTGATCCGGCCCGGGTCGCCTCCATCGCGAAACCCGTGCTCTTCCGTCAGATCGTCGACCCGAAGGTGGACGTCACCAACATCGAGGAGCTCCGAGCGCTCAACGAGAGCAGTGACGCTCCGATCGGCAAGACGAAGGATCCCTTGAGCGAGGCGAAGGGCAAGGCCGTGCAGTTCCGCGAAGCCCGGGGAGCTCTCGACCACTTCGCCTCCACGGCCGATCCGGACGCGACGATCCGGTCCTACATGGGCACGAAGGCCGGCAAGGACTTTCTCGGCAAGCTCGTCGAGGACGCGGTCATCACGAAGGGCGAGCGGGCCCGGTTCGCCGACGCGGCGACGGGGGCGGCCACCGAGGAGGGCCGCCAGCTCATCGAGAGAATGTTCTACGCCACGGCCTTGGGCGATCCGGACGTCATCGGCCGGGCGCCGCCCGCCGTGCTCCGCAAGCTCGACACGTCGCTGCCGGCCATCATCCGAGCGGACCGCATCGGAGGCGGGTGGGAGATCGGTCCGCTCGTCAGGGAGGCCGTCGATCTACTGAGCGCGGCGAGGGCCGGCGACATGACGATCGGCGACCTGGTCGCTCAGGTCGACTTCGACCGCCGGCAACCCTCCGAACACGCCGTCGACATGGCGAAGTTCCTGGAGAGCGGCAAGGGGAGCGTGCGCGACGCCTTCCGCACCTACGCGAACCGGGCGGAAGCGTTCACCAGGGGCGGGGCGAGCGACGATCTCTTCGGCTACGCCGCCCCGGGGGCGGAAGAGTCGCGGGGCATCTTCTCCAAAAAGGCCGCTCTCGCTCCACGAGGCGATCCGGCCACTGCGCTCCGGCAAATGCTCGGGCTGGCGCCTCAGGAGTCTTCGGGGATGCCGAAGGTCCGGAGCCCCTTCGGGGAGAGCTCGGGGGAGCCCATGACGGTACCGGCATCCATGCCTCCCTCTTCCCAACCCCGCTCGGGGCCGCGCCAGGTCTCGACCCAATCTCTGCCGGCCTCCTCGTCCTCGACCCAGCGACCGACTACGCGACCGTCGAGGGAGGGACCGCCAAGCACTTTTAGCTTACCCATCGTCAAGTCTCCCGGAGGGTGGGACATCGTTCAGCAGAGCAGCGACGTCGAGGAACTCAAGCGAAGAGCAGCCGACCTCGCGCAACCCTACCGTGACGTTATACGCCGGGTACAGCGAGATGTTCCCGGCGCGAAGCTCATGAGCGCCAGGGTCAAGGGCGACGAGCGCCTCTTCGAGAAGATGGGGCAACGCGGGAACGATCCCTCGATCATCGGCGACTATCTCGGGGGCCGCATGTCGATCGACACCCTCGAGGATGCGGAGAAGGCCATCGCCGCGATCGAAGAGCTCGGTTGGCAAAGGCCTCCATGGGGCGAGGTCGCGGATGACGACTTCATGTGGGACAACTCGCGGGGCGGCTACCGGGCTCGCCACATTCAACTGGTCGACCCGACCGGGCGGCTGTCCGTCGAGTTTCAGCTCGTGCCGAAGGAGATCGCCGAGCAACAGAAAAAATCTCACAAGCTCTATGCGATCATCCGCGACGAGAGTAACCCCCTCGACGAGCGCAAGGCGGCGAAGGCCAAGCTAAAGCAGCTCCTCGACACCGCGTGGGCGAAGTTCGTCGAGCGGACCGGCGTTACCGACCCCAACGCAGACAGCGGCGGTCCCCCGTCCGGCGTCCACCCGCTCGCTCCCCGCGAGCAGACCCCGTTCGACCCGGCCACCGAGCCGTCCCTGGTAACAATCTCCGAAGAGCTTACGATAGCCGAGCGCGAGCTCCGCCACCTTCGTATCAAAGCCCGGGGACAGCCCGCGGCCGACCGGGTTCCCGACGCGGAGAAAGAGGTCGCGCGCCTCGAGAAGGAGTACGAGGCCGAGGCCGAGCGCGTGCGTGAAGCGAGAGGAGGGGGCGGCATTCTCCCGCTGGCCCCCACCGCGCAGCTTTCGGAACAGCTCGCCGGCGCCGGCGAGTTCACCGAAGGCACGGCGACCGAGGCGCCCAAGGCGATGACGATCGTGCGCGATCTGCAAAAGGCTCTCCACCAGGCGCTCCAAGGCGTGAAGGTCACCGAGGGCAAGGTCCGAAAGCGCGGCATCTTCGGCAGGGCTCTCGCGCAGGTAGACCCGCGCGCCCAGGTCGTTCGCTCCGTCTCGTTGTCCGACGTCCCCGCTCTCGGCCACGAGTACGGCCACCTCATGCAGAAGCTCCTCTTCGGGGCCACGGCGAAGGGCGGGATCGACAACGCGCAGCTCGCCACTCTTCCGGGCGCCGTGCGCGGCGAGCTCCAGGACCTGGCCCAGGGGATCAGCGACCAGTCGATCGGCGAAGGGTGGGCGGAGTTCTGGCGGCGTTACCTCGACAACCCCGAGACGCTCGCGGCCGAGGCCCCCAACGTGCTCGAGCATGTCGAGGGGCTGCTGGAGAGCTACCCGGCCGTCGGCAACGCATGGGCCGACGCCCGCGAGCTCTGGCGGCTGCACCGCACCGCCTCGCCGCAAGCCAGGGTCCGGAGCCATATCTCCATCGGCGAAGGCGATCCCGAAGCGCTGTCGATCTCCGGCAAATGGATGCGCTTCCGCACGAATGTACTGGATGACTTGGAGGCGATACGCAAGATCGTACAACACGTCCGCCCATCCCTCCCCCTGTCGGGGTCGGGATGGAGATGGGATCCAGTTGTTGTGCCGTAACGACTTACGCGAACGTCATTCTCCGGTTGCGCAGGTCCTCGGATGGCCGCCGCCGCCTCGGGGACGATCAGCCAGCCGCGCCGACTATCCTGGGTGGTGGCCGTTCGGGTCAGGATCTCGACCCCAGCCAGGTCCTCCCATGCGGCGTCCTGGTTGGCCCGCGTCCGGTTCTTCTTGTCTCCGGACCCGAACGCCAGCCGTCGCCGGGCCTCCGCCGTCAGAACGGGGTAGTGCGCGGGGTCGGAGCTCCACAGGTGGACGCTCCGGTTGCGGGGGTGGCGTCGGCGGGTAACGCCCGGCCGCCGGGGGGATCTTCCTCACGGCGACGGCCCGCCAGAGGTCGCTGGCGTTCAGCGCCGTGGCCCGGACCCGCTCCCAATCGCCGGGCCGGTTACCGGTCGGGCTGGGATGCCAGATTGGCCCGAACAGGAAGTCACGGAGCTCGCGGACGGTCGTAACGAGCCTCCCGCGGCTCACCCGGACACGGTGGGGCGTCAGGATACACGCGCCGATGTAGACGGCCAGTTCCAGGGGCGCGCCTCGGCCCTGGGCCATGGTGGGGACGCCGTAGCGGTCCACGAGCTCGAGCAGGGGGACGCGAGGACCTTCCGGGGCCGGGAGTAAGGGCAGTTGCCCGTCCGCCGGCAGGTCTTGGTCAAGGTCGACGATTCCCCCGAAGGCGAGCCGGCCGGCCTCCCGAGCTGGATGCTCCCGGACGGATACCGCGACCGGGAGAATCGGGTCGGGCCGTGATTCGGGGCGTACCTCAGGAGGCGTCTGGGCTTCCTCCCCAACCTCCGGAGTGTCCAGAGGCCGCATCTGGATCCGGAGGGCCTCCAGCCGCTCCCGCTGCGCCTCTGCCTCCACGAGTTCGCGCTCCTCGAGGAGGCTCTGACACCCCTCCTCGGTCAGGCTCTTGGCCAAGGCCTCGGTCAGGTAGTCCGTCAGCTTCGGTTTATCCGGCTCGTTCACAGTGGCCTCCTAGACAGAGAGGTGTACACACCGGTACACGATTATTTGCTGGCGATCGTGGGGAGACGTCGGCTCTGAAAGAGTAAATCAAGCGCTTCGCCCAAGAGCTTCTGATGGGACGTGTCTTCGTCTACGGCGAGTTGGCGTAGCTGTTTCGCGACCTCGGGTGGGAAATGGCCGCCGATGTGCTTGGTGCCCGTCCGGGAGGGTTTGAGCGTCGAGGTCCCTCCCCTGCTCCGCTTGGGCCCTTTCGGCTCTTCATTAGCGGGCTTCCTCTTGCTAAGCGCCTCTTCGAAGCTTGGCTTTCCGGCCATCGGTTCGTGTCTCCTTGCGAGAAGCGTACAGGTGTGTACACATGAAGGTGTGCAGGGCAGCGGTCTCCTTCGCGGCCTTGTCGTTCGGGCGAAACTCCTGGGCGACTTGACCGACCATGAGTGAGCGGGCGTACGCCACGCGGCTCACCAGGCGCACGGGCGCTACGGCAAAGCCCTGGGCTTCGATCGTTCTGGCCGCGTCGTCTGCTTCACTGCCCACGGCCGCCACACCGTTCAGAACAACGAATTGCGGCGTCTTCGTCGTGGCGATCAGTTCACACGTCCTAAGACAAGGCTCGATGTCGAAAATGGTCGTACGGGCTGGAATAAGGACCAGGTCGGCCGCCTTGGCAGCGTCGAGCGCTACGCGATCAGCGTGGGGGGCCGTATCGAGGATCACCAGCGATCCTTGAGGGCCCTCCGCTTGCTCAACTTCCTTCATGACGAAGAGCAGGCGACTTGAATGAGCGGAGAGAACGGGGGGAGTGCCGGCCTCACGGCGATCGGCCCAACTTGCGGCTGATGCTTGCGGATCGAGGTCTATCACGGCCGTGTCGCGTTCTCGGCTCGATGCAACGGCCAGATGAAGGGCCAGGGTACTTTTCCCTGAACCGCCTTTCTGGCTGATGATCGCTACGGTCTTCATGCGTCCTCGTGGGGTCGGTCTGTACACGCGAAGGTGTGTACACCTGTAGGTATATCACGGACCCGCCGTGCGGACAAGACGGGGATGTCGTGGAGAGAAAAGGTCACTTTATTGATATGTTCCCCGTTTGGGGTACATTATTAGCAAACAAGACGGGGAGGTGCCCAAAATGGCCAAGACCGAAATGATCCGGGCCCGCGTTGAACCGGAGTTGAAGAGCCAGGCCGAAGAGGTCTTCTCGGGGCTCGGTTTGTCGCCAACCGCAGCGATCACGCTGTTCTATCGCCAGGTAACGCTGCATCACGGCTTGCCGTTCGCTGTGAAGATTCCCAATGCCGAGACCATCGCAGCGTTGCGGCAGGCCCACACCGGAGAGGGACTCACCGAATACACCAGCCTGGAGGATCTCAAAGCCCGGCACGGTTGATCCCAATGCGCCTGCTTACCACGAAGCGATTCGAGAAGGATCTCAAGCGTGGCAGAAAGCGCGGCAAGGATCTCGACAAGCTCTGGAGTGTCGTGGAGCGACTTCTGTCGAATCAGCCTCTCGACCCACGACATCGGAAGCATCGGTTGACCGGGGACTGGTCTCCCTGCTGGGAATGTCACATCGAACCGGACTGGCTGTTGGTCTGGGACCAGGGGGGCGATGCTCTCATCCTGGTTCGGACTGGAACCCATACCGATTTCTTCGATTGATCTGGCGGCGGGATCGGATTCGCCGCTGGATTCGGGATCCTCGGCACCTGGAAGCTTCCCGCAAACGCCGAGAATCGGGTCAGTTTTCGGGGGTCGCGCCAGCGGCTCGTCCGTCTAATTCCCTAGGTGTAGGCCCAGGCATGCGCCAGCGGTCTCGAAGCACCGGTCTACGTAGCAGCGCTGGCAGTGAAACTCTTCTCGACCACGGCGGCACCGATAGAATCGCCACAGACGTTCACCGCGGTCCTGAAGCGGTCCAGGAGCCAGTCGACAGACAGAATCAAGCCGATGTATTCCACGGGCAAACCGACCGCATTGAGGACGATCACCATGGTGACCAGGCCGGCTTCCGGAATCCCTGCCGCTCCGATCGCCGCCATTGTCGCCGTCACCGCTATCACCAGCTGGTCTGCGAGCGACAGATCGAAACCGAGAGCCTGCGCGATGAAGATCGCCGCGGCCGCCTCGTACAGGGCGGTCCCGTCCATGTTGATCGTAGCGCCGAGTGGCAACACGAAATCCGCCGACTGCTTGGACACATCTGCGTTCTTGACCGCGCACTCCATCGTGATCGGAAGTGTTGCGCTCGAGCTGGCCGTCGAGAACGCCGTGAGTAGCGCCTCGGACATCCGGTACATGAACCGGAAGGGATTCCTGCGGGTGAACATCCAGTAGATAAGTGGGAGGGTTAGGAGCACATGGGTCCCCAGGCCAGCCAGGACGGTCACAAAGTAGGCCCCGGTCTGGCCCACGACATCGAGGAGAACGCCCTCCAGTTGGGCTTGTCCGAATCGCGCCGTGACGAGACAGAAAATCCCTAGTGGCGCAACCTTCATCAGCAGCAGGACGAAGGACAGCATTGCGTTGTTGATCTGGAGAATCATCTCCGTGAGCGCATGCACCTTGCTGCCCATTGTCGTCAGCATGCCGGCAAAGATGATGGAGAAGAAAATGAGCGGCAGCAGGCTACTCTCGGCGGCTGCGAGAAACAGATTGTCGGTAAACAGCATCAGCGCCAGGTTGCTTAGGATCGAGCCCAAGCCCTCGTCCTCGCGACCTGCCGTGATCTCCTGGCCTTGCGCCGCCATGGTCTCCAGCGTATCCGCATCGATCGCGCCGATGCCCGGTTGGATGACGTTGACCATGATCAGACCCACGATGACCGCCATCACCGTCGTGGTCAGGTAGTAGGCGATCGCAAACCCGCCCGGCCGCCCCAGTTTGCGGATGTCCCCGAGACCGATGATGCCGCTCATCACGCTCGCGACGACCAACGGAACGACCATCATCAGAAGCAGGCGCAGGAAGATCTCGCCGCCCAGTTCAAATTGGACGGCGACCTGCGGAGCCGTAACCGCGAGCCCGACAGCGGCCACGATGGCAATGCCGATATACAGGGTCAGACGGCTTTTCTTACGCTTCGGTACCTGGGCATTCGGTGGGGCGCTGGGTGTGTCCGGCAGACTCATGTGTCTTTCCTTGGCACTTGCCGACCGCTACGAAACGATCGGAAAAGCCCTAAGGTGGTGGTGTCTTCTAAGACCTCGGGGCCAATGTATGTGCCGAACCCTGGAGACGCACCGGAGCTTTCGGGCCTTTCCCGCGGGTCAGGTCTGGCTGTAGCTAGAAATGATGCTTCATTCCAAGACTGACTCCCACAAAGGAAAAATCGTCGGTCGACATCGTACCGTCCACGGGCTCACTGCCATCGCGCCGCAAATTCGGCACATGGCTGCGCAACGGATCCCAGACCACGGTACCTGCAAATTTACCCGAGCTCATCCAGCGAGCCCTGAGTCCTACCGACACCGTTTCCGACACCGGGTAATCGAATCCAGCGAGAATTTGGTAACTGGTCTGTGTATCCCCCATGGTGGCCTGCGCCGAGCTGGACGTGCCGGCTAGATTGCGCGCGATTTGGTCGGCGTTGGGCTGGTCTCGACCCGTGTCTATGGCCACCGGATCCGTGTTTCTGGACCACACGCTCGCGTAGTCTGCATTCGTTCTCCCAATCCCCATACCCAACCCCACGAACGGCGTGAAGCCCACGGCCACGCCAGGCAAGTCCAGGTACACGTTGCCCATCAGGCTCTTCGATTCGACGAGACCCAACCACTCCTGCGCCAAGAACAGTTCGTCGCTCAGCTTGTCGGCATTGACCCCCTGGGCGGCGAGTACCCCGGACCGCTGGGAGTAGTTGGAGCTCCTCATCACGTACTCTACCTCTGCCCGCACCATGCCGTGCAGCCGGTATCCCATCACAGCGCTCATCGCAACGCCACCGGCTCCATCGAACGGCACACTCCAATTGTCTCCCACGCCACGTGCCGCGTGAGTGCAGCCAGGTACGGACGCATATAGCGGGTTGATGAACTCATCGCAGATGCTGGCGCGATCATTGCTGTCACCCGTCATGGTCACCGCAGACGATAAGAGAGTTCCTAGTTCTGCGCCCACATAGAACCGTAGCTCGCCTTGTGCCAGAGCGGGCGTGGCCATGGGAAAGAGCACGGTACAAGTCACGATGAGAGAATACAGACAGCGGCTTCGTATCATGATGTTTTAGTCCCCTGACAAGGTTGTGCTGAAAAACGAAAGTGTTGCAGTCCGTCCCTTCTCTCAGGCCCTCAACAACACGAGCCATTTGTCCAGATCGCAATTAGTTGGCGGCGAATTCAAGTCCTTAAGGGTGTCGATGTACTGTTGGCCGATCAAGTCCCGGAGCTCCTGTGCACACGACACGGAACAGGACGACTCATGCGACCTTCGTGTTCTTCGAGGACGCGCGTCGCGGTTTCGACGCGTTCCTGGGCCAGCTCTGGCGCGGCGCGGATCAGGTGCGTCCGGATGTTAGGGTCATAATGACCTTAAACATCATGACCCTAATATTGGTATCATAAGGGGTCACGTCGTTATGATTAGCCCGGCCGCGCGAGAGCGTTGCCCGAACCGATGCCCCGTCGCGTGACGACAGCTCGGGCCGATCACCTAAGTAAAAGACTCGTAAGCACATACGGATTGACTGGAAACGGTATGAACGATAGGGACGATATGCACGCTGCCTATAAGGTCATAAGGGCATATGACCAGAGGAGGCATTTCATGCGGCTTGTTTTGGTGGGGTTGGTTCTGGGCTCTGCTATCGGCCTGGTCGCATGCGGTGACGACTCGACGGGGCCCGACGAAGACTCACTGACCCGGGAGGAGGCGCTCGCGCTCGTGAAGGCGGCGACGAGGCCGGGATTTGAAGTCATCGCCGAGAACTCGGCTCTTGAGGGCGAGATCCTAGACCCCGGGAGCCTCATCCAGGAAGAGTTCACTGCGCCCTGCTTGATGGGTGGAACGGTGACTGTGAGCAACCTACAGGCCGAGTTCATGGGAGATCCAGACAGCGACGAAGACGTTTCCGTGTCCCTGTCGATGACCATGATACACTCGGACTGCGTGGTCACGCCCGAGGATACCGGGCTCGCGCTCACCCTGAACGGCGCGCCCAACCTGGCCATAAGTCTCGCACTGTCCATCATGGGCGACCTTGGGTTCGCCTTGAGCGGCGAGGTGGATGGTACGGTTCGCTGGGCCACGGACGACGGTCGGAGCGGATCCTGCCGGATAGATCTGGACATAGAGGCGGAGATCGGCCCATCCGGGTTCACTTCGACCCTCACCGGGCAGGCATGTGGAGCTCAATTCACAGAGTCAGACGCGGGGATGTTCAGCTTCTGATGAATACGGGGCAAGGACTGTCGCGACCGGGGACGACATCCTGGCTCCCCCTCCGGATCTCTGAGAGTTCTCGCCCGAGTGAAGCGGCCCACGAGCTCATCGGCGATTCTGATCTGGACCGAGATCCGCTCCACGATGTTGCGGGTGACGTGCCGCAAGCGGTTCGATGTCCATGACCGACAGCAAGCGGTTGACGGTCCTCGATTGCTTATGATTAGTGCCATTACGGGAGCGTCTCACACGGGACCCGTAGCAGCCTTGTGGGAGCGTAACCGGGCCATAGTCGAGGCCATATAGCCCAGGGACGGCGGTCCCGGAGGGCCGCAGGACGACCCCCTACTGGGACGACTTCCTGACTCACTCGCCGCTCACCGCCTTCAGGAGCGTCGAAGCGGTGACCTGGAAAGCCTGGTGCTTCCGGACTATCGTCTACGGCCAGACCCCTCGATCGAGCACCACCCGCGCCACCCTCTTGACAGCCACAACGAACGCTGCAGTCCGTAGATCGACCGGGTCCAATGGATCGTCTCCACGACCCAGGCGCTGCCGCTCAGTCTCCAATTCCACCAAGGAGGCATTGATCTCGGTCTGCTTTTCGATGACGTGGTCGAAAGCCCGGGTCATGATCCGCTTGAGCTTGCCGTTCCGGAGCCTGTCAACCCCGATGAGACACTTGGGGGAATCAATTAGAGAGCAATCTCCTGTTGTAGTGAGGGTGGGGCTTGGAGGATTGATCCAGACGGCCTCCGGGAGTGGTTTAGGCTTCGGCTCACCGGAGACGAAGCGGTCGGGATGAGCGGCCCACTGCCTCGCGGAGCACGGCCTTCCTGCGGGCGATGACCTGATCGGCGAAACCGAAATGGACCTGTTCGGGCGTCAGCATCGAGATGCCGCCATATGCACGGGCTCGCCACACCTGTACCCTACGAAGTTTATGACCTCTCCAGAAGTCAGTGGAGATCAGAAACTCCACGATCGTTAGCTTGTCGGGCCGTTTCAGGAACTCGAAGAGTCCGGGATCGAACTCGGGCAGGTATCGGGCCGCATTGTCGCACTGACGCTGCACAATCGCATACGGATTGAGTTCTTCGGTTCGCTCTGCCCTGGCGGTCGAGCTCGTCGTCATGTCGTGGCTTTCTCGGGGGTTCTGTCGCAGGTTGGCTTTCTCATGATTTTCGGGGTTCATAAGTATTTGATTCTCCGAAATGGGGCCGGGACATACGTCGCCGCCAGCGCGGACTCCCGCAGCTGCTGCCCGTGCGCCGCGCCAAGGATTTGGACGTTACGGAACTTATGCGGGCGGTGACGCATCGGGGCATGTTCAATCCGCCTTCCACCGTGGCGCGGGCGACCGCGTTCATCGAGGGCATTGGCGACGCTCCGAGCTGCAAAGGTTGTCCGGCCGGGTCCGAAATTCCTCCGAACTTCTCATTGCGGTCTCCTGCCAGGCGGATTCGCGCGGCAACCTGATGTTCCTGGCGCGCTGCTCTCAGGTTCGCTGGTCCGGGGTCGTGGACTCGGCCAGCACCTTGGCGCCAGGGTGAGGATACCACTAGCCCGTCTGCAGCAGTGGCGCTTGGCTCCACCCGCTGCTGGTCTCATCCATGCGGCCCTACGGGAGCTCGAAGAGGAAGGGACGAAGGAACTCGATCGCGCGCGTGTGAGCCCCTTCCCTTATAAGGGCGATAATGTCATGGCCAGCACCAGCATAGATGTACTCCTCAAAATCTGTCTTTCCCGCCGCATCCATCGCATCGATCAACCGGTAGGCCTGGCTGACGGCCACGACCATGTCCTCTGTCCCGTGGTGTAGTTGGACCGGCGGGAGCCGATCCACGAAGTACACTCCGGAACGGCGGACGAGCTCGAGCCGAGCCTCTGCATCGGAGAGAACACCCAGCTTCCAGGGCAAGATGAGGATCTCATTGAGGTAATCGAGACCGGGGAGATCCCGCAGCTCGCCGTCGAGGGCCTCCTCGAAGATCTCACGTGCATATTCATCGAACAGGTCCGTCAGGCCGAAGAACTCGACAACAGCGTCGATCCTCAGATCGCGCGCAGCCGTCAGGAGACCCACACCACCCCCCCGGCTGAACCCCACGATGGCCACCCTCTCCTCGTCGAGCTCCGGCGCCTGCTCGAGTGCGACGGAAAGGAGTGAGATGGTATCGTCGACGTCCCGGTCCCAGGGGCTAGGCGGACCTTCGGAAAGGAACACCTGGTCCCCGAGCCGGAGGGGCTCCGACCGATACGACGGTATTACCAAGGCCGCACTCAGATCCTCGCGCTGAAGGATCTGATGCAGCAAGAACGTATCCTCGATCTCCACGCCGCCGTCCCCGCCGTGGGCGTAGAGGATAACGGGAAGCGAGCCGGGTTCCGCTCCCACCGGAGTCACCACGGCCCCGTAATGCCTGAGCCCACCCACGGTGTGAGAAAGGATCCGGACCCTGACGGATCCCAATCCCGCACGAACCTCAGAGTCCAGTTCAGGTTCAGGGCGAACCCCGCTGACTTCGGGCGTTCGGGTATCCCATTCCTCCTTTACCTGTGTGATCTCATCCGCCGTGGGCGGGGCAAAAAGGGCGTCGAGGTCCGCTCCACCGCTGCCCGCTTCTACGGTGACCTCGAAGGTCTGGGTGGCGCTGAGGCCGCCGGGATCGGTCGCCGTCACCGTGATGGTCGCGCTCCCCGGAGCCTCGCCGATCACCTTGAGATCGCTTCCGGAGACGCTCGTCCTGGCAACGCTTGAGGCGTCCGAGGCGGCCCCGTATCTGAGGGCGTCCCCATCGGGATCGGAAAACGCCCCGGAAATGTCTACCGTCACCTCCGTGTTCTCTACCAAGACCTGGTCCGAAATCGCACCCGACACCGTAACCGTAGGCGCCCGGTTGGCGCTGTTGACGGTGACCTCGAAGGTCTGGGTGGCGCTGAGGCCGCCGGGATCGGTCGCCGTCACCGTGATGGTCGCGCTCCCCGGAGCCTCGCCGATCACCTTGAGATCGCTTCCGGAGACGCTCGTCCTGGCAACGCTTGAGGCGTCCGAGGCGGCCCCGTATCTGAGGGCGTCCCCATCGGGATCGGAAAACGCCCCGGAAATGTCTACCGTCACCTCCGTGTTCTCTACCAAGACCTGGTCCGAAATCGCACCCGACACCGTAACCGTAGGCGCCCGGTTGGCGCTGTTGACGGTGACCTCGAAGGTCTGGGTGGCGCTGAGGCCGCCGGGATCGGTCGCCGTCACCGTGATGGTCGCGCTCCCCGGAGCCTCGCCGATCACCTTGAGATCGCTTCCGGAGACGCTCGTCCTGGCAACGCTTGAGGCGTCCGAGGCGGCCCCGTATCTGAGGGCGTCCCCATCGGGATCGGAAAACGCCCCGGAAATGTCTACCGTCACCTCCGTGTTCTCTACCAAGACCTGGTCCGAAATCGCACCCGACACCGTAACCGTAGGCGCCCGGTTGGCGCTGTTGACGGTGACCTCGAAGGTCTGGGTGGCGCTGAGGCCGCCGGGATCGGTCGCCGTCACCGTGATGGTCGCGCTCCCCGGAGCCTCGCCGATCACCTTGAGATCGCTTCCGGAGACGCTCGTCCTGGCAACGCTTGAGGCGTCCGAGGCGGCCCCGTATCTGAGGGCGTCCCCATCGGGATCGGAAAACGCCCCGGAAATGTCTACCGTCACCTCCGTGTTCTCTACCAAGACCTGGTCCGAAATCGCACCCGACACCGTAACCGTAGGCGCCCGGTTGGCGCTGTTGACGGTGACCTCGAAGGTCTGGGTGGCGCTGAGGCCGCCGGGATCGGTCGCCGTCACCGTGATGGTCGCGCTCCCCGGAGCCTCGCCGATCACCTTGAGATCGCTTCCGGAGACGCTCGTCCTGGCAACGCTTGAGGCGTCCGAGGCGGCCCCGTATCTGAGGGCGTCCCCATCGGGATCGGAAAACGCCCCGGAAATGTCTACCGTCACCTCCGTGTTCTCTACCAAGACCTGGTCCGAAATCGCACCCGACACCGTAACCGTAGGCGCCCGGTTGGCGCTGTTGACGGTGACCTCGAAGGTCTGGGTGGCGCTGAGGCCGCCGGGATCGGTCGCCGTCACCGTGATGGTCGCGCTCCCCGGAGCCTCGCCGATCACCTTGAGATCGCTTCCGGAGACGCTCGTCCTGGCAACGCTTGAGGCGTCCGAGGCGGCCCCGTATCTGAGGGCGTCCCCATCGGGATCGGAAAACGCCCCGGAAATGTCTACCGTCACCTCCGTGTTCTCTACCAAGACCTGGTCCGAAATCGCACCCGACACCGTAACCGTAGGCGCCCGGTTGGCGGGCGGTACGGGAGGGCTGGTGGGCGTCTGACTTCCACCGTCGCCGCACCCGGCGACGAACAAGAGCACTGGAGCAAGCAATCTCGCACGATGCATAAAGCCTTCCCGACTCGGTAGACAGCGGACTACGATCTCGCACCGCATCGCCTCTGGGGCGATGTCCAAAGCTTTCTAGTAAACGCGACAATGGCGCAGGCTACCCTGGGTCGTCCTTGCAAGATGACCCACCCACGAGGGGGAGGAGCCCACGCTATGTCGAGGTCGAAAGTAGCACCGTCGGAGCAGCTGTCGATGGTAATAGACCCGCACAGGCACCTATCGCATTTTGGGGCCGAAGGTGTCAACGGCCATCGAAAGCTGCACAGGTCTTGGAGTGAACCCCTAAGAGTGGACAGTGGGGGTTGGCTGGATTGACTGGTTGAGGGTTTCAAGCTGCATACACACTCTCGAATTCCTCAGGCGGCCTGTAGCCGAGGGAGGAGTGCAAGCGTCTTCGATTGTATACCTCCTCAAGGAAGTGGGGGAGTCGGTTGGCTAGGTCATCAATCGTGCTGTAGTCGTTTGCGAAGATCTCCTCGTGCTTCAGAGTTTTGAAGAAGCTCTCGATGTGCGCGTTGTCATAGTGTACAGAGATGGTAATGACCTGACAGTTGGCCCTCGCCGGAGCTGTGTCTAGGCTGCCTTCGTCTTAGCCTCCTCCTTCCTGGCCTTTGCGGCCTTCCTGGCGTCGGTGAGACCGGCCTTGAAGACCTGATAGGGCGTGCGGCCCTCCATGGCTCGACCGCGGTGCGGCCGCTTCCGGTTGTAGGTCTCCAGATACGCCTCGAGGTCCTGCTGCATCTCCTCGACGGTCTCGTACCAGGTGGTGCGGCCCTTCACCCTCAAGTGCTCGTCGAGGAGCGTGCGGTGGAAGCGCTCGATGAAGCCGTTGGACTGGGGCCTGCCCACCTTCGTCGTGCGGTGCTCGATGTCCTCGAGCTGAAGGAACAGCTCATATGGGTGACGGTCCGGACGGCCGCAGAACTCGCGGCCGTTGTCGCTGAGCACGGTCTTCACCCGGACCCGGTGCTCATCGAAGAACGGCAACACGTCGTTATTCATCACCTGCACCGCCGTGAGCGGGAGCTTGCTCGTGTAGAGCCGGCCCCAGGCGTAGCGGCTGAAGCAATCGAGCACGGTCTGCAGGTACACCTTGCCGACCCCCTTCAGCGTTCCGACGAAGAACGTGTCCACGGCGACGAGGTCGCCCGGGTAATGGACTTCGATGTGGCGCTCCCGGAACTCGGGACTGAAGCGCTCCAGCAGCTCGATCTGCTCGTCGGTCAGCTTCAGCTTCCGTTCCCTGGCCGTCTCTTCGAGCCTGAGCAGCCGTTCGTGCTTCGTGGTGAGGCCATGCCGGCTCCACACGCCCCGTACGCCTCCTGAGCTCACCTGGATCCCTCCGAGCAGCAACTCGTCCGCGACCCGCTGAGCTCCGTGCGTCGGAGCCTCCAAGGCGTGGGCCAAGACCGCCTGCTCAATCTCTTCACTCACCCGGTTCGGGTGCGGTCCCTTCGGCCCCGGAAGCTGGTCGATCAGCCCCTCGGCCCCGTAAAGCTGGAAGTTCCTCCTGATCTCGTAGAACTGCTGCCGGCTGTAGCCCACGATCTTGCACGCCTTGCTCACGTTGCCGAGCTCCTGGGCCAACTGTAGCAGGCTCAGCTTGCGGCGCGCTATCTTCTCCCCCTGGACGGTGGTCATCTTCTCTCCCGTGCTAAGTGAGTGACTTCGACATCTCTCAATTAGCTCCGGCGAGGGCGGCTGGCCACCGTCCTCTCTCGTGGTCAACTGTCAGGTGAATACCGTCTCAGCACAGTCATAGAGATTTCCCCGCCGTGACATCGATCTTCGGCAGCCGTGGGCTGGCTTGGTTCACCGCTCCGATCGCGGGGGCGCTGGCCCTATGATGGCGTCCCTTGGTGGGCAAAGCTCTACTGCCGTGGCATTTGCTGTTTGCCTTTGCATAAAAAGTCATTTCCTAAAGAGTGTTCGGGTGTCAGAAGCGAACGGCGAAGCCGCGAGCCTCAATGCGGGAGGACCCCTTGACCGCTGCCGTAATCGCATCCTCGATCGCCATGCGTCGTCGCGCTCCTGCATGATGTGATTGAGGAAGCGGACGCGGAAGTTCCTTTACGGGGATGAGATCTACGAGCAGAAGGCTGTTTACCCTCGACTCTCGAACGACGAGGAGGAGGCACTCCGGCTGCTCACGCGGGGCGACGAGTACTATTCCGAGTACATCGAGTGGATCGCCACGTCGGGCAACTGGATTGCCATCATCGTGAAGCGGGCCGACCCCTCGAGGACAAACTTAATGTCCCTGCCCAAGCATGTTCCCGCCGCCGTAGTGTGCCCCGTGTGCGATGGTGCACTGCCCTGGCAGATGCGCGCGGACTCGGTGGTGTGCGGGCCCAAATGCCGGGCCAGCCGGTTCCGGATCCGGAACCGGCTGGCCTAAGACTCTATCCGGTGCGAAGAAATCTGCCCTGGTGGGCTCTGAGGGCCTCGATGTCGGCCGTCGCGGCTGAGACCAGGGGGAAACACCCGCTTTCCGACCGGCCGGAGGAACCCGTCTTTAACAGAGGAAAGGGAGTGCCGGCAGCGCCCTCGCGACCCTCTAGGGAGCGGCGCTAGCCGGCACCTCCTCCCCTCCCTCCCCCTGTCGGGGTCGGGATGGAGATGGGATCCAGTTGTTGTGCCGTAACGACTTACGCGAACGTCATTCTCCGGTTGCGCAGGTCCTCGGATGGCCGCCGCCGCCTCGGGGACGATCAGCCAGCCGCGCCGACTATCCTGGGTGGTGGCCGTTCGGGTCAGGATCTCGACCCCAGCCAGGTCCTCCCATGCGGCGTCCTGGTTGGCCCGCGTCCGGTTCTTCTTGTCTCCGGACCCGAACGCCAGCCGTCGCCGGGCCTCCGCCGTCAGAACGGGGTAGTGCGCGGGGTCGGAGCTCCACAGGTGGACGCTCCGGTTGCGGGGGTGGCGTCGGCGGGTAACGCCCGGCCGCCGGGGGGATCTTCCTCACGGCGACGGCCCGCCAGAGGTCGCTGGCGTTCAGCGCCGTGGCCCGGACCCGCTCCCAATCGCCGGGC
The DNA here is from genome assembly GCA_965218295.1 of Longimicrobiales bacterium. GTDB lineage: Bacteria > Gemmatimonadota > Gemmatimonadetes > Longimicrobiales > Gaopeijiaceae > CBDCKN01. Next base: position 506,412 of record CBDCKN010000013.1, on the reverse strand, counting down.
CGGTTACCGGTCGGGCTGGGATGCCAGATTGGCCCGAACAGGAAGTCACGGAGCTCGCGGACGGTCGTAACGAGCCTCCCGCGGCTCACCCGGACACGGTGGGGCGTCAGGATACACGCGCCGATGTAGACGGCCAGTTCCAGGGGCGCGCCTCGGCCCTGGGCCATGGTGGGGACGCCGTAGCGGTCCACGAGCTCGAGCAGGGGGACGCGAGGACCTTCCGGGGCCGGGAGTAAGGGCAGTTGCCCGTCCGCCGGCAGGTCTTGGTCAAGGTCGACGATTCCCCCGAAGGCGAGCCGGCCGGCCTCCCGAGCTGGATGCTCCCGGACGGATACCGCGACCGGGAGAATCGGGTCGGGCCGTGATTCGGGGCGTACCTCAGGAGGCGTCTGGGCTTCCTCCCCAACCTCCGGAGTGTCCAGAGGCCGCATCTGGATCCGGAGGGCCTCCAGCCGCTCCCGCTGCGCCTCTGCCTCCACGAGTTCGCGCTCCTCGAGGAGGCTCTGACACCCCTCCTCGGTCAGGCTCTTGGCCAAGGCCTCGGTCAGGTAGTCCGTCAGCTTCGGTTTATCCGGCTCGTTCACAGTGGCCTCCTAGACAGAGAGGTGTACACACCGGTACACGATTATTTGCTGGCGATCGTGGGGAGACGTCGGCTCTGAAAGAGTAAATCAAGCGCTTCGCCCAAGAGCTTCTGATGGGACGTGTCTTCGTCTACGGCGAGTTGGCGTAGCTGTTTCGCGACCTCGGGTGGGAAATGGCCGCCGATGTGCTTGGTGCCCGTCCGGGAGGGTTTGAGCGTCGAGGTCCCTCCCCTGCTCCGCTTGGGCCCTTTCGGCTCTTCATTAGCGGGCTTCCTCTTGCTAAGCGCCTCTTCGAAGCTTGGCTTTCCGGCCATCGGTTCGTGTCTCCTTGCGAGAAGCGTACAGGTGTGTACACATGAAGGTGTGCAGGGCAGCGGTCTCCTTCGCGGCCTTGTCGTTCGGGCGAAACTCCTGGGCGACTTGACCGACCATGAGTGAGCGGGCGTACGCCACGCGGCTCACCAGGCGCACGGGCGCTACGGCAAAGCCCTGGGCTTCGATCGTTCTGGCCGCGTCGTCTGCTTCACTGCCCACGGCCGCCACACCGTTCAGAACAACGAATTGCGGCGTCTTCGTCGTGGCGATCAGTTCACACGTCCTAAGACAAGGCTCGATGTCGAAAATGGTCGTACGGGCTGGAATAAGGACCAGGTCGGCCGCCTTGGCAGCGTCGAGCGCTACGCGATCAGCGTGGGGGGCCGTATCGAGGATCACCAGCGATCCTTGAGGGCCCTCCGCTTGCTCAACTTCCTTCATGACGAAGAGCAGGCGACTTGAATGAGCGGAGAGAACGGGGGGAGTGCCGGCCTCACGGCGATCGGCCCAACTTGCGGCTGATGCTTGCGGATCGAGGTCTATCACGGCCGTGTCGCGTTCTCGGCTCGATGCAACGGCCAGATGAAGGGCCAGGGTACTTTTCCCTGAACCGCCTTTCTGGCTGATGATCGCTACGGTCTTCATGCGTCCTCGTGGGGTCGGTCTGTACACGCGAAGGTGTGTACACCTGTAGGTATATCACGGACCCGCCGTGCGGACAAGACGGGGAGCGCCAGAAGCACGACCGCGGCCACCTGAGGATGGGGATCCCCCCGAGGTTGGGCGAGAGCGGGATTATGGTCCGAGCCGCTACGGTTTTTAGATTTTAGAGAACGCTGGGGGAGCTGGCCTGCTGTCGCGATTATCCGTCCCGGAGGGGCTTGTTTCGCGCCGTCAGTGGCTAACCCGGAACGTGGGGCTGTCCTCGGGGCGGCGTGTACGCCGGTCGTAGAGCCGGGTGGTGCTGACGTTGGCGTGGCCGAGCCAGTCCTGGACGCGGGCGATGTCGGCGTCGTGCTCGAGGGCGTTGGTGGCGGCCGTGGCCCGTAGGGCGTGGACGATGCGCTCCATGGGGATGGCGGCCAGGGAAGTGTACTTCCGGACGAGCTTGTAGATGCCGTCGCCCGTGAGCGGCCGGCCGGCCCAGCGGGCCTGGGTCGGCTGGAACAGGGGTGCGTTCCGGTCGCGGCGGTGCCCGGCGAGCTCGAGGTAATCGCCCAGGGCCGAGAGCGCGGCCGGGTGGACCGGCACGGGCCGGGTCTTGGAGCCCTTGCCGAGGACCCTGAGGTGCGGCACGCCCCGGTGTTGGTGGAGCGAGCCGACGGTGACGATCCCAGCATGGCCCCCATCTCCACCCATATACCTCGGGTGGGCGCGGGCCGCTCCGGGAAGATCCGGCCGGAAGACGCGGGCCCGGGCGGCCCGGCAGGGGGCAACGTCCAGCGCGGTGGACCGCCCCCTCCGGACCCGTCGCGGGGGAGGCGACGGGGCTCTGCTGGCACAACATCGTTCGCGTGATCGACCGTCGCTGGCGGTGGCCAAGCTTCGCTACGGGGCGTAGAACCCCCGATGGGGGGCGACGCCTTACAGCAGAGCAGGATCGTCTTCCCCGTTATCGCCTTGCGCTAACGCCCACAGGCGAATAGGTAAGGACCATTCCGCTGACGAATGGCCCGACGCGGTTGTGATCGACGTTTAGGAGATTGACGATGCCCCGCGTAGCCCTCTTCGTCTTAGCAGCACTACTCGCGGTCAGTTGCGAGGGTCCGATCGGACCCTCGGGTCCACAGGGGCCAGGGGGTTCACAAGGGCCAGGGGGTCCACAGGGGCCAGGGGGTCCACAGGGGCCCCAAGGAGAGACGGGCGAGCCGTTTGACTGGGCTGAGGTTGTTGAGAGTGGGAATCTCGAGGCTGGCGTGTTTGGTATAGGAGTATTGTTCGATCACTCTAGTGGATCGCGTCGCGTATCGTTGATCGGCACCGGATTCAATGCCGAGTACTCCAATGCCCTCTGGACCAATGCCCATGTTGTACAGGGGCTGGAGGAGGCACTTGCCATTTTGTCCGACAGAAACCCAGAGGCCGTTGCCTTTAGGTCGGGTAGCATGTTCAGGGGTCAGGACGCGTATGTGATACCTGATCCAGGTTTAATCCATCCTGCCTATGACCCTACAGAGGACGTCGGTGACACCCCCGATGTCGGAGTATTCTTCCTCGATGACATGCTAGCCGAAGAGGGCCTGTCAGTCCTTCCTCGTGAACATGTAGATGGCCTCCGTATAGGGCAGCCCGTAGCGACTTTGGGATTCCCCGGTGAGCTGCAGTTCACGGGAGGAGATGCTGATAACACGGTCAACGCCACATTCAAGGATGGCACTATCAGCGCCCTCAGGATCCAAGGGTCAGGGGACGCCGAATATGTCGAGGTGCAATACAACTTCAATGCCACGGGAGGCACTAGCGGCAGCCCGGTGTTCGACCAATACGGATGGGTAATCGCCGTTCACTTTGGGAGCATAGAAGCCAGGGTAACCGATACCGATGAAGATCTCGTGCGTATTGGCGTGGGTAGCCTGAATTTCGGTATGCGTGTAGACGCTATCTGGGACTTTATCGAATGCTGCACCACTCCTGCTGCCATGTCTATCCGGGATGGCGGACGTCCATTGCACCAGCGCACCTACCCGTTTACCGAGTACCAGCCGGTCCCTGAGGACTGGAACGGCGAGACGATCGCACCGGATATGTGATCGAAAATGCTACCGGTCAATCGCCGGGTTTCCGAAATGAGAAAAATAGGCTAGTTGGTGTGGATCGCCGTGGTCGCTTCCTCGGGAACGATCAGCGGTCCGCGGTGGTCGCCGATCTTGATCGATTTCCCCTCTCTTCTCGACCTATGTCCGGCCGTCGAGCTCATCTAGGAAGCCGGCTACGGCGATTTCTCGGTGACGGGCGGCTGTCGGATTTACTCCCATCCGTTCGGAAATCGCGTGGCTACTCCTGATAGCCAGGGCCGCGTAGCGGCCGTACGTGAAAATGGGGGGAGAGCGCCTATGGCGCTCTCCTTCCTTTTTTAGGCCACGCCGTTAGGCGTGGGGCGTAGTGAGCGAAGCGAACGGAGGGTAGGCGACCACGTGTGTTAATAAGAGTTAAAGTAATGTGTTACAAGCGCTTCGGTAACTAGTAACACCTTGTAGGTGAACGAGTTAGTGGGGAAGCCGGTTCCTGAAACCCCGAACCTTGGAGTGGGTAGGCAGGGGAGTTTTCCACGGTCCGCGTGGTTCCTGAAACCCTTCAACCTTCTTGACGGCGGTTCCTGAAACCCCGAACTCGAACCTCCTACCGGTCAGACATCCGCAGCCGGACCTGTTCATCTGCGACGTCGCTGACGCTGTCCTGAAGGACGTCACGCAGCAGATGGAGCATCCCTTTTACTCCCTCTCCAAGAAGCCTGTAACGTCCGTTAGCCGCTACGAGCACGGCGAACACTGGGGTTGGGAGATCACGCCGAGTGTGAAGGGCCTAGCAACGATCTACGACAAGGATATCCTGATCTTCGCCATATCACAGGTCATGGCGAAACTCAACGATGGCCAGCCCGTCAGCCCGCGGGTACGGATCAACACACGCGACTTTCTGATTTTCTGCAACCGGGACACCGGAGGGAAGGACTATAAGGCGTTCATATCCGCTCTCGGGCGGCTACGAGGAACCACCATCAGCACGAACATCCACACGGGTGATGAGGAGCAAATCGAGACGTTTGGGCTCATTGATGCTTCCTCAGTACGCCGGAAAAAAGGTCTGGATGGCCGCTTGCTGTGGGTCGAGGTCACCCTATCTGATTGGGTGTTCCGTGCGATTCGCGCAGGCGAGGTTCTAACCCTCAACCGAGACTACTTCCGCCTCGGAAAGCCGTACGAGCGCCGTGTCTATGAGATTGCCCGGAAGCATTGCGGCCGAAAGGCCGACTGGCGCATCGGCCTCGAGCTCCTCCGTAAAAAGATGGGCGCACGGAGCCCGCTGAAGAAATTTCGCTTTTTCACCAAGCAGTTGGCAGAAAGCAACCATCTGCCGGACTACACAATCGAGATCGACGAAGAATCTGACCAGGTGGTGTTTCGCAACCGAGGTGCGTGGTGAGAGAGCCACCGCCAGGTCGACCCACCGCTCTTCCGCTCGTTGGACACGTACGAGCGCGCGAAACGCTACACGATGGGTGAGGACGTCTACACCTGGGAAGGCGACTGGAAGGAATTCTGGCGTCAGTCTGGAGGCCCCACCCTGAAGAGTCCGGATGCAAGCCTTCCTGGGCTTCTGCAAGGCCCGCTACGCGCGACAAGCTTAGGATGCGGTGTGCAGGTGTGCACACGTGCCGGTGTCCACTCAGGTCATTCCTCGGGTTGTGCAGGTCCCCGAGGTCGACCGGAAGCCCGGGCGTTCGCTATTCGCGCCCTGCAGGACACGGGCGGCGACGATCGCTGCGCTGACGGGCTCTCTGGAGGTCTCTAGGACAGCAGATCCAGCTTCTCCGCAGCCTGCGAAGGGCTAGGCAGAAGAACTGCTGTTGACAGAGAGAGGGAGTGGCGGTGGCGCTCCTCAGAGCGGCGCCGACCGGTGCTCCCTCTCCCCTCCCTCCCCCTGTCGGAGTCGGGGTCGGGGTCGGGTCGGTAACTTTTGGTGCCCTGTAACGACTTACGAGAACACCGTTCTATGGTTAGCGCCCTCTGGTTCTATGGTTAGCGCCTTCTGGTTCTATGGTTAGCGCCCTCTGGTTCTATGGTTAGCGCCTTCTGGTTCTATGGTTAGCGCCCTCTGGTTCTATGGTTAGCGCCCTCCTCCAGGTTTGTGGCCTCGCCGTCGACCATCGCGATCGTCACTCGGTCTCCTCCCTCGGTGGCTCGCCCTTGCGGATCGCTGCCGCCGCTTCCTCGGGGACGATCAGCCAGCCGCCCTGGCCGTCCGGAGTCGCGGCCTGCCGCGTGAGGATCTCGACCCCCGGCAGGTCCTCCCATGCGGCGTCCTGTTGAGCTCGTGTCCGGTGCCCCTTGTCGTCGTCGCCGAACGCCAGCCGCCGCCGGTCCTTAGCCGTCAGGATCGGGTAGGAGGTGGCGTCGGCCGACCAGGCCCGCCGCCCTCCGGAGCGAGGCACCACCACTCGCGTCCGCCCCGGCCGCCAGGAGACAGAGTGCGCCGCGATGTAGGCCCGGAAGCGCGGTGCCGAGTGCACCCCCAGCCGGGCGAGCTCGCGGCGGTCGATCACGGGACCGTGCGCCGATCCGGGGGGGAGCTGCACTTCGATCACGACCAGATCCTCGAGTCCGGCGTCCTCGGAGGCTCCGCCCCAGAGCTTGAAGGGGAGCCAGTCCCGCACGACCGGGCGGACGCCGAGAGCTTTCCCTTCAGAAATCCGGCGCCGACCCTCAGAAATCCAGAGGTTACCAGAGGTTATAGGGGTTGCAGGCTTAGGAAACCCGGCTCAAACCGCTTGGCCCCATTCTTGCCTCTGTAGGTCATTGTCGATTCTCGCGCTACGCGCACTCTGAAGTGGAGTCGAGCGCATTTTTGATCTAAATCAGGGAGGGGCTGCCATGAAGTTGCTTCGATTCGCAACTGTCGCGTTACTCACAGGTGCCTTGGTGGTCGCTTGCGATGACGACGACGGAGGCACCCCCGTGACGCCGGTCGCGCCGGCGCCCATCGTCGGAACCGTGAGTGGCACGGTGTCCGTCGAGGGTTCTGGGTTGCCGGGAGTGAGCGTCAACCTGGTGGGCTCCGGTCCGCAGTCGGAAACGACGGGAAGTAGCGGTGGCTACTCGTTCGACAACGTCCCCGCTGGGACGCACGGTGTACAGATCAGCGGTGCTCCCGCCGAAGTGGCCTTCGTCGAGACGGCCAAGGTCGTGACCATCACCACGAGTGGCCAGACGGCCACCGCCGACTTCAGCGGAAACTACATCCGCACGTCGGACATCAGCGGTACCGTCCTCACCGCCGGAGGTGAGGGCGTCGTGGCGACGGTGACCGCCACCGGTGGGGGCATGCTCATGAGTGAGGAGGCGGTGATCGGCACCTCCGGCACGGACGGTGACTTCATCCTGCCCGGCCTGCGTGCCGGCACCTACCACGTGACGATTTCGGACTTCGGCGACCATGAGTTCACCGTCACCTCACGTGACGTAACCGTGGGTGTGGGCCAGAGTGCCCCCCCCGTCGCGTTCACCGCCGAGGCCGTGCCCGAGCCCGAAGTCACGACGGGGAGCATCAGCGGTACCGTCCTCACCGCCGGAGGTGAGGGCGTCGTGGCGACGGTGACCGCCGTCGGTACGGGTGAGGACGGTGTGACCGTGTCTGGTACCTCCGACACGGAAGGTGACTACGAGTTGCCCGAAGTAGAGGCCGGCGACTACACGGTGACGATTTCGGACTTCGGCGACCATGAGTTCACCGTCACCTCACGTCCCGTAACCGTGGTCGCGGGCGAGATCGCCAACGCCTCATTCGAGGCCGAGGCCGAGGCCGAGCCGCCCGAGCCCGAAGTCACGACGGGGAGCATCAGCGGTACCGTCCTCACCGCCGGAGGTGAGGGCGTCGTGGCGACGGTGACCGCCGTCGGTACGGGTGAGGGTGAGGACGGTGTGACCGTGTCTGGTACCTCCGACACGGAAGGTGACTACGAGTTGCCCGAAGTAGAGGCCGGCGACTACACGGTGACGATTTCGGACTTCGGCGACCATGAGTTCACCGTCACCTCACGTCCCGTAACCGTGGTCGCGGGCGAGATCGCCAATGCCTCATTCGAGGCCGAGGCCGAGGCCGAGCCGCCCGAGCCCGAAGTCACGACGGGGAGCATCAGTGGTGAAGTCGTCACGGCCGGAGGTGAGGGCGTCGTGGCGACGGTGACCGCCGTCGGTACGGGTGAGGGTGAGGACGGTGTGACCGTGTCTGGTACCTCCGACACGGAAGGTGACTACGAGTTGCCCGAAGTAGAGGCCGGCGACTACACGGTGACGATTTCGGACTTCGGCGACCATGAGTTCACCGTCACCTCACGTCCCGTAACCGTGGTCGCGGGCGAGATCGCCAACGCCTCATTCAAGGCCGAGGCCGAGGACGCCGAGGCCGACGAGGCGTTTGTCCTCATTAGCGACGTTAGCTTCGAGTCCGACGATGATGATACGGGCCGCCTCACCGTGAAGGTCTCTGTAGAGCGAGGCGAGCAGAGGTTCGAACAGTTGAGCCTCTACGTGGATGGTGAGGTCGTGGCCACCCAGCCCTTCGGCCTCGCACCCGCGCCCGCCGAGCCCGCCGAGAAGGAGGCTCAGGCGGCGCAGCAGCAGCAGCAGCAGGTATTCGAATTCACCCTAGGGTTCGACACGGACGAATACGATCCGGTAACGGGAGACCCGGCTTACCCGAACGGCCCCTACAACATAGTGGCGGGACTCACGGTCTCGGGCAGCACGGAGGAAGTCTTTTCGAACCGGATGGAGGTCGAATTCGCGAACACGGACGGCGTGCACGTGGCTGTGAATGGTCTGACTAGGCTGCCCGTGTTAGGCGAGGACGGCGGATATTGGTATGGTGGCCCAGGTGCCGGGTTCGACCTTACGGCGTTTCCAGTCGTGTACTCGGGACGCTCCGTCGCGTCGGTGACGCTGGGGGCGGGATTCTGTGGGCCAGATAGTAAGGCTGCCTCTGCTGACGCGGCTCCATACGACTTTTCTCCGAACTGTGATGGGTACGAAGGACCAGTTGACATCGATATCTTCAGCATAGGGGCTGCAAAGGTAGAGACTCTAAATGCAGGCGACGAAGTCTTCTCGGTCCAGCTGGACTATAAAGGCCCAACCGCACCGATGTTCAACCCGAACGTCAACGGCCGCGAGGAGGGCTGGATCAATGACGGGGTTGACCTGACGGATGAGTACAATGCGGATGATAACGAAGATGGGTGGCTTACTTACGGTGCCGCAGGCGGAGGCGGGGGTGGGTACACCGCTTGGTTGAGATCCTCTTCAACTAAGCCCGCAACCGTAGATGCGGCACTGGAAGCAAGTCGTTCCTCAGCATTGCCAGGTCCGTCTATGGCTGACGCCTACTGCTTCATCGCGTCCGCCACGGACCTCCTTGGTAACGAGTCTGCGCTGCCGGAGGAAGAGGCTGAGTGCATGACCGCCGCAGCTTACGAGACCGCAGTCGATGATTACCAGACCGCAGTCGATGAGATTAACACCGGATCCGGAACCGACGAAGAAAAGGCAGAGGAAATCGCCGCACTAGCAACCGTGGCGATGCCAGTGGCGCTCAGGGCTGGCGTGGACATAACCGCGCCGGAGATTGAGTTCGACGGCGGCCTGGAAGAAAAGGCAAGAATTACCACCGTGACAGTTGCCGGAGAATTCACGATGTCGGTGTCCGATGGCGGCTCCATAGGGAACTCCGGTGCACGCACGAATGGGCCGGTCAGTGCTAATCTACGAGTTCGATCGCGCTCCGATGACGATGAGGCGGATCTCCCAGCAGAAGACCCAGAAGAAACCACTGCCACGGTGGATAACGTCTGGATCTCTGGCACCAGTACGATGAATCTGGCGGATCTAACAGATGCGGCCTACTACACACTGACGGCCTCCGCAGTAGACAAGGCGGGGAACTCTTCGGAGCCAATAAGCCGCACGGTCGTTCGGGACAACATGGGGGCGACAGTGGGAAGCCCGTCTATCCCGGCAACGATCAACACCAATTCGTTCGCGGCTTCCGCCTTCCTGAGCGACGACCTGTCGATCAGGGACTACTACTGGACTGTAGGGTTCTCCGCCACGGTGGCCGGTATCACCAGTCCTATGGTGAGACTGGGTAGCGCGCACACAGTGGTCGACGAGTTCAATGCCGACGACTTGACCCACACGAATTACGTCGTCAACACGCCGATCACTACGGTCCTGCGATTGCAGGCCGCGACTAATGCCGATGGTGCGGTTGCTTCGACCGCGACCAACCTTAATAGCGTGAATCTGAAGGCGCGTGATCAGACGGGTGCTTATAACACCGAGGGTGGATTGGCAACCGCAGCTCCCACAGTGACTGACATCGAAGATTTCACCGTGGATGATTTCAGGTTCGTAGCTAGTACAGGCGACGAACCTGTCATCTGCGCGGAGGGCATTGAGGACGGTGGCGATGACTGCGAGATGGGCACCGATGAGAGCATCACTTTGGAGGCTGTGGCGAGTAAGACCGCGTCAACATTCGCGAACCCATTCTCCCGCGTGGACTTCTACTACAGGGTGGGTACATCGGGTGGTGATCTACGGCTGATCGATTCAGATATAGGCGCGGCTTCTTCGAGCACCACCACCGGCGGCGTCACTACCCGTACGTGGACGTATGAACTTGACGTTACGGGGAATGACCTCTTCACACTTGTTGAAGATGCCTTCACCCCTGACGCTGACACCGACATCGACGGTACCGTCTTCGCTTTCGGTGTGAACGACGATGGTACTCTGGCCTTGGTGGCAGATGGGGTGGATCTGGCCATCGATCCGCAAGAGGACTAGTAGGGCTCAGAGCATCGAGTCTTAAGCACTTCGAAGGAGGAAGTTCAGGGGAGGGTCCGGCCGCAAGGTCGGGCCCTCCTTCTGTTCGACCAAAGCATGGGGCATGCGAAATCTGTGATTGGCGGCCTTCCTGGCCCCCTCATCGCTGTGGCGTTTGCGGCCCCTGGGTGTGTACGTGCGCCAGGTCGATTTAGGAGGAACCGCCCTGGCCCTGGCCCTTGGGCCCTGGGGAGTCGAAGGGGAACGCTTACTGCGTCGTAGCCTCCGCCGTTGACCGCCTCGGCAACCAGTCTGCTCCGCCGAATGCAGAAGACCACGCCACCGTCGCCGGCACCTGCATAATGGCCGGGAGGGCTAGTGCGGAGGTAGATGACCCAAATACTTCGGAAGACGAAACAATGGCCACCGGCTACAGGGCGTTGCTTGAGGCCGCCGCAGCCGATGCGCCTGAGGAAGGTGCAGCAGACGCGCTCAAAAACGCGGGACTCCTGGTTGGTGTGGATATAACGCCGCCGGCAGTGGAGTTCACGGCTGGCGGTCCGAAGGACAAGGCCACAACGCTGGGGACCGGCTGGGTGCTGCATGTGACGGATGGCGGATCGGGGCTCGCGTCTGATCCCATCGATGCGAGCATTGAAGTCCGTGATGCGGATGGGACGGAGGATGTGGACGAAGCGGAAGACGCCGACAATCCCGAAGCCGGCGAGTTTGTGGTCACTCCAAACAACGACACTGACCCAACCCGATTCACTACAGTAATTACCACGCCGGCCGTAGGTTACCACACGTTCTCGGCAACGGCATCGGACAAGGCCGGCAACGAAACAGACTCAGGCAGTCGCGTGGCGCTCAATGACGAGGAGCGCCCAATGCCCGTAAGGTTGTTTGTCGTACCAGGGGAAGACGACTTTACTTACGACAAGACCCTGCTGGCGTCGGATAAGAGGTTGGGTCAATAGGTGTGTAAACGTATTAGGCGGCGTTCTTCCGCTGTTGGTGTGAGACGGGCTTTCCGTCTTCGAACTTTCTTCCTTCAAATACGTCCTTGAGGAGGTGAGGAGCGTCGAGCCTTCGGAACCGCTTCTCAGCCACCAAGAGCAACTTCCAGATTAGCGCCGTAGCGCTCTCGACCCGCTTGAACCGCTTCGCTGCTGTCGTCCTGAGCCGTACCGCGGCGAACGGGCTCTCGACCACGTTCGTCGTGCGTAGATGCTTCCAGTGGTCCTCGGGGAAGTCGTAGAACGCTACCATCCGCTCCCAGTCGTCCTCGAGTACGTCCACTGCTTTCGGATACCACGGCCTATAGCGTCGGGCGAACACCTCGCGGGCCTTCAGGGCCTCGGCCCGGCTCGGTGCGTAGACCACGGCCCGGAGAAGATCCTTCGCCTCGCCCTGCTCCCGCTGAGGTAGTCGGTCCAGCACGTTCCTCATCTTGTGGTTCCAGCACCGTTGCTCACCCGCCTCAGGCCATACCTGCCGTACTGCGCCCCAGATCGCAGCGTTACCGTCCGCCATCAGAAGCCGGGGCGCCTCGATGCCGCGTGCCTTCAGGTCCCGCAACACCTCGGACCAGGACTCGACCGACTCTCGGTAGCCCGCTCTCAGGGCCAACACCTCTTTCGTCCCGTCTCGCATGGCACCCAGCACCACCAGCAGCGCCGCTTTGTCCCGCTCCAGCCCTGCCTTCACATAGATCCCGTCCGCCCACACGTAGACGACCTCACGACCCTCCAGGCGACGCTGGCTCCATTCCTCGAACTCCGCCGTCCATCCCGCCCGCAGCCGCCGAATCGAAGACTTCGACAGCGGTGCCCCCTCGCCCAGCAGGCCCCGCATCGCCAACTCGAAGTCTCCCTCCGCCAGTCCGTGCAGATACAGCTCCGGAAGCAGAGCGCCCAGCTCCTTCGTCCGCCTCGCGAACAACGGCAGCACGCGGCTCTCGAACCGCTCCTCAAGGCCTCGAACTCGAGGGCGTCGGAGTGTGATCGTGCCCGAGCTCATCGCCAGCCGCCTCGGCAGAGTACAGATGACGTGATGCAAGGCAAGAAATCGTCTAAGTTCAACTAGGACTATCCAAGATGATCGTAAACTGATATGTTGCAATGAGTTATACCTAATGCAAAAATGAGCCGGATTTCGTCGGATCAAATGGGATCGCAGCGGACGTAACCGATGGAGTGGACGCCCCCTCCCGGCGGCATCGCGATGTGCCAAGACGGTGCTTCACGCCCGCCACCGGCGTGGTGTTCCAGGGACTAGCGTTTACATCACCTCAGCTTCCGAACAACTCTTTCACCGCGACGCTGACACGGTACCTGCGCTCGATCAGCCCATGCCATCCGCCGGGGCGGGCATCGAAGACGTTGTCGACGCCGGTGATCACTTCGAGGTTCGGCCAAACGTCGGCCGACCACTGCAGGTCGACCGCGGCGAAGCGCTCCTGAATGCCGGTCTGGGAAATCTGTCCGCCCCGTGCGGCCCCAAGGACAGGGGCTTGGCCGGTATAGTGAGCGGTGACGTCGAACCTCATCGTCGTCGGCACCGTCACGGCCCAGGATCCGCGCACGCGCGCCGAGTGCTTCGGGCGCCGGTCGAGCGGTGTATCCGAGTCCGGTGAGCGCGCGTCCAGGTAAGCGTATCCGGCCACGATGTCGCCCCTGCTCGAGACTGCATGCACGCTCACTTCCAGGCCCCGCGTCGTCAAATCCGACACGTTGCGGGGCGAATAGATCAGGAGTCCGCTGGGGGTGTTGCCCACAAACCCGGGTTCGATCAGATCATCGACCCGATTGGAATAGGCTTCGACATCGATCCGCACCTGCGGACGCGGGCTCCATTCCAGCCCGCCCGAGACGTTCCATGAGCGTTCCGGCAAGAGGTCAGGGGACCCCTGGAGGACGTATCCCGCGCCCAGATTCACGAAATGCCAGGTCAACTCCTTGAACGACGGTGCCCGGAAGCCGCGCGCAACCGTGCCTCGCACTCGCAACTGCCCGCCGACGGCACGTGTTAGCCCTATGGTCGGTGACAGGTTCGAACCCCAGCGGCTGTTCCAGCTGAGGCGCGCGCCACCGGTCAGGATCATCTGGCCCAAGCGCCAGGCGTCCTGTGCGAAGAGAGCGGCCTGGCTGTGCCCCACACGCTCCTCGATCAGCTTGTTCGGTGATCGTATCGTCCGCCGCAACCCCTCGATCCCGATGTCTAGCTGGTGTTGTCCGAGCGTGGCGGAGTACCGGGCGACCAGACGCGCCTCGCGCTCCCACTGGGTCTGGTCCTCCTCGCTCACGACCGGCGCGTCGCCGCGCGCGCTGCGGTAGAGATGGTCGTAGTCCTGGACAAACGCGGTGGTCGTCCACTCGCCCGGGCCGGCGGGCCTCCGTGCCTCCAGCCAGCCCGAGATTCCCGTGTTGTCGTCGAAACCCGAGAAACCGCCGCCGACCGGCCAACGCTGCCGCTCCCGCAGCAGGTTGAGGCCGCCGCCGAGATCCCAGGAGTCGTCCGCATCGAAGCGCACATCCGACCGGAAGTCCCACACCCGAGCGAATCCCTCGCCACTGGTGACGACCAGGCCCGGCATCTGGTCCTCCTGTCGCCAGGCCCCGACGGCGCGGTAGCGTAGCCGTCCTCCGCCGCTCACCGTCAAGTCCGCCTGCCGCCGTCCCGCGCCTCCGGATAGCGCCCTCCCGTCGATCCGGAATCCCTCTGTGGGAGCGCGAGTGATGACGTTCACCACGCCCCCCAGCGCGTCCGAACCGTACAGCGACGAAAGGGGCCCCTTCACCACCTCGACGCGCTCCACCCCGGCGAGCGACATCCGGCTCAGGTCGCGGTTCTCGATCAGCGCACCCGGCGCCGGCTTGCCGTCCAGCAGCACGAGCACCCGCGACCCGCCTATGCCCCGGATGAGGAGATTTGAACCCGTGGGCACGCCCGCGGTGACCTGCACCCCGGGAAGTTCTCCGAGCAAACGGTCCACGGACGGCGCACCCGCCGCCCGGATCGCGTTGGCCTCCACGGTCTGGATCGGCACCGCCACTTCGGAGCGGCGACGCGCCCGTCCACCTGCCGTAACCACGATTCCATCGAGAGCCAGAGGGTCGCGTTCGAGTCCGATGCGCCAGTTGGCCTGCTCGGCGTCCCGCCAAGCCAGCGCGCGCTCCCTGTATCCAAGCGCCGACACCACGAGCGTGCCTTCGGGTCCCCACGACGCCGGCGCCCGAAACAGGCCGCGCGGATCGGTGAATTCCACGGCGGCAGTCGCCCTGTCGGAACCGGCTCCCCCCGACCACACCACCCGCACGTCGGCGATGGCCACTCCGGACGCTCGGTCGTAGACCCGCCCCTGTTGCTGGGCAGAGGCCGATGCGGCCCACAGGGCACCGGCGAGCGCCAGTGCGGCGATGCGGTACGGCGCGACCGTCTTCTCGTGTGACAAGGACGTCACCTCAGTCGCTGATACCTCAGCGTCGGATGTCCAGAGTTTCCGCTGGCGTCGTAGTAGTCGGTGATCTGCACCTTGTAGACCTGCTCGTCGGCCTGCACCAGGAAGACGTTGTAGGTCGGCCACATGCGGCTGTTCTCCTGGATGTTGTACCAGAAGAAGCCGCTGGCGTCACTTACCGTGGCCGGGAAGGCACCGCTGATGGTCGACAGGAACCCTCCGTACTCGGGCGCGTCGTCAGCCTTCGACAGGGCCGTGAAGTCCTCTGTGATGTCGAGCGGGAAGGTGCCGGCCCCACAGTCGGCGTTCACCTCGATGGACAGGTCTGGCGTCACACCGAGGTCCCATCCGCAACCTGCCGGGCTCATCGCGGGACCGTCGGCCAAGCTGAAGAACACGGGGCCGCGCCGCAGATCGGCGGACAGCGTCTCAGCGGCGCCGAGCGTGCCGTTCGGGGCGTGTCTGCGGAATTCGATCGTCGCGCCGACGGGCCGCTGGCCCTCCATTTCCAGCGCGGTGACCCGAAAGATCCCGAATCCGCGCCCGGACGACTCGCGCAGCTTCCATGCGACGCCCGGATTGGCCACGAGGCCGCCAGTGCGGAAGTCGAACCGGAACCACGAGGCGCCGGGGTCGGGCGCCAAGCCGTCTTCCATGAACGATGACGCGGCAGGGATGTCGGCTTCTGTCACGGCCTGGAAGGCGGCGACACCGTCCTGCTCGGTCATGGCCGTGACCTGCTCGGCGGACATGCTCGCGTTGTTCCCGAGGTTGAATCCCGCCACCGACCCTGGGCCCGCTACGCCTCCGTTCAGGCGGATGGAAAAGCGCCGGAACGCCATGTGCCAGTCGGTGGAGGTGCTCGGATCCGAGGGCGTCACCACGGCCCCGTTGTCGAGATTCACGTATGCGAGGGCGATCGGGGACGAGGCGTCGATGGCTATCATCCTCTCCTCGAAGACCTCTTCGGGAGCGGTGACCTCGGACTCGCAGGCGATGAGAACTGTCAGGATTGCAGGCATTGCTGCAGCGAAAGCGACGCGCCGGGCGCGGCACGTTCTGGCGATCTTCATTGGGGCGTTCCCTTTCAGGATGGATTTGCCCGCCCGCTGATCTCGGCGGGGTTGGAGGTCTGGGTCATGGTCGGGTCGCACAGCCCGAGCGGAGACGGCAGGCCGGCGGCGCAGAAGACTGAGGTCGCTCGGCCGGTGATCCATTGGGTGACGAGTTCGTGCGGCAGCAGCCCCTCCGTACCGGTATAGTCGAGTCCGTCGAGGACGGTCGCATAGGGGCCGAACCCGAAGACGCGGTAGGGGATGACGACGACCCGGTCGTGTTCGGTCCCCATCCGAGCCACGGTCGCGCGGATGTGTTCCTCGGCCTTGACGCGTTCCGCTGCCCAGTCCTCGCGCAGCGTGGCGAGCTCCACCTCGGCGTATCCGTTCGAGCGCAGCGCCGCGGCCGCGTCCTCCATCGCCGCGAGCAGCGCACGATTCTCGTCCTCGGCCCCCATGCCGTGCGCGATGAGGAGGGCTCCGGTCCCGGACGGGTTGGGGGCGTGCGCGTCCGCGCGATACACCATGATCTGGGCAGCTTCGTCGGAACCTGCCATCCCCTCTAGGTCAAGCAGAATCCTGGCGTCGGTGCGCAGTGGCGCGAGTTGGTCGCCGTCCACCCATCGATGGCCCACCATGGCCCTGGCGGGGGCGTCAGCGCGGAGTCCGAAGAGGTACTCGGTGGGGTGCAGGAAGGAAAATCCCGAGACGAACAGCCGGACCACGGCTACGGTGCTCACTCCGCGAGCGTGAAGCGAGTCCAGAGATGCCTGGAGTGTGTGCGGATTCGCCATACCGAAGGCGACGCTCACGGGCATGTGGTCGCGCAGGTCGTCGACGGCGGCGCTTACACGGTCGTTCCACTCCGGACCGCCGCCATGGGCCATCAGAAGCAGGCCGGCCGGGTTCGTCCCGGAGTTCAGCTGTGCACCGGGCTCGGGCGGGGGCGAAGCGGTTGGCGAGTGGGAAGTCATGCCTGAAGACGCGCACCCCCAGGATGCCCACGCGATGGCGGCAGCGGCGGTCCAGGTGCGGAAATCGAGTCGCAGGAATCGCATGTTGGTCAGCATTGCATGGCTTGGTTGTAAATGAGACTCATTCTCATCTATCGCGAACGACGGAACAACATCTGCCGGAGACGCACCCCCTGTCAAGTGCTTCCGAGGAGCGCCGCCATCGTGAACCATGCCCCGCTCAAGTAGATTCACCGCTCTGCCCCACTGCTCTTGTTCCATCGACGCACCCTGACCGGGAATCCGCCCGTCGCTTCCGATGACGGACCCGATCAGCGGCTGGGACCATGATCGCGCTCTGGCCCACGCCGGCGCGTCAGATCCAGCGGCCGCGCGACCTCGCGGCGAGCGTCCCGAAGTATTCGATCCAGCTTGTCACTTGCCCGTCGAGCCGCTCGATTCGCCTCTGCAAGGCTTCGTTCTCCGCGGCCCGCCGCTCGACCCGCAGCCGTAAGGCTTCGACCTGCTGCTGCAAGGCTTCGACCTGCTCGGCGTGCTGCCGCCGTTCCATCTCGTACTGCGCGGACAACGTCTCCAAGGCCACCACCAGCCGCCGTTCCAAGTCGGTCATACAGTTCTCTCACTCTCTCGACAGCTTCACGTAAGGCCGCCCGTCCACGCTGAAGGCCGGGCGGACCAAAGTTCCGGCCGGCAGCGTCACGTATCGCTCCCCGTCGACCTCCCGCAGCGTCACGCCCCAAGTCGTCTCCTCGATCTCGGCCAGCATCTCGCGCGCGTCCTCGATCCGCAGGTTCGCCGTTCCCAGCGTCTCGGTCCGGCGCTGGATACTCGCCGACAACCAATACATCGTCGCCCAACTCCCGCCGCTGAACCCGAGAAAAAGGCTCAGGCCGACCACCAGGGGCCGGAGCCACGCGCGCCTCAGCAGGACGCTCATCCGGGCGGTCGCTTCCGCCGTATCGGCCTCGATGGAACGCAGCGCGCCGCTCGCGGCGGCGCTCAAGCTCTCGCCAAGCCGCTCTAGCTCGTGCTTGGCTGTCTCCTCGATCTGCTCCCGGTCGGTCTCCAAGCGGGTCCGCAGCCGGGAGGTCAAGTCGGCCGGGCTCGAAGTCTTGCTCATACAGCTCTCCTCTCAGCCGCCACCGCTTGCCGCTGTCCGGATCGCGGGCGGTGATGTAGTTCTTGCCCTGGCGCGGCACATCGAGACCGACATCCTCCAGGGCGGAGACCATGTCGGCGCGGCCCTTGACCGCGCCGTGCTCGACGCGCTGCACCAGGTAGTCGCGGATCAGGTCGCGCGGGTCCCCCTCGTGTTCAAGCCCGGCCCGCAGCTTCGAGGCCTCGATGTAGGCGCGGTGGCCCGGCTGTTGCGCCCTCGCGCGCTCCGGATCGTCTGGGCGGCTCCAGCCGTGCTCGTGGTTGAAGGCATCGCGCAGCGGATCGAAGGTCCGCTGCCAGCCGGGGGGCGCTATGTTCAGGCTGCGGCCCGTCTGGAGGTCGCATTGCGTGGCGAGCACATGCGCGTGGACGCCGCCCCCGCGCTCGCGGTGCAGGACCACCGTCCACGCGTAGCGGTCCGGCTCCAGTCCCGCCCACGCCGTCTTCTCGAACTCGTCGAGGACGGCTTCGATCTGCTCGCCGGTCGGCCGGTCCTCCGGTGCCCACGCGATCACGGCCGACGTGTACCTGCGCTCGAAGTCGAGCGAGTTGGCTACGGCGGCCACCATGTCAGGATTCCCGCGGACGACTTCGACGCCCTTGCGCCGTTGTCCCTCGGCGTCCTGCTCTCCGACGAGATAGTCGACCGCCGCCTGGGCGGAGCCCTTGCCGTGGGGGAGGAATTTAAGGTGCATCGCCGCGACCCTCGCCGGTGCGGGCCACCTCACGCAACGACCGCTCGAACGACACGAGGTGGGCGATCACCGATACGGCCTCGGCCGCCGTCTTGTGGGTGTTCACCCAGCGCGCAAGCTGGTTCAGGTTGTTGCCGATGCGCGCGATCTGGCGGATGCGCTCACCCTCGACCGCCCGCGCGGGCGCGGTCCATGTCCGCGTCCGGGCCATCGCCTCCCGCAGCAACGCGGAGGGGGATACGCCCACTGCCGCCGCCTTCTCCTGCCAGGCGGCGCGCTCCGCCGGCGTGACGCGGGCGGCGACCATCACGGTGCGGCGCTCAGGCACGGGCGCACCGGCGACGGGGTTCGGAGTGTGGTGTCCCGCGTCCGTCCGCTGCTGCGCCAGCGGCGCGCCAAGCTGGGGGTTCGAGGGGGGCGCAGCGACCCCCTTGCCAGGCCGCAGTGTTCAACACTGCGTGGGCTGGCTTAGGCACCTTAAGGGTGCCAGACAGCCCCCCGGCGAACACGCCGGACGGCCTCCGGCACCGGGGATCTCGGGTCGGCGGAGTCTCCATACCGTACACGGAGAAGTCCATTTCACGCGGTGTCAACATCGTGAATCGATTCGACTTCCGAAGGGTTCCAGCGTGGTCCCGGAGCCGGATCGGCCTCCGCCAGCGGCACCTCCTTCGCCTCTCCGAAGAGCCCTAATCGTGGCTGGTCGAGGCGCGGTCGCTGTCGGGGGCACTCGATGCGCTCCCCATGCCACCGTCCGTCATCGTACAGCTGCGTCGAAACGGTGCTCGCAAGGCGGCGAGTCGATCACGCGGGCCACCGCGAACTGACCGCCCGGCGCTCCATTCGCGGAACAACGAGTCCCTCATCCAAGCCCGCGCCGCCGAGGAGCGTCGGCTAGTGCTAGTACGACATTCCCCGAGGTTGGGTCAATAGGTGTGTAAACGTATTAGGCGGCGTTCTTCCGCTGTTGGTGTGAGACGGGCTTTCCGTCTTCGAACTTTCTTCCTTCAAATACGTCCTTGAGGAGGTGAGGAGCGTCGAGCCTTCGGAACCGCTTCTCAGCCACCAAGAGCAACTTCCAGATTAGCGCCGTAGCGCTCTCGACCCGCTTGAACCGCTTCGCTGCTGTCGTCCTGAGCCGTACCGCGGCGAACGGGCTCTCGACCACGTTCGTCGTGCGTAGATGCTTCCAGTGGTCCTCGGGGAAGTCGTAGAACGCTACCATCCGCTCCCAGTCGTCCTCGAGTACGTCCACTGCTTTCGGATACCACGGCCTATAGCGTCGGGCGAACACCTCGCGGGCCTTCAGGGCCTCGGCCCGGCTCGGTGCGTAGACCACGGCCCGGAGAAGATCCTTCGCCTCGCCCTGCTCCCGCTGAGGTAGTCGGTCCAGCACGTTCCTCATCTTGTGGTTCCAGCACCGTTGCTCACCCGCCTCAGGCCATACCTGCCGTACTGCGCCCCAGATCGCAGCGTTACCGTCCGCCATCAGAAGCCGGGGCGCCTCGATGCCGCGTGCCTTCAGGTCCCGCAACACCTCGGACCAGGACTCGACCGACTCTCGGTAGCCCGCTCTCAGGGCCAACACCTCTTTCGTCCCGTCTCGCATGGCACCCAGCACCACCAGCAGCGCCGCTTTGTCCCGCTCCAGCCCTGCCTTCACATAGATCCCGTCCGCCCACACGTAGACGACCTCACGACCCTCCAGGCGACGCTGGCTCCATTCCTCGAACTCCGCCGTCCATCCCGCCCGCAGCCGCCGAATCGAAGACTTCGACAGCGGTGCCCCCTCGCCCAGCAGGCCCCGCATCGCCAACTCGAAGTCTCCCTCCGCCAGTCCGTGCAGATACAGCTCCGGAAGCAGAGCGCCCAGCTCCTTCGTCCGCCTCGCGAACAACGGCAGCACGCGGCTCTCGAACCGCTCCTCAAGGCCTCGAACTCGAGGGCGTCGGAGTGTGATCGTGCCCGAGCTCATCGCCAGCCGCCTCGGCTTGCCGTATCCGTTGCGGTAGCCCTCGGTCGCGTCCACCACCCTCCTGCGCTCTGACTTCTCTCGCCCTAGCAACTCCGTGACTTCCTCCTCCAAGATCTGTTGAATGAACTCCTGCGCCTTCTCCCGAACCACTTCTTCCAGAACTTCCCACACGGGCGTCCTGGACTCACCCTCGGGTCCCACCGTATTCTTCCTCACGAGGCGTCGTTCCTTTCCCCCGGGCTGTCACCCGGAGTTCGCTGGTTATTACTCAGCGGAAAGGTACGTCGCCTCTCTTTTTACACACCCTTTGATCCTAGCTCCATTCCCCGTTTGGAATAGATTAGAGGAGCTTGCCGAAGCCCATCGAGCCAAGCCATGAGAAAGGCCGGGGAGAATACCGTGGCGGCGAATGACGACAGCCAAGGGTCAACGCATGAGTGAACTGAATCTTGGGGGCAAGGAGCGGGACCAAGGGATTGGGCGCATTCAGCGCGTGGGACTCCGCGAGGTGTGGAGCCACGAAGCGCTCGACTTCACCACCTGGCTGGAGGACAACGCGGAGGTCATCGCCGAGGCTACGGGCCTTCAGCTCAGCGGTGCCGAACGCGAGCAGCCTGCTGGCGCGTTCAGCGTCGACCTCATTGCCGAAGACGAAGACGGGCGCCCCGTTGTTATCGAGAACCAGTTGGAGAAGAGCGATCATAACCATCTTGGGAAGCTCCTCACGTACCTCGTAGGCATTCAGGCACGGAAGGCAGTTTGGATCGCTGCGGATCCTCGTCCTGAGCATGTGGCGGTGATTGCGTGGTTGAACGAAAGTTCTTCCGCAGATTTCTACCTGCTCAAGCTCGAAGCGATTCGGATCGGTGATTCTGAACCCGCGCCGCTCCTTACTCAGATCGTAGGACCGAGCGAGGAAACCCGTGAAGTAGGCCGGAAGAAGGAAGAAATGGCTGAACGGGAACGACTGCGTTACCGTTTCTTCGCAGGGTTGCTGGAGCACGCCAAGTCAAGAACTCAACTGCACGCGAACATCAGCCCCAGCAAGTATACGTGGCTCGGGGCAGGGTCAGGGATCGCCGGTGTCACCTTCAACTACGTAGTCGGCCAGCGTAACGCTCGTGTCGAGTTGTACATCGACACTCGGGACGGTGACGAGAACCAGCGCATTTTCGAGGCACTTTCCCACAAGAGCGACAAGATCGAAGGCGCCTTCGGCCTCCCGCTGGAGTGGGACACCAAGGAAGGACGACGGGCATGCCGGATTCAGAAGACGTACGCCACCGGCGGGTACCGGGATGAAGACGCCTGGGAAGCCGTGTACGAGGAGCTGGCAGAGGCGATGGCGAAGCTCGAATCGGCACCAACCCACACCTCAAGAGGCTGTAGGCCTAAGCGCACCTGTTACGGACGCCCAAACCTGACCGAAGGACTCCGGCCTATCGCTACTTGACGTAGTCGCTCCACGCCTGCATGACTCCGGCGCGGCGCTTCAGCAGGTCCGACCGCTGGTACGCCTGAACGACCTGGCTGCGCGGCACGTGAGCAAGGCAGGCCTCCGCGACCTCAGCCGGGACGCCGGATTCGGCCATCCACGACCGCGCGCTCGAACGGAAGCCGTGAACCGTCGAAGCGACTCTGGCCCGCCGAAGTACGCGCCCCGGCGCGTTCAGCGGCAGCAGCCCGCCGGTTCTCGAGGGAAACACCATCGGCGACCCGCGAGACAGCGCCCGCGCGCGGTCGAGCACGCCGAGCGCGCCCGTGCTCAGCGGGACGGAGAACTCGCGCCCGGCCTTCATCCTCGACGCCGGGATCGTCCACCTCGCAGCCTCCATGCCGATCTCGTCCCAACGCGCCCCGCGCGCCTCTCCGGCCCGGACCGCCGTCAACGCGATCATCTCGACGCACAACACCGCCGACGGGTGTATGTACCTGACCCGGCGAATGGCTTCGAGCGCCGCGGCAACCTCCTGGTGCGGAAGCGCGCGATAATGGTTCGGCGCGTTGCCGTTCGCCCTCGGCAGCGCCACGATCGCCCGGTCCACCGGGTTGTCCGGGCGGTGGTTCCGACCGATGCACCAGCGGAAGACCGCCGCGATCCGGTTCCGGGCCTTCCGGGCGGCGGCCGGCTTCGATGTCCAGATCGGCGCGAGGCACCCCAGCACGTCCGCGCTCGCGATGCGGTCCACCGGCATGTCCAGGAGCGGAGCGGCGTGGAGACGGAATGTCGACTCCCACTGCTCCGGAAGCGGGCTCCCTGTCTTCCAGCCGTCGCGATGAAGCTCGATGGTGCGTTCGGCGGCCTCGGCGAACGTAGGGACGCCGCACCCGCGCGGGTCGCTGCCGTGGCGCACCGCCCGGCTGTTGTCCAGCGCCTTCCGCCGGGCCTCGGCGAGCGTGATCTCGGGATACGGCCCGAGCCCGATCGAGGTCAGCCGACCGTCGATCCTGACGCGCTGACGCCATGTCTTGGTGATCCGGCCCGTGACCGTCCGGTGCACCCGGAGACTCAGCCCGCGCCCCCCGCGCCCGTCCCCGTACACGCCGGGCCGACTGATCGTGCGCACGAACGCGGCGGAGAGCGTTCTCGGTCGCTTCGTCATGCGTTCCTTCCTCAGTAGTGTATCACTTATTGCAGCACTACATGGGGAAGAATACACGGGATGTCGGCGAACCGCAAGGGACAGGGAGATACTCATTGCAACCGATAAACCATTGTCATACAGGATGTTAACGGACAACTAGCGGACTGCTATGGATGACCCTGGAAGATGATGATAGAGTTCAACTAGGACTGCACGATCTGCCGCACTTGCCGTCGGACGATATCTGACTCCATCGTGTCACAATAGCCGGAAAGCCGGAGTCGATTGGCGGGAATCCTTGCCGTTGTCTCAGATCGCATCCGAGGGACGCGTAGACCGAAGCCGTTCAAGGCCACCACGGGCTTACCATTGCCACGTGGAACGGTCCTCTATCCGGTAGGTTCGCCCATGGCCTTGCTCCTCATGCCTTGCGGTCTCCGCCGCTTCGGCGAGCCCGGGTTGCTCCCATGCCGGTAGATCACTTCTCCTTCTCCCTTGCGGGCGTGCCTCGGACCCGCCAACCGCTCGACCTCTTCGTCCAGCACCCGCCCCACCTCCGCCAGCCCAAGCGGTATCAATTCCTGGATCAATTCCACCCGCATCTCGGTCCTCAGCGCCTCGATCGCTTCCCAGTCCAGTTCACTCGGCGCACCCATCCTTCGGTCCTTCTTGCCTCGACGTACAAGCTGTGGCACTCTCTCCATTGGTGGCCTCCTTCCTCTCATGGTTCGGTGTTGTGTTCCTCACACCCACCTTACCCGAGGTCGGCGCGGAACCTGTCAACGCCAGTGAGACACTCTTGGAAATCAATTAGAGAGCAATCTCCTGTGTAGTGAGGGATGGGGTGGGAGGATTGATCCAGACGGCCTCCGGGAGTGGTTTAGGCTTCGGCTCACCGGAGACGAAGCGCTCGGGATGAGCGGCCCATGCCTCACGGAGCACGGCCTTCCTGCAGGCGATGATCCGATCGGCGTGACCGAAGTGGACCTGTTCGGGGGTCAGCATCGAGATGCCGCCATGGCGGTGCTCGGCATTATACCAACGGAAGAACGAGCGACAGAAGGTCTTGGCTTGCCCCTGATCCCCGAACCGGCCGGGAAACGAGGGATGGTACTTCAAGGTCTTGAACTGAGCCTCGGAGAACGGATTGTCATCCGAGACCTGGGGTCGGCCCAACGAGCGGGTCACGCCGAGATCGGCGAGTAGTTGAGCCGTGCATTGGCTCGTCATCGGAGCCCCTCGATCGGAATGCAGGGTCAGGAGGTGGGGCTGGACGCCATGCTTCAAGCAACTCTGCTGGATCAGCCGGCTGGCCAGGGCAGAGTTCTCCCGATCCGCCACCATCCATCCCACGACGTAGCGGCTGAAGATGTCCAGGATCACGTAGAGGTAGAAGTAACTCCACTTCTTCGGCCCCAGCAGCCGGGTGATATCCCAGGACCAGACCTGGTTCGGGCCCCTCGCCATCAACTCGGGCTTCTGGTATTTGGGATGACTCCGCTGCGCTCGACGCTCCTGAACCGGCACCTGGGAAGCCAGAACGCGATACATCGTACGCTCGCTGCACAGGTAGACGTCCTCGTCGAGCAGCGTCGCCACCACCTCGGCTGGGGACCGGTCCACGAACCGCTCCGAACACAGGGTGTCGAAAATCTTGTCCCGCTCCCTCTCACTTAAGGCCCGGGCGGGGGTCGGGCGGGGCTGCTGATGCCCGGTCGATGCACTCCGACGACGGTAGAACGTGGCTCGCGGCACCCTGAGCGCATCGCACGCGGGCTTCACCCCTACGTGCTTGGCTAGCTCCTGGGTCGCCTTCATGAGTTCGTCCCGTCCTCGAGGCTCAATCCCAGCAGCCCTGCAACTTTTCCCTGGACGTCGATGATCAAGTGCGCCTTCTGGAGCTCCTTCTCGAGGCGAGTGTTCTCGCGCTCCAGCTTGCGCACCTTCTCCTCCAGCGGATTGCGCTCGCGCTTACGGCCTCGTTTCTTCGACAGCGCTTTCAGGGACCCGCTATGCGCCGCCTTGCGCCATGTCGTCAGGTGCGACGAGTACAAGCCCTCCCGCCGTAGGAGTCGGCCAACCTCTCCGGGCTCCGTGCACCGGTCCGCTTCTTCGACGATCCGCAGCTTGTACGACGGAGCGAACCGCCGGCGCAGCGGCCTATCTACCACCTCCGAGTCCGCAGGAGCTGCCGGAACCTGTCAACGCCAGTGAGACACTCTTGGAAATCAATTAGAGAGCAATCTCCTGTGTAGTGAGGGATGGGGTGGGAGGATTGATCCAGACGGCCTCCGGGAGTGGTTTAGGCTTCGGCTCACCGGAGACGAAGCGCTCGGGATGAGCGGCCCATGCCTCACGGAGCACGGCCTTCCTGCAGGCGATGATCCGATCGGCGTGACCGAAGTGGACCTGTTCGGGGGTCAGCATCGAGATGCCGCCATGGCGGTGCTCGGCATTATACCAACGGAAGAACGAGCGACAGAAGGTCTTGGCTTGCCCCTGATCCCCGAACCGGCCGGGAAACGAGGGATGGTACTTCAAGGTCTTGAACTGAGCCTCGGAGAACGGATTGTCATCCGAGACCTGGGGTCGGCCCAACGAGCGGGTCACGCCGAGATCGGCGAGTAGTTGAGCCGTGCATTGGCTCGTCATCGGAGCCCCTCGATCGGAATGCAGGGTCAGGAGGTGGGGCTGGACGCCATGCTTCAAGCAACTCTGCTGGATCAGCCGGCTGGCCAGGGCAGAGTTCTCCCGATCCGCCACCATCCATCCCACGACGTAGCGGCTGAAGATGTCCAGGATCACGTAGAGGTAGAAGTAACTCCACTTCTTCGGCCCCAGCAGCCGGGTGATATCCCAGGACCAGACCTGGTTCGGGCCCCTCGCCATCAACTCGGGTTTCTGGTATTTGGGATGACTCCGCTGCGCTCGACGCTCCTGAACCGGCACCTGGGAAGCCAGAACGCGATACATCGTACGCTCGCTGCACAGGTAGACGTCCTCGTCGAGCAGCGTCGCCACCACCTCGGCTGGGGACCGGTCCACGAACCGCTCCGAACACAGCGTGTCGAAGACCTTGTCTCGTTCCTTCTCGCTTAAGGCCCGGGCGGGGGTCGGGCGGGGCTGCTGATGCCCGGTCGATGGCCTCCGACGACGGTAGAACGTGGCTCGCGGCACCCTGAGCGCATCGCACGCGGGCTTCACCCCTACGTGCTTGGCTAGCTCCTGGGTCGCCTTCATGAGTTCGTCCCGTCCT
The DNA here is from genome assembly GCA_965218295.1 of Longimicrobiales bacterium. Taxonomy (GTDB): domain Bacteria; phylum Gemmatimonadota; class Gemmatimonadetes; order Longimicrobiales; family Gaopeijiaceae; genus CBDCKN01. The sequence continues at coordinate 479,811 of CBDCKN010000013.1, read as the reverse complement.
CGAGGCTCAATCCCAGCAGCCCTGCAACTTTTCCCTGGACGTCGATGATCAAGTGCGCCTTCTGGAGCTCCTTCTCGAGGCGAGTGTTCTCGCGCTCCAGCTTGCGCACCTTCTCCTCCAGCGGATTGCGCTCGCGCTTACGGCCTCGTTTCTTCGACAGCGCTTTCAGGGACCCGCTATGCGCCGCCTTGCGCCATGTCGTCAGGTGCGACGAGTACAAGCCCTCCCGCCGTAGGAGTCGGCCAACCTCTCCGGGCTCCGTGCACCGGTCCGCTTCTTCGACGATCCGCAGCTTGTACGACGGAGCGAACCGCCGGCGCAGCGGCCTATCTACCACCTCCGAGTCCGCAGGAGCTGCCGCGCTTCGCTTACCGTCCCAGGTTGGTGGGGCTATTCCATTCTCTTTCATTCTCTCTCGGTGTCTCAGCATCCTCGGTTTCTCTGCCTTCGCCCTACTCTAATTCCTTAGCTGCTCCGTGTCTCACGTAAGTTGGCAGAGAGGGGCGGTCACTTCAAATTCCAACTAAACTTAGGACACCCTCATTGAAAGATGCACAGAAACCTGACCACATCAGCCTAAACACTCTAATTGGACGCTTGCGGGAAGGGCGGTTCGTCATTCCCGACTTCCAGCGCGAGTTCGAGTGGCAACCATGGGACGTTCGCGATCTCATGCGCTCGATTTTTCTCGACTACTACATCGGCAGCCTGTTGCTCTGGGCTGGCAAGGAGGAGAATTTCGCGGCGTTGTCCTGTGAACCAGTCTATGGCTATGGAGGCTCAGGGAAGCCGGAATACATCGTGCTGGACGGGCAGCAGCGACTCACGGCCATGTACTACGCATTCCTGGCACCCGATAAAGCTCTGCCCAATCGAGTAAATCGGTATTTCTACTTCGTTCACGTCGACCGTTTCATGACCGAGGAGTACGACAATGCGTTCGCGTACGATTGGTCGAAACGCTGGGCGAAGCTCATCACGAATCGTGAGCAGCAGTATGCGGACCACGTCTTTCCATTGGCCGTTGTCGGGGAAAAGCGTTTCGCGCTACCCAACTGGGTGCAGGGATACGAAAAGTACTGGCGTGACGTAGCCGCCGCCTGGGAGTTGGCGGGCAACGATAGCCTGCACCAGCAGGCAGTGCTGCATGCCGAAAACGCGGAGGCGTTCGGCGAGTACCTTCATAATCTTACAGAGCAGTACCAGATTTCGTATATCGAACTCGATCAGCAACTCGGGATCGACAAGGTCTGCGATATTTTCACGCAAATCAACAGCAAAGGTGCTCAGCTCGACACCTTCGACCTCATCAACGCGTTGCTCAGACCGAAGGGTGTGCGGTTGAAGCAGATGTGGCGTGACGCTGCCGCCCGCCTCGAGTTCGTCGACTCGAACAAGATGAATGTCTACATCTTGCAGGTGATGTCGATTCTCAGGCAAGGGTACTGCTCGCCAAAGTACCTCTACTTCCTTCTTCCCGGACAAGAGAAACCAGTTCGCGACCCGGATGGAACGCGCCGCAAGGAAGTGCTGGTTGCTGACACGTCGGCATTCAGGCATCGTTGGAACGATGCCGTCGATGCGATTGAGAGGGCCATCAAGCTCTTGCGTCATCCTCAGGAGTTCAGAGCGATCTCTTCGAACTACCTCCCCTACGTTTCGATTATCCCGGTGTTTTCTGCTGTACAAGAGCACGTCAGAGGATTGCCGGCCAACCGGAGACTCGAAGCGCAGCGCAAGGTCCGGTATTGGTACTGGGCCTCGGTATTCCTGAACCGCTATTCGGGTTCTGTCGAGTCCACCGCAGCCCGGGATTTCCTGGACCTTAAGGCCTGGATGGATGACGACGCTAGCGAGCCAGGGCTGATCCAGGAATTTGGAATGCGTTTCCGAAGTTTAGAGCTTCGCCGTGAAGTCAAGCGCGGAACGTCGGTCTATAATGGCATCTTCAATTTGCTCGTTATCCAGGGCGCGCGGGACTGGATGAGCGGCAATGTGCCTCAACACGGTGACCTGGACGATCATCACATCATCCCGGCATCGAAGGCTACTGCCCTTGGAACTGGTGCGTTGATCCACTCCATTCTGAACCGCACGCCGCTCACTGCCGAGACGAATCGAGGCGTCATTCGCGACCGGTTCCCGAACGAATATTTGCCGGAGTTGATCGAGCAAAACGGAGAGAACGCCGTGCGCAGCATGTTCGAGTCGCACTTCATCTCATCGGCGGCTCTGGAGGTGCTGTTGCGCAATCCGTTCACTGCAGACGACTACGAGGCCTTCATTGTTGAACGCCAGCGTACGTTGCTGGAGGCGATTGAGAACCTGCTGATCAAGGAGAGGATCGATCTGTCGCCCCAGCTACGCGAGTTGGACGAGCGGGTCGAAGGCATTGAGTTGGCTCTCCGCGAACAAGTGGTCACAACACTCGAAGATGATGCTGAGCGGCTTCCACCGCACGTGCTTCAGAAAGCTGATGAACGCATCCAGGCTGCCGCAAAGAAGAATGCAAACATCGAACTCGATCAGTACAAACAGTTGAGCCGGCGTCTTGAGTACTGTGATCTGAGAGAGTTGCAGGATACGATCCTCAGCAAGAGACTCTGGCAGGGTTTTGAGAATATATTCGTGAACAAGGAGACGCTGTCGGCGAAGTTCGGCCAATTGGCAGAACTACGAAACGGCATACGCCACAGTCGATCTGTTGACGAGGTTACGCGAAAAGAGGGCGAGGCAGCCATCCTGTGGTTCGAACAGGTGCTCGCACGCACATGAACCTACTTCCACGATCGTGCGACTTGCGAGTCGATTCGGCCGCTACGGCTACCGACGCGTCACGGACATGCTCCGCATCGAGGGCTGGGGGGTGAACCACAAGCGGGTTGTACAGAGATGGTAATGACCTGACAGTTGGCCCTCGCCGGAGCTGTGTCTAGGCTGCCTTCGTCTTAGCCTCCTCCTTCCTGGCCTTTGCGGCCTTCCTGGCGTCGGTGAGACCGGCCTTGAAGACCTGATAGGGCGTGCGGCCCTCCATGGCTCGACCGCGGTGCGGCCGCTTCCGGTTGTAGGTCTCCAGATACGCCTCGAGGTCCTGCTGCATCTCCTCGACGGTCTCGTACCAGGTGGTGCGGCCCTTCACCCTCAAGTGCTCGTCGAGGAGCGTGCGGTGGAAGCGCTCGATGAAGCCGTTGGACTGGGGCCTGCCCACCTTCGTCGTGCGGTGCTCGATGTCCTCGAGCTGAAGGAACAGCTCATATGGGTGACGGTCCGGACGGCCGCAGAACTCGCGGCCGTTGTCGCTGAGCACGGTCTTCACCCGGACCCGGTGCTCATCGAAGAACGGCAACACGTCGTTATTCATCACCTGCACCGCCGTGAGCGGGAGCTTGCTCGTGTAGAGCCGGCCCCAGGCGTAGCGGCTGAAGCAATCGAGCACGGTCTGCAGGTACACCTTGCCGACCCCCTTCAGCGTTCCGACGAAGAACGTGTCCACGGCGACGAGGTCGCCCGGGTAATGGACTTCGATGTGGCGCTCCCGGAACTCGGGACTGAAGCGCTCCAGCAGCTCGATCTGCTCGTCGGTCAGCTTCAGCTTCCGTTCCCTGGCCGTCTCTTCGAGCCTGAGCAGCCGTTCGTGCTTCGTGGTGAGGCCATGCCGGCTCCACACGCCCCGTACGCCTCCTGAGCTCACCTGGATCCCTCCGAGCAGCAACTCGTCCGCGACCCGCTGAGCTCCGTGCGTCGGAGCCTCCAAGGCGTGGGCCAAGACCGCCTGCTCAATCTCTTCACTCACCCGGTTCGGGTGCGGTCCCTTCGGCCCCGGAAGCTGGTCGATCAGCCCCTCGGCCCCGTAAAGCTGGAAGTTCCTCCTGATCTCGTAGAACTGCTGCCGGCTGTAGCCCACGATCTTGCACGCCTTGCTCACGTTGCCGAGCTCCTGGGCCAACTGTAGCAGGCTCAGCTTGCGGCGCGCTATCTTCTCCCCCTGGACGGTGGTCATCTTCTCTCCCGTGCTAAGTGAGTGACTTCGACATCTCTCAATTAGCTCCGGCGAGGGCGGCTGGCCACCGTCCTCTCTCGTGGTCAACTGTCAGGTGAATACCGTCTCAGCACAAGCGGGTGGAGCGGATCTGGAGGCAGGAGGGGCTGAAGGTCCCGCAGCGGCAGCCGAAGCGAGGTCGGCTGTGGCTCAACGACGGATCGTGCATCCGGCTGAGGCCGCTGTATCGGGGCCACGTCTGGTCGTGGATGGTAGTCTGCGCGCGACGTGTGCGCGAGATTGGGAGTTGGGCGAAGCTCGCTGACGAAGTCGAAGACCTCCCCATGATACAGCCTCAGGCCCAGCTCGAGGACAAGAAAGGTGATGGCCGCGGCCATGAACGCCGTCATGCCATTGCGCAGGCCCTCTCTCAGTGACATGAGGGACTCCAGATCAACGAACCGTCACCCAGACAGCGTGGGTTATGAGTCATTTTGGACAACCTCGACTTCACCCTGCTCAAAATCGACGGGGAGTGGAAGATCATGAACAAGGTCTTTCATCTGCACTCCTGAGAAAAGGAAGTCACCGTGAACAGTGTCTTGACAGCCGTGGGCACCCGCAGGGGTACCGTCACGGGGTCAAGGGTGTCAATTCCTTCGCGGTAGACCTTCGCCGCCGTGATGTATAACGGAACATCCGGCTGTCGCCGTCGTGCCACCTGCTCGATCAGTGCGTCGATGGGATCGGGGTCTGGCTCGCCTTGAACGTTTACCAACTCGCTCACTTCTCTCCTCCTCCCGCTGGGGTCCGTCACAACCCTAGTAGATCGATCCCAGGGTCTGGCGCCAAATCGACTTGGAGACGCATTCTGTTCAGTCGCAACGCGTCCGAGTCGCGATCCTCGCGGGCTACGTCCCGGCCAGGCGGGCGGGCAAGGTGGATCCGCTGGTGGCGTTGCGCGGGGAGTAGGGGGGCTTCAGCGACTCAAAGTCGGGCAAGGCTGGTGGGCCGCACCCTCTTTGCGACGATTACACCGATCAGCACCTTGGCGAGGTCGCCTCCCAGGAAGGGCAGAACACTCAGAGCCATGACCGCCCGCAGATCCAACTGGGTCAGAAGCGCAAGCTGTGCGGTCCCCCCCACGTAGATGATCAGCATGCCTGCGCTCAACGCCCCAAAGAGGCGAAGTGCACTCGATGAAGCCTTACCGGCCAGAAGTCCACTGACGTAGGCCGCCGCCGGATAAGAGATCAGGTATCCGCCGGTCGGCCCAAGCAGCCAGCCTATACCCGCGTGTCCTTGTGAAAAAACCGGTGCACCCCCCATACCCACTGCCAGGTAGGTGGCCATAGCGGCCGCGCCGAGGCGCGGACCCAGCACTGCACCGGCCAGGATCACGAAGAGGGGCTGGAGGGTCATCGGAACCGGAGTCCAGGGAAGCGGCACGGCCACGTGGGCACCGAAGCTGGTGGCCACCACGAAGGTTACAATGGCGAGGCCGATACGCGCACGGCGGTCCTCCACAACTGGGAGGAGGGCAAAGTCTCTCGCGGCACTTCCAAGGTCTAGCTGCATGCAAACCCCTCGTTGATCAAGCCGGTCTCTGCTTCGCCTGCTACTCGATTTCGAAGTACAGGTGGTAGTGATCGGCGCACCCTGGGTTGAAGCGTGTCCTACAATGGAGGCAGGACAACGCATTGAGGTACTCGGAGATCGTCAGCGTCTCCCCACATGATCCACATAATACGGCTCGCTGATCACGTTCGTGAATAGACCATACCTCCGCGGGGTGGTCGGTGCACTCTCGATGGCACTCGAAGCACGCCATCCATCGCTCGCAACACTTCATCCGCAGGGCGATGGTGTCGTGTCGTCCCCGCCAGTGGGAGCAACGAGTCTGTGCGTCGACTCCCACGCCAAACACGGGCTCACCGTTCACCTCTATCGATGAGATGGGGGCCATCGGTGCGGCCGGATCCCTACCCGCTCAGCACACGCTTCATTCACGAAGTCTTGTGCCTCACCTTCGGTCAGAAGCTCCAGCCTGCATAGGAATCTTCTATCTGGACGAGAATCGTCCGCTAATGCTTCGTGAAACGCTTCCTGTAGCGGTCCTACGTCTAGCTCTGGGCTCGTGGCCAACCACTCATACACTAGTTCGATCATGTTCCCGCTAGGTATACCGCCAGACCCTCCGAGTTCACCTCGAAAGTTGATAATGGAAGCGGGATGGTTTTCTGCCAGCAGGTTTGCAACCATGGCGACAAGAAGAGCAAACTGGCGGTTACCTGGCGGGCGCCGGATATCTCCACGCGCGTCGAGCAACTGCGCCGTACCGAGCACGCAATCGGCAACGAGAGGCTCAAGGTCTTGATCGGGGTGATCATTCAAGACAGCGACGAAGAGAACCCCGGTCACGAGCGCAGCAAACACCTTTAGTCCCTGGTCGTCTCTCGGAGGCGCTACGTTCTCCCGTTGTAGTACATTGCACAGGGCGGATATCGCTTCTGCCGGTGGGTTGTGAGTCCTGAGAATTCGAAGGGCAGCCATACGGCTGTCCTCGATAACGGCAAGGCTGAGCTCTAACACTTGGGCCTCTAGGTCGGTCGTCTCGGACTCGGTAACCCTACGGTTCAAAAGGTCACTTGCCTGCTGAATCCGCTCATGGATCTCCGGACTGTTCTCTGAAGAAAGCGCCTCCCCGAGGACCGTGATCAATCTTTTCGATTCATCGACACCGTATCCCGCATCTGGGCTAATGAATGCCAGGGCAACGGCTGCCGATGTGCGCACTCTTTCGCTTCGATGACCCAGTAACTTTCTGAGAGCAGGTATGGCCAGGTTAGCGTCCGGACCAATCTGGCCTAGTGCTTGGGCAGTGTAGTGTCGTAGGGCGTCAGCGCCTGGCCCCCGGATCGAAGCTGCGTCCTCTAACGCTTGGATGAGGGAGGGGACGGCCGCCCTGGCGTCCGGACCCATGTCCCCCAAGGCACCAGCAACATCCATGCGCAGTGTTTCCGACTCGTCGTTATTCGCAAGAATCCCGATGAGATGGGGAACAGCATTCGCCGCGTCCGGCCCGATGCGACGTAACGCGATTACGGACCATGAGCGGGCGCGCGAATCCTTATCCCGGAGCAACTCGATAAGACCTGCCACGGCCGGTGTACCAATGCTCCCCAAGATCTTCGCGACAGCAAAGTTCGCGATGAGCGCCGCGTTAGATGTCTCAGGTTCGGGGTCTTGCAGCGCCTCGATGAGACCGGGCACGGCCGCTGCGCCGATGCTCGCGAGAGCTCTCCTGCTGGCCTCCTGCACTGTCACATCTCTATCCGCCAATGCTTCGATGAGATGAGGCACAGCCTCCCCAGCGTCCGGTCCCATTTGTCTCAAGGCATCCGCAGCGGTCCGCCGGACAATCGGGTCCTCATGCGTCAAGTTCTTCATTTGTGGCCTAGTATCAGAACATCCGGCCGTGACAAGGAGTGCAAGGGCTAGCACGAGCCTGGGCGGTTCCGTCAGGGGGAACATAGGGAAGCCCTCCTGAAGATGGTGTCAATCAAAAGACCTAGGGCGAGATGCCCCGCCCTACCATAGGCGAGGAAGAGCATCCCCAGATGAACTGCTTTATGCATGGTCACGTCCTCCGTGTGGGAGACAGCCTTCTTCTTCACGGAACCCCCCCCATCGAGCAGCGCCTAGGATCAGACCGTGGTCAACATCCGAGAGCGGGCCGGGAGGCGCAAGCAGCAGGTGCCATGCGCTCAGCTATGGGTGATGCTGAGGTTGGGCGATGGCTGGATGGGACTGATGCGAGGCCGCTAATTCTCCAGTTTGCCGACGATCACCACGCCTTCCACGAAGACGCGAAGCCAGGGGACCGGGCGGGTCAATTGGGCACCCGTGCCTTGAGTTCCTCGAACCAGTTGGTCACCATGAAAATGCGCTCCTCGACCCCCGACCTCCCACGCTCGTTGTCGCCTGCCTCGCCCCGACGTACCATGCCTTCTCAGCCGGTACATCGGTTGGACTTCCTTCCGTCATACTCGCCTCATGGAAAACGAAAGACTCTATAGCACAGCGACAACGCTGCTCTTCGTTTCTGCGATATCAATCAGCATCTATTTCCGATCGAAGGCGGCGAGACAGAGCAGCGAAGACCTTCTCGAAGGGGGCGGTGGTATCCCCTTCATTCTGTTTCGCCTGACGTTTATGCTGTCGATGCTGTCGTTCATCGTGGCCTACGCCATCAACCCCGCGTGGGTTCAGTGGGCATCATTTAGTATTCCCGTGTGGGTACGCATCTTAGGCGGCGCAATTGCCGTAATGATGATCAGTTGCTTCTTCTGGCTGTTCAAACACATTGGACGCAACATCACCCCCACCCACAAGACGCGCGCCGATCATGCCCTCGTGACAACCGGCCCATACCATTGGGTGAGACATCCTCTCTATAGCGCCGGAAGCACGTTTTGGTTGAGCATGGGCCTGCTATCCGCCAAGTGGATTTTCATGGTACTCCTTGGAGTGATGATGGTGTTTCTCCTCATCCGCATACCTCAGGAAGAAGCCAACCTGGTCGAAGAATTCGGAGATGAGTATCGCGACTATATGAAACGCACAGGACGTTTTCTCCCGAGAATGTTCACGTAGTCACGTTTACAAAACCACTTTGACGACGGAAGGCTTGGACTGGAAGGCGGGGCGGAACCTGTCAACGCCAGTGAGACACTCTTGGAAATCAATTAGAGAGCAATCTCCTGTGTAGTGAGGGATGGGGTGGGAGGATTGATCCAGACGGCCTCCGGGAGTGGTTTAGGCTTCGGCTCACCGGAGACGAAGCGCTCGGGATGAGCGGCCCATGCCTCACGGAGCACGGCCTTCCTGCAGGCGATGATCCGATCGGCGTGACCGAAGTGGACCTGTTCGGGGGTCAGCATCGAGATGCCGCCATGGCGGTGCTCGGCATTATACCAACGGAAGAACGAGCGACAGAAGGTCTTGGCTTGCCCCTGATCCCCGAACCGGCCGGGAAACGAGGGATGGTACTTCAAGGTCTTGAACTGAGCCTCGGAGAACGGATTGTCATCCGAGACCTGGGGTCGGCCCAACGAGCGGGTCACGCCGAGATCGGCGAGTAGTTGAGCCGTGCATTGGCTCGTCATCGGAGCCCCTCGATCGGAATGCAGGGTCAGGAGGTGGGGCTGGACGCCATGCTTCAAGCAACTCTGCTGGATCAGCCGGCTGGCCAGGGCAGAGTTCTCCCGATCCGCCACCATCCATCCCACGACGTAGCGGCTGAAGATGTCCAGGATCACGTAGAGGTAGAAGTAACTCCACTTCTTCGGCCCCAGCAGCCGGGTGATATCCCAGGACCAGACCTGGTTCGGGCCCCTCGCCATCAACTCGGGCTTCTGGTATTTGGGATGACTCCGCTGCGCTCGACGCTCCTGAACCGGCACCTGGGAAGCCAGAACGCGATACATCGTACGCTCGCTGCACAGGTAGACGTCCTCGTCGAGCAGCGTCGCCACCACCTCGGCTGGGGACCGGTCCACGAACCGCTCCGAACACAGGGTGTCGAAAATCTTGTCCCGCTCCCTCTCACTTAAGGCCCGGGCGGGGGTCGGGCGGGGCTGCTGATGCCCGGTCGATGCACTCCGACGACGGTAGAACGTGGCTCGCGGCACCCTGAGCGCATCGCACGCGGGCTTCACCCCTACGTGCTTGGCTAGCTCCTGGGTCGCCTTCATGAGTTCGTCCCGTCCTCGAGGCTCAATCCCAGCAGCCCTGCAACTTTTCCCTGGACGTCGATGATCAAGTGCGCCTTCTGGAGCTCCTTCTCGAGGCGAGTGTTCTCGCGCTCCAGCTTGCGCACCTTCTCCTCCAGCGGATTGCGCTCGCGCTTACGGCCTCGTTTCTTCGACAGCGCTTTCAGGGACCCGCTATGCGCCGCCTTGCGCCATGTCGTCAGGTGCGACGAGTACAAGCCCTCCCGCCGTAGGAGTCGGCCAACCTCTCCGGGCTCCGTGCACCGGTCCGCTTCTTCGACGATCCGCAGCTTGTACGACGGAGCGAACCGCCGGCGCAGCGGCCTATCTACCACCTCCGAGTCCGCAGGAGCTGCCGCGCTTCGCTTACCGTCCCAGGTTGGTGGGGCTATTCCATTCTCTTTCATTCTCTCACGGTGTCTCAGCATCCTCGGTTTCTCTGCCTTCGCCCTACTCTAATTCCTTAGCTGCTCCGTGTCTCACGTAAGTTGGCAGAGAGGGGGCAGCATCGCTAGAACACCGAGCGAGGCCACCTTCAGGTAACTGTCACCGTAGCCATGCCGCCCTCGCCCAACTCACGCTCGATGCGGTAGCGGCCGTCTAGGGCTGCGTTGAGGCGCACAACTGGATCGGACACAGGCGCACTCCGGGATCAGACCGAGGTCAACATCCGAGAGCGGGCCGGGAGGCGCAAGCAGAACCCTGTATTCGCGTTCTGAGCGTCTTCGGGGTCCTGGGTAGGCTGGAGCGTCCTCGTGGCTTAGAGGGCCGCTAACGCCTTGCCCTGTTCGTCGCCCCCTGGCCCGCCGCCCACCCGGTCTATCTTTTCCGTTGGGTCGAGCCCGATGCAGGGCTGGCCGGTGGGCCCCAACAGCCACCGTGCCAGCAATTTTGAGAACACGAGGGGGTTGACTGGGCTAGATACGTGGTACGGACTTGGCAGAAAAGCTCCGAATCCGGTTCGTGGTGTGACCGGTCCCCGGACATCATAGCCGCCCTGGACACTGCGTTTTCTGCTGGCGATCTTCACGCGGAGTGCTGGTTCGACACGTTGAGGACGTTTCTGGCATTTTTGGTATGTCTAGCTAAATGCAAAGTGGGTAACTGCCCTATACGTGCCCTAAACCGAAATCACGCAGTCGGTGATAAACAGTAAGTCATTTGTAAAATAAAAACTTGCTGGCGTAGCTCAATTGGCAGAGCAGCTGCCTTGTAAGCAGCAGGTTAACGGTTCGAGTCCGTTCGCCAGCTTTGACGTAAGAGGGGAACCAGTAGAGTGTTAGGGTTGCTGGGTCTCCGCTTCTTCCAAGGCCCCGGAACCCATTGCATCCCGAGCCCAGATGACGGAATGGGCTAGATCCGCTCAAGTGCTACTTGCTGATTACCGCGAGAAGCCTCCCCTGAGGCGTGCGACGTGATGCCGGGTGAGAGCGGTCGAAACGCGGGCCGTGACGCCGTACGGGGTGCAGAGGTCCCTTCGCGAGAAGAAGCAATTCGGATCCTTGAGGGGGCTATGGTGAGACGCTGTTCCGGACCGCAGCCGGATACGTCGCACCTATCTACTGGGGGACCCGCGCTCTGAAGAGGACGATGGTGTCCTCGACAACGGGTCAATCTTCTTTCTTGAATGCGGTGGATCTGTCCTTGGTGTGACCTGCGACCACAGTTTTTGACGGCTGGATTCGCGCCAAGGAGGAGAATCCGAAGCCCTCTGCCAAGTCCTCAATATGGCCGGCGAGAAAGCGCGATCTGCCAACTCCGTGGGTTCGCGGCGACGCTCGGAACCTGTCAACGCCAGTGAGACACTCTTGGAAATCAATTAGAGAGCAATCTCCTGTGTAGTGAGGGATGGGGTGGGAGGATTGATCCAGACGGCCTCCGGGAGTGGTTTAGGCTTCGGCTCACCGGAGACGAAGCGCTCGGGATGAGCGGCCCATGCCTCACGGAGCACGGCCTTCCTGCAGGCGATGATCCGATCGGCGTGACCGAAGTGGACCTGTTCGGGGGTCAGCATCGAGATGCCGCCATGGCGGTGCTCGGCATTATACCAACGGAAGAACGAGCGACAGAAGGTCTTGGCTTGCCCCTGATCCCCGAACCGGCCGGGAAACGAGGGATGGTACTTCAAGGTCTTGAACTGAGCCTCGGAGAACGGATTGTCATCCGAGACCTGGGGTCGGCCCAACGAGCGGGTCACGCCGAGATCGGCGAGTAGTTGAGCCGTGCATTGGCTCGTCATCGGAGCCCCTCGATCGGAATGCAGGGTCAGGAGGTGGGGCTGGACGCCATGCTTCAAGCAACTCTGCTGGATCAGCCGGCTGGCCAGGGCAGAGTTCTCCCGATCCGCCACCATCCATCCCACGACGTAGCGGCTGAAGATGTCCAGGATCACGTAGAGGTAGAAGTAACTCCACTTCTTCGGCCCCAGCAGCCGGGTGATATCCCAGGACCAGACCTGGTTCGGGCCCCTCGCCATCAACTCGGGCTTCTGGTATTTGGGATGACTCCGCTGCGCTCGACGCTCCTGAACCGGCACCTGGGAAGCCAGAACGCGATACATCGTACGCTCGCTGCACAGGTAGACGTCCTCGTCGAGCAGCGTCGCCACCACCTCGGCTGGGGACCGGTCCACGAACCGCTCCGAACACAGGGTGTCGAAAATCTTGTCCCGCTCCCTCTCACTTAAGGCCCGGGCGGGGGTCGGGCGGGGCTGCTGATGCCCGGTCGATGCACTCCGACGACGGTAGAACGTGGCTCGCGGCACCCTGAGCGCATCGCACGCGGGCTTCACCCCTACGTGCTTGGCTAGCTCCTGGGTCGCCTTCATGAGTTCGTCCCGTCCTCGAGGCTCAATCCCAGCAGCCCTGCAACTTTTCCCTGGACGTCGATGATCAAGTGCGCCTTCTGGAGCTCCTTCTCGAGGCGAGTGTTCTCGCGCTCCAGCTTGCGCACCTTCTCCTCCAGCGGATTGCGCTCGCGCTTACGGCCTCGTTTCTTCGACAGCGCTTTCAGGGACCCGCTATGCGCCGCCTTGCGCCATGTCGTCAGGTGCGACGAGTACAAGCCCTCCCGCCGTAGGAGTCGGCCAACCTCTCCGGGCTCCGTGCACCGGTCCGCTTCTTCGACGATCCGCAGCTTGTACGACGGAGCGAACCGCCGGCGCAGCGGCCTATCTACCACCTCCGAGTCCGCAGGAGCTGCCGCGCTTCGCTTACCGTCCCAGGTTGGTGGGGCTATTCCATTCTCTTTCATTCTCTCTCGGTGTCTCAGCATCCTCGGTTTCTCTGCCTTCGCCCTACTCTAATTCCTTAGCTGCTCCGTGTCTCACGTAAGTTGGCAGAGAGGGCGACGCGAAGAGTGCCTCGGAGCTCGTACGCCACATCATCGAAGCGAGCCTGATGCTCATCGGTGAGGCGGCGGATCCTGATGGGGACTTCACGAGGCGGTCGCCTCAAGACCACGTATTGGATCACGCCGGACACTTGCCCCAAGCCATGACCCCGAGCCAACTCCTCGCAGCGCTCGAATCTTCACTGGAGACGTGCAAGGAGCGCATCCGTGCCGCGGGTGAGGACCATTTGGTCTCACGACATCAAGCGGTTCGACGGGGGGACATGGAAACGCGTGACATATGTCTTCTATGCCGGCGCCCACGAGTACTACCACTGCGGTCAGCTCGCTACCTACGCACGCTCCTTGGGCCTAGTCCCAGCGCTCACCAAGCGAATCCACGGAGACCAGGCCACTTAGGCTCCACAGGCGGTGGACCCGGACGCTTGGCCGGCGATATCCCTGATGCGGTTCGGCCCTTTGTCGGAGGGTGTCTGTCGTGTCCCTCGGCCTTGGATTGGGATCGAGAATAGTGTGCGACGGCCCGTTCCGCCTGGTATGACCTAGAGCCTCGCGTTGGGAGCCGCACACGAATCATGGGTGATCTCATGCGGCGCGTGGGAACCGGCACCGGGCCTCCGCGAGTTTCTAACGTGGCCCCAGGAACGCAGCCGACTGAGCGACCGTGACCCGACGGAGAATGACGCGACATACACCGGCTAGAATGCCCCCCGAAGTTATGGCCATCGCCTTCGCTCTCGCCCTGATGGCCGCCGCCTGTGGCGACTCCTCCGACGGCACCAGCCCGAAGCTCCAGCGAGAGGAAGACGGCACCTGCAGCATCCCCGAGAGCCTCATCTTCTCGGGCGGTGTCGGTCTCGACGGCATCCCTGCGCTGTCCGATCCCGAGCTCGTGGGGATCAACGATCCAGGTGCCAGCTACGTCCGGACGTGGGATCGGGTGATCGGGATGGAGATCGACGGGACCTATATCGCGATCCCCCACAACATCCTCTGGCGGCACGAGATCGTGAACTTCAACGCCCTCTCGACCCCCTTGGCCGTCACCTACTGCCCCCTCACGGGGTCCAGCATGGTCTACGACCGCACGGCCGCCGGTGGAGCCGAGTTCGGCGTATCGGGCCTGATCTTTCAGAACAACCTGATCCTGTACGATCGCACCGAGGATCAGTCCCTCTGGCCCCAGATGATGCGAGGAGCGCGCTGTGGGCCGCGCGACGGACAGATGCTGGAGATGCTCGCCGCCATCGAGATGCGTTGGGACGCGTGGGTGGACCTTCACCCGGACACGAAGGTCATCTCGGTCTCCACGCAGTTCACCCGTACTTATCAGCGGTATCCGTACGGCGACTACGAGAGCCTGAACAACGCCAGGACCCTGTTCCCGCAGGGTGACTTCGACGACCGGCGCCCGCCCAAGGAGCGCGTGTTGGGGATTCCCTTCGTGGATGGTGGCGGTATGGCCTTCCCGTTCAACGCCCTGGACTCGGGAGGCGACCGAAGAGTCGTTCACTCCCAGGCAGACGGGCAGGATATCGTGGTGTTCTGGGACCGCGACGCCAAAGCGGCGGTGGCCTTCCGGACCACCGTCGGGGGCCAGGCGCTGACCTTCGAGGTTTTGGAGGGACGTTACGTCGACGTCCAGTCCGGCAGCGAGTGGACCCTGGAAGGGCGTGCGATCTCGGGGAGCATGGAGGGACAGAGGCTGGTGCAGGTTCCCGAGGCCTACGTGTCCTTCTGGTTCGCCTGGGCCACCTTCGTCCCCGATACGGACCTCTGGCGGACTCAAAAGCCCGTCCCCAAACTGGCCGACTAGGGCACCCACCTCAATTCGGTTCGAAGTTCGGGGGGGGTGGCGCCGGATCCCCGTTGGCCGCAGCTTACCGCAGCGAGTCCGACGCGGGGATCCGTCGTGAAGACCACTTCCGATTTACCAGCTCCCGTTCGAACTGGTACCCTATGTCCTTCAGCTCCAACCCCCTTCTCCTCGATCTCCCACGTATCCCCTTCGACCAGATCGAAGCGTCACATGTAGTGCCGGGGGTCCGACAGATTCTGGAAGAGGCCCGTCAGGCCATCGAGGCGCTGTGCTCGGGTCCGCTCCCGCCGAGCTACGCCAATACGCTCGAGCGACTCGACGACGTGATGGAGCGCGTGAAGACCCGTATCGCCCCAGTCACGCACCTCCTGTCGGTGGCGGAGACGCCAGAACTCCGGGAAACCTTCAACGAGGTGCTGCCGGAGATCACGGAGTTCTGGACCCGGATCACCCTCAACGAGACCCTGTGGATTCGTCTGCAGGCGTTTGCGGAGACGGATGACGGAGCGGGCCTGACCGGGATCCAGAAGCGCCACCTCGAGACCGTGCTGCGGGACTTCAGGAGGGCCGGAGCGGAGCTGCAGCCGAAAGCCGGGCTTTTCGGGGCTTGATGACGGTTTATCGAGTCGTTAACTTATCAAGCTTGCCTGGAAAAGGCCGCCTGCGTCGGGCGGCTTGCTTTGTTCCGGGGAGAAGGAGGTCGCGGGGTAGAGGCACCGGATCGGTAGCCGGTGGGGTACCGAAGCGGTCAAACGGGGCAGACTGTAAATCTGCTGGCTTAGCCTTCGTAGGTTCGAATCCTACCCCCACCACTTGAGTCCCAACGGACGGTTGCTTTGCGGGAGTAGCTCAGTTGGCTAGAGCATCAGCCTTCCAAGCTGAGGGTCGCGGGTTCGAGTCCCGTCTCCCGCTCTATTGTGGGTGGCGCTCCGATAGCTCAGTGGTAGAGCGCCTCCTTGGTAAGGAGGAGGTCCCGGGTTCAAATCCCGGTCGGAGCTCTCAGGTGCTGCAGGGGAACAACGAAGGAAGCGAACCAACGCGACGAGGGGAATGATGGCCAAGCAGAAGTTCGAGCGCACCAAGCCGCACGTGAACGTGGGAACGATCGGTCACGTGGACCACGGGAAGACGACGCTGACGGCTGCGATCACGTTCACGCAGGCGAAGAAGTTCGGTGGGGACGCGGTATCGTTCGACAACATCGACAAGGCGCCTGAGGAGCGGGAGCGTGGGATCACGATCGCGACCGCACACGTGGAGTACGAGACGGAGAACCGTCACTACGCGCACGTGGACTGCCCGGGCCACGCGGACTACGTGAAGAACATGATCACGGGAGCGGCGCAGATGGACGGCGCGATCCTGGTGGTGAGCGCAGCGGACGGACCGATGCCGCAGACGCGGGAGCACATCCTGCTGGCTCGGCAGGTGAATGTGCCGTACGTGGTGGTGTTCCTGAACAAGGTGGACATGGTCGACGACGAGGAGCTCCTGGAGCTGGTGGAGTTGGAGGTGCGGGAGCTTCTGAGCGAGTACGGCTTCCCGGGCGACGACACGCCGGTGATCCGGGGGAGCGCGCTGGAGGCGATGAACGCGGAGGGCGAGGGCCCGGCCGTGGATTGCGTCCAGGAGCTGATGGACGCGATCGACAGCTTCATCCCGGAGCCGAAGCGAGACGTGGACAAGCCGTTCCTGATGCCCGTGGAGGACGTGTTCTCGATCACGGGCCGGGGGACGGTAGCGACGGGCCGAATCGAGCGCGGGATAGTGAAGCAGGGCGAGGAAGTAGAGCTGGTGGGGATGGGAGCGGACCGGAAGACAGTGGTGACGGGAGTGGAGATGTTCCGGAAGCTGTTGGACGAGGGTCGAGCGGGGGACAACGCGGGGCTGCTGCTTCGGGGAGTGGGCAAGGACGAGATCCAGCGGGGCCAGGTGCTGGCGGAGCCGGGCTCGATCATGCCGCACACGAAGTTCAAGGGCGAGGTGTACGTGCTGACGAAGGAAGAGGGAGGCCGACACACGCCGTTCTTCGATGGGTACCGGCCGCAGTTCTACTTTCGGACGACGGACGTGACGGGAGCGGCGCAGTTGCCCGAGGGAGTGGAGATGGTGATGCCGGGTGACAACGTGCAGATGGAAGTGGAGCTGATCACGCCGATCGCCATGGACGAGCAGTTGCGGTTCGCGATCCGCGAGGGCGGGCGCACGGTGGGGTCGGGGGTGGTTACGGAGATTGTCGAGTAGGGCGAGGCTTGAGGTCTTTCTCTCTCCCTTCGCTACACCGTAGGCCGGGACGCTGCGGGAGAGAGAAAAGGCTCAAGCCTCCGCACATGGCGGGGGCTCCGGCAGCCTGCCTGCCTCCGTGCACACGCCCAGGCGGGCGCTCACTGGGGGCGTTGGCGGGAAGCTAGGAAAGCTAGATGGAACGAAGGGCGGGGCCGGTGTTTTGCCCCGCGAAAGCAGGTGGATGGCCAGGGACGGTCGGAGCGGAGGGAGAAGTTGCCTCCGCAGCGTCCCGGCCAACGGTGTAGCGGAGGAGGCAACTTCTCCCTCCGCTGGCTGACCCAACACCGGCCAGCAGCAGAGTCCGCGGGGCCTTACCGGCCTCGCAGTGAGAGGAAGACATGGCTAGAGACAAGATTATCCTCGCGTGTACGGAGTGCGAGGAGCGGAACTACCACACGACGAAGAACAAGCGCCTGCACCCGGAGCGGGTCGAGCAGCGTAAGTACTGCCCGCGGTGCAAGCAGCACAGGGCGCATAAAGAGACCAAGTAGCGAGTCGGCGCATGGCTATCAGCGAAAAAATCACTGCTACCCGGGACTTTGTGGAGGAGTGCTGGGATGAGCTGGCCAAGGTGACCTGGCCGGACTACGAGCAGCTCAAGAGTGCCACCCTGGTGGTGATCGCCTTCGTGTTTCTGATCTCGGCGATCATCTGGGTAATGGACGTGGCGTCCCGGACGGTGATCAACTTCATCATGGGCATCTTCGGGGCCTGAGTACGACGCAAATGATCATGGCTTACTCCAAGTGGTACGCGATCCAGACCTACTCAGGGCATGAGAACAAGGTCCAGAAGCTGATTCAGCGTCGGATCGAAGACGAGACCGGCGAGGCCGAGGGCAAGGAGATCCGGGACGTGGTCGTCCCGACACAGGACGTGGTCGAGATTCGCAACGGAAAGCGCGTCACGGTCACGAAGCGCTTGTACCCCGGATACGTGCTGGTGAACATGGATCTCAACGAGAGGACCATGCACACCATCAACAACATCCAGGGGGTCATCAAGTTTGTCGGCGCGGGGAAGTCACCGCAGCCTCTACACGAGGACGAGATCAACAAGATCCTCGGGATCGAGGTGGAGAAGGAGGACGACGGGACACAGGAGGAGATCCCGTTCCACGTCGGGCAGGTCGTTGAGGTCGTGCAGGGTCCCTTCAGCGACTTCTCCGGGACGATCCAGGAGGTCTACTCGGAAAAGGGCAAGGTCAAGGTCGAGGTTTCGCTCTTCGGGCGGCCCACCTCAGTCGAGCTGGATTACACGCAGTTGAAGGGGTTCTAGAGACCCTGTCGGCAACGTCTCAGGAATAGAAAATGGCGAAGAAGGTCACCGGTTTCATCAAGCTTCACGTCGCGGGAGGCCAGGCGAACCCGGCGCCGCCCGTGGGGCCAGCGCTGGGCCAGCACGGCCTGAACATCATGGAGTTCTGCAAGCAGTTCAACTCCAAGACTCAGCAGCAGCCCGGCGTGACGATTCCGGTGGAGATCACGGTCTATTCGGACCGGTCGTTTACCTTCATTACCAAGACGCCGCCGGCGTCCTTCCTCATCAAGAAGGCTGCGGGTCTCCAGAAGGCGTCGGGTGAGCCCAACAGAGAAAAGGTGGGCACGGTCACCCGGAAGCAGCTCGAGGAGATCGCCGAGACCAAGATGGTCGACTTAAATACGACGGACATGGACGCCGCCGTCCGGATGCTCTCCGGAACCGCCCGCTCCATGGGCATCGTGGTACAAGGCTCAGGAGAGGCACGAGACCAGATAGAGGTACGAAGCCAGGAAGAGGTAGAAGGCCAGGAGCAGGATGAGGCACCAAGCCAGCAAGACGTACAAATCCAGGAAGCGGTACAAGGCTAAGAAGAGGTACAAAACAGAAGCGAAACGCTGTCTAGAAGCAAATACGCTGTGCAGTGACTTCTCAGGGGGGGTGCGTCGGGGATTTTCCCGCAGCGACCATCTGAGAGCGAAGCGAACAGCAGGGAGCGAGGAGGAAATCCCCGACGCGCCCCCTGCTGGAGAAGTCCACGGAACCACTCGATGTGAGCCGCCACGGGTGGGAGGACGAACAAGCTGGCTCAGGGCCATGCCAAAACACGGTAAGAGATTCCGTGACGCCAAGGCCAAAGTGCCTGTAGGCGTCCAGTTCAAGCCCGACGAAGCGGTCCAGATGGTCAAGGATATGGCGTCGGCCAAGTTCGATGAGACAGTCGAGGTCGCCACTTGCTTGAACGTGGATCCCCGCAAGGCCGATCAGATCGTGCGGGGCACCGTCGTCCTTCCTCACGGCACGGGTAAGACTGTTCGCGTGTTGGTGATCGCACAGGGCGAGAAGGAGACCGAGGCGGCGGAAGCCGGTGCCGACTATGTGGGCACCGAGTACGTCGACAAGATCCAACAAGGGTGGTTGGAGTTCGACGTGTGCGTCGCCACTCCGGATCTTATGGGCAAGGTGGGGCCCCTCGGTCGGATTCTCGGCCCCCGGGGACTCATGCCGACTCCCAAGGGTGGAACGGTGACCTTCGACGTCGGTCGTGCCGTGAAGGAGATCAAGGGCGGGAAGATCGAGTACCGCGTGGACAAGACCGGGAACGTGCACGCGCCCATCGGCCGCGTCTCGTTCTCACCCGATCAGTTGCGGGACAACCTGGGCGCCATCATGGACTCCATCGTTCGGGCCAAGCCATCAGCGTCCAAGGGCACGTACGTGAGGAGCATCACGGTCTCCAGCACCATGGGACCCGGCGTCCCAATCGATCCCAACCTGTTTCGCCGGAGCCCATAGATGAACCGTGCGGAAAAAGAAAGCTTCGTCGTGGATTTCCGCGAGAAAGTCGAACAGGCTCCGGTGATGTACCTCACCGACTTCACCGGCCTAGACGTGAAGTCCATGACGAGCCTCCGGCAGAACCTCCGGGCTTCCGGGGCCGAGTACCTGGTGGTGAAGAACCGCCTGGTCAAGCGCGCCCTCGAAGGGCTGCAGGTACCGGACATTACCGATGCCCTCCTAGGCCCCACCGGGGTCGTGTTGGGCTACGGGGGGGTCGTCGAGCCCGCGAAGATCATCAGCGACTTCGCCAAGGAGCACGGCGACAAGCCGGTCTTCAAGCTCGGCCTCCTCGACGACAAGGTGGTTTCGGCCGACGAGATCGTCCGTTTGGCTCAGCTACCGCCTAGGGAGCAGCTCCTGGCCGAGCTGGCCGGAGCCCTCGAAGCGCCCATGGCTGCGCTGGCGAGCGCCCTGGAGAGCAAGCTTCAGGAGATGTCCGGTCTCCTGGATGCTCTCAAGCAGCAGAAGGAGAGGGAGGGGGAGTAGCCTCCTGGTACATGGAGGAGCCTCCTGGCAAACAAGGTGACAACCGGGAATTCACGCCCAACCCTGGCCCGAGGCCGGGTGAACTGAGGAGAGAGCCACGATCATGGCTACCAACCACGAAGAGCTTCTCGAGACCATCGGCAACATGACTATCCTCGAGCTGTCGGAGTTCGTCGACGCGTTCAAGGACAAGTTCAACGTCACTGCCCTGGCCGCCCCCGTGGCAGCCGCGGGCGGGCCCGCGACCGGGGCGGACGCTGTCGAGGAGCAGACCGAGTTCGACGTTGTGCTCGAAGGCATTGGCGACAAGAAGATCCAGGTCATCAAGGTGGTCCGCGAGGTCACTAGCCTGGGCCTGAAGGAAGCCAAGGACCTCGTCGACGGAGCCCCGAGCACCGTCAGAGAGGCCGTCACGAAGGACGAGGCTGAGCAGATCAAAGCGAAGCTGGAGGAACAGGGCGCAGCCGTTGCGCTGAGGTAGGTCACACCCCGTGACGTTACCTCTCGGCCGGCTGCGAGACGTCGAGTGAGACCCGCCAGATCTCGGGTTCATCACTGCAGGGCCAACACGCGTCGGCCTCCGGAGACATACGCGTACGTCCCCGGGATTCGTTCGCTTCATCCGTTGTCGAACATGTGCTCGCTCGGCCTCCCCTCGGGGTTCAGGCCAGAAAAGGGGGAAACCCTTGGATATTAGGAAAGATGATCGTCCGGTAGTGAGCTTCGCGAAGCTCAAGTCGGTTATGCCGATGCCCAATCTGTTGGACGTCCAGCTCCGCTCTTTCGAGAAGCTCGTGGAGCAGGACGCGGATCCCACGGAGCAGTGGGATTTCGGACTTGACAGGGTATTCGCGGAGATCTTCCCCATATCAGACGTGCACGAGAACTTCACGCTCGAGTACGTCACTGCCTCACTGGGTGAGCCGAAGTACTCGGTCGAGGAGTGCATCGAGCGGGACACGACGTATGCCGCGCCTCTCAAGGCGAAGCTGCGTCTCATCGTCTGGGAGGAGCTGGAAGGGGGCGAAAAGCGCCCAGGCGACATCATCGAGAAAGAGGTCTATCTCGGTGACCTGCCCCTCCTCACCGAGCTGGGTACCTTCATCATCAACGGCGCCGAGCGGGTTGTTGTCAGCCAGCTGCACCGCTCGCCCGGCGTGGTGTTCGAGGAGAGCATCCACCCCAACGGGACGAAGCTGCACAGCGCCCGGATCATCCCGTTCAGGGGGTCGTGGGTCGAGTTCACGATCGACATCAACGACATCTGCTACGTCCACATCGACAAAAAGAAGAAGTTCCCGGCCACGGCGCTTCTGAGGGCGTTCGGCTACGGAACGGACTCGGACATCTACCAGATCTTCTTCACGACGAAGAACGTGGATCCCCGAACAGTCGATAAGCAGGGCTTGAAGGAGATCCTCGGGTCGGTCATCGCCGAGGAGATCATCGATCGCGATACCGGTGAGGTGTTGGTCGAAGAGGCCACCGAGATCGACGAAGAGGCGGCCGAGCGGCTGGAGAGGGCTGGCCGGAAGAGAATCAAGATCTACGCCAGCGAACGGGATTCGGGTCGTGGCGAAAGCCCCATTGTGAAGAACACCCTCCGGAAGGACCCGACCGACAGCGAGGAGGAGGCACTCAACGCCATCTACTCGCTCTTGCGGCCCGGAGACGCGCCCAACATAGAGACGGCCCGCTTGGCACTGGAGCGCGTCTTCTTCAACCCCAAGCGCTATGATCTCGGCCGCGTGGGCCGCTACAAGATCAACAAGCACCTGGGCGTCAACGCGCCTGCCCACGAGACGGTCCTCAACAAAGAGGACTTCATCGAGATTCTCCGGTACCTCATCGAGCTGAGTGAGGGCCGCGGGAGCACCGACGACATCGACCATCTCGGCAACCGACGGGTCAGGACTGTGGGTGAGCTCATCGCGAACCAGTTCTCGGTGGGGCTCTCCCGGATGGCGCGGCTCGTCAAAGAGCGCATGTCCATCAACACGGATCCGGAGAAGGTCAACATCGACGACCTGGTGAACGCCCGGACGGTCTCGGCCGTCATCCAGGCCTTCTTCGGATCTTCTCAGCTCAGTCAGTTCATGGACCAGACGAACCCGCTGGCCGAGCTGACGCACAAGCGGCGCCTATCCGCCCTGGGGCCCGGCGGCCTCACGCGGGAGCGCGCCGGCTTCGAGGTCCGGGACGTGCACTACTCCCACTACGGGCGCATGTGCCCCATCGAGACCCCCGAGGGTCCCAACATCGGACTCATCACCTCCCTCACGACGTACAGCCGGATCAACGAGCTGGGCTTCGTCGAGACTCCGTACCGTAAGGTGCAGAAGGGCAAGGTCACCAACCAGATCGAGTGGCTTTCGGCCAACGAAGAGGAAGAGTCGCGGATCGCCCAGGCCAACGCGCCGCTGGACGACAGGGGAAAATTCGTCAATGAGTTCGTCCTCTGCCGGGAGCGGGGAGACTTCCCGCTGCTCCGGCCCGGGGTCATCGACTATATGGACGTGGCGCCCGACCAGCTCGTGTCCGTGGCCGCCGCGTTGATCCCGTTCCTCGAACACGACGATGCCAACCGAGCGCTCATGGGCTCGAACATGCAGCGCCAGGCTGTGCCGCTCCTCTACACGGACGCACCGTTGGTGGGTACCGGCCTCGAGTTCAAGGTGGCCAGGGACTCGGGTGCGGTCATCACGGCCCGCCGCGGGGGACGAGTCGCCCACGTGACGGCCGAAGAGATCGTCATCGACACCGGCTCCGTGACGCCTGGCAAGACCGAACAGCCACTGGCCAAGCTGGCCCAGTACGATCGCTACCGTCTCAAGAAGTTCTGGCGCACCAACCAGGACACGGCCATCAACCAGCGTCCCCTGGTGGAGGACGGCCAGGAGATCCAGCCCGGCGACATCATCGCCGACGGGCCTTCAACGGACAATGGGGAGCTGGCGCTGGGCCGCAACGTGCTCGTCTCCTTCATGCCCTGGTACGGATACAACTACGAGGACGCCATCGTCATCAGCGAGAAGCTGGTGAAGGAGGACGTGTTCACGTCTATCCACATTCAGGAGCTCGAGTTGCACGTCAGGGACACGAAGCGCGGGATGGAGGAGATCACCCGCGAAATCCCGAACGTGGCCGAGGAGAGCCTGGTCGATCTGGACGAGCGTGGAATCGTCCGGACCGGCGCTCGCCTGACGAGTGGTGACATCCTGGTGGGCAAGATCACGCCCAAGGGTGAGACCGAGCTCTCGCCTGAGGAGAAGCTCCTGACGGCCATCTTCGGTGAGAAGGCCAAGGACGTGAAGGACTCGTCCCTGCGCGTTCCTCCGGGAATGAGCGGCACTGTCATCGACGTGAAGATCTTCTCGCGACGCATCGACGATCCCCTTCTCGAGAAGGAGCACGGGGCACGGATCGGTGAGCTTCGCCAGCAGGAGCGGGAGGAGATCAGTCGCACCAGCGCCGCTCGGGATGAAGAGCTACGTGAGATCCTCCACCTGAACACCGTGGCCCTGGCCCTCAAGAAAGGGACCGTTGAGCCGTACTTCGAAGACCGCACGAAGCTCACGAGGGAGATCTTGGAGGGGTTGCAGTTCAATAAGCTCGACCTGAACACCCTCAAGGTGAAGAGCAAGGAGGCAAGCGGGCGCGTCCGGCGCGTGGTCGACGAGGCCAAGAACCGGATCGAGCGGGTGAAGGGGAAGACCGAGGAACAGATCGACAAGGTCTTCCAGCCCGACGAGCTGCCGCCGGGCGTGGTCCAGCTCGCAAAGGTCTACATCGCCGAGAAGCGGAAGATCTCCGTAGGCGACAAGATGGCCGGGCGGCATGGGAACAAGGGCATCATCGCTCGGATCGCTCCCGAGGAGGATATGCCGTTCCTTCCCGACGGGACGCCCGTCGAGATCGTGCTCAACCCGTTGGGCGTGCCCTCGCGCATGAATGTGGGACAGGTCCTGGAGACGCACCTGGGGTGGGCGGCCCGTGTCCTGGGATTCGAGGCCAAGACGCCCGTCTTCCACGGGGCTTCCGAGGACGAGGTGGGCCTTCTTCTCAAGGTCGCAGGTCTCCGGTGGGCCCATCAGCGCCTCGACATCAAGGCGGAGATGCCGGCCCTCGACGCCGAGTCCACGATCGGGCTCATCGACCTGGCCCATGACCTACCCGCGAGGGAGGTCCGGGCCCACGGCAACGGGAACGATGTAGGCTCTTCCAAGAGCGGGATCGGACGGACTTTGGACGCCTACCTGAAGCTCAAGTTCTCGAAGTCGCAGGCCGTCTTCTTCGATGCGCTCAGGCACTACCTGGTCGAAGCGGGGAAGGAGTTGGCCGAGCGCCGGGACGGAACGTTCTCGGAGGAGTTCCCCGCCATCGCGCACCTCAATCGGAAGCAGAAGCTGGACGAGGGACTCGACGCAGCCGCCCTCGAGATCATGGAATCGGCGAGCATCCTGCCCAACGGAAAGGTGTTCCTGAGGGACGGACGCAGCGGGCGGCAGTTCGACTTCCCCGTCACCGTCGGCATGATCTACATGCTGAAGCTCAGCCACCTGGTGGATGACAAGATCCACGCCCGGAGCATCGGACCTTATTCCTTGGTGACGCAGCAGCCGCTGGCCGGCAAGGCCCAGTTCGGCGGCCAGCGATTCGGGGAGATGGAGGTTTGGGCGCTGGAGGCGTACGGCGCCGCACACACGCTCCAGGAGATCCTCACTGTGAAGTCTGACGACGTGGCGGGCCGCTCGAAGGTCTACGAGGCCGTCGTGAAGGGAGACAACTTGCCCCAACCTGGGATTCCGGAGTCATTCAACGTGCTTGTAAAAGAACTGCAGGCCCTCGGCCTGAGCGTAACCCTCGGCCAGGAGGAATAGACGATGATCGATTTTCCCAGGTCGAGCGAGCAGCGCTCCGCGGACTTCGACTTCATCCAGATCAGAATCGCCTCTCCCGAGGAGATCCGCTCCTGGTCGTTCGGTGAGGTGACGAAGCCCGAGACCATCAACTACCGGTCCTTCAAGCCGGAGCGGGACGGACTGTTCTGTGAGCGCATCTTCGGTCCGGTGAAGGACTGGGAGTGTCACTGCGGGAAGTTCAAGCGGATCCGGTTCCGGGGACACGTCTGTGATCGCTGCGGGGTCGAGGTCACGCTCTCCAAGGTTCGCCGCGAGCGCATGGGCCACATCGAGTTGGCAGTGCCCATCTGTCACATCTGGTTCTTCAAGACGCTACCCAGCCAGCTGGGGTACCTGGTCGGGATGACGCTGCGGGATCTGGAGAAGGTGATCTACTACGCCTCGTACGTGGTGACGCACCCCGGCAAGCAGGATGTCGAGTTCCTCGAGCTCCTGGACGAGGACGAGTACTACGATCTGCGGGTGAAGTCGCGAGACAAGGGCGACGAGAGGTTCAAGGCCGAGATCGGTGCCGAGGCGGTTCGCACGCTTCTCAAGATGCTCGACAGCCCGGAGCGCCGGATCAACGATCGCAACTCCGACGGCAAGGGCCTCGATCGCCTGGCACTTTGGCTGCGGATCGAGATCGCCACTGAGACGTCACAGCACCGCAAGAAGAAGAAGCTGAAGCGGCTCAAGGTGGTCGACGCCTTACGCAACTCGGGCGGCAGCGTGGGCCAACGGAACCGGCCCGAGTGGATGGTCATGGATGTGATTCCGGTGATTCCGCCCGACCTTCGGCCTCTGGTTCCGCTGGACGGAGGACGGTTCGCCACCTCCGACCTGAACGACCTGTACCGTCGGGTCATCAACCGGAACAACCGGCTCAAGAAGCTCATCGACATGCGCGCCCCGGAGGTCATCCTCCGGAATGAGAAGCGCATGCTTCAGGAGGCCGTCGACGCGCTCTTCGACAACGGGCGTCGTTCGAAGGCCATTCGCGGTCGGGGCAAGCGTCCCCTCAAGTCACTGTCCGACATGCTCAAGGGCAAGCAGGGACGCTTCCGCCAGAACCTGCTCGGGAAGCGGGTGGACTACTCCGGTCGCTCGGTCATCGTGGTCGGTCCCGAGCTCAAACTGCACCAGTGCGGCCTGCCCAAGGCCATGGCCGTGGAGCTGTTCAAGCCGTTCATCATCCACGAGCTCGAGAAGCGGGGCGAGGCCGAGACGGTCAAGAGAGCCAAGAAGATCGTCGAGCGTGACGATCCGAAGGTCTATGAAGTCCTCGAGGACATCATCAAAGACCACCCAGTGCTGCTGAACCGGGCCCCGACGCTCCACCGGCTGGGCATCCAGGCGTTCGAGCCCGTGCTCGTGGAGGGGAAGGCCATCCGGATCCACCCGCTCGTGTGCGCGGCGTTCAACGCCGACTTCGACGGGGACCAGATGGCGGTTCACGTACCTCTGTCGTTCGAGGCGCAGCTCGAGGCGCGGGTGCTCATGCTATCGAGCAACAACATCCTGCTGCCATCCAACGGCCGGCCGGTCACGGCGCCGTCCCAGGACATGGTCATCGGTGGGTACTACCTCACCAAGCCGGCCCTGGAGATCTCGGACCTGGAGGAGGTGGCGTACAACAGCAAGGCGCCCAAGAACGCTCGGGCCGCTGCCGAAGAGGGCCTTGACCAGATCTACGCCGACGTTCCCCACTTCTCCACGTTCGGAGAGGTGGAGATGGGGCTGGAGAGCGGTTGGCTCCGGTTCAACAGCCCGTGCTGGTACTGGGTGCCGAAGCATCCCGAGGAGGACGGAGACCACGATGGCAAGTGGCTCAGGTGCACGGCGGGACGCGTGCTGTTCAACTCCATCATCCCGGCGGAGCTGGGCTTCTTCAACCAGACGTTCGGCAAGAAGGAGTTGGGAGACCTCATCTTCGACAGTTTCACCACCGTGGGGCTGAGCCGTACGACTGAGTTCCTGGACTATCTGAAGGACTTCGGCTTCCGGTACGCCACCATAGGTGGGGTCAGCGTGGGTATCGCCGACCTCGAGGTGCCGGAGGAGAAGCTGGAGATCCTGGACGAAGCCAGCGAGCAGGTCACGCGCTTCCAGAAGGCGTACTCCAGCGGCTACATCTCCAACGGTGAGCGGTACAACAAGGTCATCGACACCTGGACCCACGCCAACAACGACGTAGCCGACGCCATGGTCAAGCGGCTGGAGCGTTCTCAGGATGGCTTCAACCCCGTCTACATGATGATGACCTCCGGGGCGCGGGGTAACCGCGACCAGATGCGGCAGCTCGCCGGGATGCGTGGCCTCATGGCCAAGCCCCAAAAGAAGCTCACCGGTGGCATCGGCGAGATCATCGAGAGCCCCATCAAGTCCAACTTCCGCGAGGGGCTGTCGGTGGTGGAGTACTTCATCTCGACCCACGGAGCGCGGAAGGGTCTCGCCGACACGGCGCTGAAGACGGCGGACGCAGGGTATCTCACGCGCCGCCTCGTCGACGTCGCCCAGGACGTGACCATCACCGGGGAAGACTGCGGTACCATCCTCGGCCTCGAGATGACCGCCCTCAAGGAGGGTGAGGACATCATCGAGCCTCTCATGGACCGAATCGTGAGCAACGTGGCCCTCGAGGACGTCTACGATCCCATCGACGGAGAGTTGCTGGTCCAGGCCGGCCATCTCATCGAAGAGGAGACCGCGGACGCCATCGAAGCCGCAGGGATTCAGGTCGTGAAGATCCGGTCCGTGCTGACGTGTGAGTCCAAGAGGGGCCTCTGCCACATGTGCTATGGCCGGAACCTGGCCACCATGCAGCTGGTGGACATCGGCGAGGCCGTCGGGATTCTGGCGGCCCAGTCGATCGGTGAGCCCGGGACGCAGCTCACGCTGCGGACGTTCCACATCGGAGGAACGGCGGCCAGGATCGCGGCTCAGACGCAGCGTCGCTCGAAGATCGACGGCGTGGCGTCTCTCGAGCGCGTCACCACGGTTCTTACGCCCAACGACGAGCTGATCGTGACCTCACGCGAGGGGCAGATCCTGCTCAAGACGGCGGAGGGCCAGGTCCGTAGTCGCCTGAGCGTGCCGTACGGCGCGACGCTTGCGGCTGAAGAGGGGCAGGTGATCGAGTCCGGAGACGTGCTCTTCAGCTGGGATCCGTATTCCGAGCCCATCGTGGCCGACTCCGGCGGGGTCGTGAAGTTCATCGACATCGTCGACGAGCAGACCATGAGGGAGGAGCTGGACGAGTCCACGGGTCGTCGCCAGATGACGATCATCGAGGATCGCGACAAGAAGCTGCACCCGAATATCCAGATTCGGAAGAGCACGAAGAAGGCCGAGAAGCTCCGGGAGTTCATCATCCCGATGGGCGCCCAGCTCACGGTCCGGGACGGTGAGGCGGTCAACCCCGGCGACACCATCGCCAAGATCAGCCGCGAGGTGTATAAGACCCGAGACATCACTGGGGGTCTGCCGCGCGTTGCCGAGCTCTTCGAGGCGCGTCGCCCGAAGGATCCGGCGGTCATCACGGAGATCGATGGCGACGTACGTTTCGGCGACATCAAGCGAGGCAAGCGCGAAGTCATCGTGACGCCGGACACCGGGGAGGAGGACGAGAGGGCTTACCCGGTGCCCGTCGGCAAGCACATGCGGGTGCACGAGGGTGACCGGGTGCGGGCGGGTGACCGTCTGTCCGAGGGTCCCATCAACCCGCACGACATCCTGAAGATCCGTGGGCCCCGTGCCGTGCAGGAGTACCTGCTCAACGAGATCCAGGAGGTGTACCGACTGCAGGGCGTGAAGATCAACGACAAGCACATCGGTGTGATCGTCCGGCAGATGCTCCAGAAGGTCCGCATCACCGATCCCGGTGAGACGGCGCTGCTGGAAGGGGAAAACGTCGACCGGGTCGAATTCCGCGAGGTGAACCGAAAGTCGATCAAAGACGGCAAGAAGCCGGCTCGCTCCGAGCCGCTGCTGCTGGGGATCACCAAGGCGAGCCTCACGACCGAGTCTTTCATCTCGGCCGCCTCCTTCCAGGAGACGACCCGCGTGCTTACGGACGCCGCGGTCCGGGGCGCCAGGGACGACCTGAAGGGGCTCAAGGAGAACATCATCATCGGTCACCTCATCCCAGCCGGAACCGGTGTCCATCGGTATCAGGACGTGGAGTTCATGGTCGAGCAATCGTTCTACGAGGAGGAGATTCTTCCGTTGGTGGATCCGGGCGAGCTGATCGGGCTGGAGGAGGTTACTGCGGACTAGGTCGAAGCGGGTCGTCGGCTCCCCTGCGCGCCGACGCTTCGCTCTACGGCTTCGCCGCAGATCGTCGCTCCGGGGAACCGACGACCCGCTTCGGCAAGCCGGTTGAGTGAGCGAGGGGGAGTGCCCGATGGGCACTCCCCCTCATAATTTTTGCGGTGTGATCGGGCGTCCAGTGTGGTTAGGACGTGCTGTACGAACGGGCTTTCAGGGTGCTGGGGCGACTGGTTCCTTCTGACTGAACTTGTTATGATGCATTGACTTACAGTGTCGCGCCGGCCTTCTAATGGCGCTGCGATCGGCTCGTCAATCGCGGTGGTGTAATTGCCCAATGAAACAGCACAGAGGATCTCCACCGCAGATGTGCGACGTCGACGAGATGGTGTTGGTGCCGGGGTCCACCTGAGTGAAGCAGCTAGACCGCCTCGGGTGGGCGGCAGGGATCGCGTTCGTCTCCTACGGGTTACGCATCGGGATCCGAGTGAGTAGCCCGGAGATCATGGATCGGATTGAAGGAGTGCTTCCACCACATACCAAGCCAGCTCGCGGGTCCCGCGTCGGATGTCTGTATTCGCTGATAGTCAGCGGAACCAAGGTCGGCTCCAACATTCGCCGTTTCAATATTCTATATGCGGACGTGGTACAGCTGGCACGAACGAAGGACACGGACCAGGTGCTGGAAGCCCTCGAAAGGGACCTGCAGCTATACGTCGTGGAACGGGCCCGCCGCAGGGTGTTCGTCCATGCCGGCGTCGTGGGCTGGCGTGGCAGGGCAATCGTCATCCCAGGGCGTACTATGAGCGGCAAGACGACCCTGGTCAGGGCCCTGGTAAGGGCCGGTGCGACGTATTACTCAGATGAGTACGCCGTTTTGGATGAGCGTGGTCGGGTGCATCCCTATCTGAAGCCTATGTCGATACGGGAGAACGGGGGCGGACGCCCGAAGAAGATCCTCCCGGAAGCTCTGGGGGGGACAACCGGCGTCAGACCGCTCCCAGTAGGTTTGGTAGTCGCGACAAGCTACCGGGAGGGTGCGCGGTGGCGACCGCGCCCGCTTTCGCCGGGGCGGGCGGTGATGGAACTCTTGGCCCACACCGTTTCCGCCAGACACGATCCGGAGCGGGCCTTCGCGACGCTGCGTTCGGCCACGGCCGAGGCGATGGTGCTAAAGGGGGCGCGTGGTGAGGCCGCCGAAATCGCTGAAGCCCTCTTAGGCCGGCTAGCGGAACAGGCGGGCCGAGGTTCGTGAAAGGTAGCTTGGGACGAGTTGTGGCTTGTGCGCATCGCATGAATGGTGAATGGTTATGGTGTCAACACGCGCCAGCGATTTGGAGTTAGGTACCTATGGGAACGACAAGAGCGCTGATGCCGCGCGCGAGGCAAGACGAGCTGGTTGTCGAAGAGCTACAGGACGAAACCCTGGTATACGACCTGAAGCGTCACAAGGCCCGTTGCCTGAATCGCACGGCGGCCCTGGTCTGGCGGTGCTGCGATGGACAGACGAGCGTAGCCGATGTAGCCGCGCTGCTGGAGGAGCAATTAGCAACCGCGACAGACGAAGCGGTGGTGCGGAACCTGTCAACGCCAGTGAGACACTCTTGGAAATCAATTAGAGAGCAATCTCCTGTGTAGTGAGGGATGGGGTGGGAGGATTGATCCAGACGGCCTCCGGGAGTGGTTTAGGCTTCGGCTCACCGGAGACGAAGCGCTCGGGATGAGCGGCCCATGCCTCACGGAGCACGGCCTTCCTGCAGGCGATGATCCGATCGGCGTGACCGAAGTGGACCTGTTCGGGGGTCAGCATCGAGATGCCGCCATGGCGGTGCTCGGCATTATACCAACGGAAGAACGAGCGACAGAAGGTCTTGGCTTGCCCCTGATCCCCGAACCGGCCGGGAAACGAGGGATGGTACTTCAAGGTCTTGAACTGAGCCTCGGAGAACGGATTGTCATCCGAGACCTGGGGTCGGCCCAACGAGCGGGTCACGCCGAGATCGGCGAGTAGTTGAGCCGTGCATTGGCTCGTCATCGGAGCCCCTCGATCGGAATGCAGGGTCAGGAGGTGGGGCTGGACGCCATGCTTCAAGCAACTCTGCTGGATCAGCCGGCTGGCCAGGGCAGAGTTCTCCCGATCCGCCACCATCCATCCCACGACGTAGCGGCTGAAGATGTCCAGGATCACGTAGAGGTAGAAGTAACTCCACTTCTTCGGCCCCAGCAGCCGGGTGATATCCCAGGACCAGACCTGGTTCGGGCCCCTCGCCATCAACTCGGGCTTCTGGTATTTGGGATGACTCCGCTGCGCTCGACGCTCCTGAACCGGCACCTGGGAAGCCAGAACGCGATACATCGTACGCTCGCTGCACAGGTAGACGTCCTCGTCGAGCAGCGTCGCCACCACCTCGGCTGGGGACCGGTCCACGAACCGCTCCGAACACAGCGTGTCGAAGACCTTGTCTCGTTCCTTCTCGCTTAAGGCCCGGGCGGGGGTCGGGCGGGGCTGCTGATGCCCGGTCGATGCACTCCGACGACGGTAGAACGTGGCTCGCGGCACCCTGAGCGCATCGCACGCGGGCTTCACCCCTACGTGCTTGGCTAGCTCCTGGGTCGCCTTCATGAGTTCGTCCCGTCCTCGAGGCTCAATCCCAGCAGCCCTGCAACTTTTCCCTGGACGTCGATGATCAAGTGCGCCTTCTGGAGCTCCTTCTCGAGGCGAGTGTTCTCGCGCTCCAGCTTGCGCACCTTCTCCTCCAGCGGATTGCGCTCGCGCTTACGGCCTCGTTTCTTCGACAGCGCTTTCAGGGACCCGCTATGCGCCGCCTTGCGCCATGTCGTCAGGTGCGACGAGTACAAGCCCTCCCGCCGTAGGAGTCGGCCAACCTCTCCGGGCTCCGTGCACCGGTCCGCTTCTTCGACGATCCGCAGCTTGTACGACGGAGCGAACCGCCGGCGCAGCGGCCTATCTACCACCTCCGAGTCCGCAGGAGCTGCCGCGCTTCGCTTACCGTCCCAGGTTGGTGGGGCTATTCCATTCTCTTTCATTCTCTCTCGGTGTCTCAGCATCCTCGGTTTCTCTGCCTTCGCCCTACTCTAATTCCTTAGCTGCTCCGTGTCTCACGTAAGTTGGCAGAGAGGGGTGTGGATGGCGCTGGACCGCTTGGACAGGGCACACTTGCTGAGTGAGCCGGTGACACTGCCGGCAGAAAGGGGCAAATACTCGCGGCGGGAAGTGCTACGAACCCTGCGACGGGTTGCAGGGATCTCGCTCCTTCTGCCGGTGATCGAATCGATCGTCGCGCCACTTGCGGCGGCACAAGCATCGTGCGTTACAAGTTGTTCGGGGATTCCAAATTGCACTCCGTGCGCAATTAATTGCAACAAATTGTGTTGCAACGGCTTGTGTTTACCTGCAGGCCAGGCAAAAAGCATATGTGGTTGTCCCTAACCCCGACCGGGTGAACGTCGAGCGTATCTTTTGCCCTTTGACCGCTGGGATCACTTCAGTTCGGGAATGGGCAACGACCCGGGACGACGCGGTAGGCTGGTAGCATCGGTCCTCGCTGGCGCCTGGCGTGCTTTCCCCCCACCCCCGCCCCCGTCGCTCTCGCCCGCCGCCCTCATCGAGGTCACACCCCTGCTGCTCGGCACGGGAGCGGCGAGCCTGGGGTGGTGGCGGGTGCGGTCGTCCGAGTTGCGCACCTCCGCCGCTGCCCACGAACTTCGGCAGGCATACCGCCTGTACACTCTCCAGGCTGGCCGCCAGGAACGCCAAATCGTCCAGGCCATCACGCTACTTCGGTCAAGGGGTGTGGAGCCGCTGCTGGTCAAGGGCTGGGCAGTCGCTCGACTGTACCCCGAACGCGGGCTGCGGCCTTATGGAGACATCGACCTGTGTGTTCGGCCGGAACAGTATGCGGTTGCGGTGGCTGCACTTGCCGCTCCGGCGGCCGAGACGGTCGTAGTCGATTTGCACAAGGGTCTGCCCCAGCTCCACCGCCCTTCGCTGGATGATGTCTACGAGCGTTCTCAGCTGGTACCACTGGGCGAGGTCGACGTGCGGATATTGGGAACCGAAGATCATCTCCGCTACATGTGCATACACATGTTAGGCCATGGGGCGTACCGCCCCCTGTGGTTGTGCGACATCGCCGTCGTGCTGGAATCTCTGCCCAAGGATTTTGATTGGGAGTATCTGCTGCGGGGAGACCGGCGGCGCGCGGATTGGGTGGCATGCACCGTGTGTCTGGCACGCCAGCTTCTCGGGGCCCGCCTGGACGGCATTCCAACAGCAGAGGGGGCTAGACACCTGCCGCGATGGCTCCTTCCCTCAGTGCTCAGCCAGTGGTCGATAGGGGAGCATTATCTGGATAGTCCGTCGATGGCGTACTCCTTCCGGCACCCGGCCCAGCTGCTAAGAGCACTTCGCCTCCGTTGGCCCAATCCGATTCAGGCTACGGTAGGCGTCGGAGGGCCATTTAATGAACTGCCCAGGTTGCCGTTTCAGCTGTGGGAGTGTGTCTCGCGAACGGCGTACTTCATCACACAGGTGCCGACGCTGGTCCGTCAGAAATCCTTGCGTCCAGTGGGGGGGCGGGGAACAAGCTCCGGTATGGTACGGGCGGCAGAAAAAGGGAAGTAGGGAATAGGGAGCAGGAAGGCCGATGGCGGGTCACCTCACCTTCGGAATGCCCCGGCCGGAGCCGGTTTTCGGGGCAGAACACCCCGTTGACACCCCCCCGAGCCTCTTTTAACTTTTTAAGTCTTTGCAACGGACGCCCCGAAGCGCCGGCGGCTCCCACACGAAACCGCGCTAGGCAGCGCGTTTTTTTGACGAAATGAACCTGGGCTGACATGCCTACGATCAACCAACTCGTTCGCAAGGGACGGCGCGAGCTTCACAAGAAGAACAAGTCCCCTGCGTTGCAGAAGAACCCTCAGAAGCGAGGGGTCTGCACCCGGGTGTATACCACCACCCCCAAGAAGCCCAATTCGGCGCTTCGAAAGGTGGCAAGGGTGCGGCTGACCAACGGGTACGAGGTGACGTCATATATCGGTGGGGAAGGACACAACCTCCAGGAGCACTCGATCGTGCTCATTCGAGGTGGACGGGTAAAGGACTTGCCCGGAGTGCGGTACCACGTCGTCCGGGGGACCCTGGATGCCTCCGGTGTCAGTGATCGGCGTCAGGGTCGGTCGAAGTACGGCGCCAAGAGACCCAAGTAGCGGATAGACTATGAGTCGTCGCAGCAGGGCGGTCCGCCGGGAGCTCATCCCAGATCCGAAGTATGATTCGGCCGAGGTGACGAAGTTCATCAACAACCTCATGGTCGACGGTAAGAAGTCCCTGGCAGAGAAGATATTCTACGGAGCTCTGGAGATCTGCGAGGAGAGCTCCGGCCAGCCAGGCCTGAACATCTTCACGCAGGCGCTCACCAACGCGAAGCCCGCTCTGGAGGTGAAGAGCCGGCGCGTCGGTGGTGCCACGTACCAGGTTCCCATCGAGGTCCGGCCCGAGCGTCGGGCCGCACTTGCGAGCCGCTGGCTCATCAGCTTCGCCCGCAGTCGTGGGGAGAAGACGATGGGCGAGCGACTCGCGTACGAATTCCTGGCTGCGAGCCGGGGAGAGGGCGCGACTATCAAGAAAAAGGACGACACGCACCGGATGGTGGAGGCGAACAAAGCGTTCGCCCACTATCGCTGGTAGTCAAAATCCGCTCGAGCGCCAGTTGCCGCTGAAAAAGGCCTGGTAAGGCTCGACCTGTTGTCTCGCGCACTGAGCGACGAGGCACGAAGCGCGGAGGCTGCCGGTGAAAGGCTACGGCAGCTAGAAGGAAGGACGCGCTTCCTGCTTCAAGTGGCTCGTGCGCTTTTTTTCGCCGACAGGGCGGCGTCCAGGGAAGTCGACCAGGACGATTCAACAGACGGAATCGAGACGGACGGAATAGAGACAGACGGAATAGAGATAGATGTCCAGACGTACACCGCTGAAGCACCTGAGAAACATCGGCATCATGGCTCACATCGATGCCGGCAAGACGACTACGACCGAGCGAGTCCTCTACTACACGGGTCGCCTCCATCGGGTCGGTGAGGTCCACGAGGGTTCTGCTACCATGGACTGGATGGAGCAGGAGCAGGAGCGCGGGATCACCATCACGTCGGCAGCCACGACGTGCTATTGGGAGCGCTTCGATACCGAGTATCGCATCAACATCATCGATACTCCCGGCCACGTCGACTTCACCGCCGAGGTCGAGCGCTCGCTACGGGTCCTCGACGGAGCGGTGGCCGTGTTCTGCGCCGTGGGTGGTGTGGAGCCCCAGTCCGAGACCGTCTGGCGACAGGCCGACCGATACGGGGTACCGCGAATTGCCCTGGTCAACAAGATGGACCGGGTCGGCGCCGACTTCGAAAACGTAATCGGAATGATGCGCGACAGACTCGGGGCCAACGCCTTCGCCGTCCAGTTCCCGCTCGGCGAAGGCGATCTTTTTACGGGTATCATCGACATCGTCGCCCAGAAGGCGCTCCACTACCAGGACGAGCTGGACGCCGAGGTGACCGAGGGCCCCATCCCGGATTCGCTGGCCGACAAGATCGCCGAGCTCCGGCACGAGGTCATGGAGGCCGCTGTCGAGCACGACAACGAGTTGCTCGAGAAGTAT
The DNA here is from genome assembly GCA_965218295.1 of Longimicrobiales bacterium. Classification (GTDB taxonomy): domain Bacteria; phylum Gemmatimonadota; class Gemmatimonadetes; order Longimicrobiales; family Gaopeijiaceae; genus CBDCKN01. Next base: position 443,455 of record CBDCKN010000013.1, on the reverse strand, counting down.
CTGGGAGGTGACGAGCTCACGGAGGATGAGCTCCGCCGGGCGATTCGCACCTCCACGATTTCCGGTAAGCTCTTCCCGGTGTTCTGCGCCTCGGCGTTCAAGAACAAAGGCGTGCGAGCGATGCTCGACGGCGTCATCGACTACCTGCCCTCCCCCTGCGACGTTCCGCCCATCCAGGGCCACCTCCCCCAGCACGACGAGACCCACGAGATCCGAGAGGCGTCCGACGACGCCCCCTTCAGCGCGCTCGCGTTCAAGATCATGACCGATCCGTTCGTCGGGAAGCTGACGTACGTGCGGGTCTACTCGGGCTCGCTGGCGGCGGGTAGCTATGTGCTCAACGCGAGCAAGGGTCGGAAGGAGCGCGTGGGACGACTCCTCCAGATGCACGCGAACAAGCGGGAGGAGAGGGACGAGGTCTTCGCCGGAGACATCGCCGCCGTCATCGGCCTCAAGGACGTGAGGACCGGCGATACCCTGTGCCACCCGGACCAGCCCATCATCCTCGAGGCCATGAGCTTCCCCGAGCCGGTGATCTCGGTGGCCATCGAGCCCAAGACCCGGGCAGACCAGGACAAGCTGTCCTCCGGTCTCGTGAAGTTGGCCGACGAGGACCCCACGTTCCGGGTCCACACCGATCCTGAGACCAGCCAGACCATCATCAATGGAATGGGCGAGCTCCATCTGGAGATCATCGTCGATCGACTGAAGAGAGAGTTCAGCGTCGAGGCCAACATCGGCCGTCCGCAGGTGTCGTACCGTGAGACCATCCGTGGCCGGTCCGAGAAGATCGTGGGCAAGTTCGTCCGGCAGTCCGGAGGACGAGGCCAGTACGGCCACGTCGTCATCAACGTCGAGCCTTTGAGGTCCGGTGTGGGATTCGTCTTCGAGGACAGGATCAAGGGCGGCGCGATTCCCAGGGAGTACATCAGCTCGGTGGAGCAGGGGATCAAAGAAGCCCTGGAGACCGGAATCCTGGCCGGCTATCCGGTCATCGACGTGAGGGTGGAGCTCATCGACGGATCCTACCACGATGTCGACTCGAGCGAGATAGCTTTCAAGATCGCCGGCTCGATGGCGATCAAGGACGGCATCCGGAAGTCCAAGCCGGTGCTCCTGGAGCCCGTCATGGACGTGGAGGTCGTGACGCCTCAGGACTACATGGGTGAGATCATCGGAGATTTGTCCTCCCGCAGAGGCAAGATCGGCGGGATGACGGACCGGGGCGACGCCCAGGTCATCGGGGCCAGCGTGCCCCTGGGTGAGATGTTCGGGTACACCACGACCCTGCGCTCGCTGAGCCAGGGCCGCGCCGTGTACACGATGCAGTTCGCCCACTACGAAGAAGTGCCGAAGAGCAAGGCCGAGGAAATCATCAACGCCAACGGCGGCGGTGGTCAGTAGCGGATCACGGGAACGGGCATAGGAAGCCCGCGAGGAAGAACCATGGCCAAACAGAAATTCGAGCGCACCAAGCCGCACGTGAACGTGGGAACGATCGGTCACGTGGACCACGGGAAGACGACGCTGACGGCTGCGATCACGTTCACGCAGGCGAAGAAGTTCGGTGGGGACGCGGTATCGTTCGACAACATCGACAAGGCGCCTGAGGAGCGGGAGCGTGGGATCACGATCGCGACCGCGCACGTGGAGTACGAGACGGAGAACCGTCACTACGCGCACGTGGACTGCCCGGGCCACGCGGACTACGTGAAGAACATGATCACGGGAGCGGCGCAGATGGACGGCGCGATCCTGGTGGTGAGCGCGGCGGACGGACCGATGCCGCAGACGCGGGAGCACATCCTGCTGGCTCGGCAGGTGAATGTGCCGTACGTGGTGGTGTTCCTGAATAAGGTGGACATGGTCGACGACGAGGAGCTCCTGGAGCTGGTGGAGTTGGAGGTGCGGGAGCTTCTGAGCGAGTACGGCTTCCCGGGCGACGACACGCCGGTGATCCGGGGGAGCGCGCTGGAGGCGATGAACGCGGAGGGCGAGGGCCCGGCCGTGGATTGCGTCCAGGAGCTGATGGACGCGATCGACAGCTTCATCCCGGAGCCGAAGCGAGACGTGGACAAGCCGTTCCTGATGCCCGTGGAGGACGTGTTCTCGATCACGGGCCGGGGGACGGTAGCGACGGGCCGAATCGAGCGCGGGATAGTGAAGCAGGGCGAGGAAGTAGAGCTGGTGGGGATGGGAGCGGACCGGAAGACAGTGGTGACGGGAGTGGAGATGTTCCGGAAGCTGTTGGACGAGGGTCGAGCGGGGGACAACGCGGGGCTGCTGCTTCGGGGAGTGGGCAAGGACGAGATCCAGCGGGGCCAGGTGCTGGCGAAGCCGGGCTCGATCATGCCGCACACGAAGTTCAAGGGCGAGGTGTACGTGCTGACGAAGGAAGAGGGAGGCCGACACACGCCGTTCTTCGATGGGTACCGGCCGCAGTTCTACTTTCGGACGACGGACGTGACGGGAGCGGCGCAGTTGCCCGAGGGAGTGGAGATGGTGATGCCGGGCGACAACGTGCAGATGGAAGTGGAGCTGATCACGCCGGTCGCCATGGACGAGCAGTTGCGGTTCGCGATCCGCGAGGGCGGGCGCACGGTGGGGTCGGGGGTGGTTACGGAGATTGTCGAGTAGGGCGAGGCTTGAGGTCTTTCTCTCTCCCTTCGCTACACCGTAGGCCGGGACGCTGCGGGAGAGAGAAAAGGCTCAAGCCTCCGCACATGGCGGGGGCTCCGGCAGCCTGCCTGCCTCCGTGCACACGCCCAGGCGGGCGCTCACTGGGGGCGTTGGCGGGAAGCTAGGAAAGCTAGATGGAACGAAGGGCGGGGCCGGTGTTTTGCCCCGCGAAAGCAGGTGGATGGCCAGGGACGGTCGGAGCGGAGGGAGAAGTTGCCTCCGCAGCGTCCCGGCCTACGGTGTAGCGGAGGAGGCAACTTCTCCCTTCGCTGGCTGACCCAACACCAGCCAGCAGTAGAGTCCGCGGGGCCCTACCGGCCTCGCAGTGAGAGGAAGACATGGCAGACAGGATTCGAATCAGGCTCAAGGCGTTCGACCACTGGCTCGTGGATCAGACCGCGGCCGACATCGTGCGGACGGCGCAGAAGACCGGCGCGATTGTGTGCGGACCGATTCCGCTGCCCACACGGCGTGAGCGCTGGACGGTGCTGCGCTCGCCCCACATCGACAAGAAGAGCCGCGAGCAGTTCGAGCTTCGGACGCACAAGCGGCTCATCGACATCGTCGAGAGCCGTCCGCAGACGGTCGACGCGCTGACGAAGCTCGATCTTCCTGCTGGCGTGGACGTCGAGATTAGGGTCGACTGATGCCCGGATTGATTGGAAAGAAGATCGGGATGACCCGGATCTTCGACGAGGATGGAGCCGCGCTCTCCGTGACGGTCGTGGAGGCGGGCCCTTGCCCGGTGCTCCAGATCAAGAGCGAGGAGAGGGACGGGTACTCTGCCGTTCAGTTGGGCTTCGGGGCCAAGAAGGACAAGCGCGCCAGCATGGCCGAGAAGGGCCATGCCGCCAAGGCCGGCGTCGAAGCGGCGCCCCGCCTCGTGCGTGAGTTCCCGGTGGCCGAAGGCGACGAGTTCGAGCTCGGACAGTCGGTCACCGTCGAGGTCTTCGAGGCGGGTGACAAGGTCAGGGTGACGGGCACCTCCAAGGGGCGTGGATTCCAGGGTGTGGTGAAGCGTTGGGGCTTTTCAGGGCGCCCGGCTTCCCACGGCCACTCGGGGGCGAGGACTCCGGGCTCCCTGGGACCCGGGACCGATCCGTCTCGAGTCATCAAGGGCAAGAAGCTGCCGGGCCGCATGGGCGGGAAGAGAACCACCATCGGAAACCTGCAGGTCGTGAGAGTGGACGCCGAGCGCAACCTCCTCTTCATCAAGGGTGGGGTGCCCGGGTCCAGGAACAGCTATCTGTTGATCCAGAAGTGACGCATGCTTAGAGCACGCTACTACCAGACTGATGGAGCCCAAGGCGGGGAACAGAATCTCCCCGAGTGGCTCTTCGACGGGGTCGTCAATGAGGACGTCCTCCACCAGGTGATCAAGGCCTACCGGTCGAATCAGCGACAGGGGACGGCGGCGGCCAAGTCCCGTGGTCAGGTCGCCGGCGGCTCCCACAAGCCCTGGAGACAGAAGGGGACAGGCCGTGCCCGGCAGGGAACGATCCGGGCCGTGCAGTGGGCCGGGGGCGGTGTCGCTTTCCCGCCGATTCCCCACTCGTGGCGGCAACGGGTGCCCAAGAAGGTCCGGGCCCTCGCTCGCCGGTCCGCGTTCAACGCGCGAGCCCAGGGTGAGCGGGTGGTCCTCGTGGACGCCCTCGAGTTCGATGCCCCCAAGACCAAGCAGCTCCTCGCGCTCTTCTCGGCCATCGGTGCGGAGGGGAAGGTCCTCGTCCTAACGGACGGGCCCAAGGAGAGCGTCTACCTTTCGGCCCGCAACCTGCCGAACGTCGAGATCCGTCCCTTCGGCCAGGAGTCGGTCTACGACATTCTGTGGGCCAACGTGGTCGTCATCGAGAAGGCCGCCCTGGACGGGGCCGAGCCGTCCGAGGCGGACCGCGACGCGGTAGCGGCCCGGGACCGTGGTGAGCCGGAAGTCCGGAGCCGCGAGCGGGAGGTCGCCGAGGCCCAGGCCGAGCGCAAGAAGGCTCGCAGGGGCCGCAAGAAGCCGGCCAAGAGGGCGGCTCCCAAGGTGAAGGCCGACACCATCGCGGGCGGCGTCGACGTCGCGACCGTGAAGCTGCCAAAGGTCGGCGACATGTCCGACTTCCTGGCCCAGTTCGACTCGGCCGACGACGTGAAGGCCCTCGAGGCCCGAGACAGCCGCAAGACGGCCCAAGCCCACTACGACGCGCGCTTGCTCGAGCTTTCGGGTGGAGCCGACGCACAGGAGGAGGGCGACGATGCGTGACGTCTACGACGTGATCTACTCGCCGGTCGTCTCCGAGAAATCCGCGCGAGCCATCGAAGAGGACAACGTCTACACCTTCATCGTGAACAGGAGCGCCAACAAGATCGACATCGCCCGGGCCGTCGAGAAGCTCTGGGACGTGAAGGTCGATCATGTTCGCACGATGCACTACCCCGGGAAGATCAAGCGTGCCCTGTTGGGCCGCATGTCCCGGAATCCCAAATACGGGCGGCGCCCCGCTTTCAAGAAGGCGGTGGTTCAGCTTGCCGAAGACGACCACATCGAGTTTTACGAGGTTGGATAACGCCGATGGCTATCAAGAAATTCAAGCCGGTGACCCCGGGGACCCGTTTTCGCTCCATTATCGACAATTCCGACATTCTGACGAAGAAGGCGCCGGAGAAGTCGCTTCTGGAGCCGCTGAAGAAGTCGGGTGGGCGGAACCACCACGGGAGGATCACCTCGCGGCGGCGGGGCGGTGGGCACAAGCGCCGCTATCGCCGGATCGACTTCCGACGCAACAAGATCGGGATCGCCGGGAAGGTCGCTGCTATCGAGTATGATCCGAACCGGAGCTCGAACATCGCGTTGGTCCACTACGTGGACGGTGACAAGCGCTACATCCTGCACCCGCGGGGCCTGCAGGTGGGCACCACGATCATGTCGGGACCCAAGGCGGATATCCGGGTCGGTAACGCGCTACCTCTGGGGAAGATCCCGCTGGGCACCGTGGTTCACAACATCGAGCTCAAGCCGGGCAAGGGAGGCCAGATGGCCCGCTCCGCAGGAGCCGGCGTGCAGATCGTCGCCAAGGAAGGGAAGTACGTCGCTCTGCGGCTGCCCTCCACGGAGGTCCGGCAGGTGCTCAAGACCTGCATGGCCACCATCGGCCAGGTGGGGAACATCGAGCACAACCTCCAGACCATCGGAAAGGCCGGCGCCAATCGTTGGCGTGGTCGGCGGCCCAAGGTCCGCGGTGTAGCGATGAATCCCGTCGACCACCCGCTGGGCGGCGGAGAGGGGAGGGCCTCGGGTGGCCGTCCTCCGGTGACGCCCTGGGGCAAGCGCGAAGGGACCAAGACCCGAAAGAAGAAGAAGCAGTCGAACAAATACATCATTCGCGGGCGCAAGCGGGGCAAGGCCACGCAGTGATGCCCCTAGTCCGCAACGGTTGAGCAGAGGTCGGTCATATGCCGCGCAGCGTCAAGAAGGGTCCATACATCGACGACAAGCTTCTCGCGAAGGTCGAGATCATGAACTCCCGTGGTGAGAAGAGGGTCATCAAGACCTGGGCACGGGCGTCCACGGTCTCTCCGGACTTCGTGGGACACACGATCGCCGTGCACAACGGCAACAAGTTCATCCCCGTGTACATCATGGAAAACATGGTGGGCCACAAGCTCGGCGAGTTCTCTCCCACGCGGCTCTTCAGGGGTCACGGCGGCAAGCTCGCCGACAAGCGGTCCAAGGTGAGGTAAGCGAGCGATGGAGATGCAAGCCAAGGCGATTGCTCGTCACGTGCGTATGAGCCCACGAAAGGTCCGTCTGGTTGTGGACCAGATCCGCGGGAAGTCGGTCAATGACGCGTATGCGATCCTTCAGTTCTCGAAGAAGGCCGCCGCGGACCCCGTGGGGAAGACCCTGCGCTCCGCCGTGGCGAACGCTCAGAACAAGGCCCAGGACCTGGGCGATGTTCTGGACGTGGACGAGCTGAAGGTCGCGACGGCGTACGTCGACGAAGGCCCGACCCTCAAGCGTTGGAGGGCCCGGGCCATGGGTCGCGCCGGCCGCATCAATAAGCGGACTAGCCACATCACCGTAGTCGTGGATACCAAGGAAGTGGATACCAAGGAAGTGGATACCAAGGAATAAGAATGGGACAGAAGACTCACCCTTTGGGGTTCCGTCTCGGGATTGTCAAGGATTGGAAGTCCCGTTGGTACGCCGACCGTGACTTCCCTCGCCTCCTCAAGGAGGACGAGACCATCCGGTCGTACCTCCATCGGCGCCTCGCGCACGCTGCCCTCTCCAAGGTGGAGATCGAGCGGAAGCCTTCGAAGATCGTCGTCACGATCTTCACGGCGCGCCCCGGCGTGGTGATCGGAAAGCGTGGAGCTGAGGTCGACAAGCTGCGAGACGAGCTGGCGGTTCTGACCAACGCAGAGATATCTGTGAACGTCGAGGAGATCCGTCGGCCCGAGGTCGACGCCCGGCTCGTGGCCGAGAACGTGGCCCACCAGCTCCGGCAGAGGATCTCGTTCCGTCGCGCTATGAAGCGTGCCGTTCAGTCCGCCATGAGGGGCGGCGCCGAGGGGATCAAGATTCAGTGTGCAGGTCGGCTGGGCGGCGCCGAGATCGCGCGCACGGAGGGGTACAACGAGGGACGCGTGCCGCTCCACACGCTCCGGGCCGACATCGACTACGCCCAGGTTCCGGCCATAACGACCTATGGAACGGTCGGTGTGAAGTGCTGGATCTTCCGGGGCGAGGTGGTCGAAGAGCGCCGTGGCCGCACGTACTCCACCGGCGCCTGACCGAGAGGAATAGACGATGCTTTCGCCCAAGCGTGTAAAACACCGCAAGAAACATAAGGGCCGGATGCGCGGCAAGTCGTATCGCGGCAACAAGGTCTCGTTCGGCCAGTTCGGCCTCCAGACGACGGAGTGCGGCTGGATCTCCAACCGCCAGATCGAGGCCGCTCGTGTCGCCATGACCCGCCACATCAAGCGTGGTGGGAAGGTCTGGATCCGGATTTTCCCGGACAAGCCCATCACGGCCAAGCCCGCCGAGACCCGTATGGGGAAGGGGAAGGGTAACCCTGAGGGTTGGGTGGCCGTGGTGAAGCCGGGCCGCATGATGTTCGAGCTGGAGGGTGTTACGGAGGAGGTCGCCAAGCGGGCCATGAAGCTGGCCGCCGCGAAGCTCCCTGTCGCGACGCGCTTCGTCGTTCGAAAGCACCAGCTCTAGTGGTCTGCAACCGCTAACTAGAAGAGACGATGAAGGCTGAAGAGATACGCGAGTGGGACAACGTCGAGGTTCTCGCCCGGCTCGGGGAGCTGAAGGAGGAGCAGTTTCGCCTCCGCTTTCGGACCGGGACGATGGAGCTCGAGAATCCCAAGATGCTGCAACACATCCGGCGCGACATTGCGCGCCTGCATACGATTCTCCGGGAGCGTGATATGGCCGGGGAATCCGAGGAGCCAACCGGGCAATCCGACGAGTCGACCGAGTAACCCATGACAGAGAACACATCGGAGCAGGCCGAGCAGGCCGAGCAGGTCGAGCAAGCCGAGCAGGTCGAGCAGCCCGTGGCACCCCAGGACAGCGACGCTCGGGACCGGAGGAAGGTCCGGACCGGGGTGGTGACCAGCGACAAGGGTGACAAGACTGTGACAGTGCGTGTGGAGCGGCAGTTCGCCCATCCCCTCTACGGGAAGCAGGTCAAGAAGACCAAGAAATACCACGCTCACGACCAAGAGAATCAGTACAAGGAAGGAGACGTGGTCAGGATCGCCGAGACCCGACCCTTTTCGAAGACCAAGCGGTGGCGTGTTATAGAGCTGCTCGAGCGCTCCGAACAAGGATGACCATCGAGAATCGGTCATTCGACCAACAAGGCGACACGATTTAGGACACAGAGATGATTCAGCAGGAATCGATCCTCAAGATTGCCGACAACTCGGGGGCCAAGAGCGCCCTGTGTATTCGGGTCCTGGGTGGATCACGGCGGCGCTACGCCAGCGTCGGTGACGTCATCGTCGCGACGATCAAGGACGCGATCCCCAACTCTCCCGTGAAGAAGGGGGAGGTGGTGCGGGCCGTCGTCGTACGCACGGCCAAGGAAGTGCGGCGCAAGGACGGCACCTACATCCGCTTCGACGACAATGCGGCGGTGCTCATCACCCCCCAGGGCGAGCCCCGAGGAACCCGCATCTTCGGTCCCGTCGGACGTGAGTTGCGCGAGAGGCGCTACATGAAAATCGTTTCGCTGGCCCCGGAGGTGCTGTAATGGCCACCAAAGCGTCGAGATACACGATCGTGAAGGGTGACCGGGTCAGGGTGATCCGAGGCAACTTCCGGGACATGGAGGGCACCGTCCTCCGCGTGCTCCGGGACGCGGGGCGTGTCGTGGTGGAGGGTGTGAACATGCGCAAGCGCCACGAGCGTCCGTCGGAGGCGAATCCAGAAGGTGGGATCATGACCTTCGAGGCACCGATCCACATTTCCAACGTGATGTTGGTGGATCCGGCCTCGGATAAGGCGAGCCGGGTCCGCATGCGGATCGAGGCCGATGGAACCAAAGAGAGGATCGCCCTGAAGACCGGCAATCCGATCCCCAAGCCGTAGCGGGAGCCGTCGACTCGCGTCGGATCGACGTATACTGCGGCGCGACTTAAGGACTGAGAGAGAGAGATGGAACCGAGACTACTGAAGCACTATAAGGCGCACGCCCGCCCACGGCTGGCGGAGCAGTTCCAGTGGGAGAACCCCCACCGGATTCCCAAGATCGTGAAGGTGGTGCTGAACGTGGGGGTGGGCGAGGCGTCAAAGAACGCCAAGCTCCTGACGTCCGTGGTAGACGAGCTGGGCGTGATCACCGGCCAGAAGGCGGTCATCACCCGGGCCCGGAAGTCGATCTCGAACTTCCAGCTCCGCGAGGGCATGCCCATCGGAGCGTCGGTCACGCTACGGCGGAGCCGGATGTACGAATTCCTGGATCGGCTTGTGAGCATCGTCATACCGCGTGTGAGGGACTTCCGCGGGCTGCGGACGCGGGCCTTCGACGGCCGGGGGAACTTCACCATGGGTGTCCGGGAGCAGATCATTTTTCCGGAGATCGACTATGACAAGGTCAGTCAGATTCACGGAATGAACATTACCGTCGTCACGACAACGGATAAGGACGACGAGGCGCTTGCGCTGCTTCGCGAGATGGGCTTCCCCTTCCAAGGGGCGGTTCCTGTCATAATCGGGCAGCACGCGAACTAACACGGACAGACAGACAGGGGAGTTCAATGGCCAGGAAGGCGTTGATCGAGAAGAACAACCGCAAACCCAAGTATCCGGGGCGACATCGGAATCGCTGTCAGCGCTGCGGGCGCCCTCGTGCGTATATTCGGAAGTTCGGAATCTGCCGGATCTGTTTCCGTCAGAAGGCCCTCATGGGCGAGATCCCGGGCGTCCGGAAATCAAGCTGGTAAAGGATCGAAACGGCTATGATGACGGATCCCATTGCGGACATGCTCACACGCATCCGGAACGCCGGAACCGCGGGGCACAAGTGGGCGGACATGCCGGTCTCCAAGCTGAAGACCGAGGTGGCCCGCCTCCTGAAGGACAACCACTTCATCTACGACTACAAGGTCTTGGACGACGGCAAGTTCGGGATTCTCCGCGTGTACCTCAAGTACCACGAAGAGGGCCCCATCATCCGGCACCTGGAACGGGTGTCACGCCCGGGTCGCCGTCGTTACGTGGCCGTCGATGACATTCCTCGGGTCCGGAACGGGCTGGGGATGGCCATCCTCTCCACTTCCCAGGGACTGATGTCGGACCGGGTGGCTCGTAAGCAGGGCGTGGGTGGCGAGCTCATCGCTCTGGTCTGGTGAGGGGATAGAGATCAATGTCGCGGATTGGTAAAATGCCTATCGAAGCGCCGCAAGGTGTCGACGTGACTCTGAGCGGGCAGAACGTCGAGGTGAAGGGTGGAAAGGGGCAGCTCACCTTCGACGTTCACGCCGATATCACGGTCACGCTAGATGACGGGGTGCTCAGGGTGACACGTCCTTCGGATCAACCGCGGCACCGGGCGCTGCACGGCCTGACACGCACCCTCATCGCCAACATGATCGAAGGCGTGGTCAACGGGTTCAGCAAGATCCTCGAGATCCAGGGGATAGGATACAAGGCGCAGAAGAAGGGATCGGGCATCGTCCTGACCCTCGGGTTCTCGCACACTATCGACTATCCGGCGCCCGACGGCGTGGATCTCGACGTACCGAACCCGACCACCATCGTGGTAGCGGGGGTCGACAAGCAGAAGGTGGGCCAAGCGGCCGCCGAGATTCGCGGTTTCCGTCCCCCGGAGCCGTACAAGGGGAAGGGTATCCGCTACCAGGGCGAGCACGTCCGCCGCAAGGCCGGTAAGACGGCCGCCGCCGTCTAAGAGCGAACGAGATCATGAGCACAAAAGCCTCCAAGACTCGAGGTACGCAGCGAGCCCGACGGCACGCCCGGATCCGCAAGAAGATCTGGGGCACGGCGGAGCGTCCGAGGCTCGTAGTGTTCCGTTCCCTGAAGAACTTCGAGGGGCAGGTCGTAGACGACGACGCCGGCAAGACGCTGATGGGTCTGTCCACGCTCAGTCCCGATCTCGCCGGCTTCAAGGCCGAGAGCTCGAACCCCAGGGTCGAGCACGCAAGGGCGGCCGGGAAGCTCCTCGGGGAGCGGGCGGTGGCCAAGGGAGTGGAGTCTGTAGTGTTCGATCGTGGGGGATACCAGTATCATGGCCGGGTTAAGGCTTTCGCCGAGGGCGCCCGGGAGGGAGGGCTGCAGTTCTGATGGCCAGGGACCAGAGACGTAGAGAGAGTCGCGGGCGCGAGTCCGAGTTCAGTGAAAACGTGATCTACATCAACCGCGTGGCCAAGGTCGTGAAGGGTGGCCGCCGGTTCTCCTTCACCGCGCTCGTGTCCGTCGGTGACCAGAAGGGTCGTGTGGGCATCGGGCTGGCCAAGGCCAACGAGGTGGCCGAAGCCATCCGCAAGGCCTTCGAGCGCGGCAAGAAGGAGATGGTTGAGATCCCCGTTCGGAACGGGACCATCCCCCACGAGATCATCGGTCGCTGGGGTGCCGGGCGCGTCATGTTGCGTCCTGCGGCGCCCGGAACGGGCGTGATCGCCGGTGGGCCGGTCCGCTACGTCCTGGAAGCCGTGGGCATCAAGGACATCCTGACCAAGAGCCTCGGGAGCAACAACCCGATCAACGTGGTGAGAGCCACCATGGAGGGACTCACGAACCTGGTCACGCCCGAGCAAGCGGCACAAGAGCGCGGCGTTCCTGTGGAGGTCATCCTGGGAGGCGATCGTGGCTAAGAAGCTGTCCATCGTCCAGGTCCGGAGTGGGGTCGGGCGGAAATTCAAACACCGGCGCACCCTGGAGGCCCTGGGGTTCAAGAAGCACCAGCAGACGGTGGTGCATGACGACACACCCGCCATCCGCGGGATGCTGAAGCAGGTTTGGCACCTGGTAAAGGTGGAAGAGATCTGAGAATGGCTGAGCTACACGAACTACGTCCCGCTCGCGGCTCTCATCGCCGCTCGAAGCGGAAGGGGCGAGGCCCCGGCTCCGGGAAAGGGAAGACCGCCGGTCGCGGAGAGAACGGCCAGAAGTCCCGCAGTGGTGGCTCCATCCGTCCGGGATTCGAGGGTGGACAGATGCCCTTGCAGAGGCGCATCCCGAAGCGGGGGTTCACGCCGCGCAAGCGCACGGTGTACCAGATCGTGAACGTGGGGGATCTCGCTCGTGTCGAGGGGACCACGGTCAACGCGGAGGTGTTGAAGGAAGCGGGGTTGATCCGATCCGCAGAGGGGCTGATCAAGATTCTCGCCATGGGCGAGGTGAACCAGGCCTACTCCGTGGAGGCTCACAAGTTCAGCGGCGGAGCCGTGAGCAAGATCGAAGTGGCCGGAGGCTCGGCTACGGTCCTGACTCGCGGCGGGGGCAATGGAGCGGCCGAGGCATCCGAGCCCGCCCCCGAAGAGCCGACCGCGGAGGTTGCGGCCGCGACGGATGAGACCCCGGCAGCGGAGGCCGCCGTGGAGGCCGACACGGAGGTCGCGGTGGAGACGGACGAGGCCCCGGCAGCGGAAGCCGCTGAGGAGGCCGAGCAGGCCGAGGCGCCGGCCGCAGAGGATGTTGAAGGCGAAGCGGAGACCGATGGTTAACCCGATTCCGAATCTTTTCCGGGTCCCGGAGCTCAAAGAGAAGATCCTCTTTACGCTCTTCATCATGCTTGTCTTCCGGTTCGGTGCACACATCACCGTTCCAGGGGTGGACGTGGGGATCCTCCGGCAGCAGTTCGGCGCCCTCCAGGGCGGGATCCTCGGCATCTACGACATGTTCGTGGGTGGCGGTCTCAGCCGGGCCACGATCCTTGCCCTGGGCATCATGCCCTATATCTCCGCCAGCATCATGTTCCAGCTGCTGGCCGCCGTCTTCCCGACCGTGGAGAAAATGCAGAAGGAGGGCGAGGACGGACGGCAGAAGCTGACGCAGTGGACCCGTTACACTACGGTTGTCCTGAGTGCCGTCCAGGGGTTCAGCTACGCCGCCTTCCTCAACAGCACGGGTGCGGTCCGGGACCCCGGCTTCCTGTTCAACATGACCACCACGGTGACGCTCACGGTGGGCGCCATCTTCGTCATGTGGCTCGGTGAGCAGATCACGGAGCGCGGGATCGGAAACGGCATGTCGCTCCTGATCTTCTTCTCCATCATCGAGAGCTTCCCGGCGGCCGTGGCCAGGACCTGGGAGTCGTTCATCGCCGGGCAGATCAAGATCTTCGCGGTCGTGATGCTCATCGCGGTGCTGATCTCGATCACCGCGGCCGTGGTGGCCATGACCATGGGCGCGAGGAAGATCCCGGTTCAGATACCACGGAAGGTGGTGGGGCGAGGGCGTATCCGGGAGGGGCAGAAGAGCTTCGTTCCGCTACGAGTCAACTCGGCCGGCGTCATGCCCATCATTTTCGCCCAATCCTTCATCGTCGTGCCGGGCACCATCGCCCAGTTCGCCGGCCAGACAGGCGGATTCCTCGACACCATCGCCGACATCTTCCAGCCCGGGCCGGTCTACTACATCACCTACGGGCTCCTGATCGTCTTCTTCACGTACTTCTACACGGCCATCATCTTCAACCCTGTGGACCTGGCCGAGAACCTGAAGAAGCAAGGAGCCTTCGTACCGGGTGTGAAGCCGGGAGCCCGTACCGCTGAGTACATCGATCGCGTGCTCACGAGAGTCACGCTTCCGGGGTCGATTTATCTGGCGCTGATCGCGCTGGTGCCGTTCTGGATCTTCGACATCTTCAATATCCAGACGTTCTTCTTCGGTGGAACCGGCCTCCTGATCGTAGTGGGCGTGGGCCTGGACACAGTCCAGCAGGCGCAGCAGCACCTGCTCCTCCGCCACTACGACGGCTTCATGAAGAAGGGCCGTGTGAAGTTGCGCGGTCGTTCACGATACATGTAGCGCGGCCAGAGAGACGACCGACGCTCATGTACGTCATTCTCTTGGGACCCCCGGGGGTTGGAAAAGGCACCCAGGGGGTTCTTCTTGCCGAGGCTCAAGGTTGGGAGCGGGTGGTCACCGGCGACCTGCTCCGCCAGGCCCGTGCCCAGGGAACCGACCTTGGCCGGGAGGCGCAGCGCTTCATGGACGCGGGGGCGCTCGTCCCGGACAACGTCATGATAGCCATGGTGAAGGAGAAGCTGGCACCCCTGCCCGCCGGCACGGGCGTCGTCTTCGACGGCTTCCCCCGGACCAGCGCTCAGTCGTCGGGTCTCAGCATGATGCTCAGTGAGCTGGGCATGAAGATCGATCACATCGTGGTGCTCGAGGCGGAGGATGCATCCCTTGTCGAGAGGATTGCCGGCCGCCGGTCGTGCCCGGAGTGTGGCGCGGTCTACAACATCTCTCTGGCCGCGCCCGTCGAGGACGGCGTGTGCGACAACGATGGCGTTGTCCTCCAGCACCGGACCGACGATCACCCCGGAACTGTCCAGAATCGTCTGGACGTGTACCAGCGTCAGACCGCGCCCCTCATCGCATACTACGAGGCCAGCGGCGCCCCTGTGCACCGCGTGGACGGTGAACAGAGCGTAGAGGCTGTGCACGCGGCCGTGGTCGCCGCCTTGGGGCTGGCCTGATGATCCACCTCAAGACCCCCGAAGAGATCGAAGTGATCGCCCGCGGAGGGGCCATCATCGCCGACTTCCTCGTCGAGATACAGCCTCGCATCGTTCCCGGTGTATCGACGCTGGAGCTGGACGTGTTCGCCGACGACTTCATCCGCTCCTACGACGGTGCCGAGCCGGCGTTCAAGGGGCTCTACGGCTTCGCTGGGAGCGTCTGCATCTCGTTGAACGAAGAGGTGGTTCACGGAATCCCCAAGGCGAACCGGATGCTGGCGGAGGGTGACATCGTCTCTATCGACGTCGGGGTGAAGCTGGACGGCTGGTGCTCCGACTCGGCCTGGACCTTCTCGGTGGGAGAGCTGGACGAGCAGGGCCGTCACCTCCTCGCCGTGACGGAAGAGGCTCTCCATGCGGCCATCACGGCAGCCGTGAAGGACAACCACGTTGGTGACATCGGTGCTGCCGTCATGGCGCGGGTCGAGGGGACTGGACTGCATATAATCCGGGATCTCGTGGGCCACGGTGTGGGCCGGGAAGTCCACGAAGAGCCTCAAGTCTCGAACCTGGGACGCCCGGGTGTGGGCCCCGTCCTCTGGGAGGGCATGGTCCTCGCCATCGAGCCCATGCTCGCATTGGGGACCGAGAACATCAGGACACTCGAGGATCGCTGGACCGTCGTGACTCAGGACGGCACCAGGTCGGCCCATTTCGAGCATACCGTAGCCGTGACGGCCAACGGGCCGCGCATCCTGACCGCGACCCACGTGGAGACGCCGGCCTGAGCGGGACACGAGACGTCGAAGACCCCCGAAACGCCTTGAAGGGCAGGGAGCCTTTCATTATCATTATTTGCTCTGCTAGAAACGCACGTAAAGGCATGAAAAATGAAGGTCCGTAGCAGCGTAAAACCGATTTGCGAGCACTGTAAAGTGATCCGTCGCCGGGGTGTGGTGAGGATCATTTGTTCGCGCAATCCGAAGCACAAACAACGCCAAGGGTAGCCTCGCGCAGCCCATAGCGGCGCGGGGTGGTGTCGGGCTTCAGAGCGCGCTCCCTGCGGCGTACCGTGAGTACGCCTCAGTCGCGCACCTTTCCGATCACGAGTTGAAGAGACGGTGGTATGGCACGCATCGCGGGTGTTGATCTTCCGAAGAACAAGAGGATAGAGGTCGCGCTGACCTACATCTACGGCATCGGGGCGTCCCGGTCGCAGGTGATTCTCGATAAGACTGGTGTCGATCCGGACCGCCGTACCGTCGACCTCACCGACGACGACGTGAACCAGCTGCGTCGAGAGATCGAAGGCAACTACAAGGTAGAGGGTGCCCTCCGAACCGAAGTCTCCATGAACATCAAGCGGCTCATGGACATCGGGTGCTATCGGGGCCTCAGGCATCGCCGTGGCCTGCCGGTACGCGGACAGCGCACCCACACGAACGCCCGGACCCACAAGGGTCAGCGACGGGCCATCGCAGGTAAGAAGAGGGCGCCGAAGAAGTAGTCGAGCACATCGAGCATAGAGAAACGCTTTCGATCAAGACACGAAGGACGGTAACGAGTGGCCGAAGTAACGTCGCCGCGTAGGCGCAGCAAGAAGATCGTAGAGGCGGAGGGGGTCGCGCACATCAAGGCGACGTTCAACAACACGCTCATCACGATCACCGACAACGCAGGCAACACCATCGTGTGGGGCAGCGCCGGCAAGGCCGGCTTCAAGGGCTCCAAGAAGTCGACGCCCTTCGCCGCTACGGTGGCCGCCGAGCAGTGCGGACGCGAGGCGGTGGCGATGGGGGTGAGGCGCGTGAACGTCCGAGTGCAGGGGCCGGGCTCCGGGCGTGAGTCGGCCATCCAGGCCCTTTCGGCCGCGGGACTGCAGATCAAGGCCATTCAGGATGTGACCCCGCTTCCCCACAACGGATGCCGCCCGCCCAAGAAGCGCCGGGTCTAGAAGAGAACAGCATGGCACGATACACGGGACCGGTTTGCAAGCTCTGCAGGCGTGAGGGGCAGAAGCTCTTTCTGAAGGGACCGAAGTGCTACACGGAGAAGTGCCCCGTAGAGCGGCGCGCGTACCCTCCGGGTCAGCACGGCCCGGCCCACGCACGGCGGCGCAAGCAGTCCGACTACGCCGTCCAGCTCCGTGAGAAGCAGAAGGTCAAGAGGATCTACGGGCTCCACGAGCGCCCGTTCCGAACCCTCTTCGAGCGCGCCTCCACCCGCGATGGCATCACGGGGGAGAACATGCTCATCTCCCTCGAGTCCCGTCTCGACAACGTGATCTTCCGGATGGGATTCGCACCAAGCCGAAGCGCCGCCCGGCAGGTCGTCCGGCATCGCCACGTGGAGGTGAACGGGCGCGTCGTGGACGTTCCGTCCTATCAGGTAGGCTCCGGCGACGAAGTGGCCATACGACCCAAGTCCAGGGACCTGGCGTCGGTGCAGGCGAGCCTCGAAGCCCGGACCCGCCCCGCTCTCGTGGAGTGGCTCGCGCTGGACGAGAAGAATCGCGTCGGCCGCGTGACCCGTCGTCCCACCCGTCAGGACATTCCGCTGGCGGTCCAGGAACAGCTCATCGTGGAGCTTTACTCGAAGTAATGGAGTCTTCCGTGCAAATAGATCTAACTGGATTGGTACTACCCGAGCGGATCGAGGTCGCCGGGACCTCCGAAGACGGGCACTCGGCCGAGTTCGTGATCGAGCCTCTCGAGCGCGGCTTCGGACACACCCTTGGCAACTCGGTTCGAAGGGTGCTCCTCTCGTCGCTTCGTGGGGCAGCTGTGTGGGCGTTCCGGATCGACGGTGTGGTGCACGAGCACCAGACCATCCAGGGCGTGGTGGAAGACGTCCACCAGGTCATCCAGAACCTCAAGGCCCTGGTCGTCACACTGGACGACGATATCGACGAGGCGACCCTCGCGATCCGCGTGACCGGAGTGGGTCCCGTGACGGCGGCCGAGATCAAGCCGGCGGCGGGCGTGACGATCCACGATCCGGATCATCACCTGATGACCGTGCAGGACAAGCGCAAGCTCAACATCGAGCTGCACGTCAACAAGGGGCGGGGCTTCGTTCTCGCGAGCCAACATGAGCTGCCCCGGGGCGCGCCCGTGGACATGGTTCGCATCGACTCGATCTACAACCCGGTCCTGCGCGCTAACTTCGCGGTGGAGGAGACGCGGGTCGGGCAGCGCACCGACTTCGATCGGCTGACGCTCTTCATCGAGACCAACGGATCCGTCGATCCGGAGTCGGCCGTTCGCTACGCTGCGGAGCTGGTTCGGAAGCACCTCGAATTCATGCTCTACTTCGGTGAGGGTGGAATGCCTCAGCTGACGCCTCCGGGCGCCGTGGAGGTCCCCGACCGGCTGCGCGATCTGTTCGACCGGCCAATCGAGGATCTGGCCGAGCTCAGCGTTCGGTCCCGTAACTCCTTGCAGAAGGAGAACATCCGGACTCTGGGCGACCTCGTTCAGCGCTCGGAGGACGAGATGCTGGGGATCGAGAACTTCGGTAAGAAGTCGCTCAAGGAGATCTCCGACTTCCTGGATGAGCACGGCCTCCGGTTCGGCATGAGCCTCAGGGAGGGCGACGATGGCCAGCTCTTCCTCGTGGACGAGGATCCGGTCGAGCCGGCCGAGGCCAGCGAGGAGTAAGGCTCATCATGAGGCATCGAAAGAAGGGCCGGGCCCTCTCCCGAAGCGCGAGTCACAGGAAGGCGACGCTCCGCAACATGGCCACGTCCCTCTTCCAGCACGAGCGGATCGAGACGACGACGGCCAAGGCCAAGGAGCTCCGTCCCTTCGCCGAGCGGCTCATCACTCTGGGCAAGAGGGGTGACCTGCACGCCCGCCGTCTGGCGGGTCGCCAGATCGCGGACCGTGCGGTCCTCGGCAAGCTCTTCGACGACATCGGCCTGCGGTTCACCGAACGGCCGGGCGGATACACCCGCATCCTCAAGTTGGGGAATCGTCGTGGGGACGCCGCAGAGATGGCGCTGATCGAGTTGGTCGAGTAGACTGGCGGGACCTCGAAGGTCTCGTACTGACCAAGAGTTGGGAGTACAGCACGAAATGACATCGTTGGGGTCCCCCAAAGGCGCCTCTGACAGAGGATCTCTCGTTCTGATGATGTTGGCCTTCGTCATCGTGGGCGGCTTTCTGGCGTGGCTGAACATGAAGGCGGCGAACATAGAAGTCGCGGTGGTCGAGGACACCTTCGGCGACTCGGAGGGGCTCGGCTCGGCTCCCGTGGTGGAGGCGGCCGTGTTCGGGTCCGACCCCATGGCGCACAGCAACGGCTTCTTTCGCATAAACAACCTGTCGGTGCAGAGCGCAGTGGGCTCCCAGGCCTTCTTCGTGGAGATGCCCAACCAGCCGGGTCCGTACCTCATCAAGATGGGAGCGCTGGTCGTGGCGGACGCCGTATCGGTCCCGAGCGGCTCGCGGGTTTCGGTGGTCGGAAGGGTCTACGCCATGAGCGATAGCGTGGCGGACGACTGGGTAGCTACCGGTGCCATCACGGAAGACGACAAGATTCTGGCGACCTTCGCGCAGTCGTTCCTGGAAGTGGTGGACGTCGTCGTCATGGCCGGCGGCGGCGGTGACGACGGCAGTAGAGATAACTGACGGGCTGAGCCCGAGGGTATAAAGAATGGCTCGAGTGTGTTACATGTGCGGCAAGCGACCCGCGACAGGGAACAACGTGAGTCACGCCCACAACAAGACGAAGCGGCGTTGGCTTCCCAACCTGCAGACCGTCAAGATCGTGACCCCGGAGGGCGACCGGCGTCGCGTGCGGGTCTGCACGACCTGCATCAAAGGCGGGAGAGTCACCAAGGCACCTCCGGTCAAGGTGGCCGAAGTCTAGACCGCCTCGCCCTCGAGCCACACGAATAGGCTCGCATGGCGTCCCATCACGAAGACTTCCCCTGGCAAACGTGACTTCGCCCTCGACTGAGCCGGGGGGATATATTAGGGCACATGAACCCTGCCGAAACATTTGGAGTGTCGGTTGGTGTCCCCCCCTTGGCCGACCGGACCGTGGTTGTTACCAGGCCGAAGGCGCAAGCCGAGGAGCTGGCTGAAGCGCTGGAGAGTCTTGGGGCCCGCGTCATACGGATACCCACCATCCGGATCGAACCCCCCGCGGATCCAGAGCCGTTGGAGAGGGTGGTACGGGGCGAAGCCGACCACGATTGGGTGATCTTCACGTCCACCAACGGCGTGCTCGCTTTCCGAGCGGCGGCCGACGAGGCTGATCTCGACATACGTGAATGTGTGCGCGAGGTGTCCGTCTGCTGCATTGGACCCGCGACCGCGCGGGCCGCGGAGGCCATCGGTCTCTCTGTTGACCTGGTACCCGAGACCCATGTGGCCGAGGGAGTCTTGGATGCCTTGGCGGCAGCCGGCCCCCTGGACGGCCGGTGCGTGCTCCTTCCGGTGGCCGCCGGGGCCAGAGACGTTTTACCGACAGGGCTTCGGGGACGGGGTGCAGTGGTAGACGTCGTCACGACACACCGGACGGTGGCAGTCGACGACGCTCCACCCCACTTACTCGCCCAGCTCGAGAAGGGGGTGGACCTGATTACCTTCACATCACCTTCGTCCGTCCGGGGCTTTCATCGGCTTGTCGAAGGGCCGCCGATCGCTCGGGCCGCCGTCATAGGCCCGGTGACGGCATCGGCCGCTCGGGAGCTCGGCTACGACGTTGTGGTCGAGGCCGAGGAGTTCACGGTTGCGGGGTTGGTGCGGGCTGTGGTAAGGCACTGTACGGGAGAACTCTCGTGAGCGATGAAGCTCCTGGCTTGGACGCGGGTGCCGGGCTGGCCGCGGAGTCCGGGCCGGACCTACCGGAGCCATCAGAGCCCATTCTGGATCCGCTGATCCTGCGCTACGCCGTCTTCGGCTATCTTGTTGTCTTGCCCATCGGCCACCTCTTCGTGATGCCGGTGAACGGCGCCATGGCCACGCTGAGCGATGTCTTCCTTGCCATCGTCATTTTGGCCGGCATCGCCGACCTCGGCCGGATGATCCCGCACTACCTGAGCCGCAGGAGAGAGGGCGTGCCCCTTCTCCCTGTGCATAGGGCGTTCCACGTCGCAGCACTGTTCTTCATGGCATTCAGCGTGTGGGGCGCCTTGGGGGGTGCGTGGGGCGTTCACACGGGCTACGCCCTTACCAAGGGCGTAGCGTACGCAGCCCTCGGACTGGGCGCCTTGGCCATCATCTGGTGCGGGGCGGAGTGGGGCAAGGCGGCTGACGCGTGGCTCCTCGGCACGGCGATCTCTCTTGTCGTCACGTGGGTCTTCGCGTCGGACCCGATCCCCTCCATGAGCAAGTGCTCTTCCGAGGCGGCTCGATCCGTGGATTGCCAGCACCCCGGCTGTCAGGACCGTTCCTTCACCCTACCATGTTCGGCGACTACCTGGTGGTGTCCGGAGCGCTTCTCTGGGCCCGCTGGCGTCCCCTCAGCCAGGACTTCGGTGTCTGGGCCACGGTAGGTGCATGGGTTTTGGGCATGACCCTCTTCCTGACGGTCTCGTCGGTGTGGATCGGAGCGGGGGTTCTGCTGGCGGTCATCGGGCTCCTCACGATGCGCCAGCGCCATGGCCGGGTCTCACTCGATCGGAAGCGGCCCGGTCCGGTGATTCTCCTGGTGGCTGGCGTGACGATCTTCACAACGACGTTGATGGGGCTGCTCCTTCCCATGGGCTTCAACCTCGGTGGCCTGTCCATCTCGGCCAGCGGGATCCGATGGGGCATCTGGGCCTCTGCGTGGCAGGCGGTCCTGGAGTCGCCTTTGGCAGGAGTGGGCGCGAGCCCCTATCTGGCAGAAGCCATGGACCCCCTCAGCGGCTCGAGCACGCTCTCGCCCTGGGACGCCCATAACCTCTATCTGAGTCTCCTCGGTCAATACGGCCTGGTGGGGTTCGCACTGATCACCGGTGCGGTGGTGATTCTGGTACGGGCGTTGATCCGCGACGGTACCACGCGGCGTAACGCGGCTCTCCTGCTTGCGCTCTTTGCCGTCGCCGTCCACGGCATCGCCGTCGCCAGCGAGGACTTCAGACACGTCTGGGCGTTGCTGGGTATGGTGGGGTTGGCCGGGATGCCCGAGTGGGCTCAGGGTCGATGGTGGAAGGCGGGGGAAATGTGGCAGGGAGGTGACGAGTCCGAGCTCACCCTCCGAGTGTCCGGGACCGAGCACGCGTGAGGTCTTCCAACGCCGGCGCCATCGCCATCCTCACGGTTGCGGTGGCGTCTGCGCTACTGGGCCTGGCGGTCATTGAGAACCCCGGGGTGGCCCTCCCGTTTTCCATCGAGTTCATCGTTCTTCTCGGTCTCACCGTCGCGGGTCTATCCCGAGAGCAAGATGTCGGAGTAAGACGGTGGCTGACGCGACTGGTCTTCGCGACCCTGGGGCTGCGCGTACTTCTCGCGCTCGTGATTCACTTCCAGCTCACTCCGTATTTCTTCGCGCCCGATGCCATCGGGTATGAGCGGGTCGGGAAGGAGATCAGTGACTACTGGTCGGGTGTAGGGCTCGCGCCACGGGCCATTCGAGAAGGCTGGCGTCCCGGATACTATCATCTCAATGCTGTGTTCTACTTCATCTTCGGCGAATCACGCATTGCGCTCGTGGTCCTCAACATGTTCGCTGGAGTGTGGACGGCGCTCCTGACCTTCCACTTGACCAGGGAATTCCTGTCTGTCAGAGCCGCCAAAATGGCCGCCCTGCTCACCAGCTTCTTCCCGTCCCTGGTCCTCTGGTCGATCCTGAACATCCGCGACGCACTGGCCACGTTCTTTATCGTCCTGCTGGTCCTCTATGGTGCGCGCTTGTCGAGGAGATTCCGCATCTCACACGTCTGCATCTTCGCAGCCGCGCTGGTCGGTCTCGGCCTGTTGAGGGACTACATGGCCTTCCTGGTGGTCGCGGGGCTTGCCATCGGCAGCTTCGCGGCGCTACGCCCTGACCGGGTATTCGGCACCATGGCCTTCGGCACCGTGGTGGCGCTGGCCTTCACCTACTTCGCCGACCAGGTGGGGCTGTTCTCCACGCTCCGGCCGGAGTCCGCTCTGGAAACGGCTCAGGTCCTCCGTCTGGGCCTCCAGGCGCAAGCGACCTCCGCCTTCGGTGTGGGCGCCGAGACCGAGACCATCGGAGGCGCGCTGAGGTATCTTCCCCTGGGGGTCTCCTACCTTCTCTTCGCTCCATTCCCATGGGCCATCGAGACTTCGCTTCAGCTGACCGCCATGCCCGAGACCCTGCTCTGGTATCCGCTCTTCCTTCTCGCTCTTCAGGGGTGGAGGATCTCGCTGCGAGGCCGCGTCACGAACGTTTTGATCGTGCTCTCCGTACTCGTGATCGTGGTCTCGAGTTACGGGCTTGTGGAGGGGAATTTCGGTACGGCGTATCGGCATCGGGCTCAGATCATGCCTCTCTTCTTCGTCTTCACCGGAGTCGGGCTGTCTTGGTTGAAGGAGCGCGTGATCGTGCAGACGGGATGGTGGAAGACGAGATCTGGGGCGCTTCGGGAGGCCGGCCACGATGCGACGAATCAACGTGCTCATGACGAACACGGCGCGGTAGAGGGGGCCTCGGTTGTCGAGGTCGTTATAGGTACACCAGAAAGTGCCCACCCGGTTTGAGCTTCGCGACGCAGCGTCGCATGGCCTGTGCGGTATCGGGAACGTGATGAAGCACCCCCAGGCTGAATACGAAGTCGAAGCTGTCGTCCGCAAAGGGGAGCTCGTCCACTCCGGCCTGAGTGAGTCGAACGTTGTCGAAATCGCCGAGGAAGCGTTGCGCCGTGAGGACGGCATCACTGGGATCGACAGCCTCGATGAAGCCAGCACGGGGGGCCAGAAACTTCGTCCAGCGCCCGCTTCCGCATCCGACGTCGAGGACCAGGCTGTCCGGGGTGACCATGCCGTCCTCGACCACATCGAAGTACTGATCGCCTGGGACGCGGAGCTCCGGCTCGTCAAAACGTCGGAATTTGCCCCACTCGTCGCCGAAGCTGGCTACCGTCCCCCAGTCGATGTTTCCATCAGCCCCCGCTTCCAGGAAGCACGAAATGCTGCCATCCTCACCCTGGATGATGCCGGTGGGCGGGCGATCGTATGGAACCATAGGGCTCGGTGTGCCTCCAGAGTGCGTTGGGGGCCCCGTCGAGGCTGTCTCTCCGTAGGCGAACGTCGGAGACATCGCCCTCAAATTCAAGCAGCATGATGCGGACTCCCCGACGTCATTCGACGCTCGAGCGGTCGGTTCCGCCTTGTAGCGCCTCTTTTCAGCCGTCATATTCGGTGCGGCCGCTCCGGCCACCGATCCACCCATCATCCGTGTCTCACCGACTCATGACCGATTCGCCCATCGAGCACCTGCGCACCGGCGACCTCACCGTTGGGGTCATCGGACTGGGCTACGTGGGCCTGCCCCTCTCTGTGGAGATCGCCCGCTCGGGACTCCGAGCGGTAGGGTTCGACATCGAACCGGTGGTTGTGCAGGGCGTGAACGCGGGCCGGAGCCACATCGAGGACGTCACCGACGCGGAGCTGGCGGAGGCACTCGACACCGGCCGCCTCGACGCCACCACGGACATGGTGCGGCTCGCCGAGTGCGACGCGATCTCGATCTCCGTCCCCACGCCGCTCTCCAAGACCCAGGACCCCGACGTCTCCCACGTGATCGCCGCGTCCGAGGCCGTGGCCGCAGCGCTGCGTCCCGGTCAGCTCGTGGTCCTCGAGTCGACCACCTATCCAGGCACCACCAGGGAGGTCCTTCTGCCGACCCTGGAGCGCACGGGCCTGCATGTCGGGAAGGACTTCTTCTTGTGCTTCTCTCCCGAGCGCGTCGACCCTGGGAACGCCGTGTGGAAGACGAAGAACACGCCCAAGGTGCTCGGGGGCATCACTCCTACCTGCGCGGAAGCTGGATTGGGCGTCTACGAGCGGTTCATCGACACGATGGTGGAGGTCTCGTCCACCGAGGCAGCGGAGATGGTCAAGATCCTGGAGAACACGTTCCGGGCGGTGAACATCGCCATGGTGAACGAGATCGCCCTCATCGCCGACCGCCTGAAGGTGGACGTCTGGGAGGTCATCGAAGCGGCCGCCACCAAGCCCTTCGGCTTCATGAAGTTCACGCCGGGACCGGGTCTGGGAGGGCACTGCATTCCGGTGGATCCCCACTACCTCGCCTGGAAGATGCGGACGTTGGACTACCGTACCCGCTTCATCGAGCTGGCTTCGGAGATAAACGCGGAGATGCCGCAGTTCGTCGTGGGGAAGGTACGGGCGGCTCTGAACGCCAGCAGGAGGGCCGTGAACGGCGCCCGCATCCTCGTTCTGGGGGTGGCGTACAAGAGGGACGTCAATGACGTCCGGGAGTCACCGGCCCTGGACATCATCCGGCTCCTTGCGGCCGACGGTGCACAGGTGGAGTACCACGACCCCTTCGTGCCGGAAGTGGCTGAGGACGGAACCTCCCTGTCCTCGGTAGCGCTGACGGACGAGGCCCTTTCCGAGGCCGACGCGGTCGTCATCGTCACGGATCACTCGGAGGTGGACTACGGGCGCGTGCTCGAGCTGGCCGGTGTCGTGGTGGACGCCCGCCACGTGACGGCGCCTCTCCTGAACGAGCATGGCACACGGGCAGGTGCGTGGATCGTGAAGGGTGGAGCTGGCTGAGGGCCGGGGCACGCCCGCCCGTCCCATGACCCCCATCCTCGTCCACCGCGTCATCGCCCGCCTGAACACGGGTGGGCCCGCCATGCACGTCGTACACCTGGCCGAGGCACTGGACCCCGAGCGCTTCCGCACGCGCCTCATCGCCGGCCGTATTACCGAGGATGAGGGCGACATGACCTACTACGCTCTCGATCGGGGTGTCGACGTGATCGAGATCGCCGGGATGTCGCGCCCCCTCTCGCCGTGGAGGGATCTGCGGACATTGCTCACACTCTTCAGGATCTTCCGCCGGGAGCGGCCGAGCATCGTCCACACGCATACTTCGAAGGCCGGCACGGTGGGCCGCCTGGCCGCCCTGGCTGCGGGCGTGCCCATCATCGTGCACACGTTCCACGGGCACGTGCTCGGCGGCCTCTACTTTTCACGGCTGAAGACGCGCTTCTTCCTGGAAGTCGAGCGACAGCTCGCCCGGGCTACGGACCGGCTGATCGTGCTCACGCATCGACAGGCCCGAGAGATGGCCGAGGATCTGGGCGTGGCGCCCGCCGAGCGCTTCACCGTGATCCCGCTGGGGCTGGACCTTCAGCCCTTCGCAGACGTGGACCGGAGGGAGGCACGCCGACGGTTACGGGATCAACTGAGCATCGAGGATGACCGTCCGGTGATCGGCATCGTGGGGCGCATGGTGCCGGTCAAGAACCACGAGCTGCTCTTCGACGCGGTCGGGATACTGGCGGAGTGTATGGACCCGGCGCCACATGTTGTGGTGGTGGGGTCGGGGGAGAGGGAAGGGGTCCTGAGGAGATATGCCGCCGAGAAGGGCCTTGATCGGCTCGTCCACTGGCTCGGATGGCGACAGGACCTGCCCGAGATCTATCCGGCGTTCGACCTGACGGCTCTCACGTCCTTCGACGAGGGCACGCCAGTCTCGCTGCTCGAGTCCCTGGCGAGCGGCACGCCCGTAGTATCGCGGGCGGTGGGCGGCGTGCCCGAAATGCTGGAGGGGGACAGGCTGGGGCGTCTGGTGTGGAGCGCGT
The DNA here is from genome assembly GCA_965218295.1 of Longimicrobiales bacterium. GTDB lineage: Bacteria > Gemmatimonadota > Gemmatimonadetes > Longimicrobiales > Gaopeijiaceae > CBDCKN01. Next base: position 416,886 of record CBDCKN010000013.1, on the reverse strand, counting down.
CCGCCGACGAGCTTGCGGGCGTACTGGAAACCGCGCTGCGTGACCCTCCGTCAAGAGAGACGCGGGAGACGGCCAGGAAGCGGGTGCTGGAGTGCTATTCAATCGAACGGCTGGCGGGAGACATGGAGAGGCTGTACACCGAAGCGCTTGGGCGGGTCGGAGTCGCGGTGGGGGAGAGCCGATGAGAGTCCCGCTTCTCCGGGATTGAGGTGTACTGCTAAAGGACATCATGGAGATTCCACTGCTCGATCTGACGGCTCAGTACGAGTCGATAAGCGGAGAGTTGGACGAGGCCGTCCGGGCGATCGTGCTTTCGCAGCGCTTCATTCTGGGTGAGCCCGTAGAACGGCTCGAGACGAGCCTCGCCGAAATGATCGGGGTGGGGTACACGGTCGGATGCGCGAGCGGCACGGATGCCCTTCTGCTGCCCCTACGGGCGTTCTGGAGGCAATCCGAAGACGAGGTCGTCATTCCGGCCTTCACCTTCTTCGCCACCGCCGGCGCCGTGTGGAACGCCGGCTACCGGCCGGCCTTCTGCGACGTCGATCCCGTCACCTTAAACGTGACCGCGGAGATGGTGGCGGCGGCATGGACGGATCGGACCCGGGGCGTGATTCCCGTGCATCTCTTCGGCCAGATGGCCCCCATGGCGGAGATCGGGGCGGTGGCCCGTGAGCGAGGCGGATTCGTCTTGGAGGACGCCGCGCACGCTATTGGGGCCTCCCAGTGTCTCAGTACGGGTAGCGCCGGGTCTGTGGGAGGGGTCAAGGCCGGAGCCGTCGGGGACGCCGGAGCGTTCAGCTTCTTCCCGACCAAAAACCTCGGGAGCTTCGGAGACGGCGGCCTCGTCTCGACGAACGACCCGGAGCTGGCCGACAAGCTCAAGAAGCTTCGGGTCCACGGCGGCCTCAAGATGTACCACCACGAAATGGTGGGCACGAACAGCCGCCTGGACACCCTCCAGGCCGCGGTGCTCTCGGCCAAGCTGCCCCACCTGGAGTCATGGTCCGACGCACGCCGGAGGAACGCGGCGCTCTACGACGAGCTGCTCACGGACATCGCAGAGGTCATCACCCCCGCCGTCGCACCTGGCAACGTCCACGTCTACAACCAGTACACGATCCGGGCCCGCCGACGGGACGAACTCCGAGACTACCTGGACGACAAGGGCATCGGAAGCGCCGTCTACTACCCGCTCGCGCTACACCTGCAGGCGTGCTTCTCGGAGTTGGGCTACCGGGAGGGGGACCTGCCGGTCTCCGAGAAGCTGTGCGCGGAAGTGCTCAGCCTGCCCGTGTTCCCCGAACTCGGTGAGCAGCGGGTCACGGCGGTGGCTGAGGCGATCAGGCGGTTCTACACTTGAGGATCCTCGTCACCGGCGCTGGGGGACTTCTCGGCAGCGCCATCGTACGAGCGGCCACGGGAAGGGGACACGACGTACGCGCCCTGGACCGGGCGGCGCTCGACGTCACCGACTCCGAGTGGGTGGAGAGCCGGTTGCGGGACGAGGCGCCCGAGGCCGTGATGCACTGTGCCGGCTTCACCGCGGTGGACGACGCGGAGGAGGAGCCCGATCGAGCCATGGCGGTCAACCGTGACGGAACCCGCAACGTGGCGCTCGCCGCCGCCGCGATCGGAGCGAGTCTCGTCTATCCGAGCACGGACTATGTCTTCGACGGCCGGTCGGATCGGCCCTACCGGCCCGAGGACGAGACGCACCCCGTCAACGCGTACGGCCGGAGCAAGCTGGCCGGCGAGAATGTGCTCGAGACGACCGATGCCCGCTGGACCGTCGTGCGCACAAGTTGGCTGTACGGACCCGACGGAAAGGACTTCATCGACGTGATCGTCGGAGCTCGATACCGTTCCAGCCCCCTCAAGATCATGAACGACCAGGTGGGGTGCCCGACCTGGACGGACAGTCTGGCCCCCGCGTTGGTGGAGCTGGCCGAGAGGGGCGCGATCGGAACGTACCACCTCTGCGACCGAGGCAAGGCCACCTGGCTGGACCTTGCGAAGGGGGCCGCCGTACTCGCGAACCTCGACGTAGAGCTGGAGGCCACCACCGCGGAGGCCTGGGGCGCGCCCGCGGACCGGCCCCGCTACTCTGTGCTCGACTCGTCCAAGGCCGAGGCCCTATTGGGCCGCTCCATGCCCATGTGGGGCGACTCCCTCCGGGAGCATCTGGAGGCGATCCGATGACGGGTGTCTGACGTTCTCTGGGTGGACGTGTGCCGGTCGAGGTGAAGGGAGATAACGGCGCCAGAATCGGGCATGCACGGCTGGCGATCCAGAGGGCATTCGGCCAAGGGATTGTGGCATCCCAGTCCGTCTTCGAGCCCTCTGAAGAGGTTCCGGTCATGCCAGTTCCGGTTCTTCTGGCTGGTCTCAGTGAGGTGTCGCAACGGCGTGTGTCGATCGCCTAACGAACCGCAACCGCCAATCTCACCCGAATCCACCAGGCCCTCCGGGCCGCCGCCGGCTGGCGTCAGGCGGTGACCCGGATGTTGTCGCGGAGGAACTCAGGTGCGAGATCCGCCCCGTTCGGCCAGACGAGGGTGTGGAACTCCGGATGAACCGAAAAAGCCCGGAAGTATCGTGGGTCACGAAGCGGCTCGAACACAGGCCCGTTCAGCACCGGGGCAAGGTCGATTTCCCCGGTCGTGCCATCCCGGAATCGAAGCCACACGACATGTCCTCCAACGTAGTGCGCTTCCAATATGTGGTAATCCATGTGATCACTCGAGGGGCGCGATTCGCTTGAGGGGCTCGCCCCTTCCGGGCCAGGTCCCAGTCCTCCAGGAGCTCCGCCTTGTGGAGTTCAGCCCACTCGAGAACGTGTCGCCTCGCTCTCGGCGGGAAATATCCATGGACGGCTGTGGATTCTACCTCGACGGAGATCTCGTGTTCCCCGTACACGGCGTGGAAGTGTGGGGCCCCATGCTCATTGTAGAACATTCCGACGACGATGCCGAGGAACCGTGATACTTCAGGCATAGATGTGGTCGAGCCAGGGTCGGGTTGACGCTCACGAACGGTGCGAGCATGGCCCGGGCGGTTGAATAGCGGCATGGGAAGGTGGCGAGGAATGCCACGTAGTCATCGAGCTCGCGTTCGTACTCCTGCGCGTTACATGCGTGGAGGTGTTCAGAGCCAGAACCGGAATCGGAGGTGGCCACCAGGTCTTTCTCCACCTGGAGAAGGAAGGGTACATTAGCGCCGCAGGACCCTGACCCTGGAAGCGAGACGCAATGGCAGATTCGATCCTAGGTGCTCCCGCACCTCGTCCCCTATTCCGTGCTCGACTGCACGGAGGACGAGCGTCTCCTAGGGCGATCCATGCCGGCCTGGCGCGAGTCCCTGACGAGCTACCTGGAAGAGTTGCGATGACAGGGAACGGCCCATACGACGCGCCTGGGATGGATCGCCGCGAGAACCCCATGAAAGGGGAGCTCCGATGAAGGGCGTCGTCCTCGCCGGAGGCCTCGGCAGCCGTCTGCAGCCCATGACGCGGGTCACCAACAAGCACCTTCTTCCGGTCTTCGACCGGCCCATGATCTACTTCCCCATCCAGCAGCTCGTGCACGCGGGGATCGACGAGATCCTGATCGTGACCGGCGGAAACAGCGCCGGGGACTTCCTACAGCTGCTCGGCAACGGCAGGGACTTCGGCCTCAAGCACCTGAACTACACTTACCAGGAAGGGGAGGGGGGGATCGCGGAGGCTCTAGGCCTGGCGGAGGATTTCGCGGAAGACGGGCCCGTATGCGTCATCCTCGGAGACAACGTCTTCGGCTCGCCGATACGGCCGGCCGTCGACGCGTACCGGGCCGACCCCGATGGAGCCATGGTGCTCCTCAAGGAGGTGGACGATCCGGTCCGATTCGGCGTGGCGGAGCTCGACGGGGATCGGGTCGTGGGGATCGAAGAGAAGCCCTCAGAGCCGCGGAGTAACTTCGCGGTCACCGGCTGCTACTTCTACGATCGGCGCGTCTTCGAGATCGTGCAGGGACTCTCGCCCTCGGACCGTGGAGAGCTGGAGATCACCGACGTGAACAACCGCTACGTGGAGTGGGGAGCCCTGCGCCACCACGTCGTGGACGGGTTGGACGGACGCTGGGACCGTCCGATCTCTGTATCGCGCCACACGACTCGTCGCGGACACCGCGGACGAACCCGTCCTACACCTTCCCGAGGTCCCCTCTCCCGGCCGGCGGTCGACGGATCCGTGAGACTGCTCGTCACCGGTGGAGCGGGCTTCATCGGCTCCAACCTCATCCGTTATCTCCTCGAGGAGCGCTCGGACATGGAGGTGATCAACCTCGATCTCCTCACGTACGCCGGGAATCTGGACAACCTGAAGGGCGTGGACGAGGATCCGCGCTACCGGTTCGTCCACGGTGACATCTGCGACGCGGGCCTCGTGGGCGAGCTTGTCGGTGACGTAGACGCCGTCCTGAACCTGGCCGCCGAATCCCACGTGGACCGCTCCATCGAGCACGACGCACCCTTCGTCCGAACCAACGTTACGGGAACGCACACGCTGCTCAGCGCGGCCCTGGCCGCCTCGGGTCCGCCACGGTTCGTGCAGGTCTCCACCGACGAGGTCTACGGAGAGCTTCCCTGGCAGGACCCGTCTGAGCCCGATCCGGCCTTCGCCCCGGTTCACGGAGACGACGCCGCTGGCCCCTCGCTCCCCGTATTCGGCCACGAAGGCCGCCGGCGACATGCTGGCGTTGGCGTACCACCGCACCCACGGCTTGGACGTGGTGGTCACCCGTTGTTCGAACAACTACGGACCGTATCAGTTTCCCGAGAAGCTGATTCCCCTCATGGTCTCCAACGCCATGAAGGGCGAGCCTCTTCCGGTGTACGGCGACGGGCTGCACGTCCGGGACTGGATCCAGGTGGGGGATCACTGGCGGGGCCTGGACCTCGCGCTCCGCAAGGGACGTTCCGGCGAGGTCTACAACTTCGGCGGAGACGCGGAGCGGACCAATCTCCAGGTGGTCGAGTCCATCATAGAGCAGACCGGGGCCGACCCGGCGCTGATCACCTTCGTGGAGGATCGCCTGGGCCACGACCGGCGCTACGCCGTGGATTCGTCAAAGGCGAAAGAAGAGCTGGGATGGGGGCCGACGGTGGACTTCGAGGAGGGTCTGGCGGAGACGATCTCGTGGTACGGCCGGAACCAGACATGGCTCGAGCGCATCGCCAGCGGGGCGTACCGCGGATGACGAAAGGCCGATCCGGCAACTGAGCGCCAGGCCCCAGCTCAGCGGGAGCCGCCGCCCACCCGTCGCTGCGAGCGACCTGGCAACCAGTAACGGCGAGGCTGCCTCGCGGTCCCGCCCGACCCCCTGCCCGTCACGGCGGTCGGGCTGACGGTAGTGGGTTCTTTCGCGACATGAAATCCGCGGCTCGGTGTGCCGACGCTCGACGACAACTAGCGCGTCATGCTACCTTAGCCTGGAACCGCCCCGTCCCGAAACCTCGTCCGAGAGCGTTGGAAGCGCCCCTTGTCACAGTTGACGACCGTGCTAGACGAGGATCTTGGAGTCGTCACCCTCGCTGTCGGACATCGCCGATACTTGGAGATGGCGGCGGACATGGCCCTGTCATGCCGCGTCCACAATCAGCTTCCGGTGGCGCTCGTGGCCGACCCGGAACTGGCGAAGATCGCGAATCTCGAGTATGGCGCCGTGTTCTCGTGCATTACTCAAGTTCCGCCGCGATTCCATCTCGGCCGCGCCTTAAAGTATGGGGTAGTGGAGGCCAGTTCGTTTCGTCGGGCCCTGTACATTGATGCCGACTGCCTCGTCGTCGGCAGTTTACAGCGGTTCTGGCGCGATCTCGATGGAGTGGACTTGGCCCTAGTGGGGGAAATCCTGGGCCCGGACGATGACCGAACCCATCACGGCTTCTCGACTCAACGCCTGATGACCCAGTTCGCGGCGACACGATATCTCAAGTGCAACAGTGGCGTATTTTACTTTGACAGACGCGCCGGAATCCCCCTCATGGACGAATGCCTTGAGCAATATCGGGAGCTCCTCACGGACCTTCGAGGCGGCTTCATCGGGGACGAAATCGCGCTTGGCTTGGTGGGAGGGAGGCGCGGGCTAAGCACGTTCCCCGAACCCGGTCCCATGTATTGGGGCGAGGAATTGAAGCAGCTGACTCCGGAGGCCCTCGACAGGCCCGTTTGCCATTTCCTTGCTCCAGTCGGGACCGCCGCCCTCGAGCACCTGCTTGGCGAGGCCCTGCGTCGTCGCAGGGAGGCCGGCCTCCCTGCGACGTGTGAACACTGGACCTGGAGGAACCGCCGGGCGGCGCGGGGACAGATATTGGAGCGGATCACTCATCCCCTCCTGCCGCTTGCCCGTCTCTTCAGGCTGCGTGCCCTGCGGCCCTATTGAGGGGCGCCTGCGGCCGCAGACTCACGCTCGAACTGGGCGCGGTACAGTGTCTCGAAGTGCCCCCGGTTGCTCACCAACTCATCCCAAGTCCCACGTTCGACGATCCGCCCAGCGCTCATTACGAGGATTTGGTCAGCGTTGCGGATAGTGGACAGACGGTGGGCGATGACGATGAGCGTGCGCCCCGAGGAGCGACGTTCAACGGTCGCTTCGATCTTCTGCTCGAGCAGGCTGTCGAGCGAAGCTGTAGCCTCGTCCAGAATCAGGATCTCGGGGTCGCGAAGCAGGCTACGAGCCAACGCGAGCCTCTGTCTCTGTCCTCCGGAGAGCTGTACTCCACGCTCGCCGATTCGCGTATCGACTCCGTCGGGGAGCTGCCGGACGAGATTGCCGAGCTCCACGTCGTCCAGCGCGCGCAACAGGCTCTCTTCCCCCGGCTTGCTCTCCAACCCGAAAGTGAGGTTGAGTCGAATCGAACGGTTCAGGAGCAAGGCTTGCTGGCTCACCAACGAGAGCTTGTCGTGTAGGGATGGCAGAGAGAACTCTCGAATGTCCACGCCGTCCAGGAAGAGCGTCCCTGGAGGACAGTCGTAGAACCGGGTGATCAAGTGAGCCAGCGTTGTCTTTCCGGCTCCGCTCTCCCCTACCAGCCCGACCGTGCAGCCGGACGGAATCGAGCAGTGGATGTCCTGCAGCACCTGTATTGCAGGCTGATAGGAGAAGCTCAGGCCGCGGATGTCTATCCCCTCCCGAAGTCCCTCGAAGCACCGGTCGCCCGAGGGCACGATGTGCTTTCCCTCGTCCGAATACAGATCGGCCAACGCATCGAGCAGCGGCACCTGCTCCGACATTTTGAGCCTGAAATTGCTGATGGCCAGATAGTCGGGCATCGACTGCTGGGCCACGAGCAAGAAGGCTCCGAGGCGCACGAGTTCGCCGGGCTGGAAGCTATCGGCCCACCAGAGAAGGAAGCCCTCGACGATCAGGACGGCGGTCAGAATGACCCCTTCCTCCACCGGATTCTTCAAGTGTGACAATCGGTGCCGGCGCACCTCGATCCCACGCGCTTCTTCGGCGATAACGGCAAATGAGTCCGCAGCTCGTTGCTCCTGGGAAAATCCCTTGACCAACGGGATCGTCCCCAGCAAGTCGAGCACCTCGGTGCGCATGCGCTTCTCCACGTCGGCCGCTTCGGATGCTATCTGAGAGGCGTGGCCCTCTCTGCCAACTTACGTGAGACACGGAGCAGCTAAGGAATTAGAGTAGGGCGAAGGCAGAGAAACCGAGGATGCTGAGACACCGAGAGAGAATGAAAGAGAATGGAATAGCCCCACCAACCTGGGACGGTAAGCGAAGCGCGGCAGCTCCTGCGGACTCGGAGGTGGTAGATAGGCCGCTGCGCCGGCGGTTCGCTCCGTCGTACAAGCTGCGGATCGTCGAAGAAGCGGACCGGTGCACGGAGCCCGGAGAGGTTGGCCGACTCCTACGGCGGGAGGGCTTGTACTCGTCGCACCTGACGACATGGCGCAAGGCGGCGCATAGCGGGTCCCTGAAAGCGCTGTCGAAGAAACGAGGCCGTAAGCGCGAGCGCAATCCGCTGGAGGAGAAGGTGCGCAAGCTGGAGCGCGAGAACACTCGCCTCGAGAAGGAGCTCCAGAAGGCGCACTTGATCATCGACGTCCAGGGAAAAGTTGCAGGGCTGCTGGGATTGAGCCTCGAGGACGGGACGAACTCATGAAGGCGACCCAGGAGCTAGCCAAGCACGTAGGGGTGAAGCCCGCGTGCGATGCGCTCAGGGTGCCGCGAGCCACGTTCTACCGTCGTCGGAGTGCATCGACCGGGCATCAGCAGCCCCGCCCGACCCCCGCCCGGGCCTTAAGTGAGAGGGAGCGGGACAAGATTTTCGACACCCTGTGTTCGGAGCGGTTCGTGGACCGGTCCCCAGCCGAGGTGGTGGCGACGCTGCTCGACGAGGACGTCTACCTGTGCAGCGAGCGTACGATGTATCGCGTTCTGGCTTCCCAGGTGCCGGTTCAGGAGCGTCGAGCGCAGCGGAGTCATCCCAAATACCAGAAGCCCGAGTTGATGGTGAGGGGCCCGAACCAGGTCTGGTCCTGGGATATCACCCGGCTGCTGGGGCCGAAGAAGTGGAGTTACTTCTACCTCTACGTGATCCTGGACATCTTCAGCCGCTACGTCGTGGGATGGATGGTGGCGGATCGGGAGAACTCTGCCCTGGCCAGCCGGCTGATCCAGCAGAGTTGCTTGAAGCATGGCGTCCAGCCCCACCTCCTGACCCTGCATTCCGATCGAGGGGCTCCGATGACGAGCCAATGCACGGCTCAACTACTCGCCGATCTCGGCGTGACCCGCTCGTTGGGCCGACCCCAGGTCTCGGATGACAATCCGTTCTCCGAGGCTCAGTTCAAGACCTTGAAGTACCATCCCTCGTTTCCCGGCCGGTTCGGGGATCAGGGGCAAGCCAAGACCTTCTGTCGCTCGTTCTTCCGTTGGTATAATGCCGAGCACCGCCATGGCGGCATCTCGATGCTGACCCCCGAACAGGTCCACTTCGGTCACGCCGATCGGATCATCGCCTGCAGGAAGGCCGTGCTCCGTGAGGCATGGGCCGCTCATCCCGAGCGCTTCGTCTCCGGTGAGCCGAAGCCTAAACCACTCCCGGCCCTCTCTGCCAACTTACGTGAGACACGGAGCAGCTAAGGAATTAGAGTAGGGCGAAGGCAGAGAAACCGAGGATGCTGAGACACCGAGAGAGAATGAAAGAGAATGGAATAGCCCCACCAACCTGGGACGGTAAGCGAAGCGCGGCAGCTCCTGCGGACTCGGAGGTGGTAGATAGGCCGCTGCGCCGGCGGTTCGCTCCGTCGTACAAGCTGCGGATCGTCGAAGAAGCGGACCGGTGCACGGAGCCCGGAGAGGTTGGCCGACTCCTACGGCGGGAGGGCTTGTACTCGTCGCACCTGACGACATGGCGCAAGGCGGCGCATAGCGGGTCCCTGAAAGCGCTGTCGAAGAAACGAGGCCGTAAGCGCGAGCGCAATCCGCTGGAGGAGAAGGTGCGCAAGCTGGAGCGCGAGAACACTCGCCTCGAGAAGGAGCTCCAGAAGGCGCACTTGATCATCGACGTCCAGGGAAAAGTTGCAGGGCTGCTGGGATTGAGCCTCGAGGACGGGACGAACTCATGAAGGCGACCCAGGAGCTAGCCAAGCACGTAGGGGTGAAGCCCGCGTGCGATGCGCTCAGGGTGCCGCGAGCCACGTTCTACCGTCGTCGGAGTGCATCGACCGGGCATCAGCAGCCCCGCCCGACCCCCGCCCGGGCCTTAAGCGAGAAGGAACGAGACAAGGTCTTCGACACGCTGTGTTCGGAGCGGTTCGTGGACCGGTCCCCAGCCGAGGTGGTGGCGACGCTGCTCGACGAGGACGTCTACCTGTGCAGCGAGCGTACGATGTATCGCGTTCTGGCTTCCCAGGTGCCGGTTCAGGAGCGTCGAGCGCAGCGGAGTCATCCCAAATACCAGAAGCCCGAGTTGATGGCGAGGGGCCCGAACCAGGTCTGGTCCTGGGATATCACCCGGCTGCTGGGGCCGAAGAAGTGGAGTTACTTCTACCTCTACGTGATCCTGGACATCTTCAGCCGCTACGTCGTGGGATGGATGGTGGCGGATCGGGAGAACTCTGCCCTGGCCAGCCGGCTGATCCAGCAGAGTTGCTTGAAGCATGGCGTCCAGCCCCACCTCCTGACCCTGCATTCCGATCGAGGGGCTCCGATGACGAGCCAATGCACGGCTCAACTACTCGCCGATCTCGGCGTGACCCGCTCGTTGGGCCGACCCCAGGTCTCGGATGACAATCCGTTCTCCGAGGCTCAGTTCAAGACCTTGAAGTACCATCCCTCGTTTCCCGGCCGGTTCGGGGATCAGGGGCAAGCCAAGACCTTCTGTCGCTCGTTCTTCCGTTGGTATAATGCCGAGCACCGCCATGGCGGCATCTCGATGCTGACCCCCGAACAGGTCCACTTCGGTCACGCCGATCGGATCATCGCCTGCAGGAAGGCCGTGCTCCGTGAGGCATGGGCCGCTCATCCCGAGCGCTTCGTCTCCGGTGAGCCGAAGCCTAAACCACTCCCGGAGGCCGTCTGGATCAATCCTCCCACCCCATCCCTCACTACACAGGAGATTGCTCTCTAATTGATTTCCAAGAGTGTCTCACTGGCGTTGACAGGTTCCGCGGAGGCCGTCTGGATCAATCCTCCCACCCCATCCCTCACTACACAGGAGATTGCTCTCTAATTGATTTCCAAGAGTGTCTCACTGGCGTTGACAGGTTCCGTGGACGTTGAAGCCTCTAAGCAGGAACTGAATGAGCGGAACCGCAACCAATAGAGTGAGCGCGAGCGGCAGCGAGATTGCCACCAGAAGCGCCAGCTTTACCAGGGCTCGCGAAAGGTTGAGCACCGCCCTGGTGATGTTGTGTACGATATCGGGGCAAGCATAGGCGTCTTGACCGCGATCGCCGCGAAGGTCGTTCAGGACCCGGGCGCTGTTCACGCGTTCGAAGTAGACGCCGGCAGCTATGCGCATCTCCGACGCACGATTGAACGTAATACCCTGAAAAATGTCGTCACCAACAATGTCGCTCTTTCCGACAGGTGCGGGGAGGCCACTTTTGTTCGCCCTGTGGGTTCCTGGGGATCATTCATGTTGAGGTCGGTCGAGGTTGGGGGCGCAGCGGGCCCGCGACACGCCATTGACGCCTACTTCCACGGAGAGAAGGAAGTCGCTTACACCAGCCAAACCACGACCATCGACGCTTACGTCCGCGCCAATCGAATCAAGCGGCTAGATCTCATCAAGAATCGATGTAGATGGTCCGGAGCCCGCCATTATCAACGGCGGCTCCGAGACTATCGCGAGATTTCGGCCGGCCATAATTGCTGAGGCGTCGATGTTCACGCTGGACCACGGCGTCACCTTCGCCGAAATGTTCGAGCTTTTGTCGTCGAAAGGCTATTGGGTATACGCCGCACAACGCAACACGTTACAGGTGCATCGACTTACTGATCCGGATCTGGCGCCGGTCGATATTCGTACCGATAAGAAAGCAATCGATCTGTTCTGCCGCATTCCAGACCGCGAGGAAGAACGGTGGCGTCGTCTCTGGTTTGTCACAGACGACCCGTGACCTTGAAGTCGCGTGAGCCAAACCGCACCCTATCGCTCTGGCGGACTTGGTCTTTAACTCATGATATTGTCGTCCATCAAACCAACCAGTGCGACGCTTTCGTCCGCCACTTTTGTGTAGTTTGGGCCGCCGCTAACACATGCTCACATCTACAGTTCACGCCCAAAACCAGATGTCCCCGGTGGGAGCGCGAGCTGCTATGCGCGGTGGGTGGTGCGAGTGCTGTACCGGGTGATGGGAGCGGTGGGCCGAGTCAGGAGTGGCCGTTAGCCTTCCGCACCGCGAGGGCCTGGGCTCGGAGGATCTTCAGAAACAGGCGTAGGGGCGTGTCCTTGTTGTATAAGCCGATGCGTCCCATGGCTTGGGGGGCGCGATGCACGGCGGACTCATCGAGGAGAACGGACCCCCGGTAGTGCCGTGCGGCCTTCCCGAGCGCGACCGATCCGATAAGCTCCATGGTGCCGTACGGGAAGCAGAAGACGTCGACGACTGAGGATCCGTAACGCTCGCGGAGGGACTCCGCTGAAGCAGAGAGCTCTTTGTCGATTTCCGTCTCGGAGCTCTTCGCCAGGAACGGGTGCGTCATCGAGTGACTCGCCACTGACAACCTTGGATTCTCGAGAATGCGGTGCATGCGTTCTGGCCGCATGACGTAGGTCCCGGGATCGAGCGTGATTCCATGTCGTTCCAAAAGCACGTCGAGACGTGACTCGACCTCCGTTGTGTTCTCTGCCCCACGGAAAATGGCCGTTTTCACTGCTTCGAAGCAGATGGCACGCTCCTCAGAAGATCGCAGGGAGTAGCGCTGACCCTCCCAAGTGAGTTCTTCCTTCGCCTTGATGAGCGCCCGCAACTTGTCCGACCACAGGGCAGAACCGTCGAGGTGGTAGCGGATGGGGACGAAAATTGTAGCGGGGAAGTCGTGATCCCGTGTGATCCGATCCCAGATTTCTACGTCTGCCGCGCGACAGTCATCCATCGTGAAGGCGATGACGTTCCGGTGATTGACAGTGATCTCGTCTACACGCACACAGCGGAATGCACGGCGAAGAAGACGCACATGGGAGTCGAGAACATCTCGATCTATCTGATGGTAGCATAGGATCATCGGACGAAAAGGAATGCCGGCCCTCTGCGCGACTCGTAGAATCAGGTCGATGATCATCCGAGGGGTCAGCCGTCGAGCTCTTTCGTCATTACAAGAGAATCGCCGTCGCGACGGGCGACGGACCATCCGTTGCGCTCATAAGAGGCGATCGCCTTCTGATTCCAAGAGGACACGGAAAGCTCCAACCAATGCGCACCATCCTCCCGAGCCAAGCGTTCGAATTCCTGGAGCATCGCCGTTCCGTAGCCCGCACCGTGCTGGAGGGGATCGACACCGATCACCACAAGGCCCCACTTGGATCGAAACACGCGTTCAGCCGCCGGGTCCACTGTGTTGGTCGGGGAGCGGAGCCCCAAGCGAATCAAGACGTTGCGGATGATTCCTTTGCGCTTCTTGAGATTCTCTGGATGGAGGAGGAGCCATGGGCGAGTGAGATAAGATCGTACGAATGCCCAAAAGGCATACTGAGAGATGCTGGTGAACGCTCCCGGCAGACCGGGCCGGTGGGTCCGAATTCCTCCACAGTAGCCAACGACCGAATCACCTAACGGGATGTGGAACAGCGTGCCCCGCTCGGCGACCACGTACCACTCCAGCATCTTGCAAGTGAACCGGTGTCCCTGCAGGGTGGCCATGGCTCTTGGAAAGGCACGCGCGTGACACCGTGCCACGGCCTCGAGATCGTCGAGTCCCGACTTCGTGCAGGCCGGCAGCGCAGCTTTCATCGGCAGGTCTGTTAGGATCGCGTGAGTTCGGTAAACGAGGTCATGGGAGCGCGCCTCAGCAACAGAAAGTCCATGCCTCCCTGGAGGAATCCAAGGCCGTACCCGAAGTGGTAGACGGCGAAGACGAAGGGCATGATGGGGAGGCACTTCCAATCCTTGCGTAAGCGGCAGGTCCAGGCGGACGCCAGAACCACCACAGACGCGTATCCCAGTGCGAGCGCGACCCAGGAGATACGAGCCACGCTGGAGAAGGGAGCGGCCACGGTCAAAGCTCCGAGTCCTAGCACGAACGTCCCTGGAACCAGATGCCTGACAGACGCGGGAATGCGGTGCTTCTGGATGACGCGCACTTTCCAGTAGCCGTACTGTCGGTATTGGCGAAAGAGCCCTCGCAAGGAGTCCCTGCAGTGGTAGGTGTAACGGATGGAGGTCGATTGCCAAACGGTGCCCCCGCTGCGGACGAGTCGAAGGTTGAGTTCGTCGTCCTGGTTGCGCACGAACTGTTCGTCGAAGTGCCCGATTCGATCGAAGACCTCACGTCGGTAGAATCCTCCCCACACCGAGTCCACCAAGCCTTCGTAGTTCAGGGCATGACTTCGGGCCCCGCCCACGGCGAATTGGCTCTGAAAGGCCAGGGCGATGGCTTCCCCCGTGTATCCGTGGCCCTGCGCCCGAGGTTGGGTCAATAGGTGTGTAAACGTATTAGGCGGCGTTCTTCCGCTGTTGGTGTGAGACGGGCTTTCCGTCTTCGAACTTTCTTCCTTCAAATACGTCCTTGAGGAGGTGAGGAGCGTCGAGCCTTCGGAACCGCTTCTCAGCCACCAAGAGCAACTTCCAGATTAGCGCCGTAGCGCTCTCGACCCGCTTGAACCGCTTCGCTGCTGTCGTCCTGAGCCGTACCGCGGCGAACGGGCTCTCGACCACGTTCGTCGTGCGTAGATGCTTCCAGTGGTCCTCGGGGAAGTCGTAGAACGCTACCATCCGCTCCCAGTCGTCCTCGAGTACGTCCACTGCTTTCGGATACCACGGCCTATAGCGTCGGGCGAACACCTCGCGGGCCTTCAGGGCCTCGGCCCGGCTCGGTGCGTAGACCACGGCCCGGAGAAGATCCTTCGCCTCGCCCTGCTCCCGCTGAGGTAGTCGGTCCAGCACGTTCCTCATCTTGTGGTTCCAGCACCGTTGCTCACCCGCCTCAGGCCATACCTGCCGTACTGCGCCCCAGATCGCAGCGTTACCGTCCGCCATCAGAAGCCGGGGCGCCTCGATGCCGCGTGCCTTCAGGTCCCGCAACACCTCGGACCAGGACTCGACCGACTCTCGGTAGCCCGCTCTCAGGGCCAACACCTCTTTCGTCCCGTCTCGCATGGCACCCAGCACCACCAGCAGCGCCGCTTTGTCCCGCTCCAGCCTAGCTCCTGCGCCCGCCACGGCCCACCTACGTTGTCGACCTGCCGGGCCTCGATGGTCTCCAAGCAACGCAGTAGGTAGTCGTCCGCGATCTCGGCATGGGCCCCGAGGATACAGATGTAACGCCCACGGGCGGCTTGAATGCCGAGGTTGAATGCGGCCGGCGTGATCCGGCGCCGGTTGTCTACCACGCGAAGTCGGTCGTCATCGCCGAACTCTTTCGCGACGATCTCGAGGGTCCGGTCGACGCTGCGGCCGTCGACGAGTAGCACCTCGAGCTTGAACCTGGTGTCCGCGCCCTCCTGGTCGAGGACGTGGCGCAGTGCTCTCGCGATGTGTCGCTCTTCGTCGCGACATGGCATCACCACCGTGATCGACGCTGGATCCGAAGCCGGGTGCTCCGTCGGGGTGGGCGACTCTGAGACGGAAGCGTCGAGGGCCCTCGCACCCAACTTCCGCACCGTCCCACTCATAAGGTCCGAGCCGCCTTGTATGGGAGTTGCTCGATCTTCTTGAGGAAGCGGGCGGGACTCCCCACCCACACTTGGTACGGGGGGACGTCCTGGGTCACCACGCTGCCGGCACCTACGAGCGCGTGCTCACCGATGCGGATCCCCGGCAGCAGGGTGCTATTGGCTCCGATCATGGCTCTCCGCTCCACGTGAACGCCGAGCAACCCGTCCTTGACGCTCGGGCTTCGTGGATACTTTGCATTGGTGAAGACCACATTGGGGCCGACCCAGCACTCCTCTTCCAGCGTGCTGTACTCGGGGATGAACACCTGCGTATGGATCCGCACCCCGTCGGCGATCTTGACGTGATGCTCCACCACGGAAAGAGTCCCCACACTGACGTCGTCACCTATCTCATTGAATTCCCGGATGTTGGCCTTGTTCCCGCACTGGAAACGATCTCCGATGACGTTTCCTGCGTAGATTACCGTGTGGGAGCGGATCAATCCTCCACCGCCAATCCGGGTCGGCACATCCCCTGGCTCGTGGCCTCGCGGCGGCTGCCCGACGATGGTAAAGGGCTCGACGACGCAGTCCTCGGCGAGCTCAACGTTCGGATAGATCACGGCCGAGTCGCTGATCATGGCTGGCTCACGGTCGTTTCACACTTCACCTGAGTTCTTCATCCAGGCGACGAATCGCTTCATCGCCCCTGAGGGTTTGCAATGGCGAGTAGAAGTCGTCGACGTCATCCAAGATGACGATTTCAGCACCTAGTTCCAAGAGGTTCTTGGCCAGGTCGGACCTACTGAATCCGGCCCCCCGTGATGAGGATCGACACTCCGCATGCTAGCTCTGACGACACTTTCCGGGGCCACCCTCGATCACCCCGCGACTCCCAGCCGACTGTGTCGCGGGCGGTAGCTCAGGTAGATCTCTTTGCCACGTTCAGCGGACTCGTAAATCGCGTTGATGAGCTCGATGGAGCGTCGTCCCTCGAGGCCGTCAACCAGCCCTCTCTCTCCCCGGCCTAACGAGTCGATGACGCCGTGGAGATACGCCTCGTGGTTCCAAGCAAAAGCATCGGGGACCTGAGCGTGCTTCTCCCAGAGGTCTTCGTCCATGGGGTGAGGGTCTTCAAAATGCCAATCAACAAGCTCGTTCATGAAGAAGCCTCCTACCACGACGCTGCCCTTCTCGCCGAGCACACTCAGGGATCCCTCGAGATCCTGGGGGCGAGTGGCAGTGGTCGCCTCGACGATCCCGAGCGCTCCCGAGACGAACTTGACTATGGCGACGCCCGTGTCTTCCGCCTCGATGTCAACGAGTCGAGTGGCGGTCTTGGCGACGACGCTCTCCACATCACCCATCATCCATAACAGCATATCGATATGGTGGCTCGCCTGGTTCGTGAGCACTCCGCCGTCAAGTGCCCAAGTCCCGCGCCACGCCTTGGCATCGTAATACGCTTGATCTCGGCGCCAGCGGACGCGCACCGTCCCCATCACGAGCTTCCCAAAACGACCACCATCGATCGCCTCTTTCAGCTTCACGATCGGAGGATTGCAGCGGTTCTGCTGAACCACGAAGATCTTGAGACCGTGGCGGTCGCAGGCCTCAAGGATTTGATCGAGTTGATCGAGTCGGAGAGCGAGCGGCTTCTCGACCACGAAGTGGCGTTCGTAGCGAATAAGCTCGAGAATGTTGTCCGCGTGGACTCCAGACGGCGTCAGAACTTCGAAGAGATGCGGGTCAGCCCTGGCAACCAGGGTCTCGAGATCACGATACCAGGCCAGGTCGTGTTTCTCGCCGAAGGCCTTGGCGGCGTCTTCGTCCTTGTCGAAGACGCCGACGATCTCGGCGTTCTCGATCCGAGTCAGGGCGGCAACGTGCTTTAGCGCGATAGCGCCGCAGCCGACGAGGGCGATACGAATCGTGATGTCGTCCGGCGAACGCGCTCACCCGAGCACCTCGAACACCGACTCGACAACGTGGTCGACCTGCGCGTCCTCCATCATTTCGTGCATAGGAAGGCTCAGGAGGCGGGGGGCGTCGGCCGTCGCGACGGGGAAATCGCTGGCGGTGTGGCCGAGGTGTTTGTAGGCCTCTAGCGATGGGAGGGGAATAGGGTAATGCACCCTGGTGGCGATCCCGCGCTCGGCGAGACTGGCCCGCACCCGATCGCGGTCGTCGACGAGGACCACGTAGAGGTGGTAAACGGCCATCGCATTCTCAAGCACCCGGGGCGTTTCCAGTCTACTTTCGAAGGCCCGGTCATAGCGACTGGCGGCTGCCCGCCGACGGTCGATCCAATCCGGTAAGTGCTTGAGCTTCACCGAGAGGATGGCGGCCTGGAGGCCGTCGAGACGGCTGTTGGTGCCCCCAAACTCGTGGTCGTACTTGTCCTTGCGCCCGTGGTTCGCCCACATTCGCACGCGCTCTGCAAGCCTGGGATCTCCGGTGACCACAGCCCCGCCGTCACCGTAGGCCCCGAGGTTCTTCCCGGGGTAGAAGCTGAAACAGGCTGCGTCCCCAAAGGTTCCCACCTGGCCACCGTGATATTGTGCACCGTGGGCCTGGGCGGCGTCTTCGACGACGCGCAGATCGTGCTGCCGCGCGATGTCGAGAATGGGCCCCATGTCCGCAGGCTGTCCGTAAAGATGCACGGGAATGATCGCACGAGTCTTCTGCGTAATCGCGGGTACGAGCTTCGACACGTCGATGTTTCGCGTCCCTGGATCGCAGTCGACGAAGATCACTTGGGCGCCGGCCTGGGTGACCGCTTCCGAGGTTGCGACGAACGAGTTCGCCGGACAGATGACTTCAGCGCCAGACCCGATGCCGAGGGCCTTCAGCGTGACGAAGAGTGCGTCGGTGCCGTTGCCAACTCCGATGCAGTGCTCCACCCCGACGAACGCGGCGAACGACTGCTCGAATTGTGTCACGAAGGGCCCCTTGATGAATGCCGAGCGTTCGATGACCTCGCGAATCGCACGGTCGATTTCCCCTCGAATCGACTGATACTGACCCTTCAAATCGACAAACGCGACTTTCATCACTGGACTTCCCTTGCGTACCGTCCCTTCAGACGACGGTAGAACGTGGCTCGGGAGACCCTGAGCGCTGCGCACGCGGGCTTCACTGCTACGTGGCTAGCCAACTCCGTGGTCGCCTTCAAGAGCTCGTCCCGTGATGTGCGGCGAAAAACCGCTGAATCCTGGCTTCGGTGTCTTGGCCGCTGATGAAGAGACCCTGCCCAAGGCGTTCACACAATTGGTTTCCGGTGACGATCTGGAGACGAGAAAAGAACCGACGTAGATCTTGAAGGTCAAAGTCGAGCGGGATGGGCGAAGCGAACGATTGACCGGACGTCACGACAAGGCGCCTTCGATGAAGGCGGAAAGCTCGCGCCCACGGCGCTCGAGGGTGTTCGAGCCGACCCGTTCGAAGCCAGCGTTAACCAGGTCCTCACGATACGTGTCGTCGTCGACGATGCGAGCGATTCCTTCTGCGAGCGAGGATGGTGATTTCGGTGCGACGAGCGTCACCGCCCCTTCCGCCAAATGAGGGATGGAGCCGACTCTAGTAGCGACGACGGGTAAGGCGCTCGCCAAAGCCTCCCAGATGACGCGTGGGAAACCCTCGTTGTCAGATGCGACGACAAAGACGTCGGCTTGGCGATAGATCTTCCAGAGCTGGTCCCCGCCCTGGACGAAGCCGTGAAAACGAACCGTCTTCGTCATTTCGTGTTTCTCCACGAAGCTGAGGACCTGGCTCTTGTAGCGATGCTCGTGTCCGAAATCTCCTACGACGTCCACGGTCACCGAGCGTCCACCTGCACGGAGCACGCATGTTGCCTCGAGGACGTAGAGCAGACCCTTGGGGAAGCTCAACCGTCCGACCGTCAGCAGACGGATGGGGTCGTGCAGAGGGCGGGCGGGCAGCGGGCGAATGTCTGCTTCCCGCAGGGTGGTCGAGGGGATGAACTTGATCGTGGACCCCAGTTGCCTCTGCCATTTGGATTGAAGCTCCAAGCTGTTGCTCAGACAGGTCGCAGTACGGGCTACCTGTTCTTCGCGGTAGCAGTAGTACCGGATCCACCACTGGATCAGCTTCATTCGGTACGCAGGTTGGTTTGGGTTGATTTCCATCCCCTCCGATGCGTCGCTCACGAAGTACAGGAAGTTTCGCTTGAAAAACGGTGCGACGAATGGCAGCAGGGGCGTGCTCACGCGGAACAACATCGCGTCAACGTCGTGCGAGTGCCTCCGGAACAGTGATCGGTAATAAGGAATGCAGGCGAGTCGAACGTAAACTCGCCAATGGGGGCCCAGGGATACTAGGGTGACGTTCTTGCTCTTGAGTCGATACCCAATCTCTTCGGCCTCCTCGGCGCTCGGTGTATGCAGAAAGAGGCGTACCTCGCTGAAGTGCGCTGCGATGGAGTCGATGAACGAGCCTAAGAAGTAGCTCATCCGAATGCCGTCGGCGTCGCCGATGGCCGGTTGGTGGTAATGGAATCCCAGAATCATGGAGCCCCCGCACTCGTCTCTCGTGGGGCGCCGGCGCCGGCGCGACGACGCGGCACCGTCCGACGGTGTTTCGGAAGCGAAGCCCTCGGGCTTCGTGGCGGCCGATAATCTCTTGCTGCGATGGCGATGTCAATCCACTTTGAAATCTGGCGGGTCTGACCCCCGGTTCGTAGACACGATCACGATTCGCTTGGGACTTCGAAGCCGTTCTCCTGTACGACCCTGATGAGCTCCTCGTGGTTCACGATTATAGTCGGACACGCGGGCCCTACTTGTTCTCAGCAGCTGCGTTTGCACCGGGCCGGATGACAAGTCGAGAAACTCGAACACGCGATCGCAGGTGGCTTGGTGCCGCTCACCGTGCAGCAAATCCTGCTCGTACGTTATTATCATGTGTGGTATTGACCCGAGCGCCTCTTCTTCCACACGATCATGCTCCCCTTTTTCGCGCATCGCGTGCACAACCTGATCAGGATCAACTGCCATCCGCTCGAGTCGCTGGCCCCCATCGCCCCAGCGATGGAGGAATCTGCCCTGGGCCCTCGCCACCACTAACGACAAGGACTTCCGGAAGAGGTTGCGCCGGATCAGACGCACGAATTTCCAGCCCCCGTCGTGCAGGCTCAACAGAAAAGCCTGCGGCTTGGCGATCCTTGGTTGACTTGTGAGATGGTAGATCTTGACATTACACCCGTAGACCGGGGCGGGTGAGAGGGCGGCGCAGGCGTCGATGTAGCGCCTAGGCGCGACGAGCCGTCCGTGCTCTTTCGGACTAAAGCTCTCTCCAGCGCAGTGAATCTCCGGATGGGATCCGAGGAGATCCAGCAGTAGACTGATACCGCTCCGGCCCTGACCGTAAACCACGAACCGGACGCTGGGTCCGGTAGCGCTGTCCTTGCTGCGAAGAGCGCGTGCGAGTAGACGTCCTTGGATCCATAACTCAGTAGCATGCCCCTTCGCCGCCATCCGGCGCCCGGCCCGAGCGCCGTTGACGGCCAAGCGATGGAGACCCGGGCTTCGTCTTATGAATTCTTTGATCACGCGCCCCAACCCCCTGTCTAAGGGGCCTTTGGAAGCCCTATCCTTTGGTGTAGAACCACCGTAGCTTGGAGCGCCCAAACCCGACACCGACAAGGGCCTCCATCATGGAAAAAGTAGGCGAAACCGATCTTGATGCTACCAAAAAAGCGGAACAACTGACCGAGGCCATTGGCAAGTACTCCTGGTATCAGTCCTCGGCCGCCGGCGCACACGCGGTCTGCGGGATGACATCCGGCGGATCCAGGAGCGCATCGCGGCCCTCCCCCGCCGAGACGAACGGACGGACGAGGAGATCCTCGGCTACGACGAGGCGGGGTTGCCTTCATGAGCTCGGTAGTGTTGGACACGTCCGCGGTAGTGGCCATTCTTCAGGCCGAGCCCGAGGCCGAGCGCCTCGTCTCGGCTCTGGAGGAGGCGGCGCTTGGGCGGATGTCCACCGCTTCCGTTGTCGAGACGGGGACTGTGCTCCAGGCCCGTTATGGAGACCACGGGGAACGGGAGCTGGATGTCTTTCTCCAGCACGGGAACGTCGAGGTCGTGCCCCTGACCCAGGAGCATGTCGATCTGGCACGCCGTGCGTTCCGAAGGTTTGGCAGGGGCCGCCACTCCGCCGCCCTGAACTTGGGAGATTACTTTTCCTATGCGCTCTCCGTGTCCTTGGATGCCCGCTCCTGTTCGTGGGCGACCACTTCACACAGACGGACGTTCCGCGCTGACCGTCGGTGCTACCGCTCAGGGCTCCGCGCGCCGGACGGGACGTGGAGGAGTTCGACACGGCCGAGGAGCTCTTTCGGGACCTTGAGAGCTGAGCATCGCGAAGGGCATCGCCAACGATCAGCGCCGTCAGGGGCTGGATCACCCGCTGCACCAACGTGATGGATCAGCATCCTCGAGGGGGAGCTTACCGATCCCAACCGACCATGGTGCCGGCTCGGGCGCGCGTGTAGCTTGGGATCGATGGTCCTCGCGATCGAAATCAGCCCCGGTTTTCGGATCTCGCCGTAGGTCGGGGCGTAGAACGATTGAATACTTCGGGGCACGCACAGTCGGAGAGGACGCTGCGATGATCAGACCGGTAGAGGTAAGACCCCTGGAAGGCTATCGGCTGTGGCTTCGGTTCGAGGACGGGTCTGAGGGCGCGGTCGATCTTTCCGACCTCGGTGGCCGAGGGGTTTTCGAGGCCTGGCAAGAGCGCAGCGTCTTCGAGGCGGTTCGGATTGGAGAGCACGGCAGCGTCGAATGGCCCGGCGGCCTCGATCTCTGCGGCGACGCCCTCTACTTGCGGTTCACCGGAAAGTCGGCGGGTGACGTGTTCCCGAAGCTTCATCGCTCCGGGGTGGATGCCTGAGATCTGCCGGTTCTACGGCATCGTGATCAAGATGTACTTCGGCGGCCACACACCTCCACACTTCCACGCCGAGTACGCCGAGCACGAGGCAGTCCTGAGTATCGAGACGCTGGCTGTGGTCGGAGGAAGCTTGCCCCCTAGGGCGATGGGTCTCGTCAGTGAATGGGCCTCTCTGCATCGCAACGAGTTGCTGGTCGCCTGGCGGAGAGCCGAAGCCCTGGAACCGACCGGCAAGATCGATCCGCTCCCGTAACATGAACGTAGCAGTCATCGGAACCGGATACGTCGGCCTGGTGGCCGGCGCCTGCCTCGCCGAGACCGGTAACGACGTGGTCTGCGCCGACATCATCGACGGTAAGATTGCCCGGCTGAACGCCGGCGAGATCCCCATCTACGAGCCGGGCCTCGGGCCCCTGGTCGAGCGAAACCTCCACTCCGGCCGCCTCCGCTTCACCACCGACATCCCTGAGGCCGTCCGGGCCTCGGAGATCATTTTCATCGCCGTGGGCACGCCCCCCGACGAGGACGGCTCAGCGGATCTCCAGCATGTGCTCGACGTGGCCCGTACCATCGGCCAGACAATGAACGGCGAGAAGATCGTCATCACCAAGAGCACGGTGCCCGTGGGGACGGCGGCGAAGGTTCGCGATGCCATTGAGGCCGAGACCGACCATCCGGTCCACGTCTGCTCCAACCCCGAGTTCCTGAAGGAGGGAGCGGCCGTCGACGACTTCATGAAGCCCGATCGAGTGGTGCTCGGCGTCGACAGCGAGCACGCGGCCGCGGTGCTCCGAGACCTCTATTCCCCGTTCGTGCGCACGGGCCACGACATTCTGCTCATGGATGTGGCGGCCGCGGAGATCACCAAGTACGCCGCGAACGCCATGCTGGCGCTCCGCATCAGCTTCATGAACTCGGTGGCGGACCTGTGCGCTCGCACGGGCGCCGACGTGGACAGCGTGCGCCGGGGCGTGGGGTCGGACTCGCGAATCGGGTCGAGCTTCCTTTTCCCGGGAGTCGGCTATGGCGGAAGCTGTTTTCCGAAAGACGTCAGAGCCCTCGCCAATACCATGCGTGAGCTGGGCACCGATCCGTCGATCCTCGAAGCTGCGGACGCGGTGAACGAGGCGCAGAAGCGGCTGCTGATCGAGGGGCTCGTCGGCCGCCTCGGCGCGGACCTTTCGGGGCGGACCATCGGCGTATGGGGCCTTGCCTTCAAGCCGAACACGGACGACATGCGTGAGGCGCCCAGCCTGGTGACGATCGCCGGCCTGCTCGAGGCGGGCGCCCGCGTGGTCGCGCACGACCCGGCCGCCATGGGCGAGGCCCGCCGGATTCTGGGGGACTCGATCGAGTTGGTGGACGTGAACTACGACGCCCTGAAGGACGCCGATGCGCTGGTCATCCACACCGAGTGGCTGCCGTACTGCCACCCCGACTTCGGCCGCATGCGAAGTCTCATGGCACAGCCCCTCGTCTTCGATGGGCGGGACCTCTACTCGCTCGAGAGTATGGCGGAGGCGGGCTTCGAGTACTACTCGGTGGGGCGGGCTCCGGTGGGGGGCGTCATGAAGCCAAAGACCAGATGACCAAGAGCGAGTACCAGGAGTTGGTGGAGTTCATCTCCCCCAAGTTCGACCGCATCGGCAGCCGCTTCGACGCTATCGACGAACGCTTCGACGGATTCGACGAGCGCCTGCGGCGTGTGGAGATCCTCGGGGAAGGGAACCGCCACCAGATCCAGATCGTGGCCGAAGCCGTGTCGGGGAACGACCGGAGGCTCGAGGCGTTCCGTTCCGAGGTGGCCGTTGGCTTCCAGGATCTTCGCGAGCTGCTAGTGTGGTGTCCCAGAAGTTCGCGAGCCACCGAGAGTGCCGAGGCGCCGGATCCGGGGTACCTGCGCCGTTAGGTGTGGGTCAGGCGCGACGACGAGGAATAGCAACGCTATTTCGAGGAGGAGGAACGGGGGTACCCGCGCGCTGTATGCGCGTGGGTCGGGGCCGGATGCATCGGTGCTCGAATGGCCGAGACACTTCTGGGACACCACACTACGGGCCTCCCACCTGGACCTTGGACCGGCGGGTGACGCGCCTGGAGGAGGGCCGTCGGCGATGATTTGATCACGCGACAGTTGGCTTGGGTCGTGGTCCAACTGCGGTGCCGCCGACGGCCGCATGTCCTTGTGTGTCGGATAATAGTATTATATGATTATCCGACACTCGTTTGATCTCAGGGTCTTCGAACCCGAACCCCTCACCTCGGCCCGCCCAACGATGAAGCACACGATCTCGGTGACCGAAGCGGCCCGAAACTTTGCGGACATCGTCAGCAGGGTGTTCTATCGCGGAGAGCGCTTCGTCCTGGAGCGGGGCGGAAGGCCCGTGGCTCGACTGGTCCCGGTTCCCCGAGGTGGACGGCTCGGCGATCTTCCGGCTCTCATCGAGGCTCTTCCCCGCCTGTCTGTCGAAGAGGCGGAGGCGTTGGGTCGGGATATGCAGGAGGCCAGGGACTCGCTTCCAGCACTCCCCGACGAAGATCCGTGGGAGTCCTGATCGACACTTCGGTCCTGATTGACCACGAGAGGGGTCGTGTGGACCTGGAAGCGCGGATCCGGGGGCGGGAAGAGGAGACCTTCTTCCTGTCCGTCGTGACGGCCAGCGAGCTCCTCCACAGCGTCCATCGGGCGAAGGATCCCGTGACCCGCGCCCGGAGGACCGCCTTCGTCGAGGGAGTTCTCGGGAGCATGCCCCTCTTTCCCGTCGAGATCGCCACCGCCCGAATGCACGCCCACCTCTGGGCTGATCTGGTGGAAGAGGGCCGGCTCATCGGTGCCCACGATCTCTGGCTCGCCGCGGCGTGTCTCACCCACGACCTCCGGTTGGCGACGGCGAACGTCCGGGAGTTCGGGCGGGTGCCCGCCCTGGAGGTAGAGGATTGGTCCTCACAGCCTTCGAGCTGAGCTCCGCAAGAAAGGGCCCGAATGGTCCGCCTCGCTTGTACCTTGTCGAGGGTGGCAGGGAAGGGGTAGCATGGGGCGGATCCCCAGAGAACCCGAGGGCGGATGACGCAAAGCGAATACCAGGAGCTGGTGGAGTTCCTCACCCGCCGTCTTAGCAGCATCGACTCCAAGGTCGAGGCGCTTCGTGAGAAGGAGGCCTGACGTGGAGCGCGTCCTGATCACTGGAGCCGCCGGATTCCTCGGCTCCCACCTGGCCGACCGGTTCCTTCTCGAGGGCTACCACGTCATCGGCGTGGACAACCTCATCACGGGCTCGCCGGAGAACATCGCCAACCTCCAGAAGAACGAGCGGTTCTCCTTCCTGCGACACGACATCTCCACGCCGCTCTACATCCACGAGGAGCTGGACGGGGTCCTCCACTTCGCGTCGCCGGCCAGCCCCGTGGACTACCTGGAGCTGCCGATTCAGACGCTGAAGGTCGGGAGCCTCGGCACTCACAACATGCTCGGGCTCTCCCTGGCGAAGTCGGCGCGGTTCCTCCTGGCCTCCACGTCGGAGGTGTACGGCGATCCGGACGTCCACCCGCAGCCCGAGGGGTACTGGGGTAACGTGAATCCGGTGGGTATACGCGGCGTCTACGACGAGGCCAAGCGCTTCGCCGAGGCCATGACGATGGCGTACCACCGGTACCACGGTGTCGACACGAGGATCGTAAGGATCTTTAATTGCTTTGGGCCGCGCATGCGTCCCGCCGATGGCCGCGTCGTCTCGAACTTCATCGTGCAGGCTCTGCGAAACGAGCCCCTCACCATCTACGGGGACGGGTCCCAGACGCGCTCCTTCTGCTACGTGGACGACGAGGTCGAGGGGATCTTCCGGCTCTTCCACTCCGACCGCACCGACCCGACCAACATCGGCAACCCACACGAGTTCACCGTCGCCGAGCTGGCGGAGCTGGTGCTGGAGGAGACGGGGTCCCAGTCGGACATCGAATACAGACCGCTCCCCGAGGACGACCCGAAGGTCCGACAGCCGGACATCTCGGTGGTGAGGGAGGTCCTGGGTTGGGAGGCCATCACCACGCTCCACGAGGGTCTCAGGAAGACGATCCCGTACTTCAGGGAGTTGGTAGAGTCGGGGGACGCCAGGGCTCGGACCCTGACGGACTGAGCGCGTGAATCCCGGCGCCGAAATCCCGTGATCACTCAGAAACCCCGAACCCTGGAAGGGGTCCCCATGACTCCTGACCCCGGACCCTCGAGGCTCTCCCCGTGACTCAGGACTCCGGTCTCGTCCCGCCCGGCGCCAGCTACCTCGTCACCGGAGGAGCCGGCTTCATCGGCTCGAACCTGGTGGCTGCTCTGGCGGACGCCGATGCCACGGTCCGCGTCCTCGAAGACTTCTCCACCGGGCGGCAGGAGAACCTGGACGGCCTCTGGGACCACATCCACATGATGGAGGGATCCATCACGGATCCGGGGACGTGCGTGGCCGCGTGCAAGGATGTCGATTACGTGCTTCACCAGGCGGCCCTTCCTTCGGTTCCTCGTAGCGTCGCCGATCCCGGCGCCAGCCACGCCACCTGCGCCACGGGCACGCTCAACATGCTCATCGCCGCCCGTGACGCCGGCGTGAAGCGCTTCGTGTACGCGGGATCCAGCTCGGCGTACGGGGACACGCCGACGCTCCCGAAGGTGGAGAGCATGGCCGCCCAACCCCGTTCTCCCTACGCCGTGGCCAAGCTCACGGGAGAGCACTACTGCCAGGCCTTCGCCCTGGTCTACGGCTTCGAGACGGTGGTGCTCCGCTACTTCAACATCTTCGGTCCCAGGCAGGACCCCACGTCGCAATACTCGGCCGTGATTCCTCTCTTCATCACGAAGGCCATGGCCGGCGAGGCGCCCACCATCGACGGGGACGGCGAGCAGACCCGGGACTTTACCTACGTGGAGAACGCGGTCCGGGCGAACCTGTTAGCGTGCACGGCGGCGCCCGAGGATGTGGCGGGCGAGGTGTTCAACGTGGGCTGCGGCGAACGGATCTCCATAAATCACCTCTGGGAAGCCATCCAGGAGGCCACAAAGGCACCTGTGGACGCGATCCGCGGGCCGGCAAGGGAGGGGGACGTTCGCGATTCCCTCGCCTCTCTGGACAAAGCCCGGGAGAGGCTCGGATATGACGTGACCGTGCCACTCGGCGAGGGCCTGCAGAGGACCGTGGACTGGCTGGCGGCGCATCGGCCGGCCCCATCCTCCGGGGGAGGGGGTCCATGAGCGTCCTCGTCACCGGCGGTGCCGGGTTCATCGGCTCGCACTTCTGCGAGCGCCTGCTGGAGGACGCCTTCGAGGTGGTCTCCCTGGATTCCTACGACGACTTCTACGATCCGGCCATCAAGAGGGGGAACCTGGCCCGGTGCCGTGATCACGCCCGCTTCACGGAGGTCGAGGGCGACATCCGCGACGCCGCGACCCTGGACAAGCTTCCCGACGTCGACACGATCATCCATCTGGCCGCCCGGGCCGGTATCCGCCCCTCGATCCAGGAGCCCGTCCTCTACCAGGACGTGAATGTGGGCGGTACCCTGGCGCTCCTGGAGCTCGCCCGGAAGCGGCGCATCCGACGCTTCGTCTTCGGCTCGTCCTCGTCGGTCTACGGCAACAACGAGAAGGTGCCGTTCTCGGAGGACGACTCCGTGGACCGCCCCATCTCACCCTATGCCGCAACCAAGAAGGCTGGGGAGCTCCTCTGCCATAGCTACCATCACCTTCACGGTTTGGGCGTGCTCTGCCTCCGCTTCTTTACGGCGTACGGGCCACGCCAGCGCCCCGACCTGGCCATCCACAAGTTCGCCCGCCTCATGACTGCCGGGAAGCCGCTTCCCAGGTTCGGAGACGGTACCACGGAGCGGGACTACACGTACGTGGACGACATCCTCGAGGGTGTGATGGCGGCGCTCGAGTACCTCGAGGCACATCCGGACGCATACGAGATCATCAACCTGGGCGAGAGTCGCACGGTCTCCCTCAGCGAGATGATCGACACCGTGTCCCGGGCTCTCGGGGTGACGCCCGCCATCAACGAGCTGCCCCTGCAGCCCGGAGACGTCCTCAGGACCCACGCCGACGTCTCCAAGGCCCGGGCGCTCCTGAGCTATGCCCCGCGCACCGGCTTCCAGGAGGGCGTGCGGCGGTTCGTGGAGTGGTTCAGGGAGGGACAGTGATCGCACGGAGGTGCGACGGTCGATCTGCTCCGCCACTCGTCTGACCGATTCGCCCGTCGATCTCCCACCTCACCACGACAGCTCGAACCAGAAGCGGATCCCACCGAAATCCTGCCCACCCCCCCGTGTAGTCGAGCGCGCCTCCGATGACCACCAGGGCGTCGTCGAATCTCCAGCCGAAGCTGGACAGCAATCGGTAGGTCTCCGCCACCAGCGACCCGGAGGCTGGTCTCCACCAACCCGACCTCCACCGGCCGAGAGCCGCGGGGTCCCGATGAGCCATTCCGGTGCCCTGTCACGGACAGGTTCTTCAATCACGAGGAGACGGGAATACTCCACGTTCATCACTCGGGGTTGGAGACGGCTGGGTTGCCCACGATATTTCGCGCGGGGCCGTATCGCTTCTTCTTCTACAGCAACGAGGGAACTGAGGCGCCTCATGTGCATGTAGAACGAGAGGGTCATGTGGCCAAACTGTGGCTCACTCCGGTGAGCATCCGCCGGTCTGGTGGGCTGCCGTCCCACGAGCTCACCAAGATCGAATCAATCGTATTGATGAATCGAGACGACCTGCTCCGTGAGTGGAAGGCATTCTTCGATGTCCGGTTCTAACCCACGTGCCGCGAATGTCCGCGTTCTGGATAGCAAGGTTGTGGTTGATCTCGTGGACGGCCGGGTCATCTCGGCGCCTCTTCACTGGTTTCCACGGTTGCTCAACGCCACGGCCGAACAGCGTGACGAGTGGCGCTTGATCGGCCAGGGAGAAGGCATCCATTGGCCCACCATCGATGAGGACCTCAGCGTAGAAGGGCTATTGCGGGGCGCACCTGCCGCGGGAGGCAAGGTCTGAGGAATCTGCTCGGGGACGTCTCCAAGGTCCGGGCACTCCTGAGCTACGCCCCGCCCACCGGTTCCAGGAGGGCGTGCGGCGGTTCGTTCGTCTGGAGGGCGGTACGGCCCTGTCCGCGATAGACGATGGTCCGATCTTTGCCACAGGTTCTCCTCATGATCCTTCGTCATAATCCACGAACCGACATGACCGATCTGGGCCGCCGCGCCACCACCCTCCTCGTCCTCCTGACCCTCCTGACCGGCTGCTTCTTCAGCAAGGACGAGTCTTCGGTCCTCAGGGGCGACGAGGCCGCGGCACGGGGAGAGCTGGACGCGGCCCTGGCCGAGTACCGCCTGGCGGTCCGGCAGGGCTCGGACGACGCGCCCACGCTGGCCCGTGTCGCCCACACCTACGCCGAGATGGGGCGCATCGACGAGGCCGGGGACTTCTATCATCAGGCCGTCGAGCAGGACCCTGCGTACACCGATCAGGCGGTCTCGGACATGGTGCGGCTGGCCCGGGCGGCCCAGGATCGGGCCGACCTCTTCGGCCTCGCCTCCGCCATGGAGACGGCCATGTCGCTTCGCCCCGGAATCACCATTCAGGACATGGAGCTCCCCCTGGCGCGTCACTACTTCCGGGCGGGCGAGTACGCTACGGCCTTGCCCTACTATCGGTCCACCATCGCCGGGATGGAGGAGGACACCGTACCAGACGTGCTCTTCGAGGCGGCCTCGGCCTATGACGAGGTAGGCGACTGCCGCCGCGCGCTCCTCCACTACGAGCAGTATCGGCGCATGATCCAGCGCTGGCAGAGGGGTGAGGTGGACTGGAAGATCGGCAGCTGCTCGCTCCGACTCGCACAGGAGCTCCGTGCGACGAACGAAGACGAGGAGGCTCTCTTGCACATCGAGCGCACCGTCGCTCTGGGTGAGCCACGGAGCCTCCAGGCCGTGGCCTACTTCGAGATGGGAGAGAGCCTGTCGGACCTGGGCCGCTGCGCGGACGCCATGGAGGCGTTCCTCCAGGTGCGCCGGGTGGATCAGATGGGTTCGAGCCCCTTGGTGGAGCGAGCCCAGTGGCGCTACGACGAGCTTCGCTTCGTGGGACCGTCGGGCGGACGTCTCGGGGTGGGCTGCTGAGCCTATTTCCCCTTGCGTCCGGCCAGATTCTGCGGCTAGTGTGAAGTAGGCCCCAGTGTGGTGTCCCAGAAGTTCGCGAGCCACGGAGAGTGCCGAGGCGCCGGATCCTGCAAGGCGCGACGACGAGGAATAGCAACGCTATTTCGAGGAGGAGGAACGCCGCAGGGCCGGATGCATCGGTGCTCGAATGGCCGAGACACTTCTGGGACACCACACTACAGCCTCTACTCGCCCCGAACCTGACGACCGTGAGCCCGAAAAAGAAGAACAAAACCCCGGAGTATCAGCGCCCCGAGATGGGTCCCGGCTCCGAATCCGCGCAGTCGTCCCTGCGCCAGATCATGGCCCAGGGCGTGGCGGCGTGGGAGAGTGACGACTTCCAGAGCGCTTTCGAGCACTTCAGGGGAATCATCGAAGAGGAGCCCGGCTTCGCCGACGTGCGCAACAAGGCCGGGCTGTGCTTGGCCATGATGGGCGACATGGAGAGCGCCCTCGACGAGTTCGACGAGGCCTTGAAGCTCAACGACAGGTACGCCGAGGCCCCATCTGAACCGCGCCATCGTCCTCAACGACCTGGGACGCTTCGAAGAGGCGTCGGAGGCCTTCCAGCGCGCCAACAACCTAGACACACGGGACTCGATGATCTTCCCGTCGGACCTGGGCAATCAGCTCGCCGACTCCCATGCCCGGAGCGGGGACCTCTACTTGGTGGCCAACCGTCCGGAAGAGGCCGCTCAGCAGTACGCGGCGGCGGTGTCGGTCCGTCCCCGCTTCGCCGACCTGCGCTTCAAGCTGGCCGAGGCATACATGAACCTCGACCGCCTTGACGATGCCCGGGATCATCTCGACGCCATCTTGGAGATGCACCCGAGTTTCCACGACGCCCGGGTCAGGCTCGGCGCACTGCTGCACCGACTGGACGACCTCGAGGGGGCCCGTCGAGAGTGGGAGCGCTGCGCCGAAGCCGATCCCGAGGACCGACGCGTGCGGGCCTATCTCGCGGCGCTGGATTCGTAGTGTGGTGTATCAGAAGTCTGGTAGCCACCGAGGGCGCGACCGCGCCCGCAGGTCAAGGCGCGACGACGAGGAATAGCACCGCGGGCACCGCGGCCGAAGGCCGTGGTCCGAGGAGAAGCAACGCAGGGGTACCTGCTCGCGAAGCGAGTGGGTCGCGGGATGCGGACGCGTCCGAATGGCAGCAGGACTTCTGATACACCACACTGGTTTTCCTCCCGTTGCCAAGCGCCGGAAATCCGGCGAGCCTTAGGGCTGCCTATACGAACCTGACGCTGACGCCGGTGTATTTCCCGGGTATGAGAATCGACCTCCGAGCACCCCTAACATTCCTGATTTCAGGCCTTGCCTTCATCGCCTGTGGCGGGGGCCGGCCGTTCCCCGGCCTGACCACCATGGAGGTCTACAACATCGGAGTCCAGGCCATGCAAGAGGAGCGGTGGAGCACGGCTGCCGAGGCGTTCCAGAACGTGCTCCTGACATCCGGCTTCGAATTCGCCGCCGAGGCACGACTGCAGCTCGCCCGGTCGGAGTACGAGAGGGAGCACTACATCGAGTCCCGGTCGGAGTATCAGCGGGCGCTCGACCGCTTCCCGACGGACACAACGGCGCCCCACGCGGCCTTGGGAATCTGCCGCTCGTTGGCCGGGCTGTCGCCCACGCCTCATCGCGACCAGTCGTTCACACGGCAGGCCCGGACGAACTGCCGACAGACGGCGTCCGACTACGCCGGAACGCTCATCGGCCTCCGAGCCTCGGAGGTCGCCGTGGAGATGCACGACAAGCTCGCCGAGCAGGACTACACCACGGGGCTCCACTATATGAAGAGGAATCTTCTGGACTCGGCCATCCTCTACTTCGAGGAGGTCGAGGCGAGCTACCCCGAGTCGAGCTGGGCGCCCTGGGCGTTGTTGAAGAAGATCGAGGCCTTCGAGAAGATCGGCTACAGACAGGACGTCGAGGAGACTCGCGAAAAGCTGCTCGAGCTGTATCCGGACTCCGAGCCCGCCAAACTACTCGAGAATGGAGCCTAAGGGAGAACGCCCCCGCCGTCTCGGGGTCTTCGGGGGCACGTTCGACCCCCCCCACATCGGCCACCTCGCCGTGGCACGGCAGCTCGTGGAGACGGAGGACCTGGACGAGGTCGTCTGGATGCCCGTCCGGATTCCCCCGCACAAGCCCCATCGCCGCATCGCTCCCGCGGGTCTCCGCCTGGAAATGGTGAGGGCCGTCACGGACGGAGTCGAGGGACAGGTGGTGAGCGATCTGGAGCTCGCTCGCGAGGGGCCCTCCTACACGGTGGACACGCTTCGTGCCCTGCGGTCCGAGTATCCCGACGTCGATCCCGTGCTGATCCTGGGGGCCGATCAGTTCGCCGAGCTCTCCACGTGGAGAGAGCCGGAGGAGGTGGCCCGTCTGGCCCGGCTGTGGGTTCTGGAGCGGGAGGGCGAGAACCCCCGGGACGTGGATCCGGGCGTGAACGTACAGTGGACGTCGGCCCACGTATCGAGGGTCGACGTTTCGTCGTCCGAGATCCGGCGGCGCATCCGGGAAGGCGAGCCCTTCCGTCACCTCGTCCCCAAGGGAGTGGCCGAGGTCATCGAGCGAGAGGGGCTCTACCGGGATTGAGGGCCCTGAGTCGGCCGTGCGAGCAATGGGGCCGCGGCGGACGAACAACACATTCCTAGGTGGAGCGAATATGATCTCACGAAGACGGCACGTCGTGAAGGCGATCACATGGAGATGCTTGGCGACTTTTGACACCGTCATCATCGCGTGGTGGGTGACGGGTGACTGGCAGGTAGGCGTGCAGGTGGGTGCCATCGAGGTGGTCACGAAGTTGGCCCTCTACTACCTGCACGAACGCTTTTGGTACAAGTTTATTCGCTTCGGTGTAGTGGTGGCCCAGCCCGAATGAGACCTGGAGTCCGTTGCCGGATGCCTGAGAAGGATTAGAGCCCATTGAGCATGCTCAAGGCAGTCGTCAAGAAGATCCTCGGCTCACGGCACATTCGTGAGGCGAAGAAGCTCCAGCCGTTGGTCGACGAGATCAACGGGCTGTACGAGGAGTACGAGGCCCTCTCAGACGAGGAGCTGAAGGCCAAGACCGACGACTTCAAGGACCGCATCAAGGCGGCCACGGAGGCCGTCGAGGCCGAGATCGACAGCCTCGGTGAGGAGAAGCGCCACTCCGAGGATCCCGAGAGGCGCCAGGAGCTTCAGGAGGAGCTGAGCGACCTCGACGCGAAGCTTATCGAGATCATCGAGGACGCCCTCGAGGACATCCTCCCCGAGGCCTTCGCCACTGTGAAGGAAGCTTGCCGCCGCCTCATGGGCAGGGAGGTGATCGTCACGGGCCAGAAGTCGGTCTGGGAGATGATCCCCTACGACGTCCAGCTCGTCGGCGCCATTGCCCTCCACCGGGGCAGGGTCGCCGAGATGGCCACCGGGGAGGGGAAGACTCTCGTGGCCACCATGCCGCTCTACCTGAACGCCCTCGCCGGGCGGGGCGCGCATCTGATCACCGTAAACACCTATCTGGCCCAGCGTGACGCCGAGTGGATGGGCTACATCTACAACTACCTCGGCCTCAACGTGGACTGCATCGACAAGTACGAGCCTCACTCCCCCGAGCGCACCGCCGCGTACGCCGCGGACATCACGTACGGGACCAACAACGAGTTCGGCTTCGACTATCTCCGGGACAACATGGTCCACGCCCTGGAGCAGCGGGTCCAGCGCCGTCACTGGTACGCCATCATCGACGAGATGGACTCCATCCTCATCGACGAGGCCCGTACGCCCCTGATCATCTCCGGGCCCGTGGGCCGCGATACGTCGACGCCCTTCAAGAAGTACAACACGCTCGTCGGAAGCCTCTACAAGAAACAGACCCGCACCGTCAGCGAGCTCATCGCCGAGGCCGAGAAGGAGTTGGAGCAGGGGAATGAGTTCGAGGCGGGCGAGAAGCTGCTGGCCGCCAAGCGAGGAGGGCCGCGCAACAAGAGGCTCCTGAAGCTCTTCGCCGACGATCCCGGCCTGCAGAAACTGGTCCTGAAGGTCGAGGCCGACTATATGCGCGAGAAGCGCCTCTTCGACGTGGACGAAATGCTCTTCTTCGCCATGGACGAGAAGGGCCACGCCGTGCACCTCTCGGATGCGGGCCTGGACGAGCTCTCTCCCGGGGACCCCGAGGCGTTCGTGGTGCCGGACCTCTCCGAGGCTATGGGCAAGATCCAGGAGGACGAGTCCCTCTCCGTGGACGCCAAGCGGGAGATGATGTCCAGACTGGAGGCCGAGTACGCAGGGAAGAGCGAGAAGATCCACGTCATCCACCAGCTCCTAAAGGCGTACACGCTCTTCCAGAAGGACGAGAAGTACATCATCGGCGAGGACGGGGCCATCGTCATCGTCGACGAGTTCACCGGTCGTCAGATGGCCGGACGGCGTTGGAGCGACGGGCTACATCAGGCGGTGGAGGCGAAGGAAGGGGTGGAGATCAAGGGCGAGACCCAGACCCTCGCCACGATCACGATCCAGAACTACTTCCGGATGTACGACAAGCTCGCCGGGATGACGGGTACGGCGGAGACGGAGGAGACCGAGTTCCACCAGATCTACAAGCTGGAAGTCTTCGTGATCCCGACGAATCGCCCCATCATCCGCGACGACCGGGACGACCTCATCTTCCGCACCAAGCACGAGAAGTACCAGGCGCTCATGGACGAGATCGAGCGGCTGCACAGGATGGAGCTCCCCGTGCTGGTGGGGACGACCAACGTCGAGATCTCCGAGACGCTCTCCCGGATGCTCAAGCGGCGCGGAGTCGTCCACAACGTCCTGAATGCCAAGCAGCACAAGCAGGAGTCGGAGATCGTGGCGGAGGCGGGCCGCGCCGGCGCCGTGACCATCGCCACCAACATGGCCGGTCGCGGAACCGACATTAAGCTGGGCGAGGGCGTCACCGATGCCCGGACGGTGGGCTGGGCCAAGGAGCGAGACCTCGATCTGGACGAGCTCGTTCCCGTAGATCCGACCCGGGACATGGACTTCGAGGGCAAGCCCGACGACTACCTCATCGAGAGGGGCGGCCTCCACATCCTGGGCTCCGAGCGCCACGAGTCAAGGCGGATCGACCGCCAGCTTCGAGGCCGCTCGGGAAGGCAGGGCGATCCGGGGGCGACCCAGTTCTTCATCTCGGTGGAGGACGACCTCATGCGCCTGTTCGTCGGAGACCGCCTGGCCAACGCCATGGACAAGCTCGGTGCCGAGGAGGGTGAGGTCATCACCCATCCCCTGGTCACGCGCTCCATCGAGACCGCGCAGAAGCGCGTGGAGGGCAACAACTTCGAGGCTAGGAAGCGCCTGCTGGACTACGACGACGTCATGAACCAGCAGCGCGAAGTCATCTACGATCGCCGCCTGTTCGCCCTCGAGGGCGGGGAGGACCTCAAGGGCGAGATGTGGGAGATGATCGAGTACGCCGTCGAGTCCACCGTGGACGAGTACCTGGACTTCGAGTACGACGACGACTGGGATCTGGCGGGGCTCAAGAAGCGGCTCATGCTCGACTACTTCACCGTGGTCCACGACCTCCCGGACGAGAACGACCCCGAGCACGAGTGGGAGCGCCACGAGATCCAGGAAAAGGCGGTCAGCGGCGTCCACGAGCAGTTCCGCCGCAAGATCGAGAGCTTCGGGGAACACGTCGAGGGCGTGACCAGCTACATCATGCTCAGCGTAATCGACGGGAAGTGGAAGGATCACCTCTACGACCTGGACCACCTGAAGGCGTCCATCGGCTTCCGGGGGTGGGGTCAGAAGGATCCGCTCGTCGAGTACAAGAAAGAGGCCTACGAGATGTTCGTGGACCTCATGGGCGACCTGAGGGGGACCGTCTCGAACCTGACGTTCAAGGCCCAGATCGGTCAGCCTCAGCCGCAGGTGCGACAGCCTCAGAGACTCCAGTACACCGGTCCGTCGGAGGTGGTGGGTGGGGGGGCCATCGCCCGGGCCGCGGCCGCGGAACGGGCAACGCAGACGACCGGCAGCGGCCAGGGCCGGGTGGACGACCTAGGCGTCGTCCGTGCAGCGCGGGCGGACGGAAATGGTGGAGGAGGGCGGACCGTGCCCCTGGGCTCCGTCGACGGCGTGCCCTCGCCCCAGGACCCGAGGCAGCTCGTCACCAACCGCGGCGAGGAGCGGGTCCGGGCGCCGGTGACGGCCACGAAGGAACCGGGGAGGAACGAGCCGTGTCCGTGCGGGTCGGGTATGAAGTACAAGAAGTGCCACGGGCGGGCGTAGCGGCGTTCCCATCAAGTCGCGAGGCCCAGTCCTTCCGCTATGTGTGGGCTACACAGAAGCACATTTCGGCCAACACAGGGATTGGCGCCCTCCGTCAGTAGCGTCGGACCGACCTCTTCATCAACCTGATAGGAACGGTACGCCAAGCCTCGTACCAGCTCCTCGATCTCTCTTGAATGACGGTCGGTCAGCACCTCGAGGAGGAGTGTAGGGCGATTCGCGGCGAGCATTGAGCCCAAGCCACGCAGCACTTCCGGTTCATGCCCTTCCGTGTCGACCTTTAACAAGTCGGGGGACAGCTGCGCGTCGGACAGAAAGTCGTCCAGGCGAATGCCCTTCACCTCGACCTGTACCCAATCCTTCCCGACGTCCCGGCCGAAGACTGTTGGATCGAGACTTGCCGCGTACGGGTGCTCGACGTTGGGCTCGAACATCGTCACACCTCCGGAACGGTCCGACACGGCTGCGTTGACGCATCGCACCCTTCCTCCATTGAGCTCCGCGTTCTCGAGCAACTGGAGGTACACCCGCTCCACGGGCTCGAACGCGACTACGGTGGCTGACGCGTTGACGGCCTGGGCGACCATCGCATAGATGCCGGTGTTCGCCCCAACGTCCAGGATGACGTCGGACCGCTCGGCTAGAGCTGCCCAAAGCCTCAAGGATTCCGCCTCCCAGCCGTCGAAGAAGCCGCTCCAGAAGATGTCGTTCTCGATGAGATTCCCGTGACTTCGCAGGGTCACGGTCGTCCCTCCCACCTCGGTGGAGAAGACGCCCCGGAAGTGGAGGTGTCGATACACGCTCTCCGGCAGGAACCCCAATCGACGGAGCGGCTCCAGGAAGGGACGTTTGAAGGGGAGGACTTCCCAGGCGCCTCCGATGAGCCACCCTACCGTACTCCCTACCCTCCGGACCATACTTCCCACCCTCCCGGTCATTCAATGCTCCGTGCTCCCAAAGACATGCGGCAGTCCTCTGTGAAAACACCATAATGACCGATTCTCTGGGTGGGACAAGAAGGAGCGCCGGCCACCCGATTGGGTGGTCCCCTCTGCGGGCGTTGGGTTCCCATCCAGCCATTCAACCGCCCACCCGGGCATAGCTTCTTACATGGTCCGACCGACACTTGGAGGAACGATCACCGGAGGTGCCAATGAAGGTCTACAACTCCGCGGAGGCAATGGCCGATCTCGAAGCCCTGATGGATGAGGCCTGGATCACGGGATACGTCAAGATTCGTCAGCGAGCGGGAAGAGAGTTCATGCTGAGACCTTGGGAAGTGCGGTCTCCCCTGGAGGAGCTCGAAGAGATGCTCGATACGGATGCCATCTTGGAGGCTCTCAGCGACAAAGACGTACAAGCCGTTCCCATGGTACCGGATTCGGAGAACGGTAAGGCAGCGTAGTGTGGTGTCCCAGAAGTTCGCGAGCCACCGAGAGTGCCGAGGCGCCGGATCCGGGGTACCCGCGCCGTTAGGCGTGGGTCGGGCGCGACGACGAGGAATAGCAACGCGGGCACCGCGGCCGAAGGCCGTGGTCCGAGGAGGAGGAACGCCGCAGGGCCGGATGCATCGGTGCTCGAATGGCCGAGACACTTCTGGGACACCACACTAATTCACTGTCTCCCCCCCGAGGAGCGCCCACGCGAGCGCCTCATCACGCTGGGTCCCGGGGCCCTCTCGAGCCGCGAGCTGCTGGCGATTCCGATTGGGAGTGGGGGCCGCGAGGCCTCGGTGCTGGAGATCGCGGAGGCGGTGCTGGCCGGTGTGAACGGGTCCCTCCGGGCAATGGGATCCCTTACGCCGCTGGGGATTACGGCCATCCGCGGGGTAGGGGAGGCCACCTCCGCCCGGATCTCGGCCGCCCTGGAGCTGGGGCGTAGGGCGAGCGCTGAGGAGCGCTACCCGGGAGAGCGCATCCGTGGCGCCAGGGACGTATTCGACCGCATGGAGCCGCGCCTGCGCGACCTGCAGCAGGAGGAGTTCCACGCGCTCCTGCTGTCGTCTCAGCACCGCGTGATCGGGGAGGTTCTCATCAGGCGTGGCATCTTGGACGCCTCCCTCATCCACCCCCGGGAGGTGTTCAGGCCCGCAATCGTCCGGAGCGCGGCCGGCATCATCCTCGTCCACAACCACCCGTCGGGCGATCCGACCCCCTCGGCGGAGGACCGGGCAGTGACCAGCCAGCTTGCGCGTGCCGGTACGGCGGTGGGCATTCCGGTCGTCGACCACGTGGTGGTGGGCGATGGCCGCTTCGTGTCCATTGCCGAGGACGGGGGCTTGTTATGAGATCACTCTGCTGATCACGAACCCGCCTGCCGCGAACGCCTCCACGGTCGCTACTCCAGTGAGGGTGGCGGTCTCCCCCGGATCCAGCCTCCCGAGCCGTCCCCCGTGGGGGATTCGCCGCCGGTGTACGAGAGCACCAACGAAGTGACGCCGATGGCGAGGAAAGCGAGTAGACGCATAGATTTCATGCGGTTCTTCAGTTCCCCTAGGGGTGGGTCGTCCAGGAGGGCTACGATAGGCTACGTGACCGGTCTATTCCAAATTGCACCTGCCGCACGCCGCCCTGCGATTCTTTTCCGCTTCCGAGGTGGCCAGAGATCGGGAAACAGATGTGTGAAAGTGGGGGTAGCTGAAGGATGCCTACCGCGACAGCTACCCGCACGATTCGAGGCTTGCCCCGGCCTCTCGCCAGGGCCATGGAGTCGTACGCCGACCGACTGGACGTCGACGCGGTGCGCGACGCCTATGAGCTCGCCAAAGAGGCCCACGCGGGCCAGCGTCGGGCGTCGGGCGACGAGTTCGTCAGCCACGCCGTAGAGGTAGCTACCATCCTGGCTCTGCTGGGCCTCGACACCGATTCCCTGGTGTCGGGCCTGGTCCACGACGTTGTCGAGGACACGACCGTCTCCCTGGCCGACATCGACAAGCGCTTCGGCGAGAGCGTGTCCACCATCGTGGACGGGGTCACGAAGATCGGTCGCGTGGAGTTCCGCTCCCACACCGAACAGCAGGTCGACACCTACCGCAAGCTCCTCCTCTCCATGGCTCGGGACGCCCGGGTGATCCTGGTCAAGCTGGCAGACCGCCTGCACAACATGCGCACCCTGGATGCCCTCAAGCCGGGGAAACAGCGCCGGATCGCCCTCGAGACGCGGGAGATCTACGCCCCGCTGGCGCATCGTCTGGGGATGGCCGCCATCCGCTGGGAGCTGGAGGATCTGGCCTTCAAGTATCTGGAGCCCGACGCCCACGCGAAGCTGGGCAAGAAGGTCCGCCAGCGGCGCAAGGAGCGAGAGCGACAGATCCTGGAGATGAAGCGCCCCCTCGATGAGGCGCTGGCGGAAGCCGGCGTGCCGGCCGAGGTGACCGGCCGTCCCAAGCACCTCTGGTCCATCTACCGCAAGATGGTCCATCGCGGCGTGCCCTACGCGGATATCTACGACCTCATGGCCATGCGGGTGCTCACCGACAGCGTCCAAAACTGCTATGCGGCCCTCGGCGTCATCCACAACCGCTGGACCCCCGTCCAAGACCGCTTCCACGACTTCATCGCCACGCCCAAGTCCAACATGTACCGCTCGCTCCATACGACGGTCATCGGACCCGGGGGGCGCAGGTACGAGATCCAGATCCGCAGCGAGGAGATGCACCGCACCGCCGAGTACGGGATCGCGGCGCACTGGCGCTACAAGGAAGGGCTCATCGAGCCGGAGCCGGAGCAGGAGCCCGACGAGGTCGACGAGGCCCTGACCTGGTTCCGTCAGGTTCTGGAGTGGCAGAAGGACACCGATGAGCCCGAGGAATTCATGGAATTCCTCCGCATGGACCTGTTCCAGGGTGAGATCTTCATCTTCACCCCCGGGGGTGACGTGAAGACGCTGCCGCTGGGTGCCACGCCCATCGACTTCGCCTACTCAGTCCACACCGAGGTCGGGCAACACTGTGCCGGTGCGAGGGTGAACGGACGGATCGCTCCCCTTTCCCGGGAGCTCAAGAGCGGCGACACGGTGGAGATCATCACCGACTCCCGGACGCGTCCGAGCCGGGATTGGCTCGCGTTCGTAAAGACGTCCCGAGCCCGGGGACGCATCCGGCAGTGGATCCGGAAGGAAGAGCACGAGTCGGCCCTCAAGCTCGGAAAGGACTTCTTCGAGCGGGAGGTGAGGAAGGCCCGGCGGGAGAAGCCCACCAACGCGCAGAGGAAGGAGGCCGCCGAGAGCCTCGGCTACACCGAGTTCGATCAGGTGCTGTCGGCCCTGGGACGTGGGGACGTGGGGCCCACGGCCGTCATCCGGGCCCTCTACCCGGACGAGGATCCCCACGAGGTCGTCAACCGCTCACCGGGTGCCCTCGAGCGCATCGCCGACCGCATTCGCCGCTCCAACCGGGGAGTGCGGATCCAGGGGATGGACAGCCTCATGATCCGCTACTCCCAGTGTTGTCAGCCGGTCCCGGGGGACAAGGTGATCGGCTACATCACCAGGGGGCGGGGTGTCTCCATCCACCGCGTGGACTGCCCCAACATCCTGAACCTCTCCGAGGACCGGCGCGTGGAGATCGAGTGGACGGCGGAGAAGGGGGATCGCTTCTTCGTGAAGCTGTACATGGAGGGGACCGATCGGCGAGGCCTCCTGTCGGACGTGGCCAAGGCCATCACCGATACCGGCACCGACATCGCCCAGGCCGACATGAGGGGTGTCGAGAGGGGCATGATGGGCCGGTTCTCCGTGGAGGTCCAGGACCTGGCCCACCTGAACCGGGTCATGAAGTCGATCCGCCACGTGAAGGGCGTGCTGGAGGTGAACCGGCGGGAGACCTTCCAGGAGTCCGACCTCCAGTAGCCGAACACCGGTCGAGCAGAACGTTCGAGACACCGACGCATCGATGCCGCGATTCCAGATTACTTCCACATACGAGCCCCAGGGAGACCAGCCCAAGGCCATCACCGAGCTCAACGAGGGGCTCGGTCGCGGTGACCGCTTCCAGACCCTCCTGGGGGCGACCGGTACGGGGAAGACGTTCTCCATCGCCCATGTGATCGCCC
This sequence comes from Longimicrobiales bacterium, assembly GCA_965218295.1. GTDB lineage: Bacteria > Gemmatimonadota > Gemmatimonadetes > Longimicrobiales > Gaopeijiaceae > CBDCKN01. The sequence goes on along the minus strand of CBDCKN010000013.1, from coordinate 375,127 downwards.
AGCATGGGCGGCCCACGCTGGTGACCTCCCACAACAAGACGCTCGCCGCACAGCTCTACGGTGAGCTCAAGTCGCTCTTCCCCCAGAATTCCGTCGAGTACTTCATCTCCTACTACGACTACTATCAGCCAGAGGCCTACCTACCGGCCACCGACACGTATATCGAGAAGGACGCCAGCATCAACGAGGATATCGAGCGCCTGCGGTTGCGCACGACCTCGTCGCTCATGGAGAGGGAGGACGTCATCGTGGTGGCGTCCGTTTCCTGCATCTACGGTCTGGGAAATCCCCTGGACTACCGCTCGCTCATGCTCCACCTGCGGGTCGGCCAGAAGATCGGGCGCAGGGATATCCTGAAGGGGCTGGTGGGCACCCAGTATCGGCGCAACGACTATGAGTTCCAGCGGGGCACTTTCCGGGTGCGGGGAGACACGGTGGAGATCTTCCCGGCCTACGAGGAGCAGGCGATCCGGGTCGAGCTGTGGGGAGACGAGATCGAGCGCATCACCCGCTTCGACCCACTCACCGGCGAGACCGTCACCCCCATGGAGCGCGCGTCCGTCTACCCGGCGAGCCACTATGTGACCCGGCGGGAGGTCATCGAGGGCATGGCGCCCCGGATCCGCGAGGAGATGAGGCAGCAGATCGCCCACTTCGAGGCCGAGGGGCGCCTTCTGGAGGCCCAGAGGATCGAGAGCCGCACCAACTTCGATCTGGAGATGATGCTGGAGATTGGCACCTGTCCGGGCATCGAGAACTACTCGCTCTACACGAGCGGCCGTCGGCCAGGGGACCGGCCGGCGTGCCTCCTGGACTACTTCCCCGAGGACTTCCTCCTGATCGTCGACGAGTCCCATGCTTCGATCCCCCAGATCCACGGGATGCACCGGGGTGACCGGTCCCGTAAGGAGACGTTGGTAGAGCACGGTTTCCGGCTGCCCAGCGCCCTGGACAATCGTCCCCTAATGTTCGACGAGTGGGACTCGTTGATCCACCGGGCCGTCTTCGTGTCCGCCACCCCGGGCGACTGGGAGCTGGAGCGGTCGGGCGGCGTGGTCGTGGAGCAGATCATCCGGCCCACGGGCCTTGTGGACCCCGCTGTGGAGGTACGTCCCGTGAAGGGCCAGGTAGACGACCTTCTCGCGGAGATCCGGGAGCGCGAGATCAAGGGCGAGAGGGTCCTGGTGACCACGCTCACCAAGCGGATGGCGGAGGACCTCTCCGAGTACCTCCAGTCCGTGGGGGTCCGGGTGAGCTACATGCACTCGGACATCGACACGATCGAGCGCATGAAAATCCTGCGGGACCTCCGTCTCGGGAGGATCGACGTCCTGGTGGGAATCAACCTGTTGAGGGAAGGGCTGGATCTGCCCGAGGTATCGCTGGTGGCGATCCTCGACGCCGACAAGGAGGGCTTCCTCCGGGACGGCCGCTCGCTCATCCAGACCATCGGACGCGCGGCGCGTAACGAGGAGGGGAAGGCCATCCTCTACGCCGACCGCATGACCCGGTCCATGCAGACCTGTCTGGACGAGACGAATCGGCGCCGCGAGATCCAGATCGCGCACAATGAGGAGCACGGCATCACGCCCGAGACGATCCGTAAGAGCATCCAGCAGATCGAGTTCTCCACCCGGGTGGCGGATGCCCGTTCGAAGCCGGTTGCGCGGGTCTCGGAGCCGGAGACGAGCTACGCCGACGAGGTGAACACCGAGGAGTACATCAAGATCTTGGAGCAGGAGATGACCGAGGCCGCCGAGGCCATGGACTTCGAGCGGGCGGCGCTTCTCAGAGATCAGATCTTCGATCTCAAAGTTGCAACGGGATGAATCTCAGCGAGGCGGAGCTGGTCCGTTGGGGCGAGGTCATAGGTGCCGAAGTGCACTCCCCGATGTTCGTGCTGCTCCGGGGGCCGCTGGGAGCTGGTAAGTCGGTCCTGGCTCGCGCCATCGCCAGGGGGGCCGGTGTAGAAGGGCCGATCCCTTCTCCGACCTTCAACCTCGTTTTTCGCTATCCGGTGCCCCGGGGACTCCAGGTCGTGCATCTGGACTTGTACCGCCTCTCCGAGCCGGAGGAGCTCTGGGAGCTGGGTTGGCAGGAGTTGGGAGCGCCTGACGAGCTCGTCCTGGTGGAGTGGCCGGAGCGGGCCGAGGAGCTGCTCCCCCCCGATCGCTGGGAGGTCGCACTGGATCGCGTCGACGGGGACCCGGACAGCCGCACCGTCGAAGTGAGTCGTGTCGGTCGCCCACCCCACCTTCCCGGCTTTCCGGTCTCGCTGAGCGCATGAGCGACGCGGTCTCCCCTCGATCGACGCAAGGCTTCTACTTGGCCTTCGACACGTCCACGCCCTTGGGGTCGGTAGCCGTGGGCGCCGGCACGGATGTCCTGGCACGGAGCGCTCTGAGAAGGCAGGGCGCCCACTCGTCGGATCTGATACCCAAGATCCAGGAGACGCTCGAGGGGGGAGGGGTGGACCTGGGGGAGCTGTCCGGCCTCGTAGTCGGGTCGGGGCCCGGCTCCTTCACCGGGGTCCGCGTGGCGGCGGCCACGGCCAAGGGGCTGGCTCAGGCCCTCGACGTCCCCCTTTGGGCTGTCTCGTCGCTGGAGGCGGGGGCTGCGGCCGTGGACGCACCCTGGGTCCCCCTTTCCGACGAGTCCCGGGTCGAGCTTTCCGACGACGAACGCACGTGGCCCCGCTACATCCTCTTCGATGCCAGGAGCGACCGCGTGTACGCCGCGTGCTATCTCCCCACCGAGCAGGGGCTCGAGGAGCTCATCCCGCCTCATTCGACCACCATCGGAGAGATCCTCTCGGATAGCGTGCCCTTCTCCATCTTCGGCGGCGACGGGGCCGACCGCCACGCGGACGAGATCCGCGGCGCCGGCTTTCCGGTGCTCCCGCCGCCCCTGGGAATGCCCACGGGGGATGGACTTCTCACGATTCTGAGGAATGGACCCGAGCGAGCTCCCGTCGCCGATGTGGCCCGTTGGGGGCCCGAGTATCTCCGGCCGTCCTCCGCGGAGCGCATCTCCGGTTCGTCACAGTGAGTGGGAGCGACGCCATACGCCGTCCAACCATGCGGCCCATGGCCGCCGGCGACGTCTCCGCCGTGGCCGGCATGGAGGCGTCCACCTTCAGCACTCCCTGGAAGGAAGACACCTTTCACTCACTCCTGGAGCGACCGGGCGCGGACCTCTGGGTCGCCGAGGTGGACGGGGAAGTGGCTGCGTACGCAATCCTCTGGTGCATCATCGAGGAGGGGGAGCTGGCGAACATCGCGGTGCGCGCCGACCTGGGGGGCGGGGGATCGGCTCCGAGCTTCTCGACTGGATGCTGGGTGTGGCGGAGAAGGCCGGAGTGCGGAACCTCTACCTCGAGGTTCACGAGTCGAACGAGGGTGCCCTGAGGCTCTACAGGGGTCGTGGCTTCGAGGAGATCGGGGTCCGGAGGGCATACTACGATCGGCCCCGGGAGGACGCGCGCGTGCTCAAAATGACGCTGGGATCGGGTGATGATGGCGACGTTTTCTGAGCATCTCTGTGGAAACGTTTGTAGTTGAATGGTAAAAAACGCGTTGACCACCAGGGCCGTATTGGCCTATCTTCGAGCATGGATAGTGGAGCATAAAGTCCCGTCCCATCTGGAAAAGGAAGCGATCATGGTCCGGTCCGCCATAGCCGTGCTGGCCTTGTCAATTTTCCCCGGTTTTGCGGTTGCACAGCAGCCCGCACAGACCGCTTCCCGGACGCACGTGGTTGTGACTGGAGAGACCCTCTGGGCCCTGGCCCAGCGCTATTACGAGGATCCGTTCCAGTGGCCACGCATTTACGAGGCGAATCGGCCCCAGATCGGGGACCCGCACCTCATCTATCCGGACCAGGAGTTCGTGATTTTCGGAATCGCCGCGGACGAGCCTGCGGTCGCCGCGGACGAGCCTGCGGTCGCCGCGGACGAGCCTGCGATCGTAGGGGGCGTGGAGGTCGTTGCGGCACGTCCGCAGGCCCCGGATGCCCCGCCGGGCGGCGCCGAGGCCGAGGAGGCGAACAGCGAGCGGGACCGGCGATCCGTCTTCTACCGTGATCCGATGACCTCAACGGGTGTTCGAGGGCTCGAGGAGGCCGACTACATGTTCGTGAGCCGAGCGTCGGTATGGTCGGCCGAGTGGCTAGGGCCCGAGAACACCGACGACGTCGAGTCCGACGGCGAGATCGAGTCGTTCATCGCACAGGGTGAGCTCCGCACCGCCTTTACGTTCACGCGGGTCCGTCTCTCCCTCGACGACGGCTTCCGCGTCGCCGCGGGCGACGCCCTTCAGATCTTCCGGCCCGTGCGGGCCGTCGAGGGCGTAGGCTCCATCATCCGTCCCACAGGGGTGCTGTCCATCACCAGAGCCGATGGCGAGGGTACCGAGGGTGTGGTGCTACAGCCCTTCGGGCGGGTGCTGCTGGGTGACTTGGTCCGGCCGGCACCGGACTTCGACCTAGAGGCGGGCCAGTATCCGGACGTGGTGACGAACCGCACCAGCGCTACCGTCGTCGAGTTCGGTGGCAGGCACGCCCTGTACGGCCTTAGCGATGTCGCTATTCTAGACAGAGGTGGGGAGCACGGGGTGGAAATCGGCGACGAGTACGTCGCATTCGAGGGTGACGGCTCGACCGAGGAGGTGGTGGGCCGGCTCCGGGTGGTGGCGACGGAGAGCCAGACGTCTTCGGCGAGGATCGTATCCTTACAGGGGCCTGTGTTCCACACCGGGATCGCGGTACACTTGGATCGCAAGATGAGGTAGGGTCCGGACCTTTTCACCCTGACGCGGCCCGTTGACACACGTAGTCGCCCTTCTTCTATACATCGGATCTCTGATCCTGTGGTTTCGTTCCCTCCTGACCGGGGGGCGAGGTCGTGGACCCCACCTCGCCTTCGGCATGGCCACCGCAGGAGTCCTGGTACACGCGGTCGCGCTGGTCGGCTTCAGGGCGACCTATGGCCAGCTTCCCCTGGTCGGACTGGCTCCTTCGCTCTCCACTCTGGCCCTGGTGATCGGAGCCGGGCTCGTCGCCACTCTCGGTCTGGGCGAAGGGCGGAGGGTGGGGATCGTCATCATCCCGGGCGTGATCGTTCTCCAGGGGATCGCCGTCTCCCTCGGCTTCGAGCCGAATTCCCAAGTCTTGGACTTTCAGGGAGCGTGGTTCGTCTTTCACGTGACCCTCGCCTTCGCCGGGCTCTGTGGGCTGGCGCTGGCCTTCGCGGCGGGACTCCTCTACCTGGTCCAGCTCCGAGAGCTTAACAGCAAGCGTCTGGGACGACTCTTCCAGTTCACCCCGCCTCTGGCCACTCTGGATCGCCTCGTTCGGGTTGGCTTGGTCGCCGGCTTTCCTGCCTTCACGCTCGCTCTCGTTTTGGGTTGGGCGTGGACGGTGAGCTTCCGGAACTCCCTGGATCAATCCAACCCCAAGGTGGTTTGGGCCGTCCTGAGCTGGCTCGTCTTCGTGGCCGCACTGGGGTCGAGAGCGGGGGGAGGCCTCAAGGAGCGTAGGAGCGCTCTGACGACCGTGGTGGGCTTCGCCTTCGTCATCGTGTCGTACCTGACGCTCCGACTGGTGAGCTCCGGCGGAGGCTTCTTCCTGTGACCTCCATCGCGGTCGTGGGCGTGAGCCATCGGACGGCCCCCGTGGAGATACGGGAGCGCTTCGCCTTCACCGAGAGCGAAGTCGTGGCGGCCCTGGGCGGGCTCCGCAACCGTGCCGGAATGAAGGAGGCCGTCCTCCTCTCCACCTGCAACCGGACGGAACTGTACCTCTGCCCGGGGTCGGACCCTGACCTTCTGGCGGCCGCGGAGGCCGTCCTGTCGGAGAAGGCCGGTGGTCTGGTGGGAGGGACGGCACAGTATCTCTATCGATGGCAGGGCCTGGAGTCGGTTCGTCACCTCTACCGTGTCGTGGCCGGGCTGGATTCTCTCATTCTGGGCGAGGCCGAGATCCAAGGACAGGCGAAGAACGCATACGAGCTGGCCGGCCGCGTGCCCGCTGACCCGCCCGTTGCCGGCCCCGTGCTCCATCGACTCTTCCAGACGGCCTTTGCCGTGGGTGGCGAGATCCGGTCCAAGACTCCTCTCGGCGAGGGGGCGGCGAGCGTGGCGTCGGTGGCCGTGAAGCTGGCCCGGAAGATCTTCGGCGACCTGGAGGGTCGTCAGGTGATGATCCTGGGTGCCGGCACCACGGCGGAGCTGGTCGTGGAGGCCCTGAAGCGGGATCGCATCCTGGGCGTCATCGTGGCAAACCGGACCTACGACCGAGCCCGGAACCTCGCCGCACGACTGGCCGGAAAAGCGGTCCATTTCGACGAGATGCCCTTCGCCCTGGCCCAGACCGACGTTCTGGTGGCGTCCACGGCGGCCCCCCACGCCCTGGTCACCCTCGACGGCTTCCGCCATGCTGTAGGGGGGCGCCGCAAGAAGCCGCTCCTGATCCTGGATCTGGCCATCCCCAGAGACGTGGAGCCCGAGCTGGACGGTGAGGACAACGTATTCCTCTACAACGTGGACGACCTTCGCGAGATCGTCGACGGGAACCTGGTCCGGAGACAGGCCTCCGTGCCCGACGCCGAGGCCATCGTGCGGGAGCACGCCAAGGCATTCGCCCAATGGCACGATGCCCGCGACGTGGTCCCCCTGATCAAGAGTTTCCGGGATCGGTGGGGCCACCTGAGAGAGAGAGAGCTGGAGTGGCTCTGGCAGCGTCTCTCCCATCTACCCGACGAGGATCGGGAGGTCGTGGAGTCGTTCTCGAAGCGGCTGCTCAACAAGCTACTTCACGAGCCCACCACCCGCCTGAAGGAGGGTGTCGCCGACGGCCGGGGGGCCGAGTTCATCGACGCCATCCGCTATCTCCACGCCTTCGAGGACCCGGAGCCGGACGTGGATCCCGAGGAGCCGGCACGGGCACCCGCGGACTCTGGACCGGAACTTGCTGAACAGTCGGATCGGAATGACACGGATGAGTGATTCGGCAAGGAAGGTCCTCGTGACGGGTGGTGCGGGGTTCATCGGCAGCCACGTAGCCGACGCCTACGTGGCGCGTGGTGACCGTGTGTGGGTGGTGGACGATCTCTCCAGCGGGGTCCGGGACAACGTTGGCCCCGAGGTCGAGTTCATGGAGATGGACATCGCCGACCCGGCCCTCAGGGATCTCTTCCGGGAGGTCCCTTTCGACCTCGTGAGCCAGCACGCGGCGCAGATCGATGTCCGCGTCTCCGTGGCCGACCCGGCCAGAGACGCCGGCGTGAACGTCCTCGGACTCATCAACGTCCTCGAAGGGGCACGGGAGGCAGGCACCAAGAGGGTCATCTACGTGTCCAGCGGGGGGGTCGTCTACGGCGAGCCGGAGGAGGTGCCCACACCCGAGTCGGCGCCGAAGCTGCCCCTCTCGCCGTACGGCGTCACGAAGCTCTCGGGGGAGCACTACCTCCACTACTATCGCGAGGTTCACGGCCTGGAATACGTGGCTTTGCGGTACGCCAACGTCTACGGGCCACGCCAGGATCCACATGGGGAGGCGGGTGTGGTAGCGATTTTCTGCGACCGCCTGCAGTCCGGCGAAGAGCTCACTATCTTCGGTGACGGGGAGCAGACCCGTGACTATGTGTACGTCAAGGACGTGGTGAGCGCCAACCTCAGGGCTTCGGACATGACGCTGAGCCGAGAGCCCGATCTCGACTCGGTGGCGTTCAACGTGGGCACGGGGACGGGGACTAGCGTGAACCGCCTCGCCGACTTGCTCGAGAGCATCGCCGTCGATCCTCCCGGCCGCATCTATCGCGCGGAGCGGCCGGGAGAGCTGCGCCACAGCACCCTAGACGTGTCGCGCTTCGCGGATCGGGGCTGGGCGCCCCGCCACACGCTCAAGGACGGTCTGCGAGAGACGTTCAACTTCATTGCAAGCCGGAGACGACGAGTGACAACGCATGAGGCCGCAACCCGGGGAGGCTCCTAAGTGGGGCTTTCCACGCTCCTCGCGCAGGTCGGCGCGCCGACCAGCGCATGGGACATGGTGTTCGGCGGGAGTCTCGCGACCAGGCTCGTCCTGCTCGTGCTCGCCGTGTCCTCGGCGGCCTCCTGGATCCTCATCTTCTGGAAGGCGAGGCAGTTCAGGACCGTCCGGCACCAGGGCAATCACTTCCTCCAGCAGATGGAGCGCGCCACGGGCCTGGAAGACGCCTACAAGGCCATCATCGCCCTCCCCGAGTCGCCCTACGGCCGTGTGTTCCGGCAGGGCGTGAACTTCTTCAGCGAGCTCAGGCCCGGTGCCCTCCGGGAGGACGCCCCCGTCGGCGACGGGCTGTCACTGACCCAGCTCCAGGCCCTGAAGCTCGTGCTCGAGAAGGAGGAGGCCGAGGAGAGGGACGAGCTGGGCCGGGGCCTCACCTGGCTCGCGGTCATGGGCTCGGTGTCACCCCTCTTGGGGCTCATGGGGACGGTCATCGGCATCACCAACACCTTCCTTGGGATCACGGCGTCGGGCTCCACCAACATCGGGGCGGTGGCCCCCGGCGTGGCCGAGGCACTGGTGACCACCGTGGCGGGGCTGGCCGTGGCCATTCCCGCGGTCATCGCTTACAACCACTTCGTGGCGAGGCTGAACCTGGTGAGTGGCGAGCTAGAGGGCTTCTCCAGCGAGTTCATCGGGACGCTGGCCCGGGAGGGCCGGATATGATGCGTATTCGCGAGTCCGGATAATGCGATCGAAGGCTCGGGATCTGGAGCTCATGGCCGACATCAACGTCACCAGCCTGGTGGACGTGGCCTTCACACTGCTCATCATCTTCATCATCACGGCGCCCATCCTCCAGGGTGGTATCGAGGTGGAGGTCCCCGAGGCGGAGGTCTCCGCCCTGTCGGCTGAAGACAACACGCTGATCGTATCGGTGGACCGCGAGGGCACGGTCTACCTGGCCGAGACGCCCGTGAACCGGACCGACTTCGCCCAGTCCTTCAGCCAGCTCGTCTCCGGCGGCCGGATCGAGAAGGTCTGGATCCAGGCGGACTCCCTGGCCGCCTGGGGGATCGGGGTCGAGATCATGGGGACCGTCAAGGACAGCGGACTCCCGTTCGCCGTGGTGGCCCAACAACGTCCCCGGAGATGACCGGCCCGGTCGCGACGCCCAGGCGGCGACAGCACGAGAAGGTCGGCAGGGGCCCCGTCCTGGGCTCGGCTCTGGTCCACATCATCGCCATTTTCCTGGCGTGGTGGACGTCGGCCATTGAGCGCGTGGTCCCCAACTTCGTCGTGTACGAGATCGAGCTGGTGTCACCTCCTGCGGCGGAGCTCGGGGATCCCACGCCGCCGCCGCCCGAGGAGCTGGTCATCGAGACGCCCGAGGAGGTGGTGCCGGAGCCACGGGAGGAGACGCTGCCGCCCGTCATCGAAGACGAGCCTCCCCCCGAGGAGGACGCGAAGCCCGAAGAGGTGACGTCCCCTCCCGAGCCCGAGCCAGAAGAGGACCCGGCGCCGCCCACGAGCCCGGACCCCGACCCCGACGTAGAGACGCCGGGTGAGGACCTGAACGTGCGCATGGAAGGGGTCCGACGGGACTATCCGGAGTATTACAACAACATCATCCGTCAGATGCAGCGGTGCTTCCGGTGGGGGGGATCCGACGACTTTCGGGCGACCATCTACTTCGTCATCAATCGCGACGGAACGGTTTCCGGCATCGACGTGCTGGAGTCCTCTAACAACACGCCCTTCGACATAGAGGCCATGGGGGCCGCGGAGTGTGCTGGGAGCCGAGGTCGTCTGGGACCGCTCCCCGAAGATCTTCCCTTCGATCGGCTGCCGGTCGTCTTCAAGATCGACCCCAAGGGCGGGCCAACGTGAGGTGGCTGCTGGCCTTCGCCCTGGCGGCGACGGTTCTGCCCTTCGAGCTTGCGGCGGCCCAGGGGCCCGACTCCATTCCGGGCGTTACGCTCGGGCTCCTCTACGAGAGGGGGTATCAACCCGCTCTCGCCGTCCAGCCCTTCTCGGGCCGGCTGGGGGGTGAGGCCTCGGCGCCAAGGGTCGAGGCCATCATGGCCCGAGACCTGCGCTACAGCGACCGGTTTGAGATCATGGACTCCCTTCCGGAGTCGCTGGTGGGCGACGAGATCGACTATCAGCTCTGGGATCAGCTGGGGGCCGTCTGGCTCCTCTCGGGCGCGCTGGAAGGAGCCGGCGAGGGGTTCGTGCTGGTCCTCGAGCTCCATGACGTCGTCTATGGCGAGGTCCGCCAGCGCGGGCGCTTTCCCATCCCCGCCGACATGTCGGACGACTTCCGGATGGCCGTCCACGTTGCGTCGGACGCCATCGTGGAGTGGATCTTCGACGAGCCCGGCATGGCCGCCAGCCGGATCGCGTTCTCGCGGAGGACCGTGGACGGCAACCAGGAGGTCTACCTCATCGACTCCGACGGGGAGAGTTTTCGGCGCCTCACGGACTACGGCGACCTGACCATGAGCCCCACCTGGTCTCCCGACGGGAAGCGGATCGCCTTTACGTCCCGAAAAGACACCGGCTTGCCCAGGATCTACGAGCTGAACCTGGAGACGGGGGAGGAGAGGGTTCTCGAGCCGAACCAGGTCGGTGACCACATCACCCCGACCTACAACCCGAACGGCCGGGAGCTGGCGTTCGCCGTCACCGGCGGTAACCGGAGCGGGATCTTCCGCTACGATCTGGAGCGGAACTGCTGCCTCACCCACATCAGCGGCGGACGCTGGGACGACATCTCGCCCACGTTTTCCCCCGACGGCAGCCGGATGGCTTTCAACTCCAACCGTCTCGGCACCGCCCATCCTCAGATCTACGTGATGCCTGCGTCGGGTGGCGAGGCCGACCTCATCTCGCCCTACCTCCACGGCCAGGAGGGTTACTACACCTCGCCCGAATGGGCTCCGATGGGCGATTACGTGGCCTTCCACGGACGCGTGAGCCGGCGGGGCTGGTATCAGATTCTGGTGGCCGAGGTGTCCGATCGGGGGCGCCGCCTCCGGCAGCTCACCTGGGAGGGAAACAACGAGGATCCGAGCTGGGCGCCCGACGGACGACACCTGGTGTTCATCGGGAGGCGCGATTGGGGGACGGGGCTCATGGTGGTGGACACGGCCACGGGCAAGTACCGCATGCTCCTGCGTGGGTTCGACGTTCGGGTGCCGGACTGGTCTCCGTCGCTCGGAACGGCGGGACCCGGGTCATTGCGCGGAGGGCCGTAATTGGGTATATGCCTAAGGCCGCTCGGTCTCCCTCAGGGGCCGAAACGCGTGTCAACGCAAGCGTTTGAGGAGTGGCTCGCCAGTATGGACGAGCCTCGTGACATGGACACTCCACGACAGGATTGGGGATGAGGATCAAAGATCTACTCGTGCCGGGTCTGGCCGCGGCACTCGTACTTGGCGCCTGCTCCAGCGATCCAGCACCGCCGCCGGCTCCCACGGGTGCGACTGCCGCTGAACTCGCGCAGCGTCGCGCCGACTCCATCGCCGCTGCCGAGGCCGCCGAGGCAGCCCGTCGTAGGGCGGAGCGAGAAGCCGCGGACCGCGAGCGTGCTCGGGAGAATCGTGAGCAGCGGGAGGCCCGCTCAACCCTCGAAGCGATGGTGAACTTCGAGTTCGACGAGTCCGCCATCACCAACGAAGCGGAGCGGATCCTGCGACGGAAGATTCCGATCCTCCGGAACAGCCGGACCGTCCGAATCCGGATGGAGGGCCACGCCGACGAGAGGGGCTCCACGGAGTACAATCTGGCCCTGGGCAGCCGCCGCGCCGAGAGCGTGCGTGACTTCCTCACGGGCTTCGGCATCTCCGGGGACCGCTTCACGAGTACGTCCTTCGGCGAGGACCGTCCGCTGGTCAACCGCAGCGACGAAGCGGCATGGGGTCAGAACCGCCGGGTCGAGTTCGTGATCACGGGCGGCACCATCGTGGTCAGCGAGGACGACCGGGATCGGCCGTAACGCTCCGGTCGGAGGTTAGTTGCGGTCCCCTCGGTTCTGCGCCGAACTTCTGACTCAGGACACTAGATGAGCTTCACCCCTCCCTCCGGCCCCTTCGCCGCGCTGCGTCGCGGGCGAGGAGGCCGTGGGGGAGGGGTGCTTTTTTCGCTGGTTCTCCTCGCTCTGGTGCCAGCGTGCGCCACCAAAGGCGACATCCGGAGCCTTCAGGACGCGGTGGAGGAGCAGACGGCCCAGCAGGGCCAACAGCTCAGGGACCTGGCCGCCGAGATCCAGGCCATCCAGGACACGCTGGAGATCCAGTCCGGCATGGTGGTGGACACCCGGGGCGGTATCGCCAGGGAGCTCTGGAATTTACAGGATCAGCTGTCGCGCCTCACAGCGTTGACGGGGCAGATCCAACGCGACGTCACGCTTCTGTCAAATCGGATCGACGTCCAGTCGGCCCGGGTGATCCCCTCCCTCCGACCGCGTGATCCGGATTCCGTGGGCGTCCTCACGCCAGAGGTGGAGGGAGCCGATCCGGCGGCGGCCGACGACACCTACCAGGCGGCCATGGCCCAACTCAGCCGGGGCTCCTTAACCACGGCGCGGCGAGCCTTCGAGGGCTTCCTCGCCGACTATCCGGACCACCGTCTCGCTCCCTCGGCCCAGTTCTTCCTCGGCGACGTCTTCGAGCAGGAGAACCGCCTGGACGAGGCCGTCGAGGTGTTCCTCCGCATTCCCGAGCTGTACCCCACCGACGACCGTGTCCCTCAGGCGCTCTATCGGACCGGAGCCATCTACGCGCTCCAGGACAACACGGAAGAGGCGGTCCGTTACCTGGAGACGGTGGTCAACACCTACCCTGACAGCGGCGCGGCGGACCTGGCCCGGGAGCTGCTGCAGGAGATCCGCTGAGCTAGTGTTCCGTCCCAGAAGAGCGGTCCGCACCGAGGGTGCCGAGGCGCCGTCCTGGCAAGGCGCGACGACGAGGAATAGCACCGCTATTTCGAGGAGGAGCAACGCCGCCAGGATGGATGCATCGGTGCCCGAATGCCATCGCACTTCTGGGACGGGACACTAAGGCCCGGCCGCTCATGCGCTGCCCTGAGTGCGACGCGACCGAGAACCGGGTCGTGGACACCCGCGACAGCCGGGGAGGACGTGCCGTGAGACGCCGGCGCGAGTGCGCGGTGTGCGGTGCCCGCTTCACCACCTACGAGCACGTCGAGAAGCGGCCCCTGCACGTTCTGAAGCACGACGGCCGGACCGAGGAGTTCGATCGGGTCAAGCTGTTCCGGAGCATCACGATCGCCACCGCCAAACGCCCGGTGACCCAGGATGACATCGACGCCCTGGTCGACGCCATCGAGGATGATGTGACCGGGCAGCTACGATCGGAGGTTCCCGCCTCGCGCATCGGTGAAATGGTCATGGAGCGCCTCGCTCCCCTCGATCGGGTCGCCTACATCCGATTCGCCTCGGTTTACCGGAACTTCCAGGACATCGGCGAGTTCCAAGAGGTGGTCCAGGACCTGAACACCCAGGAGGAGCGGAGGGTCCGGTCGCGGAACCAGGAAGAGCTCCCGCTCTGACCCGTCCGGGGTCCGCCTTTTCGGCACGCAAGCACACGAAATGTTGAAGCGAATCCGAAATTCACGGAGCGAAATGCCTTTCCTCGACCACCTGGAAGAACTCCGGTGGCGGATCTTGTGGAGCCTTATTGCCATCGTGCTGGGGAGCGTCGCGGGCTTCGTGCTCGTCCTGCAGTTCGGCGTCCTGGAGATCCTGCTGGCGCCCCTCGAGCAGGTGATGGGCGAGGGGGAGAGGCTCAAGTTCTTCTCGCCCACCGAGCCCTTCTTCCTGATCCTGAAGATAGGCGTTCTGGTCGGGGTGATCCTGGTCTCCCCCATCATCATCTACCAGATCTGGGCCTTCCTGTCTCCGGCGTTGGAGCGTCACGAGAAGAAGGCCATCATCCCCAGCCTCTACATGGGTCTGGTCCTCTTCGCGGCCGGCGTCGCCATGTCGTACCTGATCGCACTTCCGGTCACCCTCCGCTTCCTCCTCTTCTTCGGCGAGGAGTACTGGGACCCCATCCTCCAGGCCGGCCCCTACCTGGGCTTCGTGACGAAGCTCCTGGTGGCCTTTGGAGTGCTATTCGAGCTGCCGGTGGTGATCATGATCCTCTCGGCTCTGGGTCTGGTAACGCCCGCCTTCCTCCGGAAGAAGAGGCGTCACGCCATCGTCATGATCACGGTCCTGGCCAGCTTCCTCAGCCCCGGCGACGTGGTCACGGTAACGGTCATGATGATGGCTCCCCTCGTGCTCCTCTACGAGTTCAGCATCCTCCTCTCGGTCCTGATCTACCGCCGCCGGGAAGAGCGGCAGATCGGCGGCCAGCCGCCGGAGGGCGCGGTTGAGGCTGGATGATGTTCGAGGCACGACCCGCCGGTCGCCTCGCCCGTTGGCTCTTTGCCTTTGGCGTTCTCGGTGCCGGATTGGCTGCGGCCGCCCCGCTCTCGGCTCAGGCGGTGGAAGAGGAGGTCGATTCGGCCCGGATCCGGATTCTGGAGCGGCTCCAGCTGCTCTCGAAGCCCCCTGGCGTGGACTCGACCCTGTTTCGGGACTCCCTGAGTGGTCGTCGGCCTCCCCAGACGCCCCCCGTGGCGGCGGCGGACAGCTTCATGGCAGCGCTCCTGGAGCTTCCAGGCTACAGCGTGGCCCGGTACGAGGCGGCGGAGGCACGCTTCGACGCCGTGGAGGAGCGCCTGATCCTCATCGGCGCCGAGGGATCGCCGGCGCAGCTCACGCAGCAGCGGCAGTCCATCACGGCGGCGGACACCATCACGCTGGCCGATTCCCTGGTTTGGACCGCTGGTGAGACCGTCACCGAACGGCCCGGCGAGCAGCCGGTGCAGAGCGCGAACATCATCTATGACCTGAGGCAGGGCAGGGGATCCGCCTTCGACGCTCAGACCAAGCTGATGGAGGGTGCTACGTGGATCATGGACGGGGATCTTCCGGCCATCCTCCCGGACACGGTCTTCGGCCACCACATCAACTTCACGTCGTGCGAAGAGGAAGAGCCCCACTACCATTTCGCGGCCCGCGAGCTCAAGGCCATCGGCGGGAGCTGGCTCGTCGCCCGCAACGTCACGCTCAACTTCGGCGACGTGCCTGTGTTCTGGCTCCCCTTCATCTTCCAGAGCACGGAGACGGGCAGGCGCAGCGGCATCCTGCCTCTACGCTTCGGCGTAAACGACATCGTGCGCAGCTCCCGGGGCCACACCCGGAGGTTGTCCAACGTCGGGTTCTTCTGGGCCATCAACGACTACGCCGACGCCACCGTGGCGCTGGACTGGTGGAGCGACAACTTCACGGCATTGACCGGAGGGTTCAACTACCGGGTGACCCGGAAGTTTCTGGACGGCCGGGCCAATGTGCGGCGCTTCTGGAGGGTAGACGGCGGGAGGGAGCTCTCCTTCGACACCGGGCACAACTGGCAGATGGACGAGCGGACCTCCATCCGCGTTTCCGCCCGCTACGCCTCCAGCTCGCAGTTCGTGAGGGAGAACTCCTTCGATCCACGGGAGATCACCCAGTCCATCAACTCCGACGGAGGCCTGAGCCGGCGCTTCGACTGGGGTAGCCTGTCCCTGAGCGCCAACCGCCGACAATTCCTGAGCGACGATCGGGTGGAGATGACGCTGCCCACGGCCAACCTATCCCTCAAGACCATCACACTCTTCAAGGCGCCCGACAGCAGGGCCAAGTTCTTCAACAACATGACTTGGTCGGGGAGTGCCCGGTACAGCAAGAGCACCGTTGATCGAGCCGCGCAGGCGGACTCGGCCTTCTCAGAGAACCTGGCCGATGGGAGCAACACCAGGGGGAGCGTAAGCAGCTCGTTCAACCTCGGTGCCTTTTCGTGGAACCAGAGCCTGAGCTTCACGGGCTCGAGCGTGCTGGACGTGCCGGCCCTGGTGGCCTTCCCGGGGGATACCCTGGGTCCCCTGCCCACCGGCTTTGTGGACAAGAGCAAAGCCGACATCACGTGGAGCATGGCGTTCAACTATCAGCAGCGGCTGATCGGAACCACTACGCTGACACCGGATCTGAGCGTCTCCGGCGCCTCGAAGCGCTCCGACGACATCCCCGAGGCCTCGAGCTTCGTGTCCGGGCCCACGCGGATCTCCTTCGGCGCCCGGCTCAAGAGCGACATCTACGGCTTCTACGGTGGCTTTGCTGGCTTCGAGGCGATCCGTCACAAGATCTCGCCGTCGTTCACGTACGCATACGCGCCGGAGATCGTGCCCTCGGCCATCCAGGAGACGGTGTTCGGAGCGCGGGAATCCAAGGCCAGGAACGTTCTCAGCTTCGGGCTCAACCAGACGTTCGAGGCCAAGCGGCCCGAGGACCGGACCGAGGAAGAGGCCGAGGACGACCCGGACGCCTTCGACTTGTTCGACGATCCGTTCGCCTCCGACTCCCTTCAAGAGGCCAGGGCCGACTCGCTGGCCGCGGAGGCCGAGGCGCTCGCCCTCCGCCGGCAGGAGCGAGACGCGGAGGGCGGTCCCCAAAGGCTTCCGGCCTCCAGGATCGTGAACCTTCTGGCCATCCGTACGAGCGTGATCACCTACGACTTCGTCCGGGCCGGCGACGAGGACGACTTCCTCGAGGGGTTCACCACGACGCGGCTCCAGAACCAGATCAGCTCCGACTTCCTCCGTGGGTTGACGGTGTCGGTGCAGCACGACCTCTTCGATCGGAGCGAGGAAGGGAAGCGTAGCCTGTCGCCCCTCATGTCTCAGCTCAATTTCTCTTTCGCCATGAGCAATACCTCGGGGGTGCTCCGGGCCCTCGGGCGCCTCCTGGGTGGCGGAGACGAGGAAGAGGCTGCCGCTGCCCGGGCGGCGGAGCGGGCGGCGGCCCCGGGAGACACGGTTCCCGTCCTGGGCGAGGATCCCGACGATCTGGATCCCCTCCTGGGCGGCTTGGGCGACATAGGGGTGACCGACGAATCCGTCGTGGTCCCGGGCTCGGGCTCTGCCGACCCTGCCGCTCAGAGGCGTGCCCGCCGTCGTGGAGCCGCGGGCACATGGTCGGCCAACTTCAACTACTCCCTGCGCAGGAACCGGGACGAGAACCTGCCCGCCAGCCAGCTCCTGCAGGTAGGGCTCCGCCTCCGTCCCACCGAGAATTGGAGCCTGACCTGGGGCACGTCCTACGACATCGACGTCCGGAGCTTCACGGACCACCGTATCCGGCTCACCAGGGACCTCCACCGGTGGAACGCCAACTTCGACTTCCTGCAGACGGCCACCGGGAACTGGACCTTCCGCTTCGAGGTGTCCCTCATCGACAACCGCGACCTGAAGTTCGACTACAAGCAGCGCAACACGGACATCCGGGACCGGTTCTAGGCCGAGACACTCCTGGGACACCACACATAGTGTCGGCACCCTCCATGGCCGTGCCCATGTCTTTCGGCGGTCCGGTCCCTGTCCTCTCCAGAGGACGATCTGGCTGCGATCATCACGGAAACCCTTTGATGTATGCGGTTTTCAGTTTTGGTACCGGTTGTGCAATACGTGTAGGGCGAGGATCGCCGGGATCCGAGAGACCCGGCGCTGAACCCAGCGTGAGGTAGATGAATCATGTGGAAACGGTTCTTTGCGGTGGTTGGGATGGCTCTGCTGCTGGGCGCTTGCGATAACGACAACACCGTCTTCATTCCCGTAGACGACTTTCCCGCCCCGCCTGAGGGGCTCGAAGGCGAGTATTTCAACCACGCGATCACGCTTCACTGGTTGCTGGGGGCCCAGTGGAACGGAGAGTCCTTCCGGGTCTACGGTCGGCGCGTGGGCGACGCCTCCTTTCTGGTGATCGCGGAAGTGACGAGCTGTGTCGACGGGGCGTGCGAGTACACCGACACGAACATTGTCGAGTCCGTCAGCTACGAGTACTTCGTGTCGTCGGTGGACCCCGATACAGGTGCGGAGACCGACTCGGATGCGCTGATCGTGGTTTCGGTGCCGTCTTTCATTCCGCCGCCGGTGCCTTCGGGCATGGACGTGGTGGCACTGGACGACACCAACTACATCCGCTGGAGTGACAACGCCCGCTCCGCCAGCGATTTCTCGCACTACCGGGTGTATCTGCTGACTGACGGCGGTGCGACGCTTCTCGGGGAGACCGACTCGGAGGGCTTTCTGGACGAGCTGGCCAGGAACGGAGTGACGTCCACGTACGTAGTGTCGTCGGTGGACGTCTACGGCCACGAGAGCCTGGACAGCTTCGAGAGCCCGGGGACGCCCCGGCCCGACTTCCGGGGAGAGCTGGTCGTCTCGTTCGCCGACAACCCGGCGCGTTCCGGATTCCGGTTCGCCGAGTCCGACGAGCTGGATCCCATCGTCGGCGGATCGTCGCCGTCCAGGCACTTCCGGCTGGAGACCGACGCCCTCGGCTGGTGGCTGGTGCCCGGACCCTCGGCCGACATCTTCCCAGAGGGGACCTTCACGACCGCACTCAAGTGCGGCGTCGCTGCGGATCCCCAGTGCCAGGATTGGACGACCGCCCCGACCTCGGGGTTCACGGGAGGAGACGTGTTCCTGGAGCCGGAGCTCACGTACATGCTGCGTGTGGTGGGCGACGATGGTCAGCTTCACTATGGCGCCATTCGCGTTGCTCTGCTGGGAACGGATCAGACCGGTGTGGAGATCATGATCTTCGACTGGGCCTACCAGCTCCAGGCCGGAAACCCACAGCTGGTGGGTCGCTGACCACCTCCGTCGTCCCCTGAATCCGCGCGACGCCCCCGATGGCTTCGGTCATCGGGGGCGTCGCGTCGGCTCTCGCGGCTTTCCCCTTGTGCTCCCGGCTCTTGCAGGCAGATTAGTGCTCTCCACCTGCGGGTGGGGTGGGAAGACTCAAGTACGAGTGCGAGTACATGAGCGTAGAAGCGATAAAAGAGCTGGCCCGGGGTCACGAGCAGAAGGAAGAGTGGCAGAAGGCGTTGAACCTGTATGTCAAGGCCATCGACCAGATGTCCGACGAGGACGTCCCGGACATCGGCCTGTTCAACCGTGCCGGCGACCTCGCGACCCGGACCGGCGCTTCTGCTCAGGCGGTGAGCTTCTACGAGAGGGCCGTCGACTACTACGTCGAGGCGGAGCTTCCCAACAACGCGATCGCCATCTGCAAGAAGGTGATGCGCAATCTCCCGGATCGGTACACGATCCACTTGAAGATCGGCCAGATCCGGGCGGCACAGGGCTTCATCACCGACGCCCGCGCCAGCTTCATCACCTACGCCGAGCGCGTACAGGCCTTCGGGGATATGGACGAGGCCTTCCGGGCCCTCATCGAGTTCGTGGACCTAGCGCCCGACGACTACGAGATCCGACAGCTCCTGGCGGCCCAGCTGGGGCAACACGACCGGATGAGCGAGGCCGTCCAGCAGCTGGTCGGCGCCCATCAGATCATGATGGGGAAGGGGATGGTAGAGGATGCCGCGCAGGTCGAGGCCCAGATTCAGGAGATGGATCCCACCGCTTCGCTCGAAGCCGCGCCCATGGCCGGCGTCGCTTCCGGCGCCGACGATGGCCTTGGAGACGTTGGCTTCGAGGAGCCCACCGCCGGGGAGCCGGGCGTGCCCGGGGAGATCGAGGCCGGTGGCTTGGAGATCGGGGGTGACGAGGAAGAGGCCGAAGAGGAGGCCGTAGAGGTGGACACGGGTGGCCTGTCTCTCGACGTCGAAGCGGCGGACGAGAAAGAAGAAGAGGCCGTTATGGACCTGCCTCTCTTGTCCTTCGACGATGACGAAGAGGATGCCGTCGAGGCGCCTGCCGAGGAGCGTCCCGAGATCGAGGTGGGGCTCGAGGGCCTGGATGACGGGTCTGTCGCCGAAGAAGCCGTCGAGGCGGCGGTGGAAGAGTCGGTGGCCGAAGCCAAGGCGGAGGATGCCGTCTCAGATCACGAGGCTCTGGCTTCCGCGGGAGATTTCCTGGAGGCTATCGAGGCGCTCTCCGCCGTCGTGGAGGCGGAGCCCGATGACCAGAACCATCACCAGCGCATGGTGGAGTACGCGTTCCGCTCCAACGACTCGGGGGCCCTCGCAGAGGCCTACCTGGGTCTCGCCGAGTGTCTGCAGCGGGCCGGGCAGGAGACGCGGGCCAAGGCCGTGTTCGAGCAGGCCCTGTCGACGGATCCCACCAACGAGCGGGCCAAGGCGGCGTTGGGCCAGCTCGAGGGAGAGACGGCGGCCGAGGCGGCTCAGGAGGTCTCCTCGGCGGAATCCTACGTCGATCTGGGCTCTATGCTCCTCGGGGACGAGGAAGAGAAGACCACCCGATTCGTGGTGGCCTACGAGGAGCCCACCGGAGACGAGTCGGCGGACTTCCAGCGCATGCTCTCGCAGTTCCGGGAGAAGGTGTCCGAGAACATCGGAGCCGACGACGCCACGGCACATTATGACCTGGGTACGGCCTTCAAGGAGATGGGCCTGCTTGACGAAGCCATCGGCGAGTACCAACAGGCGCTACGTGCCTCCGCAGACCACCTTGCCACTTACGAGCTGCTCGGTCAGACGTTCCTCAGAAGGGTGAGCCTGAGGCTGCCCTCCGATCTCTCACCCGCGCCCTCGACGCGCCTTTTGAGGTCGAGGACGAGCTCATGGGCATCTACTACTACTTGGGCAAGTCCTACGAGGCTGTTGGGAACAAGGACCAGGCCCTAGAGTTTTACGACAGGGTGTTTTCTCTGGACATCAACTTCGCGGACGTTACGGAGCGCTTGCGGGCCCTCCGGGACTAGAGAAGGCTGTGGAGGGAGTACAGTGGGTCGCGCACAGGGGTCTTGCGAGGCTCAGAGTAGGAACGACGACGAGTCGTAGCAGGGCTACGGCGAGGAGAAGAGACGACCTATGAGACCGCAACCCCCCTGTGCCCTTCGGGTTAGGGCGGCGAGGGCCCATCGCCGGTGTTGGCGCTCCTCCCCGATACTACAGCATCGCGTCGTCGCGCCGCCTACGCGCTGGACCCTCGGCGCTCCTAACGCGACCCGCTGTACTCCCTCCACAGCCTTCTAAACCCGGCGAATTCCTGATCGATGACAATGTCGAACCTGGCCGTGCGCTGATGGAGGCGGCTCGGAGCTTGCTGCTGAGAGACCCCCCCCCAGGGCTGTCTGCGATGCAGTCCCTGGTGGGGGGTCGGCTGGAGTCCGTGCAGGAGGAGCTGAAGCGCATCATCGTTTCGGACTTCGACATGATCGAGGAGGTCAACGAGTACCTCCTGCTGATGAGGGGGAAGCTGTTCCGCCCCACACTCCTGCTGTTGGCAAATCAGGTTGGGGGAAGGCCCTCGCACGATGCCGTGACGTTGGGGGCTGTGGTAGAGCTGGTGCACCTGGCTACGCTGGTTCACGACGACGCCGTCGATCACAGCGTCCTCCGCCGGGGCTCCCCCACGGTCAACGCTCTCTGGACCCATCAGATCGCCATCATCATGGGCGACTATCTGTACAGCCGGTCGATCACGGAGCTCACTCACCTCGGCAAGCTCGAAGCGTTGGCCGTGCTCGCCGTCGCGGCCAACGAGATGAGCGTCGGGGAGATGCGCCAGTTGACGTCCTACGACGCCCTCGAGTTCACCGAGGAGGATTACTACCGGCTCATCGCGGCGAAGACTGCGTCGCTCATGTCGGCGGCCTGCGAGATGGGTGCCCTGGACGGAGCCCGTGAGTATCGCCAGCCCCTCGCTCTCTTCGGGCACAATCTCGGGATGGCATTCCAGATCGCCGATGACCTGCTGGACTACACCGGCTCCGAGGCGGTGACCGGCAAGCCCTCGGGACATGACCTAAGGGAGCGCAAGGTCACGCTCCCCCTCGTGGGGGCCCTGGCCAACGTATCGGGCGGCGAGATGGCAGAGATCCGGGACTTCTTCACCCTGGTCGAGGCTTCCGACGAGGAGATCCAGCGCGTCATCGGTATCGTCCGTGACAGGGGGGGACTCCTATACGCCCGGGACCAGGCGGACTTCTACGCCGAACGCGCCGACGAGGCGCTCCGCGACATCCCGGAAGATCTTGCCGTCGAGGCGCTCCGGAGCGCCGTGGCGTACGCCATCGACCGCGACCGCTGATGCCGGGGGCTACGCTCCGACCATCCGTGATCCACAGAAGAATGGGAACCAGACGCGCCTGCGGACCGTATGCTAGTTGATACGTATCGGCGGAACGTAAAGCGCCTGGCCTGGACTCAGGTGCTCGGGCTGCTGTTGGGAGGACTGCTCACCAAGTTGTCCGAGCTGTTCCTTCCGGAGAGCGCGGCCAAGTCGTTTCTCAGCACTGCGGTGGAAGCGTCCATCGGGCCTCTGTCCATCGATCTGGTCGCTGTTGCGTTCACGATCGGGCCACTCACATTGAGCCTGAACGTGCTGACGCTCGTTGGAATCTCGATCGTAGCATTTATCGTCCGATCCTGGATCTGAGGCAAAGGTCTGGACGGACCTCTAACGGAGGTTGATATCATGGGACTCGGCGGACTCGGCATGTGGGAGATGCTCCTGATCTTCCTGGTCGTCCTCCTCCTCTTCGGCGCCAAGCGGCTTCCGGAGATCGGATCATCCCTGGGGAAGGGCATTCGGGAGTTCAAGGGCTCGATTCGAGAGATCGAACGGGAGGTCCAGGCTGTGGATGAGTCGCGGCAAGAATCGGTAACGTCTTCCACGTCGGCGGATGACGAGGACCAGGACCAGGAGCCGAGAAAGCTGACCACGTCGCCAGACGTGGAGAAGTACGAGAGCTCCGACCCCTAGGAGCCTCTCCGGACGCGGGCGCTCCTAGAAGATCGGCGGGATCAGCGGCTGATCCGCCGGGTCGGCGTTCAGGACCTCGTCGCGGCGGTCCACGATGCGAGCCGCGGCCCGCAGGCCCTGGAGCCAATCCTGGAGACGCGTCTGCTGAACGTTGGCCACCATCTGTAACCGCTGCGCCAACCGCTCCTCCTCGAAAAGTGTGGTGTCGGCCGCAATGTAGTCGACCTGCGCGAGGATGAAGGCGTTGTTATTGGCTTCCACCACATTGCTGACCTGGCCCTGGTAGAGACCGAATCCGGCTCCCACCGCGGCATTCAAGCGGCCGAGACCGGGGACGAAGTCCCAGCGGCCATACGGGCCGGCGTCACGGATCTGCAGGTCCCGACGCTCTGCGACATCGTCCATGGAGGCTCCCTCCCGAATCTCTGCGACCACCTCTTCACCTTCGGCCTTGGCCATCTCCAGCTTCTTGCGAGTTCGGACCTCCTGCTCGATGGCTGCCGTAGCGTCCTGCAGGGAGATGAAGCCCGCCTCGCGCACTTCGATGAGCTCGAGCATGTAGAAAGCCTGTCTCGTCTCGAATACCGGGCTCACGTCTCCCGGCAGAGCCTCCTCGAACGCCCAGTCCGCGCCCTCGCCCACCTGACCGGCGCCGATCACGAAGGCGAAGTCCGGGCTCAAAGTGGCGTTCTCCATCTGGAGGTCCAGAATCTCGACGGCTTGTTCGAAGGTGCGTGACTCCCCCAGCCCTTCCAGCGAGTCTGCCAGGGTGAGAAGCTCGAGCTCCGAGTCGTCCGTGCGCTCGAAGGGGACGAGGATGTGACGGGCCTTGATGCTGTCGGCGGCCTTGTCCTGCACCTCGATGATGTGGTAACCGAAGGACGTTCTCACCGGCTCAGTGATGTCCCCTTTGGCGGCCGTGAACGCCGCCGCGGAGAACTCGGGAACCATCCGATCCTCCGTGAACCACCCGAGATCGCCCGATCCCGTCGAGATTCGCGGCCTGGCCAGGATCTCCTCGAAGTCGACCCCGTCCCGGATCTCCTGTCGGAGCTCTGCCGCCGTCTCCCCGGCCGCGGCTGTGTCGGCGGCCGTCGGCGCCTTGTCCAAGACCACCACCTTCACGGGAGCCTGGGCCGGGATCGCGAACTCGTCGCGGTTCTCGTCGTAGTACTCCTCCACCTCAGCCGGCGCCACGGTTGCGAGAGAGTCGGCGATCCGCTGGCCGGGGTTCAGCGAGATGTAGCGAACCGAGATCCGCTCGTTGCGGTCCCTGTAGTCCTGCCAGAGGGCCGCGTCGCTCACGTAGACGTCCGAGGATACCTGCCTCAGCAGCTTATTCCGCGGAATGATCTCCCGGTAGTAGTTCTCGAGCTGGAGCAGGACCCGATCGTCGATGGTGGGCGAAGAGAGGAAGTCGTGGTACTTCTGGATGTCGAATGCGCCGTCGGTTTGGAACGCGGGGCTCAAGCGCAGCTCAGGGGGCGGGCTGAAACGTGCCGCGTTGCGGATCTCCTCGTCCGTGACCTCGATGCCGCGTCTCCGCAGTTCCTGACGGATCAGGGCCTGATTGACCGCTTCGTCCCAGGCGGCGTCCTCGATGTCGTTGATCTGCTGGCTTGTGACCGGATCCTCCTGGGAGTTCTGAACCTGATCGAGGAGCCGGCTGTAGGTGGAGTTGTACTCCTCATAGCTGACGGGAACGCCGTTCACGCTGCCGATCTCGCCGACGGATAGTCCACTTCTCCCCGTGATGTCCATGCCCCACTGGAACACCATGAGACCCACGAAGGCCATTGCTGTGATAAGCATGATCCATTTCGTGTTCTCCCTCATCTGACGCATCATAACCCGGCTACTCCTCGGCGTGTGCGGCGGTCAAGAAAACTTGTCCCTTTTCATACGCAAAAGGCCTTGAAAAGTAACGGCACCCTATGGGGCCCTCAACCTCCTTCGTTGACACGTTTTTGGCGGAATCAGTATCTTGCCCCCGTACACTCCTTCTTCAGCTCAGCCCAGTATTTTCCAATTCTTCAGGGGAGTACACTGTGCCCGAACCGCTGAATCAGCAGATCGATCGGCTTCAGGAGATCTTCTTTTCCGAGAAGGATCCTACCGGTCGCGCCTTCGTGCCCCTGGCCGACGCTCACCGTCGGCTGGGCGAGTTGGACCGGGCTCTCAGCGTGCTTCAGGAGGGACTGGTTGCCCACCCCGATTCCGCTTCGGGTCACGTGGTGGCGGGGTGGCTGTACCGGGATCGGGGGGAGGACGACAGCGCGATCCGCGCGTTGGAGCGAGTCCTGGAGCTCGATGCCGAGAACGGGGTGGCTCTGCGCTCCCTGGCCGAGCTGGTGGAAGATTCCAGTCGGGGACTGACGTACTTGGAGAGGCTGGTCGAGCTAGAGCCCGACGATCCGGAGGTGCTTGCTGCGCTGGAGAGCTTCCAGGCCGAGGTGGCGGAAGCGTCTACGGCCGCCGGAACCGAGGCGGTGGCGCCGGAGGAGCCGGTGGTGGAGGAGGCGCTTGCGGAGGCGGTTCCGGTGGAGGATGCGGCGCCGCTGGAGACGGCGGAGGTGTCGGCCCCGGACGAGGTCGCGCTCGAGGAGCCTGTCGTGGAGGTGGAGCCCCCGGCCGAGGACGTGGCCGAGGAGCCTGTCGTGGAGGTGGAGCCCCCGGACGAGGTCGCGCTCGAGGAGCCTGTCGTGGAGGTGGAGCCCCCGGACGAGGTCGTGGCCGAGGATGAAGGGGAGATCTACACCCAGACGCTAGCCGAGCTTTACGCGAAGCAAGGCGCCGTGGACAAGGCGGTGGAGGTCTACCGGAAGCTCCTGGCCGATGATCCCGACAATGGGATATTCCTTCACCGCGTGGCCGAGCTGACCTGGCGTATCGACACAGAACTAGCCGACGATCCTCCCCTAGTCCCCATCGAATCCCTGGCGCCTGACCCGGAGCCGGTGGTCGCCGAAGCACCTGTTGCCATGGACGAGGCGCCGGTCGCGATACAGGAGGAAGCGGCGGCCGCGGACGACCGTCGGGTGGTTCCCATCGAGTCCTTGGCTCCGGACCCGGACCCGGCGGAGGCCGTTGCAGCCGAGCCGGCGGTTCCCGTGGAGGACCTCGCGCCGGATCCGGAGCCTCTGGTGGTGGAGCCACCGGTAGCCGATCTGGAGCCGGTTGGATCCCTGGCGACGGGGGATGCGTCCTCCGTTCACGACGATCGTCCGGTGGTTCCCATCGAGTCCCTCGCTCCGGACGGACCCTCCGATGGCGAGCCCGACGATCCGTTCCCGTGGCTGAACCGGCTTTAGAGGCCTCTAGGAGGAAACGCCGTGCGGATCGCGATCATACATGGACCCAACCTTCGCCTCCTCGGCCGGAGAGAGCCCGACGTCTACGGCACCGACAGCTTGGACGACATCAATGGAGCTGCCCAATCCCTAGGTGAGGAACTGGGCGTAGAGGTCGAGACCTTCCAGTCCAACTCGGAGGGTGACATTCTCGACTTCCTTGAGGAGGCCGCCGGTCGGGTCGACGGCTTTCTTGTGAATCCGGGTGGCCTGACCCATACCAGCGTGGCGTTGCGAGACGGGCTCGTGGGTGTCGGACTGCCCTTCGTGGAAGTTCACCTCTCCAACACGGCCGGTCGAGAGAGATTTCGCCGTCATTCATTCCTTGCCCCCGTGGCCGTGGGGGTTGTTCTTGGATTTGGATCGCAGAGCTATCTTCTAGCGCTCAGGGGCCTTGTGGCCCACATCGCCGGCCGGTAGCTCCGGCGGGTTCCATCGACTGACAAGGCGTCATGGCTTCGACTGCTGATTTTCGCAACGGCATGGTTTTGGACATCGACGGGCAACTCTGGGCCATCGCTTATTTTCAGCATGTAAAGCCCGGCAAGGGTGGAGCGTTCGTGAGGACGAAGCTCAAGAACGTCCTGACGGGGGCCGTTGTCGACAAGACGTATCGGGCGGGGGAGAAGGTGATCGACGTCCGGCTCGAGCGCCGCCCCGTCACCTACAGCTACTCCGATGGCCAGCTCTACCACTTCATGGACCAACAGACGTACGATATGATCCCCATCTCGGGCGAACTCCTGGGAGGGGATCAGCTCAAGTACCTGAAAGAGAACATGGAGTGTGAGGGGCTCGTCCACGACGGGAACGTCCTCAGCGTGGAGCTCCCCCAGTTCGTCGAGCTGACTGTGACCGAGACCGATCCCGGGGTCCGGGGTGACACGGCCCAGGGCGGTACCAAGCCCGCGACGCTTGAGACCGGGGCGGTGGTTCAGGTACCGCTTTTCATCGAAGAGGGGGACGTGCTCAAGGTGGACCGCCGCGAGGACAAATATCTGACTCGGGTCTCTTCATGATCGATCTGGATTTCCTCCAGAGCCTCATCGAGGCCATCGACGCCAGCGGCCTCGATTACATCGAGATCGAGCGAGGTGGCACGCGCATCAGGCTGGCCAAGACGTCTGGGGCAGATGTCGTCGTGGCCACCCCAATGAACCACGTGACGCCACCACCGCCGGTAGCGGCCCCTGCGGCCGCCGAGACCGAGCCGGTCGCTTCGGCTCTCGTGGCTGCCACGGATGGTCAGCCTGAGGCGGCGCCACCGGCATCGGACCTCTTCGAGATCAAGTCTCCCATGGTGGGCACCTTCTTCCGCGCACCCGCTCCGGATGCCCCGCCCTATGCCGAGGTAGGTCGCCGCGTGAGCCCCGGTGACGCGCTCTGCATCATCGAAGCCATGAAGCTCATGAACGAGCTGGAGTCGGAGGTGTCGGGGGTGATCCAGGAGATCTGCGCCGAGAATGCGGAGCCGGTAGAGTTCGGGCAGGTACTGTTCCGCCTCTCCCCTTCGTGAGCCGGGCTTCTCCTATCGGCACAGGGCGGTGTAGCTGAGTGTTCAAGAGGGTCCTGATCGCCAACCGAGGGGAGATCGCTCTCCGGATCATCCGGGCCTGTCACGAGCTCGGCGTGAAGGCCGTGGCGGTGTACTCCGAAGCGGACCGGGAGTCGCTCCACGTACGCTTCGCCGACGAGGACGTCTGCATTGGGCCGGCTCTCGCGGCGCAGAGCTACCTCAACGTCCCGCAGATCATCGCGGCCGCAGAGGTGACGGGGGCCGAGGCCATCCACCCCGGCTACGGATTCCTGGCCGAGAACGCCGAGTTTAGCGAGATCTGCCAGCGCTCCGACATCGTCTTCATCGGGCCCACACCGGACCAGATCCGGTCCATGGGCGACAAGGCGACCGCCCGCTGCACCATGGACGAGCTCGGCGTTCCCACGGTCCCCCGGGTCGGACGGAGTGGTGTCCGATCCCGCCGAGGCGGCGCGTATCGCCGACGAGATCGGCTTCCCCGTGATGATCAAGGCTTCGGCGGGCGGTGGGGGGAAGGGGATGCGCATCGCCCCGGATGCGAAGAGCTTCGGACGCCTTCTCCAGGCCGCTCAGACGGAAGCCCAGGCCGCCTTCGGTGACGACACCATCTACCTCGAGAGGTGCATCGTCCGGCCGCGGCACATCGAGTTCCAGATCTTCGGGGATCAGCACGGCCGTGTCGTCCATCTCGGCGAGCGCGACTGCTCCATCCAGCGCAGGCATCAGAAGCTCATCGAAGAGGCGCCCTCACTTGCCCTCACTCCGGAGATGCGCGGGCAGATGGGAGAAATTGCCGTGCTGGCGGCGAAGGGGATCGGCTATGTAGGGGCCGGGACGGTGGAGTTCCTGCTGGACGCCGACGGCTCGTTCTACTTCATCGAGATGAACACCCGGATCCAGGTGGAGCATCCCGTTACCGAGGTGACCACCGGGCTGGACCTGGTGAAGGAGCAGATCCGGGTGGCGGCGGGCGAGCCGCTCACCTTCCCGTGTGAGGACGTGACCCTGCGTGGGCACGCCATCGAGTTTCGGGTGAACGCCGAGGACGCCGAGCGGAACTTTGCGCCCTCGCCCGGGCCGATCCACACCTTCCACCCACCCGGTGGGCCCGGAGTGAGGCTCGACACCCACATCTACAGTGGATACCAGGTGCCGCCCTACTACGACTCTCTTCTGGCCAAGCTCATCGTGCACGGGAACAACCGTGAGGAGGCCGTCGTGAGGGCGCGGCACGTGCTCGAGTCCTTCGTCATCGAGGGGATCACGACCACCATTCCGTTTCTCTCCGAGATCACCCGGGACGAGCACTTCGTCTCTGGGAACGTGGACACCGGATTCGTGGACCGATTCCTCAGCGAACGATCGAGCCAGGGATGAGGGTCGATCTATTCTTCCAGGCCGGAGAGCCCGCGGCGCTCGACATGGCGGAGTGCACCGTCGTGGTCATCGACGTTCTGAGAGCCACGAGCACCATGGTGGAGGCCCTGGTGAACGGGGCTCGTGGCGTGTATCCCGCTTCGTCCAGGGAGGACGCCATCAGGCTGGCGTCCTCCCTGAGCCCGGAGGACACACTTCTCTGTGGTGAGTCCAAGGGCCTCATGATCGAGGGGTTCGATCTCGGGAATTCCCCCCGTGAGTTCGTCGCGGAGCGTGTGGCGGACAAGCGATTGGTCATGAGCACGACCAACGGGACCCGGGCGTTTCTGATGGCCGAAGACGCCCATCGCGTATTGGCATGTTGCTTCCTGAACCTCGGCGGCGTCGTCGACGCGGTGGCCGCAGTGGAGCGGTTGGTGGTGGTTTGCGCTGGCAGGGAGGGCAGGTTCTCCGTGGATGACGCGGTCTGCGCGGGCACCCTCCTCAATAGCCTTCGCGAACAGCACGACCGGGAGATCGAGCTCAACGATGCAGGGTACGCCGCCCTGGAGCTCTCACACAGGTTCCGCGTCGGTGCCGACTTCCTCGCCATGACCGACGCCGGCAAGAGTCTCATCGAGATCGGGTTCCGCGACGACTTGAGATTCTGCGCCCAGGTGGACCGCTACGCCGTCGTTCCCGAAATGGAGGAGCGGGTGATCCACGTTCCCTCCATGAGCCCGAGGGCCCCCGAGGCGAGCCGCTGATGTTGTCGCGGGGGCAGCAACGGGACATCCTGGCGGCAGGGCTTCTGGCACTGGCGCTCTTTATTGTCGCGGCCCTGATGCCCGTGGTGGCCCTCGGTCCCCGCCTGGCCCTGTGGTTCCCCTCGGGGAACATGATGGGCCTCGTGGGGGGCACGACTCAGCACGCCCTCGGCGGCCTGCTCGGTGGCGCCGCGTTCTTCGTTCCGATCCTTCTCCTGATCGCGGGTGTGAGGGCGGGGGATTGGCTGTCGCCGGGGTGGACCACGCGTCTGGTGATCCTGTCCTCGGGCCTCATGCTCATCCTTCCCGTTGGACTCCAGGTGCTGGGCCAGGAGCAGGAGACGGTGGGCGGCTGGGGGACCTTCGCAGGCCCACCCCTCTCCACGGCCCTGGGGTTCCTGGGGGCGGTCCTCTTCCTGACGCTCCTCCTGGTCGTGCTGTCGGTGGGCACGCTGGGATGGAATCCGCTCCGCTCCTTGGCCTACGGGATGGCCCAGGGGAGCGGCGTCATGGCGCGGGGTGCCGGCACGCTCGTGTCCTGGGGTGAGGGCCTCAAAGCCCGGTGGGACGAGCGCGCTCGTGAGCGGCTCGACCGGACACCGCCCATGGAGCTCTTGGAGGGAGAGGAGGCGAGCGACGACGATCTGGAGGGTGAGGCATTCGGCGATGAGCCAGCCGAGGAGGCCGCGTCCGGGCCGGAGGGCGAGGGCGTCGACGAGCCTCTCGAGGGGTCGGCCGAGGTCTTGCCTGACCCCCTCCCCAAGGGAGAGCTCAGCGAGACGGGACTCCCGCCCATGGAATTCATGACCACGAGAGACGACGAGGATCGGGGCGACATGGAGCGTGAGCTGGACGTCCTGGGCGAGGTCCTGGTGGAGAAGCTCCGGACGTTCAGCGTCGAGAGCGAGCTCGGCGGTCGGACTACGGGTCCGGTGGTCACGCAGTACGAGGTGATCCCAGCTCCGGGCGTAAAGGTCAACAAGATCGCCAATCTCGACGCCGACCTCGCGCTGGCCATGAAGGCCAAAAGCATCCGGATCGTGGCGCCCATCCCGGGGAGGGGGGCCGTGGGGGTGGAGATCCCCAATCCCGAACCCGAGGTGGTCCGGCTCCGGGAGATCCTGGATTCCCCGGCCTACCGGAATAGCCGGGCCGAGCTGCCGGTGGCCCTGGGCAAGGACCTCAACGGAAGGCCCTACGTGGCGGATCTGTGCGAGATGCCCCACGTCCTCATCGCGGGCACCACAGGCTCGGGCAAGTCCATCTGCATTAACACCATCATTACGAGCCTGGTCTACCGGCACACGCCGGAGACGCTCCGGCTGCTCATGGTCGACCCCAAGATGGTGGAGCTCTCCACCTACAAGATGCTCCCGCATCTCCGCCACAGGGTGGTCACCGACCCCCGGAACGCGGCCGGGCTCCTCAAGTGGGCCGTTCTGGAGATGGAGCGCCGCTACGGTCTCCTGAGCGCGAACGGCGTGCGCTCTATCGGCGAGTTCAACGGGCGGGCCCGGGAGGGCGTGACCCTTCGGCGCTTCGAGGCCCGGGGAGCCGAGGAGGACCCGGACCGCTGGGTCTACCAGGAGGGGGTGCTTCCCTACGTGGTGGTGGTGGTGGACGAGCTTGCGGACCTCATGATGACCGTCCAGAGCGAGGTGGAGAAGCCGCTCACGACCCTAGCCCAGAAGGGCCGGGCCATCGGCATCCACCTCATCGTGGCGACCCAGAGGCCCAGCGTGAACGTCATCACGGGCCTGATCAAGGCGAACTTCCCCTCCCGGATCGCCTTCCGCGTCGCATCCAAGACGGACTCCCGGACGATTCTGGACCAGAACGGCGCGGACGCCCTGCTCGGCAACGGCGACATGCTGTTCCTGCCGCCGGGGAGCAACGAGCCCGTGCGCATCCAGGGAGCCTACATATCCACACCCGAGACGGATCGCATGATGCGCTGGTACCGGGACCAGGTGGAGCTTCGGAATCGGGTCTTCGACGAAGCCGTGCGGGAGGACGAGTCGGACGTCCTCGAGCAGATCCGGAGCCACGAGCTGGAGGAGGCCGCCGAGTCGGCCGTGGAGGGGGACGGACCGTCGGATTGGGACGAGCTCTTCCGGGCGGCCGGCGAGGTGTGCATCCAGCATGACCAGGGCTCCACGTCACTCCTCCAGCGCCGCCTGAAGATCGGCTATGGCCGGGCTGCGAGGATCGTGGATCAGCTTCACGACGCGGGGATCCTGGGACCGTCCGAGGGCTCCAAGGCGAGGGAGGTCCTCGTGGGTCTCGACGAGCTCGACGCTATCTGCTCGAGCCAAGGGATCTAGAGGCCTCCAGGAACGGCCCCGATGCCCAACGGGTATGGACGGCGCATGACGAAGCCACGCCTCTCACCACGTCTCCATCGTCCCGCCCGATGCCGAGACCGCGTGCACATCATCCTGCCCGTGCTCCTCGTGGGGGGGGCCGTCGGTGCCGCGGCGCCGGTCGGGCTTCCCGCCCAGGACGAGCGGGCCTACGAGGTCCTGGAGGCCGCGGCAGAGCGCTACTGGGGGCTGGAGACGCTCTGTGCCCGCTTCCACCAGGAGATCGAGGTCACGCTTCTCGGAAAGACCCGGTCCGGCGAGGGCACGATCTGCGAGCGCCAGCCCAGCGAGTTCTCCATGAGGTTCAGCGACCCCGAGGGGGACCTGGTGGTCGTGGACGGCGAGTTCCTGTGGACCTTCTATCCGAGCATGGACGCCAAGCAGGTCCTCCGCTTCGCGGCCACGGGTGCCGAAGGTCGCTTCAACTTCTTCAAGAACCTCCTCGAGGACCCGCGAGGCCGGTTCGAGGCCACCTACCAGGGAATCGAGGAGATGGACGGGAGGCCGTCTCACAAGCTCACTGTCACCCCGCGGGAGTCGGCGGGATTCCGTTCGGCCGTGGTGTGGATCGATGCCGAGAGCGACCTGATCACGGGCGTAGACGTCCACGACGCCAACGAGTCCATCCGGCGGGTGCGCCTCACGGACATCCGGGTGGACGTCGAGGTGTCCGACGACGAGTTCCGCTTCGTGCCACCGCCGGGCGCCCGGGTGATGACGCGATGAGGACGAGGGACCTCCCGGTCTTCCCTCTGTCGCCGGACCCCATACGGACCGATGTGGCGCCGGATGTCGAGGCGGTCCGCCTGGACATCGATCCCGTCGGTCCCGAGGACGGACCGCGCATCGGCCTGGTGACTCTCGGGTGCGACAAGAACACCGTGGACTCCGAGAAGATGATGGCCGCGCTCGTGGGACACGGCGCCCGGGTCTCCTCGGACGTGGAGGGCTCCGACGTGGTGGTGGTGAACACGTGCGGGTTCATCGAGGCGGCCAAGGAGCAGTCCATCGAGACCATTCTGGAGGCGTGCCAGCTCAAGGAGGAGGGCAGCATACGGGCGGTGGTGGCCGTGGGATGCATGGTGCAACGCTACAAGGAGGAGCTCCAGTCGGAGATCCCCGAGGTGGACCTCTTCCTCGGTCTCACGGAGATGGCCTCCCTGGTGCCGGAGCTACGCGACCGCGGCCTCCTCGCCGAGGTGCCCGAGGCCGTTCCCAACATGGAACGACCTCTCAGGATCCTGTCGACCGAGACGCCGCACACGTCGTTCCTGAAGATCAGCGAAGGGTGCGACCACACGTGCGCGTTCTGTGCCATCCCGAGCTTTCGAGGGCTTCACCGTTCGGCCCCGCTGGAGGAGCTGGTGGCCGAGGCGCAGGCCCTCGCCCGCCAGGGCGTGAAGGAGCTCAACATCATCTCCCAGGACACCACGTGGTACGGACGCGATCGGTGGCGCAAGGACCGTTCCGCTCCGCTCCTTCCGGAGCTCCTCCGAGCCCTCGTCGACGACACCGACGTGCCCTGGTATCGCCTCTTCTACATGTATCCGTCCGGCATCACCCCCGAGGTCGTGGAGCTCATGGCGGAGGAGGAGGCCATCCTCCCGTACCTGGACATGCCGCTCCAGCACGGCAGCGATCGCATCTTGAAGGCCATGAGGAGGCCGGAGCGCCGGAGCGTCATCCGGGAGCGCGTGGCATGGCTCCGGGACGCGGTCCCCGACCTCACCCTCCGCACGACCGTCATCGTCGGATTCCCCGGGGAGAGGGACGACGACTTTCGGGAGATGCTGGATCTTCTGGAGGAGATCCGCTTCGATCGGGTCGGAGCGTTCACGTACTCCGTGGAAGATGGCACCCCCGCCGCCGAGATGCCCGATCAAGTACCCGATTCCCTCATGCGAGAGAGACTGGAGGAGGTCATGGATCTTCAGCGCATGATCTCTGCAGGGCGGAACGCAGAGCTCGTGGGGCGCCGGATGCAGACGCTGATCGACGACGTCGTGGACGATCCGGGTCCCCTGGGTGATGCCGCCCGGGGTCGACCGGTCGGGGTCGCGCGCACGGTGGGGCAGGCCATCGACGTGGACGGCGTCACCCACCTGCACCCGGACCCGGGACTGAAGCCGGGTGAGTTCGTCACCGTGGACATCGTGGACGCCCTGGACTACGACCTCATCGGTCGGTCCGTGTCGTCGTGACGGGCGATTCCGACACGCTCTGGCAGTGCGCCCAGGAGCTGATCCCCGGGGGGGTGAACTCTCCGGTCCGGTCCTTCCGCTCGGTCGGGAGCACGCCGTTCTTCGTGGAACGCGGCGAGGGCCCCTACCTGTTCGACACCGAGGGCCGTCGCTACACGGACTACGTCCTGAGCTGGGGGCCCCTCATCCTGGGACACGCCCATCCCGTGGTCATGGAAGCGGTGGCCGACCAGCTCCACCGCGGCACCTCGTACGGAGCCCCGACGGCCGCCGAAGTCGAGCTTGCGGAGCGAATCGTGCGTCTGGTGCCCGGGGTCGAGATGGTGCGCCTGGTGAACAGTGGCACGGAAGCCACCATGAGCGCCCTGCGCCTGGCCAGGGCCGCCACCGGACGGGACGTCGTCCTCAAGTTCTCCGGATGCTACCACGGCCACGCCGACGCCTTCCTGGTGGCCGCGGGGAGCGGCGTGGCAACACTGGGCCTCCCCGACTCACCGGCGTTCCCGAGGCGGCGACGTCCCATACGGCGGTGCTGCCCTTCAACGACCTGGCCGCGGTGGAGGAGCTCTTCGCGGCCCGAGGCGGAGAGATCTCCAGCGTGTTCGTCGAGCCCGTCGTGGGAAACTCGGGTCTGATCCCCCGCTGGACGGATTCCTCGAGGGGTTGCGCTCGATCACGGAGCGACACGGCGCCCTCCTCGTCTTCGACGAAGTCATGACCGGCTTCCGAGTCGCGTTGGGGGGGGCGCAGGAGCGATATGACGTCACGCCGGACCTGACCACGCTGGGTAAGGTCATCGGTGGTGGCCTACCCGTGGGCGCGTTCGGGGGCCGCCGCGACATCATGGAGCAGGTGGCTCCCGCCGGACCCGTCTATCAGGCCGGGACTCTTTCAGGGAATCCCCTGGCCACGGCGGCCGGCGTCTCCCAGCTCGCATACCTCGAGACCCACGACCCCTTCCGGGACCTGGAGGCCGCCGCGAGTCGCCTGGCCAGGGGTGTGGTATCGGCCCTGAAGGAGGCGGGAATACCGGCCACCGGAAGCTCCGTGGGGTCCATGTGGGGTATCTTCTTCCGTGAGGAGTCCGTCCACTCCTTCGAGGACGCTCAAGGCGCGGATACCGACAAGTTCCGACTCTTCCACCGGGCGTGCCTCGATCGAGGCGTGTTTCTTGCTCCATCCCCGTTCGAAGCCGGCTTCCTGTCCACCGCCCACACGCCGGACGTCATCGACGAGACCCTGGAGGCGGTTCGGGAGGCGGCGCTGGAAATCGGCTGACGCAGAGGCCCATTGAAGGAGTACAGTGGGTCGCGCGACCCACGCCTTCGGCGCGGGTGCCCCGGTCTTGTGAGGCTCAGAGTAGGAACGACGAGGAGGTGAGGTCCTGATGAGGACGGATGCGATGTGGAAGTTGGCTTTGGCAGCAGTTGTGATTCTCGCGCCCGTGCGCGCGGGAAGTCAGGAGCTGGCGGACTACGACTACGCGAACCTCTCCTTCCGAGGGATTTTGGCCGAGGGCGGCTACATCTTCGCCAACAACGTGGAGAACACGGAGATCTTTGCGCTCCGGTTCGATCTCGGCTTTCTCGGCCCGGGCTTCCGGGTCATTCCCGGTGTGGCCTTCTGGACGTCTCGCATGGCCCAAGACGAGGTGGACGATTTCGAGGTTCGTCTCGCAGCGCTGAATACCATCCAGGGTGGCACGGCTCCGCCGGGAGGGTTCGACCTCGGGCCCATCGACCGGGACGACGTGGTCATCAGCGTGGACGGGCAATACATGTGGTCTGTGCCTCTCGACCTCTTCCTCTGGACCGGGGTCGGCGTCTCGGCCCACTTCTTGAACGGATCGGGGCCGGCTGTGAACGGCACGTTTGTCGAGGACCTCCTGGACTCCGTCTCGGCGGGCTTCAACGTGCATGGAGGCCTGGAGTATCCTGTCACGGATCGATTCCGGCTCTACGGGGGAAGCAAGTTCGAGGTGCTCGGAGACCTGCGCTATGTAGAGCTCCGCTTCGGCCTCAGCTACATCTGGGGCGAGCTCGTCCAGGGTGAGGCACGCTGATGTCCGGATCGGAGCCCGACCCGATCCAGGTCGGAGTCTTGGGCGTCGGCGCCATCAGCCAGATCGTCTACCTCCCCATCCTCTCCGAGCGGGAAGACGCGGACGTCGTGGCCCTCGCCGA
Organism: Longimicrobiales bacterium; assembly: GCA_965218295.1. Lineage (GTDB taxonomy): Bacteria > Gemmatimonadota > Gemmatimonadetes > Longimicrobiales > Gaopeijiaceae > CBDCKN01. Next base: position 338,585 of record CBDCKN010000013.1, on the reverse strand, counting down.
CGCGGACCGGCCCAAGGCCGACACCCTCGCCAACCGCTTCGATGTGCCGAAGGTCCTCTCCGACCGGGAGCTGGTTCAGGACGAGGACATCCAGGCCGCCGTGATATGCGCGCCCAACCACCTCCACGAGACGCTGGCCATCGCGGCTCTCGAGGCCGGGAAGCACGTCCTGGTGGAGCGGCCCCTCGCGCTCACTCCCGAGGGGGTGCAGCGGGTCCTGGACGCGGCCGACTCCGCGGGGCGCTGTCTCGCCGTAGGGATGAATCACCGGTTCCGCCCCGACGCAGGCGCCCTGGCGTCCTTCGTGGCCGGCGGCGAGCTCGGCGACATCTATACAGTTCGAGCGAGCTCCCTCACCCGGAAGACCCCTCGCTCGACGTGGCGCCAGAAGCCGGAGCAGGGGGGTGGGGCACTCATGGACCTAGGCGTCCAGATCCTGGATCTCGCATTCTGGCTGGTGGGGTATCCACAAATCACCAGAGTCTCGGCCGTGCTCCAGAAAGGAGACGACTCCGTGGAGGAAGCGGCCAGCGTCTTCGCCGTGGCCGACTCCGGCACGGTCTTCAGCGTCGAGGCGAGCTGGAGCCTGTTCGCCGATGCCGATCGCCACTACGCCCGGGCCATGGGGACCGACGGATCGGGCTCGTTGCCTCCCCTGGAGATCCAGAAGCAGCTGGGCGGCCGGCCCATGGACGTGACGCCGCGGCAGCCCAAGCCCAGGGGGGGTGAGAATCCCTTCACGAACGCCTACCGGAGGCTGCTGGATCAGTTCGTCCGGGCGGTGGCGGGTGAGTGCGACCTGCCGTCCCCTACGGAGCAGGTCCATCTGATGGAGGTCATGCAGGCCGCGTACCGGTCGGCGGAGCAGGGGCAGGAGGTGCGGCTTGGCGAAGGCTGAGGAGCCCCGAAGCCACCTCTCCACAATCCTCCTGGCGATGGCGCTGTGTTCGGCCGGCCTCGGGGCCCCCCTGTGGGCTCAGATCACCCCTCCACCGGAGGGTGACTCCGTCTCGGCGCCGGTCCCGGGCTCGCATCTCGAAGTGTTCCTCATGACCATGGGCCCCGGCGACGCGATCTGGGAGCGCTTCAGCCACAACGCTCTAGTCATCCGGGACGACCGGGCGGGGACCGAGATCGCCTACAACTGGGGCATGTTCGACTTCAATCAGTCGGACTTCATCCCACGCCTGCTCCGGGGCCGGATGCGCTACTGGATGGCCGGGTACCGGTCCGCAGACATGATCGAGGCCTATCGCCGCGTGAATCGCAGCGTCTGGCTCCAACGGGTCAACCTGACCCCGGGCCAGCGACTCGAGCTCCAGGCACATGTCCGCGAGACCGATACCGAGGCCAACCGCTACTACGGATACGACTACTATCGGGACAACTGCTCCACCCGCGTCCGGGATACTCTCGACCGTGTTTTGGGCGGACGGATCCGGGCGGCGACGGAGGGGCTGGAGACGGGCACTACCTACCGGTGGCACACCACCCGGCTGCTGGAGCCGGTGCTGGCGGCCTACGCGGGCATCCAGTTCGTCATGGGCAACCGCGCGGACGAGCCCATCTCGGTGTGGGACGAGATGTTCCTGCCCCTCCCGCTCCAGCGCCACCTCGAGGTGGTGCGGGCACCGACGTTCGAAGGTGAGGACGTGTCGCTTCTGGGGCCGGCCGTGCAGGTCGTGGATGCCCGGCGGGGGCCCGTTCCGGGCAGCACCCCCAACATGCTCGTCGGGTTCCTCCTGACGGGGGCGGTGCTCGGGGGTCTCTTCGCCTTCTCCGGATGGATGGCTGGAAGAGGCAAGCGGTGGGCGGCATGGCTCCTGGCGCTGGCGGGCGGCGGATGGAGCCTCATCGTTGGACTCCTGGGTTCGGCGCTGCTGCTCTCGTGGTTGTTCACGGATCACTTCTTCTTGGGGTTGAACGAGAACGCCTTCCAGGCCAACCCGGTGTCTCTGGTACTCTCTGCTTTGCTCCTCCTGGCCGCCATGGGGAGGGGGCGCGTGTGGACCGGGCGCGCCGCTCTCACTGTCGCCGCGCTGGCGGTGGCCGGGCTCGCCCTGCAGGTGCTCCCCGGTCTGGATCAGGTCAACGGGGAGATTCTGGCCCTGGCACTACCTGCCCACCTCGGGCTCGCCTGGGGAGTGCTCAGGGCGTGGCCACCGGCGGGGGAGTGATCCCCGGGCCCGGGGACCGCCTGGTTCCCGCCGTCTCCGCCGTACTCCTCGTCAGCGCGTTTCCACCGCTCCATCTGTTGATCCCGTCGTTCGTGGCCCTCGTCCCTCTCGCGGTCTGGATCGTCGACCGCGGGAGCGACGGGAGTGCGCCGGGCGAGGCATTCCGAGGTGGAGTCTGGTTCGGTCTCCTGTACTTCGGGCTTCTCCTCCACTGGATTGCCATCGCCCTCGTGTGGTTCACCTGGTGGGCGATCCCCGCGTACCTGGCTGTGGTGTCGGCTCTCGGGTTGGGCGCCGGCTCCTTCGCCTGGGCACTTCACCGGATGGTGCGTCGGGGTGGAATTCCATTGTGGCTTGCCCTTCCGCTGGCCTGGACGGCCCTGGAGTGGCTGCGGGCGCACGCACCGGGTGGGTTGGCCTTCCCCTGGCTGGGTCTCGGGACCTCGCTCACGGCGTATCCCGAGCTGGTCGGGTCGGCCGAGCTCGTGGGGGCTCGCGGCGTCACCCTCTGGCTGGCGGTGCTGAACGGGCTGCTGGCCGAGGCGGTCCTCGCCGCCCGTGGTGAGCGCGGCACGCGCAAGGCCTTGGCCTGGGCCGCCGCCTTCTCCATCGTTCTGGCTGTCCCGGCCGGGTGGGGCTACTGGCGTGCGGCCACGCTGCCGGTACGGGCCATCGGCCACGTCGTCGTGGTGCAGCCTAATGTTCCCGAGCCGGTGAAGCTGGACCCTAGAAGCGCGATCGACAGCACGCTGGCAGCGCTTGAAAGGCTAGCTCCCGAGCCGGAGGAGATCCCGCCGGGCGTCCAAAGGTCGGGGCCGACGCTACGGGAGCCCCCTCCCGAGCTCGTGATATGGCCCGAGGCCACGATCCTAGGGCCGGTCGAGGTGGATGAAGAGCTGCGACGGCGGGTGCTCGGGGTTGCGGAGCGGTGGGGCGCCCCGGTTCTGTTCGGGGCCATCGGTCAGGGGAGCGAGGGAGCGCGGGAGTCGGTGCCGTTCAACTCGGCCTTCCTCACGTCGGCCGACGGGGTCCTCACCGGCTTCCGCTACGACAAGCATCGCCTAGTCCCCCTGGTGGAGCGGGTGCCCTTCGTGCCCGCCACGTGGGTGGAGAGCGGGCAGGCATTCGGCCAGTACGGACGAGGGGAGGACTGGCCGCTGGGGTCGACGAGAAGCGGAGCTCGATTCGGGGACGCTCGTCTGCTTCGAGTCCGCCTATCCTGGGCACGCTCGACGCTTCCGCCGGGAGGGAGCGAACGTGCTGGTGAACCTCACCAACGACGCATGGTTCGGACGGGAACCGTGGTATTCACGGACGACGGCGCTCTGGCAGCACCCCGCTCACTTGGTCATGCGCGCCATCGAGAACCGGGTCGGCGTTGCCCGGGCCGCGAACACGGGTGTCTCGCTCTTCGTGGACCCCCGCGGGCGAGTGTACGAGCGGACCAGGCTCTTCCAGCCGGAGGTACTGGAAGCCACCGTCTACACGAGCGACGTCACGACCCTCTACACACGCACCGGAGATGTTGCCGGCCCGGTGGCGCTGGTCGTCACGCTGGCGTTGCTGGCGGGCGCGGGACGCAATAGGAGACCGGCTTGAACTGACCTCTCCGGATTTCTATATTTCCCAGGTTAAAGAGCGGGCGCGGATTCCCGCGAGGCGTTCTCGCCGGGGATCCCCGGCCCGCTTTTCTGTTGAATACCGGAGATGGATCATGAAAGAGGGTATCCACCCCGAATACGTGCCGGCCATGGTAACCTGCGCGTGTGGACACACGTTCGAGACCATGGCGACCCAGGCCAGAGTGCACACCGATATCTGCTCCGTGTGCCACCCGCTTTACACGGGCAAGCAGCGCCTGGTCGATACGGCAGGGCGGGTCGAGCGGTTCAAGAAGAAGTACGAGAAGGCCAGCAAGTAGGACGAAACCGGGTCCGATTCGCGTATGGGTAACCCCGGGGGAGTCGATGAGCGGCTCCTCGACCGTCTTCGTGAGGCTCAGGGGCGATTCCGCGGTCTGGACGACGAGCTGGCCAGCCCGGAGGTCATCCAGAACCTGGATCGGCTTCGGACGCTGGGACAGGAGCGGGCCGAGCTTGCGCCCGTGATCCAAGTCGCAGACCAACTCCTGGATCTCCTGGACGAGCACCAGGGAGCCCGGGAGTTGCTTTCTGAGGCCGACGACCCCGAGATGCGCTCCCTAGCCGAGGACGAGATCGCTTTCCTCGAGGGGCAGATCGAGACCTTGGGAGAGCAGGCGCGCAAGCTCCTCATCCCCAAGGATCCCCTGGACGACCGCGCGGCGGTCGTGGAGATCCGCGCCGGCACCGGGGGCGACGAAGCCGGGCTCTTCGCCCACGACCTGTTTCGCATGTACCAGAGGGCGGCGGAGCGCGAGGGCTGGGACATCGAGCTCATGAGTCTTTCCGAGGGCATCCCGGGCTCGATCAAGGAGGCCATCTTCACGGTCCGAGGGAAGGGCGTCTACGGCCGCCTCCGATTCGAGTCGGGCGTACATCGGGTGCAGCGCGTCCCGGAAACCGAGAGCCAGGGCAGGATCCACACCTCGGCGGCGACGGTGGCCGTGCTGCCGGAGGCCGACGAGGTCGATCTGGACATCGATCCAAAGGACCTACGGATCGACGTCTTCCGCTCCTCGGGACCAGGGGGCCAGTCCGTGAACACCACGGATTCGGCGGTGCGCATCACGCACGTGCCCTCGGGGCTGGTCGTCTCGTGTCAGGATGAGAAGTCGCAGCACAAGAACAAGGCGAAGGCGCTCAAGGTTCTCCGGAGCCGTCTGCTGGACCAAAGGATCGCGGAGCAAGAGGCGGAACGATCACGGGAGAGGCAGGCTCAAGTGGGCACCGGGGACCGGTCCGCGAAGATCCGCACGTACAACTTCCCCCAGAGCCGCGTGACCGATCACCGGATCAAGCTCTCCCTCTACACACTGGACCAGGTACTGGACGGCGACTTGAGCGAGCTGATCGCGGCACTACGGCTCGCCGATCAGGAAGAGCGCCTCCGAGGCGTCGGAGAGTGAGCGCCGCCGAAGGAGCCGCACGTATCAGGGAGAATGCTGGCCCCGAAGAGGCGTGGACGATTCTCCGGATGATCCTGTGGAGCGCCGACTACCTTACCGAAAAGGGTGTGGAGAACGGGCGGCTGGATGCGGAGTGGCTGCTGGCGGACGCGCTCGGGGTCGACCGCCTGCAGCTGTACTTGCAGTACGACCGGCCGCTGAGCCGGGAGGAGCGGGAAGCGTTCAAGCCGTTACTCCGTCGCCGGGCCGGCCGGGAGCCACTACAGTACATTCTCGGTCGCACGGCCTTCCGGGAGCTGGAGCTGGTGACCGACGGGCGGGTTCTGGTTCCTCGTCCCGAGACCGAGGTGCTGGTGGAAGAGGTTCTGGGCTGGGCGGCCGACCGGCCGGAAGGCCTGGGGATCGTGCTGGACGTAGGAACCGGGAGCGGCGCGATCGCTCTGTCGCTGGCTGTGGAAGGACCCTGCGGCCGTGTCGTTGCCACGGACGTCTCGCCGGATGCGCTCGAGGTTGCGGCGGAGAACGCCCGACGGCACGGTGCCGCCGCGAAGGTGCAGTTCCGCCAGGGAGAGTTGTTCGAGGCCCTCCGAGCAGAGGAGCGATTCGATGTCATCGTTTCGAACCCGCCCTACGTGGAAGAGGGACAGAGGCCGGACCTGGAGCCCGAAGTCAGCGAGTGTGAGCCGGGGGAAGCCCTGTTCGCGGGGGTGGACGGGCTCGACGTGATCCGGCCTCTGGTAACCGGCGCCGGTGAGCGGGTGCTGCCCGGAGGGCTTCTGGCCCTGGAGATAGGAACGGGACAGGCGTCCCGCGTGGTCGAGTTGATCGAGGAGACGGGTGCGTTCGGCCCGGCCCGGGTCCGACGAGATCTGAGCGGCCGCCCGCGAGTCGTGATGGCCGAACGGACCCGAGAATGAAACAACCCCCGAGTCCAGACGCGGGGTCTGGACCACAGAGGCAGGAAGCTAAATGTCGCGCATCATGGAGATGGCCAAGGACATGGGCAGGGCCCTTGCTCGGACCGACGAGTATCAGATCCTCAAAGTCGCCGTCGCATCGACCGACGACGATCGGGAAATGGCCGAGCTGCGTACGGAGCTGGAAAGCCTCGAGCGTCGGATCGAAACGGCGCTCCAGGCCGGGAAGCGAGCCGGATGACGAGCTCAAGTCGAGCTATGAAGACGCCGTAAGCCGACTCCAGGCGAGCTCCACCTATCAGCGACTCGTCTCGGCTCAGGCGAACTTCGACAAGATTCTGCTCAAGGTGAATCAGACGATCCAGGAAGGGATCGCCGAGGGCGCCGAGAGCCGGATCATCATGCCGTAGAAGGCGCCCAGGCAGACATGGGAAAGAACCTAGACGACCTCCGCGATCGGGTCTACCCGATCATCGATCCGCTCACGCGGTGGCTGGTGAGGAAGCGCGTGCATCCGAACCTCATCACCACCAGCGGGTTCGTGGTGACGGTGTTCGCGGGGTTCCTCTACGGGACCGATCATGTGCGCACGGCGGGATTCTTCGTCCTCCTTGGGGGTGCCCACGACATCTTCGACGGACGGGTCGCCCGCGAGTCGGGGCTCCAGTCCAAGTTCGGCGCGTTCTACGACTCGGTGCTCGACAGGATCAGCGAGGTAGTCATCTACATCGGCCTCATCTCGCTTTACAACCAATACGAGGTGTCCCTCCTGAACATCGGCATGATCTACCTGATCGCGATGGCCATGGCGGGCTCTCTCATGATCAGCTACACACGGGCCAAGGCCGAGACACTGGGTCTCGACTGCTCCGTCGGGCTCATGCAGAGGGCCGAGCGGGTAGTCCTCCTAGGCGTTGGATCGCTGATCTTCGGCCTCAGCTGGGACGGTCTCGTCATCAGCGGGGTGATCGTGATCTTCGCCGTTCTCACTAATTACACGGCGGTCAGAAGGATTCTTTGGGTCTACAAGCAAGCGGCGGGCGTGCCCCTGGACGGGTGACGAGCCCGCATCGCGAACGAAGGAGATACAAGTGAAAGAACGCCCTGGGATCCGGTCCGCTGAAGGGTGGCTGGGCGTCCTGCTTCCAGGCATGGGGGCCGTGGCCACCACCACCATCGCGGGCGTCCTGCTCGCCCGGAAGGGTCTGGCCAAGCCCATCGGAAGCCTCACCCAGATGAACGCCATCCGGTTGGGCCAGCGTACCGACAACCACACTCCGCTCATCAAGGACTTCATCGATCTGGCGGAGTTGGATCAGATCGTCTTCGGCGGGTGGGATCCCATCCCGGACAACGCCTACGAGAGCGCCGTGAATGCCGGAGTGCTGAGCTCGGAGCACCTCGATCCTATCAAGGACGAGCTCGCCGCTATCAAGCCCATGCCGGCGGCCTTCGACCCCGAGTATGTGACCCGACTGGACGGACCCAACAAGAAGACCGGAGCCAACAAGCGGGAGATCGCGGAGCAGATCCGCGAGGACATCAGGAACTTCAAGGAAGAGAACGGCTGCGACCGGCTGGTCATGGTCTGGTGCGGATCCACCGAGATCTTCCTCCGCCCGGGACCGACACACGAGACGATGGAGTCCTTCGAGAAGGCAATGGAGGAGAACGATGCCTCCATAGCCCCGAGCATGCTGTACGCGTACGCGGCCCTCATGGAGGGGATTCCCTACGCCAACGGCGCTCCGAACCTGTCCGCGGACTTCCCCGCCTTCGAGAGCTACTCCAACGAGAACGCCATCCCCATCGGGGGGAAGGACTTCAAGACGGGCCAGACCCTCATGAAGACGATCCTGGCCCCCGGATTCAAGGCGCGCATGCTGGGGATCAGGGGTTGGTTCAGCACCAACATCCTCGGGAACCGCGACGGGGCCGTCTTGGACGACCCGGCCAGCTTCAAGACGAAGGAAGAGTCGAAGCTGGGCGTCATGGACCACATCCTGCAGCCCGACCTCTACCCGGACCTCTACGGCGACATCTACCACAAGGTACGGATCAACTACTATCCGCCCCGCGGGGACGACAAGGAGGGGTGGGACAACATCGACATCTTCGGATGGCTGGGCTATCCCATGCAGATCAAGGTCGACTTCCTCTGCAAGGACTCCATCCTGGCGGCGCCCATCGTCCTGGATCTGGCCCTGTTCATGGACCTTGCGGGCCGGGCCGGGCTGGGGGGCATCCAGGAGTGGCTCTCCTTCTACTTCAAGAGCCCCCAGTGCGCTCCGGGCCTCTACCCCGAGCACGATCTGTTCATCCAGCACTGGAAGCTGAAGAACACGCTTCGCTGGCTCGCCGGGGAAGAGCAGATCACGCACTTGGGTCGCGAGTACTACGAGTAGCCAAGGGAACGGACTGACGACGTGTCGCCACCGGTAGACCCACCCGAGCGCGGGCCCTTTCTGGTGCTGGAGGGCGTGGAGGGGGCCGGGAAGACCACACAGGCCCGCCTCCTGGTCGAGTGGCTAGAGTCGTGCAGGGTGAGCTTCACGCTTGCCCGGGAGCCGGGCGGCACCGAGGTGGGCGAGGCGATCCGACACGTGGTGCAGGGCCGCCCCGATCTCACGGTCCCCCGCGAGACCGAGCTCCTGCTCTATCTGGCGGCACGGGCCGCTTTCGTGCGTGAGATCGTCCGTCCGGTGCTCGAGCGCGGCGAGCTCTTCATCGCCGACCGGTTCTCCATGTCCACGTACGCGTATCAGGGGTACGGGAGGGGGCTGGACCTGGAAGAGGTGCGCCGCCTTGACCGCTTCGCCACGGATGGCCTCGTCCCCGATCTCTACCTCGTGTTCGACCTCCCAGTGGAAGCGGGCAGAGCCAGGCAGAAGGCCGGCGGCAACGAGGACGATCGCCTCGAGCTTGCCGGGAATGACTTCCTGGAGGCGGTTCGAGCGGGGTATCACGAGCTCGTGGAGAGCGACGGGCGGGCGCACCTCATCGACGCCCGCGGGACGGCCAATGAGGTGCACACTCGCGTAAGGGCTGCGCTTCGACGTGAGATGCCCGCAACTTTCGCCCTGCTCGAGGAGTAGTTTTCTTGGAAGGTGAGCGGAAGGACTCGTGGGTTGGAGCAAAGATGAGAGATTCCAGATCGATCCTTGGCCCGGCGGTCGTGCTGGCCATCGCCCTCGTCACAGGGGGCTGGTTCCTCCAGCGCGGCGTGGGACAGGAGGCCAACGTCTACGTGCAGGCGAGGCTGTTCCAGGAGGTCATCGAGCACATCTCGGAGCAGTTCGTCGATCCCGTGGATCGGTCCGGTCTCATCGAGTCCGCCATCGAGGGTGTTTTGGAAGACCTGGGCGACCCCCACACGTCGTTCATCGATGCCGCGACATGGGAGAGCTTCCGCTTCCGGAGCGGCGCCGACGCCGACTACGGAGGCGTGGGCCTCGAGATCCTGAAGAGGGACGGCTGGGTGACCGTCATCACACCGCTGCCCGGCGGGCCGGCCATTCGAGCCGGCATACGCGCCGGCGATCAGATCGTCGAGGTCGAAGGAGAGTCGGCACAGGACTGGGAGACCGATCGTGCCGCCGACCGGCTGCGCGGTACCCCTGGGACCGAGGTGGAGATGATGATCCGCCGTCCCGGCGTCGATGAGGCCATCCCATTCAAGCTCACCCGGGACGTCATTGAGCTCCTGTCTGTGCCCTTCTCTCTGATGGTGGACGACGGCGTGGGCTACATCCCGCTTCAGGTGTTCAGCGAGACCTCGGGTCGCGAGATGCGGGAGGCGATCGAGAGCCTCCAGGCTCAAGGGATGACCTCTGTCATCTTAGATCTCAGGAACAATCCGGGTGGGCTGTTGGACGAGGGTGTGGTCGTCGCCGACATGTTCTTGCCCAACTCGGCTGCCATCCTGGAGACGAGGGGACGTGCCGCCGGGCAGAACAAGGGCTACGCTGCCGTCAGGCCGGAGTTGCTCCCGGGCCTTCCCGTGGTCGTCATGGTGAACCAGAACAGCGCCAGCTCCTCGGAGATCGTGGCAGGTGCGCTGCAGGACCACGATCGAGCCCTCGTCATCGGCAGCCGGAGCTACGGCAAGGGCTCGGTACAGACCCTCTACCGTCTGACCGGGGGCAACGTCCTCCGGCTGACTACGGCTCGGTGGTATACACCGATGGGCCGGTCCATCCACATGACCCGTGAGGAGCAGGAGGCTTCTCGGGCGCCTCAGAGCTCGACCCTGGGCCGCAGTGGCCAGCGGGTGCTCAAGGATAATCCGGAGGGACGACCTACGGCCCAGTCCATGGGAGGGCGGACTCTCTACGCCGGTGGGGGCATCACTCCCGATCTGACCGTGTTGCCCGACACGCTGACGCTCGCCGAGCAGGCTGCGGTTCAGCGGGTCTTCCGCTCCGCGGGGGTCTTCGCTACCGCGCTCTTCAACTTCGCCGTGAGCTACGTGCAGGAGCATCCCGACCTGCAGATCGGCTTCACCCCGTCTGCCTCCGACCTGGATCGCTTTTACCGCTATCTGGTGGACGAGCACGAGGTTGAGTTGGAACGGGCCGACTATGAGACGGCCAGTCGCTTCGTCACGTATCAGCTCGAGAGACAGATCGCCGTGCAGGCGTGGGACAGGGAGGACGCCTTCCGGCAGATCCGGGACAAGGACGTTCAGCTCAACAAGGCCATCGAGCTTCTCAAGAACTCCGAGTCGCCACAGACGCTGTTCCGCGCGGATGATGACTCCCAGAGTCCCGACAGCGAGACGGCTGCGGAAGCGGTGCCGTCCGGGGCTTCGGGCTCGAACTGACATAGGGGTGTGGAGTCGGCCGGTGCCGACCCATCGAGCCCTTCGAGGGCCCCGACCCATCCGGTAGAGTACATGCTCGTTCTCCACGTTCCGTGCCATCGCGAGGTGTGCCGACCATGAGCTCCGTGGTGGTGGCTCGCCGCGGCGGAATCGTCGAAGCGGTCCATCGGGTGCATGCCGCCGTCGTCGACGGAGACGGTCGCCTGACGGCCAGCGTCGGAGATCCCGAGCATGTCGTCGTCTACCGGTCCGCCGCGAAACCCTTCCAGGCCGTGCCTCTGGTGGAAGACGGGGTCGTGGAGCGATTCGGGTTCACGACGGAGGAGCTGGCGCTCTGTTGCGCTTCCCACAACAGCGAGCCGGCGCACATCGAAGCGGCTGGATCTATCTTGGAGAAGGCGGGCCTCGTGGAAGGGGATCTGGAGTGTGGCCCGCATCTTCCGTACGACGAGCGTGCGGCGAACCAGCTCCTACGCGCCGGTGAGGAGCCGAGGCCGATCCACAACAATTGCTGCGGCAAGCGCCGGCATGTTGGCTCTGGCCAAGGCTCATTGCTGGCCCACTCGGGGATACATCCGTCCCGACCACCCGGTGCAGAGGAGGATGCTCGCCGAGATCGCTCGATGGACGGGACTCGCCGAAGGGGAGATCGGACTTGGGCAGGACGGGTGTGGGGTAGTCTGTTTCGCCACCCCTGTCTCGCGACTTGCCTCCGGCTTCGCGAGGTTGGGGGGTACGGAGGGGCCGCCAACAGAGATCGTGCGAGCCATGACCGCCCACCCGTTTATGGTCGCCGGGACGGGCCGCTTCGGGACGGCTCTTGGTGAGGCGGTTGGAGACCGCGTGTTCGGCAAGACGGGAGCCGAGGGAGTGTTCGGGGTGGGTGCCACCGACGGATCGTTCGGGCTGGCCGTGAAGGTGGAGGATGGCGGCAGTAGGGCCAGTCCCGTGGCGGTCCTTCACATCCTGAGGGAGCTGGGCGTGCTCGATGGGATCGAGAGCGAGGAGCTGGATCGCTTCCGTGCACCGCCCACGATCAACACCCGAGGAGTGGAGGTGGGCGACATCCGACCGGAGTTCGAGCTGGAGCGGCACGGATGACGGATGGTGAGCGGTCCCTGGTCCGCATTAGCGCGGCCCTCGCTTCCAGAGGCAAGGCAGCCTTGAGGTCCGCCTTCGAAGGGGCTCGCGGGGTGGCCGACAGCCGCCAGGTAGAGGAGGTGCTCCTCCAATCCTACCTCTTTCTCGGATTCCCGGCATCCCTGAACGGCATGGCCGCGTGGCGCCGGTTTTCCCACGCGGTGCCGCCGGCGCCCCAGGAGCTGGACTGGGTTGGATGGGCGGACCGGGGACACGAAGTCTGCGGCTCGGTGTACGCGGGCCAGTACGAGAAGCTGCGCGAGACCGTTCGGGCCCTGCACCCGGACCTCGAGCAGTGGATGGTGGTGGAAGGGTACGGCAAGGTTCTCGGAAGGCCGGGGCTGCCTCTGACGATCCGAGAGCTGTGCATCGTTGCGAGCCTGGCGGTGCTGGGGGCCCCGAAGCAGCTCTACTCCCACCTCCGCGGAGCGCTGAACGTCGGAGCCGATGTGTCGGACGTCGAAGAGGCCTTGGCTCAGGCCGACCCCTACCTCGACGAGGACGGGCGCCGCGAGTCGATGAAGGTGTGGGAGAAGGTCCAGGAAAGGCACGTCGCCTGATGTTCGTCGACAGGACCGTCATCAACGTGTACGGAGGAGCGGGAGGCGCCGGATCCGAAGCGTACCGTCGTGAGAAGGGCGTACCCCGAGGTGGACCCGCCGGTGGCGACGGCGGCCACGGGGGGGACGTGGTCATGGTGGCCGATCCGCAGCTCACCACGCTGCTGGACCTCCGCTACCGCCAGCACCACCGGGCCGAGCGGGGTCTCCACGGCTCGGGGAAGAACAAGACAGGCAAGAGCGGCACGGACCTCGTCATCCGGGTGCCGCCGGGAACGGTGCTGAAGGACGCCGATACGCAGGAGGTCCTCGGTGAGCTCCTGAAAGCCGAAGACCGGCTGGTGGTGGCTCGAGGAGGGCGAGGGGGCCGGGGCAACGTCCACTTTACCACGTCGACGAACCAGACGCCCATCCGCTGGGAGCCGGGCGAGCAGGGAGAGGAGCGTCGGGTCAAGCTGGAGCTCAAACTGATCGCCGACGTCGGTCTCGTAGGTGAGCCCAACGCCGGCAAGTCGACGCTGCTGGCAACGGTATCCAGGGCACGCCCCAAAGTGGCGGACTATCCCTTCACGACCCTGGAGCCGAACCTCGGAGTGGTAGGGCTTTCGGACTTCCGCACCTTTGCCATCGCCGACATTCCTGGGATCATCGACGGGGCGCACGAGGGGAAGGGTCTGGGGCTCCAGTTCCTACGCCACATCGAGCGGACGCGAACGCTGGCGTTGTTGATTCCCGTGGATTCACCGGACCCTCAGACCGAGTACAGGGAGCTGCGGGACGAGCTGGCGGCATACTCCGCGGAGTTGGCTGCACGGCCGCACTGCGTGGTGCTCACCAAGGCCGACCTCCTGGGCCCGGAAGATTCGCCGCCCGAGATCGACGCCCCCGAAGCGTGGGCGACCTTGGTGATATCGTCCGTAGCCCAATCCGGGCTCACGGATCTCCTGGAGGGCCTTTGGGAGCGCACGTGGGTAGCCATCCAAGAGGACGAGGGGGATGAGGACGAGGATTGGTGGACTCCCTGAAGAACTGGTCCCCGGAACGTGCTCGTGAGGTCGAGGCCGTCATGCGACTCCACTGCCTTCCCCGCGTGGGAACCCGGACCCTGTGGCGGATTCTAGAGCGATTCGGCTCCGGCGTCGCCGCGCTGGAGGCGCCCTCCTCTCACCTGAACGCCGTGGCGGGCTTCCGCACGGCCGCCGCCCTCAGAGCGCCGGAGCTGAATGAGCGGGTCGAGCGCGCCTGGCAGCGGTGCACCGCATCCGAGATGCGGGTCCTCACGTGGCGTGACCGGGAATACCCCGGGCGGCTGCGCCACCTCACCGATCCTCCTGCGCTTCTCTTCTGCCGTGGCGATCTCGAGCTCCTGTCCGGCCCCGCCGTGACCGTTGTGGGTTCCCGCCGCTCCACCCAGTATGGCCGTAGGGTAGCGGAGAGGCTGGCCGCGCAGCTGGCCGGTCGGGGCGTCGTGGTGGTGAGCGGATTGGCGCTGGGGATCGATGGAGCCGCTCACCGGGGCGCCCTGGAGTTTGGGGGGGACACCATCGCCGTGCTCGGTTCCGGCGTCGATCTGATTCAGCCGTCCTCCCATCGCGCACTGGGCCACCGAATCGCCCGAGAGGGTCTCCTCCTGTCGGAATTTCTTCCGGGCGAGCCCGCCCGGGGCCATCACTTCCCCCGGAGGAATCGCATCCTCGCGGCTCTCGGCGCGGTGGTCGTGGTGGTGGAGGCCGGCGAGCGGAGTGGAGCGTTCATCACGGTGGAGCACGCCCTCGACCTGGGTCGCGACGTGTATGCCGTGCCTGGACCCGTCGACGCCCCCCAGAGCCGGGGGTGCAACACCCTCCTCCAGCAAGGGGCCCACGTCGTCACCTCTGCGATGGACTTCGCGCGTGAGCTCGACCTTCTCGGTGTGGGTCATCGCGACGAGGGGCCTGGCGAAGGTCGTGGCGAAGGTCGACGGGACACGGATCCGGTGGCCGGTTCGCCGGAGGCCTCTGGGCGGACCGCGGAGCCGGGGCGCCTGACCCCCGTGGCGCGTCGAGTCTGGGGAGTGTTGGACGAGCAGCCCGTCGGGATCGAGAAGCTGGCGCACCTCACCCGGCTCGACTCGGGCAGCGTGCTGGCGGTCCTCACCGAGCTGGAGCTGGGCGGGTGGGTTGCCCAGGACGCCGGGATGCGCTTCCGCAAGGCATCCTGAATGACCACCGACGCGCCCCGCCCGGTACGGCTCGACGAGCCGGCGACCGAAGGCGACCGAATCCGCTCGCTGTACATCCACGCCCCTTTTTGCTCGCGCCGCTGCTTCTACTGTGACTTCGCGGTCAAGGTGGCGCCCCAGGGCGACCCGGAGGAGTGGCTCGAGGCGATCGGTGGGGAGCTCCGCTCCTTGGAAGAGGAAGGAGCCTTCGTGCTCGACGCTTCTCTCGACACCCTCTACATAGGCGGCGGGACGCCGTCCCTTTTGGGTCCGGCAGCGATGGAGGGGATCCGAAGGCTGGTGAGCCCGACCCGCCTGGGCTGCGCGCATCTGGAATGGACGAGCGAGGCGAACCCCGAGAGTTTCACGAGAGACGTGGCCGAAGGCTGGAAGAGGGCTGGGGTGAACCGCGTGAGCCTCGGGGTCCAGAGCTTCCACGAAGCCTCTCTACGTTGGATGGGGCGGCTCCACGGCGCCGCCGGCGCACGGGAGGCGGTCCGCACCGCACGGGCTGCGGGCTTCGACAACGTCAGCGTGGATCTGATCTTCGGGTTGCCCGAACACCTGGGGCGGGACTTTGAGGAGGATCTGCATCAAGTTCTTTCGCTGGACGCTGATCATGTGAGCCTGTACGGGCTCAGCGTCGAATCGGGCACGCCCCTGGGGCGCTCCGTCGCCGAAGGGCGCGAGGCGGTCGCCTCCGAGGAGCGCTACGAGTGGGAATATCTCACGGCCGTAGAGCGTCTGACGGACGCCGGTTACGAGGCCTACGAAGTGTCGAACTTCGCCCGAACGCGTCGGGCCTCACGCCACAACATGGTGTACTGGTCCGGAGATCCCTATCTGGGGCTCGGAAACGGAGCTCACAGCTACCAGTACCCGGTGCGCCGATGGAACCTCCGGGACTGGGACGCCTATCGAGTTAAGGCGGTGGGAGCGACCCCTCCGGTAGCCGATCACGAAGAGCTCGATGCCGACAAGGTCCGGCTCGAGCGCATCTGGCTGGGCCTACGCACCCGCCGGGGGGTGGCGACGGCCGATCTCCCACCCGCCGCCCGAGAAAGAGTGAATCGTTGGATCGAAGGTGGTCTGGCGGAGGCAGAGCGGGGGGCCGCCCGCCTGACTCCTCGCGGATGGCTGGTCATGGATCGCCTCACCGTCGAGCTCGACGATGACGTAGCAGGCCGTTGACGAGGTAAAGAACGGAATTCGATCTTCTAACGCGATGTTTAAATGCCAAGAGCGAGCTAGTAGATGACCCTCAGGAGAACGGATCCCGTCGGCCAGGAGCTTTCCGACCGCGAGCGCCACGTGCTCGAGGCGGTGGTTCGCACGTACGTCGACTTCGCGGAGCCGACGGGTAGCCGCACCGTGGCGAAGAGGTTCGACCTCGGGGTGTCGCCGGCTACCGTGCGGAATACGATGAGCGACCTCGAGTCCAAGGGGTATCTCTTCCACCCGCACACGTCGGCGGGTCGCATTCCCACCGATCACGCGTATCGCTTCTTTGTGGATCGCATCATGCGGCCGACGCCGCTGACCGACGCCGAGCGCGAGCGCCTGGTCGAGGAGATCGATGCCTCGGGATCTTCCGCTGTGGAGCGGCTGGTTCAGCGCTCGATCCGAGCCTTGAGCCTCCTGTCGAAGGAATTGGGCGTGGCGGTGGCGCCCAGCTTCGCGGAGGCGACCCTCGAGCACCTGGAGCTCATTCAGGTGTCGAGCGCGAAGATCCTCATGGTCATGACGATCCGGAGTGGGTTGGTGCGCACCGTGTACGTCGACCTGCCCGGCGAGGTGAAGCCGGACATTCTGACGAGCGTGACCCAGGTCCTGAACGAGCGGCTGGGCGGCCTGACCTTGCAAGACATTCGTGAGACGTTGCCGGAGCGGCTCAGGGACTCCTCGCTGGACGACCGGGCCGACACCGATGAGCTGCTGAACATCTTCATGCAGTCGAGCTCGGAGCTCTTCGACTGGTCGCCTCTGACGGAGGCTGAAGTGCACCTGGGTCAGACGAGTGTGCTGGCGGCCCAGCCCGAGTTCACGAGCGGTGAGCGACTGAAGGGGCTCATCGAGCTCACCGAGCAGCGAGATCTGCTCGCGCAGGTCCTCGGCAGCCGGGAGCACCAAGGCGGGCTCAAGATCACGATCGGCGGCGAGAACGATGCCGAGGCCCTCTGGGACTTCACCCTCGTGACGGCGGAATACCGTGTCGGCGACCTCAAGGGCGTCATCGGGGTCATCGGACCCACGCGCATGCCGTACGAGAAGGTGATCGCCATCGTTGACTACACATCGACGCTGGTCAACAGCGTCCTCGGCGTCTAGTGTCCCGTTACCGAAGTGTCTCGGCCAGTCGAGGGCACGGTGCATCCGCGGCCTCGGCGTTGGGACTCCTTACCGTAGCTTGCGCTACGCCGCGTCGTCCCGCCTTGATCCCACGGCGCCCCGGCCCTCTTGGTGGCTCGCGAACTTCGGAAACGGAACACTAGCCTGCACGAGGTAATGGCCGACTACTACGACCTGCTGGACGTTCCCCGGAACGCCAGCACCGATGACATCAAGAGGGCGTATCGCAAGCTCGCCCTCAAGTATCATCCGGATCGGAACCAGGGCTCCAAAGAGACGGAGGAGCGCTTCAAGGAAGTGACGGAGGCATACGAGGTTCTCCGTGACTCGGAGAAGCGCTCCGTCTACGACCGCTACGGGGAGCAGGGCCTGAAGCGAGGTGTCGGCGGGGCCGGGGGGTTCGGCGGCTTCGACTTCGCCGATGCCGTCGAGATCTTCATGCGGGACTTCGGTGGCTTCGGCGGGTTGGAAGACCTCTTCGGTGGGCGGCAGCGGGGCCCGTCGCAGGCGCCTCGCAAGGGCCAGACGATTAAGGTGAAGGTTCCGCTGACATTGCTCGAGGTCGCAACGGGAGTCACCAAGACCCTCGGTGTGGCGGTGCTGGGAGCCTGTGATCGCTGCAGTGGAAGCGGGGCGGCCGCGGGGTCGGGGCCTGTGACCTGCTCGACGTGCGGTGGATCGGGTGAGGAGCGGCATGTCCAGCGCTCCGTATTCGGGCAGTTCGTCAGCGTGGCGCCGTGCCGGACGTGCGGTGGCGAGGGTCGCGTGATCGAAAAGCCGTGTCCCAAGTGCAACGGCGACGGACGGGCTCGCACCCAACGGGAGGTCGAGGTGGAGATCCCGGCCGGCGTGACGTCCGAAAATTTCCTCACCCTCCGGAGCGAGGGCAATCTGGGGCCCAGGGGCGGCCCCCAGGGAGACATCATCGTCCTCCTCGAGGTGGAGGAGGACACCCCCTTCGTCAGGGACGGTCCCCATCTCCGCTACGAGCTGCCGATCACCTTTTCACAGGCGGCCCTGGGGGCCGAGATGGAGGTTCCCACGGTGGAGGGCACCGTGCGGCTCACGATTCCGCCCGGAATCCAGAGTGGCGAAGTGCTGCGGCTTCGCGGACGTGGGCTTCCCGAGCTCAACGGCCGGGGCAGGGGGGACCAGCTCGTCCGCATAGTGGTGTGGACGCCGGACCGTCTGACCGTGGAACAGGAAGAGGTGCTTCAGGCATTCCGTGACGTGGAGGATCCCGCTCCCGAGCAGATCGAGGGAGAGTCCCGAAGGAGCCTGTGGTCCCGCGTGAAAGAGGCGTTCACACAGACGTGAGCGACCCTAGGAGTCGGTGAAGGCGGTGGACTCCCTCTCCATGAGGAGCAGCCAACGGGCCGTAGCCGTAGCCGAGCCTTGATCCACACTGCGTCCCAGTGAGCGCAGGGTCTCGGCCAGTCGAGCGCGGACCGGAGAGGAGGGTCTCGGGCGTGGGCGGAGGCCGAGGACCGAGAGGTCCGGGGTCCACGCCCGGATTTCCGCATACATCGCTCCACGGCTGCGCCAGGGCCCGACGCGCGGGTCCAGCACCCGAAAGAGGTCCGGGCGGGTCCTGAGCTCGCGGAGCACGGATTCCGTGCCACCCGTCGTCGTGACGGTTTCCCGCTCCAGGGCTTCGACCAGGCTCGCCAGGGGCAGCGCCGGAGATGAGGAGCGCCAGAGAATCTCCTGGGCGTGCTCTGAAGTGGTCTTCACGGGGCCTCCCGTCGTGCGATGGATCGGGCCGACGTCGAATCATTAGCATAAGCTTCGGGGCCGCCGAATAGCTAGAAGGGACGCGAGTTTCCCGGATGGGGGTCGCGTTGACCCCGTTTTGAGGTTCGGGTAGCTTCAGCCCCATGTCGACGGATCTCAAACAACATGTCCAGAGTGACCTAATCGAAGCCCGAAAGGCTCGGGATTGGCTCCGAACCGTGGTGCTTACGACGCTCCTGTCGGAGGTCAGGAACCGCGAGATCGAGGAGCAGGGTGAGCTGCACGACGAGGGTGTTCAGGCCGTCGTCACCAGGGCCATCAAGCAGCGCCGTGACTCTTCCGAGCAGATGAGAGCCGGCGGGCGTCCCGAGCTGGCCGACAAGGAAGACGCCGAGGCCGAGATTCTTCGGGTTTATCTCCCACCGCCACTCACCGAGGCGGAGGTGCGAGCGATGGTGCAGAGTGCCATCGCCGGAGGAGCCGACCAGATGGGTGCCCTCATGGGGCAGATCATGCCTCGGATCCGGGCACGCTTCGACGGCAAGGAGGCCAACCGCATCGTTCGGGAGGAGCTGGGGTGAGAGGCAGGCCGCTCCCCCGGGGGCCGACAGCATGGGGTCCGGCGGGATGAGCGAGCATGCCCTCTCCGTTCTGGACTTTCCGCAGGCTTTGGAGTTGGTGGCGGGCTATGCGTCCTCCGAAGCCGGCAAAGAGGCGGTCCTCTCGCTGCGGCCGCGCGCCGATCGGGAGTGGCTGGAGCTCGAGCTCGGCCGTGTCGCTGAGACCGGAGCGTTCATCGAATCCCTTTCCCCGTGGGCACCGCCCACGATTCCCGCTTGTGCCGAAGCCCTCGCGCGCTTGGGGGTGGATGGGGCCGTGCTCGAAGGCCTGGAGCTTCACTGGCTGGGAGTACT
The DNA here is from genome assembly GCA_965218295.1 of Longimicrobiales bacterium. GTDB lineage: Bacteria > Gemmatimonadota > Gemmatimonadetes > Longimicrobiales > Gaopeijiaceae > CBDCKN01. Next base: position 318,726 of record CBDCKN010000013.1, on the reverse strand, counting down.
ACTGGCGTCGTCCGGGGAGCTTGCCCTTCCGTTGGCCGCCCACCGGGAGGCCTTTTCAGAGCTCGGCTTCCTGGGAGATCGGCTCCATACCGACCCGTCGACGGTCGCCCGCGTCGAAAAGACCGTCGACGCTTCCGGCGAGGTGTTGGATACCGCCAGCTCCGAGCTGAAGAAGATCCGCAGCCGGCTTCGGAGTGCCCACTCGAAGATCGTCCGGAAGCTGGAAGCCTTCGTCCGCGATCTGCCCGAGCGGTACACGGTCGCCGACGCGTCCATCGGCGTCCGGGAGGGTCGGTACGTAGTCCCTATCCGCCGGGAGGGGAAGAAGGAAGTAGGCGGGATCGTCCACGACGAGTCGCACACGGGCGCTACCCTGTTCGTCGAGCCACCCGTGGCTCTGGCCCTCACCAACGAGCTGAGGGGCCTCGAGCGGGAGGAGGCCCGTGAGGTCCATCGGGTTCTCACGGAGGTCACCCAGCTTCTGCGTCCGAGCCGGGACGCCCTCACCGGCAGCCTCGACGCGCTCGTGGAGTTCGACTCCTTGTACGCGAGGGCCCGAGCCGCCCAGCAATGGGGGGCGGTGCCGCCGGCGTTCACGGAGGACGGCCAGCGGTTGGTGCTGGTCCGAGGAAGGCATCCCCTACTCCTCTCCACCTCCGCCGGAGAGGTCGTGCCGTTCCACCTCACGCTCGACCCGGGAGAGCACGTGCTCGTGGTCTCCGGGCCCAACACCGGTGGCAAGAGTGTCCTCCTGAAGGCGGTAGGTCTCATCACGGCCCTGGCACAGAGTGGCGTCATCCCGCCCGTGGACGAAGGCACTCGCCTGCCGATCTTCCGCTCTTTCTTCGCCGACATCGGAGACGAGCAGTCCATCGCGGAGAGCTTGTCGACGTTCTCGGCCCACGTGGCGAACTGGAAGGAGGTGGCGGAGCAGGCCGACCGGGGTTCTCTCGTGCTGTTGGACGAAATGGGGACGGGGACGGATCCCACCGAAGGCGCAGCCCTCTCAATAGCGCTGCTGCGGGATCTGGTGCAGCGTGGTGCCATGGCCATCGTCACCTCTCATCTGGGAGCCCTCAAGCGACTCGACACCGAGGGGAGCGGGATCGTCAACGCGTCGCTGCAGTTCGATCCGGATCGCATGGAGCCCACTTATGAGCTGGTGAAGGGCCGGCCGGGCCGCAGCTACGGCCTTGCCATCGCCCGCCGGCTGGGCCTTCCGCCTTCCCTCCTGGATCGGGCCGACGAGAACATGTCGGGCGCTGAGTCGTCCATCGAGGACCTTCTCGAGCGTTTGGAGCGAAAGGACAAGGAGGCCCGGGAGCTGGTCGCTTCGCTGGAGCGAGAGCAGAGCGTGGCGGAGAGCCTCCGAGCCGAGCTCGAAGCCCGTGAGTCCGATCTTCGTAAAGAGGAGCGCGAGGCGGAGCGGAAGGCCCGGGACGAGGCCCGGCAGCTGCTCATGGAGGCGCGGGCGGAGGTGGAGGACGCCATCCGCGAGGTCAAGGAGGCCAGGGCCACTGAGGACCTCCAGGAGGTGGCGCGGAAGGCCCGCCGCAAGGTCGAGAACGCCGCGCGGCGTCAGCGCGAGCTGCGGCCCGGCGAGCTGGGATCGTCCGGCTCCTTCGGGGTGACGTCGGGAGACCGGGTGAGGGTGCTCGACGGAGGCCCCAAGGGGGTGGTGGTGGAGGTCAGGGACGACCGCGCCGTCATCGACGCGTCCGGCATCCGGATGAAGGTGCCCCTGACTGACCTCGAGCCCCTGGGGAGCTCGGAGACTCGGCGCGACCGGCGTTCGACGTCGGTGTCCTGGAGCGCTCCTGCGGGTCCCGTCCGGACGGAGGTGGATCTCCGTGGCTTCCGGGTCGACGAGGTGGAGCAAGAGCTCTTCCAGGCCATGGACGAGGCCATCCTGAACGACCTTCCGGAGCTCAGAATCATACACGGCAAGGGGACGGGAGCAGTGCGGTCTCGTGTGACGGAGATTCTGGAGAGTGACGGTCGGGTCGCGGACTTCCGCCTTGGTGGGCGTACTGAAGGCGGAGCCGGCGTCACTGTGGTGAGCTTCAAGTGATCCCCGACGACCAGGTCGAGGAGGTCCGGGCCAGGGCGGACATCGTCGAGATCATCGGCGAGATCGTTCCCCTGAAGAAGTCCGGCAAGGACTACAAGGCCTGTTGCCCGTTCCACGAAGAGAAGACCCCCAGCTTCTACGTCGTCCCGGCCAAGGGCTTCTACAAGTGCTTTGGGTGCGACGAGTCGGGGGACGTCTTTTCGTTCCTGATGAAGCGCCTGGGCCTGGACTTCGTAGACGCCGTGAAGTATGCGGCCCAGCGGGCGGGTGTTGAGATCCGGGAGGTGAAGAGGGGCCATCAAGAAGAAGATCCGTTCCGCCATCTCTACGATGCGAATGCCTTCGCCCGGATGTTTTTCCAGGACTCGCTGTGGGATGAGAAGCTGGGGCGGGAGGCTCGAGCCTATCTGGAGCAGCGAGGAATCGACCGGGACATCGCCGAGCGCTTCTCCCTGGGATTCGCCCCGGACGAATGGCGAGCGCTACGCGAGGCCGCGGCCCATCACGGGATCGGAGACGAGACGCTCCTCGAGGTGGGTCTCCTGACCCAGAGCGAGAAGAGCCAGGAGCCTTACGACCGTTTCAGGGGCAGGATCACCTTCTCCATCGAGAACGTGGGCGGCAAGGTCCTGGGCTTCGGGGGCCGCGTCCTCGACTCCGGCAGGGAGGGGGCGCCCAAGTACGTGAACTCCCCGGAATCGCCCATATACCACAAGGGCGACGTGCTCTACGGGCTGAGCTGGGCGAAGAACGCCATCCGCCGCGAAGAAGCGGCTCTGGTGGTGGAGGGCTACATGGACGCCGTGTCACTGGCCGCTGCCGGATTCGAGAATGCCGTGGCGCCACTCGGCACCGCTCTGACTCCCGAGCAGGCGGCGTTGCTTCGCCGCTACACCACGCGGGTCCACCTCCTCTTCGACAGCGACTCCGCCGGTCTCAAGGCCACGTTCAGGGCCGGGGACGTGCTGTTGGCCGCAGGACTCCATCCCTCCGTGGTCACGCTTCCTCAGGGAGAGGACCCCGACACGTTGGTTCACAAGGAGGGAGCTGAGGGGCTGCAGTGGCACCTCGACCAAGCCGTCGACGTCCTCGACCGCAAGCTCCAGATCCTGGAGGAGCGGGACCACTTCTCCGGAATCGAGCGGACCCGGAATGCCATCGACCGCCTCCTGCCGACCTTGCGGGCGGTTCAGGATCCGGCTCTCCGGGACATCTACGTCTCGAAGGTCTCCGATCGCACGGGGGTACGCCGCGAGACCCTTCAGGAGGAGTTGGCGAGAGGCGCTCCGCCTGTGGGCTCTCCACCTCCCGCGCGTCGGCCGACGCCGAGGCGGATCGTTGCACCGACGGTTCCACCCATGGGCCCCGCGCGCGAGCTGCTGCTGCTCATGACCAAGGATCGGGATTGGATCGAGCGGGTGGGAGAGCACCTCGGTCCTGACGACTTCGTGGACCTGGGGTATCGAGGCGCTTACGAAGCACTTCTTGCCGATCCTGGGCTGACGCACGCGCCCCCCGGGCTGTCACCCGCCGCCACACACACACTGGAGGAGTTGCTGGCCGATCCGAAGGAACTCCGCCAGGCGCGACGGGTTTTCGAAGAGTCGCTGAGCAAGATCCAGGGTATGGCGTTGCAGGAGAGGCTCGACGAAGTCGATCGTCTCATGCACAATACGACAGACCCGGAGCGACGTACCGAGCTCCTGGCCGAGAAGGCCCGCCTGGGTGAGCAGCGGCGCGAGCTTGGACTCGATTGGTCGTCCGCGGCCCGCAGGACCCTGAAGAGCAATAGCTAGACATATAATACAAGAGCACTCATGACACCTCAGACACATTCATCACTGAAAGAGCTCCAGGAGCTGGACCAGGAGATCGCCTCCATTGAGTCCGTTGTGGGGACATTCGACGCCAAGCTCGAAGAGGTCGGGGAGCCGGTCCATCGTTTCGAGAAAGAGCTGAAGGCCCTACAGGCCCGGCTGCAGGAGGTGACGCTCGAGGAGAACAGGCTGGAGTTGTCCATAGAGGAGCGTCGCGTGCGGTCGACGAAGCTCCAGGAGCGGATGAACGCCGTCCGGAATGTGAGAGAAGAGGCTGCGGTGCATGCCGAGCTGGAAATGGTCCGGCGGGCTCTCGAGAATGACGAGCAGGAAGCTCTGAGTCTTCTGGAACAGATCCGACGGATGGAAGAGCGCATAGGCGAGCACGAGGCGGCACACCAGGAGGAGCTGGCCGAGGTGGAGCCCCGATGCCGTGAGCTGCTCGACGAAAAGGAGGCCGCCGGGGCGCGGCTGCAGGAGCTGCAGGCCAAGAGAGACGAGTTCGCCGCCGGCATCAGCCTCGAAGAGCGCCGGATCTACGATAGCATCATGGCGGGTGCCCGAGACGTGGCCGTGGCGGAGCTCACGCACGACGGAGCATGCGGCAACTGCTTCAGCGTGATTCCGCTCCAGATCCAGAACGAGATCCGGCACGCCACCGGGATGATCCGGTGCGAAGCGTGCGGGGTGATCCTCACGCCGGAGTCTGAGGAGGGGATCGCCAAGGCACAGCAAGAGGCCGCCCGTATCGAGGAGGTGCTCCGATCCTCCGAAGAGGCCAGGGACGCCGAACGAGCTGCCACGGAGGTGCAGGAAGAGGCCGAGGCGGAAGTCGAGGTGGAGGCGGAAGCCGAAGAAGAAGAAGAAGTCGAAGAAGAAGAGTACACCGCCGCGGAGTCGGCGGTAGAAGACCTGGCGGAGGCGGCTGATGAAACGGATGGGGAGCTCGACATCGAAACCGCAGAGGCCGTGGCCGAGGCTTCGGAGCATCCGGCGGAAGAAGAGCTCGAGGGCCTTGCCGAGGTCGACGAACCTGAAGAAGAGCCCAGGGAGGGAGCCGCCGACGCATAGGCGACGGCCTCCTCGGCGTTCCTGACGTGGACGATGCAGGAGCAGCCTCCCAGCCGGCGCTGCCGGTGCTCGTCCCCGTATGGCAAGAGCCGGCGTCCGTCCCTCGAGAAGCGGTACAGCTCCTCGCAGAGGCGCTTTCGATTCCCGAGCCGCTCTGTGTGCTCTTGGTGCAGCGCGGCCTGACCGACCCCGAGCAGGCCAAGGGCTTCCTGCGACCCCTCCTGTCCGACCTGCATCCGGCCGCTCTCCTCGCCGGTAGCAAGGAGGCCGTCGGGCGGATCCTCGAGGCCATCGACCGTGGGGAGACCGTCCTAGTCCACGGTGACTACGACGTCGATGGGGTGTCCGGCGCCGCCTTGTTGGCACGGTGGATCCGGAGGATGGGGGGAGCCGCCGTGCCCTTCGTCCCCCACCGTATCCGGGATGGCTACGATCTGGGTCCTGCGGGCGTCGAAGCGGCCCGGACGGCCGGAGCGGCCCTCATCGTCACCGTAGACTCGGGGATCCGGGCCCACGGGGCCGTGGCCGAGGCGAACGCGGCGGGTATCGACGTGATCGTCACCGATCACCACACGCCAGCGGAGACCCTTCCTCCCGCGCTCGCCGTCGTCAACCCGAACCGAGCCGACTGTCCGTACCCCAACAAGGGTCTCTGCGGGGCGGGTGTCGCCTACCGGCTCTGCGAGCTACTGGCGGACGAGCGGGGCCTCGATCGCGAGGAGCTGCACGGATCCCTGGACCTGGTAGCCGTGGCCACCATCGCCGACGTGGTGCCATTGGATCACGAGAACCGCACGCTGGTCCGGTACGGTCTCAAGGCGCTGGCGCGGACCGAGCTTCCTGGGCTGCGGGCCCTCATGGGGCGGGCCGGGTTGGGGGCTGGACCTGTCGAAGCCGGCCAGGTGGCCTTCAGGCTCGCCCCACGCATCAACGCCGCCGGGCGCATGGCGGAAGCCATGACCGCGCTGGATCTGCTCATGACAGAGGATCCCGTGCGGGCCGAGGAGCTCGCCGACCGGCTCGAAGTCGACAACGCCGACCGACGTGACGAGGAGGCCAGGACTCTCCGAGAGGCGTTGGAGGGGCTGAGCAGCAGCTATCGACCCGAGCGGGACTTCGGCGTGGTCTTGATGGGCGAGGGATGGCACCCGGGCGTCATCGGCATAGTCGCGTCACGCATCGTCGAGCGCATCCACCGGCCCACGGTCCTAGTCGCCCTCCGGGACGGGCGAGGGCGGGGGAGTGCCCGATCCATTCCAGGCTTCGACCTCTACGGAGCCGTACACGCATGCCGGGAGCATCTGGGCCGTTTCGGGGGGCACCGCGCCGCGGCGGGGATGGACGTGGCACCGGAGTGCGTGGAGGACTTCAGGCACGCCTTCAACGCGGAGACTCGTGATCGCTTGGGAGGCCGGCAGCCACGCCCGACGATCAAGCCGGAACTCGAGCTCCGGCTGTCGGAGGCCACCGAGCGGCTCGCCCACTTCCTCACGTACTTCGGACCTTTCGGGATCGGGAATCCGTCTCCCGTCTTCATCGCTCGCGACGTCGAGTTGGCGAGCCCCCCGCGAGAGGTCGGCAAGGGCCATCTCAAGCTCAGGCTCACGCAGTCGGGGCATTCTCTCGATGCCATCGGCTTCGGCCTCGTGAACCGCATCCCTCCCGAATCCCTGGAAACCGGCCCCGTGGACCTGACCTTCAAGCTCAAGCTCGGTGTGTTCCGCGGTCGGCGCCGCGTCGAGGCCCACCTTCTCGACGTCCGGTCCCACGGCGCCGCGGACCGTACCCTCCCAGGCACCGCGACGTGAGGATCATTGCCGGGCGTTGGAAAGGGCGGCGGCTCAAGGCCCTCCGTGGCGAGGGAGTCCGTCCCACTACGGATCGTGTGCGAGAGTCGTGGATGGCGGCCTTGGGGCCCGTTCTGGAGGGGGCAGCGGTCCTGGATCTTTTCGCCGGTTCGGGCGCTCTGGGCCTCGAGGCGCTCAGCCGGGGTGCGGCGAGCGCCGTCTTCGTCGAGCGCTCCCGGGGCGCACTCGGCACGCTTCGCGCCAACATCGAGATGCTGGGGGCGGAGTCGGAGTCGACGGTGATCGCTTCGGACGCCATGGCATGTGCCGAGCGGCTGGAGGGAGTGACCTTCGATGTCGCCCTGGCCGATCCGCCATACGGGCGGGGACTGGCGGCGAGGCTCCTCGAGTCCTTCGCTGCGAGTCCGTTTGCATCTCAGCTCTGGGTAGAGCATCGTACTACCGATCCTATACCGGAGCTCGCCGGGCTCCGACAACGACGCTACGGAGACACGGTCATCTCGATCCTCGAGGCGCAGCCATGACCCGCGATCGGCCCGTTCTAGCAATCTACCCAGGTTCTTTCGACCCGATCACCAAGGGCCACGAGGACGTGGCTCGCCGCTCCTTGCGCCTGGCGGATCGGGTCATCATCGCCGTCGCCTACACGGCCACACAGGAGAAGGGAAGCCTGTTCAGCGTGGAGCAACGCCTCGAGCTGATCGAGGAGGTCTTCCGAGACGAGGAGCGCATCGAGTGTCTCAGCTTCCGAGGTCTCCTTGTTGATCTGGCACGGGAGCTGGAGGCTCAACTCGTGATTCGCGGCCTGAGAGCCGTCTCCGACTTCGAGTACGAGTTTCAGATGGCGCAGATGAACAGAGAGCTCTGGAGTGGAGTCGAGACCATCTTCCTGACGCCGGATCAGAACTACTCGTTCCTGTCCGCGTCCCTGGTACGTGAAGTGGCTCGCCTCGGAGGGGATGTGGCTCCCTTCGTGTCGGAGCCGGTCCTCAGGCTGATGGAGACAGTGCTTCGGGAGTGACCTTTCTCGAGTCTCTGAAGACTCGGGCACGAGCGCTCCAAGCAACACTGGCGTTCCCCGAGGCGACCGACGCCCGCACCGCGGCAGCCATCGCCCGGCTCCTGAGAGAGGGCGTCTGCTCCGTCACTGCCGCCGGATCCCCCCGGGCCGTGCGCGAAGCTCTCGTGCCGGTGGGCGTCGATGCCGACGCCATCGAGATCGTCGATCCCACCGACCAGCCTACAGTGCAGCGGTATCCGTGAGCGGTTGGGGGGACGGCTGTCCGAGAACAATGCGATTCAGGTGGCGCGAGACCCCCTGATGTTGGCCGGACTGCTGGTGTCGGAGGGAAACGTGGACGGGGTCGTGGCCGGCGCGATCCATCCCACTCGGGACATCATTCGCGCCGCGGTCCGCACCGTAGAGCCCGACGAGGGGGTGGACACCGTGTCCTCGGCCTTCTACATGCTCGTTCCGTCCTTCCGCGGTGTGGACGACGAGGTCCTCACCTTCGCGGATGCAGGCGTGATCCCCGAGCCGACCCCGGACGAGCTGGCCGATATCGGGGTAGCGGCGGCCAGGGCGCGTGCGCTGGTGGTGAACGACGAGCCGCGTGTGGCCTTCCTGTCGTATTCGACCCTCGGGAGTGCCTCCGGCCCGGCGGTGGACAAGGTCATCAGGGCCGTGGAGCTCTTCCGGGAGCGGCTCCCGGAAGTTCCCGCGGACGGGGAGTTCCAGGGGGATGCCGCCCTCATCGACTCGGTGGCCCGGCGCAAGGCTCCCGGGTCCTCCGTGGCCGGCCAAGCCAACGTTTTGATCTTCCCCGACCTGAACTCGGCCAACATCGCGTACAAGCTCGTCCAGCGAATCACGGGCTGCCGGGCTCTGGGGCCCATCCTGCAAGGGCTTCGGCGGCCGTATAACGACCTCTCCCGGGGGGCGTCGGCCGACGAGGTCTTCGACGTGGCTTGCATCACGGCGTTGATGGGGACGGTCCGCGGGTAGGATGAAGGCACGGATTCCCCTTGAGCGCGCCCCCAAACGCGAGTATTGCCCCGTTGGGGCGTTTTCCTATATCGTTTCGCCATCCCCTTTAGGCGACGCGCGCCCGCGTAGCCGGAGAATCGAAACCGTGAACGGAGGAACAATGGCATTTCAGGTGAGCATGTCGGGCGACGTGACGGTCATCGATGTTGAGGGCCAGCTCATCGTCGGAAATCGCCAAGAACTGAAGCAAAAAGTCCTCGATGAGCTCGAGAAGGGCGAGCGCAAGTTCGTCGTCGACTTTTCCAACACGGGCTACATCGACTCCTCCGGATTGGGCGTACTTGTGTCCCTTTCCAAGAAGATCCGTGAACAGGGCGGCGAGCTCAGGCTCGCCAGCCTCAACGAGGATCTTCGTACGCTCTTCGAGCTCACCAAGCTCGACACGCTCTTCAAGATCGCCGACAGCCGTGACGAGGCCCTGACGGGTCTTTGAGGCCGGCGATCAAGCTGATCCCCCGCAGAGGGTAACGAGTGGATCGAAAACTCATCCTGGAGCTACCGAACGACATTCGGTCCATCGAGCACGCGGTAGAGTACGTGATGGAGCACTGCTCTAGCTGCTGCGCCTATGCGCGAAAACTGAACCTGAACTTCCGTGTCGGTCTCACCGAGGCGCTGGCCAACGCGATGTTGTACGGCAACGACCGTGATCCCGGGAAGCACGTCCGGATCGAGGTGACGGTTCGGGAGGAGGAGGTCACGGCCCGTGTAACCGACCAGGGAACGGGCTTCGACCACACGACCGTGCCCGACCCCACACTTCCGGGCAACCTCAGCAAGTCCGGTGGCCGCGGCATCTTCCTCATGAGATCGCTGATGGACGAAGTCCGATTCAATGAGGAAGGAAACTCCGTTACCCTCATCCTTCGCCTGGAGGAGGGGCGTCCCGACCTCACGGGAGGGGCCTCGGCATGACCCCGGAAGGCGGGCCTGGCCCAGTCCTTCCTATCCCGGTCGAACAAACCCTGGACGAGTTCCGTGGGCAACTCGGCCTCGACGTCCACCTCTGGAGCGTCGAGGAAGACGGGACTCGTGCCCGTCATCTCTACCCCTACGATACCCCCGAAAGCAGTGAGGCCTATCCCCCGGTGGACGGCTGTGTGCTGAGGTCCATCTCTCCCAAGGACGGACCTCCGTTGGAGCTCGAGATCCGACCCTCCAGTGATCTGCGGCTCGAGCCGTTGGCTTCCATCCTTCAGGGGAACCTCGAACGAGCGCTGGACTTCGCCCAGGAGATCCATTTCTTCACGTACGAGTTGTCGGAGCGCTATGAGGAGATCAACCTTCTCTACTCCATCAGCGAGACGCTGGGATCGATCCTCAAGCTCGACGATGCCGCAGACGCAATCCTGAAGGAAGTGTGCGACGTGCTGGACGCCGAGCGGGGCTCCCTATGGGTGCATGATCCCCGGCAGAACCTCCTTCACCTCACCGCGGCAGTGGGACAGGACGGAGCCCAGGATCCACCAGGTGGCGACCATCCGGATGCCGTCACCTCCCTGGTATTCGAGGAGGGCCGATCGCGCATCGGTGGCCGCGCCGATCCCGACGACCCGCGGAACGGGGGGGCCACGACCGACATCTCCGTCCCCATCAGCTACAGCCCACCATCCGGAGAGGTGCGCACGGTCGGCGTCATCAACCTTTTCGGCCGTATGCGGGGTGATCCCTTCGCGGTTGGTGACGAGAGGCTCCTGTCCGCCATAGCTAGCCAGATTGGTGCGGCCCTCGAGAACAATCGGCTGATCCAGGAGAGCATGGCCCAGGAGCGGATGAGCCACGAGATGGAGCTGGCCCATCATCTGCAGATGAAGCTCCTGAAGTCTCCGGAGGCGTTCGACCAGGCCGACGTGGCCGCCCGGGTGGCATCCGCCGAGCAAGTCGGCGGGGACTTCTTCCATATCTTCAAGCTTCCGGACGACAAGATCGGGGTGATGATCGGCGATGTCTCGACTCACGGATTCCCGGCGGCTCTGATCATGGCATTGTCCATGAGCGCGGCGAGTATCTACGCACTCGAGTCGCGCGACCCGTCCGTGGTTCTCAGAAAGATGGACGACGCTCTCAGCGACGAGCTCGAGACCACGGAGATGTTCCTCAGCCTCTGCTACGTGGTCATCAATCCCGCGGCCGAGGAGCTGCAGTACTCCAACGCCGGACATCCTCATGCCTTCGTGTTCCGTGCGGGTGGCGAGGCCGAGCGCCTGGCCGCCACCGACCCCCCGGTGGGCTTCGCCGGGCCCGAGTCCTACCACCAGGGTCGGGCCGCGTGGGCGCGGGGGGATCTGTTGCTCCTCTTCACGGACGGTCTCTCCGATACACTGGCCACCGAGGAGCCCGGAAGTGGTGAAGCGACCGTTCTGGAAGCGGTGACCGCTCAGGGAAGCGCGGCTTCCGCCCAGATCGTGGACGCTCTCTTCGACATGGCCGAAGCCGCGACCCCACACATCCCGGCGGACGACCGGACAGCGATCGTCCTGAGGACTTAGAGGCCTGTGGAGGAGGTACAGTGGGTCGCGCACAGGGGTCTTGCGAGGCTCAGAGTCCGGCCGCGCGGCTGAGCGAGCCGATGCGCGCGAAGAAATCTCTCGGGCAGAACTTCCTCGTCGATCCCAATCTCCAGCGGAAGATCGTCGAGGCCCTCGACCCCTCGCCGTCGGACACCGTCCTGGAGATCGGCCCCGGCCATGGGGCGCTCACACGCCACCTCGTGGGCCGGGTAGGCCGCCTCATCCTGGTCGAGCTGGATGACGAGCTCGCGGACGAGCTCGAAGGGGAGTGGGGCGACCGTCCCGATGTGGATGTCAGACACCAGGACTTCCTGAAGCTGGACCTCACCGCCCTCACCGAGGATCCGAATCGGCTGCTGGTGGTGGGAAACATCCCTTACAACATCACGGCCCCCATAATCTTCAAGCTGCTGGAGCGCCCCCGGGCCAAGGACATCCTCCTGATGGTTCAGCGCGAGGTAGCCGACCGCCTGGTTGCGGCCGCGGGAACCTCGGAGTACGGAGCTCTCTCGGTGGGGGTCAGGAGCGTCGCCCGGGTGGAAAGTGTGGTCCGCGTCCCACGGACGGCGTTCCGGCCTATGCCCCGCGTCGACTCCAGCGTGGTACGGATCAGACCGACTGTCCCTCCGCCCCTCTCCCTCGAGGAGGAGATCTCGCTCCGGAACCTGACGCGGGCAGCTTTCCAGTGGAGGCGAAAGCAGTTTCAGAAGACCCTCCGTGAGCACGTCGACCTCGGCCTTTCCCGGGAAGCCCTGCACCGGATCGGTCGCGAGACGGGCTGGGATCTCACGCGCCGGCCGGAGACCTTCAAGCCCGAGGAATTCGTACGACTGTCGAAACTGGTCGGAGAGGGGATGGGTCGAAGAGCCCGCGTTTGACGCTTCAGCCCCCCCCTGCCTAGTATTGTGAAGCTTTTCACAAGCCAGGGTACGGAAGGGTTTAACCGGGTTTCCACGTTGTCCATATCGAAGAAGATCTCCGAGTCCGCCATCCGCCGGCTGTCGCTCTATCTCCGGATCCTGGAGCATCTCGAGCGAGACGGTGAGAGGACAGTATCCAGCGAACAGCTGGCCATCCGCAGCGACACCACGGCGGCGCAGGTGCGGAAGGACCTGTCCCTGTTCGGCTCCTTCGGCAAGCGAGGGCTTGGCTACGGTGCGGCGGAGCTTGCATTTCGAGTTCGGAAGATCCTCGGCCTCGACCGGCGCTGGCGGGTGGCTCTGGTGGGGGTCGGCCGCATCGGGTCGGCTCTGGTCGAGTACGGCGGATTCCAGGAGCGGGGCTACGACATCGTCGCCATTCTGGACGTCGACCCATCGAAGATCGGTGAGCGCTTGGCCGACCTGACGGTACATGACATCTGCGAATTCGAGGACATCGTCCGGAAGCAAGGCGTCGAGATTGTCATCCTCGCCGTTCCCGTGAGCGCCGTCCCCGCCGTCATGGATCGGGTCACCGGCGCGGGGGTACGCGGTATTCTCAACTTCGCTCCCACCACGCTTAAAGTCCCCGAGGGTATTACGGTGAAGGACGTGAACATGGTCGTGGAGCTGGAAGCGCTCTCCTTCGCATTGAGCCAGGAAGAAGGGAAGGAGTGAAGGGCGACCGGGGCCTGATCCACCATGCCGCCTCCGTTTTGGAGCGGAGTGCCACCAGCACGCTCGACTTGGCGAGAGAGGTCCTGGGTCTTTCCGGGAATCCCGGCGCCGCCTCGGCCGCTGTCTTCACCCTCCTCGGTTCGGATTCCCGGTTTCATGTCGATTCCGAGGGTCTCTGGTCTCTTCAGGGGCCACGGCCCGGCACTCCCCTGGCCGACCTTCGATACGCGGTCGTGGACGTGGAAACCACCGGTGGTCCCTACCGGCGGGGGCATCGGATCACGGAAGTGGCAATCTACGAGGTCCGCGACGGAGTCGTGGCTGACGAGTACCGTACCCTGGTCAATCCAGGCCGGGGCATTCCTCCCCGCATCGCCGCGCTCACCGGAATCACCAACGACATCGTGTCCTCCGCCCCTTACTTCGATCAGATCGCGCCCGACGTTCTCGAGCGACTCCGGGATCGGGTTTTCGTCGCGCACAACGCGCGTTTCGACTGGGGGTTCGTGAGCCAGCAGCTGGCCGAGGCCATCGGCGAGGTTCCTCGGGTCGAGCGCCTCTGCACCGTGCGCATGGCTCGCCACATCCTTCCCCGGCTCCGGCGCCGTAACCTGGATTCACTGGCCCGTCATTTCGACATCGCGATCACGGCTCGCCACCGGGCCCACGGAGACGCCCTGACAACGGCTCGCGTCCTGCTCCGACTCCTGGATGAGGCCGCCAACCAGGACCTCACGGACCTCGAGTCCCTGAAGGCCTTCCTACGGAAGCGCCGCCGCCCGTCCCGGCCCCGGCAGGGCCAGCAGCTCTCCCTTCTGGGCCCGAGTCCAAATCTCACTAAATTACAGTGATGCCCGGCCGACGGCCGGACGGATCAGAACCTGGAAAGACGGTGCATTCATGAGCGATAAGGCGAGGATTCCGGTAATCGTCGCCGGAGCCCGGACCCCCATTGGACGCTTCCTGGGCGGCCTCGGCCCCCTGTCGGCGCCTGAGCTGGGCGCCGTGGCCATCGGCGCGGCCGTGGAGCGCTCCGGTATCGACGTCACCGCCGTTGACGAAGTCATCATGGGGAACGTCGTGGTGGCCGGCGAAGGGCAGGCCCCCGCCCGCCAGGCGGCCATCAGCGCCGGGATTCCGGCCACGGTTCCCTCTGTCACGATCAACAAGGTCTGTGGATCGGGCCTCAAGGCAGTGATGCTGGGCGCCCAGGCCATCCGCGCAGGCGATGCCAAGGCGGTGGTGGCGGGGGGCATGGAATCAATGTCGAACGTCCCGTTCTACGTTCGGGGACTCCGCTCCGGGGTGAAGTTCGGCGATCAGAAGGTCGAGGACGGGCTCATCCTGGATGGCCTCTGGTGTGCGTTCGGCCACTGCCACATGGGGGGGCACGCGGAGTACACTGCTGCGAAGGCGGGTATCACGCGACAAGATGCGGACGAGTTCTCGCTCCGCTCTCATACGCTCGCTGTGGCGGCCATGGACGAGGGCAAGTTCGACGCCGAGATCGTTCCGGTCTCCGTCGGGACGCCTCGGGGCACCACGGTCGTCGACACCGACGAGTCGCCGAGACGTGAGACCTCTCTCGAGGCTCTGGGCAAGCTCCGGCCGGCGTTCCCCAAGGACGCTCCCGAGGGCCTCGACGAGCTGGTCGTGACCGCAGGCAACACGCCGGGGCTCAACGACGCTGCTGCCGCCCTGGTCGTGACGTCGCTGGAGTTCGCCGAGACCCATGGGTTGACCGTGGAGGCCACCATCTCCGGATACGCCGCCAGTGGGACCGAGCCGAAGGATCTCTTCTTCGCCCCCATTGCCGCAGTGCGGAACCTCATGGCCAAGGAAGGGAAGAGCGTCGGCGACTATGGTCTCTTCGAGCTCAACGAGGCGTTCGCCGTGCAGGCCCTGGCGGACATGAGGGAGTTAGGGGTCGATCCGGACCGGGTGAACGTGCACGGTGGCGCGGTGGCGCTGGGACACCCTATCGGTGCGTCCGGCGCCCGCATCCTGGTGACGTTGCTGAACGCCATGGACGATCGGAGCGTCGAGACGGGGATGGCCTCGCTCTGCCTCGGGGGAGGGAACGCCGTCGCCCTCTCGGTCGAGAAGTCTTAGCCTTCCACGGCGCCCCGACCCTCTTGATGGCTCGCGAACTTCGGAAACGGAACACTAGGACACGCTTCCCGCCGCCGCGGAAGAAGTCTTGTTCAGAGAGCCGAGGACGGCATGACGATAGAAAGGATTACGGTGATCGGTGGAGGCACCATGGGCAACGGGATCGCCCATGTCTGTGCCCAGCACGGCCGCGACGTGCGTCTCACGGACGTGTCACAAGAGGTTCTGGATAACGCTCTCGCCACGATCTCGAAGAACCTGGATCGGCAGGTGAAGAAGGAGATCATCGACGAGCCTGCCCGGGACGAGACTCTCGGGCGAATCCGGCCCACCACCTCTCTGGAGGAGGCGGTGGAGGGGACCCAGCTGGTGGTCGAGGCGGTTCCGGAGAACGCCGAGCTCAAGTTCGACCTGTTCCGGCGCCTCGACGGCATGGCTGCATCCGAGACGATTCTGGCGAGCAACACGTCGTCGATCTCCATCACGGCCATCGCGGCGGAGACGGGCCGGGCAGACCGGGTGATCGGGATGCACTTCATGAACCCGGTGCCGGTGATGAAGCTCATCGAGATCATTCGCGGTCTGGCCACGAGCGACGGGACGACGGCCGCGGTGGTCGGCCTGTCCCAGGAGCTCGGCAAGACTCCGGTGGAGGTGAACGACTTCCCGGGGTTCGTGTCGAATCGCATCCTCGGCCCCATGATCAACGAGGCCGTCTTCGCCCTCATGGAGGGTGTGGCCGACGCAGAGGCCATCGACGCGGTCATGACGCTCGGGATGAACCACCCCATGGGTCCGTTGGCCCTTGCCGACTTCATCGGTCTGGACACGTGCCTCAGCATCATGGAGGTCCTCCACAGGGAGCTGGGAGACGACCGCTACCGGCCGTGCCCCCTCCTTCGCAAGTACGTGGCGGCGGGTTGGCTCGGCCGCAAGACGGGTCGTGGGTTTTACGAGTATGACGCCTGACTCTAGCCGTGTTCACGCCTGAGCAGCTCGAGATTCGGGCCCTGGCCCGTGCGTTCGCAGAGGGCGAGATCCGTCCTCACGCGGCCCGGTGGGACGAGGAGCGGGATCTGGATCCGGAGATCTTCGGGAAGCTCGGCGAGCTCGGCTTCCTGGGGATGCGCGTGCCGGAGCGTTACTGCGGATTGGAGTTGGATCTTGGGACGTATCTCCTCGCCCTCGAGGAGTTCGCCTGGGGAGACGCCAGCCTCGCCCTCGCCGTGGCGATCCATAACGGGCCCGTGACCACCCTGCTGCTCCAGCACGGCTCGGACGAGCAGAAAGAAGCGTACCTGCCCGCACTCGCCTCGGGGTCCCTTCTGGGTGCGTTCGCGCTTTCGGAGCCCTCGGCAGGGAGCGACGCAGCGTCCATCCAGACTCGTGCGGCATCCAGGGATGATGGGAGTTGGAGCCTCAGCGGCACCAAGCGCTGGGTGACCAACGGGGATAGGGCGGGGCTCGTCATCGTCTTCGCGGCGACCGAGAGGGAGGTGGCCGACGAGCCCGAGAACGCCACGGAGGGCGAAGGCTCCATGGGAGCCTTCCTCGTGGAGCGAGACAGCGAGGGCTATTCCGTCACCGGGAGAGAGACCACCATGGGGCTGCGCGCGTCGCAGATCGTGTCGGTTGAGCTGGAAGACGTCCAGGTGGCGCCAGATCGCGTGCTGGGGGATCCGACTCAGGGCTTCCGCTATGCCCTGGAGGCTCTGAACGTGGGCCGCTTGGGAGTCGCCGCCCAGTCGGTGGGGGTCGCTCAAAAAGCGTTCGAGCATGCCACGGACTATGCCGTGGAGCGGCACCAGTTCGGACACGCCATCGCGGACTTCGGCGCGATTCAGTTCAAGCTGGCCGACATGGCCAGCCGAATCGCCGCCTCCCGGTCCCTACTCCACACTGCTGCGGCAAGCCTGGAAGCGGAGGGCGGGTGCGACGCCCGAGGTGCCGACGCGATCCCCGCCGTGGCGGCCATGGTCAAGCTCACGGCCAGCGAGAGCGCCATGTGGGTCACCGACGAGGCCGTTCAGATCTTCGGTGGCTATGGTTACATGCGCGACTATCCCGTCGAGAAGTTGATGCGAGACGCCAAGGGCACGGAGATCTACGAGGGCACCAGCGAGATCATGCGCCTCGTCGTAGCCCGCGAAATCCTGAAGGAGGCACGAAGCGGGTCATGACACATCTATCGTCCGGCACACTCGGACTTCGGCAAACGCAAACTCTTGAGGAAGAGGTCGACGGAGTGATGGAGATAACGGAGTGATGGAGATATTTGACGCGATGGCCGAGCGGGGCCACGAGCAGCTCGTCTTCTGGAGCGAGCCGTCCATCGGGTATAGGGGGCTCATAGCGATCCACGACACCACGCTGGGGCCGGCCCTAGGCGGCACCCGCTTTTGGAACTACTCGTCGGACGCCGCGGCCATCACCGACGTTCTGCGCCTCTCCCGCGGAATGACCTACAAGGCCGCCATCACTGGCCTGAACCTGGGTGGCGGCAAGTCCGTGATCCTCGGCGACAACCGGACCACGGAACGGGAGATGATCTTCCGCGCCCACGGCCGGGCGGTGGAGTCGCTCAAGGGGCGCTACCTCACGGCCAAGGACGTCGGTACGTCGGTGGACGACATGGAGTACGTCCGTATGGAGACGGACTCGGTAACCGGCCTGAAAGAGGGCTCCGGAGACCCGTCGCCCATCACGGCGTTCGGAGTCTACCGGGGCATCAAGGCGTGCGCTCAGTTCCGCTACGGTGACGATTCGCTGGAGGGCAAGCACGTCGTCGTCCAGGGAGTCGGACACGTGGGATACCACCTGTGTGAGGACCTGGCGGCCGACGGGGCCAAGCTCACGGTCACCGACATCGACGAGGGGCGGATCCAGCGGGTCGCAGACGACTTCGGAGCCACGGCCGTCGGCAACGAGGACGTCTACGGAGTGGACGCCGACATCTTTGCGCCGTGCGCGCTGGGCGCTGTGATCAACGACGACACCTTGAAGGTGCTCAAGATGCACATCGTGGCGGGGGCCGCCAACAACCAGCTGGCGGAGGCGCGTCACGGGCAGGCCATTCACGACCAGGGGATTCTCTACGCGCCGGACTACGTGATCAACGCCGGCGGGCTGTGCAACGTGTACGGTGAGCTGCAGGGCTGGACGCCCGAGCAGAGCCGGAAGAAGGCGGGGTCAGTCTACGACACGCTCCTCCGCATCTTCAAGAGGGCACAGGCCGAGAACATCCCCACCAGCGAGGCCGTGGACCGGGTCGCCTGGCAGCGCATCATCGAGGCGCGCAACCTCCGGCGCAGCCACATCTAGTCCCGATCCACCTCCGTCGATAGCTTCGAGCCGCCATGGACCACTTGAAAAGCACAGACCCCCAGATCTTCGAGGCCATCCGAGCCGAGGCGGAGCGCCAGTCCACCCAGCTCGAGCTCATTGCCAGCGAGAACTTCGTCTCGCTGGCCGTTCTGCAGGCCATGGGGACCGTGATGGCCAACAAGTACGCCGAGGGGCTTCCGGGCAAGCGGTACTACGGCGGTTGCGAGCACGTGGACGTGGCGGAAGAGCTCGCCCGTGATCGTGCCATGGAGCTCTTCGGGGCCGATCACGCCAACGTTCAGGCCCACTCCGGAACTCAGGCGAACATGGCGGCGTACTTCGCCTTCCTGGAGCCCGGGGATAGGATCCTCGGAATGCACCTGAATCACGGGGGCCACCTGACCCACGGATCGCCCGTGAACTTCAGCGGCCAGCTCTTCGAAGTGGTGGCGTACGGGATTCGCGAGTCCGATGGGCGAATCGACTACGACGCCCTCCGTGAGCAGGCGTTGGAGGCGCGCCCGAAGATGATCGTGGCGGGTGCGAGTGCTTATCCTCGCATCCTCGATTTCGAGACCTTCGGCGAGATCGCAAGAGAGGTGGACGCTTGCATGATGGTGGATATGGCCCACATCGCGGGGCTCGTGGCCGCCGAGCTCCATCCAAGTCCTGTGCCCCACTCCGACGTGGTGACCTCGACGATCCACAAGACGCTGCGGGGACCCAGGGGTGGGCTCATCCTCTGCAAGGAGGAGCACGCGAAGGCCATTGACAAGTCGATCTTCCCGGGCACGCAAGGAGGCCCCTTGATGCACATCATCGCCGCGAAAGCGGTGGCGTTGAGGGAGGCGCTGCAGCCCGACTTCAAGATCTATCAGCGCCAGATCGTCGCCAACGCCCGGGCCCTCGCCGAGGGTCTGTTGGAGCATGGACTCTTCCTGGTCAGCGGGGGCACGGACACCCACCTGCTTCTCGTGGACCTTCGCAAGAGTCACGAAGAGCTCACAGGCAAAGAGGCAGAAAAGGCTCTGGAGCTAGCGGGGATGACGGTCAACAAGAACACGGTTCCGGGAGAGACCCGGTCCCCGTTCGTCACCTCGGGACTCCGCATCGGGACCCCTGCCGTGACGACCCGGGGGCTTCGTGAAGCAGACATGCGACAGATCGCCGATTGGATCGTCACCGTGCTGGCCGACCCGACCGACGAAAACATGATCAGCAGTGTTCGCGGGCAGATCGACGAGATGTGCCAGGCATTCCCGCTCTATCAAGAGCTTGCAGCACGGGTCTAGCGGCCACTATCGTCCGGGCCAGCCTGGCGCCAGGACGACGAGCGCGTAACATTTCCCCTATGATCGAGCTTCAATTTGCCGAAGAGGTCTTGGATCAGCTCCAAGAAAAGCACCCCCGTTTTCACGGGAAGGCGTACCTCTTTCTGCTTTCGTCACTCCACCAGGTGATGGAAGGGCTGGATGAGCCTCGGCACATCTCGGGCCAGGAGCTGGCCGACGGGGTCCGTCGTCTCGCCTTGGATCGCTTCGGACCCATGGCCAGGACCGTTTTGCAGCATTGGGGTATCCACGCGACCGAAGATCTGGGCGACATCGTCTTCGCGCTCGTCGACTGCGGTGTCCTGATCAGGCAGGACGGGGACAGCCCCGAGGACTTCCGCGACGTTTTCGACTTCGAGGAAGCATTCGAGCAAAATTATCCCTGGAGTCCGGGGATCTGAAGGATCGGCCTTCGGGCCACATTCGATGTTGAGCACGACAACGGAGAAACAGCGCCTGCCCGCCTGCCGGTTCGCCGGCAAGCGGCTCGCCAAACTTATAACGTTGTGGGGAGGGGTTTGGACATGCCGGAAGAATCTGGGTTTCCTACTTGCCTGAAGTGCGATCCGGGGATCCTGTTACCCCTTTCGGATTATGGACGCGACGGTGCTGCTATCCGTTATAAGGCCTGGGTGTGCTCCAACCCTGACTGCGGGTTCAACATCCGGATCGATAATGGGGAGATTTCGCTGGGACGCAGCATCGGACAGAGCTACAAGTAGGTCCCTTCCTCCTGACCGGCGTTCAGTGCCCGCCAGCCGCCTTTTCTCGTCGTACGTGCCACCGCTGAACTCGAGCTCGACCCGGCCTGTCCGCGGGTTGGCCCGGTGCGGCGGAAGGTCATGACGGGGATCCCTATCCGGCCCTTCGGAGGACCGCGCGTGTGGGCTCCGACCGGGGCGGAGGCGGCCGCGTTTGACCGCATGGCCATCGACGAGCAGGGCGTGCCCCAAGTCACCCTGATGGAGTGCGCAGGGCGATCCGCCGCACAGGTCCTCGATCGCCTCTTCCCGCGAGGCGAGGTCGTGGCGCTCATCGGGGCGGGAAACAACGGAGGCGACGGTCTCGTGCTTCTCCGAACCCTGCGCTCCTGGGGTCGACCCGTGAAGGCCGTGCTCGTCGCCGATCGCCCCGAGGACGATCCGCTGCTCCATGGCTGGGACCTACCGCTCCTGAGCGACGGCGGGCACGACGGGACGGGGGGTGCTCCCAGCGGCGGGGTAGGCGACGGACGGCCGCTTGACTCCGTCCTAGGCGATGCCGCCGTTATCGTAGACGGGATCCTCGGCACCGGCATAAAGGGAGCGCCCCGGGCCCGCCAGGCCAGGGCGATCCAGGCCATCAACCGATCCCGGCGCCCGGTCTTCGCGCTGGACGCACCCTCCGGCATCGATGCGGACACGGGGCGGATCGACGGGGAGGCCGTCGCTGCGCAGGTGACCGTGGCCCTGGGCTGGCCGAAGCTTGGCACCTTCCTACAGCCCGCCAGGACCAATGTCGGGCGGTTGATCGCCGTGGAGATCGGTTTCCCGCCCGCCGGCGAGAGCGCCTTTGGGGCGGCGGCGGTGACGCCTGCGTGGGCGTCCGAGCGGCGACCGCGCAGGGAGCCTGACACACACAAGAACCGGGTGGGTGTTCTACTTCTCGTTGCAGGCCGGTCCGGCATGGCGGGGGCGGCGGTGATGGCGGCCAGGGCAGCCCTGCGCGCAGGCATAGGCCTCCTTCGCGTCGCCTCGGCAGCAGAGAACCGGGAGATCATTCAGGGGTCGGTTCCCGAGGCTGTCTTCGTTCCCGGCGATGACCCGGAGGCGGTGAGGAATGCGGCGGCGGCCTCACACGCCGTGGCCGCCGGTCCCGGTTTGGGAGACGGGGCCGAAGGGGCGGCGCTTCTCGAGGTGGTTCTCGAGGCCACCGACGGCCGTCCGACGGTGCTGGATGCCGACGCGTTGAATCTGGCGGCTTCCGGTGAGGGTCCCGGCGTGGGCAGTTGGGCCCAGGGACGGGACGTGCTGGTGACGCCCCACCTCGGCGAGATGAAGGGCCTGTCGGGCCTGTCGGGGGAGACCATCGCGGAAGACAGGATGTCGGCCGCCAGGACCTTCGCGGCCCAGTCGGGTGCCACAGTTCTTCTCAAGGGCCTGCCGTCTATCGTCGTGCCCCCCGACGGCACGTGCTGGGTGGATACGGTGGGCACCTCTGATCTGGCCGCCGGGGGGATGGGGGACGTGCTCACGGGTGTGGCCGGGGCGCTTCTCGCCCAGGGCTCCACGCCAGACGTAGCGGGCGCCCTCGCTCTCTACATGACAGGCAGGGCGGCGATCAGGTCGGACAAGGGCCCTGGCCTCACCCCGTCCGACGTCATTGAGGAGCTTCCCGCCGTGTGGGAGGAAGACGGCCCCGGTGAGACCGATCTGGGTCTGCCCTTCGTGATCTTCGACCAGGACGCCGCCAGGTGATGATGGCGCCCCCCCCCGGGGACTCGGGAGCGGACCGGACCACGCCCATGGGTCCGGGAGGAGAGTTCGATCTCATCCGGGCCCTACTCGGTGAGTCGGAAGACCTGGGTCCCGCCGTGCTCGTGGGTCCCGGAGACGACGCGGCCGTGCTGCAGATAGGGCGACTCGTAGTGAGCACGGACCTGTCGGTGGAGGACGTACACTTTCGCAGATCGTGGATCTCACTCGAGGAGGTGGGCTTTCGCGCGGTTACGGTGGCCGCCAGCGACCTTGCGGCCATGGCTGCCAGACCTGTGGGCGTACTGATCTCTCTGGCCGTGTCGGCGGACGAGGCTGAGGCCGTGTCGGCGGAGCTGGGCAACGGCATCCGCAGCGCTCTCAGGGATCTCGGGATGGCCCTGGTCGGCGGGGACCTCACGGCATCACCCGGACCGGTCGTCCTCGACGTCACGGTGCTCGGGGAGGCGACCGAGCCGGTCATGCGCCGGGGAGCCGTGGCCGGCGACGAGATCTGGGTGACGGGCGTCCTGGGTGGCAGCTCCGGAGCCGTTCGCGCATGGAATGCCGGCACGGAGCCGAGCCGCGGGCTGCGTGAGGCATTCGCGCGACCCGTCGCCCGTATCCAAGAGGCCCAATGGCTCGCCGAGCACGGTGCCGTGCACGCCATGATCGACCTCTCCGATGGCCTTGCGGGGGACGCGGGCCATCTGGCCGCGGCGTCCGGGGTGCGCATCAAGATCGAGACCGATCTGATACCGATCCACCCTGAGCTGGACGTTGGCGATGTCGATCTCGCTCTGTCCGGAGGGGAGGACTACGAGCTCTGCATCGCCTCGGCGCCCGGCGCCATGAGTCCTCTGGCCCAAGCATTCCGCGAGCGGTTCGAGACGCCGCTCACGCATGTTGGCCGTGTGCTCGAGGGCGAGGGCGTGCATATCGACGGGTGGAAATCCCTCGGCGGGGATGGGATCGCGGGTGGATTCGATCACTTCACGCCCAGGGAGGCCCCGTGCTGAGGTCGGCCTGGCTCCTCGCTGTCGGGGCTGTCCTCACGGTATGGTATGCCGGCAAGGTCTACCTGCTGTCCTACTTCGGAACGAAGGAAGCCGTTTCCCGGTCCTGCCACCCGGCGGCTCGGGGCTGGGCCCGGGCGATTCTCAGGCTGGCCGGCGTTCGCGTACGCGTGGAAGGCGTGGACAACCTCGACCCGGACGGCGCGATGATCATCGTCTCGAATCATGAGTCGTGGTTCGACGTCTGGGCGCTGGCGGGTTGGTTGCCCATCGATGCCCGCTTCCTGGCCAAGAAGGAGCTCTCGCGGATTCCGGTGTTCGGTCGCGCCTGGCGCGTGTGTGGCCACATCTCCATCGATCGGGGCGACCTGGCCTCCGCCATCGAGTCGCTCACGCGGGCGGGCCAGCAGATCCGAGACGAAAATCTGCACATGGTCCTGTTCGCCGAAGGCACTCGATCCGCCAACGGGGAGCTCCAGCCTTTCAAGAAGGGGCCCTTCGTTCTGGCCATCCAGGGGGCGTGCCCATCGTTCCGGTGGCCATCATCGGCACCCGTCCCCTGATGCCCAAGGGCTCGTTCAGGATCGGGCGCGGCGAGATACTGGTTCGGGTGGGGGAGCCCATCGACGTCACGGGCATGGAGCACGCCGATCGCGATCGTCTCACGCAGATGGCCCGCGACGCCGTGGTCGAGCTCAGGGGCGGTGAGGGCCGCACCTCGTCCCTGCCGGGCGAAGAGCCTGTGGAAGCGGTCCTGGAGTCACCAGGATCGTCACCGAACCGTGATGTGGGGCTGGAGGGACTCCGGCCTCTCGACGAGAAGAGGATAGGGCGTGTCAGCGATCATTGAGGTCCGGGGCCGAGAGATCCTCGACTCACGAGGCAATCCCACGGTTGAGGCCGAGGTGCTCCTGGAGACCGGAGCTCGGGGGCGTGCCGCCGTTCCCAGTGGAGCGTCCACTGGAGAGCACGAAGCCGTCGAGCTCCGCGACGGGGATCCGGACCGATATCTGGGCAAGGGCGTCCTCAAGGCCGTGGAGTCCATCAACACCGAGATCCGTGAGGCCATACGCGGCTTCGAGGCCCGGGAGCAACTGGATCTGGACCGGACCATGATCGATCTGGATGGGACCCCCAACAAGGACCGTCTCGGAGCAAACGCCATTCTCGCGGTCTCGGTAGCGGCGGCCCGGGCGGCGGCCATCGAGAATCAGCTGCCCCTCTACAAGTACCTCGGAACCTCGGAATCGAATGTGCTCCCGGTGCCCATGATGAACATCCTGAATGGCGGCGCCCACGCCCCGAACAACGTCGACATCCAGGAGTTCATGGTGATGCCCGTCGGCTTCGACAGCTTCTCCGAGGGCCTTCGCTGTGGTGTCGAGGTCTTCCACCACCTCAAGAAGGTCCTTTCCGAGAAGGGCCTCAACACGGCGGTTGGAGACGAGGGTGGGTTCGCTCCCGATCTGCACAGCAACGAGGAAGCCGTGGAAATGGTCCTGAGCGCCATCGAAAGGGCTGGGTTTCATCCCGGCGACGACGTGGTGCTGGCTATCGACGCGGCGGTCAGTGAGTGGGTCGAGGGGGACGAGTACGTCTTCAGGTGGTCCTCGGGAGAGCGCCGCGACGCCGCCGGCATGGTGGAGTTCTGGACCGACTGGATCGATCGCTACCCAATCCGTTCCCTGGAAGACCCGATGGGGGAGAACGACTGGGAGGGGTGGGAGCACCTCACCGACGCGGTGGGCGGGAGCGTCCAGATCGTCGGGGACGACGTCTTCGTCACCAACGTCAAGAAGCTCGAGAGAGGCGTCCGGAACGGGGTCGCCAACGCCGTGCTCGTGAAGGTGAACCAGATCGGGACCCTCACTGAGACCCTCCAGACGATTCAGCTCGCCGACGACTCGGGGTACAAGTCTGTCATCTCCCACCGGTCCGGCGAGACCGAAGACACCCTGATCGCGGACCTTGCGGTTGCCACGGGCGTGGGACAAATAAAGACAGGGAGTGCCAGTCGGACGGACCGTGTGGCCAAGTACAACCAGCTCCTCAGAATCGAGGAGGCGCTGGGCGCCTCGGCCACGTATCCGGGACGGAGCCTTTGGTCCAAGTAAAGCGATTCATCCTACCGGCTCTGGTCGGGCTTGCCGTGTACTTCGCGGTGTTCGGTGGGGAGTACTCCCTCTTCGAGGTCCGGCAGGCGCGAGCGGAGCGCGAGGAGGAGGCCGAGCGACTCGCCGAGCTCAGGCGGGCGAACGACTCGCTCCGTGCCTGGGGGGACTCCCTCGAATCGGACTCCGCCGCCATCGAGCGACTCGCCCGCGAGCGCTACGGGATGATTCGCGAGGGCGAGGTTCTCTACCGAATCGCCCCGCCCGCCGATTCCACGGAGGACTCTGAGGGCCGCTGAAGCGATATTTAGACGTCCTCCTCGGGGCCCTCGGTGTCCTCGTCCGATCCATCCCGCTCGGCAGGGACCGTAGCCGGCTCGGAGGCTGGGTTGCCACTCCCGATGCCCAGGAACGCCTTTGCGGCCTCGGCGAGTATGGCCTGATCGGTGCCCGCCGGTAGCGGCGCCCCCTCGCTGGCTGCGCTCAACGCCTCGTGCGAGGGTCGCTCACCGGACTTCCAACGCGCCCCGGCCTCTAAGAGGGGTTGGAACAGGTCCATGGGGATGGGGAAGACCATCGTGGAGTTGTTCTCTGCCGCGATCTCGGCCGCCGTCTGCAGGAACCGGAGCTGGATGGCCACCGGATAGTGCTGGATGATCTCTGCCGCCTCGGCGAGCTTCGCCGCAGCCTGGGCTTCGCCAGCGGCGGCGATGACTTTGCCGCGGCGCTCCCGCTCCGCCTCGGCCTGCTTGGCCATGGCGCGCTTCATCTCGTGAGGGAGGTCGATGTCCTTGACCTCGACGGAGGTGACCTCGATGCCCCAGGGGTCCGTCCCCTCGTCGATGATCCGGCAGACGACATCGTTGATCTTATCACGCTCCACCAGGATCTCGTCGAGCTCCGACTGGCCGATAACGCTCCGGAGCGTGGTCTGGGCGAGCTGGCTCGTGGCGAAGTAGTAGTCCTCGATCTCCACCACGGCCTTGGCCGGGTCCGCCACCCGGAAGTACACGACCGCGTTCACCTTAACACTGACGTTGTCCTTCGTGATGGTGTCCTGGGGTGCGATGTCCAGCGCAACGATGCGGAGGTCTATCTTCTTCATGCGCTCGATGGCGAAGGGCACCAGGAAGATGAGACCGGGGCCCTTGGCCCGGGTGAGCTTCCCGAGGCGAAAGATCACTCCCCGCTCGTACTCGTAGAGGATGCGGAGACTCGAGAGCAAGGCTACTCCTGCTACGACAGCTGCGGGGATTAGAAAGGCTCCGAAGTCCATGAGACGACCCCTCTTGCCAGGAATGACTGTTGTCGTGTCGCACGTAAACTACGTGCCTGAAAGAATACCCCTTCACCCCTGAAATGGCTCGCCGGAACCGTGCCCGAGCATCTTCGGATCCACATACGAATGCTGCACGAAGGGGGCCGGGATCCGTCTTGACACCCCTGAGGTCTCCTTTGAGCTTTCGGGGCACGAAAACATGGGGGCGGAGTAGCTCAGCTGGTTAGAGCAGCGGAATCATAATCCGCGTGTCGGGGGTTCGAGTCCCTCCTCCGCTATTCGAGGTGCCACAACGATTTTCGCCTCCCGAGTACCCTCGCTCGGGGGGCTCTTTTCGGGCTCGTGGCTGACTCGTGGCTGACAGCGGGCCGAAGGAGGCGACAGAAATGCCTAAGAGCGGCTGTGGCGGCAAGACTTCCCGAATTGCGTGCACGCGCCGCCGAGAGTGACACTCCTGCTGGATCTCCTCGCGACTTTTGTCATCGGCAGCGTCGCCTGGGGCGCCATTTTGTCCGGATTCTTCCTATTGGTGGAGGAGACTGGGACTCTTGGGACATCCTCGCTGGATGAGCTATTTGGTCTAGCAGTGATCGTCGGTTTCTTGTCCACGTTCTTCACTTCCATCTGGCTTTGGCTCTACGTCCTTTCTATTCCATTCTCCCGAGTCCTCCTCCGCATGAGCGGAGGCGTCGGCTTCCTCCTCCGCGTCGCCGACGGTGAGCGCCAACCCTTCCGCTCAATGGGCTTCGTGAGCGTGATCATCGCGTCGGGACTGTTCGCGCTGGGACTCCCGCTGGCGTTGCTGTAGTTGCCCACAGGTGAGCAAGCCGATAACGGCCCTCTAAGCCACAAGGACGCTCCAGCCTAACCTGGATACCGAATAAAGTCCGAAGACGCTCAGAACGCGTTTACAAGCGTCTGACGGGGCTCTGCTTGCGCCTCCCAGCCCGTGCATGGCCGTGCATGGATGTTGACGAGGTCTGATCCCGGAGTCCGCCCGTGTCCGATCAGTCGCTGCCAGACTGAGAGCTGCCCGACGGATCACGGACCCGCCGTCCCCGACTCGGGGGGCGGGTCCGTTCGGTTGCTGTTGCCCATCCACGCATCCGATCGTCTCGTCCTTGCATGGCCGGACGGCGAGCGCGCGCGTTGCCCTGGGGTCGTGCCTCGCAAGGGGAGGGTCTCGGCTCGCTCAAGCTGGGTGCCGGACTCCGAAAGGGCCTTTGTCTTGCCTATTCGTTGGCGGCCCTCGAGGCCGAACTACGTCAGTGGGATGCCGACCCAGAGCGGATAAGCCAACTGGTGGGCTGGTCGTGGATCATGAACACCCTCAACCGGCTCCCCCACTCCCAGCTATTCGTGGCATGTGCTGAGACGGTATTCACCTGACAGTTGACCACGAGAGAGGACGGTGGCCAGCCGCCCTCGCCGGAGCTAATTGAGAGATGTCGAAGTCACTCACTTAGCACGGGAGAGAAGATGACCACCGTCCAGGGGGAGAAGATAGCGCGCCGCAAGCTGAGCCTGCTACAGTTGGCCCAGGAGCTCGGCAACGTGAGCAAGGCGTGCAAGATCGTGGGCTACAGCCGGCAGCAGTTCTACGAGATCAGGAGGAACTTCCAGCTTTACGGGGCCGAGGGGCTGATCGACCAGCTTCCGGGGCCGAAGGGACCGCACCCGAACCGGGTGAGTGAAGAGATTGAGCAGGCGGTCTTGGCCCACGCCTTGGAGGCTCCGACGCACGGAGCTCAGCGGGTCGCGGACGAGTTGCTGCTCGGAGGGATCCAGGTGAGCTCAGGAGGCGTACGGGGCGTGTGGAGCCGGCATGGCCTCACCACGAAGCACGAACGGCTGCTCAGGCTCGAAGAGACGGCCAGGGAACGGAAGCTGAAGCTGACCGACGAGCAGATCGAGCTGCTGGAGCGCTTCAGTCCCGAGTTCCGGGAGCGCCACATCGAAGTCCATTACCCGGGCGACCTCGTCGCCGTGGACACGTTCTTCGTCGGAACGCTGAAGGGGGTCGGCAAGGTGTACCTGCAGACCGTGCTCGATTGCTTCAGCCGCTACGCCTGGGGCCGGCTCTACACGAGCAAGCTCCCGCTCACGGCGGTGCAGGTGATGAATAACGACGTGTTGCCGTTCTTCGATGAGCACCGGGTCCGGGTGAAGACCGTGCTCAGCGACAACGGCCGCGAGTTCTGCGGCCGTCCGGACCGTCACCCATATGAGCTGTTCCTTCAGCTCGAGGACATCGAGCACCGCACGACGAAGGTGGGCAGGCCCCAGTCCAACGGCTTCATCGAGCGCTTCCACCGCACGCTCCTCGACGAGCACTTGAGGGTGAAGGGCCGCACCACCTGGTACGAGACCGTCGAGGAGATGCAGCAGGACCTCGAGGCGTATCTGGAGACCTACAACCGGAAGCGGCCGCACCGCGGTCGAGCCATGGAGGGCCGCACGCCCTATCAGGTCTTCAAGGCCGGTCTCACCGACGCCAGGAAGGCCGCAAAGGCCAGGAAGGAGGAGGCTAAGACGAAGGCAGCCTAGACACAGCTCCGGCGAGGGCCAACTGTCAGGTCATTACCATCTCTGTACACGTGGCATGATCACATCGAATTGGTATATCATAGGGGAGAGACCAGCAACAGAAGGAGGGAAAGGATTATGGCAGCGTATATAATCTTTGATGTAGAAGACACCGACCCGGGGGATGAATATGTCAAACTTGCTGGCGAGTCCCTGGCACCCTTCCAGTCGAAGGCAATAGTTCATGGCGGTATGGTAGAGGTATTGGAGGGAGACTGGGAACCCAAGACGTTGGTAATGCTGGAATTCGAAAGCATGGAGCAAGCTCGGCAGTGGTACAAGTCGCCAGCATACGCCCAAGCAGTAGATATTCTGCCCAGGGCACCGTACAGCAATGTAATCTTGATTGAAGGCGTGTAAGTTATGTTGCCCGCCAAATCCATTTGCTCGGCGAGCCGTAGGAATGCGGCCAACCGCTTTTCATCGGGCACGACGCACAGGATTCGGAACCCGGTGAAGTCTTGACCGAGGAGAGTGGCGTAGTCCTCTTCAGCCTTTGACTCAAAGGCACTCCGATACATCTCCAGTTTTCGCTCAATCGCGCTAGCATGTCTGCCCGTGAGGGGTTCTGTCCCTCGGTCGATCTCTAGCATGAAAAGTCGCGCTCCGGCCACCCCTTTTTTCGAGTGAGAACTAGGACATGGTCGACAGGTACTCCTGTCTATATCCTTGCCGTGACGACGGCATCCTGTACGGGTGTGACCCCCCGTAACAGCCAGTTCTACCTCCCGGCGAGCTACAACTTTGCGTTCTACGACACCCACACGAGGGCGGCGCGATCGTTCTACGCCGCTCACGTCGCCCACTTCGGCATCTACGAGGTGGCGCTTACGAAGGGTGAGGACGCAACGGACGCGTTCGCAGAGTTGGAGGCGCGCATTCGACGGTTGGTCACCGATCCGCCCAAGTTCGAGCCGCCTGCCGAGCTCATCGCTCCCCAGTGGAATCCGCACTGCTCGAAGCCCACGATTGGTCCTTGGGATGATGCGCGACCACGATGAGGAGCTCAATGAGGGTGAAACCCCTGTTGTCCCGCATCTCAGACTCTCCTGCTGATGGGTGGCACTACCTATGGACGTTCAGGGTGTCGCCAGGCGCGCGGATCTACTTCACGCCCCACGCCCTACGCTCGCACCTGGGACCGGACGGGCACGAGAAGCAGGGTGTCTTTCTGCCTCCGGTCACGCTTCCGCAACGGATGTGGGCCGGGGGTCGGCTCCACTTCACCGGATCGCTGCATATCGGGGAATCGGTGAGGCGGGTGTCGACCATCGAGTCGGTTGCGGAGAAGCGGGGTCGTTCGGGGCCCCTCGTGTTCGTGGCCGTGGGCCATCGGATCTCCAGCAGGGAATAGCGATGAGTCGCCGCAGATCCCAAGTGGGCTTGATCACCGTCGTGGCCCTGTTCACGGCAGTCGCGATACCCACGCGCGCCCAAGTGCTGGCTGCGCAGTCGCCGGGTTCCACGGCGCCCGACGGAGTCCGGGTCGATGGCCCCCCCCCGCCCACGGCGCCCGAAGTCATCAGCCGCGACGATCGAGGCAACGCCACGGTCCGGGCGGTCCGGTTGACTGAGCCGATCCAACTCGACGGCGAACTGGACGAGCCCCTCTACCGGACGACCCTCTCCATATCAGGCTTCATCCAGAGTGTGCCGAATGAGGGAGTGGCGGCGACCGAGCGGACGGAGGCTTGGATCGCGTTCGACGACAACAACATCTATGTATCCGGGCGCGTGTGGGAGTCCGCGCCCGAGAGCGGGTGGGTGGCGAACGAAATGCGGCGCGACAGCAATCAGCTCCGTCGGAACGACACCTTCGGCGTCATGTTCGATACGTATTACGATCGTCGCAACGGGGTAGGGTTCTACACGAATCCCCTCAGCGCACGCGCCGAGTTCGCGATGACGAACGAGGGCAACCCGAACCCGGACTGGAACCCCGTCTGGGACGTGCGAACCGGTCGCTTCGACGGTGGTTGGACGGTTGAGATGCGGATCCCCTTCAAGTCCCTCCGGTATCGACCCGGCTCCGAGCAAGTCTGGGGCCTCCAGATGAGGCGCGTCATCCGTCGGAGGAACGAGTGGAGTTATCTCACGTTGGTCCCCATATCGATGTCCGGAACAGGCGGCAGGGGGGTGCTGCGGGTCTCGCGGTTCGGGACGCTGGTCGGGCTGGAGGCACCGCCGGCGAGCAGGGTGGTCGACGTCAAGCCGTACGGCATTTCGGGCCTCGAGACCGACCTGACCACCGATCCCCAAGTCCGCAATCACCTCGACGCCGACGCGGGGTTGGACCTCAAGATCGGGATCACCGACAACCTGACGGCCGATCTCACGTACAACACCGACTTCGCCCAGGTCGAGGTGGACGAACAGCAGGTGAACCTCACGCGGTTCAGCCTTTTCTTCCCCGAAAAGAGGGAGTTCTTTCTGGAAGGGCGAGGCATCTTCGTTTTCGGGACCGGCGGCGTGGGCGGCGGGGGCGCCTTCCTGCGCCGGGGCAGGGGGGGCTTCGGCGGCGGCGGCGTGAGCGCGCCCACGCTGTTCTTCAGCCGGCGCATCGGCCTCCAGAGCGGAGAGCCGGTGCCGATCGTCGGCGGTGGTCGAGTGACCGGGAAGGTCGGATCCTTCGATGTCGGCGTCCTGAGCGTCCAGACCGACGACCTCCAGAGCGCAGGCGCCGAGTCGACGAGCTTCACCGTGCTACGGCTCCGTCGGGACATCTTCCGGCGGAGCAGCATCGGAGTCCTGTTCGAGAACCGATCGAAGTCCACTGTCGCGCCGGGATCCAACCAGGCATACGGAGTGGACGCGACGTTCTCGTTCTTCGACAACCTGAACTTCCTCAGCTACTACGCCAAAACGGAGACCGAGGGGCTCACGGGTACGGACGAGAGCTACCGGGGCCGGTTCAGCTACGACGGAGATCTATGGGGGCTTCAGGTCGATCATCTCCTGGTGGGGGAGGACTTCAACCCGGAGCTCGGGTTCGTGCAGCGGAACGGATTCCGACAGACTTTCCTCTCGGGCAAGTACAGCCCGCGGCCGGCGTCCATCGAGTCGATCCGGCAGGTGACGCTCGAGGCGCGGCTCAACTACCTGGAGAACGCCGAAGCGGGGTTCGTCGAGACCCGGGAGCGACAGGGGAATTTCCAGATCGAGCTCGACAACGGCGACTCGTTCAGCGCGGACTTGACCGACACCTACGAGAACCTGGTCGACCCGTTCCCCATCGCCCCCGACGTGACAATCCCGGTCGGCCGATACACCTTCCGCGACGTGCAGCTGAGGTACAGCTTCGGTCCCCAGCGCCCGTACTCGGGGAATCTGTCGGTGCAGAGGGGCAGCTTCTTCGGTGGCGACCGTACATCCGTGGGGTTTCAGCGGGCCAGGATCGAGGTGCTGCCCCAATTCTCCATCGAACCGAGCGTCTCGTTCAACTGGGTCGATCTGCCCCAGGGCGACTTCACCCAGCACGTGGCCTCGACGCGCGTCAGCTACAGCTTCTCGCCCCGCATGTTCCTGAGCGGACTGGTCCAGTACAGTACCAATAGCGATACCTTCAGCACGAATCTTCGACTGCGCTGGGAGTATGCCCCCGGAAGCGAGATCTTCATCGTGTACACGGAAGAGCGCGATACGGACGTGTTCGACCGGTTCTCCGAGCTGTCGAACCGGGGCCTCGTGATCAAGGTGAACCGGCTTTTCCGACTCTGACGAAGTGAGCGCGGGGTCGCTCCGCCGAGCAGCGGTGCTGGAATCACAAGATGCGCAATGTCCTGGACCGGCTGCCGAAGCGAGAGCAGCCGGACGGCAAGGAGCTGCTGACGGCGGTGGTCTACGCCCCGACGCGGGCCGAGGCCGTGAAGGCTCGTCAGGCGTTCGAGAAGCGCTACGGGCCGTGGTATCCGAAAGCCGTGGCGGTGCTCACGACGTAAAGATACGTACGCTTGTTCGGCGACTTCATAACGAGACACTCATGTCCGTTTCGCCATCGAGGGGTCCGAGCCGACGCCGGTTCCTCCAGCACTCCGCGTCGTGTGGCGCCCACTTCCTGCTGGCATTGAACTTCGCTCCCTCCTTCGTGCGCGAGGCTTTCGCGGGGTCGCCCAGAGGCGTGGTCCGGGCCGTGGAGCCGTGGGGTCGCATCGAGGAGATCGCCGAGGGCGTCTGGGTGGTGGTTTCGACGCCTCTGAAGGAGGGAGACTTCACGACGCTCTCCAACGGCGGCTTCATCGTGGGCCGCGATGGGATTCTGGCCGTGGAGGGACTGGCCAGCGTCGAGGGGGCAACGTGGGTGGGTGACGCCGCGGAGCGACTCACCGGCCGCCGGCCCACCCATGTGGTGCTCAGCCACCATCACGGTGACCACTCGGTGGGGCAGAGCGGATACCGCGCCCGGCCCGGTGAGCTGCGGGTCCTGGCCACCCACGAGACCCATCGGCTTCTCGCAGGCGAAGAGCGGGAGCGGCTGCTCCCCAACCTGATCATCGCGGATACGGAGAGGGTCACCGAGATCGATTTGGGTGGTCCGGTGGTTCGCGTCACCGTTCGTGAGGGACACACCTCCAGTGACGTTACGGTGGAGATAGACGATCCGAGGGTCGTGTGGTGTGGCGACCTCGTCTGGAACGGCCTCTTCCCGAACTATCGTGACGCCCGCCCCACGCGCCTGATCCGTCACGTACGGGAGATCCTCGTCGACCCCCAGGCGCTCTACGTGCCCGGTCACGGTGACACGTCCGACCTGGCCGGGCTCGCTCCTTACGTGGATCTCCTTGAGGATGTGGGGATGGCGGCCACTCGGGCGGTGGAGGCCGGGATCCCCGTGGCCGAAGCGGCCCGAGCCTATTCGGTGCCCGAGTCCCTGGGCGAGTGGGCCATGTTCAATCCCAGGTACTACGAGGTGGCCTTCGGCGCGTGGGAGCGGGACCTCCGGGGCGACGGATGAGCTCCACCGTAGCTCTGGTCACAGGTTCTTCATCCGGGATCGGTCGCGCACTGGCCCTACGCCTGGCCCGGGAGGGGTACTCCGTGGGGCTGGCGGCACGCCGTGAGGACGCTCTCCAGGCCGTGAAGGAGGAGATCGAGGCCGGTGGTGGGGAGGCTCGGGCGTTGGCGTGCGACGTTACGGATCCGGAAGCCATGCACCGGGCCGCGCGAGCGTGCCAGGAAGCCCTGGGGCCCGTCGACCTTCTCGTGGCCAACGCCGGGGTAAGCGAGGGCACCGATACTCATCGCCTGGTGGCGGAAGATGTCGAACGCCTCATACGGGTCAACTTTCTTGGTGCCGTCTACGCCGTGGAGGCGGTGCTCCCCGGCATGTTGGAGCGGAAGCGAGGCCATCTCGTGGCCGTGTCCAGCCTAGCGGGATTCGGAGGCCTCCCGAAGACGGCGGCATATGCGGCATCGAAGGCGGCGCTCCGGGTCTTCTTCGAGAGTCTTCGCCTCGATCTGAAGGACGATCCGGTGGACGTCACCGTGATCTCGCCAGGGTACGTGCGCGCCTCCGAGATGTCGAAGTACGTGGCCAAGAGGCCCTTCCTAGTCGAACTCGACGACGCAGTGGAGCGGATGTACGGGGCCATCGCCGCCCGCCGTCCTTCACTGCTTTTTCCGGTGCCCCTCTCCTCCGCCGTCTGGGCTGGCCAAGCGCTACCCCGCGGCCTGTACGACCGGCTGGCGGCTCGGATACGCCGGGACAGGCGGGAGTAGGCTCTCACGACCGCGTAGCACGGAGTGGCGGCCGGGCCACGACGGTCCGTAAGTTGCCGCGGTGGGGCGCTCATCCCAACGACCTCGAGGAGTCCGCGATATGGATTATCGAGCCAAGGCATTGCTCGATGAACGAAGAGAGGAATTGGCACGGGCGCTGGGCCGCAAGCTCACGGTTCCGACTCCGTCCGACGGCCCTGAGCTGTCAGACTCCGAGCGAGAACACCTCAAGGCCGGGGCCACCGAGCTATATGTGAACGAGCTCGCCTGGGAGAATATCACAGACGAGGAGCAGGTCGAGGGAGAGCCCTTGTCCGAGTTGACGTTCCCCGGATTCCTCGCCTATGTCCGTGGCCTGCTCCTCGAGCAGGTCATGCCCGACTCCCTGGCTCCCGCTAATCCCCGACCGGAAGTCGTGGAAGAGGTGGTGGGGTTCCTGGCCGAGCGTGTCGTGGCGCTCCAGGACCCGAAGGAGGACCCCCAAGACGAGGACGCCGAACGGACGGAGCG
The DNA here is from genome assembly GCA_965218295.1 of Longimicrobiales bacterium. Classification (GTDB taxonomy): domain Bacteria; phylum Gemmatimonadota; class Gemmatimonadetes; order Longimicrobiales; family Gaopeijiaceae; genus CBDCKN01. The sequence goes on along the minus strand of CBDCKN010000013.1, from coordinate 283,367 downwards.
GGATCTGGCTTTGACCGACCGGCTCCTCGACCTGGTGCTCTTTCGTCTCCACGGGGTCGACCCGGCCGACGTAGAGGGCTTCAGGGACGGGGCGTCAGCGTCCTAAATCGTCGGACCCGTGGCCTCACTCCAAAGGCGGCGACCAGGCCATTCCTACCTGGCTGGCAGTCCGCTCTTCATCGCCCACCGGGGCGGAGGCCACATGGCCCCGGAAAACACCATGGCGGCCTTCCGACTCGCTGTGGAGGGGTGGGGTGTCGACATGCTCGAAACCGACGCGCACCTGACCGCCGACGGCAAGGTCGTGCTGATCCACGACGCGACGGTGGATCGGACGTGTAACGGAACCGGGCCCATCGCTTCCATGTCGTGGCAGCAGGTGAAAGCCCTTGACGCGGGCTTCCATTTCCGAGACCTCGACGGTGAGACGTCGTTCCGGGGAAAGGGTATTCGCGTGCCCTCCCTGGAGGAGGTCCTCGACGCCTTCCCGGACACACGGGTGAACGTGGAGACGAAGTCTCCGGACGTGGCACGCCCCCTCCTGGAGGTGATCCGCCGGCATAACGCCACGCATCGGGTGTTGGTGGCGGCCGAGGTGGAAGCCTGGCGTAATGACGCTCATGGCTACACGGGGCCGTGGGGTGCCTCTCGGCGGGACATCGCCTGGTTCTGGTGTGCCAGCCACGCACGGATGGTGGGGACGCTACGACCCAGGTTCGATGTCCTTCAGGTGCCCGAGCGCTGGCGTGGTCTGCGGGTGGTGACACCGAGGTTCATCTCCCAGGCCCATCGCCTCAACGTCGCCGTCCACGTATGGGTGGTGGACGACGAGGGGGATATGCGACGACTCCTCGACTGGGGTGTCGACGGCCTCCAGACAGACCGTCTCGACATCCTCGCACGGGTCCTGGCCGATGTGGCCCGCCGCCCTTTCGCCTCTCCCTCGTCCGAGGTCGAAGTCGAGGGATGAGCCATCAGCATGCGCTGGCGCGTGACTTCGAGGAGCACGTGGCCCAGCGAGGGTTCTTCTCAGAGGGTGACAAGGTCCTCGTGGCCGTGTCCGGGGGGCTGGATTCCCTCGTTCTGCTTCATCTTCTGCGATTCACACCGGGACTTCCCGGACTCCACCTGATCGTCGCGCACTTCGATCACCGTATGCGGCCCGAGAGCTCAGGCGACGCCTTGTGGGTCCGTGGAGTGGCCCAGGCTTGGGATCTTCCCTTTCGTGAGGGCGTGGCGGAGGCCGACCTCGCCGGCGAAGAGGAGGCCCGAGAGGCCCGCTACGAGTTTCTGGAAGCGGAGCATCGAGCGTTGGGAGCCCGGTGGATCGTCACTGCCCACCACGCGGACGATCAAGCGGAGACCGTGCTCTTCCGTATCGCTCGTGGCACGGGCCTTCGCGGCCTCGCAGGCATTCCGGAACAGAGGGCACCGGGAATCCTGAGGCCTCTGCTACGGTTCACGCGGGATCGCCTCGCACAGTATGCGGAATCCGTAGGGATCAGGCCGCGCCTCGATCCGTCCAACGAAGATCCTGCCTTCGCCCGGAACGTGATCAGGCACGAGGTCCTGCCCCGCCTCGAGGCCGCGGTAGCTCCGGGCACTCGGGGCTCCCTGGTGCGGCTGGCGCGCATTGCCCAGAGAGAAGAGAGGGCGTGGCAGTCGATCCTCGCAAAGCTCCTGGACGACTTGATCGTGGAGTCGAGCGACGCCCGCATCGTCGTTGATCGGGTCTCCTGGCTCGCGTATGATTCGGAGGTTCATGCCCGCGCGCTGCGGGCGCTCTCGGCCCGCTTGGGGGTACGGCTCGATGAGGCCGGAACTCGGGCGGCCGTTGCGTTTACAAGCGCGGGCGCTAGCGGTAAGGAGCACTGGATCACAGGGCTCCTCAGGTTGTACCGCGCGTTCGATCATCTCGTGCTCGAGCTCATCAAGGAGCGAGGCGACGACGGCTCGCTCGAGATCGGCGAACCCGGAGAGGGTCGAGGGGGTTTCGTGATTAGAGGGCGGGACTGGTCGGCCACTTGGTCGCTCACCGAGGTGCTCGAGGGAACCTGGATCGAGCGGTTCTCCCTGGCAGAGCTCGAGTTTCCCCTCCGGATGCGGGGGTGGAGCCCCGGAGACCGGGTGCGATACTCGTACGGATCCAAGAAGCTGAAGAAGGTCTTCGGAGAGGCACGCGTACCCCTGGATGAGCGGTCTCGGGTCCCCGTCGTGGTGGACGGCCATGGCCGCGTGCTTTGGGTTCCCGGCGTGTCTCGCTCATGCCTGCACGTCCCGGCCGAAGAGGAAAGTGCGTTTGCCATTTCGTTGTCCACATCGGAGGTCCGGTGACTACCCAGGCAAGGTTGGGGGGACAGGAGCTGACCCGCATCGTCTACTCGGAGGAGGCGATCGCTCGGCGCGTCGAGGAGATGGGTCGAGAGATCACGGAGACCTACACCGAGGACGACGATCTGCTGGTGCTGGGCCTGCTAAAGGGCTCGTTCATATTCATGGCCGACCTGGTGCGATCCATCGACCTGCCGCTTCATATCGACTTTCTGGTGGCGTCGAGCTACGGCAGTGACACCATGAGCAGCGGCAACGTACAGCTTCTCTATGATTCGGAGGCGACGCTGGAAGACCGGGCGGTGATCATCGTCGAGGACATCGTCGACAGCGGAAACACCATGAACCGCCTCGTCCCGCTGCTGGAAGAGCGAGGTCCCAAGAGCCTGGAGATCTGTGCCCTTCTGCACAAGCGCATCAGCCAGCTTGCGAAGGAGCCCCGCTGGGTGGGCTTCGACGCCCCTCGGGAGTTCTTGGTGGGCTACGGGCTGGATTTCAGCGAAAACTTCCGCCACTTGCCCTATATTGCAGGTTTGTGAGCGTCGGTGGGACTCCGACGCCTTTCAAGGTGTAGCAGAAACACATGGCTGAACAAGACCCACTTCGCACGCCGAACGACGGATCTCCAGTGAGCCGGTTCTCCAGGACCGGTGCCTTCTGGCTGCTTCTCGTCCTCATGACGGCTCTCGCCTTCCAGTTCATGCGGGGGCAGAACGACGTGGCCCTCGAGTTCACGTACACGGAATTCAAGGCGCAGCTCGACGCGGACAACATTCTCGAGGTCACGGTCGTCGAGAGCCGCCTGATCGAGGGAGAGCTGCGGGCGCCGCGGATCGAAGAGGGCCAGGAGTTCCAGAAGTTCACAGTGATGCTCCCGGGCGAGATCACTCCCGATCTCCTCGCCGACCTGGAGCAGCACGAGATCGAGATCTCGGGTAAGCTGGAGACACGCGGTTGGGGGACCCTCCTACTGGGCGTGTTGCCCTGGCTGCTTTTCATCGCGTTTTGGATCTGGATCTTCCGCACCATGCAGGGTGGGGGAAACAGGGCGTTCCAGTTCGGACGCTCTAAGGCGAAGCTCCTCGCGCCGGACACGCCCACGGGCACCTTCGCGGACATCGCCGGGGCGGACGAAGCGAAGGAAGAGCTCGAAGAGATCATCGAGTTCCTCAAGGACCCGCAGAGGTTTTCGCGCCTTGGTGGCCGGCTGCCCAAGGGTGTCCTGCTCGTGGGTCCTCCGGGCACCGGAAAGACGCTGTTGGCCCGCGCCGTGGCGGGAGAGGCCGCGAGGCCGTTCTTCCAGATGTCCGGGTCCGACTTCGTCGAGATGTTCGTCGGTGTGGGAGCGTCCCGGGTCCGTGACCTGTTCGAGCAGGGCAAAGCCCACGCCCCCTGCATCATCTTCATCGACGAGATCGACGCGGTGGGACGGCATCGTGGAGCCGGCCTTGGAGGCGGGCACGACGAGCGCGAGCAGACCCTCAACGCCCTCTTGGTCGAGATGGACGGCTTCGAGGCCAACGAGGGCGTGATCCTGCTGGCGGCGACCAATCGACCCGACGTTCTCGACCCAGCCCTCCTTCGGCCCGGCCGTTTCGACCGCCAGGTCGTCGTGGACCTCCCGGACATCAGGGGCAGAGAAGGGATCCTTCGGGTCCACGCCAAGAAGCTACCGCTGACCGGAGACGTGGAGTTCAAGGCAGTGGCCAAGGGCACTCCGGGTCTCAGCGGCGCGGATCTGGCCAACATCTGTAACGAGGCGGCCCTCCTGGCTGCTCGCGACGGCAGCAACAAGGTGAGCAACGCCCACTTCGAAGAGGCGAAGGACAAGGTCATGCTCGGGGCCGAGCGGCGCAGCATGGTGCTCACGGAGTCGGAGCGGAGGCTCACGGCATACCACGAGGCGGGCCACGCCGTCGTCGGCCTCCGTCTGCCCGGCATGGACCCGGTCCACAAGATTACCATCGTGCCTCGTGGGCGGGCCCTTGGCATCACCGCGAGCCTGCCGGAGGAAGACCGCCACTCGTATACGAAGGAGTGGCTCCAGGGGCAGCTGTGCATGCTCTTCGGGGGGCGTGTCGCCGAGGAGATGGTCTTCGGGCCCGACCAGATCACGACGGGTGCGGGCAACGACATCGAGAGGGCCACGGCCATGGCCCGCCAGATGGTGACCCGCTTCGGCATGTCCGACCTCATCGGTCTCATGGCCATCGGGCAGGCGGATCAGGAGGTCTTCCTGGGCCGTGACCTGATCCAGCGCCGGGAGGTGTCGGAGCACACGGCCCAACAGGTCGATCAGGAGATCAAGCGCGTGCTTGACGAGGCCCACGAGAGCGCTCGGGCGCTGGTCACCGAGCACCGGGATCTGTTGGAGGAACTGGCCCAGGCGCTCCTGGACCGGGAGACGCTGGATGCCGCCGAGATCGCGGCTTTGGACGCCGGCGAGGAGCTCCTGCCCCTGGCGGCCCCCGAGGACGACGAGGAGGGCGAGGGAGCGGCTTCTTCATCCGACGCCACCGACGATTCTCCCGTCGAGGAAGGCACGGCGGAGGACACTGTCGCCGAGGAAGGCGCAGCGAAGGACACTGTCGTCGAGGAAGGCGCGGTTCTGGAGGGGGCTGCGCCGGAAAGGCCGGGCGGCGAGGACTTGAGCGCCGAGGAGTCGAGCCCCGACACTGTACGCACCCCCGCGGTCCGGCTCCGTGCCGAGGATCCGGAGGCAGGCGCCTCCAGCTAGCTGATCCAAAGTGTCCCGGCTCTGGAATCAGCTGCAGTTCTTCCTTCCGGGGCCGCTCGACCTCCTCCAGATCCTCATCGTCGCGTTTCTGCTCTACAGGATTCTGCTGATCATCCAGCGAACCCGGGCGATGCAGATCCTCCTGGGATTGCTCGTCCTGGCTGCGGCGTATCTCGTCTCCCAGGTCCTCCGGCTGACCCTCATCGAGTACATCCTGGAATCGGTCTTCAGTTACGGGGTCATTGCGGCACTGGTCGTGTTCCAGCCCGAGCTGAGGACCGCCTTGAGCCGTCTCGGCCGGAGTCGCCTGATCCGCATGGTCAATCCGATGCAGGAAAGCCAGCTGATCGACGAGATCGTCCACGGTGTCGAAGAGCTCTCTCGCAGGAAGATGGGTGCCATCATCGCCATCGAGCAGGAGGTCGGCCTCGACGAGTACGGTCAGACCGGTAGCCGGGAGAGGGTCCGCGTTTCGTCCGAGATGCTTCAGACGATCTTCACGCTCGGGAGTCCCCTGCACGACGGAGCGGTGATAGTGGTGGGAGACGAGATACGGGCAGCCGGTGCGATCCTTCCTCTGACCCAGTACGCGGTCGCCGACAAGTCCCTGGGTACCCGCCACCGTGCGGCCATCGGCCTCAGTGAGGAGACCGACGCTCTGGTCATCGTGGTCAGCGAGGAGACCGCCCGGGTATCGGTGGCGCAGCACGGCCGGCTGGAGCGGGATGTGGAAACGGCGCGACTCAGGGAGATCCTCGGTGGTACGTTGCCCGAACGCCCGGCGGTCCTGGCCTCAACCCTCGCATGAGGGTGCTTGCGAACCTGGCCTGAAAGCCCAAATACTTTGATTTCGTATGACCTGCGGGCGGTCTAGGAATTCTCGGGACTGCGCACTAGATTGGCGCGTCTCTTACGTGGATGACCGTCGGCAGGCCGGCGGTACCGGGACCGTTGCACAGAGGAGCGTCGCTTGGACGCAAGTCAATACCATCTTTTGTCGCTGTTCTCCGATGGCGGCCTGATGATGTATCCGCTGGTGCTCTGCTCGCTCATCGCGCTTGGCGTGATGAGCGCGAAGGCGTGGACCTTCTGGGTCGCCCACAGCAGCACCCAAGCCGTTCTCGCCGAGGTCGACGAAGCCGCTCAGGCGGGTCGCCTCGATGAGGCGCTCGAGCTGGCGGCCGCCCGACCGGGACCGGCTGCCGCCATCCTCGTGGCGGGATTGCGAAGAATCAAGGCCGAGGAAGTCGGGCTACACGAGATGGAGCAAGCCATCAAGACCACGGGGACCATCGAATTGGGCTTCCTCGAGCGGGGACTCGTGATTCTGGCTACCGTGGCCAACGTCGCTCCCCTCATGGGCTTCTTGGGTACCGTGGTCGGGATGGTCCTGGCCTTCGGGGCCATCGAGGCGGCCGGTGACGTAGATCCGACGCTGGTAGCGGGCGGGATCAAGGTCGCGCTGCTGACCACGGCGACGGGCCTCCTGATCGCGATTCCGGTCAACATCGGCTACAATTTCTTCGTCTCCCGCATCGACGCGCTGATCATCGACATGGAGCAGGGAGCGCAGAAGGTCCTCGATCTGGCTTGGGATCTCCGGAGTGGCTTGAAGGCCGCCCCGGCTGGCCTCGCTCCAGCCGCCGAGCGATCCGCGTTCACCCCACAACCCGGGGACGAAGGAACAGGATCCGGGGACACCGGGCCCGCAGAGGACTAGAGGAACCTTTCCGTCGCACCACCGGTAGCTGAGCACACATACGAGGGCTGAAGAATGGCCGTTCTCAACAACAAGAAGTCGAAGGTCACCGACGAGGTCCCCTCTGCGTCGATGGCGGACATCGCGTTCCTGCTCCTGATCTTCTTCCTGGTGACCACCACCTTCCCGAAGGACAAGGGCCTCGCCATCGTTCTTCCGGAGCAGTCGGAAGAGGTCGAGGTCAGCCAGAAGAACATCATCCACATCATCATTCAGGCGAACGGAATCGTCGACCTGAAACGCGGTGAGAGCCCGCAGGTCCAGCAGGTCCGCCCCAACGACATCGAAGGGATCTGGCGCCAAGAAGTCGCGGAGAACGCCAACCTCATCGCCGCCGTGAAGACGCATCCCGACGCACCGTACAAGTTCATGGTCGATGTGCTGGACGCGCTTCACATGGCCGGTGCCGAGCGTGTCTCCCTACAGCTCCTGGAGGGCTAGCGACAATGGCGCTCCAAGGCGGACTCAAGCGTAAGTCGCAGGCGTCGTCGGACGTTCCCAACTCGTCGATGGCCGACATCGCATTCCTGCTTCTCATCTTCTTCATGGTGACGACGGTCTTCCAGAGGGATCGGAACCGGCCCATCGCCTGGCCGGAGGCCGAGGCCACGCAGAAGATCGACGAGAAGCTGAAGAACATCCTAAACATCTGGGTGGACCGGGACGGAAGCGTCTTCATCAACGACCGTCCGTTCGACATGGGGGACATTGCCGCTACCGTAGGCCCCCTATACGCAGCGTCGGACCGAGCCCTGGTGATCTCCATTCGAGGAGATCGGGAGGTCCCCTACCTGACCATTGACCAGATCCAGAAGCAATTGGTCGCCGCGGGAGTTGTCCGAGTGGTGTTCGCCACCACACTCGAGCAGCGCATGACGAGGGAGAGACGATGAACGCTCACGCTGTGCCCGCCGAGGGTGGGGCCGGCAGTCTCGAGACCGAGAACGATCGATTCAAGCGATCTTTCAGCTCGTGGTTCTGGGGATCGATGATCGCCGCCACGGTGGTCCACTTCCTGGTCTTCCAGTTCTGGCCCACGCTCACGGCCGAGGACACGTCGTTCACCAGTGAGGAGCTTGAGACAATCGAGCTTCCGCCGGAGATCGAGATTCCGCCTCCGCCCGAGAAGATCGCACGCCCGGCGACGCCCGTGATCGCGACCGCCGAAGTCGACGAGGATATCACCATCGCGCCGACGACGTTCGAGGAAAACCCGGTTGAGGATCTGCCGCCACCGCCGTCGGACCGGGCCACGGACATTTCGGCTGCACCGGTCTTCACGCCCATGACTGTGAGGCCGGAGATCAAGAACCGGCGTGAGGTGGTCCAGGCCATGATGCGTGCCTATCCACCGATCCTTCGTGACGCCGGTATCGGGGGGCAGACCCTGGTCTGGTTCTTCATCTCCGAACAGGGCTGGGTCCTGGACAAGCGCGTCGCCGAGAGCTCGGGTCACGGGCAGCTCGACGAGGCGGCCCTGGAGGTTGCTGGCGTCTACGAGTTCACGCCTGCGCTGAACCGCGACAAGGTGGTCAAGGTCTGGGTCCAGATTCCCATTACCTTCGAGGTCCGTTAACAGACCGGCTCGAGGGTTCCGAATTGCGACCCCGCCGGCGTGGCCCGGCGGGGTCCTTTTTTAACCGGTACCGTCTCCTAAAGCGATGCGATAGAATGATCACGCCCACGTACGAGGCACGGCTCGAACGTTCCCTCGAGGAGATCCGGGAGAGGGTCATCCGAGCGGCGGAACGGAGTGGACGGGACCCCGACGGGGTTACCTTGGTGGCAGTGACCAAGGCGCATAGCTTGGAGGCCGTTCACGCCGCTCTGGCGCACGGCCTCTTCGATCTGGGGGAGAACAGGGTCGAGGAGCTCGTGGAGAAAGCGGCCGCCGTCGGAGACGAACGGGTTCGGTGGCACATGATCGGTCATGTGCAGCGCCGCAAGGCGCCGCGCGTCGTGGGCGTTGCCGAGCTGGTCCATTCGATCGACTCTCTCCGACTGGCCCAGCGCCTCTCCAACGCGGCGGAGGAATCCGACCAAAGACAGCCCGTGCTGATTCAGGTGAACACCTCCGGTGAGGTGACCAAGGGCGGCCTCCCGGGGCAGGGGATCGGAGACGACCTGAGAAGCATCCTCGCGTTACCGGGATTGGAAGTGAGGGGCCTCATGACGATGGCTCCGTTGACGGACGATGAGACGGTGCTGCGAAGCACTTTTCGGGATCTCCGCGAGCTCCATGAAGAGCTCCGGCAGCTGGACGGATACGCCGGGGAAGAGCTCTCAATGGGAATGACCAGCGATTTCGAGATCGCAATAGAGGAAGGCAGCACGATGATACGCCTAGGAACCGCTCTTTTCGGGAGACGAACGGCATGATCGAGCTCACACCGCTGGACGTACGGAAGAAGCGAGGTGACTTCGCCAAGGCTCTCCGTGGCTATAATGCCCAGGAGGTGGACGTCTTCCTCGAGCTCGTGGCTGAGCGGATGGAGGTACTCGTGAAGGAGAACCTCAAGCTCAAGGAGCGTTCCGAGAGGCTCGGTGAGCAGGTCGACGCTCAGGAAGGCCGGGAGCAGGCGGTGCAGGAGGCCCTCGTCACGGCCCAGGAGTTGCGCCAGGACGTGAAGGAGCAGGCCGAGCGGGAAGCCCAGCTTCTGGAGAGGGAGGCTCGTGGGCGCATCGAGCAGATCCTGCAGGAAGCCGACAGGCTTCTCGACGAGCGCCGGGTGGCGCTGGAGGAGCTGGAGAGGCACCGGATCCTCTTCCTAAAGGCCTTCCGTACCTTGCTCGAGAGAGAGCTGGATGCGGTCGAGGTCGAGTCCAGCCGGGCTCCGCTGGAAGACGTCACCCTCGATCTGGAGCTGGGACGTGGCAGCTGGACCGTCGTTGAGGAAGACGAGGCCGACGTCGAGTCAGCAGAGGCCGTCGCGGTCGTCTCCGACGATGACGAAGATCCCGACACCGTTAAAACGGTCGACATGGTTGATGACGAGCTCGCAGGCGCCGAAGAGACCGAAGCGGAGGAGTCCGATACCGCCGTGGAGATCGATGCGGTTGCCGAGGCCGATGCGGCCGAGAAGGCCGACGGGGTGGGTGGGGCCGAATCCGCCGCCGAGACCAAGTCTTCTGAGGTTGCGGAGGGGGAGGCCGTGGAAGACTCCGGGGGTGAGGACTCGCTGTGGCTCTCGTCCATCCTGAAGCGAGACCAGCAGGAGACGGACTGAGGATGGAGTGGGATCGCATCCAGGAGAGCACTCGGGCGATTCGAGATCGCACGTCGGCCGAGCCTCGTATCGGGATCGTTCTGGGCACTGGCCTCGGAGCCCTCGCTGACGAGATCGAGGTGGAGACGGCGATCTCATATGAGGATATCCCTCACTTTCCGGTTCCCACCGTGGAGAGCCATTCCGGTCGACTGCTGTTCGGTACCCTGGAGGGACAGCGGGTGGTGGCCATGCAGGGGCGCTTTCACCGCTACGAGGGCCACGACCTCCGCGACATCACCCGGCCCATCCGCGTCATGGGTAATCTGGGGGCCGAGACGCTCATCGTTTCCGCTGCGGTGGGGGGAATGCACCCGCTGTGGGCTCCCGGCGATCTGGTCCTCCTGGACGACCACATCAACCTGTTGGGTGATAGTCCGCTGGTCGGGGAGAACATCGACTCCTTCGGACCGCGATTCCCCGACATGTCGGAGCCGTACGACCGGGAGCTGGAGGGACTCACGATAGAGACGGCCCTGGAGATGGCCATTCAGCTCCGCCGCGGCGTATATGTGGCGGTCGTCGGACCCAACCTGGAGACCCGGGCCGAATATCGCATGCTCCGTCGGATGGGAGCCGATGTGGTGGGAATGTCCACCGTGCCGGAAGTGATCGTCGCCCGACACATGGGAATGAAGGTGCTGGGACTCTGCATCATCACCGATCAGTGCCTCCCCGATGCCCTGGAGGAGGCCGACGTGCAGACCATCATCGCCACCGCCACGGAGGCGGAGCCGAGGCTTACAAAACTCATCCGGGCTGTAATCGCGCGGATCTGAATACATCGAAGACAGGCACGAGTCGATGCGGTACCCGGAGATACCCGAAACACTTCTCGCTCTCGAAGAGGAGACCCTCGGCCGTTGGCGGGCGGAGGATCTCTTCCGTCAGACGCTCGAGGCGACCAAGGACGGCGAGCCATTCGTGTTCTTCGAGGGGCCGCCCACGGCCAACGGAGAGCCCGGCCTCCACCACATAATCAGCCGGACCATCAAGGACCTGGTATGCCGGTTTCGGACCATGGAGGGCAGGAGCGTCACCCGAATCGCCGGCTGGGACACGCACGGCCTGCCGGTGGAGATCGAGGCCGAAAAGCGGCTGGGAATCAGTGGTAAGCCCGAGATCGAGGCTATGGGCATCGCGGAGTTCAATGAGGCGTGCCGGAGCTCGGTGTTCACGTACAAGGAGGATTGGGAGAACCTGTCCGAGCGCATCGGATACTGGCTCGACTACTCGCGTCCCTACGTCACCTTCCATCCGGGCTACGTGGAGAGCGTCTGGTGGATCCTCAAGCAGTTGGCGGATCGTGGGCTTCTCTACAAGGGATACAAGAGCGTTTCGTACTGCCCCCGTTGCGGGACCGCGCTCAGCTCCCACGAGGTGGCCCAGGGCTACCGGGACATCGAGGACTCGTCCCTCCACTTCCTCTGTCCGTGGCTCACGCCGGACGGTGACCTCGATCCCGAGGGGAGAGCCTTCGTGGTGTGGACCACCACCCCCTGGACCGTCCCCTCGAACACGGGACTCGCCGTTCACCCGAACCTGACGTACGTGGAGGTTAAGCGAGACGGCCGGATTCTGGTGTTGGCGGAAGATCGACTCGAAGCGGTGATGGGCGAGGGCGCCGATGTGGTGCGGCGCTACAAGGGCACCGAGCTGGCAGGAGGCCGGTACGCGCGTCCGCTCGAGATCGTGGCCATGCCCGCCGATCCGCAAAACGGCTGGACCGTCGTCAACGAGGACTTCGTCAGCTCGGAGGACGGGACGGGCATCGTGCACATGGCCCCAGCCTTCGGCTCCGACGACTATGCGGCGGGACAGCGCCACGGCCTGCCAATGCTCAAGCCCATCGACGAGGCCGGGTGCTTCCTACCCGACGTGGAGCTTGTCGGGGGCGTGTTCGTGAGGGACGCCGATCCGGCGTTGGTGGAGGCCCTCGACGTGAGAGGGAACCTGTTCCGCTTCGACACCGAGGTTCACTCGTACCCACACTGCTGGAGGTGTGAGTCGCCCCTCCTCTACATCGCCAGGGACTCCTGGTTCGCCGCAACGTCCACGCTCAAGGACGAGATGCTCGCGAACAACGACGCCGCGAACTGGTTCCCTCCGGACGTGGGCGAAGGACGGATGGGAGAGTGGCTCAAGGGCAACGTGGACTGGGCTCTCTCGCGGGATCGCTACTGGGGCACTCCGCTTCCGGTCTGGGTGTGTGACGCCGAGGAGAACCACCTGGAGTGGATCGGCCGCTTCATAGAGCTCGAGCAGCGCGCCGGTCCTCTGGGCGAGGACTTCGATCCGCACCGCCCGTACATCGACGAGTTCACGTGGAGCTGTGCCCAGTGCGACGGCACCATGCGAAAGGCGCCCGAGGTGGTCGACGCCTGGTTCGACTCAGGGTCGATGCCCTACGCCCAATGGCACTACCCCTTCGAGAGCGAAGACGAGTTCGAGCGGCACTTTCCGGCCGACTTCATCTGTGAGGGGCTCGACCAGACCCGGGGCTGGTTCTATTCGCTTCTCGCCATCTCAACCATGCTAGAGAAGGGGCCTCCCTTCAGGAACGTGATCGTCAACGATCTGATCCTCGACGCCGAGGGCCAGAAGATGTCTAAGTCCCGGGGGAATACGGTCGATCCTTGGGATGCCATCGGCGATCATGGGGCCGACGGCATCCGCTGGTACTTCATCACGGCCAGCAACCCCTGGGTCCCGAAGCGGTACGATACCGTGGCGGTCCAGGAGATCTCCCGCAAATTCCTGGACACCCTCTTCAACACCTACCGGTTCTTCAGCCTCTACGCCAACGCCGAGGACTGGGCGCCGTCGGACGACGATCCGGTGCCGGGTGACCGCAGCCTCCTCGACCGCTGGCTTCTCTCACGCCTGATGTCCGTGGTGGCCGAGGTTCGCGAGGAGTTGGACTCGTACCAGATCACCCGTGCCTACCGGACCCTGGGGGAGTTCGTGAGCGAGGAACTGTCGAACTGGTATGTGCGCCGGTCGCGCCCCCGGTTCTGGGGAAACACGGACGATTCGGACGCGCGGGCCGCGTTCCGGACGCTCTGGGAGGCGCTCCGCACGGTCTGCCTCATGGCGGCGCCGGCGACGCCGTTCGCGGCCGACTGGATCCACCATGGGCTCACGGGAAGGAGCGTTCACCTGGAGTCCTTTCCTGAGGCGGACGTCGACGGGATCGACAGGACCCTCGAAGACGAGATGGGGGCGGTCCGTGCCATGGTCTCCCTGGGCCGGGCGGCTCGCGAGGAGGTCAAGATCCGCGTGCGGCAGCCGCTCCGGAGACTCTTCGCCGTAGTTCCGGGTGACCTGGAGATCCGCCTCGAGATCCTGGGGCTCCTGAGGGATGAGCTCAATGTGAAGGAGGTGGACTTTCTGGCCTCCGCCGAGGGGCTGGTCTCCCTGGTCGCGAAGCCCAACTACGAGGCCCTCGGCCCTCGCTTCCAGAAGGACACGGAGCTCGCGGCCGCTTCGATCCGGAGCCTCTCACCGGCCGCCCTGGAAGCGTACCGGAGCGGAGAGCCGGTTTCCATCGAGGTAGCGGGACGAACTACACACCTCGGGGCCGGGGACCTCGAGGTCACCGAAGAGTCGAAGGGCGGGCTGGTGGTGCGCTCCGAGAGAGGCTACACGGCGGCATTGGATTCCGTTCTCGACGACGATCTCCGTGCGGAGGGACTGGCCAGAGAGCTCGTCAACCGCATTCAGCGCCTGCGTAGGGAGGGCGGTCTGGAGATCACCGATCGGATTCGACTGGCCATCTTCGGGCCGGACGAGATCCAGTCCGCGGCCGACGACTACCGGGATTTCATCTGTGGAGAGACCCTGTCGGTCCAGCTGGCTATCGGGAGTGCCGAGGGTGACGTGGAAGGCTACGACGCGGCGTCGAACGTCCAGATCGATGACCTTGCCGCGGTCATCGCGCTCAACCGAGAAGTGGAAGTCGATACCGCGGGTGGTCCCATCGTCGCCGGGGCGCTGGACTGAATGACCGCTGAGGAGCGCATCGAGATCTTGACCGTAGATCGGGAAGGCGATCGGCTCGACGCGTACGTGGCGGGTCATCTGGACCTGTCGCGGACCCGGGTGCAGGCGCTGGTCGAGGACGGGCGGGTACTCCTGAATGGCCAGGCGGCCCGGAAGTCGGAGCGGCTCGAGGTCGGCCAGGAGATCGAGGTTCACGTACCGGTGCCCGAGCCGTTGACGGTCGAGCCCGAGGACATTCCTCTCGACATCTTCTTCGAGGACCCATCGGTGCTGGTGGTGAACAAGTCGGCCGGAATGGTGGTTCATCCCAGCCCGGGACACGCGACAGGCACGTTGGTCAATGCCCTGTTGGCCCATGCCACCGACCTCTCCGGGATCAGTGGAAAGCTCCGGCCGGGCATTGTTCACCGCCTGGACAAGGACACGTCGGGACTCATGGTGGTGGCCAAGACCGACCGTGCACATCATGCCCTTTCCGAAGCGCTCCAACGGCGTGACATTAAACGTCTCTATCAAGCGGCTTCCTGGGGGCATCTCTCCGAGTCGCCGCTCGAGGTCGAGGCGCCGGTGGGCCGGGATCGGGCCAACCGGCAGCGCATGGCGGTGCTGGAAGGCGGGCGGCATGCAGTCACCCGCTTTCGGGTCGTCGAGCATTGGCCGGGTGCGGAGCTCTTGGAGGTCGCGCTCGAGACAGGCAGGACACACCAGATCAGGGTTCACCTTGCCCACATCGGGCATCCCGTTGTCGGGGATCCCGTGTATGGAGTGGGTTGGGAGCGAGGGATGGGTGGAAGAGTGCGCCGTTGGGCGCAATTGCTGAGCGAGCGGGTATCAAGACAGTTCTTACACGCGTGGCGGCTGTCCTTCCGACATCCGGTCAGTGAGGAGATGCTTCGCTTCGAGGCACTGCTACCAGAAGACTTGAGCTCGTGCGCCGAGTGGGCACGATCGGAAGAGGGACTATGAGCGAGGCAGGTATGAGCCGGTGGTAGCGACGGATCTGGATCCGAGGTTCACCTTCGACAGCTTCGTGGTGGGCCCTGCGAATCGGCTCGCGTCTGCAGCAGCGCGGCGGGCAGCCGACGCTCCCGGGACATCGTACAATCCACTGTTCATCTATTCCGGTTCTGGCCTCGGCAAGAGCCACATTCTCAGCGGTATAGCCCATTACGCAACCAAGGTCCACCCGGAGTACGGCGTGGTCTACCTGGCCGTTGAGGTCTTTCTCGACGAGTTGACGACGGCCCTCCAGGAGGGTACCCAGGACGAGATGAGGGAGCAGTACGAGGGCCTTCACATCCTGCTCCTCGACGACGTGCAGTTCCTCACCGGACAGAAGGAAGCTCAGGAGCTGCTCCTGCGCCTCCTCGACCAGCTCAGCGCGTCCGGCGGCCAGATCGTCCTGGCCAGCGATCGCCCACCCTCGGAGATAGACGGTCTCGACGAGCGTCTAGTCACACGGTTTTCCGGGGGCTTGATGGTCGACATCGGGGTTCCGGAGTACGAAACCAAGGTCGCGATCCTCAGGAAGAAGGCGGAGGAGCGTGGTCAGACCTTCGAGTCTGGGGTGGCCGAGGCGCTGGCCAAGTACAGCTTCAAGAGCGTCCGTGAGCTCGCGGGCGCCCTAAACAAGGTGCTGGCGATCCAGGAGCTCGAGGGCCGGCAAGTCACCGTCGAGGAAATCAAGGATATGCCGGGCCTTCATCAGACTGGACCGGCGAGTGAGGGCTCCATAGCCGGACAGCAGCTCCTGGACGAGTTCGGCTCGTTCATGGAGGAGCTGAGCCAGACAGTGGCCACGAAGGTGGAGCGAGAGGAGGCCCCGTGGAGGAGGTTGCTCAGGGAGACGGTGGAGACCTTCGAGAGGGACGGCTACTCCGGGACTCGGCTGCGGTCCCTCCTCGAATCCGACGAGGCGCCTCCCGATCCGCACGCGATCGCCGACGAGTTCCGGCGGGATATCACACGGCTACGCCAGATCGCCAAGTCCCTCGACCGTGTCGGGAATCCGTGGCCGGAGGCCGCCGTCGGCCTCCTGAAGGACCCGGAGCGATTGGATGAGGCCGAAGCCCTGCTGGCTTCGGCAGTGGAGTGCGTACGTCCCTTCCCGCTGATCGGCGAGGGACCCCTCCTGGAGGATCTGACGGACCACTACCCCGCCGTGGCGCTGAAGGCCGCCGATCAGCTGGTCACGGAAGAGCGTCCGGAGTACAACCCGCTGTTCCTGTGGAGTCCACAGCCTGGCGGCCCCTTGACTTTGCTTGCCGCCACGGCCCGGTCGTTCAGGGAGCACGACAAGCTCAGCAACGTCGCCATCGTATCCGCCCAAGAGTTCTCGGAGGACTTCATACGGGCTCTCTCCGAGGGTGTGGCGGGAGCCTAGAGAGAGCGATGGTGGGGTGTCGATCTCCTCCTGGTGTACGATGTCCAGGCACTCTCCGACACAGAGCGGGCTCAGGACGAGTTCTTCCACCTGTTCGAGGCGTCCAGGCGGAAGGGAGCCAAGATCCTCATTACGGCGGATCGGGAGCCCTCGGGGATCACCGGTATCGACGATCGCCTGAGCTCCCGCTTCGAGATGGGTCTCGTGGTGGAGGCGACGGGCGAGTCGCTACCGCCCGGAGCGGAGACGCTGAACCTCGAGGAGGCACCGCCGGAGTACATCCAGGACGAGGACCTGTGGTCCGGGTTCATTCGGCCGAAGGTCGGCGACGCGGTCGTGCCCCCCATTGAGGAGCTCGACGTGGGTGATAGGGGCGGCATGATCATCATGGAGCCTGAGGAGCCGATGGCCGAACCACAGGAGGCGGTGCCGGTGGCCCCAGCTACCGTCGATCCGGGTACTCCGTGGCAACCATCGAGGGAAAACGTGGTCTGGGACTGGGCGGTCATCGAGGACCGCATCGTGGAAGTCGAAGAGGAAGCGTAGAACAGCATGGCGATCGAAGGCGCTCTCGCAGACGTCAGCTTGGCCGACATCTCCCAGCTTCTTGCCATGGGGAGGAAGACGGGCTGCCTGTCACTGACGGACCAGGGCAACTTCGGCTACATCTACTTCGAGGACGGCCGGGTCGTCTACGCGTCCGTGGTGGACCGTCCGGACCGCCTTGGCGAGCTCCTGGTGAAGAACGAGGTAATCGACCGGGATCAGCTCTCGGCGGCCATGGAGAAGCAGGCCCACGAGCGGGGGAAGAAGCTGGGCAAGCTGCTGGTGGAGGGTGGAGCCCTCTCTCAAGAGGATCTCGAAAAGTACATCTCCATACAGATCGAAGAGGCCGTCTACCACGTCTTCCATTGGAACCAGGGCACCTTCCAGTTCCAAGCCGACGTCAAGCCGGAGGAGAGCGTGATGCGGGTGTCCATCAGCATCGACGCTCTCCTGATGGAGGGAGCACGTCGCGTCGACGAATGGAGCGTCATGGAAAAGAAGATCTCGTCCATGAACCTGGTCTTCACCCTGGAGCGCGACCCCCTTGAAGAGGAAGGGATCGACCTCACGGAAGCACAGCAGCGGATCATTCCGCTCATCGACGGTGAGCGCTCGGTGACGGATCTCGTGGACCAGTCCGGGTTGGTGGAGTTCGACACGGGTAAAGCGCTGTACGGGCTCATACAAGCGGGTTTCGCCGTCCAAGTCGGCAAGCGGGCCGCGGAGTCGCGGGCCAAAGGCTCCCTGGAGGAGCACCTGAACCTCGGCTTGGCGTTCTACCCGGTCCGGGCTGATGGAGGACTCCATTCGGGAGCTCAGGAAGACCCTCGAGCTGGATGCCAACCATCCGCGGGCTCGGGCTTATCTCGGCCTCATCAGCCTGAAGGCGGGTCGGGCGCAGGAAGCCAGCGTGCACTTCGACGAGATGGGCGAGGCTGCGGAGATGACGTACGCCCTGCACCGTAACCGCGCATTGGCGCTTGAGAGGATCGGGCGTTACGACGAGGCGCTCGCCGCCCTCGCCGAGGCCGAGAAGCTGAACTCGGACGATCCCGGCCTTCTTCTCGCCCAGGGAATCGTGAAGTTGAAGTCCGGTGATGGAGCCGCCGCCATGGGCTCTTTCAAGGGCTATCAGGACAAGGTCGGAGAGGGGACGCTGTCGCCCATGTTCTTCGCCTTTTCGGTGCTGGCGGCCGGCATCGCCGGCGACATGGACCGCGCCGTGGAGATCGGTCGCGAGGGGCTGGAACAATACTCCGATAACGGGGCGATCCTGGTCAACACCGGGGCCGTGCTGGAGCACCGTGGAGAGAACGAGGCGGCCGAGGCCTACTACGAGCGGGCTATCAAGCAGGAGCCGGTGGTGCCACAGGCACACAAGGCGCTGGGTGACCAGGCCCTCCGCCGCGGAGACAAGGCACGGGCGAAGACTCAGTACGAGCTTGCGGTGAAGGCGGACCCGCGCCTCGGAGACGATGTCTACATCAAGCTCGGGGCCATCGCGCTGGAGAACTCCGAGACTGCCGAGGCAGGGGCCATGTGGCGGCGTGCCTTGGAGCTCAACCCGGAGAACCACACGCTTCAGGCCAAGCTCGACCAGCTCGGAGCGTCCGCCGGCGCGTGATTCCCGGGCTCTTGGTCCTACTCCTCGGGATCGGGCAGGACACTCTCAGACAGACGCTCGCCGGTGGCGGCCAACTCGAGGGAACCCGCGCCACCGTCTCCTTCATGGCACCCGACTCGGGCAAAGCGGTGCGCGTGCTCACGGCTTTGGAGGTTGCTCCCCCGTTGCCGGGGCTTCCACCCGACGTGCCCACCGGGGTTCTCGTGCTCCTGGCACCCGATGAGTCCGTGTTCGAGCGACTCACGAGTGGGCAGGTCCCCGACTGGGGTGCGGGGGTTGCCCTCCCGGCCCAAGCGACCATCGTCATGCCTGCCTACGTGTCCGCACGGGGGCGCGGCTGGAGCGACACCCAGGTGCTCCGCCACGAGTGGGCGCACATCGGCTTGCACCAGTACCTGCAGGGGCTTCGCGTACCCCGATGGTTCTCCGAGGGCTATGCCCAGTGGGCCAGCGGCGGGTGGGACTGGTCTGAGGGTTGGAAGCTCAGGGTGGCCCTGGCCAGGGACCGGAACCCGCTGGACTCTCTCGATCTCTCGTGGCCCCGGGACCAGGGCGAGGGCCCAGACGGCCTACCTCCTCTCCGCCACGACCATCGAGTACCTGGTCGTGCAGAGCAGCCCCCGTGCGCTGGGAGGTCTTGCTCAGGAGGTGGAAGGAAGTCGGTAATTTCGATCGGGCGTTTCGATCCACGTATGGTGTCACTACGGCTCAATTCGAGGAGGACTGGCGGCGCTATGTCGAGGGCCGGTACGGCTGGCTGTTCGTCCTCTCCCACTCGGCCGTGTTCTGGATGTTCCTGAGCCTGGCTCTGGCTGCCATGGTGGGAGTCCGCAGGCGAGCCAGGCGAGAGCGCCTGGCTCGCCTAAGGGCTCAGGACGTTCCCGACCAGCCAAGCTTCTGGCTCGAGGACCCGTCGGGCGCGGACGTGCCTGGACCCGACCCCGACAGATCGGAGTAAGAGTATCCGACGCCTCCACGCACCAGAAGGCTGTACAGCCTTCTAAAGAGGACACCATTGTCTCGTATCCTGCTCGTCGACGACGACGCCGACACCCGCTCCGTCTTCAGGGCCAAGCTCGAGCATTCGGGCTACGAGCTGGATGAAGCCGAGAGCGCCGAGGCTGCCCTCGGTAAGGTCAAGGCGTTCGATCCCGCCGTGGTCATCACGGATGTGCGTATGGACGGGATGACCGGACTGGAGCTCCTCAACAGGATCCGGAAGTCCATGAGCGGCGTGGATGTCATCGTGATGACGGGCCACGACTCCATGACCTCGGCCGTCAAGGCCATGAAGTCCGGGGCGTTCGACTACCTGGTGAAGCCCGTGGGCCTGAAAGAGCTCGAGTCGGTTGTCGAGCGCTGCCTGGCTGAGCAGGAGCTGATCCGGGCCTCGGCAGAGGGGCCCGAGCCCGAGGCCGAGTTGGCCGACGGCGTTGGGGCCGGCACCGTGATCGGCCGTGACCCGAGGATGATCGAGATCTACAAGATGATCGGTGTCCTCGCGCGGAACCGGAACCACCGTCCTCGTTCGGGGCGAGACCGGCACGGGCAAGGAGCTGGTGGCTCGTGCCATTCACGACCACTCGCTCCACTCGAGTGAGCCCTTCATCGCGGTGAACTGCACGGCGCTGACGGACACCCTGCTGGAGTCGGAGCTGTTCGGGCACGTGCGGGGTGCCTTCACGGGGGCGGTCGGGGCGAGGAAGGGCTATTTCGAGCTGGCGGGGCGGGGGACCATCTTCTTGGACGAGATCGGCGACACCTCACCCGACTTCCAGTCGAAGCTCCTACGGGTGCTCCAGGAGCGACAGTTCTATCCCGTGGGAGGCGAGCAGGCGAAACGGACGGAGGCCAGGATGGTTGCAGCCACACACCAGCCCATGGAAGAGCTAGTAACGGAGGGCGGCTTCCGTGAGGATCTGTACTTCCGGCTACGGGTCGTTGAGATCGAAGTTCCGAGCCTGCGATACCGAAAGGGCGACATCCCTCTCCTGGCCAACCATCTTCTGGGCCGCATCCGCAACGAGACAGGCAGTGAGGTGCGACGGATTTCGGAAACGGCGATGGGAGAGCTGGTGGCCTACGACTGGCCGGGCAACGTGCGTGAGCTCGAGAACGCTCTCACCAGAGCCGCCATCGTCGCGCCGGGGTTCTGTGGTGGGTCCGGAGCATCTGGCCCTTGGTCTGTCGGGGGATGGTTGCCCGCCGAAGGCCCAGATGGCACCCGCCAGGGAGGGTGACATGACCCTGGACGGAGCCATCGAGCGCCAGATTCGTCGGGTGCTGGAGAGCACGGGTGCAAACAAGACGGAAGCGGCCAGGCTGCTCGGGATCTCCCGCTCTCGCCTCGCCCGCTACGTAGAACGCTTCGGCCTGTAGTGGCCCGTTACCACGTCGGCGCGGCGCCCGAGGACCATGAGTCGGTTGACCCGAGGATCTGGCGAGAATAGGATCGTGGCCATGGCCAAGAAGAACGACACGAAATCGAGCGGAGAGGTCGGGAAGGCGTCCCTCCAGTTCTCCGGGATCAACCTCGCTTTCGCGGTCGGTGCCCTGCTCACCATTACGTTCGCGTACTGGCTTCTCGCCCAGGGCTCCATCACTTGGGCGCCCATCCTCCTGGTGGTGGGCTATGTGTTCCTCGTGCCCTTGGCCATCATCCTTTAGGATCCGGCGGCGGCGGCGGTCCCCTCATGCAGGCTTCGTGACGACCCGCACCTGGGTGAACTGGCGGTGCCCGTCAATGGACTTGTGGAAGCCGTAGCCGCTCTGGCGGGCCCCCACCCAGGGTGTGCCTCTCGCACCACCTGCGGCCTTGTTGATCCCGATCATCCCGGCCGTCAGTTGGCGGGCTATCTGGGCCGTCCGCTCGTCGTCTTCACCCGAAGACGACGGCGCCCAACCCGAAGTGGGTGGAGTTGGCCTTTTCGATGGCCTCTTCCTCTGACGCCACACGCGTCACACAGGCCACAGGCCCGAACGTCTCGTCCTTGGCGATGGCCATCTCTTCCTCTCACACCCGTGAGGATGTAGGGGTGACGAAGTTGTCGTGATGGCCGGAACCACCTGAGAGGTGGCGCCATCGGCGATGGCTTCGTCAAGCTGCTCGAGGACGTGAGCCCGCTGTTGGGCGTTGACCATGGGACCCACCCTGATCCCCTCATCCAGACCGTCTCCCTGCTTCATGGCCTCCCCGGCCTCCACCAGGAGCGCCTCGAAGCGATCCGCCACCGAGTCCGGCACGAATATCCTCTCGGTGCTCACACAAACCTGACCGGCGTTCCGGAAGCTGTTCCACGCCGCGAACTTGGCCGCCTTCTCGAGATCGGCGCTCTCCAGGACCACCATGGGATCCTTGCCGCCTAGCTCGAGGATCACCCGCTTCAGCTCGCCGCTCGCCGACCGGAGGATGTGCTTGCCCGTCTCCCGGGAGCCAGTGAAGGCGATGAGGTCCACGTCGCTCTCGACCAGCCGCTTGCCCTGATCGTCCGCTCCGTGGACCACCTGTAGAACGTCCGGCGGGAGCGCCGCGTTGAGCACGTCGGCGTACGCCTGACCGCACAGCGGGGTCTCTTCCGACGGTTTGAGAATCACCGTGTTGCCGGCGGCCAGTGCCGGAAGCACCATCCAGTGGGCATGGACATGGGGAAGTTCCACGGTGTGATAGCTGCGCACACCCCCAGAAGCTGTCCCAACCGTAGTTGAAGGTTCCTGATAGGGGAGAAAGAAAAGTGGTGGCTCCGGGGGTCCCGGGCCGATAGGCTCGGGTAGGCAAAAACCCCAACACGGAGCCACCACGATGAAGAGAACGTACGAGGTAAGGGATCGGGCGGACAAGCGCGCGATCAGGGAGTTCCTGAAGCGGAGGGGCAGTTTCTGCTTCCGATGCTTGAGCTCGTGGAGCAGACGGAGGTCGCGATCGACGAAGTCATCCAGGTGATGGGACGAGCGACGATCGAAGCGGTGCTGGAGATGAGCGCCGAGGGTGTGGCAGGCGTGAAGCAGGCAGGTCGGTCACGAGCGGAAGACGACACGGTGTGTATGGCGGCAGGGTGGTGTGGTTTACCTGTCGGACCGGAAGGTGCGTGTGGAGCGGCCACGGCTCAGGCGCCGGGGCGCCGGGGAGGGTGGCGAGGTCGAGGTGCCGGCGTACGCAGCGATGCGGAGACCGGGCGCCGTGGCGGATCGGATGCTCGAGGTCCTGATGGCGGGGGTGAGCACGCCGGAAGTACGGCCGTGTGATCGGTGAGATGGCCGACACGGTCGGGGTGAGCAAGTCGGCGGTGAGCCGTGAGACGGTCGAGGCCTCGGAGCGCGTGCTGAAGGAGCTGATGGAGCGCCGGCTGGATGCGTGGGACCTCCTGGTGATCTACCTGGACGGGATCCAGATGGGCTCGCACCACGTGCTTGCTGCGGTAGGCGTGGACTCAGACGGAAAGAAGCACGTGCTGGGCGTGAGGGAAGGAGCGAGTGAGAACGCCGAGGTGACCGGGGCGCTCCTAGAGGATCTGGTCGAGCGCGGCCTGGACCCGGGCAGGCGGCGGCTGTTCGTGATCGATGGCTCGAAAGCGCTCAGGAAGGCGATCGAGAAGGTGTCGGCCAACGTCACCCCATCCAGCGCTGCCGCAACCACAAGCTCCGCAACGTGCTGGGTCATCTGCCGAAGGATCAGCATCCTCAGGTGAAGGCGGCGTTCCGGGCGGCGATGAAGCTGGACGCGAAGCAGGGCGAGCAGAAGCTCGAGCAGCTCGCCCGATGCTCGAGCGCGACCACCCCTCGGCCTCGGCCAGCCTACGCGAAGGCCTCAGCGAGATGTTCACGATCAACCGGCTCGGCCTCCCGCCGCGGCTGAGGAAGTGCCTGGGCTCGACCAACCTGATCGACAGCACCCACTCGGGCGTAAGACAGAAGACCCGCAGGGTGACCAACTGGAAGAACGGAGCGATGGCCTTGCGCTGGGCTGCGGCCTCGTTCGTGGAGACCGAGAAGAGCTACCGGAGGATCATCGGCTACGACCAGCTCTGGATGCTCAGGGCCCACCTCGACGACCATGAACCGGTTGCCGAAATGAGAAAGGCAGGCTAACAAGGAGACTCTCCGGAGCCACCACCTTCAACTGTCAGCGGGACACCATCGGAAAGGGCAGGCAATATCGCCTAGCGTCTGCCGCCGACTACACGGCGGTGGGACGAGCTATGCAACGGCTGGACGACCTCAGGGGCAAGGTGTCTTGGATGGGCTGTCGCTAATTCCAGACGAAGCGATCGTCCAGCACAAGGTAAGCCGGAACTCGCCATTCAGGATGCACTTGTACGGCTGCAAGACGTTCGGAGACCTGTTTTCTGCGCGTCAGAAACTGGCTTTGGCTCTTCTGCAGGACGCCATTCGGACGTTGGATTCGCAGATGCGGTGAAGAGGTTTCTTTGTTTGTCGACCGGTAGGTGTATCCGGCACTGGAACGCGTTCTCGAAGTGGCATCGGGGCAGCGAGACAGTCGCGGGCACGTTCGCACTTCAGGCGATTTCGATGGCGTGGGATTACCCGGAGATGTACCCGTTCGCTGGCTTTGCTGGCGGCATCGACGATGCCCTAGCGAGTACGGTCGATGTTATCGAGGGACTCGCACCCGTCATGGATCATCCAGGGCAAGTGCAAACCGCGGACGCTGGCGAGCATCCTCTCCCCGACGCTTCAGCGTCCTGCTGGTTCACAGATCCTCCCTACTACGATGCTATTCCGTACTCGGACTTGGCCGACGTCTACTATGTCTGGCACAAGCGGACTCTTCCAGGAGAGCCAGCTCTCCGCAGCCCCTTTCAGCCTGATAACGGCCTCTCACCGAAGGATCGCGAGATGGTCCAGGATGACAACCGATCAGTTGCCGGTGTTCCGAAGAATAGGAAATTCTTCGAGACGGCGATCGGGCGGGCGTTCAAGGAAGGTCGCCGAATCCTCACGGACGACGGCATTGGCTGCGTTGTGTTTGCTCACTCTTCGACGGAAGGCTGGGAGGCGTTTCTCGATGGCTTGCTTCAAGGAGGGTGGGTGGTCACTGGCTCATGGCCCATCGCCACTGAAAGGGGCGCCAGGCTCCGAGCTCGCGACTCCGCAACCTTGGAAACCAGCGTTCACCTCATCTGCCGCCCCCGCCCCGAGGACGCTCCCGTCGGCGACTGGGCCGACGTCCTGCACGAACTTCCACCCCGCGTCGCCGCCTGGATGGAGCGCCTGCAGAGCGAGGGCATCCGCGGTGCAGACCTGGTCTTTGCCTGCATCGGACCTGCACTTGAGATCTTCAGCCGCTACCGGGCAGTGGAAACAGCCGAAGGCCGCGAGGTCGGCCTACCAGAGTACCTTGAGAAGGTCTGGGAGGTGGTGGGCCGCGTCGCGCTGAAGCAGGTGCTCGGCAGCGGCGACATCACCGGCTCGTTGGAAGAAGACGCGCGGCTGACTGCACTGTTCCTCTGGACACTCCAGAGCACCGACGTGCCCGAGGAGAACGGCAAGAAAGAAAAAGAAGACGAGGATTCGACCGCCAAGGTGGTGGCGAAGGGTTTCAGTCTTCCCTTTGACGTAGTCCGCCGCTTCGCCCAGCCGATGGGCATCGATCTCGATGTCTGGACAGACCGCATCATTGGTCAAGCGAAGGGTGTAGTGCGTCTCTTGCCCGTCGCCGAGCGCGCCAAAGCGCTCTTCGGTGAGGACGGCACCCGCGTCGCAGCTGACTGGATCGAAAGCGACACCGGAGGCGACCTGCAAGGTATGCTCTTCCCCGACATGGAACCTGTGACAAGAAAGAAAACCCGCGGCCGTGGCAAGAAGGCGGTCCTCAGCGGCGACGCTGAGTTCCGCTCCCCCGACGCGACGACGCTGGACCGCGTGCACGCAGCGATGCTCCTGCAAGCGAGCGGCCAGGCCAACGCCCTGCGAAAGTTGATCGGGGTCGAGCAGGACCGTGGACCGGACTTCCTGCGCTTGGCCAACGCGCTCTCGGCGCTCTATCCCAAGGGAAGCGAGGAGAAACGTCTCCTCGCCGCCATGCTTCTGGCGGTGCCTCGATGAGGGAGTTGCATTGATGGGCACGCGCACTCCGTCTGTCTGGCAGATTTCGGGAGGGCCGGTGGGCCGTCCCTACGCCGACATCTTCCTGAAATTTGGCGTTGCACTCCTTCCCTCTCTGCCAACTTACGTGAGACACGGAGCAGCTAAGGAATTAGAGTAGGGCGAAGGCAGAGAAACCGAGGATGCTGAGACACCGAGAGAGAATGAAAGAGAATGGAATAGCCCCACCAACCTGGGACGGTAAGCGAAGCGCGGCAGCTCCTGCGGACTCGGAGGTGGTAGATAGGCCGCTGCGCCGGCGGTTCGCTCCGTCGTACAAGCTGCGGATCGTCGAAGAAGCGGACCGGTGCACGGAGCCCGGAGAGGTTGGCCGACTCCTACGGCGGGAGGGCTTATACTCGTCGCACCTGACGACATGGCGCAAGGCGGCGCATAGCGGGTCCCTGAAAGCGCTGTCGAAGAAGCGAGGCCGTAAGCGCGAGCGCAATCCGCTGGAGGAGAAGGTGCGCAAGCTGGAGCGCGAGAACACTCGCCTCGAGAAGGAGCTCCAGAAGGCGCACTTGATCATCGACGTCCAGGGAAAAGTTGCAGGGCTGCTGGATTGAGCCTCGAGGACGGGACGAACTCATGAAGGCGACCCAGGAGCTAGCCAAGCACGTAGGGGTGAAGCCCGCGTGCGATGCGCTCAGGGTGCCGCGAGCCACGTTCTACCGTCGTCGGAGTGCATCGACCGGGCATCAGCAGCCCCGCCCGACCCCCGCCCGGGCCTTAAGTGAGAGGGAGCGGGACAAGATTTTCGACACCCTGTGTTCGGAGCGGTTCGTGGACCGGTCCCCAGCCGAGGTGGTGGCGACGCTGCTCGACGAGGACGTCTACCTGTGCAGCGAGCGTACGATGTATCGCGTTCTGGCTTCCCAGGTGCCGGTTCAGGAGCGTCGAGCGCAGCGGAGTCATCCCAAATACCAGAAGCCCGAGTTGATGGCGAGGGGCCCGAACCAGGTCTGGTCCTGGGATATCACCCGGCTGCTGGGGCCGAAGAAGTGGAGTTACTTCTACCTCTACGTGATCCTGGACATCTTCAGCCGCTACGTCGTGGGATGGATGGTGGCGGATCGGGAGAACTCTGCCCTGGCCAGCCGGCTGATCCAGCAGAGTTGCTTGAAGCATGGCGTCCAGCCCCACCTCCTGACTGTGCTGAGACGGTATTCACCTGACAGTTGACCACGAGAGAGGACGGTGGCCAGCCGCCCTCGCCGGAGCTAATTGAGAGATGTCGAAGTCACTCACTTAGCACGGGAGAGAAGATGACCACCGTCCAGGGGGAGAAGATAGCGCGCCGCAAGCTGAGCCTGCTACAGTTGGCCCAGGAGCTCGGCAACGTGAGCAAGGCGTGCAAGATCGTGGGCTACAGCCGGCAGCAGTTCTACGAGATCAGGAGGAACTTCCAGCTTTACGGGGCCGAGGGGCTGATCGACCAGCTTCCGGGCCGAAGGGACCGCACCCGAACCGGGTGAGTGAAGAGATTGAGCAGGCGGTCTTGGCCCACGCCTTGGAGGCTCCGACGCACGGAGCTCAGCGGGTCGCGGACGAGTTGCTGCTCGGAGGGATCCAGGTGAGCTCAGGAGGCGTACGGGGCGTGTGGAGCCGGCATGGCCTCACCACGAAGCACGAACGGCTGCTCAGGCTCGAAGAGACGGCCAGGGAACGGAAGCTGAAGCTGACCGACGAGCAGATCGAGCTGCTGGAGCGCTTCAGTCCCGAGTTCCGGGAGCGCCACATCGAAGTCCATTACCCGGGCGACCTCGTCGCCGTGGACACGTTCTTCGTCGGAACGCTGAAGGGGGTCGGCAAGGTGTACCTGCAGACCGTGCTCGATTGCTTCAGCCGCTACGCCTGGGGCCGGCTCTACACGAGCAAGCTCCCGCTCACGGCGGTGCAGGTGATGAATAACGACGTGTTGCCGTTCTTCGATGAGCACCGGGTCCGGGTGAAGACCGTGCTCAGCGACAACGGCCGCGAGTTCTGCGGCCGTCCGGACCGTCACCCATATGAGCTGTTCCTTCAGCTCGAGGACATCGAGCACCGCACGACGAAGGTGGGCAGGCCCCAGTCCAACGGCTTCATCGAGCGCTTCCACCGCACGCTCCTCGACGAGCACTTGAGGGTGAAGGGCCGCACCACCTGGTACGAGACCGTCGAGGAGATGCAGCAGGACCTCGAGGCGTATCTGGAGACCTACAACCGGAAGCGGCCGCACCGCGGTCGAGCCATGGAGGGCCGCACGCCCTATCAGGTCTTCAAGGCCGGTCTCACCGACGCCAGGAAGGCCGCAAAGGCCAGGAAGGAGGAGGCTAAGACGAAGGCAGCCTAGACACAGCTCCGGCGAGGGCCAACTGTCAGGTCATTACCATCTCTGTACATCCTGACCCTGCATTCCGATCGAGGGGCTCCGATGACGAGCCAATGCACGGCTCAACTACTCGCCGATCTCGGCGTGACCCGCTCGTTGGGCCGGACCCCAGGTCTCGGATGACAATCCGTTCTCCGAGGCTCAGTTCAAGACCTTGAAGTACCATCCCTCGTTTCCCGGCCGGTTCGGGGATCAGGGGCAAGCCAAGACCTTCTGTCGCTCGTTCTTCCGTTGGTATAATGCCGAGCACCGCCATGGCGGCATCTCGATGCTGACCCCCGAACAGGTCCACTTCGGTCACGCCGATCGGATCATCGCCTGCAGGAAGGCCGTGCTCCGTGAGGCATGGGCCGCTCATCCCGAGCGCTTCGTCTCCGGTGAGCCGAAGCCTAAACCACTCCCGGAGGCCGTCTGGATCAATCCTCCAACCCCCTCCCTCACGACACAGGAGATTGCTCTCTAATTAATTCCCAAGAGTGTCTCACTGGCGTTGACAGGCTCCGCTCGGTGTCTCAGCATCCTCGGTTTCTCTGCCTTCGCCCTACTCTAATTCCTTAGCTGCTCCGTGTCTCACGTAAGTTGGCAGAGAGGGGAATCTGCACTCCACATAAGAGGGGCCAATGAAGGGATAGACTCTGAAGACGTTCGTCTGGCCGTGCAGGTTTATGTATTCCAGTTGCCCCTTAATATTTCCAAGGGCTGTCGTTTCGGGGGCAAGCACGGCCTGGATGGCGTGTCCGAGTTCCTTGTCGGATATGGAAGTCCCTAGAGCCATTAAGTACCTCGACATCGATCCTTCCTCCGTCCACTGGCGTAGCGAGATCCCTGAAGTCTCTGAGAACGGCCCCATTTATGCCTTCGTAATCGCCAGTCTCAATGCGTTCGGCAAGGTCGAAGAATCGCGCCACGACCCTCACGGCGAATGCCCCGTAACCCGGTTCGGCTGCTGGCTCGATGCTGACGGTTAAGGGACTGTCGTAGCTTATCTCAACCACCCTCCAGTCCAAGGACTCTGATATCGAGGAAAGCGACCGCTGGGTTCTCCGCAACACCTTCCCAATGGCCTCAAGCTCGCCTACTACGTCTGTGAGCCGGATGGGGGCACCCTCTAACTCCGCATTCGAGAGCCGGAGCGTTATGCGGTGGTCGGCCATGATATCAAAACCCTAGTAATCAGCGTCGGTGAGCCACGGTAGAGCAGCCGTTTTCCGTCGTCCCCTCGATGGCGTCCTCAGTCAGCTTGGCGTCGGTATCATGCCTTGGGTTCCACCGGAACGCAAACTCGTCCGAGTAGTGGTTCAAGTGCTTTCCACGATGAAGGCACTGTGCCTGAAATCTCCACTACGGAGAGTTACGGAAGACGACTTGGGTAGGCAAAATATGGGGATTATCCGGTTCATGAAAAGACTCCGGGGCACGTGGAGAGTGCCGCGGCGGCTCCTTGGACCGGACGGACGTGGACCGGGGGCGGGCAGTCCTGGCCGACCCCATACCCGAGCCGCTGAGCCGGAGCGGGCCAGGGGGTCACCCGGAGGGCCGGAGCGGAGCCGTTGACGCGCCTGGCGTGCTGCGCGGTCCCACTGGTGGGAGGTCCTACACCGCCTCGAGTTGTTCGTACTCTGCTTCCGGAAGGCTCAGGAGCCATGCCGGGTCCACACGACCCCAATCAGTCTGGGAATCCCCACCAGGAGGAGATACGGGATCAGGCCATAGAGCAGGACCCCCGGAGGGCCGAATAGCCCCCCCACGAGGCTCCCGGCGACCGCCACGGGGGTGGCCAGGAACGTCGCACCCAGCAGCAGCGTGCGGAACCGACCGGTCGTGCCGCGGAGAAGGCGTTCCACCACCCAGCCAATGACCCAGCCCGTGACGAAGAACAGACCCAGCCCGATCCACATCAGCGGATTCACCAACTGCAGCAGGGCCGTGCTGTCTCCAAAGCGGTAGAGCGCGAGGAGGGTTTGCAGGGCCACCATGCCCGCCCCGCATCGCACTGGGATTCCCCAGGCGCGCCATCGGGCGCTCAAATCGTTCGCGTTGGAAGTCATGCTCGTACAGCGCTCCTTTCAGCCGCCACCGCTTCCCACTGTCCGGGTCGTGGGCGGTCACGTAGTTCTTGCCCTGGCGCGGCACGGCGAAGCCCGCCTCCTGCAGGGCGGCGACAACGCCGGCCCGGTCCTGCACCGTGCCGCGCTCGACGCCCCGCAGCAGGTAGTCCCGGATCTGGTCCCGGGGATCGGCCTCATGCGCGATCCCCGCCCGCAGCTCCGCCGCCTCGAGGTAGGCGCGGTGCCCCGGCTGCTGATCCCGGGCGCGCGCCGGATCGTCCGGGCGGCTCCAGCCCTTGTCGAGGTTGCAGGCCTCGACCAGGGGGTCGTAGGTCTGCTCCCAGCCCGGCGGCGCGATGTTGAGGTTCTTGCCCGTCTGCCAACGGGTAGAGGAGGGAAATGGTGCTGGGCCACGGCATGCGTAGTCTCCCTGCTTGAATCGGGGATTATACCATCGCGATCCCTACGAGGACCACTACTAACGCCAGGAGCCTACCCACAGGCCAATCGTCTCACTCCCCTTGCCGCCCAAACCGGAAAGGCCGGAAGAATGTCTTCCGCAGCTGGGCCTTCGTCAGCTTCGGCATATCCACTTCCTCTTCCTTTTCGGCCTTGCTCGGCTGGTGCCCCTTCGGCGGCAAGGCCAGCGCCCTAGACTCCGGCACCCTATGCTTAACGTCGCTTCTTCATGGCATCCACCTGCTAAGTAGGTGTACCACGGCTAGGCATCGGCGTTCTACGACTTCCCCGAGGATCACTGGAAGCATCTACGCACGACGAACGTGGTCGAGAGCCCGTTCGCTGCGGTACGGCTCAGGACGACGGCGGCGAAGCGATTCAAGCGGGTCGAGAGCGCTACGGCGCTGATCTGGAAGTTGCTCTTGGTGGCCGAGAAGCGGTTCCGGAACCTGTCAACGCCAGTGAGACACTCTTGGAAATCAATTAGAGAGCAATCTCCTGTGTAGTGAGGGATGGGGTGGGAGGATTGATCCAGACGGCCTCCGGGAGTGGTTTAGGCTTCGGCTCACCGGAGACGAAGCGCTCGGGATGAGCGGCCCATGCCTCACGGAGCACGGCCTTCCTGCAGGCGATGATCCGATCGGCGTGACCGAAGTGGACCTGTTCGGGGGTCAGCATCGAGATGCCGCCATGGCGGTGCTCGGCATTATACCAACGGAAGAACGAGCGACAGAAGGTCTTGGCTTGCCCCTGATCCCCGAACCGGCCGGGAAACGAGGGATGGTACTTCAAGGTCTTGAACTGAGCCTCGGAGAACGGATTGTCATCCGAGACCTGGGGTCGGCCCAACGAGCGGGTCACGCCGAGATCGGCGAGTAGTTGAGCCGTGCATTGGCTCGTCATCGGAGCCCCTCGATCGGAATGCAGGGTCAGGAGGTGGGGCTGGACGCCATGCTTCAAGCAACTCTGCTGGATCAGCCGGCTGGCCAGGGCAGAGTTCTCCCGATCCGCCACCATCCATCCCACGACGTAGCGGCTGAAGATGTCCAGGATCACGTAGAGGTAGAAGTAACTCCACTTCTTCGGCCCCAGCAGCCGGGTGATATCCCAGGACCAGACCTGGTTCGGGCCCCTCGCCATCAACTCGGGTTTCTGGTATTTGGGATGACTCCGCTGCGCTCGACGCTCCTGAACCGGCACCTGGGAAGCCAGAACGCGATACATCGTACGCTCGCTGCACAGGTAGACGTCCTCGTCGAGCAGCGTCGCCACCACCTCGGCTGGGGACCGGTCCACGAACCGCTCCGAACACAGCGTGTCGAAGACCTTGTCTCGTTCCTTCTCGCTTAAGGCCCGGGCGGGGGTCGGGCGGGGCTGCTGATGCCCGGTCGATGGCCTCCGACGACGGTAGAACGTGGCTCGCGGCACCCTGAGCGCATCGCACGCGGGCTTCACCCCTACGTGCTTGGCTAGCTCCTGGGTCGCCTTCATGAGTTCGTCCCGTCCTCGAGGCTCAATCCCAGCAGCCCTGCAACTTTTCCCTGGACGTCGATGATCAAGTGCGCCTTCTGGAGCTCCTTCTCGAGGCGAGTGTTCTCGCGCTCCAGCTTGCGCACCTTCTCCTCCAGCGGATTGCGCTCGCGCTTACGGCCTCGTTTCTTCGACAGCGCTTTCAGGGACCCGCTATGCGCCGCCTTGCGCCATGTCGTCAGGTGCGACGAGTACAAGCCCTCCCGCCGTAGGAGTCGGCCAACCTCTCCGGGCTCCGTGCACCGGTCCGCTTCTTCGACGATCCGCAGCTTGTACGACGGAGCGAACCGCCGGCGCAGCGGCCTATCTACCACCTCCGAGTCCGCAGGAGCTGCCGCGCTTCGCTTACCGTCCCAGGTTGGTGGGGCTATTCCATTCTCTTTCATTCTCTCTCGGTGTCTCAGCATCCTCGGTTTCTCTGCCTTCGCCCTACTCTAATTCCTTAGCTGCTCCGTGTCTCACGTAAGTTGGCAGAGAGGGTTCCGAAGGCTCGACGCTCCTCACCTCCTCAAGGACGTGTTTGAAGGCAGGAAGTTCGAAGACGGAAAGCCCGTCTCAACCCAACAGCGGAAGAATGCCGCCTGATACGTTTACACACCTATTGACCCAACCTCGAAATTTTCTCCAAAACCCGCAAAGAACCAGGAATCTCCCGTGATTTAGCGTATAAGGTGAGTGTAATGGGGTTCAGGGGGTCGCGAAGCGGCCACGCGTCGGCGACGGAGTCGCCCGATAGAACCGTAGGTTTGAGCCGAGCGTCGGCAGTGCTCTCGATAGATCCGGATGTCCTCCGCGAGACGAGCGGAGGGCGCCGAAGGCGCCCGGAGCTCAATCCGGGGATCCTCATGGGCGTGCTCCGGCACCTTAATCAGTAGGTTCGGGGTTCGAGTCCCTGGCGGGGCACTGCAGTAAGTGCATAAATAACAAGCACTTAACTGCTAATTCGATGGTAGTGTAAGGCGAGGCTCTTTGTTGTGGCGTCCATATGGCGTCCATGTGCCTGTAACTGGGCCAAGGATGAGGCGCCGGAGCGGCAGAGTTGAGCCCGGGCAAGCGACGGAGAGCCTGAAAGCGCTGGGGCTGCAGAAGCACCAGGCGCTGATCGTGGCGCACCGGGGCGGACACCCGCGCACGTGCACGTGATCGTGAACCGGGTCGACGCGCAGAGCGGGAAAGCGGCGGAGTTGAGCAAGAGCAAGCTGCGCCTCTCGAAGTGGGCGGAAGGATACGAGCAGGGGCAGGGGTGGCCTGGCAGCAGGCCGAGGAGCGTACGCACTGGCAGCGACTGCGTCCGCCTGCCTCTTGGCCCGGTCCCAGTCGCGATGCCCGAGCGACTTGGTAAGCCTCCGTCCGCCTTCCCGCCACTCGATCTGGATGAGACCGGTCCTGGGGTCTGGAAAGACCAGCACCCGATTCCGGCCCCGCTCGCCGGCGCTGTAGCTCGTGCGACTGCGTTTTGTGCCATCATCCGATAACTTCCTCGATGATGCACTGCACGATCTGCCCGGTCGAAACCTCGCGGAGGGGAAGGCTTCGCCGCCAGACGAGACTCGGCCAGCGCCCCGGCCTCATGGGGGAGGTCCCCTCGAGCGAATCCTGGGTGTGCCGGGCCTTCCGGCGTTTGGGACCTTGCCCTCGCGCACTAGGCGTCCCAGGTGAGCGGCAGAGGAGCAGCTTTCTCCACAGCTGCCTCTGTCAGCGTCAGAATCGTGTCGTCTCTCTGGCGCAGGGCAGTTTCGAGCTCCGCCGCGCAGGCCTCCAGCGCCACGGCCGGTGTCTTGCCCCCGTAGCGGCGCAGGGTCTTGGCCCGCGTGCGCCAGTCCGCGGGCAGGATCTCGATAGATGTTCGGTCGATCATGTGCGCATTTCCGGGTCTCGACGATTCGCGGCCGACCCGATCTCAGTGTTCAGTCCCACTCGCCCTCGGCGTCCCTGCGTAGCGCGTCGGTGAGTTCGGGATCGCCCTCGCCTCGCCGTACGGAGCGCTCGAGGAGATCGACGCGGGCGGCCGAGGTCGGCGAGCCCGGCGGCGCGAGCGACGGCGTAGAGGGCGGCCGCGACGGCGCCGAGCACCAGCGCCGAGTGCAGGACGATCGGGATGCCGTGCTCGGCGAGGATCACGGGCCAGAACGGCGCGAGATACTCGAGGCGTGATCCGCCGAGGAGGAGGCCTGAGCCGACAAGTGCGGCGCTGAGGCCTACGCTGATTCTCCAGGGCTGCATCGCTGGATCCTCCGGGGGGTCAGAGTTCGAGCGCGGCCGGATCCCGGTCGGTCGGCCCTCGCAGGGAGGAGCGATCTCCGCCGTCGCCCACGCCGAGTGAGCGGAGCAGGCGCGCGGCGGCCGGCTCACGCGGCCTGAGCTTGCGCGTTCACAGGATGAAGAGCGGCCGGCTCTCGCGCACATGGAGGCAACGGTTGCGCGTCGCGGGGCGGCTGACGACGACCGGGCTCGGCCGGTTTCCCGAAGTCTCGTTGGCGGAAGCCCGGCACAAGGCCATTGAGAACGCGCGGGCCATCGGCCAGGGTGTGGACCCGCGCGGCGGCGGCGTCCCGAGATTTCGCGAAGCCGCCGAAGAGACGATCCGGCTACACGCCGAATCGTGGAAAGCCGGCTCGCCGCTCCCCAGGGAATGGCACTCGACGTTCAGGCTGTACGCCACGCCGATCCGGGACAAGCCGGTGGACCGGATCACGTCGGGCGACGTGCTGGCGTGTCTCCGGCCGGTATGGAACGTGAAGCCAGCCGCCGCGCGGAAAGCCCGGAACCGGCTCCGCGCGGCATTTCGCTGGTGCGTCGGACAAGGCTACATCTCGACGAATCCCGTGGACTGCGCAGTGGCCGCGCTCCCGAAGGTCAACGGCAACGGCACGACGCACCATCGCGCGCTCCCGCACGGTGAGGTTCCAGACGCGCTCCGGCGGATTCGGTCGGCCAACGCCCCGGCATCCGCGCGGCTCGCCGTCGAGCTGATCGTCTTGACGGCGGCGCGCTCCGGCGAAGCGCGCGCCGCGACGTGGGACGAAATCGACACGGCGGCGAAGGTTTGGACGATCCCGCCGGCGAGAATGAAAGCCGGTCGGGAGCATCGCGTGCCGCTGTCCAGCGGCGCGCTCGACGTGCTGCTGCGCGCCAGCGAGCTTGCCGGCGATTCGCCGTTCGTCTTCCCGACGCGGGCCGGCCGCGCGCTGTCCTCGAAATCCACTTTCCGGGTGCTCCAGCTGGCCGGTGTCACCGGGACGACGCTGCACGGTTTCCGAACGTCGATTCGCAGTTGGATGGCCGAAACCGGCGTGGACCGCGAGACGGCGGAAGCCGTGTTGGCTCACGTCGTGCGCGGCACCGAGGGCGCGTACATGAGATCGGACCTGCTGGCGCGCCGGTGCGAAGTCATGCAGGTATGGAGCGACTATGTCGCATAGTACGCGGAAGGATGGACCAGGGTGGCGCTCAACGTAGACGACGTGTTCATGGGACTCCGACCCCGAACGGCCGTCGGTCGAGCTTTCGCGACTGGGCGGACTACCTCGTCGGCGAGACTCGAGACTAGGAGGTCTGCCCGATCCGGCGATGCGCTGTGCTAACCCTCGCCGGTTCCGGCATCGGTCGCGCAAGGGATATCGAGGCCAGGAGCTACCCTGGGAGCGAGTCCCCTCCAACGTCCCCCCCAACCTCGCCCGTGCCGGGTCAGCTGCTCACGCCTCCAGTTGAAGCCCCTGCCACGGGTCGCGCGCCGTGGCAGAGGACAGCCGGACGCCGCTCGACGACACCTCCCCCCAGCGCACACCCGCACCGTTGCCCCGTACGCTGCTCGACGAGCAGGCCGGACCACCTGGTACGAGACTGTCGAGGAGATGCAGACCGATCTGGAGGCCTACCTCGAGACTTACCAACCAGAGGCGGCCGCACCGCATCCGAGGCCATGGAGGGCCACACGCCGTACCAGATTTCTTTCCAAGCCGGTCTGCCGGCCGCCAGGAAGGCCGCGACGGCCAACAAGAGAAGCCCAAGACGAGGCAGCCTAGACGCAGCTCCGGCGAAATCCGAGTGTCAGGCGATTACCATCCCTGTACACGCAGGAAGTGGATCCCGTTGGCCTGCTTACACAGGCATCCCGCCCAAACTATTGGTGACATGCGGCAGCAATATCGCAGGCGGGGAACGAGCTAGAGCTAGGATCAAAGGGTGTGTAAAAAGAGAGGCGACGTACCTTTCGGCTGACCAGTAACCAGCGGATCCCGGGATGGAGCCCGGGGAAAGGAACGTCGCCTCATGAAAGATGATATGGCGGGAGTGGGGAGTGAGTCCACCGGGCCGACATGGGAGGTGCTCGAGGCTTGGGTGCGGGAGCGGGCCCAGGCGTTGATACAGAGCATCTTGGAGGAGGAGGTTACAGAGCTTCTGGGCCGTGAGAAGTCGGAGCGGAAGCGGGCTGTGGATGCGCCGGATGGCTATCGCAACGGATACGGCAAGCCGCGGCGGATGGCGATGAGCTCGGGGACGATCACGGTGAGGCGTCCGAGGGTTCGGGGACTCGAGGAGCGGTTCGAGAGCCGGGTGCTGCCGCTGTTCTTGCGGAGGACCAAAGAGGTGGGCACGCTGCTCCCGGAGCTGTACCTGCACGGTCTGGCGGAAGGGGACTTCGAGCTTGCGATGAGGGGCCTGCTGGGCGAGGGGGCTCCGGTGTCGAAGTCCTCGATTCGGCGTCTGAAGAGGGGCTGGAC
This sequence comes from Longimicrobiales bacterium, assembly GCA_965218295.1. Classification (GTDB taxonomy): domain Bacteria; phylum Gemmatimonadota; class Gemmatimonadetes; order Longimicrobiales; family Gaopeijiaceae; genus CBDCKN01. Next base: position 246,486 of record CBDCKN010000013.1, on the reverse strand, counting down.
GGAGGAGTTCGGAGAGTGGTCGAGGAGGCCGCTTGAGGACCGCGAGGTCGTGTACATGTGGGCGGACGGGATCTACGTGAAGGGCGGGACTCGAGCGGGACAAAGCGGCCGTGCTGGTCGTGATCGGGGCGATGCGGGACGGGAGCAAGGAGGTGCTGGTGCTCGTGTCAGGCTACCGAGAGTCCGTGGAGTCGTGGTCTGGGGTGTTGCGGGACCTGAGGGCCAGGGGCATCGGGGCTCCCCGGCTCCTGGTCGCCTACGGCAACGCGGCGATCTGGGGCGCGGCGCGGCAGGCGAACACGGTGTCAGCGTGGTCCCGCACGAGCGCCGGGGCGATCGAGAGCGCCTGGTCGACGGGATACCGGAGCACGATCAGGCTGGCTTGCGCGGCGGTGCCGGAGTGGAGGTCGGCTGGACAGTGATTGGGTCCGTTGGCAGGCCATCCGCGCGCGATCGATGAACTCGTCGCCGGTGGCGTTGTTGGTCAGGGCGTCGGTCACGAGCTAGGATCAAAGGGTGTGTAAAAAGAGAGGCGACGTACCTTTCCGCTGAGTAATAACCAGCGAACTCCGGGTGACAGCCCGGGGGAAAGGAACGACGCCTCGTGAGGAAGAATACGGTGGGACCCGAGGGTGAGTCCAGGACGCCCGTGTGGGAAGTTCTGGAAGAAGTGGTTCGGGAGAAGGCGCAGGAGTTCATTCAACAGATCTTGGAGGAGGAAGTCACGGAGTTGCTAGGGCGAGAGAAGTCAGAGCGCAGGAGGGTGGTGGACGCGACCGAGGGCTACCGCAACGGATACGGCAAGCCGAGGCGGCTGGCGATGAGCTCGGGCACGATCACACTCCGACGCCCTCGAGTTCGAGGCCTTGAGGAGCGGTTCGAGAGCCGCGTGCTGCCGTTGTTCGCGAGGCGGACGAAGGAGCTGGGCGCTCTGCTTCCGGAGCTGTATCTGCACGGACTGGCGGAGGGAGACTTCGAGTTGGCGATGCGGGGCCTGCTGGGCGAGGGGGCACCGCTGTCGAAGTCTTCGATTCGGCGGCTGCGGGCGGGATGGACGGCGGAGTTCGAGGAATGGAGCCAGCGTCGCCTGGAGGGTCGTGAGGTCGTCTACGTGTGGGCGGACGGGATCTATGTGAAGGCAGGGCTGGAGCGGGACAAAGCGGCGCTGCTGGTGGTGCTGGGTGCCATGCGAGACGGGACGAAAGAGGTGTTGGCCCTGAGAGCGGGCTACCGAGAGTCGGTCGAGTCCTGGTCCGAGGTGTTGCGGGACCTGAAGGCACGCGGCATCGAGGCGCCCCGGCTTCTGATGGCGGACGGTAACGCTGCGATCTGGGGCGCAGTACGGCAGGTATGGCCTGAGGCGGGTGAGCAACGGTGCTGGAACCACAAGATGAGGAACGTGCTGGACCGACTACCTCAGCGGGAGCAGGGCGAGGCGAAGGATCTTCTCCGGGCCGTGGTCTACGCACCGAGCCGGGCCGAGGCCCTGAAGGCCCGCGAGGTGTTCGCCCGACGCTATAGGCCGTGGTATCCGAAAGCAGTGGACGTACTCGAGGACGACTGGGAGCGGATGGTAGCGTTCTACGACTTCCCCGAGGACCACTGGAAGCATCTACGCACGACGAACGTGGTCGAGAGCCCGTTCGCCGCGGTACGGCTCAGGACGACAGCAGCGAAGCGGTTCAAGCGGGTCGAGAGCGCTACGGCGCTAATCTGGAAGTTGCTCTTGGTGGCTGAGAAGCGGTTCCGAAGGCTCGACGCTCCTCACCTCCTCAAGGACGTATTTGAAGGAAGAAAGTTCGAAGACGGAAAGCCCGTCTCACACCAACAGCGGAAGAACGCCGCCTAATACGTTTACACACCTATTGACCCAACCTCTCGGTCACGAACAAGTTGGCCAAGCGGGGCGGGACTGTCCAAGAGCGTTACCGTGGTAGAGGACGGAATTGACGAACTCAGGGAGCGGATCTCCGTGTTATCGATCACCCGTGACCGACAAGACATTTTGTCGCTCATACCGGCGGCGATACGAGCGGCAAAAGATCTTGGCGATCATTCGTGATCGTCATCCGTTCTTCCTACCTTCCGCAACGTCGAGCAGGCGGGGGAATACGAATAGAGCGGGCCGCCGACCGCGCGCAGGCTCGATCTTATGCAGTACGGTCGAGTCACACAGGCGTGCGAGAATCCGACGCGCAGTGGGCGAAGACGATTCGGTTCCTTTAACGAACTGGGCGCTCGTGAAGACTGGATGCTGGAAGATCGAGTCGAGGACCCGAATCGCATACCGTGAGTTGGTAACCTCGAGGACACGGTCCTTCATCTCTTCGTAGAGTCCAAGAATCGCCTCGGTCTTCATCAGATTATCCTCCGCTTGCGTTCGAACGGCTTCGAGGAAGAATTCGCACCACCCGCTCCAGTCGTCGTCGCGCGATACGGATCGCAACCCTTCGTAGTAAGCGTCCCGGTTGGCTTCGAAATAGGCACTGATGTAGAAGGCCGGTTGGCGAATCAGCTCTCTTTGCCACATGAAGAGGGGCACGAGCATGCGACCCATGCGGCCATTACCGTCCAGAAACGGATGAAGGGCCTCGAACTCGGCATGTAGAATCGCAAGTTGGACCAAGCCATCGGGTTCGTCCCGGTGCATGTATCGTTCCCAAGCGCTCATGGCGTCGCCCAGATTCTGCGTGGCGATTGGAACGAACGTGGCCTCTTCCACGGGGCAACCAGGCGGGCCGATCCAGTTCTGGAGACGCCGATACACGCCCGGTGAGCGCTGTTTGCCTCGGCCGCTCGCTAGAAGAACCCGGTGCGATTCGCGAATGACCCGCAGGGAGAGCGGGAGCTCTCGCAGCGTCCTCTCCGCGTGCCACATCGCCCTGCGGTATTGGATCACCTCCAGGATGTCGTCGCGACGAGTGGGGGACCTTGTCTCACCCCGCGCTTCGAACTCAAGGACCTGGCCCATCGTCGCTTGCGTGCCTTCAATCCTCGAGGAGAGCACCGCTTCCTGGGTAGAAAGGGGCGCGAGCAGGATGCTGGGATCGGGAACGGCCGACAGCATGCCGTCGTACCTCGCGACAGCGGAATACGCAGGACCCAGCAGTGGAACCAGCCTCTGCCAGTCCAGGCGCTGGTCTGGCGGGAATCGCCCCTCATGGTAGAAGACTGGCGGCACTGGTTTCGGACTCCTCAAGTTTCCGGGTTTCCCCCCTCGTCCAGACGTCACGGGGGTCACAAGCTAATCCGGGTCCCGTCGCATGCCAACGGGTTTGGTGATCATTTCAGCGAGAATACGACCCGGAACGAGTCTTGCCGATCATCTATGACTGTCAAGGATGTCAACTACGCATGACATTGTGTAAATCTCAGTTGACACCGCTTTCACTTGGGTGGGTCATGTCCCGGCTGCGGACAGTTCCGCAACACCGTTGCGGGTGAGCGGCTGGGCCGCAAGCGGGTTGCACGCCTGATGAAGGCGCTGGGCATCGAGGGGATTACGCGCCGACGCTTCAGGACGGGCACGACGAAGAGGGATGCCGAGGCCCGGCCCGTGCCGGACCTGGTCAAACGCGACTTCTCGGCCGACGGCCCCGACCGGCTTTGGGTGGCCGACATCACGTACGTGCCCACCTGAGCTGGCTGTATCTGGCGGTCGTGCTGGACGCGTGGAGCCGGCGGATCATCGGCTGGGCGATGGCGCCGCAGATGCCGGCCGCGTTGGTGGAGGAGGCGCTGGCGGTGACGGTGCGGCGATCAACCATCAGGAGGCGCCGGCAAGAGGGACGGGGGGCGAGCCCCGCGCCCGGCAGTTTTGCCGGAGCGCGGGCCTCCGGGGGATCGAAGCCCTCTCTGCCAACTTACGTGAGACACGGAGCAGCTAAGGAATTAGAGTAGGGCGAAGGCAGAGAAACCGAGGATGCTGAGACACCGTGAGAGAATGAAAGAGAATGGAATAGCCCCACCAACCTGGGACGGTAAGCGAAGCGCGGCAGCTCCTGCGGACTCGGAGGTGGTAGATAGGCCGCTGCGCCGGCGGTTCGCTCCGTCGTACAAGCTGCGGATCGTCGAAGAAGCGGACCGGTGCACGGAGCCCGGAGAGGTTGGCCGACTCCTACGGCGGGAGGGCTTGTACTCGTCGCACCTGACGACATGGCGCAAGGCGGCGCATAGCGGGTCCCTGAAAGCGCTGTCGAAGAAACGAGGCCGTAAGCGCGAGCGCAATCCGCTGGAGGAGAAGGTGCGCAAGCTGGAGCGCGAGAACACTCGCCTCGAGAAGGAGCTCCAGAAGGCGCACTTGATCATCGACGTCCAGGGAAAAGTTGCAGGGCTGCTGGGATTGAGCCTCGAGGACGGGACGAACTCATGAAGGCGACCCAGGAGCTAGCCAAGCACGTAGGGGTGAAGCCCGCGTGCGATGCGCTCAGGGTGCCGCGAGCCACGTTCTACCGTCGTCGGAGTGCATCGACCGGGCATCAGCAGCCCCGCCCGACCCCCGCCCGGGCCTTAAGTGAGAGGGAGCGGGACAAGATTTTCGACACCCTGTGTTCGGAGCGGTTCGTGGACCGGTCCCCAGCCGAGGTGGTGGCGACGCTGCTCGACGAGGACGTCTACCTGTGCAGCGAGCGTACGATGTATCGCGTTCTGGCTTCCCAGGTGCCGGTTCAGGAGCGTCGAGCGCAGCGGAGTCATCCCAAATACCAGAAGCCCGAGTTGATGGCGAGGGGCCCGAACCAGGTCTGGTCCTGGGATATCACCCGGCTGCTGGGGCCGAAGAAGTGGAGTTACTTCTACCTCTACGTGATCCTGGACATCTTCAGCCGCTACGTCGTGGGATGGATGGTGGCGGATCGGGAGAACTCTGCCCTGGCCAGCCGGCTGATCCAGCAGAGTTGCTTGAAGCATGGCGTCCAGCCCCACCTCCTGACCCTGCATTCCGATCGAGGGGCTCCGATGACGAGCCAATGCACGGCTCAACTACTCGCCGATCTCGGCGTGACCCGCTCGTTGGGCCGACCCCAGGTCTCGGATGACAATCCGTTCTCCGAGGCTCAGTTCAAGACCTTGAAGTACCATCCCTCGTTTCCCGGCCGGTTCGGGGATCAGGGGCAAGCCAAGACCTTCTGTCGCTCGTTCTTCCGTTGGTATAATGCCGAGCACCGCCATGGCGGCATCTCGATGCTGACCCCCGAACAGGTCCACTTCGGTCACGCCGATCGGATCATCGCCTGCAGGAAGGCCGTGCTCCGTGAGGCATGGGCCGCTCATCCCGAGCGCTTCGTCTCCGGTGAGCCGAAGCCTAAACCACTCCCGGAGGCCGTCTGGATCAATCCTCCCACCCCATCCCTCACTACACAGGAGATTGCTCTCTAATTGATTTCCAAGAGTGTCTCACTGGCGTTGACAGGTTCCGCGTGCGTTTAACTCCCCGGAGGATTTGCCGCTTAGAGGTTGCCGTTTCAGGGCGGGCCGTGCCAGCTTTTCTGGGCTGTCGGCCGCCACGACAGAGGATGAGAGCACGGGGGCGGATATGATCTGTTTCCAGGTGTTGTTTTGCTAATCCGCCTCCTCGGTATAGTCTTCCAAAACTGAAGCGGACAGATGGTGGAGATGAGGCTGGGCCATCAGTTCACGCACCGAACTATAGGAAAGGTAAGTGCAGCATTCGGCTAGTGGACCTCGGTCAAGGAAGGAAAATACCGGACGGCAAAGTTCGGCGAATACCTTCTCCTTACGGGCCTCTGGTGTGACGATGTGTAGTTGGATGTCCATATTGGGTTGCAAGGCCAGGAGATCTGCCATTCGCAAGATACCAGAGTACACGGACGTGGTGTGTTCGACTTCGAATGCACGGATTATAGCTCTGCCCTTCAACCAGAGCACATCAATCTGCTCAATAGTCTTCAGGGTCGTCTCGTCGTAATTGAGTGGCAGCACATCCAAAAAGGTGACCGGACGATCCGGACCGAGTGCCTGCTCCACCCGCCCTCGATCTGATCGAGGTACCCACACGCGATGGCCCATCTGCTTACCGATCAAGGCAAGTGAGGCCTGGATCTGAATTGACTCCCGAATGTCGTCCGGGGGCTGGATCGATGAGTCATCATCCTCGGAAGTACCCTCCGGCACTGTCACAGAGACTACACGGTCCAACCTCCGGACCCGGTGAGCCAAGAGGCGACGGTATTGACGCTCATCGACCTCGTACTCATTGCTATTCCCCTGTTGGGCGCGGAGTAAGTCATCCAAGAACTGACCGTCGGATCGGTCTATCTCATTCAAGCTACTGCGGATCTTCCCGGTCCAGGTTGTGGAGCGTTTTTCCATGCTTTGAGTGAACGTCAGCTGGTTCCAAACGTGATCCTCGTGAATTGGCACGGCTCTTTCTTTTGGAAGCCAGACCACAGGATTGACTCTGAATCGAACCACGAAGGGATCGTCTTCTGCATAGAAGAGTGGAATGTCCTCTCTAAACGGCCCCTGTTCGATCTCGAGAATGCCAACCCAACGAGATAGTTTGGTCATGTAACAAACGAAGCGGTCGCCCCTGCTAACCTTTTTGGCCTGGTTGTGTTGCCTGATCCGGAACCCGGTGCGGGTACGGTCAGATTTTGAGAAGTTTTCATATGTCTCTGGCGAGAATAGATTGAGCCAGTAGTTCATTCGGTCTTCCTCTTAAGCTGCGTTCACAATAGACGACAGTCACGTTGGTATAGGCCACCCCATGGACCGCGCCGTCGAATTGATTCCGGCAAACCATCCTGTCCCCAGTGATTCCCCAGGTGAAGGGGGCGGCCCCGACTCCAAGAGTCCAACCTGAATGTACCTTCGCTCGGCGGCCACGCCACCCGCTGAAGCGATAGGAAAAGTGGCAACTGTTGGCGGCAACCACGGCGGCAATCCCAAGGGCCACCATTCCGGGCATGCCGTCCAGATGTTCCGGGCAAAGCCGTCCAAGCGGTCTGGACCGTGTCATCCACCTGGGATGCCTTCTCCCTCAAGTGGTCAACCCGAATACCAGCATCACTCTGGCAGATTGTGACGCTGTCAGGAGGGGCGTTCAGCCCAGCGGTGGCGGATCGGGTCGAGTTCCATGTCAGTGATTCCTTGCCCACTTTGCGAGTGCCTGCTCAAAGGGTCGTTGAAAGGACTGGCGGCTCAAGAAGTATCTCCGCTCGTCCTTGGGAAGGCCCGCCAAGCAGTAGAGAAACGCGGGGCGTTCCGAGAAAGGATCTGGTCGGCGCGCATCACCGGGTCCCGCCGTGTTCCGAGCGCTCCGCCGAGACGGCCCGGGAGGCGGTTGGGTGGATGGCCTTGGAGAGCTCGGCATGGCGGCGCATCCGGTAGCTGTTGCCCCGGATGTTGACCATGTGGCAGTGGTGCAGTAGCCGGTCCAGCAGCGTGGCGGCCATGACCTCGTCGTGCAGGATCTCTCCCCATTGCTCGAAGCCCTTGTTCGAGGTCAGCACCGTCGAGGCGTGCTCGTAGCGCCGGTTGACGATCTGAAAGAACAGGATGGCGCCGCTGCGGGTGAGGGGGAGGTAGCCGATCTCGTCCACGACTAGAAGCGCGGGGTGGGTGAGGGTCTTGAGCCGGTGGTTGAGCCGGCCGGCGGCCTGGGCCTCTTCGAGCGAGTCGATGAGATCGGTGAGCGTTCCGTAGTAGACCCTGCGCCTGCTCTCGGCCGCGGCGATGGCCAGACTGATCGCCAGGTGTGTCTTGCCGACGCCGGGCGGGCCGAGGAACACGACGTTCTCCTGCTCTACTGTTCGGGCGTCGCATTCAGTCCGTGCTGTGCGATCGCCTGCTCCACGGCCTCGCACCACGCAACAAGCTTGTCCACTTCGTCGTCCGTGAAGGCCCGGTCGATGATACACTTCAGATCTCGGCCCGCAGGCGTGAATAGTCCCGTCGCCTCCACCGAGTTTCGGAGTCGCCCGACGGCCTCTGCGGGCGCTCCTGTCTTCTGGATGCCGGCACGGTCGCGCAGGGCCGTATAGAGCGTCTGCTTGAACACGCTGGTGGGCGGGTACCCGTAGCAGACGACCACCCGGGTTCCGTCAACATCGGCACCAACCGAGAACCCCTTCGTTCCCCAGCTGATTGACATAGACTTGCGCCGCGCCAAGTCGAGAATCCTAGAAAAGACGATCTCTCCGTTCTCGTCGCAGGAATTCAGGAACTCTTCTTCCGACACGACGCGCCGAGCTCCCGAAGTCACCCGGTGTGGCTTCGCGTGTTCTCTTCCCACGACGATCTCGTGAGACAGCAGACGCCCGCCCCCCTCGGCTTGGAAGAAGGTGAATTCGCCGCAGGTGACTTGGATTCCCTTAGATCCTAGGAAGGACGCCGTCCGCCTGATATCCGGCGTCACGCGCTGACCGACGACTACGATGTGCTGATCTTTGTTGAACGCGACTGCCTCGTACTCTTCGACTCCGAAGTGCTCCCGGTGGCGGTCGGCAAGACTGAGTGACTCGTCGTGTTCATACACCCGGAGGATGCCCTCCAGCGCGTCGACATCGAGCCGAGCAGCGAACGCGGCGTACTCGAGCGCCTGCGCGACCACGTCCCGCGGCGTGCGGTCCCGTTTCAACTCGATCACGACTGCATTCCCCTCGCGATCTACCCCAAGCAGGTCGATGCATGCCCCGAGGTCGGTTCGGACCTGGCGCCCAATGATCAGAATCTGTCCATCTTCAAGAATCCCGTCGGGGTTGGACTCCAGCCACTCCTCAAGGACGGATTCCTCATGATCCACCTTGAACGGCAACTGCTCGTACTCGGTGAATTCGCCGTCAGATCCAATGTTAAAGACTCTCATGTTGGGGCTGCCTCCTTCGTCGCCCGGACGATCAAGTTAGCCAATGAGCCGTAGGGGCGAACCCCAAACCGCCTTCTCACCAAGACCGGGCAGCCCTGGAATTTCGCCGTAGGACCTGCCGCGCTCGCCTTGGGAAAAACCGTCTTCTAGCCTCATCCGCCCGCCTCGTATTGCTAGGTGTTCGTGCTTCGCCGCCGACCACGGACGTAAGCGGCGTTTAGGATCTCGGTAGGGTCGCCTCGGCAGCCGTAATCGGCCACCCTGCGACGTTCTATAGCAGTGCCGAGATGAGCGATCCCGAGCTCGCCCGTGCCCTCGGCGGGGACGCTGACAGTGACTGGGGCTGAGCCTACAGAGGGGGCCGACTCGGAGATAGAATTGCGGACGGCCAGCTTAGATGGAACAGTGGGTGGAGGTGCCGGGCCAGCACGAGGGGGAGAATCGAACGGCGCACCGATCCGTTGATTCGCTGGCCTCTCTATCGGCCCTCAACAGCCATGGATCCCTAGCGGGAAGGCTGTCACAGCGATGAGGCGGCCCGCGCTGATCCTGGCTGGCGCCGCCGCGGTGGCCGCGAATCGCCCACGCCTTCTGGGCGCCGTTTCCCGCCAGTGGCGGTAATCCCGTGCTCGACCTCATCGCCTACCACGATCCGGGCTTCCACACCGTGATCCGCGTCTGGTACTACGTGGCGCCCGCCGTCGCCGTGCTGCTCGCCGGCCGCGTGCGCGCCATGGCCTGCCGGAGGGCGGGCGTCCAGGGGATCGAAGGGGGCGGAGCCACCCTCGCCAGCCCCTGCCGGGGACCCGCGAAGCGTGGCCCCAAAGGGTAGGCTGGCTCATGACCTCTAACCGGTCATGTGCCAGCGCTTCAACGGATCGGTTCGGCCTCCGGGTCTCGACGCTCGCTGGCGAGATAGTCGGCCCAAGCCTGCATGACCTCGCGCCTCCGGTCCAGCAGGTCCGAGCGGGCGTACGCGGCCTCGACCCTGTTCTTCACGACGTGGGCCAGCGCCGCTTCGGCCACCTCGCGCGCCACGCCCGTCTCCGAACACCAGTCGCGGAACGAGGACCTCATCCCGTGAGGCGTTCCCTCGATGCCGAGATGCCGGAGCAAGCCGCTGAACATCGAGGCGTTGATGCCGCCTCCCTTCGCGCCCCGAAAGACGATCCCGCCGTCGTCGTGGTGCTTCCGGGCTTCCTCAAGGATCTCCAGGACCCGCCCCGACAGGGGAACCCGATGCTCGCGCTTCGCCTTCATGCGGCTGGCGGGAATGGTCCAGACGTCGCGCTCGATCTCGTCCGACGCCGCGCCCCGGACCTCGTTCGAGCGTGTCGCGGTCAGAACCATGAACTCGAGCGCCAGCCGGACACCGGCATGGGACTCCGAGTTGCGGACCTCGGCCAGAGCCGCCGCCACCTCGCCGTGCGGGAGCGCCTTGTGATGCCGGGTGGCGTTGCCGTTGCGCGGCAGCGCGGCGGCGATGGCGTCCCCCGCCGGGTTGTCCGGCCGGTAGCCCTTCGCGACGGCCCACTTCATCACCGCGCCGATCCGCTGGTGCACGGCCCTCGCGGTCGCAGGCTTGCTCGACCAGATGGGCTTGAGGATGGCGAGCACGTCGGCCGTCGCGATCTCGCTCACGCGCTTCCGGCCGATGCGCGGATGGGCGTAGTCCCGCAGCGTCTGCCGCCACTGCCCGGCCATGCGGGATGGGTTCTTCCAGGTCGGCGAGTGGATCGCCATCACCTTCTCGACGGCCGCCTCGAATGTGGGAACCCCCGCGTCTCTCGGGTCGTGGCCCCAATGGACTGCCCGCCTGTTCTCCAGCGCCTTCTCTCTCGCCTCCCTGAGCGTCACGACCGGGTACGAGCCCAGTCCGAGATTGGTGGGCTTCCCCGCCACTCGAATGCGCTGGCCCCAGGACTTGGAGACGCGCCCGGACTTCATCCGGTGGACGCGGAGGTACAGGCCGAGCCCGCCGAGCCCGCCGTCGCCGTAGCGTCCCGGCGTCTTCACTCGCGCCACGAAGGCGGCCGTAAGGGGTCGTTTACGCATGCGGTATATCCTACCTGTGTATCACATATCGACGGATACACAATGGTACAGTACGGTACGTACCGGCACAAGAGGGAGCCTGTAAACACGGCCATGATACGCCGTATCACATTGTAATAACACGCGTTACGGAATATTACGGGACCGCATGGGACGATGGTCGCGATCATACTGCCGTACTTTACCGGGAAGTAGCGCCGGGTGGTGCCGGCGGCTGCCCGGTACAGCCTGACGGGCAGCAGCCCGCGTTCGATGCCGAGGGCCTCGAGCGCGGCGACCTTCTCGGCTTCGGTGGCAAGCCACTGCAAGCCGGGATGCTCGATCACGTAGTCGAGCGAGAGCAGGCGCCGCATGAGCACCTCTGGAGAGGCGTCGCGGCGGTGGCGGATGTGCTCGGCTCCGATGGCCCGGTAGATCCGCCGGGAGAAGATGCGGCACACGCGGCCGATCCCTCGGATGCCGGGCACGGTGTCCTCGGCGGCCAGGCCCTGCGCGATCAGCGCGTGGACGACGCGCCGCACCTGTTCCGGGTGTGCATCGAGGAATCGCGCGCACTGGACGCGGGTGAACGCGCCGCTGTGGAGGCAGACGAACGCGATCCACCCGGCCTTTTCTCCCGTCCAGCCGAATGGCGCGAGCGCCTGTTCGCGTCCCTGGAGGTGGACGATCGCATCGCTCACCGCCGACTTGAACTGCTGCTTCCGCGTCTCCATGGCCACAACGGTGAAGACCCGCATGCAAGGAAGTCAACTCATAGGAAATCTCCCAATTGCTTGTAGCGGCTAGAGATAGCCAGTAGGGTAAGCAGGCTGCCCGGTGGCGCTGCCAGTGCCCTGGCAGACGCCCCCCTCGGGGCTCGTTGAAGACCCCGTCATGGGCATGGAACTCGACCGGGACGTCGGCCCGGGCACGGCCGACTTGGCGTCGCTCACACGGAAGTGACAGGTTTCACATGCCGGGGCGCGGGGCGGTCGCCGAGCGGCGTGCCGTGCCTGCCGCGGCAACGGATCAAGGGCTTCGAGAGTCGCTCCGAACAGGACGACTGTTATATTTGTGGCTCGATTCATGACGCGGAGAGAGAAAGCCATGAAGAGCCTGCCCGAGCGCATCATGGAGCACGCCGAGGCCACGCCGGAGGCCACGCCGATCTGCCCGGCGGCCCTGCTTCACCTCGGCCAAAGGGCCGCGGTGGGTCAGGCGCAGATCCGCATGAGCCGGCCTGAACGGGCCAGGAATCCACGCATCCATTTCCCTGACGGTTTTGATAGGGACGGCTGTAAGGTAGATGTGTGGGTTAGCAAGTGGTCTGATCATAGCCGAGCAGGATGGGACCTCGCGCATGAGTGCGTCCATCTGCTAGATCCTATCATGGAGAAGTACGCCACATATCTTGAGGAGGGACTAGCGACATGGTATCAGGATAGTCCACAGCTCCATCCCGACTACCAGAACATCCGCAGCCTGGTTCAGGGGCATATCAACGGACACCCAGAAGGAATGCGACATAAGGACCCGAAATACCGCGGGGCGAAAGAGCTCGTGCAGAAGTGCATGCCCGAGATCAAATCTGCTGTGCGAAGTATCCGAAAGAAAGGCGCGAAACAACCCATGTGTGGAATCGTCAGGAGTCGCCCTTGACAATCGGCTTCCGCGCGACTCATGCTTGGGCCATGCCAATATGTCCGAGGCGATGAACTCTTCGCGGCTGGACCGCTATGTCGCCGCCGTGCTCTGCTACCGCTGGCCGGTTGTGGCGCTTACTACGGCTCTCATGTTGGCGGCGACTGCCGGTGTTGCCTCCATTACCATCACGAATGACTATCGGATTCTGTTTAGTGAGGACAATCCGCAACTTCTCGCTTTCGACGCCCTAGAGAACACCTACGCCGTCTCCAACCGCGCCCTGATCGCCGTGGCACCAAGGGATGGCACCGTGTTCACGCGCGAGGCGCTCGGCGCGATCGTGGAGCTAACCGACGCAGCTTGGCAGGCGCCGTACTCCAGCCGTGTCAACTCGCTCACCAACTACAGCCACAGCGAGGCTTTCGGTGAGGACGACCTTATCGTCGCCCCGCTCGTCGAAGATGCCGACGGCCTGAGTGATGCCGACCTCGCTCGGATTGAGACGATTGCGCGGAACGCCATAGATATTGCCGGCCGTCTGATCTCCTACGACGGGCGCGTGGCAGGCGTCGCGATCAACTTCGTCCTCCCCGAGAATCCCGATCAGGCGGTGACCGAAATCACCGACTATCTGAATGCGGTCGTGGACGAAGCCCGCGCAAGCCACCCCGAAATCGACTACTTCACGACCGGCGACGTCGTGATGAACCGAACGTTTTCGGACGCTACGCGCGACGACATTCGGACGTTGACGCCGATCGTGTTCCTCGTCATCGTCGTCGCCACGGTTCTCCTGCTGCGCTCGGCGTTCGCCACGTTGGCGGTCGTCGCCATACTCCTATTCGTTGTCAGCACGACCATGGGGTTTGCCGGATGGCGGGGCGTGGTGTTCAGCCCTACCAACGTCGGCGTGCCAATCATCGTCATGGTTATAGCGGTTGCGGATTCGATCCACGTCATCTCGACTGTCTTACTGGGGATACGGCGCGGACTGGACAAATTCACTGCGATTATCGAGTCGTTCAAGATCAATACCTACCCGATCTTCATTACCTCCGTTACGACCGCGATTGGATTCCTCAGCCTCAATGCCTCCGACTCACCGCCATTCCATGTCCTAGGAAATTACGTGGCGTTTGGGGTGCTCTGCGCCCTTGCATACACGATGACGTTTCTGCCCGCGTTGCTCGCTTGCCTGCCGCTGCGCTCCGCGCACGTTCCGGCCGGCGAGCCGGTGCTCTTCGAACGCTTCTTCGATCGTTTAGCCGATATCGTCGTGGCCCGGCGCACGCTTCTGCTTGGGTCCACAACACTGGCAGTGGTCGTTCTGGCGACCGGCGTCGCGCGCATCGAACTTAACGACAACATGACGCAGTACTTCGACGACCGGTATCAGTTTCGGCGCGATTCGGATTTCATCGCCGCGAATCTGACAGGACTCGACAGGCTGGAATATTCGCTGGACGCGGGAGAGGAAGGCGGTATTACGGATCCCGAGTATCTTCGGCAGGTCGATGCATTCGCGGAATGGTACCGAGAACAGCCTGAGGTGTCGTTTGTCCAGTCGTTCACGGACATCATGAAGCGCCTCAACAGGAACATGAACGGTGACGATCCGGCATTCTACCGCCTGCCCGAGAGCGCAGATCTGGCGGCGCAGTACCTGCTGCTCTATGAGCTGTCACTGCCATTCGGAAGTGATCTCAATGATCGCATCGATGTCGGCAAGTCGGCCACGCGTATGGTCGTCGCCATGGGCAACGCATGGTCTCGGGAGGTACGGGAGCTCGACGCGCGCGCCCAGGACTGGCTGCAAGCCAACACGCCGGAATTAGCGAATGAGGCCTCGGGCATCAGCGTTATGTTCGCTCACTTGTCACAGCGCAATATCAACAGCATGCTCAGCGGCACGATTGCCGCGATGGCGCTCATTTCGTTCATCCTGATCTTCATATTCAGAAGCGTTTGGACTGGCCTGATCAGCCTCCTTCCGAATTTCATACCGGCCATCATGAGTTTCGGGCTATGGGGTTATCTTGTGGGCCATGTGGGTATTGCGTCCTCGGTGGTCATCGCCGTCGTCTTCGGCATCGTCGTGGACGACACCGTCCATTTCTTGAGCAAGTACATCGAGGGGCGGCGCGAAGGGCTTCCCCCGCCGGAGGCCGTGCGCTTCGCCTTCCGAACTGTGGGGCATGCATTGTTTACGACGACCGCCGTCATTTCGGCCGGTTTTTTGGTGTTCGCCTCGTCTGGGTTCGAGGTGAGCTGGGCGCTCGGAACTCTGGTGGCAATGACGATCATCCTGGCGCTAGCCACCGACTTCTTGCTGCTGCCTACGCTCTTGCTCACCTTCGATCGACGGGAGCCATGAAGGACTTCATGGCTCCCGTCGTCTAGGAACCCTGCCAGCGTCGGGGACCTACGAGGCTTCAGCCGCGATTGCAGCGTCCCGGGCGTCCTGTTTGACCTTCACCCCGGCTTCTCTAGAAGTTGTAGGTAAGGCTAAGGTCGAGGAAACTGTCGTTTCGCATCAGGTAGTGGAGATCCGCCGGGTCGACGCTAAGGAGTGTGACGACCTCCGCACGCAGGGACCACTCGCCGAGAAGACGCCGATCAAATTCGAGCGCTAGCGTACGGGTGGCCCGGCTCACGTCTGTGAAAAAGCCGGCAGTAATCGCGGTGCTGTGGACATCGTTGAGTGCGAGGCGCGCGGCAAAGAAGAGATCGTTTTCTAGCGTGTCGGGCGAACGGCTCGGCGTCGCGCTACGGCCCCGCCCGTCGTAGTTCCATTCGCCGAGCAGGCTCAGATCGGCTGCGGAGCCGGCGACCGAATAGAACGCGTACTCGCCACCCACGACGGCAGCGAAATAGTCTTCCTGTACACCGGAGAGATTTCGAGCACCGGCACGCTGAATTGCCTCCAGCTTCAGCAGCCAGGAGCCAAACGTCACCTGGGCGTCGAGCCCGAACTGACGGATCTGCTCGTAGTGCTGGAGCAGGGCTAGTACTCCGTCCGGATTGCCCACCGGCACCAGAAAGGGCTCCCGACTCAGGCCGTCAAATACGCTCAGACCCAGATCGAGCAACCCAAGGCTATGGCTGTAGCGAGCGGCCAGATCCAGGTGCCACGGCCCGGCCCCTCTCTCGTACTCGATACGTTCCTCATCCACGACAAACTGCAGTCGCAGCCGGCCCTCACGCCCTTGAAACGTCCGCGCGCGGTGATATGGCATCCCGAATACTTCGAACGCGCCCCAGTCGCCGAACCACGTGGCGTGCACCATCGGTTGCCCCAGCTTGGCTTCTCCGGTCGGATGCTCGACGAAGTCGATTTGGTTGACGATGTCGACCAGACGCTGCGATTCGGTGACGCCCCAGAACACCTGGTCGGCACCGATGCGCAGCTCCCAGCCGCTTGCACCGACGTCGCCGAACATCAGCAGATACGCTTCGTGCAGATCGAAGTGCGTTCGGTGTGGATCGGAGTGGTCGTAGCGGAAGAAAGGGGCGACCGCGACACTCTGGCCAACGACGTTCTCTAAATCGAGCCTCAGCGCCGTGACAAAGCCCGCGGCGAGTGACTTCTGGCCATCGAAGGCCCCCTCCTGGGGGAACCAACGGCCTTCAGCGCTCACGCGCCCCGAGATCTCGTACTCGATCGGCGGCGCATCGGCTTCTTGGGCCTGCAGGCCGGCGGCGGCATGGGCGTGGACGACAAACACGGCGAACAAGGAAGCCAGAGCCCAGGCGGCGCTGGCCGGGAGACTCCCGGAGAGAGCCTCTTGGACGTGCGTCACCTCGCTCGTCTCAGTCCCGTCTGTGTGAAATCGCTGTCGTCGAGATCCGCCTGGAACTCATAATCTGTCCAGGTCAATAGTGTGCTCTTGCCGGTCAGGTGATTCACCATTTCCATTTCGCTGGCCCGCCAGTAGCGACCCAGGTACTGCGTGTAGTCACGCATGGTGAGCGTCTTCAGGTGGTCATCCTTGCGGTCGTAGTATTCGATCTTCCAGACGCGAAGCTCGTCCGTGTCGCGCCAAACCACCTGGCGTCGGTAGCTTGACCCGGTGTCCATAGGTGTGCGCTCCGTGACCGTGCAGGTCAGGTCGCCGCAGGGCTCGTCGCGCAGATGGCGGTACGTGAACCTCTCCACTTCCTGCGGGGTCAGGTCTTCGTAGGCAAACTCGCTGCCCATGAAGGAGCCGGATTGGTTCGCCGAGCTGATACGTTTGACGCGCCTCAATGCGGGAAGGTAGAGCCACTGATCGTCCGCGCCTTCACGCTGGGCATGCACCAGAAACGCCGTTCCCTGTACGTCCCGCGGTTCATCGAATACGAAGAGGCTCCTATTGCCCCCGTCCGGCACTTCAAGAACCTGCACCTGGAGCCGACGCCGGCTCTCCTGCCCCTGCCTGTTCCGCAACACCATCACCTGCTGCGCCGCAAAGTTGCCGAATCCTTCCTCGCGCACGCGCGCGCCCTGCGCGATCTGCAGCCCGATTTCCTCAGGTGTCTGATTCTGGGCACGGACCGGAGCCGGCGTGCCGACCCCTACTGCGAGGACAAGAGACATTCCGCAGAGCAGGAGCATCGGTCGTGCGTCGAGGTATGTGGGCGCCATGGCTCGCCTCCTTGACAGTACTAGGCAACTCGGCCCAGGCGGCAGTTAGCCCCCAGCCTCACGGCAAAGGGTGCCCGGATGGCTCACCTGTGTCAAGATTAGGAGGGCTAGTGCCATACTGGGCTACGGAACTGACCTGCCCCCCTGAAACGAGACCAGGTGCAATGTTAGGATCGACCTGGTCTGAAGCTTTTCAGCGAGGAGGTCAGGATGGGAAGGAAGCGACACACTCCGGAGCAGATCATCACTGCACTGCGGGAGGCAGAGGTCGGTCTGGCCCGGAGGTTGGGTCAATAGGTGTGTAAACGTATCAGGCGGCGTTTTTCCGCTGTTGGGTTGAGACGGGCTTTCCGTCTTCGAACTTCCTTCCTTCAAACACGTCCTTGAGGAGGTGAGGAGCGTCGAGCCTTCGGAACCGCTTCTCGGCCACCAAGAGCAACTTCCGGATCAGCGCCGTAGCGCTCTCGACCCGCTTGAATCGCTTCGCCGCCGTCGTCCTGAGCCGTAGCGCAGCGAACGGGCTCTCGACCACGTTCGTCGTGCGTAGATGCTTCCAGTGATCCTCGGGGAAGTCGTAGAACGCCACCATCCGCTCCCAGTCGTCCTCGAGTACGTCCACCGCCTTCGGATACCACGGCCTGTAGCGCCTGGCGAACACTTCGCGGGCCTTCACAGCCTCGGCCCGGCTCGGTGCGTAGACCACGGTCCCTGAGAAGATCCTTCGCCTCGCTCTGCTCCCGCTGAGGCAGCCGGTCCAGCACGTTCCTCATCTTGTGGTTCCAGCACCGTTGCTCGCCCGCCTCAGGCCATATCTGCCGTACTGCGCCCCAGATCGCCGCGTTACCGTCCGCCATCAGAAGCCGGAGCGCCTCGATGCCGCGTGCCTTCACATCCCGCAACACCTCGGACCAGGACTCGACCGACTCTCGGTAGCCCGATCTCAGGGCCAACACCTCCTTCGTCCCGTCTCGCATCGCGCCCAGCACCACCAGCAGCAGCGCCTTGTCCCGCTCGAGCCCTGCCTTCACGTAGATCCCGTCCGCCCATACGTAGACGACCTCACGGCCCTCCAGGCGACGCTGGCTCCATTCCTCGAACTCCGCCGTCCATCCCGCCCGCAGTCTCCGAATCGAAGACTTCGACAGCGGTGCCCCCTCGCCTAGCAGTCCCCGCATCGCCAGCTCGAAGTCTCCCTCTGCCAGCCCATGCAGATACAGCTCCGGAAGCAGAGCGCCCAGCTCCTGCGTCCGCCTCGCGAACAACGGCAGCACCCGACTCTCGAACCGCTCCTCGACGCCCCGAACCCGAGGGCGTCGGAGTGTGATCGTGCCCGAGCTCATCGCCAACCGCCTCGGCTTGCCATATCCGTTGCCGTAGCCCTCGACCGAGTCCACCGTACTCCTGCGCTCTGACTTCTCCCGGCCTAATAACTCCGTGACTTCCTCCTCCATGATCTGTTGGATGCACTCCTGCGCCTTCTCCCTAACCATCCCCTCGAGCGTCTCCCACATCGGCCGTGCCGCACGGCTTCCGGTCGTCGTTCCGGGATTGGGCGGCCGAGGATACCGATTGGGCTGTCACCCGGGCTCGCTGGTTTAAATCTCAGCGCAAAGGTACGTCGCCGCTCTTTTTACACACCCTTCTATGGGGCTGGCGGTCAAGACGCACCTTCCCCACGCGCCGTCGGCTCATTTTTTGACCGTCGGCGTCCGCATGGTTTGGATTGCCCGGTCGACGACTCAGGGTGGGGAGGGGTGCGCTCGCAGGGTCCGCATCGCAGTCCGGAAGACGTTCACAGCCGTCGCGTTCTCCGCTCTGGAGCGGGAACCATCCTTCTATCTGGGACTCTGTGGCCCATCGCTTCGTTCGGCTCTCCAGGGGTGCATAGCCTTTGAGTGGGGGCTTGGGCTCTCTGCCCCGGCCCACGGTGTGTATGGATGCTGTCCCCTGTAACCGGTTCGCTTCCGTTTCGTCGGACCCCATGTTGTGACCGCTTTCGACCCCACGCTCGCCGATCCCGGCCCGGTTTACTCCGTCGCTTCCAGTCTCTTGGGGTCGTACGCTTCGCCCGTGCGCCACACCGCTAGCACGATCAAGGCGAGCTGACGCGCGATCGTCAGCTTCGCCAGATTCGGCTTCGTGCCCCCCTCCAGGAGTCGCTCGTAGTGGCGGTACAAGGGTTCGTTTTCGGCCCGACCGATCACCGTCGTCGCCGCGCCCTTGAACACACGCTTCAGCGTGTGGTTGAAGTTCCGATTCAGCCCCCGCGTCTGCTGTACCGCTTCCCTTACCCACCGCCCACCCGGACCCCGCACCCAGTCCGACGAGCTCCGCATCACCACGCCCAGTCCGCAGTACGCCCAGAATCTGCTCCGGCTCTGGAACCGGTACGGCGTCACCACCACCGGCAGGAGCTCCGCCGTCCGGATCGGACCCAGACCCGGGCACGTCTTCAGCACATGCCACTCTCGATGCTTGCGTGCTTCCGCCAGCAACGCCTTCTCGGCCTTCGCCCTCAATGCCACGAGTGCGTCGTGCTCCTCGTACAGCAACCCGGCCGTCGCCCTGCTCGCTTCCGGCAGCTTGGCCAACCACTCCTCCCGGTCGCGCTTCAAGTAGACCGAGCGCCCCGCGCCGTAGGCCACTCCTCTCGAGCGCAGCACGCTCTTGAGCCGGTTCTTCACCCGCACCGTGTCGCCGACCAGGAAGTCGTAGCTCTTCGCCCGTTCCCCCAGCCGCCTGAACTGGCCCCGGTTCTTGTAGACCCTCGTCTCCAGTGATCTGATCCGAAGCTTCTCCGCCAGGGCAAACGCGTCCAGCTTGTCGGTCTTCGGGCCCCGGCTCTTGCCGACCCCCGCCACCGTTAGCTCCTCCACGTGCGGCTCCAGCACCTCGTACAGCCACCCCGACAGCGTCCCTTCTTCCAGGCACAAGTGCTGGTTCCTCGGAATCCCTCGCAGCACCTCGATCAGCGCCCGCGCGTTCGTTTCCACCACCTGCGAGCCCAAACGTTTTCCGCTGGGTCCTACGATCCCCAGCGTGCAGCTCGACGCGTGTGCGTCGAGTCCGATATATCTCTCCATCGGCATCCTCCTCTTGGATAGGTGGGTTGCTTCCTTGCGCGAACAATGATGAACGCGCACCCGTTCCCGGAGGAGAACGCCTCTTCGTCTTCGGGCTGCTTAGCTGCTGATCGGTACCGGTAGCGGTCGCCATGCCCCTATGATGCCTTTGATCCTAACTCCAATAGGATAAGTCGTTGTGCCGGAGCAACGCGCTGGTGGTAGAGCTGTGCAACTTCTCCCAATGGTGCTTCAGTCGTAATTAAGACATCACCCGGTCGGGGAATGCCACGTTGCATCCAAGAGCCATAGTTCTCAATTGCAATGAATTCTGTAGGCCTACTGATCCGTCCTCTCTTCACAACCTTGGCCGTGATGAGCGGGACACCAGAAGGTGATTTCGGAGGCAGAGAGATGAAGGATGGGACCAAGAGAGAGAATGGAAATGAATGGAACACCCTCCTCGGCGCAGCGAGCAGGCACCGAACTCGGCGCAGGCGACCGGATCACCCTCGGGCAGGAAGCCGGCACTCTTCAAACGGGTCGCTCGCAACCTCGCCACCGCCGCCGAGCAGCTACACCCAGCACCCGCGTAACGCCTCTGAGCCTCGCCCCCCCTGCGCCTCGGATGGGTTCACTCCGGGGCGGTGCTCGGCGTCCGCTGCATTCCCGGTTCACGCACGCCTCACGGATACATCGCCCCGCACAGCATCCAAATCGCTGCTTCCCACCTTCCCCGAGGACGCACCGCACCCTGACCTCGCCCCACCGCTCTTCCGCAAGGCGAGATCCCGCACTCTCAGCACCCCTGGTGACGGATCCGGGCTAGTCGAGCCGCCTCGGTTGCCGCGGGCCGACTACCGCCTGCCCCGCTCACGCAAGATCCGAATGGCGGCGCCGAGGTTGTTCTGCGTCATAGCCCAGTCGAGGGGTACTCGATCGCGCGTCCGCTCCTTGAGCGCCTCGGTGAAGGCATCCACAGCCTGCTCAAGGCGCTCTGTCCCGCTCTCTCGCTCGCCCAAGGCCGTAAGGGCGACGCCGAGGTTGTTCTGCGTCATAGCCCAGTTGAGGGGCACTCGATCGCGCGTCCATTCCTTGAGCGCCTCAGCATAGGCATCCACGGCCTGCTCAAGGCGCTCTGTCCCGCTTTCCCGCTCGCCCAGGGCCGTAAGGGCGCCGCCGAGGTTGTTTTGCGTCGCGGCCCAGTTGAGAGGCACTCGATCGCGCGTCTGCTCCTTGAGCGCCTCAGCATAGGCATCCACGGCCTGCTCAAGGCGCTCTGTCCCGCTTTCCCGCTCGCCCATGGCCGAAAGGGCGACGCCGAGGTTGTTTTGCGTCATAGCCCAGTTGAGGGGCACTCGATCGCGCGTCCATTCCTCGAGCGCCTCGGTGTGGGCATCCACGGCCTGCTCAAGGCGCTCTGTCCCGCTTTCTCGCTCGCCCAAGGCCGTAAGGGCGGCGCCGAGGTTGTTCTGCGTCATAGCCCAGTCGAGGGGTACTCGATCGCGCGTCCGCTCGTTGAGCGCCTCAGCATAGGCATCCACGGCCTGCTCAAGGCGCTCTGTCCCGCTTTCCCGCTCGCCTAGGGTCTCAAGGGCGACGCCGAGGTTGTTTTGCGTCGTAGCCCAGTCGAGGGGCACCCGATCGCGCGTCTGCTCCTTGAGCGCCTCGGTGAAGGCATCCACGGCCTGCTCAAGGCGCTCTGTCCCGGGCTCCCGCTCACCCAGGGTCGCCAGGGCGACGCCAAACGCCATATGCAGGGAGGCGCGACGCTCCGATTCGACCGTACCGCCTTCGAGCAGGGCGGCGATCTTCTTGATGACGCCGTTCAGGCCCTTCTCCAGCACCCGGCCGCGTGCTTCCGTTCCCGTGATCGGCGCTGCAACTCTCAGCGCCTCGGCGGTGAGCTGAGCACGGAGATCCTCGTGGAAGTCATCCTGCAGCCTCACGTTAACCAACTCGTAAGGCAGGTCCGCTCGATGAAGTGTGCCGTCCCCCTCGCGCGGCACGAACCACAAATTTAGTGCTTTTCCGGGATCTTTGACCGAACCGACGACTGCCAAGTCGGCATTCCACGTTTTCAACACTGTGAGGGTGCCCTTCCGCATGGCTGGCCGCCAATCGTACGCAGCACCAAGTGCTGACACGACACGGGCAGAGCGGACCAATTCGATGCCCTCAACGCCAGTGAAGGCCTCTTCGACCGTGCTCGTGTCACGTCCGGCAGCATCGTGTTGCAACCAGCACAACACCAAGCGAAATCTCTGTTCAGGAAGCGGCGGTCTGCTCTTGAAAGCATTGGCGATGGCCAACTGCGTCCGTTGAGGCGACGGCAGGAATTGCGTAAAGAACCCCTTGAGCCAACCCCTTAACACTGCCAAGACGATGGCGACGATCCAGACGACCGGACTCGTTAACAACTCCATTTCGTAGACACTCCCCCCACCTCTTCAGCTCTTGCTCGGGATGAACGCCTCTGGCGTTCGGCTATCGGACCGACGGCCGCAGTCGTGACCCACGCTCCGGACTTGTGGCGGGCCGTAGCGTCCGGATGGCGCTCGGAGCGACGGCGACGGAAACCATGCGGTCGTTTATCCTTACTCAGCGGCTAGGGCCAGAGTCCCGTTCTGGCTGGGGGAATCGCCGGATGGAGGATGTTCCGAACACATCCAGACCGGACGGCAGGGCGGAGCCTGCCGAGCAGCCCCGTTACCGACGGGCATCACGCGGTCGCTGAACGGAACACGCCCCTTGCCACGCCATCATGACACCGTACCCAAGGGCCCGGATCGATACCGGGGGACCTCACGGATTATGCGCCGAGCTAGTGGGAAGGCCCCGGTGGCTGAGAAGATCCACCGGCCAGCATAGAGAACCTGGAGGAAGTTTTTCCGTTCTACGTTCTCCGGTGCGAGCTCGAAGGGATCTCCTGTGTCAACAGCCTTCACAAGGGCTCCACCGAACCGCCCCCTCGAGTCAGAGAAGATCTTCCTCACCCGCTCTATGTCGGAAGGGCAGGGAATGTACAGCGTAAGGCAGGGGCCGAGTGGAAAGTGGATCTCCACTCCGGGCACAGCGAAGCCGGTATTCCCGTGGTAGCCGAAATCTCGCTCGTTGTACATGGCAACGGGGTTGTCACCGATATAGAGGTCCCCGTCAGGCGCCCGGGCCAGCACCCACGGTTTAGCGGCAATGATCTGCGCGATCTCCTCGGCCCCGTCTACGATCAGCCCCAAGGAGACGCGCTTGGCGTCTTCTTCCGTTGGTGCTGGGAGCCGCGCTTCAGACATGTCCTCGGGGACTACGCGATTCACCTTGTCAATGAGGAGCTTGTGCATGTGCAAGATGTTCGTGCGTTGATGCCGTGTGCGAAGGGCCTGAATCGCTATGAATAGAGACAACTTTGCACGATCGATGTCAGACAGGCCTTGCAGTGACGCATCCTGATGGATGCTCTCGATGATCCCTGCGGTCTGAGCTTCAACTTCAGCGAGGCCAGGCTCCAGAGTCAGGACATCTTCGTTGCTCTCTACGTCGTAAAAGAAGGCTTCCGCCGCAACGGCCCGCGTCCCGGTGGTGAAGGATCGGTCAGACGACTTATCAAACACGGCCAAGGCTCCGTCGGCATCTGTGAATCGCCGGAGCAGGAATTGAGGGACGTAGTGTTGAAGTCGGGCGTTATTCATGGGCTCGCTACGAAGCTACTCAATGATGCACGGAACCCGGCATACGGCGAACGCCCGCGTGGACGCACTGACCTGCCCCCCTGAAACGAGACCAGGTGCAATGTTAGGATGAGTTGGTCTGAAGCTTTTCAGCGAGGAGGTCAGGATGGGAAGGAAGCGACACACTCTGGAGCAGATCATCACTGCACTGCGGGAGGCAGAGGTCGGTCTGGCCCGCGGCAAATCCGTGAAGCTGATGAGCCGGGAGCTCGGCATCAGCGAGCAGACGTACTACCGGTGGAGGCGGGAGTACGGCGGGATGAAGGTGAGCCAGGGGCACGGCGCCTGAAGGAGTTCGAGCGCGAGAACGGGCGCCTGAAGCGAGCAGTGGCGGACTTGACACTGAACAAGCTGATCCTGGAGGAAGCGGCGAAGGGAAACTTCTGAGCCCCGAGCGAAGACGCAGGGCGGTGGTGCATGTGCGCCAGCGGCTCGGGGCGAGTGAGCGGCATGCGTGCCGGGTGCTGGGCCAGTCACGGTCGACGCAGCATCGTCGGCGGAAGGTGCGGGCCGACGAGGCGGCGCTTCGCTCGGACGTGATGCGGTTAGCGAGCCGGTTCGGCCGCTACGGGTACCGCCAGATCACGAACCTGCTGCGGATCGAGGGCTGGCGGGTGAAGCACAAGCGGGTGGAGTGGATCTGGCGTAAGGAGGGGCTAAAAGTGCCCCGAAGGCAGCCGAAACGGGGTCGGCTGTGGCTGAATGATGGCTCGTGCATCCGGCTGAGACCGCTGCATAAGAATCATGTCTGGTCCTACGACTTCGTGAACGCGCGGACGCACGACGGTCGGCCTCTGAAGCTGCTGACCGTACTCGACGAGTCCACGAGGCAGTGTATGGCGATCAAGGTGGCTCGGAAGATCCGAGCCCATGACGTGCTCGAGGTGCTGGCCGATCTCTTCGCACGGCACGGGCCGCCCGAGCATCTACGTTCGGACAACGGTCCGGAGTTCACGGCCAAGCTCGTGCGGCAGTGGCTAGCCAGGCTCGGCGTCCAGACGCTCTCCATCGAGCCCGGCAGTCCCTGGGAGAACGGCTACAACGAGAGCTTCAACGGCAAGCTGAGGGACGAGTTCCTGAACGGGGAGATCTTCTACACACTCCCCGAGGCCGTCATCCTCGTCGAGCAGTGGAGGCGGCTGTACAATACTGTCCGACCCCACAGCGCCTCGGGTCGGCGACCCGCCGCCCCGGAGGCGATCAAGCCATCGCCTTGGTTCCTTTCTGGCTAGGATGTTCCGTTCAGAGGAGAAGAGCTGCGCAACACCACGTTCAATGGTTTACACCGCCGGTCTTCTGTATCCTGAAAGCGTGGGATGATACATGGCCCACGAATAGCCCGCTCTTGTTCTCGCCACGGGCGACCTGAACGGCTCGTTCAACGTCCGCTTTCCGGGTGTTCGCCCCACGGTAGATTTCCTTTATTGCCTCCGGCGGAGGGTCTATTACTTTGACGGGCCAGCCGTTACAGTCCTCCTTTCCGGTGTCGCGCGCCTGCTCCAGATCAACCAATAGCCGGACTTCCTTCTCGTACCCCCACGATATCCCTTTCACCAGCAACAGCCTGGACAGTGACTTCCAAGTCGCTCCAAACTCCGCGATATTTGTACTCGTAAGAATCGGGAATCCTTCTGCATTCCGTCCTATCCTCAAATCACGTTCCATGCTCTCTCGGTCGACAAAATCTAGCCGGATAGATTCGCCTACCGATGGCTGGTATATGGGGGCTATTTCCGAGTAAATGACCGGCCTTAATTCAAAGCCTAGAGCGCTCAATGCCTCCGTATCGTAGCCCACGACTATACCAGTATTCTGGGCATAATGCGCCCACATCGTGGGAACGAGTATGTCTGTGCTAAACGAGACCACTCCCACCAGCGTATTCAAGTATTCTTGGATGAATGTGGACAGCCGCAGGTCGCCGTAGCGGAGCGACCGTGTCAATAGTTCTTCCCATGGCATCGCAATACCCAAGTGCCCTTCCAGTTTCGATTGCACCATAGCCAGAAAAGCGAGCGTATCCTCCTGCCTGTGGCTCTTCATCGTTATGACATTGCATTCCATATCGTCGTTCAGGGCCAACAATTGAGTCGCCCGCAGATTGCGCGGTGGTCCCTCGCCGATGAGTTTTTTGGGGATGTACTTGTATAGGATGTCGGGGATGTCCGAATCACCCCACACGGACCTCTGCGCGCACTCCTCCGATTGAAGGATTTGAAGCCAGTGCGCTGCGATGTCGCCCATGTTCGACATCGCAACCGCGCGGTTTGCCTCATTCAAAGTCGCCATTTGTGCGTAAGCCGCGGTAAGGCGCGCCATCGTTTTCCGTATGGCCTGGTCGTCGTATAGGTGATGACTCTCGTGGATCGAGCAATACAACCCCCGGGCAACCAATCGGTTGACTCCTTCGATCGCAACAGCCGGTGGACCAGTTATACCCCTCTGCTCTCCGCTTCGCTCTTCTGGATTCGCCTCGAAAATGACCTCACCCCGGGGCGGTGATCGCCGCTCTCTTTCGAGCCTCTCCTTTCTTCGGGACTCGTCGAGGCCAGTAAGCCTCTCCTCCATCGATTGGATATACTCGCGATGCCTGACGTTCTCAGACTTGCTGGTGCGCTTATCCGTGTCATCGTGCAAGCCGAAGTCAGAACAATACGCGGCGTCCAGTCTCCCTTTCGCTCCGTGGCAGTCGCAGTTATCCGACAACGTTTCGCACCATGGGTACGGATACCGTTCGATCCTGTATTCCCCGTCGTCCCACTCTTTCGGGAGTCGATCTACGATCGACTCCCAATTGGCTACGTGGCTTGAACAATCGGAGAGCCGAAAGGGTGTAACCGGTCGGTGACCGTCTGCGGTGACATACAGGGTTCCGTTGAATCTGGACTCCAGGAACGCCGCCGCTTGTCTGGATGACCAACATGAAGCTTGCAGCTTGAACCACATACGATCGTTGCTGATGACCGTCTCATACAGATGATGCGGCCGATAGCGGCCGACACGTTTACGGTTCCACGATTCCCCGACCAAGCGCCAGAAACGTGATCGGTACCATCGTCTTTCAAGCTCCCGAGCGACAGAGGACCGGTAACACCATCCGCCCAATGCGTCGACGATCTGACCAATATTCATGTACCAGGCTCCAGGGGTCTTGCGCCAACGTTCGACCATTTAGCGCGAGCTAATCTCCGATGTGCAAGGGCCACTCGATGGCAATGCTCAATTTATGAGGCACGATCGGCAACCGGACGTACGTCCGGCCCGTCACAGTCTGGCCGAGCCTTTATCGAACGTTTACTACCGCGCTGACCTCGCAAAGCACCATTGCACCCCGATCGACGCAGGTTGTCGGGCGACTCCGCATCTCGCCGATGTCGACGCAGATTGGCGAGCTGCCGGGGAGATAGCGAGGAGCGAAGCTCGCCGGAGGGCGAGCGCCGACGACGTTGTGTGGTGCGTGTACGTCAGCAGCTCGGGGCGTCGGAGAGGAGAGCGTGCCGGGTGCTCGGGCAGCCACGCACGACCCAGCGCCGGGCGAGGAAAGTGGCGAGTGACGAGGGGGCGCTCCGAGGTGATATCGTGCGACTCGCGAGTCGATTCGGCCGCTACGGCTACCGACGCGTCACGGACATGCTCCGCATCGAGGGCTGGGGGGTGAAGCACAAGCGGGTGGAGCGGATCTGGAGGCAGGAGGGGCTGAAGGTGCCGGAGCGGCAGCCGAAGCGAGGTCGGCTGTGGCTCAACGACGGATCGTGCATCCGGCTCCGGCCGCTGTATCGGGGCCACGTCTGGTCGTACGACTTCGTGGCCTCGAGGACGCACGACGGGCGTGCGCCCTGAAGCTGCTGACAGTGCTGGACGAGCACACGAGGGAGTGCCTGGCGATCGTGGTGGCTCGCAAGATCCGCTCGCACGACGTGCTCGAGGTGCTGGCCGATCTGTTCGTCCGACACGGGCCTCCCGAGTATCTGAGGTCGGACAACGGACCGGAGTTCACCGCGAAGCTCGTGCGGCGGTGGTTGGGGCGCGTGGGCGTCGAGACGCTCTTTATCGAGCCGGGCAGCCCGTGGGAGAACGGCTACAACGAGAGCTTCAACGGCAAGCTCAGGGACGAGCTGTTGAACGGGGAGCTCTTCTACTCGTTGGCGGAGGCGGCCGTGCTGGTCGAGCAATGGAGGCGCGAGTACGATACCGTCCGACCCCACAGCGCCTGCGGCGGCTTTCCCCCGGCCCCTGAGGCGATTAAGCCGTCGCCCTGGTTCCTGAGGATGCCCGTCCTTCTCGGCCCTCCACAGGTGCTGGGACTAACATAGAATGTGGTCCCGCTCTTCGGGGCAGGTCAAACCGGGATCCGCGTCTTCCTTCAAGTGCGGCAATGCTTTAGCAGCAATTTCTTCCATGTTCTTCTGACGCTGTGCTTCTTCGTCGATCCATCGACGGGCGGCCCTGCGATGTAACTCGGTTATCTCAATTTCAGACTGAGCCTCCAGCTTTGCGGCCTCGGCCTTCGCTGCGGTGATTCTTCTAATCTGTCGGGGCTCAAACAAAATGCCAACGGCGTTCGATATCTTGTCCCGAAAAGCGATTGCCACGGCTGTGGTGATAATGGGATCTATGACCATGTTAACCATCTTGTATGTCGACGAATCGACATGTTCGGAGACAGAGTAAGGTGCGACAGCCCGTTCCATCTAGGGTCTTGAAGACCGTACGTTAGCTGGGGCGTCGCACCGTAGCCCGCGATTCGTCGGATCTCGAACAGTTGCCAGGGCCTATGAGCCCGCATCGTGCAAGGCCGGGAGTGTACGAATCGCCGCCACTAGCTTGGAGGTTCGTATGGAGTTGCCCCCTGTCTTCGCGGGAGTCGACGTCTCGAAGGCCCAACTCGATGTCGCCCTGACCGGGTCAGACGAGACGTGGACCGTCCCGAATGCTCCTGATGGGATCGCCCAGTTGGTCCAGCGTCTGGATGAGAGGCCGCCCACGCTCGTGGTGTTGGAGGCTACCGGTGGCTTCGAGGTCGCCGCGGCTGCAGCTCTCGCAGCCGCTGAGATCCCAGTCGTCATCGCGAACCCCCGGCAGGTGCGTGATTTCGCGAAGTCCACGGGCCAACTCGCCAAGACCGACGCGATCGACGCCCACATCCTCGCGCTCTTCGCCGAACGAGTCCGCCCCCAGGTCCGTCCCTTACCCGATGACGCTGCCCGTGCCCTCGACGCGATCGTGGGCCGTAGGCGCCAGATCATCGATATGATCACGGCCGAGAACAATCGACTGGGCTTCGCGCTACCTGCGGTCCAGAAGGGCATCAAGAAGCATATCCGCTGGCTCGAGCGTCAGCTCTCCGACATCGACTCTGACCTCGACGATCTGATCCGAAACAGTCCCGTCTGGCGAGCCAAGAGCGATCTCTTGCGCGAGGTACCCGGCGTCGGCCCGAACCTCGCTCGTACCCTCATCGCTGAACTCCCCGAGCTCGGTCGACTCTCCAACAAGCAGATCGCTGCTCTGGTCGGAGTCGCCCCACTCGCTAGGGACAGCGGCCTCTTCCGAGGGAAGCGCATGATCTGGGGTGGACGCGCTCCTGTTCGATCTGCCCTCTTCATGAGCAGCTTGAGCGCTTCGAAATGGAACCCTGTCATCCGGGTGTTCTATCGCCGGCTACGCGACCGCGGGAAGTCTCCCAAGGTGGCCCACGTCGCCTGCATGAGGAAGCTGCTCATCATCCTCAACGCCATGATCCGCGACGGTCGGAAGTGGGACCCAGCGATCCCCATCGATCAGCTCCGTTTCCAACACAGTTGCTAACGTACTGTTGGTGCCAGGAGCCATTGGGATGGTGTCCCGCTGACAGTTGAAGGTGGTGGCTCCGGAGAGTCTCCTTGTTAGCCTGCCTTTCTCATTTCGGCAACCGGTTCATGGTCGTCGAGGTGGGCCCTGAGCATCCAGAGCTGGTCGTAGCCGATGATCCTCCGGTAGCTCTTCTCGGTCTCCACGAACGAGGCCGCAGCCCAGCGCAAGGCCATCGCTCCGTTCTTCCAGTTGGTCACCCTGCGGGTCTTCTGTCTTACGCCCGAGTGGGTGCTGTCGATCAGGTTGGTCGAGCCCAGGCACTTCCTCAGCCGCGGCGGGAGGCCGAGCCGGTTGATCGTGAACATCTCGCTGAGGCCTTCGCGTAGGCTGGCCGAGGCCGAGGGGTGGTCGCGCTCGAGCCATCGGGCGAGCTGCTCGAGCTTCTGCTCGCCCTGCTTCGCGTCCAGCTTCATCGCCGCCCGGAACGCCGCCTTCACCTGAGGATGCTGATCCTTCGGCAGATGACCCAGCACGTTGCGGAGCTTGTGGTTGCGGCAGCGCTGGATGGGGTGACGTTGGCCGAACACCTTCTCGATCGCCTTCCTGAGCGCTTTCGAGCCATCGATCACGAACAGCCGCCGCCTGCCCGGGTCCAGGCCGCGCTCGACCAGATCCTCTAGGAGCGCCCCGGTCACCTCGGCGTTCTCACTCGCTCCTTCCCTCACGCCCAGCACGTGCTTCTTTCCGTCTGAGTCCACGCCTACCGCAGCAAGCACGTGGTGCGAGCCCATCTGGATCCCGTCCAGGTAGATCACCAGGAGGTCCCACGCATCCAGCCGGCGCTCCATCAGCTCCTTCAGCACGCGCTCCGAGGCCTCGACCGTCTCACGGCTCACCGCCGACTTGCTCACCCCGACCGTGTCGGCCATCTCACCGATCACACGGCCGTACTTCCGCGTGCTCACCCCCGCCATCAGGACCTCGAGCATCCGATCCGCCACGGCGCCCGGTCTCCGCATCGCTGCGTACGCCGGCACCTCGACCTCGCCACCCTCCCCGGCGCCCCGGCGCCTGAGCCGTGGCCGCTCCACACGCACCTTCCGGTCCGACAGGTAAACCACACCACCCTGCCGGCCATACCACACCGTGTCGTCTTCCGCTCGTGACCGACCTGCCTGCTTCACGCCTGCCACACCCTCGGCGCTCATCTCCAGCACCGCTTCGATCGTCGCTCGTCCCATCACCTGGATGACTTCGTCGATCACGACCTCCGTCTGCTCCACGAGCTCAAGCATCGGAAGCAGAAACTGCCCCTCCCGCTTCAGGAACTCCCTGATCGCGCGCTTGTCCGCCCGATCCCTTACCTCGTACGTTCTCTTCATCGTGGTGGCTCCGTGTTGGGGTTTTTGCCTACCCGAGCCTATCGGCCCGGGACCCCCGGAGCCACCACTTTTCTTTCCCCCTATCAGGAACCTTCAACTACGGTTGGGACAGCTTCGCCATTGGGAAGACAATCCTCAGTTCGATGAACCTGTCCGTCAAGCTGGATTCCTGCCGTTTCGAGTTCACCCAGCGCTCGATGCTGACATCTAGAGTCGACGCGGCCGGGACGACGCTTGCCGCCCTTCCGCAGCGAACGCTAGATGGACCATGCGGTTCGTCCACGCAGTGTTACCGCGGCGGACGGGATCGTGGGAGAGAAGGGCGTATCGGACGGTGAGTCTGGACATAGCCTGCTCCGCATGATGACCGGGTGCTACGGGTTCCACCTAGAACAACTCGGCCTCCGGGTCTAGAGTCTCGCCGGCCAGGTAGGCCGCCCAGTCCGCTATAGCATAGATCATAACGCTATGTTACATCACATCTTATGACTTCAGATGATCTTCGTCTATCACCCCTGCAATCACCCTTTCCGCTCAACAGGTGCGCGTGCGCGACAGCGGCTCCCGCTCGTGGGTCCAGCGACTCATGGTACACGGCCGGCGCGTCGACATCGGCCTCGGCAACGCGGAGCTGGTGAGTCTGGCGGACGCGCGCCGCGCGCGCACGATCTCGTTCGCTCAAGCCGAGCCGCGGGCGCTGGCGGAGAAGGCGGAGACCTGGCGAGCCGGCGCCGACTCGAAGTCGCTACGCGACTGGCGCTCGACCATGGCGGCCTACGTGCTGCCCGCAGCAGTCGGGGCAACGGATTCGGTGAGACCCGGATCCGGGCCCGACCCGTTTCTACAACGATGCAGGATTCATCCATCCACAACTCACCACGAATCAACTCAGGAGAACCCGCATGAAACTCGTTTCCACAGCCGCAGCCGTCCTGTTGCTCGTCCTCGCCGCGTCCGCTCCAGCCCATGCGCAGTTGACGGGCTCCCTCAACGGCCTCCACGACATCACCGTGACCAACCTGAAGGCGACGGCGGATAAGGTGCCGGCCGACCTCTACGACTTCCGGCCCACGGACGAAGTGCGCACCCTCGGGCAGATTCTGGCTCACGTGGCCAACTCCCAGTACGCCTTCTGTTCGGCCGCTTCCAGCCAGGACAACCCGATGTCGGAGAACCTGGAAGAGACCGCCACCACCAAGGCCCAGATCACCGCCGCTCTCGCCGACGCGTTCGCCTACTGCGACGCCGTGTACGCCTCCATGACCGATGAGCAGGCGGCGATGACAGTCAGCTTCTTCGGCGGCGACATGGCTGTCGGCGGCGTGCTCGCGTTCAATTCGATGCACAACTACGAGCACTACGGGAACCTGGTCACCTACATGCGCATCAACGGGATCGTGCCGCCCTCGTCGGCGGGGAACTGAGGGTCTACGGCCCAAACGCCCCCAGGGGGATCACGCTCACCCCGTCCGGACGAATGTGACACGGGCTAGCACAAAGGCTAAACGGTGTCAACGGCTTGACGTTGCCCCAGGATGCTGGTGGCCTCTCGCCGCTTGAAGGCTGTATCAGAGAATCATCATCGTGGGACCGCCTCCTCGGAAGATACGACGTTGAGACGCAAGATCGCCGTAAGTAGCTGCCAATCCTGCCCGTCCCCCTGGGCATCTGGAATCCTCCCTTCTGCGGGACCTCGGAGTCGCCCGGTACTCCGTTCAGGTTCCCGCTAGAACACAGCTACCCCGGCCAACCGACCGGCGCACCAGATCCGACAGCGTCAACCCTGCGGAGCGTGCCTTGGCGTGCCACGCGGCGCGCTCCACCTCGCTGGCGCGGATCTGCACCCACACGTCGCGTCCAGCGCCCATGATGTGCCGTTGCCGTTGGGGGGGTCAGAGGGGGCACAGCCCCCCGCCAGCCCCTGCCGGGGACCCGCGAAGCGTGGCCCCAAAGGGTAAGCTGGCTCATGACAGGTAACGGGTCATGAGCCAGCGCGTCAACGGATCGGTCCGGCCTTGGTGTCTCGACGCTCGCTGGCGAGATAGTCGGCCCAGGCCTCCATGACCTCGCGCCTCCGGTCCAGCAGGTCCGAGCGGGCGTAGGCGGCCTCGACCTTGTTCTTCACGACGTGGGCCAGCGCCGCTTCGGCCACCTCGCGCGCCACGCCCGTCTCCGAGCACCAGTCGCGGAACGAGGACCTCATCCCGTGGGGCGTTCCCCCGATGCCGAGACGCCGGAGCAGGCCGCTGAACATCGAGGCGTTGATCCTCCCTCCCTTCGCGCCCCGGAACACGTTCCCGCCCTCGTCGTGGCGCTTCCGGGCTTCCTCAAGGATCTCCAAGGCCCGCCTCGACAGGGGAACCCGGTGCTCGCGCTTCGCCTTCATGCGGCTGGCGGGAATGGTCCAGACATCGTGATCGAACTCGTCCCACGTCGCGCCCCGGACCTCGTTCGAGCGTGTCGCCGTCAGGACCATGAACTCGAGCGCCAGCCGGACACCGGCATGGGACCCCGAGTCGCGGACCTCGGCCAGAGCCGCCGCCACCTCGCCGTGCGGGAGCGCCTTGTGATGCCGGATGGCGTTGCCGTTGCGCGGCAGTGCGGCGGCGATGGCGTCCCCCGCCGGGTTGTCCGGCCGGTAGCCCTTCGCGACGGCCCACTTCATCACCGCGCCGATCCGCTGGTGCACGGCCCTCGCGGTCGCGGGCTTGCTCGACCAGATGGGCTTGAGGATGGCGAGCACGTCGGCCGTCGCGATCTCGCTCACGCGTTTCCGGCCGATGCGCGGATCGGCGTAGTCCCGCAGCGTCTGCCGCCATTGCCCGGCCATGCGGGATGGGTTCTTCCAGGTCGGCGAGTGGATCGCGATCACATTCTCGACGGCCGCCTCGAAGGTGGGAACCCCCGCGTCTCTCGGGTCGTGGCCCCAATGGACTGCCCGCCTGTACTCCAGCGCCTTCTCCCTCGCCTCCCTGAGCGTCACGACCGGGTACGAGCCCAGTCCGAGGTTGGTGGGCTTCCCCGCCACTCGAATGCGCTGGCCCCAGGACTTGGAGACGCGCCCGGACTTCATCCGGTGGACGCGGAGGTACAGGCCGAGCCCGCCGAGCCCGCCGTCGCCGTAGCGTCCCGGCGTCTTCACCCGCGCCACGAAGGCGGCCGTAAGGGGTCGTTTACGCATGTGGTGTATCCTACCTGTGTATCACATATCGACGGATACACCATGGTACAATACGGTACGACCCGGCACAAGAGGGAGCCTGTAAACACGGCTCGGATATGCCGTATCACCTGGTAATACAACGCGTTACGGAATATTACGGGACCGCATGGGACGATGGTCGCGATCATACTGCCGTACTTGAGCGGGAAGTAGCGCCGGAGGTTCCCGGCCGCTCCCCGGTAGACCCGTTGGGGCAGGAGCGGGCGCTCGATGCCGAGCGCCTCGAAGGCGGCCACCTTCTCCGGCTCGGTCGGGAGCCAAGGCAGGCGGGAATGATCAAGCACATAGTCGAGCGAGAGCAGGCGCCGCATCAGCACTTCCGTGGAGGTGATCCGGCGGCGGCGGCGGTTCCCGGCGCCGAGCGCCCGGTAGATCCGGCGCGCGTGGATTCGGCACACTCGACCGATGCCGTCGATGCCGGGCGGATCCTCTTCGACGGCCACGCCCTGCGCGACGAGGGCGCGGACGGCGCGGCGCACCTTTTCGTGGTGGCAACCCAGAAAGCTCGTCCACTGAGCCCGAGTGAACACGCCGCCATGGAGACAGGCCAAGGCGATCCACTCGGCACGGCGTCCCGTCCAGCCGAAGCGCTCCAGCGCCTTCTCGCGTCCTCGGAGATGGTCGATCATGTTGCTGCGTCCCTTCTGCGCCCGAGGCGTTCAACCTGAGTCGTCCGATCCGGGTGATCGCCAACGGTGGGGTGGCGTTCGACGGCATGGTCCAGGAGAGCTGACGGAATGCTCGGCGACCGGATCCGCGTAACCACCATAACGTCGGCCGGCCTCGTGACCTCGCGACGGGATGGGACGGAGTAATACATCGTTGACTCCGCTCCGATCTATGCAGTGACGAACCGGCGTGACTTCTCCATTCTCGGCATCAAGCAGGACTGGCGCTTCGACTGGTCGCCGTCGGGTCTGATCGCGCTCGCAGAGGGCCCTCACATACGAGCTGGCACGGACGGCGATCGACGCGGCCGAAGCCGAGGCGCGCCGTAACGGATGGAACGTGACGATCGTCGTCGCGGACATCGAGGGTGTGCCGGTGTACGGACAGCGCCCTCGAGGCCGGTACCGTACCGCAGGTCCCCGACGGCGTGACCTTCGCGGGCGGCGTCCCGATCCTGCGCGGCGGTCAGCTGATTGGGGCGATCGGGACCAGCGGCGTGCGTGCGGTCGACGACGAGCAGATCTCCCAGGCCGGGGCGGACGCCATCGCCAACTGAGGCTGGGGGCGAGGGGGACGATTGCGGAAACCTTGGGACGGGCCCGGGGAGACCCCGGGCCCGTCTCGCTTTCCTCTTGCTTCCGCCCGCGCGGTGCGACGGGAGTCGACCCGTCTAGTACGAATAGGTCAGACTAGTACGAATAGGTCAGACGGATGAAGAAGACGCGGCCCGGCTCGGCAATCGGCGTCCGGGAGAAAGGGTTCTTCGCGTTCAGGTGGTCGTAGTACTGCTTGTCGAGCGCGTTGTTTACCCCGGCACGGACTTGCACTCCTACATAGGGCTGAAATCCGCCCTGTAGATCGACCGTCGCGTATCCGGGGGTCGGGGTGCCCTCGCCCCGGCTCACAGCCAGGCGGTCCTGCTTCCCTACCGCGGTCACCAGGCTCTCGAGGAAGTATCCGGCCCCCGACTCTTCGTAGCGGAGCCGGAGGCGACCCTGCACCGGGGCGACCCCGAAGGCCGGCTCGTCCAGCTCCGTGTCGTCGCCCCGCAGATACTCGCCGGCCACGGTTGTCGAGAACCGTTCGCTCCAGCGGTAGGCGACGGATGCCTCCACCCCCCAGAAGTCGGCCTCTCCGTTCACATACTGGACGACGTTCGTGTTGCCGAGCGAGCCCGTCAGTGGGAGCAGGAAGGGTACCTCCACCGGGTCCCTCGGAACGATGGTGATGTAGTCGCTGACCCGGCGGGCGAAGACGTTGGCGTCCAGGCTCAGGTTGGGAAAGCGGCCTTCGAGCCAGATGTCGCCCTGGGTGCTTCGCTCGGGATCGAGGTGGGGGTTGCCCAGGAATTCGGTGCTGAGCTGGGCCCTGGTGCCCGGAATCCTGTCTCCGTAGCGCTCGGAGGCGTCGGCGGTCCGGACTACCGAGCCGGCTCCAGTCGAAAGGCTCCAGTTGGAGCCCAGGTTGGCGCTGAGCGTGGCGGCCGCGTTGAAATTGGTCTCCGACGCGTCCACGTCGGCCCGGGTGGCCCCGGCATAGTCGAGGAAGGTGTCGGACACGTCCTTTGCGTCCGCGGAGACGAGGTCGAGGCGCACCGCCGCGGAAAGGCTCAGCCTGTTGGCCAGGGGCCGGTCCGCCCGGGTCCATAGACCTACGTCGGTGATCGTCGCGTCCGGCCACATCCGGTCGTGGAAGGGGAACAGCGGCGGCGTCATCTGGTTGGGATCCAGGGCGTCGATGAAGCGGTCCGCGTCCCGCTTCGCGCTGTATGCGTCACCCCCGATCTCCACGTCCCAGCCGCCCTCCGAGACCAACTCGATGGCGGCCCGGCCCCCAGTGACGTCGATATGGGAGTCCACCAGCACGTCCAGGGCGAAGGGGGGCACCCGTCCCTCCATGGCCATGCGCGTCGGCTTGTCCGTGTTGTCCATCTGGTGGTCCACGCTGTTCAGGTAGACCAGGAGATCGATGTTGCGAAGGAGCCCTTGGGCGCGGGCCAGCTCCCACTCGGCCGCGAGGTTGTTCGTCTTGAAGGACTTGGCGCTCAGAAGGCGGCCCGGATAGTCGATCGGGCCCTGCTTCTGGTAGCCCATGTCGAAGCTCAGCCAGGAGGCGTCGCCGGTCCGGTAGCCGAGCTGTCCCCGGGCCTCCCAGGAGTCGAAGTCGGCCGGAATCACGTCGCCCGATCCTGTCTCGTAGTCCGTCCCGGTGCGCCACACGCCGTGGCCCCAGTAGGCCACGCGCTCGCTACTGCCGAACAGGGTTCCCGAATACTCCTGAGCCTCCAGATTGGTGTCGTACCCGGCAGACAGAGTGCCGCGAAGCCCTCCCGGGATCTGGGGCGGTACGGACCGGGTCTCGATGCGGATTGCAGCCATGTTCCCGGCCCCCCAGGTGAGGGCGTAGGGACCCTTCACGACTTCTATGTGCTGGATCGCGCTCGGATCCAGGTGGGTCAGCGGGGAGTCCATGCGGGCCGGGCCGGCCGGGAAGAGGCGCGTGCCGTTCATGTAAGTGCCCACCTGGGTTTCGCGGAGCGCCCGGATCGACGGGTCGAGTCCGATGGGTCCGCGCCGCACCGCGTCCACGCCGGCGATCGCCCTCAGCGCATCGCCCACGTCCCGTGGATTGGACTCGCGAACCGCGTCCGCCTCGATCTGGGCCGTGTGTCGCAGGTCGGGGCGGAGAACGTGGACCTGAACACCCAGCACCTCCACCGGACGAACCTCCAGCTGGACGTTCAACGTTCCCACGCCGCCCGCGGATACCTGCACCTGCTGGGTCGCGTCCCCGTAGCCCAGCGCGTAGATCTCCACCTCATAGGAGCCGGCAGGCACGCGGGGAATGACGAAGCGCCCGTCGGTCGCCGTAGTTCCCTGCAGGTTCTCACCCGGCACACGAATCGTGGCCCTGACTACGGGCGAGCCGTCCTCGCTCGTCACTTGCCCGGCGATCTGCCCGGTCTGCTGGGCGGAAAGATCTCCGCCTCCAAGGAGCGCGACGGCGACTACCAGAGCTTCGAGCGTTCGGCGTGCGCTCGTCCCGTGAATTCGAAGCTGCTTTCGATGATGCATTGCTTGTATCCTCATGTCACCGTGACTACTGCAGGTTACGCCCCCAGCTGCAGCCTAGCCCCTGTCGGGGCGGACGGGATCGACCCTTCGCGGGGGAGTGCTCTCGTCGAGAATAGCTCTACGAGAAGACGGTCGAGAGCCAATCTGAGCACGATGGACCGTCAACTTGGCGTTGCGGCCTTTGCTTCTCTCGTCTCGCCGGCGAGGCACACCGCCTAGTCCGCCGTAATAAATGCGCTAACTATATGTTATACAATATGTTACGAATTCTAGCCTATTTACCCAATCACCCCTGGGATCACCCTTTGCTCCGTTGGTAGGGGAATCCCCATGACCGGGCTCCGTTCGCCGAAACCGTTCGGTCGTCCCGTGGGGCGTAAGCGTTCGGTCGAGCCGTGGCGGGGCGGTTGGATTTTCTGGTTGCGGATGCGTTCCAGTGTTTGGCAAGGGGCCGGAGCCAGACGTCCTTCCTGGGTTTGCCGTACTGCCTGTGGGTGTCGTAGCGCCCGCGTCCCCGGGTAGTTCCTACGTGGATCCAACCTGAGGCCCTGTAGATGCAGCCGGTGAAGCGCGGGGTTTCGACGAAGGTTTCGATGAGGACGGGGGTGGTGTTGTAGCGTTGGGTCAAGTCGCGGGGCAGGCGGCGGCGGACGAGTGCGAGGATGTGGGATCCCAAGTTGGGTATCCTGATCCAGGGCTCGCAATAGCCGAGACCGACATTTGCTCGTCGTTACAATTTGAACTTCGGAGTACAATATAACTCGACGTTGAGGCGTCCTCTCATGGATCATGCTGCCGTTCGATACAACGGCGGTATCTGTTCCGTCAGGCCGTGATGGATACGCATTCGTATCGGCAGACCACACGTGCACGTGGGCGTCGATATAGCCCTTCTGAGAGGATTCACGCGTTGACGCCAGGGGACCAGATCCGGGTCTCACCAGCGCCCCGAATCCCAACGCTCCGGCGCCGAGGAAGTCCCGTCGTGTCAATAAAAAAGGTCGGGACGCTCCCGAAGGAGCGCCCGGCCTCGTCTCGAGGAGCATGTGGTACTCTGGCATAGAATTACTATGGGAGCTCATCGATTTGCAATCACAAAAGTTGAAAGCGAACTCTACGAATGGGAGAAACCCCCAATTAAGAACAGCCAGCATCTCTATCCTATTGACCTGACCCCCTGAAACGAGACCAGGTGCAATGTTAGGATCGACCTGGTCTGAAGCTTTTCAGCGAGGAGGTCAGGATGGGAAGGAAGCGACACACTCCGGAGCAGATCATCACTGCACTGCGGGAGGCAGAGGTGGGTCTGGCCCGCGGCAAATCCGTGAAGCTGATCAGCCGGGAGCTGGGCATCACCGAGCAGACGTACTACCGGTGGAGGCGGGAGTACGGCGGGATGAAGGTGAGCCAGGCACGGCGCCTGAAGGAGCTCGAGCGCGAGAACGGGCGCCTGAAGCGAGCAGTGGCGGACTTGACACTGGACAAGCTGATCCTGGAGGAAGCGGCCGAGGGAAACTTCTGAGCCCCGAGCGCCGACGACGTTGTGTGGTGCGTGTACGTCAGCAGCTCGGGGCGTCGGAGAGGAGAGCGTGCCGGGTGCTCGGGCAGCCACGCACGACCCAGCGCCGGGCGAGGAAAGTGGCGAGTGACGAGGGGGCGCTCCGAGGTGATATCGTGCGACTTGCGAGTCGATTCGGCCGCTACGGCTACCGACGCGTCACGGACATGCTCCGCATCGAGGGCTGGGGGGTGAACCACAAGCGGGTGGAGCGGATCTGGAGGCAGGAGGGGCTGAAGGTCCCGCAGCGGCAGCCGAAGCGAGGTCGGCTGTGGCTCAACGACGGATCGTGCATCCGGCTGAGGCCGCTGTATCGGGGCCACGTCTGGTCGTACGACTTCGTGGCCTCGAGGACGCACGACGGGCGTGCGCTGAAGCTGCTGACAGTGCTGGACGAGCACACGAGGGAGTGCCTGGCGATCGTGGTGGCTCGCAAGATCCGCTCGCACGACGTGCTCGAGGTGCTGGCCGATCTGTTCGTCCGACACGGGCCTCCCGAGTATCTGAGGTCGGACAACGGACCGGAGTTCACCGCGAAGCTCGTGCGGCGGTGGTTGGGGCGCGTGGGCGTCGAGACGCTCTTTATCGAGCCGGGCAGCCCGTGGGAGAACGGCTACAACGAGAGCTTCAACGGCAAGCTCAGGGACGAGCTGTTGAACGGGGAGATCTTCTACTCGTTGGCGGAGGCGGCCGTGCTGGTCGAGCAATGGAGGCGCGAGTACAATACCGTCCGACCCCACAGCGCCTGCGGCGGCTTTCCCCCGGCCCCTGAGGCGATTAAGCCGTCGCCCTGGTTCCTGAGGATGCCCGTCCTTCACGGCCTTCCACAGGTGCTGGGACTAACATAGGATGTGGTACCACTCTTGGGGGCAGGTCAAGATTCCCTCAAAGCCCCGTTTCGCAAAGAGGATATGAAGCCGGCGAGCTTCACCCCCAGCGAGCTGTTTTCCCATTCCGTGCCCTGCGGAGTGAGACGCATCGTGTTGATTCAGGTGGGCCTCTACGGATTCGACAACTCCTACATGCTCGACACGATGTGGAAACACAAGGGTGTGTTTTCCGGCGTCGCGGTGATCGACGAGAACGCCAAGCCGCGCGAGAGGATGACGGAGCTGGCGAAAATCGGTGTGCGGGGATTCCGTATTCGCCCCGGAAAGAGGCCGGCTGACCGCTGGCTCGACGGCGAGGGGATGGCGGCGATGTGGAAGTGTGGAGGCGATGAGGGGCTGCAGATGTGCCCGTTGATGAACCCGGAATCCCTGCCGTCCGTCGATCGGATGTGCAGGAAGTTCCCGGACACGCCGGTAGTCATTGACCACTTCGCGCGCATCGGTGCCGACGGCCGGATCCGCAAGGAGCATGTCGACAACCTCTGCGCGCTGGCCCGACACAAGAAGGTCTGCGTCAAGGCCTCCGCCTTTTACGCGCTCGGCAAGAAGAAAGCGCCGTACCTCGATCTGGGGCCGATGATCCACCGCGTCCTGGACGCCTTCGGACCGGAGCGTCTTATGTGGGCCAGCGACGGGCCGTTTCAGGTGATGAACGGTCACGCGTACCGCGAATCGATCGACCTGATCGGCAAACGCCTCGACTTCCTGAGTGCCGGAGACCGCGACTGGCTCCTTCGCAAAACGGCCGAGCGGGTGTTCTTTTCGTAATTTAGTGATCGCGACGATGCGAATCACAGAGGTCGAAACCCAACTTCTCGAACTGCCCCTGGAACGGCCCGTCGTCGCGGAGCGTGCTCTCAGTCAGGCAAGGATTGATCGACTGAGAGCACGAGCATGTATGTGGTCACTACAAACATCACCGTGGCTATTCCACCCAGAAACTGACCGGTCTCAGCATCTCCGGTTCAGTCATGGGGGTCGGTTGCGAGCAAAACGGAGCTATGCAGCCAGCTATACGTACGATATAAAGATACGTCACGTCTCCGATGAGCATCTCGGCGATCGGGACGGATGCCGGGCAGGGCCGGTGGATTCGATCCGCCCTTCCCCAACCACAACACCATGCATGGCGCCGGGAACAGGGGGAGGGGCTACCCTATGGGCGGGGCCCCGGCTCTACTTGATGACACTTCCAACAGAGGCGTCTTCCTGCGACGATGTCGGGAACTGCCAGGCGGACACAATCAGACCCCCGATCACACCGATCAGGATCCCGATGAAGGCGACCTTGAGTCCGTGACGGAAATGGCGCCGTTCCCTGCTACGGGGGATGGCCATTTGGTAGGCTTTGTAACGTCTCTCCCCACTGCTACTTCGAGAGGAGATTGCGCTGGTGCTCATGGTTCTTCACCGTTTTGAAGGAGCCTCCGCGCGGAACTTTGTGCAACAGCTGTGCCACACAGGTCATCGGCCTGAGCACTGGGTTCTAGACTGCCTCAACCATCTCACTTTGGGAAAAAACTGCCAAATTCCTGCAAGAGATTGCCAGGCACGGACCTAACGCGGATTTCGTGAGACGGGAGGTTGTCGGTGGCCCCGCCGGAGCATGGCCTCTAGCTTCGGTCTCCGATGTCCATACGCTCGAACGCACCAGAGACGCCACCGTCGGAGGAGCCAACCCTCGTTCGCCGGGCCCGCGCACATGCGGACCGTATCGCCGTGGTCGGGTCCGAAGGGCTCTTCACGTACCGCGATCTGCTAGAGGCGTCTACGGGGGTGGCTCGGCGGCTGCTGGCGGCCGTCCCGGGTGTGCGTGCTTCGGAGGGGACGGGCATTCGGCCTGGCGCGGGCGATCTGGGGGAGGCACGCATCGCATTTCTGATCTCTCCGGGCTTCCATCACGTGGCCGTTCAATGGGGGATCTGGCGAGCGGGGGGTGTGGCGGTGCCGCTGGCCGTGTCGCACCCACCCCCCGAGCTGGCCCACGTCCTCGATGACGCTGAGCCGGCCGCGGTGGTCGTGCATCCGTCGCTGACCGATCGCATCACTCCGCTGGCAGAGGAGAGAGGACTGCCGGTCCTGGACGCGGGGGAGCTGTGCAGGGCGCTCGATGCCGCGGAGCTCCCGGCATCGGCACCTGAAGTGCCCCCGGATCAGCCGGCCCTTCCCGGTGTCTCGGGGGACCGGCAGGCCCTCGTGATCTACACCAGCGGCACCACGGGCCGCCCCAAAGGGGTGGTCATGACCCATGCGAACGTCGAGGCGCAGGTCACCTCCCTGGTCGCCGCGTGGGAGTGGAGCTCCGAGGACCACATCCTGCTCGTGCTGCCACTCCATCATGTGCACGGGATCATCAACGTCGTCACGTGCGCGCTGTGGGCCGGCGCCTGCTGCCAGATGCTGCCTCGCTTCGACGCCGCCGAGACCTGGGAGCGCTTCACCCGCGGAGACGTCACCCTCTTCATGGCCGTGCCCACCGTCTACGTCCGGCTCATCCGGGCTTGGGAGGAGGCGAGCGAGGGGGATCGGGGGCGGTGGAGCGAGGGGGCGCGCAAGATGCGCCTCATGGTCTCGGGCTCGGCGGCCCTTCCGATCAACGTCCTCGAACGCTGGCGAGAGCTCACGGGCCAGGTGCTCCTGGAGCGGTATGGGATGACCGAGATCGGCATGGGCCTCTCGAATCCCCTCCGAGGAGAGCGACGGCCCGGCTACGTGGGCCAGCCCCTTCCGGGAGTGGACGTACGCCGGGTGGACGACACC
Organism: Longimicrobiales bacterium; assembly: GCA_965218295.1. Taxonomy (GTDB): domain Bacteria; phylum Gemmatimonadota; class Gemmatimonadetes; order Longimicrobiales; family Gaopeijiaceae; genus CBDCKN01. The sequence goes on along the minus strand of CBDCKN010000013.1, from coordinate 203,221 downwards.
GGCAACGTGCTCTCCGATCCAGGAGCCCCCGGCGAGCTGGAGGTCCGGGGCCCGGGGGTCTTCGCCGAGTATTGGCGGCGTCCGGAAGAGACGGTTGACGTATTCAGGGACGGCTGGTTCCGAACGGGCGATGTGGCAACCGAGGAGAACGGTTACTACCGTCTCCTCGGCCGGATGTCTGTGGATATCATCAAGACGGGCGGTTACAAGGTGTCGGCCCTCGATGTGGAGGAGACCCTGAGGGAGCACCAAGACGTCGAGGACTGCGCCGTTGTGGGCGTGCCCGACCCCGAGTTGGGGGAACGCCTTTGCGTGGCCCTCGTCGCCCCAGGCGAGGCGACAGTCGACCACGGCATCGCGACCATCGACATCGACGCCGTGCTCGCGTGGGCCAAACAACGGCTCGCCCCATACAAGGTCCCACGAGAGTTCAGGATCGTGGCCGAGCTCCCACGGAACGCCATGGGAAAGGTGCAGAAACAGGACGTGAAGACTCTCTTCGAGACCGAGAATCCCACATGAGCGCCGTCCTCGACAACCTCCGGGAGTTCTGGCTCGTCCACCTGCTGCTGGTCCTCTATACGGCGCTCATGGCCTACCACGCCTACGCAGGTAACAGGGAGACCACGGGGCTGGCCGACTACTACGTCGGGGGCCGGGTGATGGGAGGGGTGGTCTTGGGCCTCTCCTTCTTCGCCACCTATTCGAGCACCAACAGCTTCGTGGGGTTCTCGGGTCAGGCCTACGGGTGGGGAGCGCCCTGGCTCCTCCTTGTGCCGTTCATCGTGGGCTTCTCCGTCTTCGCGTGGACCGTCGTCGCCCCTCGGCTCCGGGAATTCACCCGCTCACTGGATTCTCTGACGGTTCCGGACTTCATCGGATTCCGTTTCGAGAGCACGGCGGCACGCTTCCTGGCGGCCATCATCGTGATCTTCGCCAGCCTCCTCTATATGACCGCCGTCTTCAAGGGGATCGGCAACCTCCTCGAGACCTTCATGGACATCCCCTACAAGGTGGCCATCGCGCTGGGTCTTCGTGGTGGTCATGCTGTACACGGCGATTGGCGGCTTCATCTCGGTGGCGAAGACCGATGCGGTACAAGGCATCGTCATGTCGGTAGCGGCCATCCTGCTGTTCACCGGAACGGTGACCGCAGCCGGCGGGCTCGGGGCCCTTGGAGCGATCCGCCAGGCTCCGGAGACGTCCCATCTGTTCACGTGGGGGGGCGGGGTCGCCGTGCCCACCCTCTTCGGTGTGCTGGTGGCGGGGACCATCAAGTTCGCCGTCGAGCCCCGTGTGATCACCCTTTACGCTTCGGGTTGCGGAATCCCCCCAAAACCCCCGAACACCTGGAGCTTGAACTGGCGCCCGAAAACTACCGGCTCAAGCTGAGTTCGCTGGCCAAGGTCTGCCCCGACAAGAACTTCAAGTTCCGGGTGACCGGACACCGGCATCCGCTCGAACCCGCCACGTAGCCCCGGTGGCCGTCGGATCGCCGGGACGATCCCCGGAAACCGGCCCGCCTACCGGCTCGGGGGGCTGTATACGTAGACCACCGGCAGCTTGGAAACGTCGGTGACGCTCCTGTCCGTGTGGTGGTAGATGTTCATCCGTCCCGTGCCGCAGTCGCCGAACGGGTCGCAGGATAGCGTCCCGACCAGGCCGCTCATAGCGGTTGCCCCCACCTGCTCGCGCAGTGCCGCCCGGTCTATGTGCAGCCTGTCACCGTCCTCCACGGCAACGGCCTCAATGGCCGAGAGGAGGATGGTGGTCGCATCGTAGGTGTGCGCCCAATAGGGTGACCCGGGGAACCCGCCGTGCCTGGCCTCGAACGCGGCGAGAACCTGCTCCCCGCTCCGTCCTGTCACCTCGTTGACGTTTGAGCGAAAGTCCGATTCCGGCCCCGCGAAGTAGATCCCCTCCGACTGCGGCGTTTCCAGGAACGCGGAGACCAGCAGCGCGGCCGCTGAAATCAGGGTCGTCCCTTCAAGCCCGTCGAAGGCCAGGGCCTGCGCGGCAAAGGCGGATCCCTCCGTCTCGAACAGCGGGAAGAAGATGGCGTCCGGGCCGGCGACCGCGAACTGCTCCAGAACCTCCGTCATGTCGGTGTCACCCTTCTCGATTTCTGCCTGGGCCGGCACTTTGCCCCCGAGGGCCGAAAACGCGTCGGCGAACGCCGCCACGAGGGCGGACGTGTAGGGGTCGCCGTCGTGAACGGTGGCCACGCTCTGCAGCTCCAGACTGGTTGTAGACGAAGTCCGAGAGGGCGCGTGCCTGGTGGAGGTCGTTGGACGACACGCGAAAGTAACCGGCGTGATAGGCGGGGTTCGCGTTGCCGGCCAGGTCGGAGGTGAGCCGCGGCGAGGTGTTGCTCGGCGAAATCATGACCAAGCCCGCGTCGCTGATGACGGGCGACGCCGCCACGGCCGCGGCCGAGCAGTTTGTTCCGATGACGCCGGCCACCTGCGGGTCCCCGATGATTCCAAGCGCACCTTCGCGGCCGCCTTCCAGCGAACAACTGGTGTCAACCGGATCGCCCAGGTCGACCTGGCGCCCGTGAACGGGACCCATGTCCTCGACGGCGAACTCGGCCCCGTGCCGGGACACGGCCCCCAGCGACGGCGCGACCGTGACCGAAAGCAGCATGCGGATCCGCACGGCCTCGCCTGCCTCCAAAGTGACTGCACCCAGCGGCCCGGGCTCGAATTCCGGCGGTGTGGTTGTACTTGGTGTGGTTGGACTTTCTTTGCATCCCGGCGTCGCAAGAACGGCGATCAGTGCCGCGACAGAAAAAACGATGCGCTTTCGCATGAGACCGACTCCTTCTTTTCTGTCATGTGTCGTGGGGTGACGGTCTATCCACCGGCGTGGACAGCCGCGCATCACTAATGTTAAACCGCCGGTTCGGATCCCACCACTTCCGCCCAGCGAACTTCCCTCATGCCAGGCGTCGAGGGCCGGGCTGCCGGTCGGTCGGGGCCTCCCCGGCTTCGGCCCATACGCTTGGCCGGCTCCTCGCCGTCCGGCGTGACATCGAGGTGACCCGCAGCCGCGCCTTCAATTGGCTGACGGTGACGGGCACGCCGCACGAGCGGTGCGGGCGCCGGCAGTCCAACGTCGGCGATATCGCCCGCGGCCTCTTACAGGTTGGCGGACTTCGTCCCAATCCCGGTGAACAGCAAGATCGCGGCCATCTCAATCATGCGGCTATCGATGGCCACGGCCTTGGCCCGCCCGCTGGCGAGCTCGGCCGACGTGGCGCGAGCGGCGACCATGGCGGTGCGGTGGGTCAGCCATCGGCGCACCGGCGGCGGGTTTCGGGGGGCCGCACCGGCCGCGCGACCGCTGCCCCGGCAGCGGCGCGGGAAGCTGGGGGTTCGAAGGGGAAGCGGAGCCACCCCTCGCCAGCCCCTGCCGGGGACCCGCGAAGCGTGGCCCCAAGGGGTAGGCTGGCTCATGACTGCTAACGATGGGGTGGACGCCCCCTCCCGGCGGCATCGCAATGTGCCAAGATGGTACTGAGCGATATCGACCATCTGAGGGAGGAGGCATCCAATGGAGGAGGTTAGCATCATCGGGATCGATCTGGCAAAGCGCAGCTTTCAGGTACACGGGGCGAAGGCGAACGGGTCGGTAGCGTACCGCAGGAAGCTGAGCCGCGGGAAGCTGCTGAGTTTTCTCGCCGCGCAGCCGCCTTGCACGGTGGCGATGGAGGCATGCGCCGGCGCCCACTACTGGGGCCGGGAGATCGTGGCCCTCGGTCACGAGGTGAAGCTGGTTCCCCCGATCTACGTGAAGCCCTTCGTCAAGAGGCAGAAGAACGACGCGGCGGACGCGGAGGCGATCTCGGAAGCCGCACAGCGTCCGACCATGCGCTTCGTGGCGGTCAAGACCGAAGCGCAGCAGGGTCAGGGGATGCTCTTTCGCACGCGTGACCTGCTGGTGCGCCAGCGCACACAGACGATCAATGCCCTTCGGGGTCACCTCGCCGAGTTCGGAGTTGTTGCTCCGCAGGGCAGGGCCCGGATCGGGCAACTGGCCTGGGTGCTGGAAGACGGGGACGTCGGCCTGCCGGAGGCGGTCGTCGAGCTGGGATGGCTGCTGCTCGGGCGGATCGACGAGCTCGATGAGAAGATCGATGGATTCGACAGGAAGCTCCGGGCGAGCGCACGGGAGCGCGAAGAGACGGCGCGGCTGATGACAATCCCCGGAATCGGACCGATCACCGCGATGGCACTGCAGGCCTTCGCACCGCCGATGGAGAGCTTCCGGCGCGGGCGCGACTTCTCGGCCTGGCTCGGCCTTGTGCCGCGGCAGCACACCACCGGCGGCAAGCCGAGGCTGGGCAGGATATCGAAGATGGGCCAGCGCGATCTCCGGCGGCTCTTGATCACGGGAGCCATGGCGGTCGTCCAAAACGCGATCCGGCGCGGCGAGATCACGGATCCGTGGCTGGCCAGGATGCTGGCACGCAAGCCGAAGATGCTGGTCGCGGTGGCGCTCGCCAACAGGACGGCGCGGATGGTCTGGGCGCTGACCACGAAGAAGGAGATCCATCGGGTTCGCGCTGCCGCCTGACCGGCCAATGAAAGGAGAGAAGCGCAAACAGAGAAAGCTGCTGGGAGATGTGGGCAGCAGGACGCAAGAACGAGTAAGGGCAAACGGTCTGGAAGACGGGATCGGAAACACCAGGATGACCCGAAGGGCCACCGAGCCCGACCTAACGATTTGGATCCGATCTCACGAACACCATACGGGCCCGCAGCCAACGAGGGCTGCATCAAGAGGCCGGACATACGACAGTACCGGACCTGATTGCCACCAACCTCGGTTCGAAGTCAGGCTTGCCAACCCGGGGGGCGTCCACATACGGGTCGTGAGCCAGCCTTCGCGCCCCTGCTCTTCAGCGCCTGACGGACTCGTCCGCCGACACTGCGAGCGCGGCGGATCAGCGAGCCGGTTCGGCCTCCGGGTCCAGACGCTCGCCCGCCAGATACGCAGCCCAATTGTCCATCAGGACGCGCCTGCGCTCGAACAGGTCCGAACGCGCATAGGCCGCTTCCACCTTGTCGCGGACCACGTGGGCCAACGCGGCCTCGGCGACTTCACGGGGGGCGGTGAAGCACTCGCCGCACCAATCCCTGAAGCTGGACCGGAAGCCGTGCGGCACGGCCGCGATACGCAGTCCCCGAAGCAGGGTGGAGAGGGTGCTGCCGGACAATGGACGGCCCTCCGACGACGGGAAGACCAGACCGCCGCCGTCCCCGAGCGTCCGCGCCTCGCCCAGTATCTCCACGGCGCGCCCGGACAGCGGCACCCTGTGCGGGCGCTGGGCCTTCATTCGCTCGCCGGGGATGGTCCACTCGCCCGCCTCGAGATCGATTTCATCCCAGCCCGCCAAGCGAACCTCGCCGGAACGGCACGCCGTCAGCACCATGAACTCGAAGGCGAGCCTGGTCGCGACGCTCGCCGCCGAAGTCCGCACCGCCTCGATCGCGCCCGCGACCTCCGAGTGAGGCAATGCTCTCATGTGTCGGACGACAACCCGATGCCGGCCAAGCGCTTGATCGAGCACGTCGCCGGCGGGGTTGTCCGGTCGAAGTCCCATCGCCACCGCCCACTTCATCACCGCCCCGATGCGCTGGCGCACCCGTCGGGCGGTCACGTGCTTGCCGTGCCAGATCGGCGTCAGAACTGCCAGAATGTCGGCTGTCGTTATCTCGCCGACCGGCCGATGGCCGAGTTCCGGGAACGCATAGGCACGCAGGCTGGAGATCCAGTCCTCCGGATGCTTGCCGCTGCGCCAGCCGGGCCGCTTCTGTTCCAGAACGCGGGCGGCCGCCTCGGCGAACGTGGGTATGTCCCGGACCTTGTGCCGCTCGGTCCGCGGATCACCGCCCGAGCGCGCAATCTTGCGGTTCGTGAACGCCTTCTCGCGCGCCTCGGCCAGCGATACCAGCTGGCAGCCCCCCAGCCCCAGCGTGCGGTTTCGACCCTGGATCCGCAGACGCTGCTCCCATCGACGCGCGCCGGAGCGGTCCACACGCAGATAGAGGCCGTTGCCGTCACAGTAGTAGCCGGGTTTCGCAGTGCGCACGAAGGCCGCGCTGAGTGCGTTGTGCGGGCGCCTACCTCGGTGTTTGGGCAAATCCACGTCGTAGTAGTCCCCGTATAAAACATCGTATGTTATGTACGGGAATCTAGCGGACGCAGTGGGACCTCGCAACCCTTAGGATATTCTATAAATCACTGTCATTATTCTTGTTATAGATTCTCATTGGACGTTTATGGAACGTATCGGAACCCATACGCAGGAGACGGATCATCCCCGCGAGGTCATCGAGGCGGCCTTGGCGCATGTGGTCCAAGACAGGGTCGAGGCAGCCTATCGGCGCACAGACCTGTTCGAGCGCCGGCGTCGGCTCATGAACGATTGGGTTGCCTATCTGGCCGACTAGGAGGTCGTCCCGATCCGGCAATACGCTGTGCTCTCCATCGGCGGCCCAGGTGCCCTTCCGCAAGGGATTTTGAGGCCAGGAGTGACCAATAGGAGCGAGCCCCCCAACATGCCCCCCGGCCAACCTCCCCGGTGGAGTGACCTAGACCGGAGACCCTAGCGGGGCCTCTCACGAACCTATCTCTGTAAAACGAACGTCGTCGCCATCCTCTAATTGGAAACGACACCGCAAATTAACTGCGGCAAATAGCTCAATGCGCCGTGGCACTGGCTTAACAGCAGCCCTCCGAACAAGAATTTTTTCGGTTTCGTGACCTACAGTTGCGGTAGCGGAATAGTACTTGTAACCCCCACGATATTTGGAAATATGCTCGTATTCCTCCGGATAGTCGATTTCATCAGGACGCTCGCAAATGAGCGCCTCCAGTTCCGCAAGGCTTGCTACCGCATTACCGTCGACACGGAGATTGAGACTTCCCGGTTCCAAGGAATCCCAATCCATCGCCTTCCGTATTTTCAGTTCACGCTGCGGGTTGAGTCGGTGGATCTCCGATTCACCGGGTGGGCCGTCCCGGGAAGATGCGGATGAACTTCGCGACTCAACTTGTCCTACGATGACCATTGGTTAAGATCCCCGCAGGTTCCAATCATCGCCCACGTCCTTGCTTGAGGGGAACAACCTGATCCAGACTCTACGCCGGATCGACACCCGGACGTGCCCCTTCCGATCGGCCTAGTCGGCGACGGCCTCGACTGGGGCTCCGAGTTCAGCGGCGCGGCCGGCGAGCTGGTCGACGCGGTCCGTGACATGGGGAGCGGCAGCTCGTTCACCGATGTCTGGCGGAGCGCGCAGGGTGTGGCCGACCAGGTCAGCGAGGCGGACATCCTCGATCTCTACCGTAACCGCCCGCCCGAGGCGTCGTCGCGCGCGGTTGAGGACTACCGCCAGGCCAAGGAGACCGCCGACCGCCAGCGCGTGCTCGACTACGCGATGATGGACGCCGCGGCCTCGCTCGCCTCGACCGTCGAGAGCGCCCAGGGCTCGTTCGATGCGCTGACCACGAACGGCAACCTGTCATAAGCGTCCGTAAGTCATTGTGTCCATTGGCTAATTGGCTTGGACGCATCAGATAATGCCCCCAGAGTTGCCCCATAATCGTACCCGCATCCAGCGACCGCCACCGGCGTCCATGGCGATCCGGCATCGCGGAGCCATCGTCTCCTGCCCCATAGGTGCCAGCAGCTCGGGGACGGCGTGGGTCGCCTCCTCTACACCACAGCGTGCCGAGGCGTGACTTGCTCGGCGATCTCGCGACCCGCCTCGATCTCCGTTCGGCGAAGCTCCCAAGTCTTCTGCAGATTCAACCAGAGTTGCGGAGTCGTCCCGAAATAGGTGGCCAGCCGCAACGCCGTATCGGCGCTCACGCCCCGCTGGCCGTTGAGAATCATCGTCACCCGGTTGACCGGCACGCCAAGCGCTTTCGACAGCGCATTGGCCGACAGCCCGAGCTCGTCGAGTTCCTCGCGCAGGACTTCACCCGGATGCACCGGCCTCATCCCGTTCTTCGCGTTCATGTCATGCCTCCTCAGTGATAATCCACAATCTCGACATCGCTCGGCCCGTCGTCGGTCCAACGAAAGCAGATACGCCACTGCGCGTTGATCCGAATGCTGTGCTGACCGGCGCGGCTGCCGAAGCGCTTCCAGCCGGTTGCTCGGCAGCGCGGCCAGGTCGCCGAGCGTTTCCGCGCTGTCCAGCAGGGTCAGCCGGCGCACCGCCTGATCGGAAAAGCCGTGAAACGCCGCGACACGCCGCCCCTCGAAGAAACGTCTCGTTCTCCGGTCCTTAAAGCTTCGTATCATGTGCTCCGAATGTACGCCCTGTTACGGACTCCGTAAAGGTTCGTTCGCCCCCCTGACCGCGAGCCGCGGACTTGAGGATCAACGGTAGCGGGCTGCCCGACGCGGCGATGACTCCTCGGGATGGACTGCCCCGCCGCCGGGGCGGGTCCGCGTCCCCGTGCGGAGCCCTGGCCTGGGGCGGCGACGCACGGCGGCCACGACCTTGGCCCGACGGTCGGTGAGCCCGGTCGGGAATCACGCCGGTGGCGGCGGCGACGGTGCAGCGCACCCCGCCAGCGCGCTGCTCGGGCAGCGCCGCGCGGGAAGTTGGGGGTTCAAAGGGGGGCGCAGCGTCCCCTTGGCCAAACCGCAATGTTAAACATTGGGTAGGCTGGCTCTCACACCGTAACTGGCCTCCCGCGGTCGCGTCCATCACGCCCGGAATCCCTGGACGGGAAGGCGGCGCAAGCAGCCGGATGTCGGTTGTCGGTCGCGGACCGCCCGTGGTCTACACAGCCGAGATACCCTATTCGGAGACCCGCACGCTACGCTCAGCATAGCCCTCAACCGGCCCTGACCGAGTTCAGCTTCAGTGGCTGACGACGAAAGATCCGGTCAGGTTAATAACCTGTATCCGGCGGGCGTCGATTGTGGGTTGTCGGTACGGAGCTTCATCGCGACCGCCCATTACAACACCCAGCGCACACGCTGATGCACCGATCGGGCTGTGGAAGCCATCGTGTGGTAGATCGGGGTGATGACCTCATGCCACAGCAACGGACCCGATCTCGAGGTCAGGCGTGGGAAGGAGACGGTGCAGTTCGCCACCTTCGTATCACTACGGATCCTGCGCCAGGGACTTCATCAGCCCAGCGATCATAAGCAACAGCACGATGCTCACCGGCAGGGCGGCGGCCATGGCGGCGGTCTGCAAGGCCTGGAGGCCGTCGGCGAGCAGCAGCACGGCGGCCACCACTCCTATGCCGAGTCCCCAGACGATGCGGAAACGCTGGGGTGGGTGGGGGTCGCCCATGCTCAGCAGGGTTGTTATGACCAGCGTGCCGGAGTCCGAGGACGTAATGAACCACGTCCCCAGCAGAAGGGTAGCCAGGGCGGACATGGCCCACGTCAGCCAGCCGATGTCGCTCAACCTGTCGATGGTCCCGTAGAGCGCGGCCTCGTAGTGCGCGTCCCGCACCAGCTCGATGATCCCGGCGGTTCCGACGCCGCCCGCCGCGTTGAGCTCCAGGTAGATGGCGTTGCCACCGAAAACCCCGATCCACAGCAGCCCCAGGGCAGTCGGGACAACCAGCACGCCCAGCATGAATTCGCGCAGCGTGCGCCCGCGCGAGATGCGGGCGATGAACATGCCGACGAAGGGCGCCCAGGAGATCCACCATCCCCAGTAGAAGATGGTCCAGCGATTCTGCCAAACAGCTTGCCCCGGATCATCAGCGATCCAGAAACCCATGGGCAGCGCATGCCATAGGTATTCGCCGATGGAGGTTGCAAGAAAGCCCACGAGCCACGTGCCGGGACCGAGGAAGAGAAAGGAGCCCAACAGGATAACGCTCAGGCCGATGTTCCACTCCGACAGGATGCGGATCCCGCGGCTCACGCCCGATACGGCCGACAGAGTGGCCGCGACCGAGATTGCCGCGATCAGCGCGACCTGCGTGACGAGCCCCGGATCGACGCCGAGCAGGATGTCGAGTCCGGTGGCCATCTGGCTGGCCCCGAGCCCCAGCGTGGTCGCGATGCCGAAGACCGTGCCGAATACCGCCAGCAGGTCCACGATGTCGCCGATGGGGCCGTAGATTCGGTCGCCGATGAGCGGATACAGAGCAGAGCGCAACGTCAGCGGCAGCTTCTTGCGGAATCCGAAGTAGGCCAGGCACAGCCCGACCAGGGCGTAGACGGCCCAGCCGTGCATGCCCCAGTGGAAGTAAACCACGCGCATAGCGTGCACGGCACGCGCCTCGTCCAGCGACACGGCGCCGGCGAGGTCGGCCAGGGGGTTGTTCGGGTAACCCGCGCTCTGGCTGTTGTCGAAGTAGAAGATCGGTTCGGCGATGGAGAAGAAGAGCAACCCGATCCCCACACCTGCCGAAAACAGCATGGCGAACCAGGAGGACGTGCGGAACTCCGGCTCGGAAGCGTCGTCGCCAAGCCGGATCCTTCCGAACCGGCTGCACGGCAGGAACAAGCAGGCAAAGAGACAGGCGCAGACCACTGAGACATAATACCAGTCCAGCGTTCCCTCAATCCAAGAGCGGATGCGCTCGAACGCGGCGCCTGCAGCCTCCACGTCGCGGACGGCGAAGAGGACGAATGCCAGGACGAAGCTCTTGGCTGCCAGCGCCATCGTGGGATTCAGCCCCTTCCACAACCCGTCCTTCGCCTTGGCCCGCCGTTGCCGCCCGTCGCTCATGCTCCTCTGTCTCCGGTCTTCACGCCTGCCTCCTCCTTTGGCAACCCGCACCGAAACGGGCTAGCAACCGACGTCCCTACCTTCACTCACCCCCCGCACAACTTGCAACACGGATCCCATCCATGCCCGTCAGCAAACCATCACGGCGACCGATCCGAACGGGCTGACCGCCACGCAGACCTGGGAAGCGGTCCCGTACGGTCTCGTAGACCAAGAGCCTGTAGTTGATGATCGACGACGGTGACTGCCTGCTCGGCGATGATCTCCAGTACCGGTGGGGTGCCGACAGCCACCGGAGCCCGGTTGGGCGGCTTGCTGGCGTCGTCGCCGCAGGCGACAAGCAACACGACGGCATGACCGCACACAGGCAGGAAAGCGCTGGTAGAGAAACAACTTGGTGCCGCATTGCGAAACGTCTCCGGCGCGAATGGAAAGGGGACGGTGGTCGGGACCCGTTCCAAAATGGAGGACTATAGGCCCAGGTCGAACGGTTCCCCGGACGTACCCGCCCACGCTGTGAGTGGCCACCTCGTGGTTCTCCCGGCCCCGACACGGCACTGGAACAGTCCGTGTAGACCATCGCGCCGTCTGCGGGCGTGGTCGTCCCGAAGGCGCTCATGGCCTGGCCACCCCTGCTCGATGCCCCGCGCCTCCGCCTGCTTGGTCTCCCCACCTTCGCTCCGACCGCCGTCGTCTTCCGCATCGGCCCCGGCCAGGCCGGGAGCTTCTTGCTCTCGTGGTTGTTCCGGCCAAGTCCGCCACTTTAGGTCTCATCCGCTTCCACCGGGCCGTCGAGCCAGCGCAGGCTGTCGAGGGAACTGACCGGGCTTACCCGGGGAATATGCGCGGAGCAAACGCCTGCGGTCGGGAAGAAGACGCGGGCGATGCTCGAACAAGTGGCGTTGCTGCCCGGTTGGGCCGCGCGGGCCCCAACCGGGTCGGTTAGGCAAGGGCGGCACGGTTCCGAGCATCACCGGCCCCACGGGGCCGCCGGGATCGGCGCGCGGGAGCGCGGAGGTTTCGCAAGCTGCCTATATTGGTTTACCGTGCGCTGCTAGCTGGTCTTAGTTGGGAGGTACTATGTACCCGGAGGTTACGGTTTCGCTCGCTCACCGCGTTGTCCGACTCTCGATCGCGACCTTTCTGCTGTGGCTATTGGCCACGGCGACCGCTACCGCCCAGACAACCGGTACGATCAGGGGCACGGTCGTGGACGTGTTCGGCGACGCCTTGCCCGGTGTCCTGGTGACGGCGACCGGTTCCGGCGTGGACGCGGAAGTCGTCACGGAAGCCGACGGCACATACGAATTCACCGGTCTCGCGGCCGGTGACCACCTCGTAACCGCTACCCTGTTCGGCTATGCGCCCCGGGAGCTTCGGGTCACCGTCCGCGCGGGTGCAGTCGAAACGGTCCCGATCGTTCTTGAGCCCGCTTTCCAGCTCGATCCAATCAGCGTGGTGGCGGAGGAGCCCACGGTCTTCGCGCGCAATTTCGTGGCGGAGCCGATGATCAGGCAGCAGTCGAACATGACCTCTGTGACGTCGGTGATCGACAACCTTCCCGGCGTGTCCGTCCAAGAGGGGGACGCGTACGCCTTTGACGACTGGTCGAGCAGCGTCGTCATGCGCGGGTTCCAATCGACCATCAACGATGCACAGATCGGTACCACCATCGACGGATTCCCCAATGGCACGTCGGACTACTGGAGCGGCGCGAAGGCGAACCGGTTCGTCGACCCGATGAACCTCGGTGGGGTCGAGGTGTCGCAGGGGACCGCCGACATCGCCTCCCGGTCGGTCGAGGCGCTGGGCGGCACGCTCAATTTCTTGACGGCCGACCCGGCGGTCGAGCAGAGCCACACGGCGTCCGTCACGATCGGCGAGAACGAGGGCCAGCGGTTCGCCGCGCGTATCGAGACCGGATCGTTGTTCGGCGGCACGACGCGGGCCTGGGTCGCCGCGGTCCGGCAGGAGGCGACCGACTGGATGGAGGGCTCCGCAAGGAACGAGCGGGAGCACCTCGCCGCCAAGATCGTGTCTTCGCACGGACCTCTCGATCTCACCGGCTACATCTCGCACGACGACATCCACGAGGATGTCTACCAAAGGCTCTACGGCGAGGCCGACTTCAGGGCCGATCCGCGCTGGGACCGGCTGGTCGGCCACTGGCCCGGCGTGCCCTACCTGAACCAGTTCTACCGGCCCGGCTGGCAGACGCGGCGCAAGAACACGCTCGCCTACCTCAAGGCCGACTGGTCCGTCAGCGAGTTGGTCTCCCTGAGCGCGGGCGCATACCACCATCGCAACTCGGGGCGCGGCGACTGGTTGCCCCCCTACATCGTGGACGTGGCGGACGACGGGGATGGACCGGAGTCGGAGCTGGCGGGCCGTGCGCCGGTGCGGGGCGGCAGCCAACTCGGAGTAATCCGCTTCGTAGACGGCAACGGCGTCGCCGTTGGACCCGTGCCGGGATGCACGTCGTCCTACATCTTCAACTACTATGGGTCGGGCGGCCCGGAGGTCGACCCGGCATGCCACCCGGGGGCGACCGCGGTACAGTCGTACCGCCACAGCCACTACGGCAAGAATCGCCTCGGCGCGAACATCGACGCAGAGTGGTCCGTTCCGTTCGGCGGGGGAGCGGGCAGCGCACTGCGCACGGGCATCTGGTACGAGGACTCGCGGCGCGACCTCGGCCGGGACTGGCACCGGATGCTGGACCCTGCGCTCAACTTCAAGTGGGACGAGCAGGCCTATTGGCACCAGTACGAGTGGGACTTTCCGCAGGACGTGTTCAAGTGGTACGTGGAGGAGACGCTGTACTTCGGCCCGCTCGAATTGGCCGGCGGCGTCAAGCAGTACCTTGTCTCCGTGTCGCGCGAGGACCAGTTCGGCATTGATCGGGACCTTGGTGTCGATTCCGATTCGGAGCTGCTCTTCTCCGGTGGCGTCACCTACGAGACGCCGGTCGAGGGCCTCGACCTGTTCGCGGGCTACGCCGAGAACTTCAGGGCGATCAGCAGCACGTTGCTCGAGGTCCCGGGCCGCAGTTTGGACCTTCTCGAGCCCGAGACCGCGTCGAACATCGATGTCGGGGTTCAATACTCCGGCAAGCGGCTCGCCTTGAGCGCCACCCTGTATTCCATCGATTTTGACAACCGGATCTTCTACCTTGGCCCGCAGACGTCCGCAGGACCCAACTACCTCATCCCCGGAGGAGGGGCCTACTTCAACGCGGGCGGCATCGAAACGAGTGGTGTCGAGTTGGCCGCCACGGTGGCGATACCGGGTCGGACATCGCTCTACACCGCTCTCACGCTCAACGACTCTAAATACGTCGGGACCGACGATCCGCTCGTTGACGCCAGCCAGGGCATTGTCCCGGGTACCGACGTTACGGGCGTGCCGCCTCGGCTGTGGGTCGTGTCCCTCGACCGCACCGGACCCCTGGGTGGCGGGCTGTCTGCGAAATACACGGCATCGCGCCGCGTCAGTCTGACGGCGGACTGGTACACCGACGCCTACTGGGTGGTAGACGCCTACGTCAGCTTCAGCGGCGAAGCGTTGAGCGATCTGTTCCGGGCGACGGAGTTCTCGATCGTGGCGAACAACGTACTCGACAGCCCCTATCTGTCCGCGATCACCGAGAACGCTGCCTGGCTGGGCGCGCCCCGGACGATATCCATGACCGTGACCATCTCCTGGCATTGATCCCGGACAAGAGCCTTGAAGCAGCCAGCGTCCCGGCTCGTGCATGGCGCGCGGGTGGGTCAACCAGGAGACAGCGGAGAGTCTCGAGGTCCGGCGCACGGCGCGCACCCCGTTGATGCGCCGCGCTATGATCGACGGCTTTATCGTATGGCGATCGAGCCGGCTCCCGGAGATGGATTATGACCGCCGGTCGCCGGAGGGCGATGCCGATCGAACGGTGCCCATCGGACTTCGGGGGGGATGCACACGAAATCGCCTTTCCGATGGGCACGCCGGCGCTTCCGCATGTCGCCAAGCTGTGAACGCTAGGGAGGTTGTTCACTGAAGCTCCGATGAGCAAGCTGGGAAGTGCTGCTGACCCTGTGTGGGTGAACTGGTCCGCTATTGTTTCGTCGAGCGTTGGAAACCGGCCAGGGGGCTTGGCTCTGTGGTTCGACTGCCCGATGCGGAAAGGGTGATCACAGCCATTAGCGAGGGTTTGCGGTTCGCGCCCGTGTCCCCGGAGGGGGTGTTGACCGCAAATCGCTTGGGGCCCGGGGCCGAGCCGTGCGTGCACATGAGACATCGGGGTGCATGGGCACGGAAACTGCCCTTCCCATGGGCATGCCGACGATTCCCTATGTCGCTGGTCGCCTTGCGGTTGGGTCACGGTGGCCGCAGCGGCGATGCCGATCCAAGCCTTGAGGCCGTGGTCGGGAGCGACCCACCCCTTTGGGATGCCTGGATCGGCATCGGGGAGAGTTGGCATGGGCACGCCCCTGCCGACCTCCCCGGTGGGTCGCTCCCAACCAGATGTCCCGTGCGGGAAGGCTGTTCTGCACCGATGCGAACTGGCGGATCACCGATTCACCAACGGCCGAGTCGGTGTCCCTGGCTCGGCCTCTTCCCCGGCCCTGAGCCGGTCCAGGTAGTCTGCCCACTCCTGCATCATTCCCCTGCGTTCGGACAGGAACGCCGTCCGGTTGTAGGCCCGGCCGTTGGGATCCCTGACCGCGTGGGCCAGCTGGTGCTCGATGAAGTCGGTCCCGGGCGCAGTGGACCAGCTTTCTGGGTTGCCACACACCGAGAAGTGCGCTGCGCTGTCCGTGCCCTCGTCGCGCATGGCGTGGCCGCCGAAGAGAATCCGCCGGGCATCACCCGTATCGGCCGCGGGTGCCGGATCCACGGGCGCGGGTTCTACCGGGCGCTCGGTGCCCCGAGGGACGCCGAAGGGGGCGGCCGGAAACACGCGCTGCTATTGCCCGCTCAAGCTGCCGGTCGCGTTGGAAGCCGAGCGCGCCGTGTTCGTCTACGTCGATCCGGGCCACCAGACCACCACGGCGCTCCGCTCCTGATAGCAACGTGCATCGCGGCCTTTGGAAGGCGCTGAGGGAGCGTGGCCGGTCCATCGAGGTCGTGGCGGTCGTCCGGACCCGCGGCAACCTGGAGCGGGCCCGCACGATCCTCGTGCACTGGGCCACTGCATCCGGCCCCTCACGACATGGCGCTCGAGACGGCTCCCTGGAGGCGGACTTTGAACGCGGAGCGGCGAGGGTCGGTGCTGATCGGGGAGTGCACATCAGACAACGGGGTGCATGTGCACCGAAACGCCATTTTCATGTGCGCGCCAGCGCTCCCTTATGTGCCTGGCTGTCTTGCAGTTGCGGCACGGCCGCCGGAGCTGCGACGCCGCTCCGGAGCTTTCGGCCGAAGAAGGGAGCGACCCCCCCTTCGGGATGCCTGGTACGGCATCGGGGAGGGTTGACATGTGCACGCACCTGCCACCCTCCCCGGCGGGGTCGCTCCCGGCCAGATATCCCTCCGGGAAGGGTTTTCAACGCCGCTGCCAGGCGGCGGATCACCCAGTTCGCCGACCGTCCAGCCGGTGTGTCGGCGCTACCGCGAAGGACCCGGGCGGGGAGCTGGGGACAGGGCCGACCGTGGGAGGCACGGCTCCAGCTACCGGGACCGGCGGGCCGTGAGTTGGTGTTCCGGGATCCCCGGCGACGTTGGTATTTCGGAAAGCCCCGGTTCCGTGAGTCGCCTCGATCTCTTCCCCGGCCCTGAGCCGGTCCAGATAGTCGGCCCAGGCCTGCATCATCACGCGGCGCTCGGGCAGGAACGCCGTCCGGTTGTAGGCCCGGCCGTTGGGGTCCCTGACCCGGTGGGCCAGCTGGTGCTCGATCAAGTCGGGCCGGAAGCCCAGCACCTCGTCCAAGATGGTGCGCGCCATCGCCCGGAAGCCATGCGGCGTCATCCGTTCCGGAGGGATGTCCAAGGCCCGGAACGCCCCCCAAAAGGTGGTGTTGCTCATCGTCCGGTCGCGTTGCCGATAGCGCGCATTCGGGAACACGTAGCGGTGGTGCCCCGTCACGGGATGCAACTCGCGAAGGATCTCGACCGCCTGACGCGCCAGCGGGACCACATGCGGCGTGTCGGTCTTGGTCGCCGTGTAGCGCCACTCGGCTCCATCGAGGTCGATGTCGGCCCATTCGGCCTTGCGCAATTCGCCGGGCCGCACGAAGAGCAGCGGCACCAGACGCAGGGCGCACCGCACCGGCAGCGTGCCCGGGTAGCCGTCGAGGAGCCGGAGAAGCGGGCCGACCTCCTTCGGGTCGGTGATCACCGGGAAGTGCTTCCGCTTCACCGGAGGGAAGGCTCCGCGCAGGTCCCCCGACACGTCCCGCTCCGCTCGGCCCGTTGCCACCGCATAGCGCAGCACCCGCCCACAGACCTGAAGCGTGCGATGCGCCGTGTCCAGGGTGCCGCGGGCTTCGATGCGGCGCAGCGCGGCCAGCAGCTCCGGTGCCGTGAGCTCCGCGACCGGCTTCTCTCCGATCCACGGGAAGACATCCTTACCCAGATCGCGCTCGAGTCGCCGAGCGTAGCTCGCGCACCAGTTCGGCGAGTGCTTGCCGAGCCATTCAGCGGCCACGGCCTCGAAGCTGTTCCTGGCCCATTGCCGCTTCGACTGCTTCTGCGCCTTCCGGTAGGCGCTCGGGTCGATGTCCCGGGCCAGCAGCTTGCGGGAATCGTCGCGCCGCTCGCGGGCGAGCTTCAGCGAGACCTCGGGATAGATCCCCATGGAGATCCGCTTCTCTCTGTCGGCGAAGCGGTACTTGAAGCGCCAAGCCTTGGTGCCGCGCGGGGCGATCTCGAGGTACAGGCCGCGGCTGTCGTAGAGCTTGCGCGGCTTGTCGCGGGGCTTGGCCTTTCGGATGGCGGTGTCGGTCAGCGGCATGTTGGGGCACCGATTGAGGTTTCAGGAATCTGCCCCAGAAAAGTGCCCCATAAAAGTCGTGGCTGTCAAGGGGTGGTACTGGACGTTCCGGAGTATGGTAAATATCATAACCCCTTATATATCACCGGTTATGTGTACACTAAGGAGCATTACTGCACGTCAATGGATGCGCCGGTACAGTTCGACGATCCAGCGCACGAGATTGGTATAGGCTTGCTGCCAAAACGGTTCTCGGGACTTCCCGAAGAGCTGGTTGATGAGGGACGCGACGCCGTAGGCGAGCGAATAGGAGTCGATGAGCGGATCGTCGAGCGGATTCCACTGCCAGGAGCCGTCGAGCCCGATTTCGAGGTAGTCCTCGCCGCGGCCGGCGTCGCCCAGGATGCCGCGGACCTGGTGGCAGAAATCGCCCTTGACTTCGAGCACGAGCGCGCCCGCGCGGCGGCCGGGATCGTCGGCCCGCCAGGAGAGGAGCTGCTGCGCGAACGGATACATGCAGGCGGTCGTCTTGCCGGTGCCGACGGCACCCACGATGAGGATGCCGGTGTAGAGCCCCTTCTCCGGGATCACGAGCCACGACGGCCGCTCGCTCTCGCGCGGCACGGTCGGATGGTGCAGTTCGCCGATCACGAGCGAGGGTGCCTCGTCGCTGGCCGAGGTGGGCCAGGCGGGGAGCTTCCCGCGAGCGCCGCGCCGGGTGCGCGGCTCGAGCCAAACCTTCGAGACCGAGAGGCAGACGCTGCCGGCGAGCAGCAAGGCGACGGCCGGCGCCGCGTAGTACCAGACGTGGATCACCGTGTGCAGGCCCGGATCGTGGTAGGCGATCAGGTCCAGCACGGGGTTCCCGCCGATGCCCGGAAACGGCGCCAGGAACGCGCGGACCGTGGCCGCCGTCAGGGCCACCCCGATGATGACCAGCGTCCAGGGCCTCATCGGTCCAACACCCTTCCCGGAGGGACTGCTGGCTGGGAGCGACCCCGCAGCGGAGGGGACGATGGGGATGCACATCGCCATCCTCCCCGATGCCGATCGAGGCATGCCGAGATGGGGGGTCGCTCCCAGCCACGGCCAAGGCACGCGGATCGGCAACGCCGCTCCGCTGGCCGTGGCACAACCGCAAGAGCGCCAGCGACATGCGGAATCGGCGGCGTGCCCATCGCAGGCGCGATTTCGTGTCCGGCCACCCCCAAAGTGCCATGGGCACTCGTGGATCGGCACCGGCACCCGCTTCCGGCGGTCAAAACAGACCCCCCGAAAGCCGGGTCGAACGCCATACCGTGAAGCCGTCGATCATCGCTTCCGCGGTTGCGGTCGGGAGCGCGGCCCTGAGTTTGGCGATTCGCGCCAGGCAGCCCTGGAGACTGCCGTACGCTTGGATCACGCTCTCGTCCATGCCGCGGATGGCCTGTTCGATCCGGTCGATTTCGCGGCGGATCCGACGGCCGGTCGCGGATGCTTTGGACCGGCCGGGGGACCGGGCCGGCGCGGTCCAGTTGCCGAGGACCTTCTCCGCCCGCTCGAACTCCCTGCCGCCCAGGACGACCGCGACGGACTCTACCGGTCGGCCCCGCTCCCTGAGCGCACCCCAGAGTTCCCGGTGGGCGCGGCCCCAGGAGCGGAGCCCCGCGGCGGTCTCGTGGCCCGGATCGGCGTAGACGAACACCGCGCCCTGGCCGTCAAGCGCGACGGGCAGTTTGAGGGGGAAGTAGCGCCGCGTCTCGCCTGCGGCGCCCCGGTACACCCGGACGGGCAGGATGCTGCGCTCTAGCCCAAGCGCCTCGAACGCGCCGACCTTCTCCGCTTCGGTGGGCAGCCACGGCAGGCCGGTGTGCCCGATCACGTAGTCGAGCGAGAGCAGGCGGCGAACGAGCACCTCGGCGGACGCGATCCGGCGGTGGCGGACATCCTCGGCTCCGAGCGCCCGGTAGACTGCGCGCGCGGAGATCCGGCAGACCCTCCGGCCCGCAAGCCTGTCCATGGCCGCCAGCCTCTGGTCCAAAATGTCCCGGATGAACCGGCGCGCGGTGCGGCGGTGGATCTCGAGCCAGTCGGAGATCTGGTCTCGGGTGAACACGCCGCTGTGGAGACAGACCAGGGCGACCCACTCCGCCTCGCGGTCCGTCCAGCCGAACGCCTCGAGCGCCCTCTCTCGCCCGGCGAGATGGGCGATCATCGTGGGGCTTCCGTGACCAGGGCACGGTCGGCCTGGAGGTAGGTGATGAGGATGCCCATCGGGTTGTAGACGACGAGCTCGGAGGGGATCACGGTGAGGAAGGTGAACCGGAGCGTGAGCGACCACCGCTCCCTCAGGGTCTCCTGCCCCTGCCTGAAGTGGACCAGGTCGAAATCGGCGGTCGCGCCGTGCGGCGCCTCCGGTGCGGGGTGGATGCGGAGCACGACCTGCTCGACCTGGATCTCGGTGTCGGCGGTGCCGGCCGCCATGGCGGCGACCTCGGCGCCGTCGCGCGTGAACGCGGTGTTCGCCAGCTCGGTCGAGAGGAACCGCAGGCTCCGGGTCCAGTGCTCCTCGACCGTCGCCTGGCGCCTGGAGTAGAAGTCGGAGATGAACCGGTTCAGGAAATACTTGGTCGTGGGGTCGAGCGGGTCCGCCTGGGCCGTTGCGGCCTCGTAGGCCACGGCCTCGGCGCGGCCGACCTCGTCGACCCGCACGACGATGGGCCTGGGCGGCTCGACGGTCGCGATACGAAGGAGGAGCACGCCGAGCGCGAGGCATGTGGCGGCCAGGATGGTCGCCAGCGTCCGGAGCTTCCGGTTCGCCTCGACGGTCTCGCCCCAGATTTCCGCGTACTCGCGGCCGGCATCGTGTTCTCGGTTCATGGATGTCTCCTTCAGCCTCCGGGGATTGGGGGGCGGGCCGGGTTCGCGGCAGCGCTGAGGCGTCCGCCGCCGCGGACCACGAGCGCCATCATGCCCGATCCGACGGATCCGGACCCGGAGACGAGCATCGCGGCGAGCTCGCCCACCTTCATGCCGGCCATCAGGCCGGAGACGACGAGCGGGAGGAGGACGACGACCCAGAGCCCGATCTCGGCCGGGTCGGAGGAGCCGGTGCCCATCAAGGCGCCGGTATAGGTCGTGACGTAGCCCATGCCGACGCCCATGAACACGCGGAGGATCGCTCCGGCCACGACGCCGTAGAGCGTGTAGACCATGAGCGTGCGGAACCATCCCCAGAACAGGAACGCGAGCGGCTCGAAGAGGAGCCAGGGGATGAACACCGGGCCCAAGAGGATCACGATCGCGAGCGCCACCTGCGCCCAGATCACCTGCGCGTAGGTCAGGCAGAAGAGCGCGACCAAGCCGAGCACGAGCGGCACGCCCATCATCAGCGCGACGAGGGACGAGAAGAACACGCTCACGCCCTCGGTCACGAGGGTCATCAGGCTCCCGCCGGACCATGCCGCGCCGAGCCGTGCGGCGAACGCCTGCACGAGCGCGGTCATCTCCGTGTAGCCGACGGACACGACGTCGGAGATGAACAGGTTCTGGAGCCAGATCCCTCCGGCCGCGACCATGGCCGGAAACGTGAAGCCCACGCCCGGGATCGGGACGCTGTAGTAGTGGAGCAGCGTCCGGGGGATCGCGATCCCGAGCACGACACGCACGAGCGCCCACGGTTCGAGCGTGCCGCTGTACGCGATCTTGAGCCCGCTCCAGGCGACGACGATCGCCGCGAGGCCGCCCCACAGCTGGTGGCCGAGCGTCAGCACGTCGGGCGCCGCGCCGCCTACCACGGTGTCGAGCACGACGTCCAGGAACCCCTTGAAGTCCTGGAGCTGGTCGGCGGGGATCTGGGCCGGGACGTTCGGATCGATCGACTGCGGTGGCAGGAGTTGCATGGCGGTCGCTCCCGGGGCCTAAACTTGGCCGCCCATGTAGAACGACGGGACCTTGAACAGGAGTCCCTCCCGGAGCCGGTCGCGGTTCTGGAACGCGGCCGTGCGCATCGCATCGGCCATCGCGTTCGTACGGAGGCGCGCGTCCCTCCACTCGGCGAGCCGCTCGAGCCGGTCGATCTCGGCCTGCTGCATCCGGTTCGCTTGCTCGACGGCCTGATAGGCGAGCACCTGCGCCACGGCGGCGTTGATCCGGCCCTGGGTCAGCGCGGCAGCCACTTGCGCCTGCTGGAGCGCCGTGTTCGACAGATTCCCATTCGCGGTCAGGTCGTCGAACGAGTCCTGTGCGCTCTCGACGGTCGAGGCGAGCGAGGCCGCGGCGTCCATCATCGCGTAGTCGAGCACGCGCTGGCGGTCGGCGGTCTCTCGGGCCTGGCGGTAGTCCTCAACCGCGCGCGACGACACCTCGGCCGGGCGGTTACGGAACAGCCCCAAGATGTCCGCCTCGCTCACCTGGTCGGCCACGCCCTGCGCGCTCCGCCAGACGTCGGTGAACGAGTCGCCGCTCCCCATGCCCCGCACCGCTTCGACCAGCTCGCCGGCCGCTCCGGTGAACTCGGAGCCCCAGTCGAGGTCGTCGCCGACGAGGCCGATGGATCCGGCCGCCAGCTCGGTGAACGGTTCGATCAAAGCGTCCACCTCGCCCCGCGCGGCCTCTTTCATGTAGTCGAGCTGCTCCTCGAGCTCGGTGAGTTGGCGGGTCATCGTCCGCATCTGGCGGATCTGGTTCGCGATCTGGGTCGCCTGGTTCACGATCATCTGGGCCCGCTGGATCACGCCGCCGATGTCGAAGAGGGCGTTGGCCGGCCCAGCGCTCGCGAGCATCAGGATGGAGACCAAGAGGACGGTGGTGAGGCTGCGGTGACGCATGATGAGCTCCTTTGTTGTTATTGCCGTGTCCCGGCCCTGGGGACCAGGACATCGGAGGTGAACCAGATGCGCAGGCGATGGCCGGCGCGGATCGTGAGGGTGGGTAGCCGGTTCAGGAACCGGTCGAGAGTCGAGGTCGCGCTCTGGCCGAGTCCCTGGCCGACGCCCGCCCTGAGGCCGAACGGCGAACCGCCGGCCAGGGCGAGTCCGCTTACGACACCGACGGCTCCGGCGGCAGCGAACGTGCTGAAGTAGTGGCGATCGACCTGGTCCTGAAGCGCGCCCTCGCCCGCCTGGTTCAGGCCCGTGAACTCGAGGTCGATCCAGCTCCCGTCGGGCAGCAGCAACCGGTGAAACGCGACTGCGAGCCGGCTCTGGTCCGGGTCCTGAACGGCCCGAGCCGTTCCGACGACGCGTGCGCCGCGCGGAATCAGGACCCGCTGGCGATCGGCCGAATAGAACGGCACCGAGACGGTCGCGAGCACCGGTCCCGGGAAATCGCCCGTGAGCTGCGTGAGGAGCACCCCTTCGAGGAACGAGCCCTCGTAGATCCGCTCCCAGCCCGGCGGGTCGGCGGGCCGGACGCTACGCCCTGGCTGAATCGGGCTCGGTGCCGGACGGGAGGCTTGCTGCCCGGACGCGGGCGCCGCAGCAGCAGCGATGCCCGGGGACCCGAGGAGAAGCTGCTCTGCCGCCAGCTCCCCCTCGAGCGCCCCGACCGACTGCTCGAAGGAGGCGAGAGCCGCTTGGACCGTGTTCTCGAGGAGGGCCACGTCCGCGTCGGCCGCATCGCCGGTGCCGGCTTCGGACGACTCCGCGGCCGTGTTGGGAGCCCGGTACGAATGGGCGACCGGCAGGGCGCGGAGCGAGCGGGTTCTCCGCTCCAGCTCCTCCAGCCGAAGCGCCTCCCGAAGCTCCGACTCGGCCGCGCTCACGCCTGGGATCAAGGCTGCGGTGTTCGGCGTCTCCGACTCGGTCTGGAGCCGGGCCATCTCTTCGGCGGCCGCGGCCTGCCGGCGCTCGAGCTCGGCGCGCGCCCGGGCGGCGGCCTCCAGAGTCTGCCGCTCGGCCTCTTGGCGGATGCGGTTCTGGAGCGACCTCCCCATCCCGTCGTCGACCGCCTGCGCCTCGGGCAGCGCCCCGGGAGCGTCGGCTTCCTCGGAACCCGTCATCGCCCACGAGAAGAGGAGTCCACCGACGAGCACCGCGATCAACACCACGCCGGCCTTTGTCACGATGCCGCCCGGCAGCGCGCCTTCCGGGGGCCGGACCCACTGCTTCCAGCGGCTCATCGGAGCGCTTCCCGCGGCGTGAACCGCCAGCTGGCCCGCTTGTCGCCGATCTGCAGCCACCCGTCGGCCAGTACGTGGCGGGCGACGTAAAGCCCGTCATCCGTCAGATCGTAGGCCACGAGTGCCGGTTCCCCGTCCCGGAGCTCATAGAGCGCCGGCGACTCCTGTGCGTGGGACCTCAGATAGGTGAACTGCCCGTCGTGCCACATCGCCTCGACGAGGAACGGCCGGTCGGCCGCGTCCCCGTCGAGCCGGTACTCGAAGGCGAGACGCTCCGGATAGCACGCACGGAACTCCTCGATCTCCGTTTCGGCCTGAGTCCGGGCTTCCAGGATGCCGGCCTCCGCTGCCTCCCGGGCGCTGCGAGCCGCCTCGGCCGCCTCGGCGGCCATCTGTTGGTAGGCCGCGACCTCGCTACGCGCGACGAACGCGGGACGGCCGCTGCCGCCGCCGGAGAGCCGCGCCGCCTCTGCTCCGGACTCTACGCGGACGACCAGATGGGGTGGCCCGTCGCTGTGCTCGGCCACCAGGAACGAGTAGATCCGCCCTGACTCGCAGACGAGCGCGATATTCGTCGCCGCGTCCGGGGAGAGAGGCTTCAGGAACGCGACGTTCGCGGCGCCCGTCAGGTGCCAGTACTCCGAGTCGCCGACGACGAAGTCCAGGATGTTCTCATCGGCGGGGAGCACGATCACCGTCGTGTGGCGGACCCGGGTGCGGAGCCGGTGGATCCGGTCCTCGCCCTCCTCCGGGACCGGCACCCGGAGGAACGCTTGGTCGTCCTCCTGCTGCGCGGCGGCCCCGGCCGGGAGGGCAGCCAAGAGAAGGGCGGTTAGAACGAGGGGTGTCATTGGTGGTCGCATGGCGTGTCAGCTCCTTGCGTTGGGGGTGGGGGTGGGATCGTCTCGGCTCGCGAGAACCTCGAGGGCCCGGGCGAGCCCGTGACGCTCGACGGCCCGGGCCCTCTCCTCGGCGTCCAATGCGGACGAGGTGTAGAGCCAGTAGCTCTCCGGATCGACCTCGAGCCGTAGCACCGCCGCCCCGTCCGGGCGGCGCAGATAGAGCTCGCGTTTGGGGATCAGGCCCCGGACCTGGGCCAGCTCCGACTCGTTCAGCCGGAACAGCGCGCCGACCTCGTCAGGGAGCTCCGGGTTCGCGAGGAAGAGCTTCGTCGGGATCGACTCGAGGAGCGCCGCCGCGCCGGGCGTGGCCGTGACGTCCACCGCGGACTGCGTGGCGAGGATCAACGCGGCGTTCTTCTTCCTCCACGTCTTCGCCGCCTCGGCCAGGTAATTCAGCACGGCGGGGTCCTGCAGGTAGCGCCAGGCTTCGTCCACGACCATCAGCTTCAGCCGCGCCGCCTCGGACGGGTCCTCCACCTCCAAGCGCATCCGCTCGAGCAGGTAGGAGAGTGCCGCGTCGCAGAGATCCGGATGCTCGACCGCCCCGGCCAGATCGATCACCTGCCAGTCGGCGAACTCGAGATCTGGCGCTCCGACGACCGGGTTATCGAAGTAGCCGCCCCAGGCACCGCCTTGGGTCCAGCGGCTCCACGCCGGCCACGTCGCGGACGGAAGCGACCCAGCCAGGACGCTCAGCGTCCGCCGCTCCGGCTCGAACGCATACAGGTCCTCGATGCGCGAGCGGATCTCGCTCGTATCCGCCCCGCTCGCTTCCCAGCCGCCGAGCTTCAGGAGCCGGAGCACCCAGCCGGTCAGGAACTGGAACGTCCGCGTGCCCGCCGGGAGGGCGAACGGCTGCAACCGGAGCGTCGGCTCCGCCTCGCCGGGCGACAGCTCCAGGTAGCGGCCTCCCAGAAACCGGGTCAGCCAGCGGTACGAGCCGCCCAGATCCAGAATCAGGACGCGCGGGTCGTACCTGAGCGCCTCGACCAGGAGGAAGTTGAGCGTGAAGCTCTTGCCCGAGCCGGTCGCGCCGAGCATCAGCGTGTGGCCGACATCACCGGCGAACAGGTCGTAGTGGTACGCCGTGCGCCACGGGGTCTCCAAGACCGCGAGCGACTCGCGGCCAAGGTGTTTGCTCTTAGCCCGGCCCTTGGGCGGCCCGAAGAGCGGCGCCAGGCACGCGGCCACTCCGGCCGACACGAACACCTTCCGCGCCTGCCGCCCACGGGGCTGGGCCGGCAGCCGCGAGAACCAGGCCGGCAGCTGGCCGTAGCCCTCCCGGATCACCTTCGCGTCGTGCGCGGCGAACAGCCGACGCAGGTCGCCGTCCACGCGTTCGATGCTTCCAAGCTCGCCGTGGAGCGCCACGGTGAGCGTGGCCTCCCCGTAGCTCACGCCGTCGGCTTCGAGCTCGACCAGCGCCTCGCCTAGCCGGTCGGACTCGGTCGCCGCGGCCGAGTCGACCATCGCGGCGGCGGTGCCCTCCGTCTCCTGCACGTGCGCCATCATCGAGTAGCGCCTGGAGAAGTAGTGCCGCTGCGCGCCACGGATCCGGCGCCGGGCCGCTTCCATCGCCCAGGGCCGCCACTCGAGCGACATGGTCATCACCGCGTCCAGGCAGTAGAGCTCCCGGAGCAGGTTCGCGTAGGCTTGGCCGGGCGGAGAGAGGAGCGAGTAGAGGATCACGGGCTCGCCGTCGAGCCGCAGGTGAGAGCGCTCCGCCTCGAGCTCCGAGAGGGCGAGCCGCCAGTTCATACCGCTCCCCGTCGCGCCGTCCCAAATCATGCCCGGACGGTTGATCTACTGTCTGTCCTGTCCCTATGTCATCATAAGTATATGACCTGTAGTTAGTTATGTATGCAGTAGTTTCTGGTCCGACTCGTTTCTATCGTATGTGATCCCGTATAATTGGCGGGCGATTACACGGGAGCTTACGGTACGTTCGCGGAACCCGTGACGGGTGCTCCCTTGGGCGTCGCGGGCGTCGCGCGGGGCTGAGAAAGACCCGGCAGATGACGACGTGGCGATCCCGAAGGTTGGAATCTCGTCGCGACGGCGAGGGCGTTCGGGAACGTACTGGCGAGGCGCCTCTAGTCACCCCGCCGAACGCTTACTGAACGGACGTGTCGGCCCCCGGATCGCCACGCGCCCGAGCGCTAACGCCATCTGGCCGCCTGTCTGACGCTTGGCCAGGTGGAACCGTCCGGCGGCTGGGGTGGTTGGGGCGTCTACGGCTTCAGTCCAGACGACGGGAGCCTCAGCCAGACGTCGTTCGCGGTCGACGGGACCACCTACACGATCGAAGTAGTGGGTCAGTTTGAATAGTTACACACGGATGGCTCGGGCGGTTGAGGGTTATCTTACCCCATGGATGACGATGTCCGTAAGCAGGCTCAGGCCATCCTCCGAGCGATTAGGGGCGCGTGGGCGGACCTGAATGGTCCCGGTTCGGCCCGCCAGCGGGCGGGGCGGGCCGGTTTGCGGTTCTCGGCATACAACGACGACGGCCCCCTCTCGCCTCACGTGCGCGATGTGTACAACGCGACGGGTGTACGGGCCATGGAAGACCGGATCGTCGTCGTCCCGATCCTGAGGGCGGGGCTGGGCATGGTCGAGGGAGTGCTGCGGCTGATTCCGGGAGCGCGGGTGGGCCATCTGGGCTTCTATCGGAACGAAGAGACGCTGCAGCCCGTGCGCTACTACGGAAAACTGCCCCCCGACGCCGAACGGTGCAGCTTTCTGCTGGTGGATCCGATGCTTGGAACCGGTGGCACTGCCTGTGCCTCTATCGCGGATCTGAAGGCACGCGGGGCGCACGACATCGCACTGATGTGTCTGATTGCGGCGCCCGAGGGAGCCGGCCGCCTGGCTATGGAGCACCCTGACGTGCCCATATTCGCTGCGGCACTCGACCGCAGGCTCAACAAGCGTGGCTACATCCTTCCAGGCCTCGGGGACGGGGGCGACCGTCTGTTCGGCACCCTGTAGCAGGCGGCTCACCTTTCGGTTACCGTTAAGATGGGCCCATAGCTCAGGCGGTTAGAGCAGCGGACTCATAATCCAACGGTCGGGGGTTCAAGTCCCTCTGGGCCCATGAGTGCGCGGGCTTTGTGGCCTTCGAGCACTTGACGACCGAGGAAAAGCGGCTTCAATTCTCGTAGGTTCTCGCGCTTCTCAAACTCTGAAGGCGGCGGCACTTGTTCTTCCGGCAATCGAGCAGATGGGACCTGCGCCGGGTGGGCATTTCGTGCATCGCCACGCTTCAGATCGGCGTTTCGGCCAGCCTGAGTCCCGCCGATGCGATCCTCGACATCGAGCGATTCGGGTCACCGGTTCATATCGAATCGCCGGAAAATGCAGATTGTGCCGTCGATCACGGGCACTTCTTCTGCCAAGTGGTGCGATCGCTCTCCAAGGCCGGGGTCTCGGAAGGGATCACGCTTTCCCAGGTAGGCGAGCCTCCCCTCCGACTACCCGAGGCGAACCGAGACGCTGACCGAGTCCCCATCACGCGGGTCCTGGTCGGTTCGGTCTTTCCCAGGGCTCCGCCCATCGCTTGACGCGCCTCGGAGCGCCCGCGCCCCGCTCCTTCCGTCCTTTCACGGTCTGGTCACCCTATCGCGGGTGGCCCGTATCCGTGAACCGTGCGTCCAAAGCGAATCCGCCATCCATTGAAGAAAACGCTGCTCGACTTGCTCCGTACCGGCGTCGTCATAACCATCGCCGGACTCGCCGCGCTATCGGCACCCGCATCATCGCAGGAGCCGGAGCACGAAGGCGAGATCGAGGGCGTGGTGCGCGACGCCGAGACGGGAGCCCCTCTCGCGGGGGCGCTCGTTTCGGTCATCGGCACGGGAACGAGGGCCGTGACACACGGCGACGGGACCTTTCACCTGACCGGGATCGCCGACGGGAACTACTCGCTACGAGTCGACCGGTTGGGGTACCGCGGCTCTACCACCGAGGTGACGGCGGGGGACGAATCCGCGGTAGTCGTAATCGAATTGGTGACGTCTCCGATTGCACTCCAGGGAATGGTGGTCACCGCGACCCTTACCGAGCGGGGTGCCGCGGAAGCGCTGCGGCCCGTGAGCGTCATGGCTGGCGAAGAGCTGCAACGCCGGATGGAAGCGACTATCGCGGCAACCCTGGCCGCCATGCCGGGGATGGCCGTCACGAGCATGGGACCGGCAGTTTCGCAACCGGTTGTCCGCGGGTTGAGCGGGGACAGGGTGCTCTTGCTGGAGGACGGGACAGCTGTGGGGGATGCCTCCAACTCCGGCTCGGACCACACTACCGGGCTCGACCCGGCGTCCGCACGACGGATCGAGGTGGTGCGGGGCCCGGGGGCCCTCCTCTACGGGGGTAACGCCCTTGGCGGGGTCATTAACGTCATCCGCGATGAGATCCCCTCGGCGGTCCCGCATCACGTGACGGGCTCGGCAACGCTTCAGACCCAGACGGTGACCGGCTCGCTGAGTGGCAGCGCGACGGCCGTTTTCGCGGTCGCCGAGCACGTGCCTTTGCGCGTGGAGGGGGCGGTGCGGACGGGTGGAGACCTCAAGACACCGCTGGGCACACTGCCCAACACCGATGGCGATCTGTGGAGTGGCGGAGTCGGCACGGCCTACGTGGCGGAGTGGGGTCACCTGGGGGCGTCTTTCCGTGGCTATCGAAACCACTACGGCATCCCGGGCGGTTTCGTGGGGGGACACGAGGAAGGGGTGCGTATCGAGATGGAGCGCGCCGCTTCGAAATTCCGGACTTTGGTCGACGATCCCGTCGGTCTCTTCCAGGACATCCGTTTCGACGCGACCCACACCTGGTATCGACACCGTGAACTGGAGCCACCGGGAATCCTCGGAACCCTCTACGAGAGGCAGACCGCCAGTGGGGAACTCCTGGGCCGACACGGAGAATTGGGACCCTTCACAGCAGGAGCGGTGGGCGGTCGTTTTTCCTGGGAGGACTTCGGGTACGGCGGAAGCCTGTACACGCCGGACACGCGTCGCAGCAAGGCGTCTCTGTACTTTCTGGAAGAGGTCGACCTGGGATCTGTCCAGATCGAATGGGGGCTACGCTACGACTGGACCGGAGCCAATCCGGTGGAGAGTGATCGGGATTCGGACATCGGCAAGATCCGTAACCGCACGTTCAATTCGTTGTCGGGTTCGCTCGGTGTGCTGTACACCGCCAGCTCGGGTCTGACGCTCGGGGTCAGTCTTACCCGTGCGTTCCGGACACCCGACATCAACGAACTCTACTCGGAGGGGCCGCATCTGGCGGCCTACTCTTTCGAAGTCGGAAACCCGTCCCTGGAGGGCGAGATCGGTAGAGGGCTCGACGTCTTCCTCCGCTTCGAGTCCGACCGGGTAAGGGCCGAAGTGACCGGCTTCTACAACGACATCGAGGACTACGTCTACGGAGAGGACACGGGCCGCCTGAGCCGGGTGCTCCTCCCCATCTATCAGTTCCGGGGCAACGACGCTGTCTTCAGCGGTTTCGAAGCCGCCGCGGACCTGGCCGTGGGGCGCGGAATGGCCCTGGAGGCGGTTGCGTCGTCGGTGAAGGGGAGTCTGAAGGCGACCGAGCAACCCCTCCCACTCGTACCTCCGCTCAAAGGGCATTTGGCTCTGAAGTACGAGCGACCGCTGTGGTTCATCCGCGCGGAGACCGAGATGGCGAGCCGCCAGGACCAAATCGGCGAGTTCGAGACGCCGACCGGCGGCTACACGGTCCTGAATCTCTCAGCCGGTGCGAGGGTCACTCTGGGAGGTCGTCTGAATGTGCTCACGGCGAGCCTCGACAACGCCACGGACGCGGAATACCGCAACCACCTCTCCCGGGTAAAGGAGATCATGCCCGAGGCCGGGAGGGGCCTGAGTGTGACATACCGAGTCGTGTTCTAGGAATGTTCCGGCGCACGACTTCGACTGACCGACACAATGAAAAACTCAAGAGCTATCGAAGGAGAATACAGATGAACACGAAGAGCTACAGAAGCCCGCTGGCCGCATTGGCGGCCATTCTCGCCCTGACGCTTGCCGGCTGCAGCGAGTCGATGACCGAGGTCGAAGAGGAACATGCGGAACCCGAGGGAGTCGAGCTGGTCATGGGCGGCCTCGTGATCGCCACCTACGATGGGGAGACTCAGAGATGGGTCGGCGAGATGGAGGTCGATGCAGGTGAGGAGACGCCCCACATCGCGGTGCGATTTGTCGATCCTGACGGCGATGCGATCACTCTCGGCCAGGAGCTCTACCTGGAGGTGGATATCGAAGATGAATCGATTGCCGAGTTCGAACAGGATACGCCGGGAGAGTTCGGTGGCCATCTACACGGCGTCGCGGAGGGTGAAACGGGAGTGACTTTCAAGCTCATGCATGGTACCATCGGGTCCGGACATCCCGACTTCGTGACGACTCCCGTCCACGCGCATGTGCATGGGTCATGAATCCTGGCAGCCCGTGGAAGAAACCCTCTCGGCATTCGACCGGCGATGCATCCGGGCCGGGACGCTGCGTTCTGCGTTGCTTTTCGGGCGAATAGCGCTGCTCCTCGCCCTTCAAAGCGCCTTGCCGGGCCGTAGGATCGCCCAGGATCGACGAACTCCCGTCCCTGAGGGGTACGCGGGTAGGGTGGAAAGCGGGGCGCGGGAGAGGTCGCCGCCATCGCCAAGGCGAACGGACTCGCCCTCGCCGCCCGCGAGACTGGTGGCAACGAGGCGGAGGAGCTTGCCCGCAACGGCCCGGTGGACGCTGTTCCGGGCGGTGCCCGGAGGTGCGTGACGGAGGTCCGTCAGCGCTGGCTTGAGCCACTCTAAGGTGGTCAAGCCAGCCTACCCTTTGGGGCCACGCTTCGCGGGTCCCCGGCAGGGGCTGGCGGGGGGCTGTGCCCCCTCTGACCCCCCCAACGGCAACGGCACATCATGGACGCTGGGCGCGGGCGGGGGGCTCGCCGCCCTTCCGTCTCGCCAGCGCGTCCTGATGGCTGATCGCCGCACCGTCGTCGTGGTTGACCCGACCACTACAGATCCCCATCCTGAGTGGTTCGTGACGGATTCGGCGTTCGAGATACGCTGCCGACCGTCACGACTCTTGATAAACTGTTCCGACCCGCGGTTCCATCGTCTCCTGCCTACTCATGGGGAGCTTGTCCATGCGTCTTCGAACTCTGACACTATCTGTATTGGCGTTGGGGGTCAGTGCTTGCGGTGATGGGACTACGGACCCCCCGGCTCCCGTCGACCGGCCGCAGGCAACGGAAGTGACCGTCACGCCGGCTACCGCCCAGCTTACGGCGCTCGGGGAAAACATCCAGTTCTCGGCGCAGGTGCGTGACCAGAACCAGCAGGTGATAGCGGGTGCCATGGTCAACTGGTCGAGCGGAAACACATCGGTCGCTACCGTTGACGGATCGGGGATGGCGATGGCCGTCGGCAACGGTACGGCACCCATCATGGCCACGTCCGGATCCGCCTCCGGGAGCGCGACGGTGACTGTGGCGCAGGTCGTCAGCGCGGTCTCGGTCACACCCGGCGCACACACAATGTTGATCGGCGATACCCTGCGCCTCTCCCCGGAAGCGATCGACAGGAACGGCAGCGTGGTGGCCGGGCAGACGGAGTTCGCCTGGACAACGAGCGACACGATGGTGGTCACGGTTAACGACTCGGGACTGGCGATTGCGCTCGCGGAGGGGGAGGCGGATATCATGGCCAGCGTCGTCATGGCGGCCGGAGGCGTTGGCGGGACATCCGGATCACGGTGGTCAACCCGGACCGCGCGGTTCTGGTCGCCTTGTATGAAGCCACGGGTGGATCCGGCTGGGTAGCGAACAACGGCTGGCTGACGAGCGCCGCCCTCGGAGACTGGTTCGGAGTGACGACGGACGAATCCGGAAGGGTCACGGGCCTGAATCTTGCCAAGAACAACCTGAATGGTTCGATCCCCGCGGAACTCGGCGGCCTCGCCAACCTGACGGCGCTGTCGCTTCACACGAACGCGCTCACCGGCCCGATCCGATCCCGCAGAGCTTCCTTCAACTCGCGCGGCTCGTCGCTCTCTACATCGGGGGCAACTCGCTGTGCGTACCGGGAACCGCCGCGTTCACCGCGTGGCTGAACGGAATCGAAAACCACGACGCCTACCAGGTGGCGGCCTGTAGTGCAGGATCGGACCGATGAAGCGCGGCCGCGAAGGCACACTCACAGTCGGGGCTGGGCCGGTTGGCGGTAGGTAGCAGACTCCTTTGGCAGGGCGGCCGAGGACGGCTTCCAGCTGAACCCAGCCGGCCGCAACCCGGCAGTCCAACGACCCGTCACCGGGACGGGTGCTGAGGGAGCGGTGGTGTACCTTTGGTGGCCTTCTGCCGGGGCCGCCCGTCCCCGGGACTTCGGCGATCGTCAAGGGGAAGCTGGGGCGGCGAGAACATGCATTCAGGCTTCCGCCGAACTGGGCGAGAGTCCCGCCATTCGAAGCCGACTTTCCGGGTATTCCCGGACGCCGGACTCGGACTTGCGCTAACGGCAAGAATGGCAGATCGTGCAGTCTCGGTTGACTTTAGACGATTCCTTGCCGTGATTCAGGCCACCGCTACTCCGCCTCGGCGGCCTTTGCCAATAGGCGGGCCCTCCCGTCGTGGCCCAGGGCCTCCCACGCCGGCTGGGCTGCACGCGCGCGGTCCACGAATGCGGGGATCCCGTCCGGAGAAGTGACTGGGACTTCGCCGAACAGCTCGCCGTTGGCCGGGTTGTAGGACTTCAGAGTTTCCATGACAGATCTCGTGTTGTGCTCGTGGATGCCTTTGTCAGTTCTCGTCGCGGCTGAGCCCCGATCCCAGACCTACTTTAGGGGGTAAGATTCTTGGCGCACCCTGGACGATCCCGCAGACAGCGCGGCGTATTACACTCAGCCCGAGGATGCCTACGTCCGTACGTATAGTCACGATATAAAGATACGTATACTTCTCCGAAGAGGAACTCGGAAGCAGGAAGTAGCCCTCCCGCTTACCGGGACGGCCGACACCGAGTCGTAAGGGGGGTGGACGAACTCCAACACGCTTCGCCAGGTTTATCAGCAGGCGGACCAAGAGACCATGCTCCGGGTTGTGTTGGAAGGCGGCACGCTCAGAGAGGCGCAGTAAGCAGATGCTTGGTCCCTCCGTACACAACGAACGTACACAAACCAAAACGGTCTCCCGAGCACTAAGCCCGGAAAGCCGCTTATTTACTGGAAGAAGTACCGTAGGGCGGTTAGCTCAGTTGGTTCAGAGCGCCTGGTTTACACCCAGGAGGTCGGCAGTTCGAATCTGCCACCGCCCACTTGGCTCCCTTCGGGCCTATCGAAACGGATCCTGGCGGGGGTCCGTAGGGGTATAAAGGATGTGGGTCGGTGATCTCGGCCAAGAGAACTCTTGGGTTAGGACTTGATGATGTTCGGGCTGATCAGCTTAGGCTTGGCGACTGCAGCGGGCGTCTTCGGACACGTGAAGAGCCGGAAGTTCGTCGGTCGTCGTCTGCGTTTCACGAGCATCGTGGAGAAGCCGGGCCTCGCCTTGGCCGCTGGGGTGGCCGCGACCATCGTTGCTTCTCCGTTGGTGGCTGTACTTCCGCTCGTGGGTGTGGGGACCGCCATCGCGGTGGGAGCCGGTGTTGGGACCGGAGTCGCTCTCGGAGCGAAGGACGCCAAGAGGCCCTTGCTGGAAGACTGACCATTCGCCGTATTACTCCGCCTTCATGGTGAGGATGGGGTCGATCCGT
Organism: Longimicrobiales bacterium; assembly: GCA_965218295.1. Taxonomy (GTDB): domain Bacteria; phylum Gemmatimonadota; class Gemmatimonadetes; order Longimicrobiales; family Gaopeijiaceae; genus CBDCKN01. The sequence goes on along the minus strand of CBDCKN010000013.1, from coordinate 168,816 downwards.
GAGGTCCGCTTCGCCGGAACGTAGCTCGCCAACCAGGCCGCCCCGAGTAGTAGTGCCACTACTCCCACCAGCGTTGCGGGGTCGGACGGACCATCAGAAGCTTCGGGCGGATTCTGGAGATCGAGACCGGATTCGACGGGGCCAGCGCACCGATCTCCGTCACAAGGACTGCTTCCGTGAAGAGACCCGTGGCCGACTCAGCAGAGAGGAGATCGTCATGCGTGGATCACTGGTATGCGGCGGGGCTTTGTTGGCGCTCCTGGGTTGTCAGGCACCTACCGGGCAGCCGGATTTCTCAGCCGTGTTCGACGGATCGGGTGGTCGCTGGGTCGACCTCAGCTACGCCTACTCGGAAGAGACCATCTATTGGCCCACGGCCGAGGGCTTCCGACTGGATGAAGTGGCCTACGGCGAGACCGACGCCGGATACTTCTACAGTGCCTACAACGTCTTCACCGCTGAGCACGGCGGAACCCATCTGGATGCGCCCTTCCATTTCTTCCGTGGTGGCATGACGGCGGAGGAGATTCCTCTGGACCGGTTGATCGCTCCGGCCGTCGTCGTGGACGTGTCCGCCCACGCCACGCCGGACTACCTGATCTCCGCCGGCGATCTAGAAGCCTGGGAGGCCCGGCATGGACGGATCCCCGACGGCTCCATCCTGCTCTTCCGCACAGGCTGGGGAGATCGCTGGCCCGACCGGCTGAGCTACCTGGGCACGGAGCGCACGGGCCCCGACGCGGTCCCCGAGCTCCACTTTCCCGGGATCCACCCGGACGCGGCCCGTTGGATCATCGAGCAGCGTGAGGTCGCGGCGGTGGGCATCGACACGCCCAGCATCGACTATGGCCAGTCTGCCGGCTTCGAGACGCACCGGATCCTGTACTCGTCCGACACTCCCGGTTTCGAGAACATGGCCAACCTCGGCGCGGTCCCCGAGTCGGGGGCGTTCGTGGTCGCCTTGCCCATGAAGATCGCCGGTGGAAGCGGCGGACCGCTGCGGATTGTGGCGTTCGTTCCCTCCGCTTCGGGCGGATCCTGAACGATCTTCCCCGTGCTGGACCTGAACGCGCTGGACCTCTCGAAGCGGCTGGCGGACCTGGCCGAGGATGCTCTTCTCTGAGGGTGGCCGACGTCCAGATCCGTCCCGTGGAACACTCCGGGGTGTCTACCACTCACATAACAGGTGCTCACGTAGTGCAAGCGGCGTAGGTTCGTGCACTCGTCTAGGGTTCCGTTACGGATGCACCGTGCCCTCGACTGTCCGAGACACTTTGGTAACGGGACACTAGGGTAGCGAACAGGTTTCGTGTGCCCTCGAGATTGACGGAGAGGGCCCAACTCCGTGAGGAAAGGCATCGATGGCCTCTAGCAGCGAGCCGCGGGTAGCGCGGTCAGGATGGATCCTCTCTCTGGGAGTGTCCTTCGCTGCCCTGCTCTCCCTGGCCTTGATTCCGTGGTTCCTCGAGCGCCAGCAGGCCGATCTCAGACGGGACATCGACGTCTTCGCCGAGGCCCGGCCCTTGATCCCCGAGATCGCCCTCGCCCACTCCAATCAGATGATGCGCGTGGAGCAGTATGTGGCCACGGGTGATTCGACGTACCTGAGCGTCTATCAGGAGGATCTCGAAAGGGAGACCGCGTGGCTGGGCGAGCTGCAGCAGGTGATCGAAGAGATGCCCTCATCGTTCTCCTACCTCCGTGAGCTCAGTCAGCTCGAGATGCGCATCAGCGAATGGCAAGTGCTTCACGCGCCTCTCATGGAGGGTGGGGCAATCGGCATCCGTCCACAGGACTTCGGTGAGAGGCTGGACGACGATAGGGCCCGTTACGAGGCCGTCCGCGCGGACACGCGGGCATTCGAGGACCGTCTGATCCGTGACGCCGCATCGACGGCTATCAGATTGGATCGGCAGGCCCTCATTCAGGTCTGGGTCACCATCGGCACCATCGCCCTGGCCATCGTGGGGGCGGCGGCCATGGGGATCGTGGGGTTTCGGCTGCAGGAGCTGGTTCGGAACGAGATCCGACGACGCCGGGAGACGGTGGCGGCCCGTCGAGAGCTCCGTGCGGTCCTGAGAGGGACAGGCGATGTGCTTGTAGGCCTCGACCTGGATGGCCGCTGCACGTTCCTGAACGAGGCCGGCACCGAGCTGCTGGGATATACGCCGAGGGAGCTGCGGGGTCGGCCGGTCCACTCGCTGATCCACCACACGCGGCCAGACGGGACCCCTCACCCCGAAGAGGAATGCCCCGTCCGGACATCTCTGGCGACGGGCGAAACTGTCCGCGTCCTGGATGACGTCATCTGGCGCAAGGACGGGTCGTCCTTCCCCGTGCAGCTCAGCGTCAGCCCCATGACGGACGGGCTGGAGGTCCGAGGGGTCGTGTTGACGATCACCGACATGACCGAGATTCACGAAGCCGAGCAGGCGTTGCGTGAAGCCGTCCGGGCCCGGGACGAGGTGCTGGCCGTGGTTTCGCACGACCTCAGGAATCCCGTGGGAACGATTACGGCCGCTGCCGAGCTCCTCGCCGACGTGCCGCTTCCGTCGGAGCGGCGGAGCGAGCACCTCCACATCATCCAGCGAGCCGCGGACCGGATCAACCGCATGATCCAGGACCTCTTGGATGTGGCGCAGATCGAGGCCGGACGGCTCTCTGTCTGGCAGAAGCCGGTAGAGACGACCGAGATGCTCGAGGAAGCCGTGGCGTCGGCCCGCTCGCGAGCCGATGAGGAGGCCGTCCGTCTGTGCGGGGAGATCGATCCGGACCTACCGCGGGTGGAGGCGGATCGCGACCGCATCCTTCAAGTTATGTCGAACCTCATCGTGAACGCTCTGAAGTTCACGCCCGACGGGGGGGAGGTCATGGTCTCCGCTTCTGGCGCCGAGGGAGGCGTTCTCGTGGCCGTGAAGGATACGGGCCCCGGTATCGAGCCCGAGATGCGCGAGCACCTCTTCGACCGTTTCTGGAAGGGCCACCGCTCCGGAGGGGGCGGTGCCGGTCTGGGCCTCGCTATCGTTGAGGGGATCCTGGCGGCCCATGGCGCCCAGGTCCAGGTGGACACCGAGGTGGGAGGAGGGAGCACGTTCTCCTTCGTGCTACCTCTTCATCGAGAGACGAGGACTGCCTGACGATCCTCTGGGGATCGACCTGAGAATCAGACCGGCGGCGGTGGCGACGCTGGAACCCGGCTGAAACCCAAGGCGTCGCACGAGTTGCGCACCACGGAGGCATAGTCCGGATCGAGGGCCAGGCGGATGGTGTCACCGGTTGAGTAGGACTGGTTGGTGGGCAAATGCACCGTGAGCGTCCGGTGGCCTCCGGCGTTCGTGGGAATCTCCACCTCGGCCTCGACGTTGCTCCCGGTATACGTCGTGGAGGTGATCGCGCCCCGGAGCATTCCGTGCTCGGAAGGCTCGAAACCCTCGGGCCTCACGGCCACCATGACCGGCGCACCGTCCGGCAGGCCGGATCGGTCCACACGGCAGAAGGATCCGAAGTCGGTGAGCACGCACCCGTCGACGCCCTGGATCAGGCCCTGCAGGAGGTTCGTCCGGCCCACGAAGGTCGCCACGAAGATGGACTCCGGGTGCTTGTAGATCTCCTGTGGCGTCCCGATCTGCTCAATCCTCCCCTGGTTCATGACCGCTACCCGATCCGAGATGGCCAGGGCGTCGCGCTGGTCGTGGCTCACCAGCACGCAGGTAACGCCGGCCGACCGAAGGCTCCCCACCACCTCATCCCGCACGTTGTCGCGCAGGTGGGCGTCCAGATTGCTGAAGGGCTCGTCCATGAGGACGACGACGGGCTCCGGGGCGATGGCTCTCGCCAGAGCCACGCGCTGCTGTTGCCCGCCAGAGAGTTCGTGTGGGTAACGGTCGAAGTGATGGGACAGGTCCAGAAGATCGAGCACTTCCCGGGCTCGGCGAGGCCGGTCGGACGCCCGCCGGTCGTGGAGCCCAAACATGACGTTCTTGCCCACGGTGAGGTGGGGGAAGAGGGCGTAATCCTGAAAGACCATCCCGACGCCGCGATCTTCCGGCGGCACCCAGTCTCCGTTGCCTGCTACGGAGCTATCCAGAATCCTAATCTCACCCTCGTCAGGCGCCTCGAAGCCGGCGATGAGCCGGAGCGTGGTGGTCTTGCCGCACCCGCTGGGGCCCAGGAGCGTGAGGATCTCGCCCTGCCGAACGTCCATCGACACATTGGCCAGAGCCTCGACGGGCCCGGGCCAATAGCGCTTTTCTACCTTATCCAGATCGATGACCGACATGTTGTGAACGAGGTTGAGAATCGTTTTCAACTACCCCATCGATGGTAGCGTATCGGTGGTCGAAGTTCAACGAGGCGGGGCGCGGAAGACGCGCGAGCGACGCGGGACGAGGTCGGGGCCGCCCGGGTCGTGCTCCCGCAGCTCAATCGGAGGGGAGGCCGTGCTCGGCCGCCAGGGCGTAGTAGTCCTCGACCTCCTGCGTCTTGCGGTCCCCAGGCCACCCCAACGCGTCGGCCATGATGTCGGCTGCGGCTGCGGCTGCCGCGAGCCCGAAGTTGTCGCTGAAGAGGAGGAGGGCCGCTCGCCGGTCCATGAAGTCTGTGAGCGTGCAGGCCATCTCGTGGGTCACCGCGTTCCGGACTTCAGCTCTCAGAGCCGGTACGTCGGGATGGAGCGGCTCGAGCCAGGACGGGTCTTCGGCGGCGAGGGCGATGAAGTCGTCCAACTGCTTGCCGTAGAGCCAACAGAGGCGATCGACGATGGTCGGCGCGACGCCCATCTCCGAGAGACTCCGGCCCCTGTCCGCGTGGAACTGGTCCATCCCGTCGGGCCCCACGTCGCCTCCCGGGAGCGGCACCGTGGCCGTGCGCTCCGGAAGACCAGGAGCCGGCCCCAAGTCGGCATCGGCGATCTCGAGGACCCTCTGCGCCATCTGCCGGTACGTGGTGAGCTTCCCTCCCGCGATGCTGATCAAGCCCGGAGGCGAGTGCCACACCGCATCCTCGCGGGATGTATCTCTCGTGCTCTTCCCCTCTGCGCGGATGAGAGGTCGTACACCGGCCCAGGTGGCCAGAACGTCGCCATGGGTGAGATTCTGGGCGGGAAAACAGTCCTGGACCATCTCGAGGACCTCGTCGACCTCGGCCCTGGTGGCACGAGGCCGGTCCAATGGCCCATCGTACTCGGTGTCCGTCGTGCCCACGTACACGTAGTTAAGCCGTCGCATGGCGAGTCCGCGCTTGCCGTTGGTGGCCCGCAGGAACGTCGCCCCGGTTATGGGGAGCCGCTCGGCCCGCAGCAGAATGTGGATGCCCTTGCTGGGGATGACAGGGTGCTCCGTCGCTATCGCCCCCTCGGCCAGAACTTCCCCGCACCAGGCCCCGGTGGCATTCACCGTGACGCTTGCTGTCACGTCCACCACAGTCCCCTCGAGAGTGTCGGTCACCTGGCACCCGACCACTCGACCCTTTTGCATCCTCAGCTTGCCGGCCCGGGCGTGGTTAACCACCAGCGCTCCATGCTGAGCCGCAGACTGGGCGTTCTCCAGGGTGAGACGGGCGTCGTCGGTGATGTACTCGAGGTAACGGACCCCTCCCTTGAGCCGCTCGCGGAGTCCCGGGAGCTGCTCGCGGACCTCTTCGGGAGAGAGGTTCGTGTGCTTGTCCTTTCCGTCGGTGCTGGCCAGGTAATCGAAGACGGTCAGCCCGGCTCGAATCTTCATGAGGCTCTCACCTTCGAAGACCGGGTACATGAATGCCAGGGGATGCACGAGGTGAGGGGCGATGGCGCGCAGAATCTCCCGTTCCTGAGCCGCCTCCCTCACAAGGAGGAAGTGCCCGTACTCCAGGTACCGGAGCCCACCGTGCACGATCTTCGACGAGCGGCTGGATGTGCCGAACCCGAAATCCTCCTTCTCCACGAGGCCGACGGTCCAGCCCCGGAGAGCCGCGTCACGAGCGACCCCGCACCCTGTGATGCCGCCGCCGATGATCAGGAGGTCGAGACGCTGCTTGCCCAGTTTTCCCAGGGCCTCCCAACGACCCGCAGAGCCCGCAAAGGGGGACGAAGACATCACGTGTCGCGGATCAGGAATCGACCCATTCGAGGAGTCGCTCGACGTGGTCGGTGGTGAAACGTGTGACCCCGACCTCCCCGAGGCGTGTCGCCTCGTCGGGATCGTTGACGGTCCATACGGCCACATCGATCCCCGCCTCTCGCGTCCGCTCGACCATGGACGGGTCCTCGAGGGCGAGGCTGTAGCTCAGGTCGAGAATGGCCTTCGAGTCCTTCTCGGCACGCTCCAAGGCTTCGTCGAACCGATCGGCGGTCTCGACGATGAAGCCGATGCCCAAGCCCGGCTCCTGACCACGAATGCGGTCCAGGATGTTCCAGTCCATGCCGATGAAGGTCGTCCTATCTACGAGGTCGGCCTCACGAACCAGGCGGACCATGCGGTCCAGATCCTCCAGCTCTCGGAACCCCTTCACCTCCGGGTAGATGCGATCGACCCGGCCATTGAGCGCGTCGAGGGCCTCGGTCAGGGAGGGGACCTTCTCTCCGGCGAATGCGGCCGAGAACCACTTGCCGGCGTCCAGGGCCTGGAGCTGTCCCAGGGTCCGGCGTCGCACCGGTCCAACGCCGTTTGTAGTGCGGCCGAGGTTCACGTCGTGGAAGAGAACGGGGGTCCCGCACGACGCCACGTGCAAGTCGAACTCAACTGCCCGGACGCCTGCCGCCAGCGCGGCTTCGAGGGAGGCTAGGGTGTTCTCGGGTGCCACTGCCGCGTAGCCTCTGTGGCCGATGATCTCCAGCTCCGGAGCCGGGGCCGGGTCACCCGGTCCGGTGTCGTAGGGCGCTTCTGAGGGTCTCGGATCAAGCTCGAAGGGGCCTTCGAACATGTGCTCTCCCGTGTGTGGTAGTGTTTAGCGATCGTGAGAGACGCGCCCTGCGCTCCCTCTACTCTCCCGCCGCGGCAGGGGGAAGCTGGGCTTGATCCTTCGCCGGTGACCGCAGCTCATGATGAAACTCGCTCATCTCCACCAGCCGGTCGACGTTGGCTTCGATGGACTCGATCTGTTGCTCCATGAGTCCCATCCTGCGCTCCAGGATGGAAATCACCTCCTCGCTTCCGCGCCGGTCGAAGAAGCGACTCAAGGCCTCCACGGTCGGCTTGAGCGCGAACCGGGCGGTGATCCCCAACACGGGGATTAGCACGATGGAGATTCCCACGAACACGGCAAGGAGCGCCGTCACGTCGATGGGCATCATCGGCGGGGCCTGGAGAAGCGCGAGCGCGGCGAAAGGCATGCGTGACCTCCACGCGATTGGGGGTAATATCAGCGTGTGCCGAATGGATGCGCCTGCCGACCTCGTTCCGCAAGGCGCGCGCGATTCCAACCCCCGAGGCGCGGGAGATGTCAAAGTGTCTGAAAGAGGAAACCTCGAACCGGCAGTGAGAGCTGAGCAATTTGGCTGCCCGAGCCGCCATGGAGGCTGAGGGCAGGGACGTCGCCCTGGCCGCAAATGGAGATTCGGTCGCTTTCGAGCGGCTGTATCGCGCGAGTGTGTCCAGAGTTCACAGCCTCGCGCGGCGAATGGCGGGTGACGACGCCGCGGACGACCTGACCCAAGAGGTCTTCATCCGGGCCTGGCATAAGTTGCCCACTTTCCGGGGTGAATCGGCCTTCGGGACCTGGCTGCACCGCCTAGCGGTGAACCTGATCCTGACCCGGAGAGAGAGCCTCCGGAAGCGGGAGGCACGGCACCTCGGTGGACGGGAGATACTGGAGAGCATGCCGGGACGGCCTGGGTTACCCGGCTTCGGCCTGGATTTCGAGAAGGCCGTCAAGGTGCTCCCGGATGGGGCGCGAGAGGTGTTCGTGCTCTACGACGTGGAAGGATACAGCCATCAGGAGATCGCGGAGCGAATGGGGATCAGTACGGGAACCTCGAAATCCCAACTCCACCGCGCTCGCATGATGCTCAGGACGTTCTTGAATTGAGTGACACGGGGATGAGGGCACGCTAGGCCGACGCAAGGAAAAAGACATGACGGAAAGACACTGGACCGACGAGCTGTCGGACTATCTGAACCGTGACTTGCCCCAGGCCGAGCGCTTGGCGGTCGAGGCACACCTCTCCGGATGTGTGGAGTGCCGGGCCGTGCTGGAGGATCTGAAGGCCGTGATCGCCCGAGCCGGCAACCTCCAGGAGTCTCCTCCTGAGAGCGACCTCTGGGTCGGCATCGCGCAAGCCATCGGGATCGCACCGCAGGAAGACGATCGGGTTATCGACCTGTCCACCCGGCTGGCCGGCTCGGGTCCGGTGGAGGTCGACCGCCGGGTCAGGCTCACCGTGCCTCAGCTGGTTGCGGCGAGCGTCATCATGATGATGGCCTCGGGCGCCATGGCCTGGTCGCTGCGGCCCATGGCTCTGGGGACCGGGTCCCTCGGTGATCCGCAGGCCACGGTGGTGCTCCCGGCTTCGCTGGCCGACCAACCGACTCTGGCCGGCTACACACAGGAGGTGGCGCAGCTGGAGGCCCTCATGGCCGAGCATCGCGATGAGCTGACCCCCAATACGGTGCGCATCCTCGAGAAGAACCTGGCCATCATCGACCGGGCCATCGAGGAATCGAGCGAGGCGTTGGCCGCCGATCCCGGAAACGAGTACCTACTCGAGCACCTGGGGCGCACCTTCCAGCGGAAGGTCGACTACCTCCGAGACGCTTCGGCCATCTCCGGGTGGGTGACAGGCTGAGGGAGCGACGATGATCACCGTACTTCTCACGGGCCTTCTGGCGATCACTCCACCCCCCCCCGATACGATCGTGTCGGTGCGGCGCGGGGACATCATCGTCATCGAAAACTTTTCAGGCGATCTCAACGTACGGGCGTGGGCCCGGTCGGAGGTGAGCATCGACTTCGAGGGGCGGAGGGGTGCTCCTTTTGACATCGACCGCGTGGGCGGCCGCATCGAGGTCGGGGCGTCGGATCGGAAGGGAAGGGAGCGGAATCGCTCCTACGTGGTTTCGGTGCCGGCGTGGCTCGAGGTGGAGATCCGTGGGAGGGAGCTGAACGTGACGGTGGAAGGGCTGAACGCTGGCCTCGACGTGACGACAAGGGAGGGAGACATCTCCGTGCGAGACCATTCCGGTGAGGTGGTGGCCAGAACCCTCGAGGGCTTCCTCGAGGTACGACGGTCGAGCGGCCGCTTCGACCTCACCTCGTTGGACGACGACGTGAGCCTCTACGACGTCGGGGGAGAGATCTACATCGACGCCAATGACGGAGACATCGAGTTGATGGATGTGGACGCCCGGATCGTGTACGCCAACACGGTGGACGGACACATCGACTTCTCGGGGATAATCCATCCCGACGGCGAGTACGAGCTGGTGACCCACGATGGTGACATCTCGTTCGCGGTCCAGGGTGACGTGGAGGCCGACGTTTCGGTCGCCACCTACGACGGCGAGTTCGAGACGGAGTTGCCGATCGTTCTTCAGAGACTGGAAAGCGGTAGGAAGTTGAGTTTCGAGTTGGGTGGGGGTGGGGCCCAGGTGCGGCTGCAGTCATTCGACGGGGCCATTCGCCTGATGCGCACCACCAGCAGCACGCCCAATCGATGAGAATTGAACGGAGAGCGCCCATCCTCTGGGTCGGCGCATGGCGAGGGCGGGTCAAGGAGGAAGAATGAAAGGTGTGAATCGGATGGCGACTGTGGTCGCGATCGTGGCCGCGGGAGTGCTCACTATTGCCAATGCGCGGAGCGGTGATGCGATGTCCAGCGGGTTGATCGGCGGATCAAGGGAGGTAGCTCACAAGGCCGAGAGGATCGTAATGGCCATCAGTCATGCGGCGACTGGCTTATTCCAGGGTGAGGAAGCCGGGAGCGCCCGCGTGAACGACGAGGACAGGGTCCGGGAAAGCGGGGCACAGCAGGTCGGTGACTTCACTTGGCGTGGCGCCGTGTCTACGGGCGAGTTCATCGAGATCAAGGGCGTGAACGGTGACGTTTTCGCTGAGCGGGCCACCGGCCAGGACGTCGAGGTACGGGCCGAGAAGACCGCCCGGCGGAGCGATCCGGACGACGTCCGCATCGAGGTCGTCGAGCATTCCGGGGGTGTGACGCTGTGCGCGGTGTACCCGTCGTCGAGGGGTCGGGAGAACTCGTGCGACCCCGGCTCCGGCGGTCGCAACGGGGTCCGGAACAACGACGTCCAGGTCACCTTCTATGTGAAGGTGCCCGTCGGTGTAGAGTTCAGGGGCCGCACCGTGAACGGCGACGTGGAGGTGAGCGACCTCGCCTCCGACGTGGGCGCTCACACGGTCAACGGTGACATCGAGATCGCCACTACGGGCTTCGCCGAAGCCAACACGGTGAACGGCTCTATCGAGGCGGCCATGGGCAGCTTCGACGTCGAGTACGGATTGAGCTTCACCACAGTGAACGGGAGCATCTCCCTCGATCTGCCCGACGATATCGACGCCGATGTAGATGCCAAGTGGGTCAATGGGAGCCTGGAAGCCGATCTTCCTCTCAAACTCGTGGGGCGGCTGTCCAGGCACGCGGCACAGGGCGTCCTGGGCGAGGGTGGACCGGAGCTCAACCTGAAGACCGTAAACGGTTCGATCCACATTCATTAGGGTCATGAGAGGATACTCGCGATGAACGGTAGGAAGCTCATGAGCGTGCTCTGGCGCCTGACCGTGGCCGCCGCCGCTCTGGTGATCACGGCACCGGCGGCCGCCGGACAGAGCTCTCAGGAGTTCCACCTGTCCGGTCGTGGCGTGGCGGTATACAACCTCGCCGGTGAAGCTCGCATCGTCCGCGGGCAGGGGTCCGATGTCGTGGTCCGGGTCACGACCCTGGGCGCCGACGCGGACCAGCTCGACATCGAGGTAGGGCCGGTGGATGGGGCAGAGACGTTGCGGGTGATATACCCGGACGACCGGATCATCTATCCGGAGCTGGGCCGCGGGTCGAGCAACACGGTACAGGTGCGCCGTGACGGCACGTTCTACGGCGGAGGGCGGCGCGGCGGGGACCGTGTGGAGGTCCGGGGGTCCGGGCGTGGGCTGGAGGCCCACGCCGATCTTGAGATCGAGGTGCCGGCCGGGAAGGAGTTCGCCCTCTATCTGGCAGTCGGTGCGACCGACGTCCGTGGGGTTGAAGGGGACTTTCTCATCGACGCCGGCTCGGGTCACGTGACGGCCCAGGACATCGAGGGATCCTTGAACATCGACACGGGCTCAGGCTATGTGTCCGTCCTCAGGGTAGATGGTGACGTTCTTGTAGACACCGGATCCGGGCGAGTACAGGTGGAGGACGTGCGGGGTGGCGAGATCAACATCGATACGGGATCCGGCGGCGTCACCGGCACGAACCTGACGGCTGCCACGGTTCGGGTGGACACCGGATCCGGGCGCATCGAGCTGGACCGGGTGAGATCCGAGGACGTCTATCTCGACACCGGGAGCGGAAGCGTGCGGGTGGAGCTGATGGAGGACGTCGAGAATCTGGTGGTCGACACCGGATCCGGCTCCGTCACGGTGTGGATACCCGAGGGTGTGGGCGCAGAGCTGGAGATCGACACAGGGAGTGGAGGCATCGACCTGGACTTCCCAGTGCAGATTCGACTGGCGGGTCGGGATCACGTGCTCGGGACCATCGGAGATGGCCGGGGCAGGATCCGCATCGACACCGGCTCGGGGAGCGTCCGACTGGCCCGGCGGGTAACGAGCCCCACCCAGGATCTCGAACCAAAGCGGCCCCAGCCTTGCCGGCTGGGGCCGCCTGCACGTCATGACTCGGTGTCGGCTCGGTTCTGGCGTCGGACCCAGGGCCGCCAGCTTCGCTTGAGTTCCCTGGGAATGTCGACCCAGAAGGCGCTCCCCACGGCCCGTCGCTCGACTCCTGTCTCCCCGCCGATCCGTTCCATGCCCCGGCGGACGATGGCGAGTCCGATTCCGGTACCGGGCCGATCCGAGGTTTGGTCGAGCCGCTCGAAGACGCCGAAGATCCGGTCCTCCTGACCCTCGGGAACACCGATCCCGTTGTCTTCCACCCAGATTCGCACGCGCTCCTCCCGCTCATCGCATCGGATGACAATTTCGGGGGAACGCTCCTCGGGCACGAACTTGGCCGCGTTGGTCACCAGGTTGGCCAGGATCTGTGCGAGGATGGTCTTCTGGGCCATGACCGTGGGAAGGTCTCCGTCTATGGTGATCTCCGCTTCGACCTCCTTCAGCGCCGGTCCCACCTGCTCCATGACGGTGCTGACGACCTCCTTCAGGTCGATGGGCTGAAGCTCCAGGGCTTCGAAGCTCAGGCGGCTGTAGTCCAGGAGGTCGGAGATCAGGTCCTCGGCCCAGGCGCCCGACACGATGATCCTCTCGGCGAAGTGCTTCGCGTCTCTGTTCGCGCCCTCGCCCAAGTTGTTCATAAGAACGTGGGCGAAGCCGGTCATGGTGCGGAGGGGTGTGCGCAGATCGTGGGAGATCGAGTACGCGAAGGCTTCGAGCTCGTTGTTGGCCTGCTGCAGCTGTCCGGCGAGGGTTCGGAACTCCGTCTCACGCTCTCTGACCGTTTGGGCCGCCCTCACCCGCTCCATGAGCCCCGCAATGGTGTGCGCCAGGCTGGTCGCCAGACGCATGACCCACCGATCCGGCTCCACGACCTCAGTGTGGGCCAGCGTCAAGGCGCCGACCGCGTCGCCGCCGATCACCATGGGAAAAGCCATGTGCGTTTGCACGCCGAGGTCGTGAAAGACGTCCGCCGCATGACGCTTCTTGGAACGGGCATCCCGCTCCACCACCGGCTGACGCTTCTGAACGGCGACTCCGGACAGGGTCTCGTGCGTGGGGATCACGAGTGGTTCCCCATCCTCCGGCAGCGTGAGCCCCTTGGCGGCGGTGAAGATCATGACGTCCCGCTCCGCGTCGTAGCGCTCGATGGCGACGATGGGGAAGCGGGTGACCCGGCTCACCTCCTCGAGAATGTCGTCCAAGGCCTGGCCGAGGCTTTCAGCCGCTAGGGACAGCTCGGAGATGCGGTAGAGGGTGGTGAGCTCCTCATTCTGTGCGGCCAGCTCTTCCTGGGCCCGATGCCGCTCCGTCACGTCCGATATGACGCCGTCGATGCGGCCGAGGCATCCGTCCTTCGCAAGGTGGGGCTTGAGAGTGGCCTCGACCCAACGATCCTCTCCCGTGGACGTCTGTGTCTGGTAGCTGTGCGTGAAGGAGTCGCCCGGATCCACCTGTACCAGGATCGAGTCCGCGTTTGTGAGTACGGCAGGATATAGGACCTCGTGCCACAGGTCCGGGTTCTCCAAGAGCTCTTCGGGCTTGACGCCGAGGATCTCCTGAGCGGCCGGTGACACCTGAATGAGGCGATCCTCGGGGACGTCCACCGAGAAGAAGACCTCGTCCAGGTTCTCGAAGAGGGTGCTCAGCTCGCTGGTGGTGGATAGGAGCTCAGCTTGGGTCGCCTTGCGCTCCGCCTGCGTCCGGACCTCGCGCTCCGCCACGGCCAGGCGGATGTTGAGCAGGGCGATGTCCACGGGCTTAGCCACGTAGTCGTTGGCACCGGCCTCCAGTACCGACTCGAGGACGTCGGGCTCATTCTTTCCTGTCACTACGAGGATGACCGGTTGGTCTCCTCCCGGGCTGTTGCGTATGCGCCGGGTGAGCTCCAGCCCGTCGATGCCGGGGAGGACGAGGTCCAGCAGCAACAGATGAGCGAACTGTTCCTGGAACGCATCCCACGCCGCCTCCCCGTCCTCGCATGCCGTGACGATATGCCCGCGGGAGCGGAGGATCTCAGAGAACAACCACCGCTCACCGGGATTGTCCTCGACCAGCAGGACGTGAAGGAGGTCTCCGTTCGGCATCGACTCCAACGGCTTCGGTGAGAGTTACGGTCGAAGAAGGTACCGTCTGGGTTCGGGCGTGGCCACGAGAGCTTCCCGGCCACCCTCAATCGTCGCTGGCGCCCAGCGTCCCTCCGGCCCGCAGTCGGGCCACCCGTGCCAAAGCCACGTCGGGCTCGAAGAAACCGGAGGCCGCGATCTCCATGGCCTCCTGGTAGCCACGGCGTGCTTCCTCCCAGTCGAACCGGTCTTCGGCTTCGACGCCCCGGAAGAAGGCGGTCACGGCTTCCGCCGGCACTCCGGAGGGGGTGAAGGTGGTAGGAGCGGGATCGACGGCATCGCTCATCAGCGGATCACTCCACACCGGTACACGGCCCAGGCCCCGAAGGGCGGAGACCGTGGACCCGACGATGGTCCGGGCCACACTCGTTGGATCGATCCTCTGTGGGGTCGTGGTCCTCCAACCCGCCACCACCGCGCTGGTCTCTACATCGACCAGCCTCAGGTTCAGCGTGGCCGAATCGCCGGTGGGGATCCAGCTTCCCGCGAGCTGAAGCTCGGCCCCGAGGGAGACTCCGGTGGGCGGCGAGTTCCGCAGTCGGGGCCGGCCCTGGGCTTCTCGCTCCACGGCGGCCGCGAAGCGTCTCCGCTCCATGAACTGTACGTCACGGCGGCGAATCAGCCCCGCGGCCACCAGCTCTTGAAGCCCGATGAACGGCGACACCGCAGACTCGCCGGGCCAAGCGCTTCCAAGAAAGACCAGCTCGGCCACGGATATCCGGGGGGCGTCGCCCAGGGGCTGGGGCCGCGGCCGGTTCAGACGGTGCCACACGGACTCCGGAGCGACCACGACCGCCGAGGGCGGACCTACTCTGGCGACGCAAGCGCTGGCCACGACCACTGGGAGCAAGACCATGGTGCGGAGGCCGGCGGAAGTCACGAGGCAGGCCGATGAGTGGTGCGGATTCAACGTGTGGGCTCCTGACGAACGGTGGAGTGGCCTCGCCCCCTTCTCGAAGACTAAGCCCAATGCGCCATTGAGATCCAGTCGTACGACGCCACGCCTTCACGGCGAGCTCCTCTCACTGGGGCCGCCTCGAGGCGGGTGCGGGGTGAACGCCTTTGCGTTCCCGGGCCGGGTCCGGGAGAATATGGCGTCCCGACCGTCACCGAAGACGCCATTCGCTCGGCGATCGAGGCGTGGGACGACCCCTTCCCCGAGGACGGTCCGCGCGTCGGGGTCTGGGAGAGTTGACGAGGATGGGAGCTGCGCGGGTGCGGCGCCCCGCCGGGCTCAGAAGTATTCACTCACTACCGTGGAATCATGCAGTGTAACAAAACGGGCCTTGCGGCGGTATGAAACCAAAGGAGGGGTGTGAGGAAGGCAGTTGACCTTGTCGGCGCCCCGTATATTTTCTATGCCAGACCTTCAGCCCTGAAGAGGCCATCAGTTCGTCAAAGCTCCTGCGGTGCTCCAGGGGGGACCGCAGGAGCCAACGCTTTCAGGGTTCCATCCAGGAGTGAGAATGATGACTGGACGCCGCCGTCTGGGTGTTGTTGCCGCCGTGCTATTAGCGTTGCCCGTGACGGGTAGCACGGCCATTGAGGCCCAGCAGACTGTGAGCAGCCGCTTTCGGGTTCTCATTCCTGACTTCCGCCCCATGAACGGGGAGAACAAAGGCTTCGGTGAGAAGCTGGCCGACAAGCTCAGAGACCAGATCAGCGATTTGAATACGCACACCGCCGTGAGCGAGAAGGACATCAAGAACGCCCTCAGGCGGTTCCACTTGAAGATGGAAGACCTCGACTGCGTCCGGGCCCGTCAGCTCGCGCAGCAGACCAACTACGAGGTGGTGCTGTGTGCTGAATACAGCGGGACCAAGCAGCGGTGGGATATCCAGAACATCAAGTTCGTGGGTACCAGCACCGGAGAGGAGTTCCACGTCGACCCAGTTATGTCAGCCGACAAGCAGGAAGAACAGGCGGCCGCACAGATCGTCGATCGGTTCAAGCTGTTCGTCGAGCAGACTCGCGTCGCTGTGTTCTGCGTCGACTACGCCCAGAGCCAGCAGTGGAACAGCTCTCTCGAGAACTGCGATCGGGCGCTTGAGCTGAACCCCAGCGCGAACTCGGTTCGCTATACGCGTGCCAACGTGCTTCGCCGGACGGATCGCTTCGAGGAGTCGCTGGAAGAAATCAAGCGTCTGTTGGAGCAGGATCCCTTGCATGAGAACGCGCTTCTCCTGGGTGGCTTCCTGGCCATCAACCTCGGCGACGAGCAGTTGGCTCGCGGCTACTACCGCCAGTACCTGCAGCTCGACCCGACCAACGCCTCGGTGCGCATGAAGGTCGCCTATGACCTGGCCCAAGAGGGTGACCCCCTCGGAGGCATAGAGCTCATCGACGAGGGCATCGCGGCCGACCCGGACAACATCGACTACTACGAGCAGGTCGGGAACTTCGCCTTCGCCGGCGCCGAGCAGGTCCGCAGGGAAGCACAGCTCGACGGTGGAGACGGCATGACCCAGGAGGTGGCCGACCTCTACCGGAAGGCCATCGGGGCGTACGAAAAGGTCTTCGAGGCCAAGGGTGAGGAGACCCTGGTCACCCAGCTGCGCAATGTGGCCGCGGCCCATCTCCAACTGGGCGACGCTGCGGCGTCGGCCGAGTTCTCCAGCCGTGCACTGCAGTCGCACGCCGAAGAGTCGACGCTCTGGGCCATCTATGCGGAGGCCCTGAAGGAGAACGGTGAGATCGACGAGGCCGTAGAGGCGCTTGCCACCATCGAGGGCATCGACCCCGACTGGCCGAACCTGCACCTGCGGATGGGGAACTGGCTGATCGATGCCGGGCGCATCGAGGACGCGCTGCCGGTGCTGCGGCAGGCGGTTACGAATGGCTCGGCTGCGGATCAAGCGGCGAACATGATATTCAGCCACGCCTACTCGACCAACATCCAGCCTACCCGGAAGAACTACGCTCGCTTCATCGAGCTGATCCGCCAGGCCAAGGAGTTCGAGGTCACGACTCAGATCCGTGAGCAGTTCGACTTCTGGCACGCCTACAGCCTCTACAACCGGGGGATGGCGGTCGGATCACCGGAGACGCTGGAGACGGCCAACCGGTCACTGCCCATGTTCCAGCAGGCGCTGACGCTCTTCCGACGATCCAAGGGCTACGCTGACCGGACTCCGTCGATCAACTATCAGCAGTTCATCGATGCGGCGGGTACGTACATCGAAATCCAAGAGGCGATCATCAAGCGGGGCCGATAGGCTTCACCGCTCAGAGTCGCGCGAAAAAGCGCCGTGGGGAACGCTCCCCGCGGCGCTTTTTCTGTGTGCGCCAGGCATGGAGTCCCCTGGGGGCCCCTGTGGCTGGGCCTGTGTCTTCCAGGGAATCCCACCGGTCTGGCTGCCGCCGTCCCTTCCTCCGCGGGCACACGCCGAGTCGTGGGGAGGAGTGGGGAGGGCGGAGTTTACCGAAAAACGTCTCCCAAAACTTCCTGAATACGCCTCCCAGCCGGGACGAGGTCCAGAGCCCTAAGTATCTGAGCAGTGGTCTCTTACAGGGTTCCCATCTGAGTCCGGACCCCAAAGAAAAACCGAAAACTATCTCTCACAAAAAAGCTTGACTGTCCTCTAAGCTCGGTCGTATTATGGCTCCAGTGCTTACCACTTTTCACCACACTTACCCACAGAGTGCCGCGTGTGACGAGTTTTCTGGGCAGATACGAGTACCAACTGGACCAGAAGGGGCGGGTCAGCTTGCCCTCGGCGTTTCGCCGGGAGGCCAAGGGCGACCGCTTCGTGCTGCTCCAGTGGAAACCGCCTGCCCTCACGCTCTTTCCCCGGCGCACCTGGGCCCAGACCCAGGAGCGCCTGCTCACATTCCGCCGGAACCAGCCGGAGGCCTGGGGAGACGTGCTCGCCATCGCGGCCAGCGCTGTTGAGGTCGCCCCGGACAAGCAAGGACGCATCCTCGTTCCGGCGTGGTTGCAGGAGGCGGCGAGCCTGGATGGACGGGTCTTGCTCGTCGGTAACATCGACCGCGTGGAGCTCTGGAATCCGGCCCGCTTCGATGAGGCGGTCCGGACGGGGACCGGAGAGTTCGAGAAGTTCTCCAACCAGATCTTCGGGTGACCCGTGGCTCTCATCATGCGAGCCGCTGAGACGGTAACCGAACGGGCGGAGCATCGAGTGCGATATCACGAGCCGGTCATGGCTACCGAGGTGATGGAGCTGATGGGGCCGTCCGGGTCCGGTCTCTACCTGGACGGCACCGTGGGCGGGGGTGGGCATTCCCGTCTGCTGCTCGAGACGTGCGCAGAGTGCCGGGTCATCGCCGTGGACCGTGACCCCGAAGCGCTGGCTGCCGCAGAGGCCGCTCTGGCCCCGTTCGGCGGACGAGTCCGATTCCTGCAGGCGCGCTTCGATGAAGCGCTCGACCATGCGGGTGTGGTCGAGCCGCTAGCCGGGGCGCTCCTCGACCTGGGTGTGAGCTCCCACCAGCTCGATGCCGACGAAAGGGGCTTCGCCTTCCGTCGGGACGTCGACCTCGACATGCGCATGGCGGGTGGGGAAGAGGAGGTCCCGACTGCCGCCCAGATCCTGAACGAGGCCAGCGAGGGCGATCTGGCCCGAATCTTCCATGAGTACGGAGAAGAGCCCCGAGCACGCCGGCTGGCGCGGGAGGTTTTGGGCCGCAGGGACGATGCGCCCTTCCGGACTAGCGACGACCTCGTGGCTGCCTACTCCAGAGCGCTGGGCCGCACGCCCAAGGCGAAGGAGAAGGCAAGGATCTTCCAGGCATTGAGAATAGCGGTGAACAGCGAGCTGGAGGCCCTGGAGCACGGCCTTACAAGAATCCGGGAGGCGCTGAGCCCTGAGGCTACCCTCGTCGTGATCTCGTATCACTCGCTGGAGGATCGGCTGGTGAAGAACGCGTTTCGGGAGTGGAGCCGCTCGTGTGTGTGCCCTCCGGGTTTCCCGGTCTGCACGTGCCGTGGTGAGCCCCTCGGAAGCACGTTGACGCGCGCTCCGCTCAGTTCGAGCGAGATCGAGGTGGCCCGCAATCCACGAGCCCGCAGCGCCCGCCTTAGGGCCTGGAGGAGATCGTGAGGCGGCGACAGCGACAGCGCACCTGGGGCGTGCCCAGCCTCCTAGCCCTCGGATTCGCCGGCCTGCTGGCTTCCTTGAGCTTGGTGACGTGGCGCCAGAGCAGGGCCTTCGAGGCCCTGGCGGCCCTGGACGAGGTGCGACGCGAGCTGTCTCTCGCAGCGGCAGAGCAGACGGAGATGGAGCGCCGGATCCAGCATCTCGAGAGCAGGACACGGATCTCGACCGTGGCAGTGGAGCGCCTCGGCATGCACCAGCCCGAGGCGTCGGAGATGGTCCTGCTCACCGGAGGAGCCCCATGAGGCGGCGGCGCAAGCAGGCCGGCTCCAAGGTGACGTTCCGGCGACGCGTTCTCCTCACCGTTTGGCTCCTTTCCGGGAGTGTTGTCGTCGGTCGGGCCTCGCAGATCCAGGTTGCCCAGGGAGCGATCTGGAGGCAGCAGGCCGAGCAGCAGCACCGGACCAGCGTCGAGGTGGCGGCCCCGCGAGGGTCCGTCCTCGACCGCTCGGGGGTCGAGCTCGCCATGAGCCGGGAGACCTTCAGGGTGAGCGTGGCGCCGCGGGAGATTCGGGACGTGGAGGCCGTCACACGGCTCCTGACCGAGACGTTGGGGCTCGGCCGGGACCTAGTGCGAGACGCCACGACCTCGTCGAGGCCGTGGCGGGTCCTGCCGAATTCCTATCCTCCCTCGGTGCGTGAGGCCCTGACGAACGTTCGCGGCCTGTACCTGGAACGTAAGTATCGTCGCTTCTACCCCCGCGGAGGATTGGCGCGCGGGCTCCTGGGCGTGGTTCGGGACGGCGAGGCGTACGGGGGGGTGGAGCAGGCCTTCGACGAGGCCCTTAGGGGCAGCGAGGGGAGGGCCGTCCTGGCGCGTGATCCTCTGGGCCATCCCATTCCCGGCGAGAGCGTTCTGGTCAAGGAGCCTGAAGAGGGGGGCCAGGTCGTCCTCACCCTCGACGTGGATCTGCAGGAGATCGGCCGCCAGGCCCTCGTGGAGGCGGTTAAGGAGACGGAAGCCTGGGGCGGCGACCTGGTGATCACCGACCCACGCACCGGGGACATCCTGGCCATGGTCTCCATACGGGACGGGTCCACGAACGCGCTGTCCGCCATCAACACTCCGTACGAGCCCGGTTCGACCCTCAAGCCCTTCACGGTTGCCGGCCTCCTGGAGTACGGACTCGCCACTCTCGAGGACAGCGTCGATACGGGGACCGGTCATTGGACCGTGGAAGGTCGAACGGTGAGCGACGTCCACCCCGAGGGCGGTGTGATGACCCTAGCCCATGCGCTCGAGATCTCTTCCAACGTCGGCGTGGCGAAGACCGCCCAGGTCATGACTCCGGCCATCCAGTACCAGACTCTGAGGGACTTCGGGCTCGGGGCGCCCACGGGAGTCGGGCTGCCGAGCGAGGGCAAGGGCACTCTCCGGCGCCCTGAGCGGTGGAGCCGCCAGTCCCCCGTCTCCCTCGCCATCGGTTACGAGGTGTCGGTGACGCCCCTCCAGATGGCCATGGCGTACGGTGCCCTGGCCAACGGCGGCCGCCTCATGCAGCCCCGGCTCGTGAAGGAGGTTCGCGACGCCCAGGGCCGGACCGTCGATCGCTTTCAGCCACGGATGGTGCGGCAGGTCGTGTCGCCGTCGGTGGCCCGGCAGATCGCGGACGTACTCGTGAACGTCGTGGAGGACGGCACGGGAACGCGCGCCAGGCTCAGCACGTTCGCGGTGGCCGGGAAGAGCGGCACGAGCCGGGCGTGGTCGGATGGCGGCTACCAGTCGGGGGAGTACTTCTCGTCGTTCGCCGGGTTCTTCCCGGCCGAGGATCCACAGCTTGTGGTGCTGGTCAAGCTGGATCGACCCAGAGGTGCGTACTACGGAGGAGCCACGGCCGCTCCTGTCACGCGTACGACGCTGGAGTCCATCCTGGCGGCCCAACAGACACCGCTGGACCGCAACGCGCTGGCTCTGGTCGCACGGGCTCAGGCCCTCCCGGGCGCGTCCAGGACTCATCCGGAGACGGCTTCGTCGAGCGGATCCGCGACGGCGTCTCGCTTCGCGTCACTACCGGCCGCCGAGGATCGGGCACCGCTCGTGCACTTCGACTCGGAAGTGGGGCATGCGGCGGATCGAGGGCCCGACATGCCTGACGGCTCTGCCGGTATCAGCGTTCCGGACGTCACGGGCTTGCCGGCCCGAGCCGCGGCCCGGCGGATGCACGAGTTGGGACTGCGTGTCCGCTGGGAGGGATCGGGTCCGGTGACGCTCACGCTTCCCGAGGCCGGGTCCCGACTGGAACCCGGAGATACGGTGCGTCTCGCATCGACGGGACGGAGGGGGGATGGCTAACGCTCCTACCTCCCTCGTTTCGGTAGCGAGAGTCCTCCGGACTGCGGGCCTCGTAGACGAGCTCCACGGTCAGGAGGACGTGGCCGTTTCGGGAGTTACCCAAGACTCACGGTCCGTGAAGGCGGGGGACCTGTTCCTCGCATGGCGCGGATCCGAGTGGGACGCTCACGACTTCGTCGCTCCTGCCGCCCGGGCCGGAGCTGTAGCCGCGGTAGTCGAGCGCCACGTGCCGGAGGCCGGGATCCCCCAGCTGCAGGTGTCGGATGGACGGCGCGCGGCCGCCCTGGCTGCCGACACGATCCTCGGATCCCCCTGGCAAGATCTGTTCACGGTCGGGATCACCGGAACGAACGGGAAGACCACAACGGCGCTCATCACGCGACATCTCCTGGAGGACTCGGGGCCGGCCGTCGCCATCGGAACGCTCGGGTTGGTAGAGGCCGACGGTGCCGTCCGGGCCGGCACAGAGGGGCTCACCACCCCGGGACCGGTTCAGCTGTCCCAATGGCTCGGTGGGCTGGTGGAAGAGGGTGTCGACTCCGTTGCCGTCGAGGCGTCATCCCATGCCCTGGAGCAGAAGAGGCTCGCCGGAATGCGCTTCGACGCTGCCGTGTTCACCAACCTCTCCCAGGATCACCTGGACTATCACCCGGACATGGCGAGCTATCTGGGCGCCAAATCCCTCCTTCTGGATCTGATGAAGGAGGACGGGCTGACGGTCGTTAACGCCGACGCCGACCACTGGCGGTCGCTGCCCTTGGAGGGGCGTCGCACGTTGACCTACGGCGTGGATTCCCCCGCGGACCTGAGGGCCGAGGCCCTCGCGCCCGAGCCACACGGGACGCGGTTCCGCATTGCTCTGGCCGACGAGGGCGCGGAGGTGAACCTCCCGCTTCTCGGGCGCTTCAACGTCGAGAACTCGTTGGCCGCCGCGGGGGCGGGGACGGCGGCGGGGATGGGAGTGAAGGCAATCGCCGCACGACTCGAAAGCGTCCCGCAGGTACCGGGCCGCCTCGAGATCGTAGCCCGCGACCCGTTCTCCATCCTCATCGACTTTGCTCACACGGCCGAGGCGCTGCACAGCGTTCTGGCCACTCTCAGGCCCCTGACGTCCGGACGGATCATCGTGGTCTTCGGGGCCGGCGGCGATCGAGATCGGGGCAAGCGGCCGAAGATGGGTGCTGCGGTAGCCCAGGGCGCCGATCTGGCCGTAGTGACGTCCGACAATCCGAGGACCGAAGACCCCGAGTCCATCATCGACGACGTGGTCACCGGAATGGCGGGTTCCCGCCATGAGCGCCACGCGGACCGCCGCGAGGCCATCAGAATGGCTCTTGCTGCGGCGCGCGCCGGAGACCTGGTCCTTCTCGCCGGCAAAGGCCACGAGAGCTACCAGGTCATCGGCACGGAGAGTCGCCCCTTCGATGAGCGTCGAATCGTTCAGGAGAGCCTGTCCGAGCTCGGAGGTGCGGCATGACGGGGGGCTTCGCGTGGACGGATGGGCACGTCAGAGCCGCACTGGGTCTGACACCCGTCGACGGCGCCGCCCAGGGCCTCACGTCCGATGCAGACGGCACCCTTCGTTTTGGAGGAGTCTCCACGGATAGCCGCACGGCTCGCGAGGGAGACCTCTTCGTCGCCCTGGAGGGCGACAACTTCGACGGTCACGACTACGTGATCGCGGCCCTGGAGCGGGGCGCACGCGGTGCGGTTGTGTCTCGGGACGTCGAGGTGGGAGGCAACCCCCGACTCTATCCGGTGGACGACACCGTTCATGCGCTGGGCCGGCTGGCCGGCTACCGCCGCACGCACCTGAGGGCCGCCGTTGTCGGCATCACCGGGTCGTCGGGAAAGACGGGCACCAAGGACCTCACGCGGGCCGCCCTCGAGGGGTCGCGTAGGCTCCACGCCACCCGTGGGAACCTCAACAACCGGGTGGGCTTGCCACTCATGCTGCTCGACGCGCCCGACGACGCCGAGGTGGTGGTTCTGGAGATGGGCACGAACGAGCCAGGGGAGATCCGCACCCTCACCGAGATCGCTGGACCCGAGATCGGCGTCGTCACCACCGTCTCGGAAACGCACATCGAGAAGCTGGAGTCTCTTGAGGGCGTGCTCATGGAGAAGCTCGACCTGCTCCGCGGGCTTCCGAAGGACGGGAGGGCGGTGGTGGGTGACGAGCCGCCGATCCTGCCCGAGGAAGCGCGGCGGATCCGCCCGCAGGTCAAGGTGGCCGGATGGAGCGAGGGGGCCGACGCCGAGCTCCAGCCGAACGACGCGACCATGGACGATCAGGGCAACTGGAGCTTCCTGTGGCACGGCGAGCCCGTGCGGCTGCGGGTGCCCGGTCGCCATTCGGTGATGAACGCCCTTCTCGCCCTGACCGTGGCGGACATGCTGGAGGTGCCGGCAGCCGAGGCGGCCCGGGGCGTCAGCTCCCTGAAAGTGAGCTCCTTGCGGGGCGAGATCCGGCACCTGGATGGGCTGACCCTGCTGCTGGACTGCTACAACGCGAATCCACAGAGCACGCGGGCCGCTTTGGATCTGCTCGTGGCCATCGAGCCCGGGCGCCCTAAGGTGGCGTTCCTGGGGAGCATGCTTGAGCTGGGGAGCCGGAGCGACGAGCTGCACGCGGCTCTCCTTGCAGAGGCCGCGACCATAGGGCTCGATCTCGTCGTGGCAACCGGCGATTTCGCACGTGCCGTGGATCGGATGGCCGCCGGCACAACCGGACCCGAGCCCATCGCGATCGCCGATCCACTGGAAGCGTACCAGGCGCTCAAGGGTCGCCTCGGCGGTGACGAAGTGGTGCTGATCAAGGCGTCGAGGGGGTTCGCTCTGGAGCGGGTGATCCCGGAGTTCGAGAGGGACTTCGGGGGAGCCGCAGCGGTGCCCGGCGGGGTGGAGGCCTGATGCTCTATCATCTGCTTCCCGGCCTGGCAGACGTCCACATCGTCTTTAACCTCTTTCGCTTCATCACGTTCAGGGCGGCGGGCGCCCTGGTCACGTCCCTGATGCTCGCGTTCGTGCTGGGGCCCATGACCATTCGGGCGCTCACACGGCTCCGGTTCGGCCAGGTCGTGCGGAGCGAGGGGCCGGCGACCCACCTGGGGAAGGCCGGCACGCCTACGATGGGCGGCGTGTTGATCCTCGCGTCTACGGCCGTGTCCACGCTGCTCTGGGCGGAGCTGACGAACTGGTACACGATCCTGGCCCTCTTGACGCTGCTGGCCATGGGCGCCATCGGCTTCATGGACGACTACCTCAAGGTCGTCCAGGGGCGCACCGCGGGCCTCGTGGCCCGCTACAAGATGACGGGCCAGTGGGCCTTCGGGCTCGGCCTGGGACTGTTTCTGCTGTTGCATCCGATCTCCCCGGTGGATCCGAACCGGACGATGCTGCCGTTCTTCTCGGATCTCTCGCTCCTCTTCGCTCCGTGGGCCTATGTGCCCTTCGTGGCGTTCGTCATCTCGGGGAGCTCCAACGCGGTGAACATCACCGACGGCCTCGACGGCCTCGCGGCAGGCCTCACCGCCATCGCCGCGGCCACCTTCGGGATCTTCGCCTACCTCCTGGGCCGAGTCGACAGCTCGGAGTACCTGGGGCTGTTCTACCTCCCCGGGGCGGGGGAGCTCACCATCCTGGCCCTCGGTCTCACGGGGGGATGCCTGGGCTTTCTGTGGTTCAATGGCCACCCCGCCGAGGTCTTCATGGGCGATACGGGCTCGCTGGCGCTGGGGGGGGTCATCGGCGCCATGGCGATTCTGCTCAAGGCCGAGTTCCTCCTCGTCATCGTGGGCGCGGTGTTCGTGGTGGAGGTTCTCTCGGTGATGCTCCAGGTCGGCTACTTCCGGCACACGGCCCGCAAGTACGGGAAGGGGAAGCGGCTCTTCAGGATGGCTCCGCTACATCACCACTTCGAGCAGTTGGGTTGGCCCGAGAGCAAGGTGGTCGTCCGGTTTTGGATCATGGGAATCCTGTCCGCGATGGTGGCGTTCAGCGCCCTCAAGATTCGGTGAGGAAGGGAAGCGTTGGAAGCTTGGACGGCGAGCGGATCGCCGTGGTCGGTTTGGCCGCGTCCGGGTGGGCGGCGGCCCGTTTGGCACTCGAACGAGGAGGTAGTGTCCATGTCTCGGATTTGCGCAGCGACGCCGCAGCTCATGCTCGTGGAGACGAGCTCCGAGCACTCGGGGTCGAGGTCGATCTCGGGGAGCACCCCATGGATCGAATCGCCATGGCAGAGACCGTGGTGGTCAGTCCTGGAATCCCCCCGGATGCTCCGGTGCTCAGAGAGCTCACTGAGCGGGGCGTACGATGGATCTCTGAGCCTGAATTCGCCTTTCGGTTCTTCGATGGTCCACTGATCGTCGTGACTGGAACGAACGGCAAGACCACGACCGCGGCTCTGGTGGCGCACCTGCTCGAGAGTGATGGGCAGGACGTGGCCCTGGGCGGCAACATCGGCCAGGCGTTCGGACCTGCGGCCTCGGAGCTGGCGCTTCGCGACCGTGGCCCGGCGTGGTACGTGGTGGAGATGAGCTCGTTCCAGCTCGCGGGTATCGATCGACTCCGCCCCGACATCGGCGTGGTGACCAACCTGGCTCCGGACCACCTGGACCGGTACGCGTCCGTGGAGGAGTACTACGCGGACAAGGTCAACCTCTTCCGGAACGCCGATGAGGAGAGCCGGTGGGTCCTCAACGACGACGACCCGGCCGTTCTCGATCTGGCCGCCGGCGCCCCCGGGGAGCGCTACCACTTCAGCACCGAGAAGACCGGCGTCCGTGGGGCCTATCTCGATGGGGACGACCTCACTCTGGAAATGGTGCCCGGCGAAAGGGAGCCCCTGATCCCGGTCGCTCGCCTCGGACTGCTGGGCGCCCACAATGTGGAGAACGCATTGGCGGCGGCCACCGTCGCCAGCCTGGCCCGGGCCTCTACGGCGGCCATTCAGCGCGGCTTGGCCACCGCCCGACCCCTACCCCACCGGACGGAACAGGTGGCGGAAGGGAAGGGGATCCGGTGGGTCAACGATTCCAAGGCCACCAACGTGGCCGCGGCCCGGAGGGCGATCACCAGCTTGGAGGGTCCCCTCATCGTCCTGTTGGGTGGCAAGGACAAGGACGAGGACTTCTCTCCTCTCGTGTCGGCTCTCGTGGAGGCCGACGCCCGCGTCTTCGCGTATGGCGAAGCCGGTCCCCGGATCCGGCGGGCCCTCGCGGAGCGTGTGCAAGTCGAGCTGATCGGCATCGGCTTCGACGCCGTGGTCGAGGCCGCCGCCGGCGCGGCGCGGCCGGGCGACGTCGTGCTCCTCTCTCCGGCCTGTTCGAGCTTCGACATGTTCGAGAGCTACGAAGAGCGTGGTGACCGGTTCGCCGAGTTGGCTCGGGCCCTTGCGACCGAGGAGACCGGCTGATGGCCCGCCCCGTCGACGTCGCTCCGTCCGGGCCCCTTGCCCTGCCTATCACGGGGCTGGGGAGGGGGTGGGAGGCCGCCGCTCTCATGACCCTCACGGTCGTCCTCCTGTCGCTGGGCCTGGTCACGCTGTACTCGGCCAGCGCGTTTCTCGCCCAGCGTCAGACCTTGCCTGACTACTACTACGTGCTGCGGCAGGCCACGGGCGCGGCCATGGGCTTGAGCGCCCTGGGCCTCTGTGCCTGGCTCCCCCACGATCTCTGGCAGCGCATGGCGTGGCCCATGATCGCCGCGGTCTGGCTTCTGCTTCTCGTCCTCGTGCTTCCCGGTACGGAAGCGATCGCTCCCGAGATCAACGGAGCCCGTCGTTGGCTACGGGTCGGTGTGACCATCCAGCCCTCCGAGCTCGCCAAGGTGGCGGTCATCGTTTGGACAGCCTCGCTGGCGGTGCGCAAGCAGGAGCACTTCCGGAGCCTCAAGCGAGGCCTGGTCCCCTTCCTCGCGGTCTGGGGAGCCATCATGCTGCCCATCGCCCTCGAGCCCGATCTCTCGACAGCGTTGCTGATCGGGCTCCTAGGGTGTGTGGTGGTGTACGCCGCCGGGGCACGGGTGGCCCACTTCGCTTTCTTCGCACTGCTCGCGGCACCGCTGCTTTGGAGGCAGCTTGCCGTATCGTTTCGGGTCGAGCGGATCATGGCCTTCCTCGACCCTTCGGCGGCGCCGGCCGGCGCCGGCTTCCAGGTGCACCAGTCGCTCGTAGCCCTGGGGTCCGGAGGAATCGCCGGCGTGGGATTCGGCCAGGGACGTCAGAAGCTCGGCTTCCTCCCCGAGGCCCACAACGATTTCATCTTCGCCATGATCGGCGAGGAGTGGGGCTTGGTCGGGGTCACGGTCACCGTGGTCCTATACATGCTTCTGGTTCTGGTGGGTTTCCGCGTCGCGGCGAGGGCTCCGGACCTCTTCGGCCAGCTTCTCGCCACGGGAATCACCAGCATGATCGCCATGCAGGCGATCCTCCACATGTCGGTGGGACTGAGTCTGGTTCCACCCACCGGCTTGGCCCTGCCTCTGGTCTCGTACGGCCGATCGAACCTTCTGGTCACCCTGGCGGCTCTGGGGATCCTGATGAGCATCTCCCGAGCCTGTGAGCGGCCCCTACCCGCCGGAAGGAGGGCCCGTGCATGAGCGCTCCGTCGCCGTTTTCGCGGGCGGGGGCACGGGTGGGCACCTCTATCCAGCGCTGGCCCTGGCCGACGAGCTCGTCCGGCAGCGGCCGGGCACTCGGCCGTTCTTCCTCGGCGCCCAGAGGGGCCTGGAGGCTCGGGTGCTCCCGGAGCGGGGGCTGGAGCACCATCTCCTCCCGGTCCGTGGTCTCCATCGGGGTGAGTTGCTGTCCAACCTCGGCGTACCGTGGGCGTTGGCTCGGTCTCTCGTCGTCGCCGTCAGCCTGCTTCGTCGCCTCGAGCCGGAGCTTGTCGTGGTGACGGGCGGATACGCCGGCGCGCCGGCGGGGATGGCCGCGGCTATGGCCGGCATCCCCTTGGTCCTCCAGGAGCAGAACGCTCGGCCCGGCGCAACCACACGCTTCCTGTCGAGATGGGCAGCCCAGGTGCATCTGGCGTTCCCGGAGGCTGTGGCGCATCTGCCCTCCGGGGCTCAGGACGCCGCCCACGTGTCCGGGTGCCCCATCCAACCCCTCCCGGAGCGACGGCCCGAGCGGTGGGACGTGTGCGAGCGCCTGGGCCTCGACCCGGAGCTGAAGGTCCTCCTCGTGGTGGGAGGCAGCCAGGGATCCGTTGCTCTGAACCACCTGGTCCAGGACGCCGTGCGCCAGATGACCAGCGGGACCCGGTCTCCCCTCGACGGCTGGCAGCTCCTATGGGCTACCGGCACCGGACATTACGCCGGGGTCGACCAGGCGCTGGCTGCCATGGGGCATGCAGCCCGGGTCCGGGCCGTGCCATACATCGAGGACATGCCCTCGGCGCTGAGCGTCACCGATCTGTGCGTGAGCCGGGCAGGGGCTATGACCACGGCCGAGCTTCTGGCATGGGGCGTGCCGGCCATCCTGGTTCCTCTTCCCACCGCCGCCGCCAACCACCAGGAGCTGAACGCCCGGGCCCTGCAGGAGTCGGGGGCGGCGGTCCACCTGCGTCAGGCGGATCTCACGCCGGAAGCGTTGTGGCGAGCGGTAGAGGAGCTGGCGGGGGACGAGGAGCGACTGGAACGAATGAGCCATGCGGCCCGGGCACGGAGCCATCCCGAGGCCGCTACGGCCATCGTCGCCGAGATGATCCGCCTCCTCCCCGGACCTCGTCGGGAGGTCACGGCATGATGGCCCGCTACCGAGCGCCCGATTCCGTGAGCGGAGATGATCTGCGCCAGCTGGCCCGTGAGGGACACGTCCACTTCATGGGCGTCGGGGGTGCCGGCATGTGCGCTCTGGCGGAGCTCGTCGCCCGGAGTGGGGGCCGCGTCTCGGGCTGCGACCTCCAGCCCGGGCCCAGCACCGACCGCCTGCGAGCCATGGACGTGACGATCCACGAGGGCCATGAGCCCGAGCACCTGAAGGGGGCCGGCGCCCTAGTGGTAAGCGCGGCCGTGCCTACCGACCACCCCGAGATCCAAGAGGCCCACGGCCGCGGAATACCGGTCTTGAAGAGGGCCGAGGCCCTCGGGCTGTGGGTAAACGGCGGCAGGGTGCTCGCCATTGCAGGTACCCACGGGAAGACGTCCACCACCGCCATGGCCACGGAGATCCTCACGGAGGCTGGACTGGATCCCACGGGCCTCGTGGGTGGCCGGGTTCCCGGTTGGGACGGCAACCTGCGCTCCGGCGGCGATCTGTACGTGGTCGAGGCCGACGAGTACGACCGATCCTTCCTCGAGCTGGAGCCCACGGTGGCCGTGGTGACCAACGTCGAGGCCGATCACCTCGACACGTACGGTGGGATGGAGGGCGTCATGGGAGCCTTCCGTGAGTTCCTCGAGGCTCTCCCGCACGACGGCCGCGGCATCATCTGCGGAGACGACCACGGCGCGAGCCGACTCCTGGCTCGGTTGAACGGCCGTGGCTACACCTACGGGACCGCCGCCGGGTCGCAGCTTCGGGCCGTGGACGTAAGGGCGCGCTCCAATGGCATGAAGTTCCGGATCGTGGAAGACGGTACCGATCGAGGGACCTTCGACCTTGCAGCGCCGGGCGTCCACAATCTGCGGAACGCCCTGGGCGCGGCCGGCGCGGCCCGCTGCTTCGGGGCGGACTGGGACGATATCCGGAGGGGGCTGGCGGCATACAAAGGCGTGGATCGCCGCTTCGAGACCGTGGGCTGGGAGAGTGATATCCTGGTGGTGGACGACTACGCACACCACCCGTCGGAGATCTCGGCCACCCTCGAGGCGGCCCGGGAGGCCCACCCCGGTCGCAGGCTGGTGGCCGTCTTCCAGCCACACCTCTTCAGCCGGACGCGCGACTTCGCGGACGACTTCGGACGGGCGCTGGCAGGCGCGGACGTCGTCTGGGTCACGGATATCTTCCCGGCTCGGGAGGCACCCATCCTGGGCGTCACAGGCGAGCTGGTGTCGACCGCCGTCGAGCGCGCCGGGGGCGGTGTGCGCTATCACGCGGAGCTGGACACTCTGGCCGAGGCGGTGGCCTCGGATCTCGCGCCGGGTGATCTCCTGCTGACCATGGGAGCCGGCTCAGTCGAGCAGGTTGCCGCCCGGGTGCTCGGGCTCTTGAAGGCGGTGGATCATGCGTAGGCTCCTCCGCGTCGGGCTTTGGCTCTGCGTTGCCGGTGGCGTGGCGCTGGCGGCCGCGTGGCTTCCAGACGCACTGGCCGAGCTGGAGTACTTCCGGGCGACGGAGTTCCGTGTGGTCGGGGCTCGGATCGTCGAAGAGGACGAGGTCCTGGAGGCGGCATCCATACCGTCCTACGCAAGTGTCTTCGATGCTACGGACTCATGGGAGCGTCGCCTGGAGCGACACCCCCTCATCCGTCGCGCCAAGATCACCCGGGATCTCCCGGCGACGCTGGTCGTCACGGTGGAGGAGAGGGTTCCCGTCGCCTTGGTCGCCAACGCCCTCCTGGAGCCAGTGGACCGCGATGGCCAGGTCCTGCCTTTGGATCCGGGCGAGCATCGGATGGATCTGCCACTGCTCCGTGCAGACCAGGGCATGGCACGCCTCTCTACGTCACAGCTGCGGATTCTGGCCATAGAGGTGGAGCGCCTGACGGCCGACGACCCCTCCTTCATGGCCGCCGTGTCCGAGATCGCGCTGGACGACAAGGGAGATGCAACGGCCATCGTAGAAGGAGGCGTGCGCGTCAGGTTCCGTCCGCCCCTATCTCATCGACGGTTGCGGGACGGACTCACGGCTCTCGAAGACGCCGGCCGACGCCGTCCGGCCCAGCGGGCGGCCATCGTGGATCTCCGATACGCCGACCAGATGGTGGTCTCCTACGACCCTCTTGGTGGCTCGCGAACCTCTGCAACGGAACACTAGATGCACTCGATCCTCATCGCCGGTGTGGACCTCGGGACGACGAAGACGTGCGCGGTCATCGCAGAAGTCCACGAGGATCCGTTCCTCAGGCGCGAGCTGAAGATACTCGGGGTGGGACAGGCCAAGAGCACGGGCATGCGGCAGGTCGTCACGCACATCGAAGAGACCACGGAGTCCGTCAAGGCCGCCCTCGAAGAGGCCGAGCTCATGGCCGGGGCGAACGTGGATCGGGTCTATGTCGGCATCAGCGGTGAGCACATCAGAGCCATGACGTCTCTGGGAGTCGTCGCAGTCTCCGAAGACGAGGTCTTGCGCTTCGACCTGCAGCGCGTCCATGAGGTGGCTCGGGCCGTCGCCCATCCGCCGGACCGGGAGCTCCTCCACGCCATCCCCCAGGACTACATCGTCGATCACCAGCGCGGTATCAAGGATCCCATCGGCATGGTAGGCACCCGTCTGGAGGCCGAGGTCTACCTGGTGACCGGCTCGACCTCCGCCGCCGAGAACATCAGAAAGTCCGTGCAGAGGGCCGGCTATCGGGTCCAGGAGCTGGTTCTCGAGCCCCTGGCCGCGGCCCGGGCAGTGCTGACCGAGGACGAAAAGGAAGTGGGCGTGGCCATGGTCGAGATGGGCGCCTGCACCACCGATCTGGCCGCGTACTGTAACGGGGAGATCCGCCATGTGGCCGTTCTTCCCGCGGGTGGGATCACCGTGACGAACGACCTGGTAAGGGGGCTCTCGATCCCCTTCGCCGAGGCCAAGAAGGCTAAGGAGCACTTCGGGGTCGCCTTCGCGCAGATGGTGGATTCCCAGGAGACCGTGGAGCTGCCTGGACCGAGCCCCGGCCAGAAGCGGCACGTAGCTCGGGAGCTCATCGCCCACGTGGTGGAGCAGCGCCTGGACGAGATGTTCGGACTGGTCCAGAACGAGCTCGAGCGACAGGGCCTTCTGGACAAGCTGGGCGCCGGAATCGTGCTCACCGGCGGCGCCTCGGCACTGTACGGGACCGCGGAGCTGGCGCGGCAGGTGTTCGCGGCTCCGGTCCGATGCGGTGCTCCGGGCGAGGGCCTCGGTGGGCTGGCGGACTCCGTGGGCCGTCCGAAGTTCGCGACCGCGGCCGGCCTCGTCCTTTACGGAGCCGATCGCTTCGAGCAGACGGGAGAGGGTGCGTCGACGCTCACGTCCGGCCTCGTCTCGAAGGTCGGCTCGTGGCTCAGGGAATTTTTCTAGGAACGTGAACGACTTCATCAACCCTCGCACGGGAGTCAACTGATGATGATTTTCGAATTCGAAGACACCCCAATCCAGAACGCCCGAATGAAGGTGGTGGGGGTTGGGGGGGCAGGCGGCAACGCCGTCAACCGGATGGTCGACGAGGACTTGGAGGGCGTGGAGTTCATCTCGGCGAACACCGATGCCCAAGCCCTGAAGAGCTCCCGCGCCCAGGTTACGATGCAGTTGGGCAAGAAGCTGACGCGGGGATTGGGCGCCGGTGCCCGCCCGGAGATCGGCCGCCAGGCCATCGCCGAGAGTGCCGACGAGGTTCGCAAGGTCCTGGAAGGGGCCGACCTGGTCTTCATCACGGCCGGGATGGGCGGCGGCACGGGGACGGGCGCCGCTCCCATCATCGGGGAGATCGCCCGGGAGATGGGCGCGCTCACCATAGGGATCGTGACGAAGCCGTTCTCCTTCGAGGGAAAGAAACGGGAGCTTCAGGCGGATCAGGGGCTCGCCGAGCTTCGTCGGTGCGTCGACACGACGATCGTCGTCCCCAACGATCGCCTCATGTCGGTCGTGCCCAAGGGGACCTCGTTCCGCGACGCGCTGAAGAAGGCCGACGAGGTCCTCCTTCACGCCACCCAGGGCATCAGTGACCTCATACGGGTCTCTGGAGATGTGAACGTGGATTTCGCGGACGTGCGCACGATCATGGTGTGCCGTGGACCGGCCCTCATGGGTTCCGGATTCGGCGAGGGCGAGAACCGGGCCCAAGAGGCGGCCCAGGAAGCCGTCTCCTCTCCGTTGCTGGACAATGTGTCCATCGACGGCGCCCAGGGGGTGTTGATCAACATCACCGGGGGCATGGATCTCGCCATTGACGAGGTCCACCAGATATCGACTATTATTCAAGAAGAGGTCGGCGAAGAGGCGGAGATCATCTTCGGTGCGGTGCACGACCCCGCATTGGAGGGGAGGATCAGGGTCACCGTCATCGCGACTGGCTTCGATGATGTGATCCGCCCGGACTTCGGCAGGCACACCGCGGTACAGCCACAGCCCCAACGTCAGGTCGAGCAGCCGCTACGGGCGGTCGGCGGCGGCGGCAGCCCGGCTGGGGTCGTGCCGCTTCCACGGCTTCCGGAGCGGGTGGTGACGCGGGAGCAGATCGGTGAGTTGGACATCCCGACCTTCATCCGCCGGCAGATGGACTGAGTAGCGGCCCCAGGGGCCGCAGCACATAGACGAAGGGCGGCAACCGGTGCGTTCGGGCTCAATTGTACGGCGATTCGTCGGCCTGGTGGGGCTCTTGGCCCTGGGGGCTGCCTTCGTCCTCTTCACAGACGAAGAGGTGCCCACGGTAGCCCTTGTGGAGCCCATCTACGCCGCTCCCGCCGAGCGGGTGGAGGTTCTGTCCCTCGCCCAGGATCAGACCCTCGGCGACCTACTTTCGGGGATCCTGGACGCCAATACCCAGTCCGGGCTGATCCTCGCCCTACGAGAGCAGGCCAACCCCCGCCGGATGCGCCCCGGGACCGAGGTGGCCTTCCGGTGGCTCCAGGGCGACTCTCCCGTGCTTCGGGCCGTCGACATCAAGATCAATGCGGACCAGACGGTTCGTTTGGCTCCCACGGCCGTGGGATGGGACTCCGAGCTCATAAGGACGCCGTTCCTCACCGACACCGTCTGGGTGGCGGGAGAGATCCGCTCGTCGCTCTGGGAGTCGGTCTACGGAAACGAGGACCTCGACGGCGTGGATCTCAACGATCGGGCGGAGCTCATCCTGGAGCTGGAGAAGGTCTTCCAGTGGCAGGTCGACTTTCTGCGTCAGATTCGATCGGGTGACTTCTACCGCTTCGCCTTCGAGCGCGAGGTCCGGCCCGACGGCACCATGCGCACCGGGCACGTCCTGTCCGCTGAGCTGGTGAATCGCGGGCGCAGCCTCCAGGCGCTCTGGTTCGACCCCAACCGCGACGGGAGCGGGACCTACTACGATCCCGAGGGGAACTCGGTCCGCCGGGCCTTCCTCAAGAGCCCCATCGCGCTGCGCTACCGCATCTCGAGCGGCTTCACCAGCAGCCGGTTCCATCCCATCCTCAAGACGTGGCGCGCCCACCGAGGGGTGGACTTCGCGGCCGGCACCGGCACACCGGTCCGTGCGACGGGCAACGGCGTCGTCACCCGGCGCGGCAACGACAGCGCGTTGGGAAACATGATCGAGCTCCAGCATTCGAGCGGCTGGACCACGCGCTATGGCCACATGACCCGGTTTGCTCCAGGGATCAGGGTGGGTAGCCCGGTCAAGCAGGAGGATGTCATCGGGTACGTCGGCATGACCGGCCTGGCCACGGGCCCCCACCTCCACTACGAGATGCGCAGCCACGGCAATCCCAAGGATCCCCTGGCGGTGGATCTTCCGGCTGGCGATCCGGTTCCGACGGACCAGTGGGAAGTCTGGGAGGTCCAGAGCAGTGAGCACCTGGCTCTCCTGGACCGCCTACCGCTTCCGTGGGACGTCGATCTCGCCGTGAAAGTCGGGGATGGCGTCCAGTCGGGTCCGGGAGCGCGGTGACCTTTTCCTGGCTCGTTTTCGGAGCCCTGGCTGCTGCTGCCGCTGCGTTCGCCGCGTGGATCTACTATCGCCGGGAGCTCCCGATTCCAGGCCGCGATGTGCTAGGGGTCGCCCGGGGGCTCATCCTCGTCATGGTTCTCCTGCTCCTCTGGGATCCACATCTGCCCGGCAGCCGAGCCGGAGCCTTCGCGGGGGCTGACCGCTGGGTGCTCCTCGATGGCTCGGCCAGCATGGAGGCGGGCGCGGACGGAGGCGAGGCTGCCTGGACCGTGGCCTTGGCAAGGGCCCAGGAGCTCGCCGCCGAGGGGGCACAGGTCCTAGTGTTCGGAGGCACTCCGAGGATCGTCCCGATGGATTCCCTCGACACTCTCTTGCCGACCGAGGGGACTTCCCGACTGGCTCCCGCCCTGGCCCGCGTGGCCGAGTCCGGTGCCGAGGGGGTGACGATACTCTCGGATCTGCGGCTGGATGATCCCGTCGAGGCGAACCTGACGGCGCAGCGTCTGTCCCTGGATCTCCAGAGCGAGAGCGGGGAGGAGGGGATCCGAAATGCCGGCATAGCCCGGTTCGAGCTGCCGAGGAGAGCCGAGTCCGGGGACACCCTGGTGGCCCAGGTGGCGGTCTTTTCAGAAGAAGCCGGGCCTGCCGATACGATCCGTCTGCAGATCTTCGAAGAGGGTCGTCTCGCCGCTTCGTTGGGAGTCCTGCCTGCCGGCTTCGGACGCCTGGCCACGACTTCGATTCGCCTCCCGGTTCCTCGTTCGTCGGGTTGGATACGGTACCAGCTGTCGGTGGAGCTGGAGGGGGACGACTTTGCCGGGGACGACACAAAGGCGGCCTTCGTCGAGGTCGATCCCGAGGAGGGCGGTCTGGTCCTGGTCTCTCTCCGGCCCGATTGGGAGCCGCGCTTCCTGCTGCCCGTGCTCTCCCAGGTGACGGGCCTCAATACCCGCGGTTTCCTCGCCATGGGTGACGGCCGCTATCTGGAGTTGGGTGCCGGGGCGGATGCCGGTGGGTCGTCGGATGCGGCCGACGTGCGCAGGGCTGCCTCGGGTGCCGACTTCCTCGTCCTTCACGGAGTCGGTAGGAATCCGCCTCAGTGGGTGACGGAGGCCCTGGCTGGGAGTCCCCGTGCGCTGTTGTTCCCCGCCGATCCCGGAGGAGCTATGGCCGCCGGCGTGCGGGCCGGCCCTCCCCTGCCCGGAGAGTGGTATCCCGTGCCGGACCTCCCGCCGTCTCCTTTGGCCGCCAGTCTGGCCGGGGCAGATCTGACGGGACTGCCCCCACTCGGCAACGTCCTCCCGAGGGTGCGGCCCGAGTCTCCGACCAGTCCGTTGCAGTTGCAGCTCCAGGGGACTGGACCCGCGGAGGCGGCCCTTGTGCTCAGGGAGGATCAGGGACGGCGCCGGGCCGTGGTGCTCGCATCGGGATTCTGGCGATGGGCGTTCCGTGAGGGCCCCGATCGGCAGGTCTATCGGCGGCTGTGGGCAAGAGTCGTCGGATGGCTTCTGGCCTCCACCCCTGTCGAGGAAGGTGCCGAGATCCGTCCCGCCACCCGGGTCTGGAGCGTCTGGGAGGAGCCGACGTGGCGGGCGCCGGGCATGACCGGCGATTCCATCGTAGTGACGATCTCCGCCGGAGACTCGGTGGTCATGGACACCACGGTGGTCGTGGACGGCGCGGGAGAGGCACGCACCCGGCGGCTCCCTGCCGCGGAGTACGCATACCAGGCCACACGCGTGGGTGAGGGTGACGCCATCGGGCGCGGACGCGTGGAATCCGAGCGACACAGCCTCGAGCTGCTCAGGCAGCCTACGGAGCTCACCTCAGGGCCCAGCACCGGCGGCGAGAGGACCCCGCTGGGCAATCGGCGGCCCAGACGCCCGATCCGCACACACCCGTTCCCCTACCTCCTGATCATCGTCCTCTTGTCGGCGGAGTGGATCGGCCGCCGGCGCTGGGGGCTTCGCTAGCGCCGTATGGCCCGACTGTTCAAACGGAAGAACGAGCGTAGGACGGGACTTTGGCGGAGGGCGGTGGACCTCGCGCTGACCGACCTCCGGGTGGCCGTGGGGGGGGTGGACCATGAATCCCTGGAGTCCTTGGAGGAACGTCTTCTCGCTTCCGACTTCGGAGTCGACGCCACCGTGCGCCTCGTGAGTCACGTCGACGGCTTGGCCCGGAGAGGGAAGGTCAGAGGAGGCAAGGAGCTCCGGGCGGCCCTCAAGGACGAGATGTTCCGGATCCTGCAACCGGCCACCGAGTCGTACCTCCACGCGGCCGAAGAAGGCCCCACGGTATACCTTATGGTCGGTGTCAACGGAGTCGGCAAGACCACGTCCGTGGCGAAGCTCGCCCACTGGATCAGGCAAGAGGGCAAGAGCGTGCTCGTGGCCGCCGCCGACACCTTCCGGGCGGGGGCGGTAGAGCAGCTCCGCCAGTGGTCGGAGCGCATCGGAGCCGACTTCGTCGCAGGCCAGCAAGGCGGCGACCCGGCCGCCGTGGCCTTCGACAGCATCGATGCCGCGGAGGCGAGAGGGATCGACGTGGTCCTGGTGGACACGGCGGGCCGTCTCCACACTCAGCGGGGCCTCATGGAGGAGCTGGAGAAGGTGGATCGGGTCATCAGGCGTCGCTGTGAGGGGGCGCCCCACGAGTCCCTCATCGTTCTGGACGCCACTGTGGGTCAGAACGCCATCTCTCAGGTTCGGGCCTTCCGGGAGATCGTGGACCTCTCGGGTATCATCCTCGCCAAGCTGGACAGCACCGCCCGGGGGGGCATCGTGCTCGGCCTTCAGCAGGAGTTCGGGCTGCCGGTCAAGCTCGTGGGCCTGGGTGAGGGGATCGACGACCTGGCGGCGTTCGACCCGGACGACTTCATCGAGGGGGTGTTCGAGGAGTGAGCTTCTTCAAGCTGGACCGCCCAGTCCAGTTTTTGAAGGGTGTCGGCCCGGTGCGCGCCGGGGCCCTAGGACGCATGGGGATCGCTACGGCCCGGGACCTCCTGTATCACGTGCCTCGCCGCTACGACGACGCCTCCACGGTTCAGCCCATCGCCGACCTGGCTGTGGGAGCGGACGTCACGGCGGTCGGTCGTGTTCGCTCCAAGGGCGTGATCCCCACCCGGAAGGGGCTCCGGATCTTCCAGGCCGTCCTCCAAGACGACTCTGGGATGATCACGTGCGCATGGCCCGGGCAGCCGTGGTTGGAGCGGAAGCTCAAGGAGGGGGACCTCCTCCTGGTGACTGGCCCGGTGAGGTTCTTCCACGGGCGGCAGCTCCGACCCAGAGAGTTCACCGTACTGGCCCGGGCGTCGGACGAATCTCCCGTCGAGGGTGACCACGGACACGTCTTCGTGACGTACCCGGCGAGCGAGGAAGTGCCACAGTGGGTCCTCAGGGGGCTTTTCGAGAAGAACCTGGACGCACTCCTCGGAGACGTGCCCGAGGAGGAGTACCTGACAGCGTCGGAGCAGGGCGAGCTCCGCGTGCCGGGACTCGGGGAGGCACTGGATGTGCTTCACCGTCCGGCGTCCATGGGCAGCGTAGAGGCGGCCCGTCGTCGTCTGGCGTTCGACGAGCTGTTCTTTCTTCAGCTGGTCCAGGCCCAGGTCCGGTACAGGGAGTCCGTTCAGACGCCCGGGATCGTGTTCGAGCGCACGAACGAGCTCATCCGCTCCCTGCATGAATCGCTGTCGTTCACCCTGACGGACGCCCAGGCCGGGGTCCTCAGGGAGATCTACGCCGACATGGGGTCCAGCCGTCGGATGAACCGCATGCTTCAGGGCGACGTGGGGTCGGGGAAAACCATCGTTGCACTCTTCGCCATGCTCCTGGCCGTGGAAGGGGGATTTCAGACGGTGCTGATGGCTCCCACGGAGCTCCTGGCGGAGCAGCACGCCAGGAAGCTGGGGACGCTCGTGGAGCCGCTGGATCTCCAGATCCACCTGCTCACCGGGCGGTTGGGCGCCGCCGAGCGAGGAGAGACCATGGCGGCCCTGAAAGACGGGAGCGCGCGTCTGATCGTGGGCACCCATGCGCTGATACAGGAGGGGGTGGAGTTCTCCGACCTGGGCCTGGTGGTCGTGGATGAGCAACACCGGTTCGGCGTCCGCCAGCGCATGGTCCTCGGTGAGCGTGAGGTACGGCCCGACACACTCGTCATGTCTGCCACGCCCATCCCTCGGTCTCTGGCCATGGCCCTGTATGGGGATCTGGATCTGTCGATTGTCAGCGAGCTCCCACCGGATCGGAAGCCGGTGGAGACGCTCCTCCGCTACCCGAGCAAGCGGGACGATGTCTACCGGTTCCTCGAGTCCGAGCTCGAGGCGGGCCGGCAGGCGTACGTGGTCTATCCGCTGGTGGACGAGTCGGAGAAGGTGGATCTGCGCTCGGCGACGGAGGAGCACGAGCGCCTCGCCAGCAAGGTTTTCCCGGAGCGACGGGTCGCGTTGATTCACGGTCAGCTTCCCAGTGACGAGAAGGATCGGGTGATGCGGGCCTTCCTCGCCGGTGAGCTGGACATCCTGGTGGCGACCACGGTGATCGAAGTGGGCATCGATGTCCCCAACGCCAGCGTCATGGTTATCGAGCACGCCGAGCGCTTCGGGCTGTCGCAGCTCCACCAGCTCCGCGGCCGGGTCGGCCGCGGGCCGTCGAAGAGCCATTGCATCCTCATCGCCGAGCCCGGCGAGCTGGCAGCGGAGCGCTTGAAGGTCTTGAGGGACACGTCCGATGGCTTCGCGGTGGCCCAGGCGGATCTGCGCATCCGGGGGCAGGGAGATCTCTTCGGACCTCAGCAGCACGGTCGCGACGCCATCCTTCGATTCGCCGACCTCTCGAGGGACGAGGGGCTGCTCGTGGAGGCACAGACACGAGCCCGGGCTCTGGTGGAAACCGACCCGGAGCTGGAGGGCGAGGGCGTGTCTCGCATCCGCGGCCTCATGGATCACCGCTACGCGGAGCGCCTCAAGCTTTTCTCGGTCGGCTGAGCCCGCTAGTGTTCCGTTTCCGCAGACACTTCGGCAACGGAACACTAAGTCCCGTTCTCCACACCGGCGCTCGCTCACCCTTGGATATTCGAAAAAGATGAGTCACGAGGCGATTACGGAGGTCCGCTCGCTACGCGAGCACGTCGGGAAGAAGGTCACGGTACTCGGATGGGCGGACACCACCCGAAGCCACGGTAAGGTGGGCTTCCTCGTGTTACGGGACGGGACGGGGCTGGTGCAGGGGGTGCTGCTCAAGAACGAGGTGCCCGAGGAGACATGGGTGCTCCACGGGTCGATCACCCAGGAGTCCTCGGTGGCGCTCACGGGCGAGGTCCGGGAGGAGACCAGGGCCCCGGGCGGGTTCGAGATCGGCGTGACCGGCCTCGAGCTTCTCGGGCCGTCGGAGGAATACCCGATTCAGCCCAAGGAGCACGGGGTCGAGTTCCTTCTGGACTATCGTCACCTGTGGCTTAGGTCGAGCCTCCAGCGGGCCGGCCTCCGGGTCCGCCACGAGGTGGAGCAGGCCATCCACGACTTCTTCTACGAGCGTGACTTCGTCCGGATTGACACGCCGATCCTCACCGGGTCAATCGGGGAGTCTGCCGGCACCCTGTTCGAGACCGACTACTTCGG
Organism: Longimicrobiales bacterium; assembly: GCA_965218295.1. GTDB lineage: Bacteria > Gemmatimonadota > Gemmatimonadetes > Longimicrobiales > Gaopeijiaceae > CBDCKN01. The sequence continues at coordinate 128,143 of CBDCKN010000013.1, read as the reverse complement.
GGAGTCTGCCTATCTGGCGCAGACCGGCCAGCTCTATGCGGAGGCCGCCTGTCCCGCCTTCCGAAAGGTCTACTGCTTCGGCCCTACGTTCCGGGCCGAGAAGTCCAAGACCCGCAGACACCTGACGGAGTTCTGGATGATCGAGCCGGAAGTGGCCTTCGCGGACTCGAACGACAACATGACCCTCCAGGAGGACTTCGTCTGCCACATCGTGGAGCGGGCACTGGAGCGGTGCGGGACGGAGCTCGAGGTTCTGGAGCGGGATACGAGCGAGCTGGAGGCGGTTTCGTCTCTCTTCGCCCGCATCTCCTACACCGATGCAGTGGCGCTTCTGCAGGAGAAGGGCAGCGAGATCGTATGGGGGCGCGACCTGGGTGTGCCCGAGGAGATGCTCCTGACCGAGCAATTCGATCAGCCCGTCTTCGTCCACGACTATCCCAAAACGGTCAAGGCGTTCTACATGAAGGAGAATCCGGACGACCCCAGGACAGTGCTCTGTAACGACCTGCTGGTACGGGAATACGGGGAGCTCATCGGGGGGAGCCAGCGCGAGGATGATCTGGACCGGCTCTTGCGACGGATTCGTGAAGAAAAGCTGCCAGAGGAGGCCTATTCCTGGTACCTGGATCTCCGCCGTTACGGCACGTTCGTCCACTCGGGATTCGGGCTGGGTCTGGAGCGCACCGTCGCGTGGATCACCGGACGCCATCACATCCGTGAGCTCATCCCGTTCCCGCGGCTCATGAATCGGTTGTCGCCGTGACGTGTGGGTGGGGGTGCGGTGTGGAGCCCTCGGGGGGCGGCTGTTCCCCGGCCCCCGGCCCCCCGCCTCAGATGCCCCCCGAGGGCTCCACACCGCACCCCAGAACCCACGTGTTCGGCTTTTCGGGGCGTTGGCACGTTGTTTTCGCGCCCCTCCTGCAGATGCCCCTCGAGGGCTCGACACCGCACGCCAGAACCCACCTGTCCGGTTTTTCGAGGCGTTGGGGCGTCTTGATACGATGAAGGAAGCGAACTCGCCCTCCCGTTCGAGCATCCTCCCGCCCACGCCTAGGGCATCCACCCATGTCGGAGAAGGGGGCTCGTGAGGGTCGCAGGGAGGGGCATCTGCAGGCGGCGGGGCGGGGCGGGGCGGAAGCAGCAGCCCCGAGCGCGACCCTCACGAGCCCCCTGACCGCACATGAACAAACTCGTCCTGGACATGAAGGACCGGCGCCCGGCGTGGGCCCGTCCGGATTGGTTTGTCGAGCACCTCCGTGAGGCCCTTCCCCCCGACTGGCACATCGTGGTCATCGAGGAAGACGCCGACGGCTCGGGTGACGGGTCGGCTCGGGTCAGCGCCGAGGTGCTTGAGGCTGTCCGTGACGCCCGGGCCTACCTGGCCTTCGGTATTCCGGCCGAGGTTCTGACTGAGGGACGTCAGCTCGAGTGGGTCCACACTGGTGCGGCGGGAGTCGGAGGCTCGCTCACGCCCGAAATGCTCGCCAGCCCGGTCCACTTCACGAATTCTGCCGGGATCCACGCGATTCCCATTGCGGAGACCGTGTTGGGGATGATTCTCTACTTCGCACGGGGTCTGGACTTTGCCGTCGCGGGCATGGCCGAGGGACGATGGAGCACCGAATCCTACTACGAAGCGACGTCACCCATACGCGAGCTCTCCGAGAGTACTGTCGGGATCGTCGGACTGGGAGGGGTCGGCCGGGAGGTCGCTCTCCGAGTGACGGCGTTCGGGGCGAGCGTCATAGGGCTCCGCCGGAGTCCGGGACAGCCGGGGGAGCGCCCCGCCTGGGCCGGTGAAGGCCGGGCCGGAGAGATCCGGGTCGTCTCGGGGGATGCCGGCCTCCAGGAGCTGCTGGCAGCGAGCGATTACGTGGTGCTGTCGGCGCCAGCGACACCCGAGACCCAGGGTATCATCTCCAGGAGCGCCCTCGCTGCCATGCGAAAAGGAGCTGTGGTGATCAACGTGTCTCGCGGATCGCTCGTGGACGAAGACGCGCTCGTGGAGGCGCTGGAGTCCCGCCAACTCCGTGGGGCTGGGCTGGACGTATTCGCCCGGGAGCCCCTTCCGGAGGAGCATCCCCTGTGGTCCCTGTCCAACGTTCTGTTGACGCCCCACGTGTCCGGGATCACGAGGTCGTTTTGGCGGCGGGAGGCGGACCTCATCATCGAGAACCTCCGACGCCTGCTGGACGGCGAGCCCCTCCTCAACGAGGTGGGCAAGGCCCGGGGATACTAGTGTGATGTTACAAAATAGCAGCACTACGGCCTCGTACGTATACTCACGATATAAAGATACGTACGAACGCTCGGGCCCGGATTTGTAGGAAGGTGGGTCGCACGCTAGTGTTCCCTTGCCAAAGTTCGCGAGCCACCAAGAGGGCTTGGGCCCGTGGGATCAAGGCGGGACGACGCGGTGTAGCCCAAGCTACGGTAAGGAGTCCCAACGCCGAGCCCACGGATGCAGGCCGGACACTCCGGCAGGCCTTCGACGGGTTGGTTTGAGAGGATCCATGGCTAACGTCATCATTCCGCCGGAATGGCGAATCCCCGACCGCGAGGCGACACCGGAATCGGTGTATCTCGACCGCCGAGCGTTCCTCAAGAGCTCCGGACTGGGGATGGCGGCCCTGGGTCTCGGGGCGTGCGGTTCCGAGTTCACGCCTGCAGAGCTGGTCGACGAGACCCCTGAGGTCCCGGTCGCGCAGGCGGGGTGCAACGACTCCACCATGCTCAGCCCACTTCAATCGATTTGCCCGTCGCCTACCGCAAATCTCTACCCGGCAGTCCGGAACTCGACCTTCGACGTTCCGGGACCGGACCAGACCGATCGCCTACAGGCGGCGGTATTCAACAACTTCTACGAGTTTATCGGCACGGTGGGTAGCACGAACTTGGTCTGGCCCTATGTCGGACCGTTCAAGGTGTGGCCTTGGAGCGTAGAGGTCGTGGGCGAGGCCGAGGGAGTCGGGGTCTACGACATCTCTGACTTCGAGAGAGAGTTCGGGCTCGAAGAGCGTCTGTACAGGCACCGATGCGTCGAGCGCTGGTCGATGGTCGTACCCTGGACAGGCTACCCGCTGGCCAAGCTCATCGACAAGCTCAAGCCGCTCTCCTCGGCCAATTACGTTCGCTTCGTGTCGTTCAACCGCCCCGACGAGGCGGTGGGCCAGCGCATTCAGCCGAATTATCCGTGGCCGTACTTCGAGGCGCTCCGGTTGGACGAAGCCAGGAACGAGCTCGCGTTCGTCGTGACGAGCGTTTTCGGTGAGCCGTTACCCAAGCAGCACGGGGCGCCCTGGCGTCTGGCCCTTCCTTGGAAGTACGGCTTCAAAAGCGCCAAGTCCATGGTCCGGATCGAGTTCACCAGGGAGGAGCCGCCGACATTCTGGAATGTCCTGGCACCTCACGAGTACGGCTTCTACTCCAACGTGAATCCCGATGTCGCACACCCGCGTTGGCCGCAGAACCTCGAGACTCCCCTGGGGACCTCCACGTCAATAGGAACGCAGCTCTTCAACGGATACCAGAGCTTCGTATCGGACCTCTATGACCCGGAGCTGCTGACGTACATCAGTTGACGAGCCGGCCCAGTTGACGAGCCGGCCCAGTTGACGAGCCGGCCCGGCCTCCAACTAGAAGCCGAGTCGAGTGAAGTACCCCACGACGACGTCGCTCCCAGCAGGCAAGTTCTTCCCATCGAGCGGTAGACGGGCCCCGATCTCGATTTGCCCGGGGCCGGCCGGGATCAGCAGAGAAGGACTCAGCCGGAGCATCTCCCGCTTGGCGCCCGGCGTTTCGAGGCCACGGAAGACCGGCGTTTTCCCGAACCATCCCTCGAAGCCCACCTTGTATCCGATCGGGCCCACTTCCCCGCCGACGGCTGTATAGAAGAACCGCTCGTCTCCGAAGGCACGGTCGTCCTCCGTCGCGTCGTCTCTCCAGCGATATCCGATCCAGGCCACCACATAGGTCGGATTCGGATAGAATGAGTGCCCAAGCTCGAGAATCAACTCCCAGTCGCGCTGACCATCTCCGAGAGGGATGATGTTGGAGCCCACGTCGAAGTCGCCCACGGGTAGCTTCACACCTGCGCGGATCGCTACGGGCGTGGTCACACCGAAGATCCGCAGCGGGCTCGCGCGCGCGTAGAGGCGAAAGTCACCCACGCCGGTGGATGTCCTCATGCCCAAGAGGTCGTCGAAACGAAGCCGCTGGAAGGAGAACTGAGCCCACCCGTCGATGCCCTCGATCAGTCCGAGTGCGAGGGTCAGAAAGGACGAGGTCGCGACCGCGTGCCCGTCTCCCGGGAACGTGCCAACCACACCCTCGAAGTTATATGCCTCGCGAGTGTTTTGGTGGTAGAGCGCGAAAGAGGCCCACCCTGTCCCTGGCGGCTCGACCCACTGGGCCGTCAACGAGGCCGGTGCCGTGGCGAGAGCGAGACCAGCCGACATCGCGTGAGTGAGGAGAGGAAGCGCGCCAAGCGTGGGGAGTCGGGTACGCATGACGGAAAGTAATGTACAGGCACATCCGCAGCCACACGGAGGGCAGCCCGCCCCCACGTTTCCGCGGCAACGTGGGGGCGACCTCATGACTGGGAAGGATTGGACTTGATCTCGTCCCAGATGGCATCCAGCTCTTCGAGGGTCGCCTCGCCCAGGACCACGTTCCGCTCCGCGGCCACCGCCTCCAAGCGTTCGAATCGGCGTGTGAACTTCCGGTTCGCACGCTCCAGTGACGTGGCCGAGTGACCTCCGGTGAGGCGCACCAGGTTCACCATGGCGAAGAGCAGGTCTCCTAGCTCCTCCTCGAGGTGGACCGGATCCTCTCCGGTCAGGCTGTCCTTCACCTCCTCGAGCTCCTCGCTGACCTTCTCCCATGCTCCCGAGGCGTCAGGCCAGTCGAAGCCTACGCCGCTGACGCGGTCCTGGATCCGGTGGGCCCGGTGCAGGGGGTCCAGGGCCTCCGGGAGGCCGGTCAGGAGCGATGCGCCGTCCTCGCGCTCTCGCGCCTTGAGCACTTCCCAGTCGACTCTCTCCCCCAGGCCGAAGAGGTGAGGGTGCCGCCGCTTCATCTTCTCCTCGAGCCGCCTCGAGACGGAGCCCGATGTGAACGCCTCGCGCTCTTCTCCGAGAACGATCTGGAACGCCAGGTTGAGCAGCAGGTCTCCGAGTTCGCCCTCGAGATCCTCGTCCCGCCTACCGCGAATGGCGTCCACCACCTCATGGCTCTCTTCCAGGAGGTGCGGAACCAGGCTTTCCGGGGTCTGGGCGCGATCCCACGGGCAGTGCTCGCGAAGGAACCGGATCAGCTCCAGGGCGCGATCCAGCGTTCCTGGCCCGAAGTCGTGCGGGGGTAGTGTCTCGGCGTCGCCGCTCATATCGGATGGTCACTCGTGTTCGGGGGGAACGGACCTTGATCAAGGCTTATCTTTTCGCTTTTTTCCACGTCTATGTCAACGGACGAGCAGGCCGCCGTGGATGCGCCTGGCAGGTCCTGGGTCGAGGTCCGAGGCGGGGCTCTGCGCAGGAACTTCCGCCGGATCCGGGAATCCGTCGGACCCGCTTCGGCCATCATCCCGATGGTGAAGGCCGATGCGTACGGTCTCGGAATGCAGGCCGTGGTGCGGGCCTTGGAGCCCGAAGGTCCCTGGGGCTACGGCGTGGCGACGGTGGAAGAGGGCGCACGCCTCAGGGCCGGGGGAGTGGTGAAGCCGGTCGTGATCGTCAGCCCTCTCCTACCAGAGGCCTATGATCTCGCGGTGGCCGAGGCGCTCACGCCGACCCTCTCGGAGGTGGACGCCCTCGATCGACTCGCCGCGTCCGCAGAGTGGTTGGGGCGAGAGGCCCGCTTCCACGTGGAGATCGACACGGGGATGGGGCGCTCCGGGTTCGATTGGCGGCGGATCGGGGAGTGGGGTCCGGCATTGGCGGAGCGCCTGAGCGATCCGCTGGTCTGGGAGGGCTGCTACACGCACTTCCACTCGGCCGACGTGGCGGGTGACGACTCCACCTCGGAGCAGTGGCGGCGCTTTCGAGAGGCTCTGGACGGGTTGGCTCGCGATGGGCCAGCCAGCGTTAGGCTGGCCGGCCGGGGGGTTGGACTGATTCACGCCTGCAACGGGGCGGCAGCCCTACGATACCCGTCTTTGGCGGCGGATGCGGTACGGCCGGGGATCTTCCTCTATGGCGGTGCCGTGGGAGCGGGTGTGGCACCTCCCGACGAGGTGGTGCAGCTCCGGGCACGCGTGACCCTCATCCGAGAGGTGCCCGAGGGTACTACGCTGGGTTACGGGGCCACGTACCGGGCCCGTGGGAGTGAGCGATGGGCGACTCTGGGGATCGGGTACGGCGACGGTCTCCCGCGAATCCTCGGGAATCGAGGAAGCGCGCTCCTTCGCGGGCGGCGAGTGCCGATCGTCGGACGGATCTCGATGGACCTGACGGTGGTAGACATCTCGGACGACGACGACGTGGTGGTGGGTGATACGGCTACGTTGCTCGGAACGGATGGAGAGGCACGGATCACGGTGGACGAAGTAGCGGTACAGGCGGGCACGATCAGCTATGAGATCCTCACGGGACTCACGAGCCGGCTTCCCAGGATTTGGACAGGGGCCGGCGGTGACCGATAGGCTGCTGGAGGCCGCTGCCCGGGTCCGGGAAAGTGCATACGCGCCGTATTCGGGATTTCGGGTCGGCGCGGCGCTGGAGGCGGCGGACGGTACCGTCTTCGTCGGGTGCAACGTCGAAAATGCTTCGCTCGGACTGACCATCTGCGCGGAGCAATCGGCGGTGGCGGCTGCTGTGGCAGCGGGCCATCAGGAGTTTCGGCGGCTGGCCTTGAGCGTCGAGCAGGGTGATCCACGCGCTCCGTGCGGTGCCTGCCGGCAGGTACTCGGCGAGTTTTCCCCGAGTCTTCCGATCGTGTCGGAGTCGAGTGGTGTGTGCCGGGAGTGGAGCCTGGATGCTCTCCTCCCGGAGCGGTTCCACCTGGAAGCGGATCAGAGTCCGAGGAAGTCGGTTTGAAGCGAACCTTGGCGACATACGGGGCCCTTCTTGCCGTGGTCCTCGCGGGATGCACGGAAAAGAACCCGACTGCCTCCGTCGAGGACGTCGTCGATGACCTGAACCCTCGGACCGTAGAGGTGCTGCTGCCGTTCGAGGAGTTCACCGACGGCGTACAGGTGCTCGGAGGCTACGGAACCCCGGCGACCATGGGCCGCGGTATTCTCGCAAAGGACTTCCAGGGGCTGAATTCCAGGGTCCTGATTCGTTTCGGCACCTACCCCGATTCCGTGCGCCTCTTCGACGCGGCTACCAGCGTCGCTACGTACGACAAGGAGTTCTCCCTGATCGGCGGACGGCTCGTCCTGTTCTTCGACACCGTGCAAGGCGTGGCGCTCGGCCCGGCCGACGTCAGCGCATCCGCCCTCCAGCAGCGCTGGGACGTGCGCACCGTGAACTGGGAGGTGGCGGTCGATACGCTGGCGGAGCGTACGGAGTGGCTGCAGCCCGGTGGGGGGTTCACGGTACCCATCGGGTCCGGCACCTTCGACCGTCAGCTCGGCCGGCCCGCAGGCGACACGATCCCCTTCAACGACTCTGTGAGCATCGCGGTGGACTCGGCGCAGATCGCCGCGTGGGCGGATCCCTCCGATGCCTCACGAGGCGTGCTGATAGCTCTAGACGATCCGGGCCGGCGCATCATCGTGGAGGCTGCCCGCCTCAGGCTGATCGTGCAGCCCAGCATGCCTCCGGACAGCCTGGTAGAGGTGACCGCCGTCGCCGGTGAGAGCAGCTTCATCTACGACCCACTTCCGGGGCCACCCACCGAGGGTCTGAGGGTCGGGGGAGCCCCGTCCTGGCGGACCGTCATAAGCCTCGACGTTCCGCGCGTGCTCGACGGCCCTCCTGAGGTGTGCGCCATCGTAGCGTGCCCCTTCGACCTCCGCGAGGCCGACGCACAGGTGAATCTGGCTGAGCTGGTGTTGACCACCCGGGAGATCAATCCGGCATACGAGCTCTTCGCCAGCCTGAACCTCGATCTACGCCCGGTGGTCAACCCGGAGCTCCTTCCCAAGTCTCCTTTCGGTGGACAGCTGTCCGGGGCCTTCGGCAAGCGAGTCCAACCCGAGCTGTTCACCGACGCGGCGAATACCCAGATCGCCTTTCCTGTGACGGGTCTCATAACGGACCTCATGCTCGGCGACTCCGCCACGCTGGCCAACACGCCGAACACCGTCGTTTTCCTCAGCTTCTTCGAGCCACCTGCACTCGGGTTCGCATCCTTCCATGGGCCAGGCAGCCCCAGGGCCCCCATACTACGACTGCTCCTGACCGTGGCTGGAAGGGTGAGGCTCCCATGAGGCGTGCCTGGATCCTGTTCTGCTTGATGGCGGGCCTGCCCGGTGTGAGCGCGGGCCAATCCATCCTGGGAGCAGGAGGGCTCGGCATTCGAGCCGAGCCTCTGGACGCGGTGCAGCGCGCTCTGGGTGGGGTAGGCCCGGCAGCCGGGACGGCGTCGGTCCTTCCCGGCGAGCCCACGGCTTCCCTCGATCTGCTGGCTCCTACGGTGACGTTTACGATCCAACCCACATGGGGTGACTACACCCTGGGATCCGAAGAGGGCGACTTCCGGGGGACTCGCTTCCCGATTCTGGGGTTCGCGTACCCCCTGGGTATTCAGAGCGTCTTGACGGTGACGGCCGGAAGCGTCTTCGAGCAGCGCTGGACCGCCGTGACCCAGGGCACCGTCGACGTGTCGGGAGAGTCGATTCCCATCACCGACACGTTCCGCTCCGATGGCGGCGTGTCCGCGCTTCGAGTCGGCTTCGCCCGGCGCCTTTCGACGACCTTTGCCGTCGGTGCCTCCGCCGGCCTCTACCGCGGCCATGTCGACCGGACCTTCAACCGGTCGTTCGACAGGGAGCTGGACAGCCTCGAGGTGGCAACCCAGATCGCCCCTTACGGCGACGCGGGAAGGTGGACGTACTCGGGTCCCGTCGCTTCTGTGAACGCATCCTGGGATCCCATGGATGTGGTGCAGCTGGGTGCGTCTCTGGGCTGGTCGGGGACCATCAGCGGAGAGCCGGTGGGGATAACCGAGGGTGGGACGATCGAGGTTTCGGCTCCCCTGGAGATCCGGGTGGCGGCCACGACTATCTTGAGCCCCGCGCTTTCGCTGACGGCGGGTCTTTCCACCGCGAATTGGGCGGATCTGGGCAATCCCGAGATCGATGCGCTCGCCGTCGGAAGGGTCATCACCCTTGGAGCAGGCCTCCAATGGCGGGCCGGGAGCTTCTGGGCCGGCGAGCTGCCGCTCCGCCTGGGTTATCGGCACACCGAGTTCCCCTTCCTGTTCAAGGGAGAGAGCGCGGCGGAGAACACCATCTCGGGCGGGTTCTCCATCGTCGTGGCCCAGGCCCTTGGAGTCCCCCTGGCCACCGTGGATGCCGCCGTGGAGATAGGAAGCCGTAGCGCTGGTGACCTGGACGAGAGATTCCGCCGACTCACCCTCACGGTCCGGGTCGGAGGCCGCTGAGGCGGCAGGCGACATGAGGGTCCTATATCACACCTTCGGTTGCAAGGCCAACCAGTACGACACGGAGCGTATGCGGCAGGAGCTGGAAGCCCGGGGCGCCCGTACGGTAAATGGAGACTCCCCCGCCGAGGTATGCGTGGTGAACACCTGCACGGTGACCAACGCCGCCGACGCCGAGGCTCGCCGCTTCATCCGCCGGCTCCGGAGGGAGAGACCCGAGGCTCGAGTGATCGTAGCGGGGTGCTCCGCCGCGCTCAGGGCGGCCGAGTACGAGGCCATGAGCGAGGTCGAGGCCGTCGTGGCGGGCCACGATCCCGTGGAGCTGGCCCGGGCCGTGGTGGACGTCCACGGCGGGCTGGTCCAGCTCGGCATGCAGCGAAGCCTGGATCGGTTGGACCTGGAGCCTGTGGGCGCGTCTATCCTGACGCGCAGGGAGGGGGCCACGAGGGGTTGGCTGAAGATCCAGGACGGTTGCGACCGACGCTGCTCCTTCTGCGCCACGCGATTGGCCAGGGGCACGAGCCGCTCGCGACCGCCCGAGGTGGTGATTCGCGAGGCCTCGGTCCTCGCCGGGCATCATCCGGAGCTGGTTCTTACCGGCATCCACATCGGCCACTACGGGCGTGACCTGGACGTGTCACTCACGCTCTCGGAGCTGCTGGCCCGACTTCTGGACCAGGTGCCGGACGTCCGCTTTCGCCTCGGCAGTATCGAAGCCACGGAGGTCGACGAGCTCCTCCTGGAGCTGATGGCCACCTCGAGAGGCCGGGTGGCCCCTCACCTCCATATGCCCCTCCAGAGTGGGGCCGATCCGGTGCTCCGCCGCATGAGGCGCTGGCATACCAGGGAGACCTACCGGGCCCGGACCCTCGAGATCGCGGCGAGACTCTCGCGCTTCGGCCTCGGCGCAGACGTGATCACCGGTTTTCCGGGCGAGACGGGAGATGATCACGAAGCCACGATGAGACTGGTCGAGGAGCTCCCATACACCTACCTCCACGTCTTCCCCTTCTCACCCAAGGACGGCACCGAGGCCGCACAGCTCCCGAACCCCGTGCCCCAGCGCATCGCCGGGGAGCGGAGCCGAGCGATAAGGACGCTGGCCCAGGAGAAAGGCCGGCGATACCGGAGCTCCCGCTCCGGCGAGAGCGCCGAGGTGACGCTGGAGGCCCAGGGCCGTTTGGCCCTCACAGGTGACTACTTGCGTGTGGGTGCCAGAGGGGTGGGAGCGTCGCATCTGGGACGACTGCACAGGGGTCGGTTACGGGGGCTAGGCCAAGACCTGTATATTGAGCTCGATCCGTCGGCTCCCTCCGACATGGACTTGTCACTGCATCCACAACTGACTTCGGCATGACCTCGAGACCCAGGAAGCGGGCCTACGTCGAGACGTACGGCTGCCAGATGAACATCAGCGACGGCGAGCTGATGGAGGGGATCCTGGCCGATCAGGGGTATGAGATCGCTTCCTCACCCGAGGAGGCCGACGTCATTCTGGTCAACACCTGTGCGATCCGCGAGCATGCGGAGAAGCGGGTGCTGGGCAGGGTGGGGCAGCTCTCCGGGCTGAAGCGGGAGCGGCCCGAGGTCATCATCGGCGTCACGGGGTGCATGGCCCAGCGGATGGGTGACGTCCTCCTGAAGCAGGCCCCCCTCGTCGATCTCGTCATGGGCCCCGACGGGTATCGATCCCTCCCCGAGCGACTCGAGGCCCTGGAAGAAGGGCGCCGGGCCAGGCCTTCCCGATCGAGCAAGAAGCGGGGGCCCCAGCTTGCCGTCCTGGACCTGAACCCGGCCGAGAGCTACGAGGGCCTGTCACAACGCCGGACGTCCCGGATCTCTGCCTGGGTGCCGATCCAGAGAGGCTGCGATCACCGGTGCACGTTCTGCATCGTGCCCTACGTTCGGGGCCCGGAAAAGAACCGTCGACCCGAAGCGGTCCTCGAGGAGATCGAAGAGATCGCTGCCTCGGGCCTGACCGAGGTGACGCTTCTGGGACAGACCGTGAACTCGTATCGATCGGGGGAGGTGTCGTTCACCGACCTGCTCCGGTCCGTGGCTCGGATCCCCGGTCTTCGGCGGGTGCGCTTTACGTCGCCCCACCCCAACGACGTGACTCCGCAGCTCCTGGGGGTGATGGCCGAGGAGCCCGCCATCTGCGAGCAGCTGCATCTACCCCTCCAGTCGGGGAACGACCGCGTGCTGAAGCGCATGCTGCGTCGCTACACGGTGGAGAGATTCCTGGAGAAGGTGGAGCTGGCCCGACGGGCCATACCCGACATCGCCCTCTCTACGGACGTCATCGTGGCCTTCCCTGGCGAGTCGCGTGAGGAGTTCGAGGACACGTTGGACGTCTTACGCGAAGTGCGGTTCGACGACGCCTACACGTATCGGTATTCGCCGCGTGAGGGGACTCCCGCCACGCGACTCCCGGCCGAAGACTTCATTGCCGATGACGAGGCTCAGGGACGCCTCGAGCGACTCATCGAGGTCCATCGCGAGATCCAGGGTGAGATCAACCGGGGTGAAGTGGGGCGGGTCGAAGAAGTCCTGGTGGAGAAGACCGCGCGCAAGCCGGGGCAGATCCTCGGCCGCACGGGGCGGAACAAGGTGGTGGCCTTCCCGGGCTCGACCGAGCTCATCGGCACCTATCAGACGGTCTCCCTGACCGCTACCAGCGGGGCGACGTTCGTAGGCGAGCTGCGCGTCGGCGAGCTGCGGGACGCTCCTGTCCTCGTCGCTCGCTCATGAGCCGGGACGTGGCTGTCACGCCCGTGAGGCATCCCCGCGGACCACGTGGACCACGTCGCCCATGAGTCGCATCGCCGGGCCCCTGGGTGTTTTGGCGGTGCTGGTCGTTGCCATGGTCTTCACCGCGTTGAACGGTGGTCAACGCGTCACGGTGGATCTGGGGATCGTCGTCCTGAACCGGGTGCCCGTGACCATGGTGGCATTCGGCGGCCTGTTCACCGGAATGGTGGTCATGCTAATCGCCGGTGTGCAGAGCGACCTGAAGGTGCGGGCGATCCTGCGCCAGCGACTGAAGACGGAAGACCGGGACGAGCGTGCCCTCATCGATCGCACCCAGCAGGAGCTCTTTGCCACCGAGCCCCCTGTGGGGGAAGAGGAGGAGGAGGTGTTCTAGCCTGAATCCGGATGCTCTCCGGCGTCTCCACGGCCCTCCATGAGACCCCGGCTGCCCCCCGTGGCACTGCTCGCCCTGGCCTTCATCGCCGGATGCGCCGCCGTCACGGTCTTCGCCTCCCCTCTCTCACACGTCCCTTCCCTCACTCCTCTCGCCTTACTCGTTCTGCCATTCCTTCGCTCGGCGCGTGCGGAGTCTTCACGGCGTGCGGGGCGGATCCACTTGGCAGTGGCAGTGGCGGTCCTGGCCGGAGCCGCCCTGACCCACGCCCGGCGCCAAACGGCCGAGGGTGACTGTCGACTCCACCTGCCCGAAGGCGCCCGGGGTCTGGTGTCGGGGTGGTTCGAGACGGTGCCCGGGCCGGGAGCTCGTCCCTTTCGCCTCGTGGACGGGCTCGGGTGCCACGGAGAGGTGCGCGTTCTCTGGCGGCCACCGAACTCGACGCAGCTAGGGGCGGGGCAGCCCGTTACGGCCACGGCCCGCTGGCAGCGCTCGCCGCGGCGGGAGGCCCACAGACCTCAATTCGCCGGAGTGCTCGTTCTCGATGATGTGCGGGCCGGTGTGGAGCCCCTCGGCCTTCGGGCAGCTCGTGCCCGTGCCCGCCTCCGCGGCCGGGTCGAGACCTGGATCCGATAGCTCTTTCCCGACACCTGGCCTGTGGCTTCGGCCCTCATCCTCGCCCGGAAGGAGGGACTGGACCCCGAGGTCCGGGAGTCGTTCGCTGTGGCCGGGATTTCGCACCTGTTGGCGATCTCCGGATTCCATGTGGGTGTGGTGGCACTGGTGGTGAGCCTGCTGGTTCGGGGCGTGGGCGTCCCGCCGAGACTAGCGCCCGCCGTGGCGACGCTGGTGACGTGGCTATATGTGGCCTTCATCGGATTTCCCGACGCGGCCTCGCGGGCCGCCCTGATCCTCACGCTCATCTCGGTGTCCCGGTTGCGGGCCCGGCCCGCCGGTGCCCTCGGGGCGATCGCCAGCGCTCTCCTGATCCTCGTACTTCAGGATCCCTTCGCCCTTGGCCGGCCGGGCTTCCAGCTTTCGTTCGCCGGCGCGCTCGGGCTCGTGACGGCCGCGCCTCCACTGCGGAAGGCTCTGGGGGTGGGCTGGCTTCGCCGGGCGCCGAGGTCTCTCCGGAATGGCGTGGCGGCCGGGGTGGCGGCGACGCTCTTCACGCTGCCCTTCGTCGCCTGGCACTTCGGGAGGGTGTCCGTCGTGGGCATCGTCACGACCCTGCTGGCCACCCCCCTGGTCGCTGCGGCCATCCCGGGTCTCCTGGCCACCCTCAGTGTCTATCGTGCCTTTCCGCCGCTGGCCGCCTTCTTGGCAAGCGGCACGGACGTCCTGCTCCGGGGGCTCGAAGGTCTCGCCGGAACCATGGGATCTCTCCCCGGCGCCTCCGTGTGGGTGGGAGACGCGACTCTCGTCGGTTGCGTAGCTGGAGGAGTCCTCGGTGCGGCGTGGGTGCGAGCGACTCCGGGGCGATTGAGACCCTGGGTAAGGCGCGTCGTGGTGATCCTGGTCATGGCGGTGGGGGCGGGTGCCGCGCCTCTGGTGGAGAAGAGCCTGGGCCATGGAACGCTCGAGATCGTCTTCCTGAGCGTAGGGCAAGGCGACGCGGTGGCCATCCGCTCCCCCGCGGGTCGTTGGGTGCTCGTGGATACCGGCCCGAGGGGGCGTTCCTGGGATGCGGGCGCCCGGGTCGTGCTTCCCTACCTCCGCCGCCGGGGAGTGGATCGACTGGAAGCGCTCGTCCTCACCCATCCGGACCTGGATCACATCGGTGGCGCAGAGGTCATCGCAGAAGCGTTCGATCCACGCTTCATCATGGATCCGGCTCAGGCGGCGGGAAAGGATGCGTACGTGGATGTCCTCGAGGTGGCCACGGCCAACCGGATTCCGTGGATCGAGGCTCGCCGGGGCTTTGTTGTGGAGCTCGACGGCGTCAGGCTCGAAGTTCTCTACCCCGACGGTCCCACCACTGCTCCTAGTGGCAAGAGCGACTCCAACGCCCAGTCCGTGGTGGTCCTCGTGCGCTACGGGGCCTTCGAGGCGCTTCTTACCGGAGACGCGCCCACCGAGGTGGAGGAGGCGCTACTGCCGGATCTTCCGGGCGCCCTAGAGGTGCTCAAGGTGGGTCATCACGGGTCGACCACTTCCACGTCTCCCCAGCTGCTGTCAAGATCATCGCCGGAGCTGGCAGTGATCTCGGTAGGTGCCCGGAACCGGTACGGGCATCCACACGCCACGGTAGTCGAGCGCCTCAGGGGCGCGGGCGTCCGGGTGTTACGGACGGACGAGAGAGGGCACATTCGGGTCCGGGCCCGGAGGGGAGGGCTCTACGAGGTTCATACACAGTGGTGAGGCGGAGCGAGTCGTGAGCTCGGCCCCACGGAATGGGGCCGCCAGGGTGCTGAGCTACTGGCTTCCATGCCGGGAGCCATCGGTTCGACGCGCGTCCTTCTGACCCATCCCGTGATGATCAACGTAGTCCCAATCCAGAGGTAGTCCAATCCAAGGTAGTCCCATACAGGCATGGACGGATTCTGAGCCTCACGGTCGTCGAGATCCGAGACCCCCCTGTAGAACGCACCTGACGACACCTGGCTTTCGGTATGCCCGGTGACCTCGACTCCGGGACACTCCCAGCGTCCCCCACCCCCTCCGAGACCCGCCCAGAAGCCAACCAGAGCCTCGAGAACCCCCCCTCTTATCTTTCAGGCACGCCGAACACTCCTGGTATCCAAACCATCGCCGCATGCAAATCCCGTCAAAGGAGCTTCCCATGGTCCCCCCCGCTCTCGCTGCCGTCACTCCCAACGATGCCGGCCCCACGCTCGCCGTGGTGCCTTCCAGCGACTCCCGCCTCCCGCTCGCCGTCGTGCCTTCCAGCGACTCCCGCCGCACGCTCGCCGTCGTAGCCGGCCCTTCCCCGGCCCAGGACCTCGAGCGCCTGGGCGACGAGATCGCCGAGCTGGCCGCACACCTGGATGCGGGCACCTACCGTCTCCTCGAGCTGATCCGTGAGTTCGACGCGAGAGAAGGATGGCACTCGGGCTTCCGAACGTGCGCCCACTGGCTGAGCTGGCGTACCGGGATCGACCTGGGAGCTGCCCGCGAGAAGGTGAGGGTGGCCCGGGCCTTGGAGCATCTACCCCTGCTGAGCGCAGCGATGCGGAGGGCAGAGCTCTCCTACTCGAAGGCCCGAGCTCTCACGCGAGTCGCCACGGCGGAGAACGAAGAGGAGTTGATGGGCTTCGCTCAGCACGCCACGGCATCGCATGTGGAAACACTCGTGAGGACGTGGCGCCGGGTAGACCGCTTGGAGGAGCAAGACGAGGAGCGGGAGCGGCATCGGTCGCGCTTCCTCACCGTCCGGCCCGATATGGACGGCATGTACATTGTCCGGGGACGGCTGGACCCCGAGGTGGGCGCGCTGTTGACGAAGGCCCTCGAGGCGGCGGGGCAGGAGCTCTACCGGAGGGCTGGTGCGGATGACCCCGTGGGCGATCTCGAGATCACCGAACGTGGGGCCGCGGCGGACACGGTGGAACAGTCCGTGGCAGTGGAGGTCGCATCTGAAGTCCCATGCGAGGTCCCATCTGAGGAGACCACGCCGGGGCAGCGGCGGGCCGACGCGATCGGATTCCTCGCTGAGCGGGCGCTGCAGGGCGGCTTGGTGGAGGCGGGTGGGGGGTGTGCCGCCGGCGAGTGCGGCGACGGCAAGCGCAGCGACGGACGGGCTACTGCCACGGTCTGCCGGGCAGACCGTTTTCAGGTGGTTCTTCACGTGGATGCTGAGGCGCTCGCTGATTCCGAGACCCTCGTGGACGGCTCCGTGGACGGCTACGTGGCGTATGAATCCGAGCTGGAGGACGGTGTTCGCGTTTCCGCGGAAACGTCGAGGCGTCTGGCATGCGACGCAAGCCGTGTCGTCATGACTCACGGCACCGATGGATCGGTGCTCGATGTCGGAAGGAAGACGCGAACGGTCCCACCCGCGATTCGGAGGGCGCTCGATCACAGGGACAAGGGATGCCGCTTCCCGGGCTGTGGACTCAGGTTCTGCGACGCCCATCACATCGAACACTGGCTCGATGGTGGAGAGACCAGGCTGGACGGTCTCGTGCTTTTGTGCCGCGTGCATCACCGGGCGGTGCATGAGGAGGGATTCGGGGTGGCCCTCACGAACGACGGCCGGGTCCACTTCCGTTGGCCTGACGGGCGGGCATTCCCCGACGCTCCCCAGGCGCCGCGGCTGCCAGGGGACCCGGTCAGGGCTCTCGAAAGGAAGCACGAGAGGATAGAGCTCGGTATCGATCCCGGGACACCGAATAGCCTGTGGCAAGGTGAGTCCTTCGACCTGGGCCTGGCGATCCAGATGTTCCGGAATGCGTGAGCGCTCGGGCGGCGATACCAGCCCAGGAGGCCACACTCATCGGTCGTTGACCAGACCGAGGCCCCGGTTATCTTGGCTTCACGCAGTGTCCAGATCCGACTTCGATCCGTGAGGCCATGCCGGGAAACAGCGTCGTCACACTCGAGCGACACATCATCGAAGAGGAACGGAGCCATCCAGAGGCTACCGGAGCCTTCAGCAACGTCCTCCACTCGCTCACGCTGGCGGCGAAGATCATCTCGAGAGAGGTGAACAAGGCCGGCATCGTGGACATTCTCGGTGGCACGGGCACGACCAACGTCCAGGGGGAGCGCGTCCAGAAGCTCGATCTCTACGCCCAGGACGTGATCTACACGGCCGTGGACCATACGGGGACGCTCTGCTGCATGGTCTCCGAGGAGTCCGAGGACATCCTCCCCATCCCCGCCGAGTTTCCCAAGGGCGACTATGTCCTGATCTTCGATCCGCTGGACGGCTCTTCGAACATCGACGTCAACGTCTCCATCGGCACCATCTTCTCGGTCCACAAGAAGATCTCCGGGGGCGAGGACGGCACGCTCGATGACTGTCTTCAGGCCGGATGCCGACAACTCGCGGCGGGATATGTCCTATACGGCTCGTCCACCATGCTGGTCTACACCAGCGGCAACGGAGTCCACGGCTTCACCCTCGACCCGTCCATCGGCGAGTTCCTCTTGAGCCACCGGAACATCATGATCCCGGTCCCGCCCAGCCTGACGTACTCCATTAACGAGGCGTACTATCCACGCTGGTCCAAGAGGCAGCAGCGCCTCATGCAGCACCTGAAGGGCCTCGACGGGGAAAGCTCGGCCTCCTTCAGCTCCCGGTACATCGGTTCGTTGGTGGCCGACTTCCACCGCACGCTCCTCAAGGGTGGAATCTTCATGTACCCGGCCGACACCAAGGGCCCGCAGGGGAAACTGCGGCTCCTGTACGAAGCGGCGCCCATGGGAATGATCTGCGAGCAGGCCGGCGGAAGGGCTTCGGACGGCCAGAATCGCATCCTGGACCTCACTCCGGAGACGCTCCACCAGAGGACCCCGCTCTACATCGGATCCAGCGAGATCGTGGCCATGGCGGAGCGCTTTTTGGCGGAGACCTCAGAAATCTGAGGGTTCTCGGGTTTCTGAGGTTTGCAGGACGGTATTCGGACGGTCGAAAACCCGCATAAACACTGGACGATATCATCCTTGCTCTTCCGCCACCTCGGATTCTTGCGCTCACTCGAGATTGCGGGTATCCTCGGCCAGCATGGTCTCAGCCATGCTCCGCGGGGTCGGTGCTGGGTAGGTCCTTCCCAGACAGCTCACCGAGCTCGATGAGGGTCTCGGGACGGAGGCTGCCGTCGAGGTGCACGTGGAGCTCGGTCTTGGGAAGCCGCTCCAGGAGCTCCCGGGTGACCTTCACCGGCACCAATACCGATCGATCATCGGTGACGGGACACTAGCAGTTGATTGGGTGGTTGCCGGGTACGTAGCCCTTGTCCACGTCCACCAGCGGCGCTGCGTAGTTGCCGGAGAAGCAGGCGTCGCAGAACGATCCGTGCTCGGCCACGACCGACAGCATTCCCTCCAGCGACAGATAACCCAGGGAATCCGCTCCCAGCGTCTCGGCGATCTCGCTCGGGCTCAACTGCGAGCCGATGAGCTCCTCGTGGCTCGGCATGTCGATCCCGTAGAAGCAGGGGAAGCGCACGGGAGGGCTGCCGATGCGGAGGTGGACCTCTGCGGCACCGGCCTGGCGGATGAACTTCACCAGGCTCTTGCTCGTCGTGCCCCGGACCAGGGAGTCATCCACCACGACGACCCGCCGGCCCTCGAGCACCTCGCGGACAGGGTTGTACTTCATGCGTGCGCCGAAGTCGCGGTCCGCCTGGGAGGGCTTGATGAACGTACGACCCACGTAGTGGTTGCGGAGGAGCCCCAGCTCGTACGGGATTCCACTGGCCTCGCTATAGCCCAGGGCCGCCGAGTTCGCGCTGTCCGGCACGGCGATGACCGCGTCGGCATCCACCGGGTGCTCTTCGGCCAGTTGCCGCCCGAAACCCCGGCGGGCGCGGTCCACGGAGATCGTCCATAGACGCGAGTCGGGTCGGGCGAAGTAGACGAGCTCGAAGATGCACGGAGCCTTCTCCTGGGCCGGCGAAAGGCTGCGGAGGCTCCGAACCGACTCGCCCTCGATCTTGAGCACCTCTCCCGGATCCACGTCCCTCACGTATTCGGCTCCGAGAATGTCCAGGGCGCACGTCTCACTGACGACCACGTGCCCACCGTCGAGCTTGCCCAGGACCAGCGGGCGGTAACCCCGGGGGTCCCGAATGGCATACAGGGTGTCCCCCACCGTGATGGCCAGGGAGAAGGCACCTTCCAGATGGCTGAGGGCGTCGTCGACCTGGGCGTCGACGTTGTCGTGTCGGGAGCGCGCGATTAGATGGACGATGACTTCCGAGTCCGACGTGGTCTGGAAGATGGCGCCCTCGCTGACGAGCCGGCTCTTCAGGTCGTGGGCGTTGGTCAGGTTGCCGTTGTGGGAGACGCCCAGATCGCCCTCTGCGTACCGGACCACGATAGGCTGGGCGTTCAGCGCCCTGCTGCCCCCGGCGGTGGAGTAGCGGACGTGTCCGATCGCCGTATGACCCGGAAGCTTGATGAGGGACTCGGCGTCGAAAACGTCGCCCACGAGCCCCACGTCCTTGTAGACACGGGCCTCTCCGTCGGAGATGGCACAGATGCCCGCGGACTCCTGACCACGATGCTGGAGCGCATAGAGCGCCAGGAACGCCAGCTCCGCGGCGCCTTCGATCCCGCTGATGCCCACCACCCCGCACTCCTCACGGGGCCCCTCGTCGAGGTGAGACGCTACGATGTCGACAGGCCTACCCACGACGGGGAGTGGCTTTGCGGTCACGTCTGGCTAGCTCCATCCATCAAACGAGGGATCGCACCGAAGAATAGTTCCGAGAGGGTCTCCACGTCGACCTCCAACGTCACGCTTCTGCCTTCCACCCGGAAGCCCTCGTCCGCCGCCACCACCTGTCCGATCTGCCGGCAGGGCACTCCGTGCTTCTTCGCAAGGCCTAGGGCGTCGTCCACCGAGGGGGCGTCGCACGACACCACGATCCGGCCCTGGGCCTCTCCGAACAGGAGGGGCAAGGGGGAGAGGGAGTCGTGGAGGGTGACGTGGACGCCCATGGGCGAACCGCCCCGTCCGAGGGCGCTCTCGGCCAGGGCGCAGGCAAGCCCGCCCTCGGACAGGTCGTGGGCCGAGCGCAGGAGACCCTTCTGGATCATGGCCAGCACAGCGTGCTGGAGCCGGCGCTCCGCCAGGAGGTCCACCGACGGCGGCTCGCCGGCCACCAGCTTCTCCATGACGTAGAGATACTCCGACGCGCCCAGCTCCTCGGTGTTGTCACCCAGAAGGATGATGGCGTCGCCTTCCTCTTCGAATGCGGGACGCGTGAGGTGGGCGACATCCTCCACGATGCCGACCATGCCGATGACCGGGGTCGGGTAGATGGCGACTCCGTCGGTCTCGTTGTAGAAGGAGACGTTGCCTCCCGTCACGGGAGTCTCGAAGAGCTTGCAGGCATCGGCCATGCCCAGCACCGCTTCGCGGAACTGGTGGTAGATGTGAGGCTTCAGAGGGTTCCCGAAGTTCAGGTTGTTGGTCACCGCCGTGGGCAGCGCGCCGACGCACACCAGGTTCCGTGCCGCCTCGGCCACGGCCGCCATGGCGCCTACACGAGGATTCAGGTAGACGTAGCGTCCATTGCAATCCGTCGTGGCCGCGACGGCCTTCCGCGTGCCCCGCAGGCGCACCACACCGGCGTCTGCGCCAGGTCGAATGGCGGTGCCCGTCCGGACCGTCGTGTCGTACTGGCGGTACACCCAGCGCTTCGACGCGATGTTGGGCGACGCCATGAGCTTCAGGAACGCCGCCGTCTGGTCCGAATCGGCTTCGGCGAAGCGCGACAGGTCCATGCGGCGAAGCTCCTTCACCTCTTCGGACTCGATGCTCTCCGGCTCGTAGGTGGGGCACCCCTCCGTGAGGGGGAGGGAAGGAATCTCGGCCACGACCCGGCCTCCCTCCATCACGCGGAAGAGCCCGTCGTCGGTGACCCTTCCGATCTCCTCGGCCTCGAGCTCCCACTTGTTCAGGATCTCCCTCACGGCGTCTTCCTGCCCGGCCTTGGCCACGACCAGCATGCGCTCCTGCGACTCGGAGAGGAGGATCTCGTAGGGTGTCATGCCCGGCTCCCGCACGGGCACGCGGTCCATGTCGATCTCCACACCGTTCCCCGAGCGTCCAGCCATCTCCGAGGCGCTCGACGTGATGCCTGCGGCGCCCATGTCCTGGATGCCGGTGATGTGGCCGCTCTGGATGAGCTCCAGGCTCGCTTCCAGGAGCAGCTTCTCGGTGAAGGGGTCGCCCACCTGGACCTGTGGGCGACTGGCCTGGGAGTCTTCGCTCAGCTCCTCCGAGGCGAACGTCGCTCCATGGATCCCGTCACGGCCCGTCCTCGCCCCGACGGTCATGAGCGGGTTGCCCACGCCCTCGGCCTCGCCCTTGATGAGGTCCTCCGTCTTCATGAGCCCGAGGCACATGGCGTTCACGATGGGATTGGCCTCGTAGCCCTCGTCGAAGAAGACCTCTCCACCGATGTTTGGGATCCCGACACAGTTGCCGTAGTCCCCGATCCCCTTCACGACGCCGGAGAAGAGGTACCGGACCCGTCCGCTGTCGAGATTGCCGAAGTGAAGCGAGTCCAGGACGGCGATGGGTCGGGCACCCATGGTGAAGACGTCCCTCAGGATGCCGCCGACCCCGGTGGCCGCACCCTGGTAGGGCTCGACGGCGGACGGATGGTTGTGGGACTCGATCTTGAAGGCCAGAGCCAATCCGTCGCCCACGTCGATGACGCCCGCGTTCTCGCCGGGGCCCTGGATCACCCACGGGGCTTCCGTGGGAAGGAGACGCAGGAGCCGCTTGGAGTTCTTGTATCCGCAGTGCTCGGACCACATGGCGCTGAACACGCCCAGCTCCGTGAAAGTGGGCTCTCGCCCCAGGATCTTCACGATGCGCTCGTACTCCGAGGGGGAGAGTCCGTGCTCTTCGACGAGCTCGGGTGTGATGGTCGGATCCCCGTCCCGGGGTGCGGGGGTCGACCCCGGAGGGGTGCCGTTATGCTCCGATCTGTCGCTCAAGTTTCGGCTGGGTCCGCTCGGTGTTTGGTTGGGGAAGGGACGGTGCTGGGTCCGTTCGGTCATTGGTGGGGGAAAGGACGGCGCTCACGCTGTGCCTACCGGTGTCGTGCCTACCGGCGAGAGGTGCGCCAGGAGAGCCTCGAAGAGGCCGAGCCCGTCCACGGAGCCCAGGATCTCCTCCACGGCTCTTTCGGGATGGGGCATCATTCCCATGACGTTGCCCTCTTCGTTGAGGATGCCGGCGATGCTGCGGGCCGATCCGTTGGGATTCGCACCGGTGGTCGTCTCGCCGGAGGCGTCCACGTACCTGAAGAGGACGCGCCCTTCTCCTTCGAGCCGGTCCAGGGTCTCCTCGGCGGCGTGGTAGTTCCCCTCGGCGTGGGCGATGGGCATCCGCAGGATCTGCCCGATATGGTAGTCCCGCGTGAAGATCGTGGCATCACTCTCCACCCGGAGCAGGACGTCCTGGCTCGCGAACAACAGGGAGCTGTTGCGGAGCAGGGCGCCCGGGAGGAGCCCGGCCTCGCACAGCATCTGGAACCCGTTGCAGATGCCCAGCACCGGACCGCCGGATGCGGCGAAGGCCTTAACGGCGTCCATGATGGGGCTCATGGTGGCGATGGCTCCGGCTCGTAGGTAATCCCCGTAGGAGAAGCCCCCAGGGAGCATGACGGCATCCACGTCGCCCAGCTCTACCTCCCGATGCCACACGAACTGGGGGCTTCCACCGACCAGCTGTATGCACTTGTAGAGGTCGTAATCGCAGTTGGAGCCCGGGAAGGTGACGATGGCGACCTTCATGCCGGTATCTCCGCCGTGGACACCTCCCGCACATCGATCTCGAAGTCCTCGGTCACGGGGTTGGCTAGAAGCCGGTGGCACATGGCCTCCCCACGTTCGCGGGCGTCCTCTTCCGAGGAAGCTTCCACGTCCAGGTAGAGGATCTTCCCGACGCGCACGTCCTGTACGCCTTCATAGTCCAGCGAATGCAGGGCGTGCTGGATGGCTTTCCCTTCCGGGTCCAGCAGCCCGGGGCGAGGAACCACTCGAATCTCCAAGCGAAAACGCGTCACGCTTCGCTCTCCGTGTCAGGGGGTTGCACGTGTGTGGGACTCTGCTGGTACCGCTTCGGAGCCAGCTCTCCGTAGTCTAGGGCCCGTACCTCTGCGCCCGCCTCGTCTAGCACGTCCAGGAGCGGGTCCCGCTCGGGGAGACGCTCCAGAAGCCCGTGGATCACCGACCCCATGAGTCCCCACATCGTGTAGCCGAGGAGCATGGGGAAGAAGTAGTAGGCCGGGAAGGCGATGGCGACGAGAACATTTCCGAAGAGCCACAGCGAGTTCAGGATCAATTTCCTCGACCGGAGGCCGATCTTCGGAACGAGGGCGTAGGGGATGTTGCTGAGCATCAGGGCGCCCAGGACGATGAGCAGGATGCCCATGATCCGCGGCCACGGCATGCCCGCCAGATAGGTCTGGAAGAACGGGGTCTGGCTGAACGGATAGAACGTCGCCAGGATCATGCCCGGCGTGGGAGAGGGGAGGCCATGGAAGTGCGCCTTTGCCTCTCCGCCCTGCTCGACGTTGAAGCGGGCCAGGCGGACGACCACGGCCATGACGTACACGAGGGGGAGCACCCAGCTCCAGTTCCCGTCCGAGAAGTAGAGCGTGTACATGATGAAGGCCGGCGCCACACCGAAGGAGATGGCGTCCACCAGGGAGTCCAGCTCCCCTCCGAAGGCCGATCCGGTCCTGGTGAAGCGCGCGATGCGCCCGTCCAGCAAGTCCGTCACGGCAGCCCACACGATGAACCAACCGGCCCACGCGAAGTCACCACGGGTGGCCGCCACGATGGCGTAGAACCCGAAGAACAGGTTGGCCATGGTGAAGGCCGACGGGAGGATGATGATTCCCCTCTGGAGCCTCGTGCCGGCCCTCGGACGGTCGATCATGCCTTTGCCTCCTGTGTGCCGGCCTGCGGTGTGCTCCCATGGTCCTTCGCATCCGGGGCGGTCACCCCCGGTGTGCTGGCCTGGACCTTCACATGGGCGAAGACCGTGGCCCCACCCACGACCTTGTCGCCCATGGCGCAGGACAGAGGCCAGTCGAGGGGCATGAACAGATCCACCCTGGAGCCGAACCTGATGAGCCCGATGCGGTCGCCGCGCTGCACCACCTCACCCTTCTCCGGATAGGTAACGATCCGACGTGCGATCAGCCCCGCGATCTGTCTCACCAGGACGTGCCCCCAGTGAGTGCTCAGCCCCAGGGACGACTGCTCGTTGGCCTCGCTCGCCTTGGGGTGCCACGCCACGGCGTACTTCCCGGGACGATAGTCGCGGTGCGTGACGCTGCCCGAAACCGGGGCCCGCTGAACGTGGACGTCGAAGATGCCGAGGAAGATGGTGATGCGCCGGCACCGGCCCCCCAAGAAGGACGGCTCGTCCACCTCCCGGATGTCGATGATCTTCCCGTCCCCGGGGGCGAGAACGACGCCCTCGCCCGCGGGGACCAGGCGTTCCGGGTCCCGGAAGAAGTAGAAGACGAATCCGGCGAGCACCGTGAGCATTCCGGCAGGGACGGCCACCCAGGCGTCCCAGATGGGAACGGCGGCCCAAGCCAGCGCGGCCAGAATCGACCCTGCCAACATGAATGGATAGCCTTCCCGCGCGAACCTCATGGGGTCCTTTTGGTCCTCCGGCACTCAGCCGAAGCGAGGGGGCTCGAAGGCATTGAGCTCTGTTCCAGTCAGACGCCGGAAAATCTCCAAGTACCTCGTTGAAGTGGCATCGACGACGTGATCGGGCAAGTCGGGCGGCGGTGGCGACTTGTCCCAGTCGAGTCCGTCCAGGAAGTCGCGGACGGGCTGCTTGTCCAGGGATCGCTGGCTCTGCCCCGGCACGTAACGGTCCGCCGGCCAGAAGCGGGAGGAGTCCGGCGTGAGCACCTCGTCGATGAGGAGGAGCCGGCCGTCCGGGTGGTAGCCGAACTCGAACTTGGTATCTGCCAGAATGATCCCCCTCTCCTCGGCCAACGTCACGCCGTGCCCGTAGATCGCGATGGACAGCTCCCGCAGCCGGTTTGCGATCTCGTCTCCCAACCGCTCGACCACACCGGAGAAGGGGATGTTCTCGTCGTGGCCGGTCTGTGCCTTCGTCGCCGGCGAGAAGATTGGCTGCTCCAGCCGGCCGCTCTCCACCAGGCCCTCAGGAAGCGGCTCCCCGGCCAGGGTACCGGATGCAAGATACTCCCTCCACGCCGAGCCTGAGATGTAGCCCCGCACCACGCACTCCACGAGCACCGGCTCGGTTCGGTGCACCAGCATGCCGCGGGCGGCCCACGCCTCTCTCGAGTCGCCCAGGGCCGGGACTCGGTCCACGATCTCGTCGGGGTCGACGCTGATGAGATGGTGGTCGATCTGGTCACGGAGGGAGTCCAACCACCAGGCCGTGAGCTGCGTGAGCACCTCTCCCTTGCGGGGAATCGGCTGGGGGAGGATCACGTCGAAGGCGCTCACGCGATCACTCGCCACCATCAGGAGCAAGCCGTCTCCGGCGTCGTATACGTCGCGGACCTTGCCCTGGTGGACGAGGGGCAGGCGTAGCTTTGACTCTGCTACAGCCATGGCGTCAGACCCGGACATCGGGTTCTCCCAGGCGCTCGTTGGCGCCGGCTTCGAGGCGTTCCAAGGCCGGCTGTACCCACTCGGCCAAGAAGCGGTCCACCTGCTCGGGGGCCCGCCCCACGAAGCGGGCGGAATCGGCGATCTCTCGGAGATCGGGCAAGGTCATCCCGAACGCGTCGTCACCCGCGATACGCTCCAGCAGATCGGCCTCCGCGCCCTGCTCCTTCATGCGACGGAGCGTCTCGAGGGAGTGCCGTCGGATACGCTCATGGAGCTCCTGGCGGTCTCCTCCCGCGGTCGAAGCGTGCATGAGGATGGCCTCGGCCGCCATGAAGGGGAGATGCTCCTCCAGGTTCCGACGGATCACCCCGGGGTTCACGACGAGTCCCGACGCCACGTTCTCCACCAGCACCAAGATGCCGTCCAGCGCGAGGAACGAGTCCGGAATCGAGAGCCGCCGGTTGGCCGAGTCGTCCAGCGTGCGCTCCAGCCACTGGGTCGCCGCCGTGAACTGCGGATCCTGGGCCAGGACGATGACGTGGCGCGCCATGGCGCAGATGCGCTCGGCCCGCATGGGGTTCCGCTTGTACGGCATGGCCGACGAGCCGATCTGCTCTTCTTCGAAGGGCTCCTCCACCTCCCGTAGGTTGGCGAGCAACCGGAGGTCGTGGCCCATCTTCGACGCAGAGGCCGCCACGCTGGCCAGGGAGCCCAGGATCTGTGCATCGATCTTTCGGGGGTAGGTTTGACCCGTCACGCCGAAGCGCTCTGCGAAGCCCATTCGGTGGGCCACGGCATGGTCGAGCGCGTCGACCTTGGAGGTGTCTCCTTCGAAGAGCTCCAGGAAGGACGCCTGGGTCCCGATGGTGCCCTTCACCCCCCGGAAGCGCAGGGTCTTCAAGCGGAACTCCAGCTCTTCGATGTCGAGGATGAAGTCCTGAAGCCAAAGGGTGGCCCGCTTGCCCACCGTGGTCGGCTGGGCCGGTTGGAAGTGGGTGTAGCCCAGCGTGGGCAGGTCCTTGTGCGTGGCAGCGAAGTCGGCGAGGCGCGCCACGCAGCGCACCAGACGGTCCCGGATCAGGGTGAGGGCCTCCCGGTGGAGGATCAGGTCCGTGTTGTCCCCGACGAAGGCGCTGGTGGCCCCGAGGTGGATGACGCCCTTTGCCGCGGGCGCTACGTCGCCGAAGAGATGCACGTGCGCCATGACGTCGTGGCGGAAGCGGCGCTCGTACTCGGCGGCCTTCTCGAGATCCAGGTCGTCGAGCCCTCGCCGCATCTGGTCCAGGGCCTCCGACGTGACGGGGAGGCCGAGCTCCTGTTGCGCCTCGGCCAGGGCCAGCCACAGGCGCCGCCAGGTTCCGTAGCGTTTGGCCGGAGCGAAGATGGCCTGCATCTCGCGGGAAGCGTAGCGCTCTCCGAGCGGATGGCTATAGCGATCGGCTGAGGAATCAGCCACGGGATCGCCGGAAGGAGAGCTGCCTCACGATGACTCCGCCGCTGCGTTCGATGTATACAACCATGTTGCCCGATGCCCGCCGGAATATGCTTGCGGCCTGCTCGGCTGAGGTGACGCCTGCGCGGTTGATCTGGAGGATCACGTCGCCCGTCCGGAAGCCGATGCGACTCTCCAGCTGCGGCTCGATGGACAGGATGAGCGCTCCGCTCTCGTATCTGAGGTTCCTCTCGGCGCGGATCTGCGAGGTCACGGTGACGAGCTGCATCTGCTCCAGGGCGGTGACCCGGTCCGCCGAGACCGAGGGGACCTCTTCAGATACCAGGGTCACGGGGCTCGGTCGCCCCTCGACGCCCAGGGCGATGGACTCCCCGGCCCTGAGGTCCAGGAGCACGGATTCGAAATCCAGAGGCGTATGGAGCGGCTGTCCGTCCACGGAGACGATGCGGTCGCCCCGCGAGATGCGTGCGGCCGGTGAGTCGGGAGACACGCTGGCCACCACGATCCCCTGCGTCCGGCCCCAGATGTCCTCCGCGCCGGCGTCCACCTCGAAGCCGAGCCACGCCCGTGTCGGCTCACCTGTGCGTATGAGGTCGTCGGCCACGCGGATGGCCCGATCGATGGGAACGGCGAAACCTAGACCCTCGCTTCCCCCACTCCGGGAGAATATGGAGCTGTTGACACCGATGACCTCACCGGCGGAGTTGACCAGTGGTCCGCCCGAATTCCCGGGGTTTATGGGGGCGTCGGTCTGGATCATCCCCAGATAGACGACGCGGTCGTCGGAATCCGGGATGATGTGCCTTCCGGTGGCGCTGATGACTCCGGCCGTGACGCTGGGCTCCGAGTTCGAGAAGAGATTCCCGAAGGGATTCCCGATGGCCAGGGCCCACTCGCCGATGAGCAGCCCCTCCGACGTGCCCAGGCGGGCCACCGGGAGCCGGTCGCCCCTGATCCGGAGAACGGCCACGTCGGTGAGCTGATCCGTCCCCACCAGCTCGGCCTCGAAGTCACGGCCGTCGGGGAGGGTGACCATGATGCGCTCGGCGCCCTGAATCACATGATCGTTGGTGAGGATCACGCCGTCGTTACTGATTATGAAGCCCGATCCCAAGCCACGGCTGCGGCGGGTTCGGGGCATGGAAAACGGGTCGAAGAACGAGCGGGTGCGCACCTGCTCGTTCCGGAGGACATTCACACTCACCACGGCCGGCGCCACCTCGGTGGCCGCTTCGACGATGGCCGTGCTCCGTGACTCGTCCAGCTGCCCGGAGCGCTCGGCGGCCGGCAGCTGCAGGGACGAAGCGATAGGCGCCGAGGCTGCTGGCGCCGGCAGAGCGGCTGCCGATGGCGCCTCCGCAACGACGGTGGGGTTGGGGGTTTCCTCCGCGCTACAGGTCGTCGTGGATAGCGCCACGACGGCGAAGGCCACTGTTGCGAAGGCTGACGGGCACCTCACTAAAGATCCTTTCCCAACTTCTTCCAGTCCGCCAGGAACGCATCCAGGCCGCGGTCGGTCAACGGATGCTTCAACAATTGATACAGCACCTTCGCTGGCAACGTGGCGCAGTCGGCGCCGATCATCAGGGCTTGCACCATGTGCTGGGGATGCCGGATGGACGCGGCCAGAATCTGAGTCTCGATCTCATAGTTGTCGTAGATCTGGCGGATCTGCCCCACGAGCTCCATTCCGTCGCCCGCGATGTCATCGACGCGGCCGACGAAAGGAGAGATGAACGTGGCTCCCGCCTTCGCCGCCAGCAGCGCCTGGGTCGGCGAGAAGCAGAGCGTCACGTTCACTCCGATGCCTTCACTCTTGAGCGTACGGCACGCGACGAGCCCCGCCTCCGTGAGAGGGACCTTGACGACGATGTTGTCGTGGATCTTGGCGAGACGTGTGCCCTGATCCACCATGCCCTCGGCGTCCAGAGCCACGACCTCGGCGCTCACCGGCCCGTCCACGGTCTGACAGATCTCCAGGAAGAGATCCTCCGGCTCTCGGTCTCCTCCGACCTTGGCCATGAGGGACGGGTTGGTGGTCACGCCGTCGATGAGGCCTGCGGCGTTGGCTCGGCGGATCTCTTCGGGGTCGGCGGTATCGAGAAAGATTCTCATGTTCTTTTCGGTTAGGGCGCTGTCGTGCTGGCGTCCCCGGTCGTAGCAGCGGGCTCCGCTGGATACGCCACATGATGTAGAAAAAGGCCTTCGGGAGGCGCCGGGGGAGACGTCGCCAGGTCGTCGTCCGAGTTGGCCAGCAGACGGCCCAGGTCGTCCACCGGGCGCCGTCCGCGCGCGATGTCCACCATCGTCCCCACGAGGTAGCGGACCATATGGTGAAGATAGCGGTTGGCGGTTATCCGAAACGAGAACCCGAGATCCTCCCAGGGCTCCCACTGCGACTCCTGGACCGTGCAGAGCTCACCACGCTCCGGTCGCCCGGACTTGGCGAAGGCCCTGAACGAGTGCTCTCCAGGAAGGAGGTCGGTGACCTCACTCAAGAGGGTGGAGTCCACTTCGGTCGCCAGGGCCCAGCACCACGGACGGTGGAACGGAGACCGGCTCTGCTCCGAGACGCCGAGGCGATAGAGATACGTGCGGGCGACGGCATCGTAGCGCGGGCTGAAATCGGGGGCCGCCGGCTCGACGGTGTCGATCCAGATGTCGTTGGGCAGCACCGCGTTCAGCGCTTTCTTGAGCTTGGGCGGTCCCCAGGGCTCCGGGAGGGACACGGCTGCCACCTGACCGGTCGCGTGGACTCCCCGATCCGTTCTGCCCGATCCCTCCACCGGGTGCCGGGCACCTGTAAGACGCTTCAGAGCCGCTTCGAGCTCCCCTTGAACGGTTCGCTCCTCACGCTGTATCTGCCAGCCGAAGAAGGCTGAGCCGTCATATTGCAGGATCAGCTTGAGGCGATTCACCCTCACGGATTCCACGCCCGGAAGGTAGAAAGGCCGCAACTGTTGTCAAGCGATGCCCGAAAGGTTGAATTGTAGCTGTATTCTGCCGGGGAAATCGCGCCCTCCGGCACGGGATTTCGTCCACGGAACGCCATCTCGAATGAGCCAGAGTTCCCCTCGATCGTCGTCGCCTTCAGACCTCCCAGACGTCCTTCACAAGCTCGCCGGCGGAGAGCACCTCACCGCCGCCGAGGCCGAGTTCGCGTTCGACGCCTTCATGGAGGGAAGCGCCTCGGCGGTGCAGATGTCCTCGCTTCTTACCGCGCTTCGAGTGAAGGGCGTGATCCCGGTGGAGGTGGCAGGTGGCGTCAGAGCCCTCCGCAAGGCCATGGTGGAGGTGGCCTCGGAAGCGACGGACCAGCTCATAGACACTTGCGGAACGGGGGGCGGGTCCGTCACCACCTTCAACATCTCAACAGCCGCCGCTCTCGTGGCCTGCGGGGCAGGGGCTCGCGTCGCGAAGCACGGGAATCGCTCCTTCACGTCCCGGAGCGGGAGTGCCGACGTTCTCGAGGCGTTAGGGGTACGCATCGAGCTGACCCCCGAAGAAATGGCCCTGGTCCTGAAGGAGGTAGGGCTGGTCTTCATGTTCGCCCCTCTCCTCCACCCGGCCATGCGGCACGTGGGGCCCGTCCGCAGGGAGCTCGGGTTTCCTACCGTGATGAACATCCTGGGACCCCTCACGAACCCCGCCCGGGTCGGCAGACAGCTGGTGGGTGTAGCGGATCCGTCCCTGGTATCGCTCGTGGTAGAGTCGCTCCGGGAGCTGGGCCATACCCGTGCGCTGGTGGTGCACGGAGAGCCTGGGCTGGACGAGCTCAGTCCCATGGGCCCCACGCAGGTGGCCGAGTTGGTGGACGGGTTGGTGAGCGAGCGTACGGTGAGGCCCAAGGACTTCGGCATGGAGCCCTGCTCGGCCGAGGAGTTGGCTGGAGGCGAGCCCGAGGACAATGCCCAGGTCATAATGTCGGTGCTTCAGGGAGACGAGCGGGGAGGCGCCAGGTCGGCCGTGCTGCTGAACGCGGGGGCGGCTATCTATGTGTCGGGTGCTGCCGACACGCTGGAGGAGAGCATCGACGCGGCCACGGAGGCCCTCGACAGCGGCAGGGCTCTGGAAGCCCTGGACCTGCTACGAGCGACTACGCGTGCGCCCTAGTACTTGCGGATGACGCCCACGACGACGCCTCGAATCTGGACGTTGTCGGGATCCTCCACGATGGGTGGCATGGTGGGGTTGGCCGGCTGCAGCCGAATGCGGCCGTCGCTCTCGCGATAGAGCTTCTTGACTGTCGCCGAGTCACCGCCCACGAGCGCCACGACCATCTGCCCGTCGTCGGCCGTGTCCTGCGAGCTAACGACGATGTAGTCGCCGTCACGGATCTGCTCATCGATCATGGATTCGCCTTCGACCCGGAGCACGAAGTTCTCGCTGCCGGTCCGCACCATGTCCGGTGGGACGGCCAAGGTCTCTTGCTCCTCGATGGCCTCGATGGGAAGCCCGGCCGCCACCGCTCCGAAGAGAGGTAGCTCCACCGCGCCGGACGAGGACGCGTGCCCCACCAGCTCGATGGACCGGCTCTCGTTGTAGGCCTTCCGGATGTAGCCCTTGCGCTCCAGATTGCTGAGGTGCTCGTGCACCGTGGCAAGGGAGGAGTACCCGAACGCGGCTGCGATCTCCTCGAAGCTGGGGGCGTATCCGTGCTCGTCGATGAAACTCTCAATATGATCGAGGATCTCTTTTTGTCGCTTCGTCAGGGGCATCGTGTCCGCCTCCATATCGATGGAACCCGAATAGGACCCGAAGAAACGATACCCGAACGTTGCCCGAAACGCAAGGCTGTTCAGGGATCATGGGGTGTGGTGCGCCTGTGGGCACGACGATGAGCCCTCCGACGGACATCCTCGGGCGGATTGTAGAGACCAAGCGGCACGAGGTGGAGGGGCTCAGAGATCGCGTGGCGGAGCTCCGAGCGGCTGCTGAGAGTGCCGAGCCCGCCCGGGACTTCCTCGGCGCCCTGAGTGGGGGCGAATCCGTCGCGGTGATCGCGGAGATCAAGAGGCGATCGCCTGGCTCCGGACCCATCCGTCCCGATCTGGACCCCCTGCAGCTGGCTCCGACCTACGAAGCGGGCGGAGCGGCGGCCCTCAGCGTCCTGACGGATCGGGACTACTTCGGAGGCTCCCTCGAGGACATGAGCGCCGCTGGAGGACTCGTGGGCCTTCCGGTGCTTCGAAAGGACTTCCTCATCGACGAGTCCCAGATCTACGAGGCTCGGGCCGCGGGAGCGGATGCGATTCTGCTGATCGTGCGGATCCTGGACGACGCCCGACTGCGCTCTTTGCGCCTGTTGGCTGAGGAGCTGGGAATGACGGCCATGGTCGAGGCGCACGACGGCGAGGAAGTGGATCGGGGTGTGGCGGCCGGCGCTCGACTGATCGGGGTGAACAACCGGAATCTCACGACGTTCGAGACCCGGCTGGAGGTGACGCTCGGCCTTCTGGACCGGATTCCCCCGGATGTGGTCCTGGTCTCGGAAAGCGGCATCCGCACCCGGGAAGACGTACGCTTGCTGGGGGACAAGGGCGTCGATGCCGTGTTGGTCGGGGAGTCGCTTCTCCGCCAGCAGGATCCCGGCGCGGGCGTCTCGGCCCTTGCGGGAGAGGTGCGGAGGGGCCGGGGCCATGGGTGACGTGTGGGTCAAGATCTGTGGGCTCTGCTCCGCGGAGGACGCCCGCGCCGCCGAGGAGTTGGGGGCGAGCTATCTCGGCATGATCCTCTCACAGGGCTTCAGCAGAAGCCTAACGCCCGACCAGGCTGTGGACATCGGGCTCGCCGTCGATACGCCCGTGGTCGCGGTGCTGGTGGACGAGCCCCTCGATGAGGCCCAGCGTATCGCCGAACTGGTGGGCGCTTCGGTGATCCAGCTTCACGGGGAGGAGAGCCCGGCGTTCGTCCGGGAGTTGCGCAGCCGGGGCGATTGGGCGATCTGGAAGGCCGTGAGAGTGCGAGAGCCCGACGACGTGATCCGAGCCCTGAATGAGTTCGGGACCTCCGTGGACGGCTTGCTCCTGGATGCCTGGCACCCTGAGCGTCCCGGTGGTGGTGGCGTCTCCTTCACCTGGGAGGACTTCTCCTCGGTGAGGGGTGCCTTCCCGCCGGGGGTCAGGCTCATCGCGGCCGGAGGCCTCACTCCCGACAACGTCGAGCAGGCGGTGCGGGTCCTCTCTCCGGACGTGGTCGACGTCAGCTCGGGCGTTGAGCTCTCGCCTCGACGCAAGGATCATGACCTGATCCGGGCGTTCGTGAGGAAGGCCCGAATGACCGATGCTCCCATCCCGGATACGAGACAGCGATGAGCATGCAGACGGAAGCGGATCGCTTCGGGTCCTTTGGTGGGCGATATGTCCCCGAGACCCTCATTTCGGCTCTGGACGAGCTGGAGGCGGCCTACGAGGAGGCGGCGGCCGACTCCACCTTCCGCGGTGAGCTGAGCGCTCTGCTTCGTGACTATGTGGGTCGCCCGTCGCCTCTGTACCGTGCTCGGCGCCTCGAAGAGGACGCGGGGGCGGGGCCCATCTACTTCAAGAGGGAGGACCTCAACCACACCGGCGCTCACAAGATCAACAACACCATCGGTCAGGCTCTCCTGGCTCACCGCATGGGCAAGCGCCGCATCATCGCCGAGACCGGAGCGGGCCAGCACGGCGTCGCCACCGCGACGGCGTGTGCGCTCTTCGATCTCGAGTGTGTGGTGTACATGGGAGAGGTGGACGTCGCACGGCAGGCGCTGAACGTCTACAGAATGGAGCTCCTGGGCGCTGAGGTGCGTCAGGTGGCCTCAGGGACTCGCACCCTCAAGGACGCCACGAATGAAGCGATCCGCGACTGGGTGACCAACGTCGAGCAGACCCACTACATCATCGGCTCCGTGGTGGGGCCTGCGCCTTTTCCCCGCATTGTGCGCGGCTTCCAGGCCGTCATCGGCGAGGAGGCCCGAGAGCAGATGCTCGATCGGACGGGAGACCTCCCCGTAGCCGTAGTGGCGTGCGTGGGTGGGGGGTCCAACGCCATGGGGATCTTCCACGCTTTTCGGGACGACGACGTCGAGCTGATCGGTGTCGAGGCGGCGGGGGAGGGCCTCGACTCGGGCCGTCACTCGGCCACGTTGGCGGCAGGAAAACCTGGTGTCCTCCACGGGGCCATGAGTTATCTTCTTCAGGACAACGACGGCCAAGTGGCGCCGGCACACTCGATCTCGGCGGGTTTGGACTATCCAGGAGTAGGCCCGGAGCACTCCCACCTTAAGGAGTCTGGCCGGGCCCACTACACGTCGGTGACGGATGACGAGGCCCTCTCGGCGTTTCACCGGCTGTCCGAGCTCGAGGGGATCATACCGGCTCTGGAGAGCGCGCACGCCGTCGCTCACGTGTTGGACATCGCGCCGGCGTACCGAGAGCGCGGCTCGCTCCTGGTATGCCTGAGCGGCAGAGGGGACAAAGACGTTGCCCACGTGGCTCGAACCGAGGGGCGAGGGAGCATTGCGCAGACCGAGACAGCGGGCCGATAGAGCGAGCGACCATTGACAGATACCCCCGTCGATATTTCCGATCAGGGCGACGGCGGCTCTGCCGAGTTGTCAGACGTCGAGGACCTCCCCTTCGCCCAGGTCCGTGAGTTGTTCATCACTCTCGGTAAGGCGCTGCGGGCCTATCAGCTCTACGACGAGAACAACCCGGTCTACAAGCGCTTCGTAACGAGCCTACGGGAGGCGTTCGAGGACCTCTGGCAGGAGATTGAGGGTCTCAACGTCTCGGTTGAGGAAGACCGTTTCGCGCTGGCCGGCGAGGAGGTCTACCACAGCGATTCCCGCTCCGATTCCCTCTCTTTCCTCTTCTACAAGGACGGCGTCCGGGATGTGACGTTCCTCCTGGGCATCGAGGCACAGGAGCTCGAGCGTTTTCTGAGTCTTCTCCAGAAGGCCAAGACGTTGAAAGCCGCCGAGGGCGACGACCTCCTCAGCATCCTCTGGGAGGAGGATCTGGAGTTCTTCAAGTATTACTACGTGGACCGGCTCACGGACGGCGTTGCGGTCCCCGAGGCGCGTCCCGAGGAAGATCGCCCCGAGCTGGCGGATGTGCTCCAGGAAGAGATGGAGACAGAGGAGAGTGCCTCGGCCGAGACCGGGGAGGCTCCCACGAAGGAGACACCACCGCCGAAGATCGGGCGGGACGACTTCCAGCCTGCTCTCTATGCCCTGGATCCAAGGGAGAAGGAGCAGCTCAAGCAAGAGCTCGAAGCCGAGATGTCGAGGGACCTCCGGGCGGATGTCCTCGCCGCCCTCTTCGACAGGTTGGAGGAGCCTGAGCAGGCGGAGCGCCAGTCGGAGATCCTGAAGGTCTTCCGCGACCTGCTACCGAACTTCCTGAGTCGTGGAGCGGTGGCTTCGGCCGCCGACGTCCTGGAGCAGCTGGCCGCCACTCGGGCTAGGCCGGGGGGGCTGGACCAGTTGCGGCAGCAGGAGTGCGACGCCCTCATGAACGAGCTCTCGTCGCCCGAGACCATCGAGGAGCTCGTTGGGGCCCTTCGGGACGGCACCATCGACGTACCCGTGGAGGTCCTCGACCGGCTCCTCAAATACCTCAGCTCGGACGCCCTGCCGATCCTTCTCTTGGCTTCCGAGGAAGCGGAGGAAAAGGGGCTCCAGGAGACGCTGCGCCGGGCCGTGAGGGGCATCGCCGACGAGAACCGCGAGGCGGTGATCGCGCTCCTGGAGGACGAGAACGCCGTGATCGCAACCGCGGCCGCCCTCCTCGTGGGCGAGATGGGCCTGTCGGACGCCGCTCCCAAGCTGGTGAGGCTCATGAGCCATACATACGCCGCGGCGCGGCTCGCCAGCGTGGAGGCGGCTCGGACGCTCGGTGCCAGCGGCGCGGCACCTGGCTTGATCAACGCGCTCGCGGACTCGGAGAGTGACGTCCGGGTCGGGGCCGCCCGGGCGCTGGCAGGGATGCAATACACCAACGCCGCCCCGGCCTTAAAGGCGGTGGTCACGGGCAAGGAGATTCGACAGGCCGACCTCACCGAGAAGATCGCCGTCTTCGAGAGCTACGGCATGCTCGGCGGGGCCGGGGCCGTCGAGGTCCTCGACAAGCTCCTGAACAAGAGGGCCTTCTCAGCCGCAAGGAACCTCCGGAGATCCGGGCGTCCGCGGCCCGGGTGCTGGGCAAGATCCGCATGCCCAAAGCCCAGAAGGCCCTCGAGAAATCGAAAGACGACAGCGACGCGGTGGTCCGTACCGCCGTGCGCAAGGCCATCCAGGGGGCGGAGGAGCCCGAGTGAGCCCCCTCGACGATGCCGGAATCGTCCAGGAGCTCGGAAGCCGGCTCCTTACGGCGTTTTACGTGGTTCTCCGGTCCCTGAAGCTCTATCCGTTGGAGAATACCCGGGTCCAGCAGGCCATCGACGACCTCCACGGGCAGATGAACGAGTTCTTCAAGCACGAGGGCGGACTCGAGCTCCATCTGGTGGGTGACTTCTTCTTCATGAACGAGACGAGGCTCCGACTCGACCTCTCGAACTTCGCCACCTTCGGGAGCTTCTCGTCGGCCCTGACCGGGCATGGCATCGGCGAGGTTGCCATCGACGCCAACGTGGAGCGCTCCGAGTGGGCGCCCTTCATCTCCGTTCTCCTCCGGGATCCCAAGGAAGAAGAGCCCTTCGAGGCGTTCGTCGAGCGCCTGTCGCAGACGCCCGCGAAGCACATTGAGGTTCGGTCCGAGTCGGGGACCCTCGAGCCGGAGCTGCTGGAGCGAGACGCCATAGCGGCTGCCAAGGGCACGTATGCCCAGTCGGTCAAGGTCGCCAAGGACGTGCTTACCGACATGCGCCTCGGCAAGGCCGTAAACGTCCGGAAGGTCAAACGGGCGGTGCAGGGAATCGTGGATCAGGTGCTGGACAACGAGTCGTCCATGGTGACCATGACGACCCTGCGTGGCTTCGACGAGTACACGTTCACCCACTCGGTGAACGTCTGCATTTTCAGCGTGGTCATCGGGGAGCGGCTGGGCCTCAGCAAGACACAGCTCTATGAGCTCGGCCTCGGCGCGCTCTTCCACGACATCGGCAAGATGGCCGTCGACAGCGAGGTCATCAACAAAGCCGGCGGGCTCACCGACGAAGAGTGGGAGGCTATGAAGCAGCATCCCACGGAGGGGCTCATCCTCCTCTTCGAGATGCACGGCTTCGCCGACATTCCGTACCGCCAGATGCTTATGGCCTACGAGCATCACATGAAGATCGACCTGAGCGGATACCCCGAGAATACACGCCCTCGGAACCCGGGCCTCTTCTCGCGCATCGTGGCCGTGGCCGATGGGTTCGACGCCGGGACGTCGGTGCGGAGCTACCAGTACGAGCCCTGGCCGCCTGACGAGGTCCTCAAGGAGATGCGGGACAACCCCCGTCGCGGCTTCGATCAGCTGATCGTGAAGACGTTCATCAACGCCACCGGGGTTTATCCGGTGGGCACCCTCGTCATCCTCGACACCTTGGAGCTGGCGGTCGTCTCCAAGACCAACCCCGACGTCGCCCACCTCCACCAGCCCATGGTGAAGATCATCTCCGACGGGATGGGGATCCCGCTCACCGAGCCCCTGCAGGTGGATCTCTCGCTCGATGGCCGTGTCATCATCAAGACCACCAACCCCCAGAAGTACGGGATCCGTGTCAGCGACTATATCATGTGATCGTCAGACTCCGGGGCGAGGTCTTTGAGCCCGGGAGGGGTGGGGATCTCACAGCGGTTCGAAGAGCGGCAGGGCGAAGGGCGAAGCGTTCTGGTGCCGTACGTGACGTGCGGCTTCCCCTCGTCCGAGGCCAGTGTGGAAGTGCTTTCGGCCATCGCCGAGGCCGGCGGGGACCTTTTGGAGCTGGGAATCCCCTTCAGCGACCCCCTGGCAGATGGGCCCACCATCCAGGAGTCCACCCACAAGGCTCTCGAGGGGGGCATGACCGTGGCGGGAGCCCTCGAGGTCCTCACTGCATTCCGGAGTGTCTCCGACGCGCCCGTCGTGCTCTTCAGCTACGTGAACCCGCTACTCCAGTACGGCCTGGAATCCTTCCTCGAGGATGCGGTGGAGGCGGGGGCACAGGGGATCCTCCTCACGGACGTGCCCACGGGTGCCGATCCCGTGGTGGAAGAGGCCATTCTCGACTCGCCGCTGGACCTGATCCGGCTCATCGCCCCCACCACCGAGCCCGACCGCATTCCCGAGGTGGCCGAGAGCGGCCAGGGGTTCCTCTACTACATCTCCCGGACCGGGGTGACGGGCGCCCGAGAGACCTTGAGCGAGGGCCTGGCCGCCGAGGTTCGAAGCCTCCGGCGTGAGGTGGACCTGCCCGTGGCTGTGGGCTTCGGTATCTCCACGCCAGAGCAGGCGGCGCTGGTGGCCGGTGTGGCAGACGGCGTCGTGGTGGGGAGCGCCCTGATCAAGGCGCTGGACCGGGGGGGGCCCGCCGAGGCCAGCACCTTCCTGGCGTCGCTTCGCACGGCCATGGACGCGGGCTCCGAAGCCACTCCCTGAGCCGCCCAGAGAAGCCCCTGCCCGAGCCGGTTGGCGAGGCTACCCTTCCCTCAGCCGGTCGGGAAGCGTCAGGTCCGGCTCCACGAAGAGGGTCTTCACGCGGTCCGGGACCACCGTCCCCGGCGGAGACTTCCTGGGCTTTCGGACGTGCTTCCGGTGCGTCCAATCCACCGGTACGCTTCCCGAGGTCCTGGCCCTCGAATTCACCGCCGCCAGCACCGCCGCCTCGTGAAGATCACGGGCAGGCGGCGCGCCTTTTCCGTCCCATCTCAGAATGACGTGAGCTCCGGCCGAGTCGCGGGCGTGGAGCCAGATGTCGTCGGGCCTGGAGTGCCGGAAGGTCAGATCGTCGTTGGAGGCCGATCCCCGTCCGACTCGGACTTCCAACCCTCCCGACGTCCGGTAGACGCGGTAGGGAAGGGCGGGGACGGCCCCTCCCTGGGGTGTCCGAGCCCGTAGCTCTCTCTCCGACAGAACGTTACGGATCTCTTCTGCGGTAGCCTCTCTGGCCTCCACTCGATCCATGAGCTCCGCCAAGGTCGCCTCCCTCTCCTCGCCCTCGCGGATCAGGTCGGGAAGCTGCCCTCTCGCCCGCTGGGCCCGCCCGGCCCGGTCGTAGTACCGGGCCGCGTTCCTCTGTGGGGGGAGGGCCGGATCCAGGATGATCGGCATCTCCTCGCCGTCGAAGCCGGGGAGCGCCACCTCGGAGGCTCCCTTTGGCACCCGTTGGAGATGGGCCAGGATCAGGTCGCCCTTCACCCTGAGCACTTCGGGCTCGGGCGTGCTCTCGAGCTCTCGCCGGAGCTTGCGGGTCCGTTTGCGCGCGAGGGAGAGGGCGTCCTCCAGTGCCCCGGTCAGCCCGGACGGAATCAGACCAGGCGTGGTGCCCGCGGTGCTTCTGACTTCACGAATTGCGTCTAACAGGGACGGCGATACCTGGCATGGGTATCCGGGGAGGCAGAGGGGGTACGGCTGCGGTCCCCATGGACATTCCGTCACGTGTGCCTCGCCACCGACCTCGGGTGGGGACGGCCCGAGCGCGATCTCCCGGAGGCGCATCCAGAGCTCGTGACCCGACGCGAGCTTGGCCTCGTCAGCGCCGTCGCCGTCTCCCACGGTCTTCCCGAGAAGGGCTGGAGCGTTGATGGGGGACGTGAGCGCCACGTTGCGGAGGAGCACAGCCCGGCGCGCCTCCGGCTCTTGGGGCCCCAGCAGATCGAGCCACTCGTCGAGGCTCAAGGGTCTTTCCAATCCCCGGCGGGTCGAGTCGGGCATGGGGTAGGTCCGCCCAACCTGGGGCGCCCGGGCCCCGCGCCGGTTGGTCAGAACGTGTCTGACGGTCCACGCGTCACCCTCCACGACCGTGGCGTTCCCCCGGTTCGGCACCAGCTCCAGAACGATCCTGACGACTCCTCCGCGCCCCCGCACCCTCGGCAGAGCGAGCACGAGGATACGCTCATCGGCGAGCGACTGCACCGTGGAGAGGCGGCACGGAAAAGTCCTGGCCCCATCGGGAGGCTCGGCTGCGGCCAGTATTTCGAGGCCGACTCGTGACGGGTTGACATCCGCGAGAAGGGTGGTCTGCCGAAAATACGCGTGGAGAGTGCCGGCGCCGCGGTCGACGAAGATCGCCTTGAGCCGCTCACCGGAGAGCGCGTCGCCCAACTCCCGCGCCACCGCAGCCGTGAGGACCGGGTCCCATCGCATGGTCATGGCGTGAAGATAGCAGGTATGGGGAGAGGGCCTAGCCGATTCCCGGACGCACCACTAGGTTGCCGCCGACAGCCTTCGGACGAGCCTCCCGATCCAGGATGAGCGCATACTTTTCGTGTCCTGCGAAAGCGTTCCGTATCAAGCCCGCACGGCGGTATGAGCGGAGGCTCGAAGCTCCACCCCTGGGTAGCGGCGGCTGCTGATGGAGAGCTGCCGAAGTGGGCCGTCGCAGGGACGAACCGGCGGGAGCACATGGCCCGGGTGGCCAAGCTCCTGAAGAAGTGGAGCAAGGCTCGTAGCGAGTCGCCCCGTGATATCCAGCGCTGGACGGCTCTGGGTTATCTTCATGACATGATGCGAGACGCGAAGCCCAAGGAGCTCCGTCGGTTGGTATCCGGGCCCCTGGCCGATCTGCCCGACGCCCTTCTCCATGGACCTGCCGCGGCGGCAAGGCTTCGCGAGGGAGGGGTGACGGACGAGCCCCTCCTGACGGCTGTGGCATTCCATACCCTGGGCAGTCCCCAGTTCGAGGACCTGGGCAGGGCGCTCTACGCCGCAGACTTCTTGGAGCCGGGCAGGAAGCTCCGTCTGAAGTGGCGTCGGGAGATGAGGAAGCGCATGCCGGAGGATCTGGACAACGTCGTTCGGGCGATCCTCAGGCTACGCCTCCGGAACCTCATGGACAGAGAAAGACCGGTTCGACCTGAAACGATGGGCTTCTGGAACGTCATGGTGAAAGGGCAGGCATGGGCGAGCGCGTCCGAGGTCTGATGCTCCTGGGCGTCGTCCTCGCGACGGGGGTCTTCATCGGTTCGGCCATATCCCAGTGGAAGCCGCTCCCCGAGCAGGAGCGGTCCGTGGCCCCACCACGGAATCCGACGACGAACACGATGGGACGCATTCGGGTGGAGGTCCTCAACGCGGGTGGCGAGGCCGGCAAGGCCCGCCTGGCCACCGATCATCTCCGGGATCAGGGCTTCGATGTGGTCTATTTCGGAAACGCCGAGGCCTTCGGCAAGGACTCCACGATGGTGCTGGACCGATCGGGCCGGTTCGAAGCGGCTCGGGCGGTGGGCGCGGCGCTGGGGGCGACATCGATCCTGAGCGAGCCGGATTCGAACCTTTATCTCGACGTGACCGTATTGCTTGGCAGGGACTGGACACCGGAGATCCCGGAGAGCGAGGACGCTCCCGGCGACGAGGTCCCGTGGTGGGACCTTCGCAAGCATCTCCGCTGATCGAGGGGCTGATCGGCTAGTATGGCCAAGAAGAGCCGGTGCGAGAGCGACAGCAGGACACGTTCAGGAGGCGAAAGCCCCGATCCCGCCAAGTCGGACAAGGGCGACGCGAAGGAGAACGCCGTCGTCGAATGGACCAAGTCGCTGCTCATCGCTTTTGTGCTCTTCATCCTGATCAGGACCTTTCTTCTCCAGACCTTTGTCATCACCTCGGGATCCATGGAGGGCGCCCTGCTGGTCGGGGACTTCCTCCTTGCGAATCGGGCGGCCATCGGTGCACGGATTCCGGGGACCCGGATGCACATTCCCGGATACTCGGCAGTGCGGAGGGGTGACGTCATCGTCTTCGATCCACCGCACGAGCCCGATCTCAAGCTCGTCAAGCGGCTCATCGGCATGCCGGGTGATACGGTCGAGATGCGTGAGGGCGAGCTGACGATCAACGGCGAGGCGCAGGACGAGCCCTACGTGAAGCACGTGGACCCCGAGGGCGACCTCCCCCATCCGTGGATGGCCTGGCAGGCACAGTACCTTGTGGACACCGTGGACCGCCCCACATATCGCCCGACCCGCGACAACTGGGGCCCGCTGGTGATTCCGGAGGATCGCTACTTCACGCTGGGGGACAATCGCGACACCAGCCTCGACTCGCGGTACTGGGGCCTTCTGGAGGGGTGGCGTCTCGAGGGGCGGGCTTCGTTCATCTACTTCTCGTACAACAAAGGCTCATTGAGACCGTTCCCCTGGATTCGAGAGGTCCGGGGGAGCCGAATCCTCTCCCGCATTCGTTGAGGTGGACTTCCCCGTCTGAAGCTCCACCAGGGCGCTCGCACGCAACTGCCCACACGCAGCGTCGATGTCGCGCCCCCTCGGCACCCGAACGGCTACGGCCACCCCCCGCTCCTCGAGAACCGACCGGAACTCCTCGATCCGCTGGCCGGTGCTCGCCTTCCAATCCTGGTAGGGGATTGGGTTGAAGGGGATGAGGTTCACGAAGGCATCGAGTGAAGACGCGAGCTCGGCGAGCTTCGGAGCGAGGGCCGGGGCGTCGTTCACCCCTCGAATCATGACGTATTCAAAGGTGATCCGGCGCCCTCCGGCTTCGTCGAAGCGGCGGAGCGCCCCGATCAACTCCGGCAGAGGGTGCCGCCCCTCCAGCGGGATGAGCTCCCGGCGTAACTCCGACTCCGGAGAGTGGAGGGAGACGGCCAGGCGAAACTGCTCTTGCCGCTCGGCGAGCTCGAGGATCCCGGGCACGACACCGACGGTTGACACCGTGATGCGGCGGGCGCCCAGGCCATACCCCTGGTTGAGGATCGTCAAGGAGGGGTGGAGGGCCTTCCTGTTGCTCAAGGGCTCGCCCATCCCCATGTAGACGACGTTCGATATCCGGCCGTAGTCGTTCTCCAGGGCCCACCTGCGGGACGCCCTGTACTGGGAGACGATCTCACCGGCGGTCAGCTGGCGTCGGAATCCGGCCCACCCGGTGGCACAGAAGGTGCATCCCATCGCGCAGCCGGCCTGCGACGAGATGCAGAGGGTCAGCCGATCGGTGGCGGGGATCAGAACCGATTCCACGAACTCCCCGTCTGCGAGCTTCCAGAGGTGTTTGACCGTACCGTCGGTGGAGCGGGAGATGGTTTCCGCCACGGCCTCGCCCAGGACGAACGTCGACGCGAGGGCGGTACGCTCCTCCGCTGGCAAATTGGTCATGCCCTCGATGCTCTC
The DNA here is from genome assembly GCA_965218295.1 of Longimicrobiales bacterium. GTDB lineage: Bacteria > Gemmatimonadota > Gemmatimonadetes > Longimicrobiales > Gaopeijiaceae > CBDCKN01. Next base: position 84,535 of record CBDCKN010000013.1, on the reverse strand, counting down.
GACGCACTCCTCGAAGATCCAGTGCCTCACCTGCTCCACTCGGTACCCCGGCTGGCCGCGGGAGCCGAAATGGGCCTCGAGGACCACCTCGAGATCATGGGGTGTGAGGCCGAGAAGGTCGGTCTTGTCAGTGCGCATGGTTTTTGTCGGATGGCACGCCGTGCGACGTGCACGGGGCCGTGGCTCCGCCGCATCAAAGGAGAAGATAACGGGACGGGCCGCGGGACTAGAGGCCTCTAGATTTTCTTGTATCGCCCAGGTGCCCGGGTTAGACTTCTTTCGATTCAAATACGAGAAGGCTTGCAGCCTTCTGATGAGAGGAGGACAGGGCGCTGTTCCGATCGCCGAACAATCCATGATCGAGAAGATCATTGGTTGGGGGCCTGCCGCCCTTTGGGCGGCGGTCCTCTTTTTGTTTAGCGCGTGGGACTCCCCAGGTATCAGCCTGCACTCCGGAGCGGACAAGCTGGCCCACGGGGGCGCCTATCTGATTTTCGGCCTGTCCCTTGCGTGGGGAAGGATGAGGACAGCGTCGGAAGTGCCGGTCGTCCTCGTGATCCTCGTGGGCGTGGGATACGGCGCGCTGAACGAATGGTACCAGACGTTCGTGCCGGGCAGGGAGGTGGACTTCCTGGATGGCTTTGCGAACGCTGTTGGAGTGCTGGCCGGCTACGGCCTCTTTGCCAGATTCGGACATTACTCCCGCGGGAGCGGGGGGGCGCCCGACGAAGGAACAAGAGCATCGTCGACGACACAGTCATGACGGACATCGATATCGAGCGAACCGCGCTCCGTTCCCGCATGGTCGGTGGAATTCGCGCCGGCGATGAGGGTGCCGAGCTGAAGCTGGCGGGCTGGGTCCATCGCCGCCGGGACCTGGGCGGATTGGTCTTCCTGGATCTCCGTGATCACAGCGGACTCATCCAGGTCTCTTTCGGACCCGATTGGACGGAGGCGTCATCCCTGGAGTTGGCCCATCAGCTCGGTGCGGAGGATGTGGTGGCGGTGGTGGGTCCCGTGGTCGCCCGTCCGGTCGAAGCGCGGAATCCCCAGATCGACACGGGAGACGTGGAGATCAGGGCCACGGCTCTTCGCCGACTCACCGACGCCGACGTCCCGGCGATTCCCGTGTACCGGGCGCCAGAGGACGAGTTGCCCTCGGAGGAGCTCCGCCTGAGGCACCGGGTCCTCGATCTTCGCCGCGACGAGCTCCAGAGCAACATCCGGCTCAGGCATCGCCTGATACTGGCGTGCCGGAACCATATGGACGCTCTGGGCTTCGTAGAGGTGGAGACCCCCATCCTCACCAAGCCGACGCCAGAGGGGGCCAGGGACTATCTGGTACCCAGCCGCGTGCACCAAGGAGAGTTCTACGCCCTTCCACAGAGCCCCCAGATTTATAAGCAGATCTGCATGGCCGCCGGGTTCGATCGCTACTTCCAGATCGCCCGCTGCTTCCGTGACGAAGATCCCAGGGCGGACCGGCAACCTGAGTTCACCCAGATCGACGTCGAGGCATCCTTCGTGGAGCCCGACGACATCCTTGGGTGGATGGAGGGACTGATGACCGTGCTGGCGGCCGAGGTGCCCGGTGTGGAGGCGGACACGCCCTTCCCGCGGATGACTTATCAGGACGCGCTCGAGCGCTTCGGTACGGACCGGCCGGATCTCCGCTACTCCCTCGAGATCCAGGACTGCACTGACCTCCTGAGCGGAGGTGACTCAGCCATACTCAACGCCGCTGTGGAAGGCGGGGGGCGCATCCGTGGGCTGCTCCTGAAGGGAGGGGCGCGTCTGTCCAGGAAGCAGGTGGAGGCCATCGAGTCGCACGCCAAAGCTGCAGGTGCACCGGGCCTCCTCTGGGCCAAGCTGGGCGAGGACGGGGGCTCGGGCTCCTTGTCCCGGTTCATGGACGAGGCCGCCTTCCAGTCGCTGGGAATGGCGCCGGGCGACCTGGTGCTGGTCGCCACCGGAGACGATGGCGTCACGTCGTCTGCCCTGTCCGCTACAAGGACGGCTGCCATCGAGGCTCTCGGCATCGAGAAGGAGCGGGAGCACGCGTGGCTCTGGGTCGTGGACTTCCCGATCTTCGAGCCGGGCCCGGAGGGCGAGCCCGCAGCGAATCATCATCCGTTCGTCATGCCGCATCCGGAGGACGTCCAGCTCCTCGACTCGGAGCCGATGTCAGCACGAGGTCTGGCGTACGATCTGGTGTACAACGGAGTGGAGTTCGGTTCGGGGAGCATCCGGAACCACGATCCGGACATCCAACGTCGGATTCTGAGGATTCTGGGCCTGGAGGACGAAGAGATCGACCGTAAGTTCGGGTTCCTGTTGGGAGCCCTCGCTTCCGGCGCCCCACCGCACGGTGGAGTGGCCTTCGGGATGGATCGGATCGTCGCCCAGTTCGTAGGCGCGAACAGTATCAGGGACGTGATCGCGTTTCCCAAGACCACGGCGGCCCGTGCGCTCTTCGAGGGCGCTCCCACCCCGTTGACGGCCGCGGATCTGACCGATCTCGGGCTTCAGATGAGTGCAGGGTCGCCCGGGCGACCCGTCGAAGCGGAGGGCAACACCGAATGACGTCAGGGCAAAGCACCGTAGTCGAGCACCGGCTGGACGCGGAGGGAGTAGACCCTCTCCTGTTCACCGGCGTGAACGACGCCAACCTGCAGGAAGTATCAAAGCTGTTCGGCATTCGACTGGTCATGCGGAACGATCATGTCATCCTCTCCGGCGAGCTCGTGGCGGTGGAGCAGGCCGTCCCCGTCGTACAACACCTCATCGAGCTCTCGCGCCTTCGGGCCCCGTTCGACGCCAACGATATCGCCCGCTTCGCCGAGGGCTTCGCCGCCCGTGGTGGCGAGGGTGTGGTGCATCCGGACGACGAAGTCGGCATCGCGCTGCCTGGCACGCGCAAGGTCATCCGTCCCAAGTCGGACGGGCAGCGGAAATACCTCCGCTCCATCCTGGACAACGACATCGTCATCGGCATCGGCCCTGCAGGGACCGGGAAGACCTACCTCGCGATGGCCGCGGCCGTGGACGCCCTCTATAAGAAGCGGGTCAAGCGCATCGTCCTCGCACGGCCCGCCGTCGAGGCGGGGGAAAGCCTCGGCTTCCTGCCCGGCGACATGCAGGAAAAGGTCGACCCATATTTGCGGCCTCTCTACGACGCCCTCGAGGACATGATGCCCACCGATCGGGTGCGGCGGGCCCTCGAGGACATGACCATCGAGATCGCCCCACTGGCCTATATGCGGGGCCGGACGCTCTCCGACGCTTTCGTGATTCTCGACGAGGCCCAGAACTCGACGACGGCTCAGATGAAGATGTTTCTGACTCGTCTGGGGCTGAACTCCCAGGTGGTCATCACGGGTGACAAGACCCAGATCGACCTGGCCCGTAGGGAAGATTCCGGGCTGCTCCAGATCGAGGCTCTCTTGAGTGGGATCGACGGCATCCGGTTCATCTATCTGGATGACATGGACGTGATCCGGCACCGGCTGGTGAAGGACATCATCCGGGCGTACGCCAGATCGGACTCCGAGGGGGATTCTTGACCCGAAGCGGTCGCGAAGGCCAGATCCCGATCTCCCACGGAGATTCGGAAGAACCCAGGCCCGTCTGGCCGGACGGGGTGCTGTATCATGGATCGCGGCGGCTGCTCATCGTGGGCGTGGCGGCCATCGTGACGGCGCTCTTTCCTCCCATGGGACGGTCCACTGTAGGCCGCTACTCGGTAGGCATGGTCCTGACGGAGCCCGTGATCGCGGAGGTGCCCTTCGCCGTCCCCAAATCCGTTGCCGAGCTGCAGCGCGAACGGGCGGATGCCGCGGCCGGTGTTCCGCCCACCTTCGACTTCCGGCCGGAAGCCGGCGATACGATGGAGGTCCGGCTGGGCCGATTCTTCGATCAGCTCGACACTATCGCTTCAGCAGGTGATCCGGAGGCGCTGCGCCGTTTCCTGTTGGTGTCTTCCGTGGTCGCGAGGTTGGAACAGGCCACGCTGCTCATGGACGACGAGACACGCGGGTTCCTGCGTACCACGGCCGTCTCCGGGGCTCGGCAGTACGCCGCCCAGGGAGTCATGGAAGCTAGTCAGGCTCAGCAGCTCACGGCGGAGCGGGTCCTGTTCCAGGATCCCGACGTGGAGAGCAGGCGCTCGGTATCGAGCGATGGCGTTCTCGCGGGCCGTGAGTTCCAGGACCGGGTCGTCAGTCAGCTCCTGACACCCAGCCCTGAGCTCAGCGAGCTCCTCCGGCTCATCATGATCCGCCACACGGTCTATTCGCTGGACTTCGCCCCCTCGACCACCCAGGACGACCGCGAACAGGCCCGGCAGGCGGTCCCCACGACCAAAGGGAACGTGGTGCTGCAGGAGGCCATCGTGAGGGCCAACGAGCCCATCACCCGAGAGGACCTGGCGCGCCTGAACGCGTACGAGGCGGAGTTGCGGCGGCGCCAGCAGCTGGAGGAGCCGGGGCTTCGCTTCGGAGTGATTTTCGGTGCCTTCCTCCTGAACCTGACGATCCTCTCGGTGTTCGGTGTGCTCGTCTACTTCATCCGCCCTCTGATCTACGCCTCCCTCCGCTGGATCATCCTGCAGGCCGGACTGGTGGTCACCTACTTCGTCCTCGCGCGGCTCGTCGCGGGGAACGGCTTCCCTCCCGAGGCGTTGCCGGTGGCGTTCGTCACCTTGACCGTGGCGGTCCTCTGGGACTCCAGGATCGCTCTGGTCCTGGGGCTGGTCTTGGCCGTGCTGACGGTGGCGCAGCCCCCGTTCGGGCGCGTGGATGTGCTATTTCCCACCCTGGTCGGTGGTGCCGCGGCCGCCATGAGCGTACGGGTCGTCCGGCGCAGGGCGCAAACGTGGGTGTTCGTAGCCATCATCACGGGGGCCTATGCCGTGACCCTTCTGGCCCTGGCTCTTCTGGAGGAGCGCTCGGCTGGGCCGGTTGTCGCCTCGCTGGGGTGGGCCGGGGCGAATGCGGCCCTGAGTGCGATCATCGCCATGGGCTTCGTGCCCGTCTTCGAGTGGTTCACCGGGATCACCACGGACCAGACGCTCCTGGAGTGGGCGGACCCGAACCGTTCGCTCCTGCGGCGTCTGTCCCTGGAGGCGCCCGGGAGCTACGCCCACACGATCAACGTGGCGAATCTCGGTGAGATGGCCGCCAACTCCATCGGGGCCCACGGGCTTCTCTGCCGGGTAGGCCTCTACTACCACGATGTGGGCAAGGTGTTGAAGCCCCACTACTTCGTGGAGAACCAGCCCGAGGGCAGGAACCCCCACGACAAGCTGAAGCCCGACACTTCGGCCTCCATCGTGCGGGAGCACGTCACCGAGGGCCTCAGGCTGGCCCGAGAGGAGAAGCTGCCCGAGATCGTGCAGCACTTCATCACCGAACATCACGGCTCTCAGCTCATCGCCTTCTTCCACGAGCGGGCGAAGGAGGAGTTCGGCGAAGAGAACGTAGACGAGGCCGATTTCCGGTATCCAGGCCCCAAGCCTCAGTCGAAGGAGACGGCCATCGCCATGATGGCGGACTCCATCGAATCGGCCACCCGGGTGCTTCAGGAGCCGACGCCCGAGCGGGTGCGGAGCCTGGTGGACGGCATCGTCGAGGGCAAGCAGCAGGACGGGCAGCTCGATGAGGCTCCTCTGACGTTGCGCGAGATCACCCTGCTCAAGGACACGTTCGTGCAGGTCCTGAGTGGCATCTACCACCACCGCATCGACTACCCGACCACGCAGCATCTGACGGAGGCCCAAAGTAGCCCGGCCGACGAAGGGGTCTGAGCCGATTGGAGGTTCAGGTCTCGCTCGGTGCCGCGGAGGGCGTGTCCGAGGATCTGCTTCGCTCTGCCGTGGACTTGGTCTTGCGTGACGCCGGCGTCACCGACGGTGAGATCTCACTTGCCCTCCTCGACGACCAGGCCATCCGTGAGCTCAATCGCACCTACCTGGGGCGGGACCGGCCCACCGACGTCATCGCTTTCACGCTCCACGAAGAGGGAGAGTCCCTGCTCGGAGACATCTACGTCGGGCACGAGCAGGCGGTGCGTCAGGCGGGTGAGATGGCCGTTCCCCTGATCGAGGAGCTCGTGCGCCTGGCGATCCACGGCACGCTCCATGTCTTGGGACACGGTCATCCCGAGACCGAAGCCCGCTTCGAAAGCGAGATGTTTCAGCTCCAGGAGCGACTTCTACGGGAGCTACTGGACGAAGCGTCTTGAGCGCCCCACTCTCCGGGGCATGAGCACCAGCCAGACTCAGGATTCTCTCGATCTCTGGGAGCGCATGGCCACCCTCGTAGACCGGGGCGACATGGGGGCCTTGGAGGCGTTTCTGGCCGAGCTCCATCCTTCGGATATCGCCGATGTAGTGGAGTCGGTGGACGAGGAGACGCGCCTGGCCCTGGTGCGCGCCCTCCCGGCGGAGCTCGCCTCCGAGGCCCTCGCCGAGATGGAGGAGGGGGACGCCCGGGCGGAGCTCCTGGCTGCTCTGGAGCCCACCGAGGGCGCGGAGCTCCTCCACGAGCTTCCCGACGACGATGCGGCTGACCTCATCGGAGAGCTGGAGCCCGAGGACCGGGACCGCATCCTGGCCGAGCTTTCGGCCGACGAGGCCGGAGAGATCCGGGACCTTCTCCAATACGACGAGGAGACCGCCGGCGGCATCATGACCACGGCCCTGGTCTCGGTGTTGGGCACAGTCACCGCGGGGGAGGCCATCGGGGTGGTGCGGGTGCAGGGCCGCGAGGTGGAGAACTTCTACACCGTGTTCGTAGTCGACGGCGAGTCCCGGCTGCTGGGCACCGTCCCCCTGGACGATCTGATCCTTGCGGAAACGCACGAGCCCGTCGAGAACCTGGTGGAGCCCGTCGTCGCTTCGGTGACTCCCGATGCGGACCAGGAGGACGTGGGGCACCTGATCAGCCGCTACAACCTCGTGTCCATCCCCGTGGTCTCGGAGGACGGGATCCTTCTGGGTCGGGTGACCTTCGACGACGTCATCGACGTTCTCGAAGCGGAGACCACCGAGGACCTGCTCCTCTTTTCCGGCGTGTCCGACGACGAGGAGCTACGCGGGAGCTCGCGGGACGCGGTCCGCACGCGGCTTCCCTGGCTTCTCCTGAACACCTTGACGGCCAGCTTCGCTGCCGCCGTTGTCTGGCTCTTCCGGGACCAGATCGCCGCCGCCACCCTCCTCGCCGTGGCGATGCCGGTAGTAGCCGGTCTCGGCGGCAATGCCGGACAGCAGGCGTTGGCCGTGACGATCCGCCGGCTGGCCACGTCGGGTGGCCCCCTGGAGAGCCGCGACCATATGGTCGGCAAGGAGCTCCGGGTGGCGCTGCTGAACGGTGCGGTCATCGGTGCGGTCGTGGCCGCTGGCGCCGCGGCCCTTGCCGATGTCACGGGCGCCGACCCCCGGCTCGGGCTCGTGGTGCTGCTCGCCATGTGGGGAAACATCGCCATGGCCGGGTTCGCCGGCTCCTTCATTCCGACATTCCTTGACCGCAGGGGACAGGATCCAGCTGTGGCATCGACGGTCTTCCTCACGGCCCTCACGGACATGACGGGCTTCTTGCTGCTCCTTGGGCTCGCGACCGTGATGCTCTAGCGTGCCCTCGATCGATCGAGCGTCGTTGTGAAGCGCCTCTTCCGGGGGATTCGGGTTCTCACAGGGCTTACGCCTTTTGTGGTGGCTTTCCTGCGAGACCGGAAGCGGTGGATCGTTCTGGGGCGCCCCGCCCGGCGCAGCGAGCGCCATCATCGGCGGAGGGCGGACAAGCTGGTGGCCCGGGTGGCGGGTCTCGGCCCCACCTTCATCAAGCTCGCGCAACTGCTGTCGGCCAGGGCCGACATCTTTCCCGAGCCGTACCTGAACGCTATCGGGATGCTCCAGGATCAGGCTCCACCGGACCCGCCGGACCAGATCATCGCTCTGCTCGAGGAGGATCTCGGGCGCTCGGTGGACGAAGCCTTCGACGAGTTCGAGCGAGAGCCCATGGCGGCGGCGAGCCTCGGCCAGGTCCACGGTGCCGTCGTGGCGGGTCGCGATGTGGTGGTAAAGGTCCTGCGGCCCGGGGTGGAAGAGCTGGTGGCCCTGGATCTCGACATCGGGTTCACGCTCCTCTACTGGCTCAACATCCTCTTCCCCAACCATCACATCCAGGTTCTGACGAACGTGGTTCGGGAATTCTCGCACCGCGTTCGGGAGGAGATGGACTTCCACCACGAGGCCGACAACATCGAGCGCTTCCGGCGTCACTTCAGGGACGATCCCAAGGTCAGGGCCCCCGAAGTGCTGCCTGACTACACGCGACGCCGGGTCCTGGTGATGGAGCGCTGCCCGGGGACGAAGATCGATCAGCTGGACGACTTCTTCGCGTCGGGCCGTCTCCGGTTCACGGAGCTGATGGAGAGACTCACCGGCCTCTACCTCCGGATGATGATGGTGGATGGATTCCTCCACGCGGATCCCCATCCGGGCAATCTCCTGGTGCAGGAGGACGGGACCATCGTCGTCCTCGACTGGGGAATGGTCCTCGACGTGCCTCGCTGGACCCGGGAGTACATCCTCGATCTCGCGTTGGCGGTTGAGAGAGACGACCTGGACGGGATGATCAACGGCATGTACCGGCTCGGCATGATCAGTCCCGAGGTCTCCAGGGGCGAGATCCGGGAGGCGGCCACGGAGATCCTCGCGATCATGGCCCGGGTGCGGACCTCGAACCGGGACCGCATCGAGGAGATGGTCCACGAGATCTTTGACACGTTCTACACGTGGCCCATCATGCTTCCCCAGGAGCTCGTCTACTTCTTCAGGACCTCGGCCCTCCTGGAGGGGCTCGGGATCCGTTACGACCGGAATTTCGACGGCCTCGGCGTGCTGAAACGAGTGGTCCGAGACGTGCGGGGCGAGATCGTGAAGACGGCGGCCCGCCAGCCGGTCGCCGTCGCCAGGGACCTGCTCGGCGAGGCTCAGACAGCCCTCCGCACGATGATGGACCTTCTGACTCGGGCCGAGCGTGATGAGCTCCGGGTCCGCGTACATCCCCGAGACATTCAGGGCCAGGAGCGCTTCCTGCACCTCCAGGCCCGTCGCATCAGCCTCAGTATCTTCGCCACCGCCACGGCCGTCATCTCGTCGATCCTCTACATCTCGGTGCGGAGCGTGTGGCTACTTGTGGCGGGACTCGCCGTGGCGCTCCTCATGTTCGTGCTGGTGTTCTTCATCCCGACGCATCTTCTCGAGAATCCCCTGCGTCACGCCCGGCGCATCCGCCCTGGTGAGCGCGACCGGTGACCGAAGAGCTCCTGAAGCCGCTCCCCGACGAGCTCGAATCGCTGCTCGATCGGTTCCGAGCAGGAAAGCGCGTGGCCCTGGCGAGGGCCATTTCGGTGATCGAGGGCGAGCGCCCGTCCTTTCAGGGCTTTCTGCACCGTGCACTCGATCAGGGGCCCCAGGCACGCCGCCTGGGGATGACCGGCCCGCCGGGTGCAGGGAAGTCCAGCCTCATCGCCGACCTCGCGACCCTGTGCCGCTCCCAGGGTGACGAGGTGGGCATCGTGGCGGTGGACCCCACGTCGCTGTACTCGGGAGGCGCGCTCCTGGGTGATCGGATCCGCATGAATGAATTGTCGACCGACGAGGGGATCTTCATCCGCTCCATGGCGACCCGTGGCTCCTTGGGAGGGCTTGCCACCACCACCAAGGAGGTCATCGACCTCATGGATGCGTTCGGGTTCGGCCGCATAATCGTCGAGACGGTGGGTGTGGGTCAGACCGAGCTTGAGATCACGGGGGCGGCGGACACGATCGTGGTCGTTCTCGTGCCGGAGTCAGGCGACGGCATCCAGGCCATGAAGGCGGGGCTCATGGAGATCGCCGACATCTTCGTGGTGAACAAGGCCGACCGCCCCGGAGCAGACCGCCTGCTCAAGGATCTGCGGGTGGCGCTGCACCTGAAGGCGGGGAAGGCCCTGAGTGGCGTGCCGGCCCACCACGGTGTCGATCTGTCGCGTCTGGGCAAGAAAAAGCAGGTCACCCCCGATCCGGAAGTAGAGGAGGGGCCTGCCTGGGAGATCCCGGTCCTCAAGACCGTGGCCCAGACGGGTGAGGGGGTTCCAGAGCTTCTGGCCGCCATCGACGAGCACGGGGCGTTTCTGAGCGAGTCAGGGGAGCTCGGGGCGCGGCGCAGAGCCAGGGCGGCCGTCAGGGTTCGAGAGGTGGCCGACCGGGAGCTCCGCGGAATCTTGTGGGGGCGCGAGAGCACGGCTGCTCTCCTGGAGGAAGGTCTGGACCGGATCCAGCACGGTGAAGCGACTCCCTACTCAGTCTCTTCGTCCATCCTGAGCGATCTGCTGAGCCGGGACATTTCCACTGAAGATGGGTAGACTTCGACCATGTCCACTCTTGAACGGGATATGACTTCTCCCGGCGACCTGATGGAGCAGGTGGCCGCACAGAAGGCCGAGATCGACAGGCTGCGGGAGCAGCTGAAGGCGTGGGAGGAGGAGTTCGAGGCGACGCCCACGCGGGACGGGCTCTTCACGACTCTTTCCGGTATGGACGTAAAGCCGCTCTACACGCCGGCCGACCGGGCAGGGGCTGAGAGCTACGAGGATGCCCTGGGGGTTCCCGGCCGGTTCCCGTTCACTCGTGGTCCCTACTCCACCATGTACCGCACGCGCCTCTGGACCATGCGTCAATTCGCGGGCTTCGCCACGTCCGAGGAGACGAACGAGCGGTACAGGTACCTTCTGAACCACGGCACCACGGGCCTGTCCGTGGCCTTCGACTTTCCCACCCTGATGGGCTACGACAGCGACCACCCGCGTTCTCTGGGGGAAGTGGGTGTCTGCGGGGTGGCCATCTCATCCCTGCACGACATGGAGACGCTCTTCGAGGGCATCCCCCTCGACCAGGTCTCGGTCTCCATGACCATCAACGGGCCGGCCGTCATCCTCTACTGCTTCTACGTGGCGGCGGCCGAGCGGCAAGGCATCTCGCCGGATAAGCTCCGAGGTACCGTCCAGAACGACATCCTCAAGGAGTACCAGGCGCAGCACGCCTGGATCTTCCCGCCTGAGCCTGCGCTGCGCTGCGTCGTCGACATGTTCGAGTGGTGCTCGGAGCACGCGCCCAAGTACAACCCGATCTCCATATCCGGCTACCACATTCGGGAGGCCGGTGCCACGGCCGCCCAGGAGCTGGCGTTCACGCTGAGGAACGGCTTCGAGTACGTGGAGAGGGGAATAGAGCGGGGCCTGGACGTGAACCGCTTCGCTCCACGGCTCTCGTTCTTCTTCGACGTCCACAACGACTTCTTCGAGGAGATCGCGAAGTTCCGGGCGGCGCGACGGATCTGGGCTCGGGCCATGCGCGACACATATGGCGCCACGAATCCGGACGCGTGGAGGCTCCGTACCCACGCACAGACTGCCGGGGTGAGCCTCATGGCGCAGCAGCCCGAGAACAACATCGTGCGCGTTGCCTACCAGGCCATGGCCGCCGTGCTGGGTGGAACCCAATCGCTACACACCAACTCCATGGACGAGACCCTGGCGCTCCCCACGGAGAAGACCGTCCGGATCGCGCTTCGTACACAGCAGATCCTCGCCTACGAGAGCGGCGTGCCCAACACCATCGATCCGCTGGCGGGCTCCTATTACGTGGAATCCCTTACGGACCGGCTCGAGGCCGAGGCCCTCGACCTCTTCCGGCAGATCGACGAGCAGGGCGGGGTCGTTCCGGGCATCGAGACGGGCTTCTTCCAATCCGAGATCGCGCACTCGGCCCTACGCCTGCAGGACGAAGTGGAGTCGTCCCGGCGGCTGGTGGTGGGCGTGAACGAGTTCACAGAGGGCTCGGAGGACATCGAGATCGATACCCTCAAGATCGATGCGTCCGTGGAGGAGCGTCAGCGTCGGCGCATGGCCGAGCTTCGAGCCCTCAGGGACGACGACCGCGTGCAGGAGACCTTACAGACCCTCGAAGCTGTGTGTCGCGACGGTGGCAACGTGGTGCCGGCGATCCTCGACTGTGCACGGACCGACTGCACGTTGTACGAAATCCGGCATGCCATGGAGGTGGTCTTCGGAAGCTACAAGGAGCCCGTCTTCTTTTAGGAATTATAAAGAAGGGTTGACTAGCGGGCAACTATTCTGTATCTTTCTTGTATAACCTCAAGGGAGATATGGAGATGGCGAACGGACCCGGCAAGAGCAACCGTAAGGGGATCACACTCCTGGAGCTGGCTGAGCTGTTCCCTACGGAAGAGTCGGCACGCGAGTGGTTCGAGGGCATCGTATGGTCCTCCGGAGAGCGCCACTGCCCACGGTGCGCTGGCCTCGACACCTACGAGTGCAAGCACGTCAAGATGCCGTATCGCTGCCGTGACTGCGGGAAGTATTTCAGCGTCAAGACGGGAACACTCATGGCTGGATCGCCGCTGCCGCTCAAGACCTGGCTGTACGCGATCTACCTGGACTGCACGAGCCTCAAGGGCGTTTCCTCCATGAAGCTCCACCGGGATCTCGGTATCTCCCAGCCCACCGCTTGGTACATGCAGCAACGCATCCGCGAAGCGTTCGCCCACGTCGGCCCGCTCATCTTCCAAGGGCCGGTCGAAGTGGACGAAACGTTCGTCGGCGGAATCGAGCGCAACAAGCACAATCAGAAGAAGCTGCGGGCCGGCCGTGGCGGTGTCGGCAAGGCCACGGTAGTGGGTGCGAGGGATCACGCCACCGGCAAAGTCATTGCTCAAGCCGTGGACGATACGACCCGCCGGACGCTAGAGGGGTTCGTGCTTGAGCACACCAAGCCCGGCGCGAAGGTCTACACGGACGAGGCGGCGGCCTACGATAGGATCCAGAATCGCGAGGCGGTCCGTCACGGCGTCGGAGAGTACGTAAGGGGCATGGCCCATACCAACGGTATCGAAAGCTTCTGGGCGACCCTCAAGAGAGCCCACAAGGGCACGTTCCACAAGCTGAGCGCGAAGCACCTACAGCGCTACGTCGATGAGTTCGCAGGGAGACACAACATCCGGAGCATGGACACCATGGACCAGATGCGCCACGTGGTCGCGGAGATGGTCGGCAAGCGGCTCATGTACAAGGAATTGATAGCCGACTGAGTTTGCCCACAAGATGTAGTGCGTTAAATTGAGAGCGCCTCACCGGGGTTCAGCCCGGTGAGGCGCGATTTACTGTCTGGAATTTTCGAGCCGCCTTTGGAGAGGCGGAGAAGGGCCGTTTTGCACCCGTCACATATAGAAGCTACACGAATTACGAAGGGACGGAAAGGGATGGGGCGCCGTGGCCGAATGGTAAGGCACAGGGCTAGCAATCCTTGTTTCTCCCGGTTCGATTCCGGGCGGCGCCTATCCCCCTTTCCGTCCCCACCACACCGGCTTAGAGGAAGCGGTCAGATTTTTCTGGTTTGGGGCCTTCCTCGGGTGGCCGGTAGCGCAAGAGCGCCTCGGCTACCTGCTCTGGACTGGCCCCCTTGTAATCGGCCTTGCGAGGCTTCTTCTTGACGTGCGGGGGCTTTGCGGTCGTCTCGGTCGACTCGCTGGTCATCAGACCTCCCTTTGCGGTGGGTACCGTTATACAATAACGAACTTCACCAACGATAGGCAACGATGACGCCGTTGGGTGTGATCGTGACGGACGTGCCCTTCTCCGACCGACCCTTCCCTATCTTGGCAATAATCACGCCCCCGACAAGCCCGCCGATGCCGGCATATAGCATGGTTGGCCGGGCCAGCTCCGTGTGGAGCTTCTTGTCGTAGTCAGCGTAGCACTCATAGCCAAGGTCGCTGTGCTCCAGCCCTTTGGGGCACTCGTACGAGTAATTCAGGGACGCGAACATCGATGCAATCCCCGCAATCCCCGCAACTAGTCCGGCGGTCTGTAGAGGGTGCCGCCCAGGGGGCGGCTCATCGTTCTGGGCGGCCAAGTTCTGGTGGAATATGAGACTGGCGAGTAGGAACAGCACGAGAGGGCGTGACATGGACAGGCTCCCTGCTTCCCGGTGGCTTCCCGACGTGGTGCCGGGCCGTTGGCAAACCTCAGGAACGAGGAGATCCCACCTATTTGCCCCCTCCGGTCTGGGGAGCTACCCCTGCCGGACCAACAAGGCTCTTGTATTCAGCGGGTAACCCGACGTCATCGGGGTTCCCGAGGCTTGCCATGAAGGTCCCAACATGCTGTGCTGCCCATTGACGCGCAACCCTTCTTTATAATTCCCCTTCTTTTAGGGACTCAGAGTCTCTCTATTCAGAGTCTCTCTATGATGTAGCTGATGCGCCAGTTGGACATGGCTTCCGGATCCGACGATCCCTCGTCCGCAGGCTCGTAGAGTCCTGCCCAGTCGTCGACCGGTCCCTTGAACTCCCTGCGGTACCGATCGAGCTCGTCGTTGGCGGAGAGGAGGTCGATCTCTTCGCCCAACAGATCGACGACCAGGTGGTCCTCCACATCACCCTCGAACAGCACTTTGTTCAGAGTGACGAAATTCCACCCTGGCTTGTCCGAGAGGGAGTAGTGACCCTCCTCGGGGAAGCGGGTCTCCTCCGAGAGACCGCCACTGTTCTCACTCGAGACACGCGAACGGAACCGGAACTCTCCCGTCTCCTTGAAGAACGGTTCGAGCTTGTCGAGAATCTTGATACACTTCAGCGTGACACGAATCCGCGCCATCGATCATCTCCTCCAGACTCGAGCGTTTGAATCCCACTGCGGCCGGACTGCCGTCCGACGGCCTGAATCTGGCCGATGTTATGCATGAACGCCTTGTTTGTCCAGCCACATGTGACGACCCCTCTCAAACCGATAGATTTGAAACGCTTTACGCGACCAGACAGGATCGCGCCCGGAGCATTCCAAACGGAGAGTCCCATGTCGTCGGAGGATCGACAGATTCGAGTACTGGTGGCCAAGCCTGGGTTGGACGGCCACGACCGCGGAGCCAAGGTCATCGCCGCGTCCTTCAGGGACGCCGGCTTCGAGGTCGTCTACACGGGTCTCCATCAGACGCCCGAGATGATCGTAAGTGCCGCCGTCCAGGAGGACGTGGATGTGGTAGCCCTGTCAGTCCTGTCGGGGGCCCACATGACGCTCTTTCCGAGGGTCCTGGAGCTGCTCAGGGAAGAGGGCGCGGACCACATGCTCCTCACCGGGGGCGGAATCATCTCCGAGGGGGACATGCACGCGCTCTCGGAGCAGGGAGTGGGGAAGCTCTTCGGCCCCGGCACATCCACCGCCGATGCCGTGGCGTACGTCCGTGATTGGTTCGCCACACGCGAGGAAAGGGTCTGACGTGACCCAACCCGGGGACGCGGCGACCGAGGATTCTCGGACCACCCTGGGCCAGGGTCGCCTCGCCACGCTGGCGGAAGAGCTCAGGGAGCTTCGTTCGGCGCTCCTCCAAGGGGGCGGCCCCGAACGGATCCAACGCCAGCACGACCAGGGCAAGCTGACGGCCCGCGAGCGGGTGGGGCGGCTCCTGGACTCCGGGAGCACCTGGGTCGAGGTCGGCATGCTCGTGGCCTACGACCAGTACGACGGCCAGGCTCCTGGGGCAGGCGTGGTGACGGGGGTGGGTGTTGTGGAAGGGCGTGAGGTCGTGGTCGTAGCAAACGACGCCACCGTCAAGGCGGGATCCTGGTGGCCCGAGACCATCACGAAGATGCTCCGGGCCCAGGAGATCGCCATGCGTTGCCGCATCCCCATCGTGTATCTGGTAGACTCCGCTGGGGTGAATCTGCCGTACCAGGGCGGCGTGTTTCCGGGGCAATACGGGGCCGCTCGCATCTTCTACTACAACTCCATCATGCGCCGCTATCTGGGGATTCCCCAGCTCGCAGCGGTCATGGGACCGTGTATCGCAGGCGGCGCATATCTGCCTGCCCTCTCCGACGTCATCCTCATGGTGGAGGGGACGAGCTTCATGGGCCTCGGGGGGCCGAACCTCGTGAAAGGGGCAACGGGGCAGACGGTGGATTCGGAGGAGCTGGGCGGCGCCCGGGTGCATACCGAGGTGAGCGGCGTCGCCCACTACATGGTGCCGGACGACGAGACGTGCCTGACCAAGCTCCGGAGGCTGATCTACGAGCTGCCCGGGGACCCCTCCACGCGTATTCCCACTCCGGGAGCAGGAGCAGGAGCGGGAGCAGGAGCAGGAGCGGGAGCAGGAGCAGGAGCAGAAGGAGGAGGCTCACCCCCTGCTCGTGAGCCCGTGGACCTCTATGATCTCCTCCCGGCGGACCACCGTCAGCCCTACGACATGCGTGCCGTGTTGGCGTGCATTCTCGACGGGGAGGTGCTCGACGAGTTCCAGCCCGACCATGCCGCCGAGATGATCTGCGGGACGGGTTTCATCGGAGGGATGCCCTTGGGCGTCATCGCCAACGCGCGGGCCGTGATCAAGGACGATCGGCCCGGCCCGCCACGCTTCGGGGGGATCATCTATACTGAGAGTGCCGAGAAGGTGGCGTATTTCATCGAGACCATGAACCACCACCGGACGCCAATTCTGTTCGTCCAGGACGTGTCGGGCTTCATGGTCGGACCCGAGGCCGAGCACTCGGGGATCATCCGCGCCGGGGCCCGCTTCGTGGAGGCCATGGCCACGGCCACCGTGCCCAAGCTCGTCCTCACGGTGAACCACGCATCGGGCGCGGGCTACTACGCCATGGCCGGGCAGGGCTTCGATCCGGACTTCATCCTGTCTCTCCCGACCGGCCGCATGGGCGTGATGGAGGGAGACAGTGCTGTGATGGCGCTCTTCAGTCGGCAGCTCGAGGAACTCAAGGCCAGGGGGGAGGTGCCCGACGAGGACCTCAGCACCCGCATGGACGAGGTTCGCGCGGACTACGACCGGCAGCTCGACGCCCGCTTCGCGGCGGCCCGGGGCTTCGTCAATGAGATCGTGCTGCCCGAGGAGCTCCGGCCGGCGTTGATCCATCTCCTGAGGGCCGCGCTCAACAACCCGGGCCCCCATGTGGGACCCTTCCACCTGAACGCGGGGCCCCCCACCTCAAACTTCGAGGGGGCTGTGGGGCCGGACCATGGCTGAGGGGGACGTCGTACGTATCGCCTCGGGACAGGGCTTCTGGGGCGACGATCCCGAGGCGCCCGTGCGCCAGGTGGAGGGCGGCCCCATCGACTACCTCATGATGGACTACCTGGCCGAGGTCACCATGTCCATCATGCAGAAGCAGCGCGCCCGGGACCCGTCGGCCGGGTACGCCCGGGACTTCGTGCCCCTGATGGGCCGGATCTTCCCGACGTGCGTGCAGCGAGAGATCACGGTGATCACCAACGCCGGTGGCGTGAATCCTCGCGGCTGTGCGGAGGCCCTTGTCGAGGTGGGACGGGAGGCCGGAGTCGGAGGAATGGCCACCGTGGGCATGGTAGTGGGCGACGACCTCATGGACCGGCTCAACGGGCTCCTCGCTGACGGCCATAAGCTCCGCAACATGGAGACGGACGAGCCCCTCTGGGCCATCCGTGATCGGGTGCAGAGCGCCAACGTCTACATGGGCGCCCGACCCATCCTGCAAGCTCTCGGTCTAGGAGCCGATGTGGTGGTGACGGGCCGCTCCACCGACACGGCCCTTACATACGGACCGATGATCCACGAGTTCGGGTGGGCCCTGGACGATTGGGACCGCCTGGCCTCCGGAGTGGTGGCGGGGCACATCAACGAATGCGGCGCTCAATGCACCGGCGGGAATTGCCTCATCGACTGGTGGTCCGTCCCGAACCTGGCCGAAGTCGGCTTTCCCATCATCGAGGCCAACGCCGACGGCACTTTCGTGGTGACCAAGAACGACGGATCGGGCGGTCGGGTCACCCAGGGCACGGTCACCGAGCAGATCGTCTACGAGATGGGGGATCCCCGGACGTACATCACTCCGGACGTCGTCGCCGACTTCACCACCATCGAGCTCGAGGACGAGGGCGACGACCGGGTCCGGATCAAAGGAGTCCGGGGCCGGAAGGCCACGGAGTTCATGAAGGTGTCCATCGCTTATTCCGACGGCTTCAAGGCCGTGGGCACCCTGACGTACGCCTGGCCCGACGCGGCCGCCAAGGCCCGGGCGGCCGACCGGGTGCTCCGGGAGCGTCTGGAACGCCTAGGCCTCGACCTGGAGGTGCGCACGGAGCTGGTGGGCTGGGACTCGACGCACGGCGCTCTGGCGGGGCCGCCCCCGGCGGATCTGCCCGAGGTGCAGCTTCGCGTGGGAGTGCGAGGGAGGGACCGGACGGCGGTGGAGCGCTTCACGCGGGAGATCGCGCCTCTGGTCCTGACCGGGCCTCCCTCGGTGACGGGTTTCGCCGGGGGCAGACCTCGTGTTCAGGAGATCATGGCGTATTGGCCGGCCCTGATCCAGAAGGAAGCGGTGGAGCCTCATCTGACGGTGGAGGTCTTCGATGTCTAGGCCCTCGCGGATCCAGCTGGTCGACCTTGCGCATGCCCGCTCCGGCGACAAGGGCGACACGGCCAACGTGGGCGTGATCGCCTACGATCCGAGCCACTACGAGCTCCTCAAGGAGGTTGTGACGGTGGAGCGCGTGAAGGAGCATTTCGGCGGGATGGTGCTCGGCCCCGTGGAGCGCTTCGAGCTGCCAAACCTCGGCGCCCTCAACTTCCTGCTGCACAACGCCCTCGACGGGGGAGGCACCATGTCTCTCATGAACGACGCTCAGGGGAAGGTCTTCAGCACGGCGCTGCTCCGCTTGGAGGTCGACGTGCCCGCCGAGGTGGCGGAGGCCGTACGAGGTCGGGGACGAGCCCCCGCCGCCAAGGGCGAGGATCCCTCATGACGTCCTCGATCTTGGAGGTGCACGTCTCAGACGGGATCTGCCGGTTGACGCTCAACCGTGCGGAGAAGCGGAACGCCTTGAACGGTGAGCTCATCTCTGCTCTGGCGGAGGCACTCCACGGTGCATCCGACGACGACGCGGTCCGCGTCATCGCCATCCGGGGTGCTGGCGAGGACTTCTGTGCAGGGGCGGACCTGGCAGAGCTGGAGCGGACCCTCGACCTGGCCCACGAGGCGAGCGTGGCCGACGCCATGACCCTGGGCAATCTCTTCATCCAGATGCGGCGTCATCCCAAGCTCATCGTCGCCGTGGTCCACGGACGGGCCTTGGCAGGCGGCTGCGGGCTGGCCACCGCGTGCGACCTGGTTGTGGCCAGCGACGACGCGGAATTCGGCTATCCGGAGGTCAATCTCGGCTTTGTTCCGGCCATGGTCATGGCGATATTGCGGCGCAAGGTCACGGAATCCGTTGCCTTCGAGCTCTTGACCACGGGCGAGCGGATCTCGGCCGAGAGGGCAGGGCAGATCGGGCTGGTCAACCGAGTCTTCGGGGCCACCGATTTCGAGGCCGGCACATCCCGATTCCTCGAGATGCTCGCCCAGAAGCCGGCGTCGGCGCTGGAGCTCTCCAAGAGCCTGCTCTACGAGCTGGACGAGGCCGGCTTCGAAGAGGCCATCAGAAAGGGCTCGGAGGTGAATGCCATCGCTCGCCGGACCGAGGCGTGTCGGGAGGGTGTCCGGCGGTTTCTGGACCACTGATGGTACGGCTTCTCGACTGGAGGATCCGGCTTTTCGGGATTGGCGCGGTGCTCGGCTTGGCCGGCATCTTCCTGGAGGCCGCCTGGCTGGTGACGGTGGCTCTGGTCGTGCTCCTCGCCGGCGTTGTGGTGAGGTACACGCCGGACCGAGACCCGGTGGAAGAGGAGGAGGATCTGGGGGCCTGAACCGTCATTGAGGTGCCCACTCGCTCGGGCGACGGTCCCGCATGTCTCCGGATCTGGCTCTGGCCCATCGGCTCCTCGAACAGCACTTCGGCTTCTCGTCCTTCCGCCCCGGCCAAGAGCGCCTGGTGGCAGCCGGGATGTCGGGCCGGGACGCCCTGGGGGTTCTTCCCACGGGAGGGGGCAAGAGCCTCTGCTATCAGGTGCCCGCCCTCGCCCTGCCGGGCCTCACGCTGGTGCTGAGCCCCCTGATCTCACTCATGGAGGATCAGACGAAGCGGGCCGTCGCGGCCAGGATTCCAGCCGCGTTCCTCACCAGTGGACTGTCCAGCGGCCAGCGCCGGAGGGTGCTGCGAGAGGCCGTGGACGGGAGTGTGAAGCTCCTCTTCGCGGCGCCGGAGCGCCTCGAGACCCCGGGCTTCGTCGAGGCGTTGCGAACGACCCGGGTGTCGCTGGTGGCCGTGGACGAAGCGCATTGCATATCGGAGTGGGGCCACGACTTCCGGCCGTCCTACCGTCGCATCGGCCTGCTCCGTTCAAGGCTCCGGGCCCCGTTCATGGCGCTGACCGCCACGGCCACCCCCAGGGTACGGGAAGATGTCATCGCAGTGCTCGGCCTTGTGGACCCGGTTCCTGTCGTGGGCTCCTTCGATCGCCCTAACCTGGCCTGGCATATCGGACGAGCGGAGGATCACGGCTCCAAGGTCCGAGTCATCCGGCGGATGGTGCGTGAGGAAAAGGGCGCCGTCGTCGTATATGCGGGGACTCGCCGCGTCGTGGAGGTTATCCGCGCCGATCTGGCCCGCCTCGGAGTCGCGGCGACGGCATATCACGCGGGTCTGGAACCCGGGCCACGGAGCCGTGTGCAGGACGATTTTCTCTCAGGGAGGACCCGTGTGGTCGTCGCCACGAACGCCTTCGGCATGGGCGTGGACAAGAGCGACGTTCGCCTCGTTCTCCACTACCAGCTGCCGGGCACGTTGGAGTCCTACTACCAGGAGGCGGGCCGGGCCGGACGGGATGGCGCACCGGCGCGCTGTGTGGCTCTTCACGGCCGCCACGACCACCGGCTGCACGAGGCGTTCATCGACCGCTCGCGGCCTCCCGTGCGGGTGCTCAAGAGGGCTCGCAGGGCCCTCCAAAAGGCCGTGGGAGCCGGCGCGCGGGGGCTGTTGGACGTCGATCTTGCGGCCCGGGACGCCCGCTGCACGGGTGAGGAGTTCATGGGCACCCTGGAAGCTCTCGAACGGCTCGGATCGGTCCGAATCTACGGGGGATCTGGCCCGCGGGGCTCGGATTGGCCCCTTTCGGGTAACACAGACCCGAGACCCAAGTCGGAACGAAGCCGTGAGTGTGAGCTCCTGGACGTGGGAGTTCGGTCTTCGGATCCGGACTGGTCCGGTCCTCGCCGGCTACGGGAAGCTGCGCTGGACGGCCTTCGAGCCGTCCGGGCGTACGCCGACGCTGGTCGGTGCAGGCGAGCGGTGCTCCTCGAGTACTTCGGGGACGGGACACCGGCCTGTGGGGGCTGCGACCTCTGTGATGCGCAGAGCCGCCGGGGGTCGCGACGAATCTTCGTCAGAGAAAAACCGTATGCATAGATATCTGTCGGAAGAGAACGACTGCCTCGTGCAAGAGGTACGGGCGTTCGCCCGCGAGGCCATCGCACCCATCGCGAGGGATGCCGACGAGTCGAAGGAGTTCCCCTGGGAGACCGTCAAGACGATGGGGGAGATGGGGCTCCTGGGAGTACCCGTCCCCCGGGAGCTCGGGGGTATGGGACGCGACTACTTGAGTTACATTCTCGTGGTCGAGGAGCTCGCCAAGGTCGACGCGAGCCACGCCATCACCGTTTCCGCGCACACCACGTTGGGCATGTCTCCGATACTGGCTTTCGGAACGGATGCGCAGCGGGAGCGGTATGTTCCGCCTCTGGCGAGCGGTAAGGTCCTCGGGGGCTTCGGCCTCACGGAGCCGGGAGCGGGATCCGATGCAGGGGGAACCACCGCGAGGGCCGTCCGGGAGAACGGCGGGTACCGCGTAAACGGATCGAAGATCTTCATCACCCACGCCGGAGTGGGTGAGATTTTCACGGTCACGGCGGTGACCCAACCCGATCAGGGATCTGACGGAATCTCGAGCTTCATCGTGTGCAAGCCGACGGTGGATCTGGAGTGGGCCCGGTCCCTCGGCTTCGGGCACGACGACGACCTTCCGTTCCTCGAGGGGGTGCGGGCGGGCAAGAAAGAAGACAAGATGGGGTAGAGAGCTTCCGACACGCGGGAGCTGCTCATAGAAGATGCGCTCGTCCCTGAAGAGGATCGTCTCGGTGAGGAGGGAGAGGGCTTCATCAACTTCATGAAGACCCTCGACGCCGGCCGGATCGGCCTCGCGGCCCTCTCTCTGGGATTGGCCGAAGGGGCGTTCGAAACGGCGCTCCGGTATGCGAACGAGCGCGAACAGTTTGGAAAAAAGATCTGGGATTTCCAGAACATTCAGTTTGAGTTGGCGGATATCGCCACGGACATTCAAGCAGGGAAGCACCTCACGTACCACGCAGCCTGGCTCAAGGATCACGACCAGCCATTCACGAAGGAGGCCTCCATGGCCAAGCTCTTCTGTTCCGAGCTTGGCATGCGAGCCACGCACAAGGCGGTCCAGATCATGGGTGGGGCGGGATACACCGCCGACTACCCGGTGGAGCGCATGATGCGCGACGCCAAGGTTTGCGAGATCGGTGAGGGAACCAACGAGATCCAGCGTTTGGTGATCGGTCGAGAGCTCGTCAAGGAGACGTTCGGCGGATCGGCGCTGGCATAACAGGGAAGCTCACTCGAGCCGCTGGCTCGCCAACGCGGGCCCAAGCTGCGGCCGGCTTCGCTCCTCCCCGCAACGAGGGAGGGGACGAGGCCGGGGTAGCCTGGGCGCACCGGCGGGATCGGCCACGAGTAGCCGACCAAGGAGAAATACATTGAGGAGAGAAATCCTCGTGAGCGCCACAGCCCACGAATCGTGGGTGGCGCTCATGGAAGACGAGCAGTTGGTCGAGTTGATGTTCGACCGGCCCGATCAAGGGCGTCTGCTCGGAGACATCTATCTGGGCAAGGTCGAGGCGGTTCTGCCCGACATTCAGGCCGCTTTCGTCGATATCGGAACGGACAAGGCGGGATTCCTCCACGTCGCCGACCTCGACACGGGTGACGACGACGAGGGAGACGGTGGAGGAGGAAGACGGCGCCGCCCGAAGAAGTATCCTCCCATTCAGGACCTCATAAAGAAGGGCCAGCAGATCGTCGTACAGGTCAACAAGGAGCCCATCAGTACCAAGGGACCTCGCGTGACCGCCGAGATCTCGCTGCCAGGTCGATTCCTCGTCTACATGCCCGGCTCGTCCCACGTGGGCGTCAGCCGGAAGATCGAGGATCGGGACGAGCGCTCGCGGCTGCGCAAGCTCGCCAAGGGCATCCTACCCGAGAACAGCGGGGGCATCATCGTCCGAACCGTGAGCGAGGAGCTCAACGAGGACACCTTCAGGAAGGAGTTCAAGCGCCTCAGCGCGAACTGGAAGAAGATCCTCAAGAAGAGGGAAGGCGCCAAGGCTCCGGCGCTCCTGCACCGTGAGGCGAAGCTCATCAGCGGGGTGATTCGAGACCTCTTCAGCAATCGCTTCGAGTCGATCACCGTGGACAACAAAGCGATCTACAACGAGATCCTCCAATACGTGAAGAGCGTGGCGCCCGACCTGAAGGACCGTGTCCGGCTCTATTCGGACCCGGTCTCGCTCTTCGACAAGCACGGGATCGAAGAAGAGATCCAGGTGGCGTTCGAGAAGAAGGTGATCATGCCCTCCGGCGGCTACATCATCATCGAGCCCACCGAGGCGCTCGTGTCTATCGACGTCAATACGGGGCGCTACAAGGGGAAGAAGGACCCCGAGCGCACCATCCTCACGACCAACCTGGACGCCGCGAAAGAGATCGCCCGTCAGCTCCGGCTGCGGGACATAGGGGGCATCATCGTGTGCGACTTCATCGACATGGAGTCACAGCAGAATCGCGATCGTGTCCTTCAGGAGCTGAGGACTCACCTGGGGCGCGATCGTGCCCGCACCAAGGCCTTCGAGGTCTCGGGATTGGGATTGGTGGAGATGACACGGCAGCGGGTCCGTCCGTCTCTCTTCAACTCCCTCACCAAGACCTGTGATCACTGCGACGGCGGGGGCCGCGTCTACACTCCGGCAACCGTGGTCCGCCAGATCGAGAGGAGTCTCAGGAGAGTTTCCGCCAAGGGCAAGGAGCGGGAGATCCTGATCCGGATGCATCCCGAAGTGACCCTGCGAATTCTCGAGGACGAGCCGGACTTCCTACGGAGACTGGGACGACATACCAAGCTGTCGCTGGACATGACGGACGATCCGCTGCTCAGAGAGGATGAGTTCCGGATCCTCTCGGGCGCCGCGGAGACGGACGTCACGGCCCGATACGCCGCCGCATGAGCGTCGCCACGTCTTGACCCGACTCCGGACTTCCATGAAACTTTTAGGCTCTATTGGACGAGTTCGCACGGCCATCGAGGTACAGCATGTACGCGGTTTTCCAGACGGGTGGTAAGCAGTTCCGGGCGGAACCGGGCGTAAAGCTCCGGATTCCTTCCCTGGAGGCGGAGGAGGGAAGCACCATCTCCTTCGACGAGGTTCTGCTCGCCTCGGACGGCGATGCGGTATCCGTTGGTCAGCCCACCGTAAGTGGCGCCAAGGTGACCGCCGAGGTGCTCCGTCACGGCAGGGACAAGAAGATCATCGTGTTCAAGCGGAAGCGCAGGAAAGGCTACCGCAGGAAGCAGGGACATCGGCAGAAGTTCACCGAGATTCGGATCGCCGACATCAAGCTTTAGCGAACCGACACCCGGGGCGATTCTCCGAGGGACATCTCATGGCGCATAAGAAGGGCGTAGGCTCGAGCCGGAACGGCCGCGACAGCAATTCGAAGCGGCTCGGCGTAAAGCGATTCGGCGGGCAATGGGTCAGCGCTGGCAGCATCATCGTTCGCCAGCGTGGGACGCATTTCCACCCGGGCCGTAACGTTTCTCGCGGAAGGGACGACACGTTGTTCGCCACTGCTGATGGTGTGGTGACGTTCGAGACTTACCGTCGGCGTAAGGCAGTTTCGGTCTACCCCGGCGAGTAGTCCCGAGCAGAAAATTATCGAGTCCGCTCCGCAGGGGCTGCCTGTGGAGCGGACTTTCTTTATGCCCGACACCGGATCGAAAGACAAAGAATTCAGATCTTTTCTGACGATTACCCGGTTCGGATGGGCGGGAGTGGATCTTTCTTGGGCATCGCTCCGTAAGGGGTGCGAGGGAAGAAATAGGGAGGGTACATGTACTCCGTGAAGAAATACTATAGATGGCCGCGGCGAGTCGTTCGTGGTGTGGCGCCGGCCTTGTCGCTGGCGTTCCTAGCGGCCGGCTGGGCAGTGACCGACGGCGATGACCCGCCCACCGACTCCGGCTGGTTGAGCGACGACGTCATTCCAGTCGTACTGGCCGACATGGAGCGGGAGCTGGCATCGGCCCAGTTGCCGTTGCAGGTGAACGAGCGCGTCGAGTTCTGGACGCGGCGGTTCGTCACCGAGGAGAGGTCGGCCTTCGAGGAGCTTCTCTCGAGGGAGGGTCTCTACTCGGACATGATCACGGCTAAGCTCCGCGAACGAGGAATGCCCGAGGAGCTGATCTACGTGGCCATGATCGAGTCCGGGTTCGTTCCGAGCGCTCGATCCTACGTCTCCGCACTAGGAGTCTGGCAGTTCATGAGCCCCACGGCCCGGGCGTACGGGCTCCGGATCGACTCGTACGTGGACGAGCGACGCGACCCGGTGCGGGCTACCGACGCGGCGCTGGACTACCTGAACGAGCTGCACCAGCGCTACGGCTCCAGGTACCTGGCGGCTGCGGCATACAACGCGGGTCCGACCCGTGTATCCCGCGCGCTCATCCGGCATGCCGGCGGGCGGGTCGGGGACGAGAGCCTGTACTGGGAGATCGTGGACCACCTACCGCCCGAGACGGCCCAATACGTGCCGAAGCTCCTGGCGGCCACCTATCTGGCGCGCTACGCCTCGAAGTACGGCTTCGAGGTCACCCGCGCGGAGCCGTATGTCTACGATATCGTCTGGACGCCGGGGGGAACGGGACTCCGGGATGTCGCGGAGTCTGTGAGTGTGTCGACGGAGCGCATGTACGAGCTGAACCCTCAGCTCATCCGGGGCGTGACGCCTCCGGGCGCGGCTTATCCCCTCCGGGTCCCCGTCGGCGCCGTCCATCAGGTAGTGGCGACCCTGGGGATGACCGATCGCCGTGTCCGCCGCGCCGACGACTGACGCCCGTGGGCTAGTGAGGCCGGTGGGCTAGTCCGTCGAGTCCGTCGAGTCCGTGGAGTCCGTCGAGTCCGCGGTACCGGGCGACGCGCCCCGGGACGGCTCTCCACTCTGGGCTTGCCGGGCGGCGGAGATGATCCGCCAGATCACGTCCCGGGCGAGTTCCGGATCCACGCCCCGCTCCCGAGCCCTTTCCGCGACGCGGCGTACGACCCGGGCTTCTCGGGCGGGATCCAGGACGGGTAGGCCGAGCTCCTGCTTCACGCGACCGATCTCCATGGCGAGCGTGCGGCGCTCGCCGATGAGCCGGATGATCTCGTCGTCCAGCTCCATGATGCGGTCCCGAAGCACGTCCAGCTCGGCGTGGGGCGCCGGATCGCCGTCTCGAGGTGACTTGTCGTCGCTCATGAGGGTGACTCCAGGGGTGGGCGCTTCATCGGCCCTTGAATTCGGGCTTCCGCTTCTCCACGAATGCCTGCACGCCCTCGCGTCCGTCCTCACTGGCGAAGGCCGACAGGAAGAGCTCCCGCTCCAATTCCAGCCCGGCGGAGAGGGGGGTCTCGAGGGCGGCTTGTACGGACTGCTTGACCAGGCGCAGGGCCACGGGGCTCCAGCGGGCCATGCGGCCGGCCAGCTCGCGGGCTTTCTCCACGTGCTGGCCGTCGTCGACCAGGAACTCCACCAGCCCGATGCGGAACGCCTCCTCGGCGTCGATGAAGTCGCCGGTGAGGGCGATGCGCATGGCCTGACCCGCTCCCACCAGCCGGGCGAGGCGCTGGGTTCCGCCCGCCCCGGGAATCAGGCCAAGGCGGATCTCGGCCTGACTGAACCGGGCGGTCCGGTCGGCCACCCGGACGTCGCAGGCCAGTGCCAGCTCGCACCCGCCGCCGACGCAGAATCCGTGGATCGCGGCGATCAAGGGCTTGGGCAAGGCCGCCGTCACGTCGTATACCCGTGGGTGCTGGTAGAGCTCGCGCTGCTCCGCCGCCGTCCGTGACGCGGATTCGGAGACATCCGCTCCGGCGATGAAGGCTTTGTCACCCTGTCCGTGGATGATGGCCACTTTGATGTCCGGATCGTGGGCCAGGTCGTGGAGCGCGTCCTTTATACGCTGACGAACGTCCTGGTTCAGCGCGTTGAGCTTGTCGGGGCGGTTCAGCGCGAGGATACCGAGGGCGCCTTCACGCTCGACGAGAAGGGGTGCGTCGCTCATTCCTTGTCCCAGCGGTAGAAGCCCTCGCCCGTTTTTTTGCCGAGCTTGCCTTCGGCGACCATGCTCCTGAGCAGGTCCGGCGGACGAAAGGCCTCGGTCTCCAGCGTACGGTGTAGGTACTGGGCGATGTCCAGGCGAACGTCGAGGCCGACCAGGTCGGTGAGCTTGAGGGGACCCATTGGATGCCGATAGCCCAGCATCATGGCTTTGTCGATGTCCGCCGGGCTGGCCACCCCGGCCTCTACCATCCGGATGGCCTCGAGGCCCAGGACGATCCCGAGCCGTGACGAGGCGAATCCCGGGGAGTCCTTCACAACGATGGGCTCCTTGCCGATGAAGCGGACGAACTCCACGGCAAGCCGTGCGGTCTCCCTCGAGGTTTGGTCACCCGTGACCACCTCCACGAGCTCCATGATGTGGACCGGATTGAAGAAGTGCATGCCGACGAAACGCTCGGGGGACCCCAGATCGCCGGCCAGCCTGGAGATGCTCAGCGACGACGTGTTCGTCGCGAAGATCGTGTCTTCGCCCACCCTCTCCTCCACGAGGCGGAAGAGATTCAGTTTGATCTCCACGGACTCTGGGGTCGCCTCGATGACCAGGGGGGTGTCCTTCAGGGTGTAAGCGAGCTCGGAGCTCAGCCTGATCCGACCGAGCGTGGCGTCCCGCTCCTCCGGCGTGAGCTTCTCCAGGGACACGCCTTTGTCCAGGTTGGCCCGGATGCGGTCCACCCCGGCCTCCACGGCAGCCAGATCGATGTCGTACAGCACCGTGTGGATCCCGGCGGCGGCGCACACGTGTGCGATCCCATGCCCCATGGTGCCCGCGCCGAGGATCGACACTCGCTCGAAGGGAGCCGTCATTTCGACACTACCGTAGCGATTCCCTGCCCGACACCGATGCACATCGTCGCCATTCCCGTGGCGGCTTCGCGTCTCGACATCTCATGCACAAGGGTTGTAAGGATGCGGGCTCCAGAGCAACCCACGGGATGCCCGAGGGCGATGGCCCCCCCGTTCACGTTCACCCTTGCCGGATCCAGATCGAGCTCCTTAACGCAGGGAAGCGCCTGGGCGGCGAAGGCCTCGTTGAGCTCGACCAAGTCGAGGTCGCCGGCTCCCATTCCCGCACGCTCCAACGCAAGACGTCCCGCTGGAACGGGCCCAATGCCCATGCGATGGGGCTCCACCCCGGCCACGCCCGTGGCCACGATCCGGGCCAGAGGCTCCATGCCAAGGCTCCGAGCGCGGCTCTCTTCCACCACCAACAGGGCCGCGGCTCCGTCGTTGATCCCCGAGGCGTTCCCGGCGGTGACGGTGCCGTCCTCCTTGAACACCGGACGGAGCCGAGCAAGATCCTCAACTGTGGTGCCGGGCCGCGGGTGCTCGTCCTGATCCACGACCAGCGGGTCGCCCTTCCGCTGGGGAATCTCCACCGGAGCGATCTCGGCGGCGAAGCGGCCCGCCTCCATGGCCTCTCCGGCCCGCCTCTGACTTTCGGCGGCGAAGGCGTCTTGTTCGTCTCGGCCGATGCCGAACTCCTCGGCCACCACCTCTGCGGTCTCACCGAGGCCGATGGTCCAATGGCTGGGCAGTGCCGGGTTCGTGAAGCGCCACCCCAGAACCGTGTCGGCAGTCTGGGGATGCCCTCTGGCATACGAGTGCTCGG
Organism: Longimicrobiales bacterium; assembly: GCA_965218295.1. Lineage (GTDB taxonomy): Bacteria > Gemmatimonadota > Gemmatimonadetes > Longimicrobiales > Gaopeijiaceae > CBDCKN01. Next base: position 55,491 of record CBDCKN010000013.1, on the reverse strand, counting down.
GCTTGAGCATCACGAAGGGCGAGCGGCTCATGCTCTCCACACCGCCGGCGATGAAGATCTCTCCTTCACCCGCCTGGATGGCCTGAAAAGCCGAGTTCACTGCCTGCAGGCCCGAGCCGCACAGTCGATTGACCGTGACACCTGGCACGCTGACGGGGAGTCCGGCCAGGAGGAGCGCCATGCGGGCGACGTTACGATTGTCCTCGCCCGCCTGGTTGATACACCCCATGAGGACGTCGTCCACTTCCGCCGGGTCCACGCCCGTCCGGTCCACGAGCGCACGGATGGCGTGTGCCGCGAGATCGTCGGGCCGGACGCCGGCCAGCGCCCCCCCGTGCCTGCCGATGGGGGTGCGCACGGCATCAATGATCCATGCCGCCTTCACTCCGCTCACCGATCCAGCGCAACCCAGACGCTCTTGGTCTGGGTGTACTTGTCGAGGGCGGCCTGATATCCGAGGTCGCGGCCGAAGCCGCTCTGCTTGAGGCCGCCGAAGGGAGAGGCGGAGTCGTACTGATTGTAGGTGTTGACCCAGACGGTGCCGGCCTGCACTTCCGCCGCCACTCGATGTGCCTTACCCACGTCGCGGGTCCACACTCCGGCCGCCAGGCCGTAGATGGTGCGGTTGGCCTTCTCGATGGCGTCCGCCATGTCATCGAAGGGGATGACGGCGGCGACGGGCCCGAAGATCTCCTCCTGGGCGATCTGCATGTCGGCGTCCACGTCCGCGAAGACGGTGGCCGTGATGAAGTTACCCCGGCCATCCACCTGGGTGCGCTCGCCTCCGGTCACCAGGCGGGCCCCGTCCGACTTGCCCACGTCGATGTAGCCGAGCACCCGCTCGAGCTGCGCCTCCGACACGATGGCTCCGAGGCGGGTCTTGGGACCCATGGGGTCCCCCACCGTCATCTTCTCGGCCCGGGCGGCGAACGCATCTATGAACTCGTCGTAGATGGCCCGCTCTACCAGGACACGTGACCCCGCCGCGCACACTTCTCCCTTCCCGTAGAAGATGCCCGTGGTGGCACCCCGAACCGCTGCGGCCAGGTCGGCGTCGGCGAATACGATATTGGGGGACTTACCGCCCAGCTCTAGCGAGACCCTCTTAAGCGTGTCGGCGGCCTCGCGCATGACGATCTTGCCCACTTCGGTGGACCCGGTGAAGGCGATGGCATCCACACCCGGATGCCTGACCAAGGCCGCCCCCGCCGTCTCACCGAAGCCGGGAACCACATTCAGCACGCCGGTCGGCAGACCCGCCTCGGCCGCCAGCTCTCCGAGTCGGAGGGCGGTGAGGGGGGTCTCCTCTGCCGGCTTAAGCACGACGGTGTTACCGCACGCCAGGGCCGGCGCCACCTTCCACGTGGCCAGGGAGAGCGGGAAGTTCCAGGGCACGATGCACCCCACCACGCCCACCGGCTCCCGCAGGGTGTAGTTCAGGAACGGGCCTTTGACCGGAATGGTCTCGCCCTGGATCTTGTTCGCCAGCCCGGCGAAGTAACGGAAGTTCTCCACCACGCTGGGGAGATCCACCTGCCGCGATTCGAAGATGGGCTTCCCGTTGTCCCGGGTCTCCATCTCACCGAGCTCGTCTACGTGCTCCTCGATGAGGTCGCTGAGGCGCCACAGAATCTGGGCTCGCCTGTGCGCATCCATCCCCCGCCACTCGGGGGAGACCAGGGCCGACCGGGCCTCCGCCACAGCCCGCCCGATGTCGGCTTCCGCGCCCTCGGCCACGGATGCCATGGACTCACCCGTGGCCGGATTGAGGGTGTCGAAGGTGCGGCCCGAGGCCGCGTCCACCCTAGCGTTCCCGATCCAGAGCCGTCCGTCCATGCCGTCGGACATTACTTGCCCGTGAACTCGGCTTTACGCTTTTCCATGTAGGCGGACAGGCCCTCCTTGGCGTCCTCGCTCTGGAAGAGCTGCTGCTGGAGCTCCCGCTCCAGAGTCAAGGCCAGCTCGAAGGGCAGCTCGGAGCCGGTCTGGACGGAGCGCTTGATGTTGCCGACGGCTCTCACGGCCTTGTTAGGGGTCGTGAACTGCTTCACGTACTCCATGACCTTCGCCTGGAAGTCGTCGTGGTCTTCGGCGTCGATCACTTGGTTGACGAGGCCCAGCTCCAGAGCCCGGTCGAAGCCGAAAGTCTCTCCGGCCGCCATGAGCTCGATGGCCTTCGACTTCCCGACGATGCGGACGAGCCGCTGCGTACCGCCCGTGCCGGGGAGCACGCCGAGGGCCACCTCGGGAAGGCCGCACTGTCCCCCGTCCTTACGGGCCACCCTGATGTCGCAGGCCATGGCGATCTCCAGTCCGCCGCCCACGGTGTGCCCGTTGAGGGCGCCGATGACCAGCTTCGGCGTGTGCTCGAAGCGGTTCAGCGTCTCGTTGGCGTGGAGGCAAAAGCAGTACTTGAAGCCCGAGGTGACCTCAGAGAGCATCTGGATGTTGGCTCCGGCGCAGAAAAACTTCTCGCCTGCTCCCGTGACCACGATCACCTCCACGTCCTCGTCGAAGCGGGCGCGTAAAATGGCCTGGTCGAGCTGGACCATCATCTCGTGGGTGTACGTGTTCGCGGGCGGGTCGTCGAGAGTGAGAACCGCCACGCCGTCCTGAACGTCGTATTGGATCAGTGTCTTGTCCGTCATCTCCTATCCTGGCTCCTTTGTGGTTCTCCTGTGGTTCTCGTTCGGTTCTCGGGCTCAGCCAGAAACGATAACACAATGAGTGGTGCCGCGAGTCGGCACCTTCCCTCGAATCATTGCTCCATCCGCTTGGAGGTTTTCCCACCGTCGGGCGCCCTCCGATCCGCGTGGCTCTCCACCCCATGAGGGGTCCCGACCCCCCCGAGAAAGATCTGGAGTATGGTGGAGCTCAGCCGATCCACCGAGACGTCTCTTCCCGGTCGGTACCAGGTGTAGATCCAGTTCATCATCCCGAAGAGCGCGAAGGTGGCCACCCGGCGATCCGCCGGGTCGCGGTCGGGAGCTACCTGATCCACGCACGCCTGAACGGCACTCACGTACTCCCGCTTCCAGGCGGCGATCTGGCGGCGGTACTCACCCGTCAGGGCCTCCGCCTCGTGAGAGAGAACCTTCATCTCGGACATGCTGTCGGCGAAGAAGCGCAGGTGGTTCCTCACGATAACCTCGAGGCGGTCCACCGGCTCGTCTACTCCCTCGAGATCCTCCGTGAGACGCTCGAGCAGGGTGTCGAAGCAATGTCTCTGAATTAGGAAGAGCAGATCTTCCTTGCTCTTGAAATAGTAGTACAGCCCCGAGAGGCTGACCCCCGTGGCGGCCGAGATGTCCCGGATGCCGGCACCGTCGTAGCCCTTCTCCGCGAAGATCGCCGAAGACTCACGCAGGATCCTGGCGAGCTTGGCGTCGTACCGGTGCCGCTGCTGCTGCACGGGTCACCCCTTCTGGAAGAGGAAAGAAACGGGGATATCTGGGGAACATCCAGTTCGGACGAGCGTTCGAACGAGAAGCTACCGAGGGCTTTGAGGAGGGTCAACCGGATATGACGCTGCTCCGAGAATTGATTCGGATAACCGGTCTTGGATAGCTTGGAACAATGACGATCAACTCCATTTCCTCTCGTACCCGGACGCTACCCTTTCTTCTGGTGGCCCTGATGGCGGCCGGCGCGTGCGCCGACGCGGTCTCCGATCCCATGGCGGCCCTCATGGCGCAGGAGACCCGTGCCGCTCTCGACTTCGGCGGGGCCGTGCCCAGCCTCGCGGACGTTTGGGTCGAATCCGGAGGCATTCTCGACGAGGGACCGGTTACGCGGTGGGAGGACTCCTGGGAGTTGCCAGCGCGGGAGGGGAGGGCGCTACGCGCTCTGGTTTACGACGACGCGGTGCCGGTCCTCTTCGGACGCCTCCGCGAAGGCGCCGTGGAGAAGCTCCTGGTCGACATGGATTCGACCCTGGCCCGGGTCGACCAACTCTCCGCCATCGGTATCCCGGAGCGGCTGAGTCGCAGGCTAGATTCGGCTCGTGAGATGTTGACGAGGGCCTGGATCCTGGCGGAGGAGCGCGAAGGTGCATCGTCTCTCGCCGCAGCCCTCCAGGCCTCCGACTATCTGCTGGAAGTGACTCCACCCCACGTGGCCGCTCAGCTGCTGGCATCTGCCGAGGGGGGAGTCAGAAGGATTTCTGCCGATGACTCGTACTCGGAGCAGATGCAGGGGCGGGCAGAACGGCTCATCGACCTGGCTCGAGAAGCGATCTACGACGGTGATTACGCCCGGGCGATCCGTGGGTCATACTACGCTTGCCTCCTCCTGGGGGTAGAGCTGCCCGACTAGCGGTAGCCTCCGCGGTCGACGAGCCCGCCTCCTCGGTACTCGGGGAGTGGGGTGGGGGGGGTGGCTCTGCTTTGTGAGAGCAGGCTTCCCGTCGTACTTTAAGTGTATCCGTCAGAGCGCATAGCTCCGGGGGAAGCGCGTAGCCCCGGGGGAGAAGAGAGACATGTCGCGAAGAATCCACATCATTGCGGCCATGGTGATCGGGGCGGTGCTGAGCTTCCCCTCGATGGCCCTCGGCCAGGCGGGGGGCGCCGTCTTCCGGGTGCCCGTGACCGGGATCATCGAGCTCGGGCTCGCGCCCTTCATCGAGCGCGCCATCCGGGAGGCCGAGGCAGCCGGCGCCCGAGCCATCGTGTTGGACATCGACACGCCCGGTGGTCGGGTAGACGCGGCGGAGCGCATCGCCGATGCCATCGCCGACTCGCAGGTTCCGGTCTACGCCTTCGTGAATCGCCGCGCCTTCTCGGCGGGAGCTCTGATCTCTCTGGCTACTCAGGGCATCTACATGAGGCCCGGCTCCGTGATCGGGGCGGTCACTCCGGTCGACGGGACGGGAAAAAAGGCCTCCGAGAAGATCGTCTCCGCCATGCGGAGCGAGATGCGCGCACTGGCCGAAGCTCGAGGGCTGGACCCCGCGGTGGCGGAGGCCATGGTGGACGAATCCCTGGCCATCCCCGACGTGGTGGACGCCGGCAAGCTCCTCACCCTCACCACCGAAGAGGCCGTGGGGTTGGGATACGCCCGGGAGACGGAAGATTTCGACACGCTGCTGGACGATCTGGAGCTCTCCGGTGCTGCAGTACAGGACCTGGAGGTGAACTGGGCCGAGCGCCTCGTCCGCTTCTTCTCGCATCCGATGGTGGCTCCCTTCCTTCTGTCGTTGGGCTTCCTGGGGCTCATCATCGAGATCAAGACGCCGACCGTGGGACTCGCGGGAGCCGCTGGACTCCTGTCGCTGTCGCTGTTCTTCGGATCCCACCTGATCCTCGGTCTCGCCGGCTGGGAGGACCTTCTGGTCTTCGGCGCCGGCGTGCTGTTTCTGGTCGCCGAGCTGATACTCATGCCGGGCTTCGGGGTCTTGGGGCTGATCGGCATCGTCGGCGTGGGGGCGGGGATCTATATGAGCCTCCTGGGCAGCCTGCCCACCGTGGAAGACTTCAGCAGGGCAGGGGGGGTGCTCAGCACGACCCTGCTGCTCCTTCTGGTCACCGCTTGGGCACTCATTTGGCACCTCCCCAAGAGCACGCGGCTATACCGCGCGGGTATCCTCCTCGGTACCCGGACGGACAAGGCCCTCGGGTACGAGTCGGCCGAGACACGTCCCGAGCTGGTCGATCGGGAGGGTGTCGCCATGACGGACCTGAGGCCCTCGGGGGTCGGCCTGTTCGACAATGAGCGCATCGATGTCGTCTCCGAGTCGGAGTGGATCGAGCAGGGGACGCCGGTCCGCATCGTGGCTGCGGAGGGATACCGTCACGTGGTCCGACCCATGGCCGACCAGGAAGAATAAGACCAGGAAGGATAAGACGAGGAATAAGACAAGGACACGACCCTGAGGAGCCGGCGGGGCGCAACCCGCCGTCCGTCCGGGTTCACTGAAAGGATCGCTCGATGCAGCAGCTCGACATCTTCAGCCTGTTCGTCCTCTTCGGGGCGGTCATGTTCATCTCCGTCGTCGCCTGGGCCGTGCCCGTGCGCCTGTGGATCGAGGCGATCTCGGCCGGAGTGAAGCTGGGCATCGGCTACCTGGTGGGGATGCGCCTTCGCAAGGTGAGCCCTCCGGCGGTCGTGCGCCCCCTGATATGGGCGCACAAGGCGGGCATCCCGCTGAACGTCAACGACCTGGAGGCCCACTACCTGGCAGGAGGGTCTGTCGATCGCGTGGTCCGGGCCCTCATCAGCGCCGACAAAGCCAACATCGAGATGGGGTTCCAGCAGGCCGCCGCCATCGACCTCGCCGGCCGGGACGTCTTCGAGGCCGTGCAGGTCTCGGTGAACCCCAAAGTGATCAACACGCCGAAGGTGGCGGCCATGGCCAAGGACGGCATCCAGCTCATCGCCCAGGCCCGGGTCACCGTTCGGGCCAACATCAACCGGCTGGTGGGTGGCGCCGGCGAGGACACCATTCTCGCCCGGGTGGGTGAGGGCATCGTGTCGTCCATCGGCTCCGCCGACTCCCACAAGCAGGTCCTCGAGAACCCGGACGATATCTCCAAGACGGTGCTGGCCAAGGGCCTCGACTCGGGCACGGCCTTCGAGATCCTCTCCATCGACATCGCCGACGTGGACGTTGGCAAGAACATCGGTGCCGACCTCCAGACCCATCAGGCCGACGCCGACAAGAGGGTCGCCCAGGCCCGGGCCGAGGAGCGGCGGGCCATGGCCGTGGCCCTCGAGCAGGAGATGAAGGCGAAGGTCGAGGAGATGCGGGCGGAGCTGGTGAAGGCCGAGGCGCAGGTGCCCTTGGCCTTGGCCGACGCCTTCCGCCAGGGCCACATGGGCGTCATGGACTACGTGCGCTACAGCAACATCCAGTCCGACACCTCCATGCGGAAAGCCATCGCCGGTGGAGACGACGACGCCAGCGAGCCGTTGGCCTAGCGCGGCTCTCCAGACACTCTCGAGGGCGCCCTCATGGACTCAGGCCTGATCCAGATTCTGGTCATCGCGTTCTTCATCATCATCTCGATGATGGACGGTGCGGCCCGGAAGAAGCGCAAGGAGGCCCAGCGCCGCGGCGAGGTTGGGCCAGGGGAGGGCGTGGGGGACGCGGGTGGGCTCCACTCGATGAAGACCGAGCGGGCGTCCAGAGGGCGGATGTCCGAGGGGATGGTTCCCGACGAGCTCTGGGAGGAGATCGCTGCCCTGGCCAGGGGAGGCCCTCCCCCCGCCACCGACCGAGCTCCTTACGAGGCGGATCGCGCCCCGTCCGGGCGCGAGCGCTCTCCGTCGGGGTTCGAGGGCTCTCTGTCGGGATTCGAGGGCTCTCTGTCGGGATTCGAGCGCCCCATGCCTGCGCGGGCGCCCGAGCCCGAGGAGACCTCTCTGAGGCCCGAGCATCAGCACGTGGAGGATCACGACCACGTGGAGTGGGCCTCGGAGGAGGAGCCGGCGTACCCGACGGTGCCCGACGCGGGAGCCGAGCCTCTCATCTGGGACGACTACCGGCTGGCCCGCACCGAAGAAAGAGCGGTCACTCGTTCCGCCCCGCCTGTGCCCGAGCGGGCTGTTTCGCGGGGGATGGCGGAGCCGGCCGAGGCCGTAGGCGAGTCGGACCCGGATGAAGACCCGGGTCGGGCTTCTCGAACGCCCCGGAAGGGGCGAAGCGTGCGCCGCACCTTGACGCACGGAGGTCGTGAGAGCATCCGGCAGGCCGTGATCCTGGCCGAGGTCCTGGGCCCGCCTGTGTCCCTACGGGACTCGGATCACGAGCCTCCGGGCTGAGGCTGCGCTGGAGCGCTACATCTCCCCTGAGCCCATCCTCCGCAGCACGGTGTGCAGGATTCCGCCGTTCTGGTAGTACTCCACGTCGACGTCCGAATCGAGGCGCGCGATCACCTGGAAAGCCGTCTCGGTGCCGTCCTCGGCCGTGGCCACCACGCTCAAGCGTGCGTGGGGCTCTAATCCGTCGGCCACGCCTGTGACGTCGTACGTCTCAGGGCCCGTCAGACCCAGGGATTGAGCGCTGTCGCCCTCTTCGAACTGCAAGGGCAGGACGCCCATGCCCACCAGGTTGCTCCGGTGGATGCGCTCGTAGCTCTCGGCGATGACCGCTCGGACGCCCAACAAGGCGGTACCCTTCGCCGCCCAGTCACGTGAGCTGCCCGTCCCATATTCCCGCCCGGCCAGGACCACCAGAGGCGTGCCCTCGGCCTGATAGCGCATCGAGGCCTCGTAGATGGATGTCTCCTCACCGCTGGGGATGTGGACGGTGTAGCCTCCCTCGCGATCTTCCAGCATGAGGTTCCGGATGCGCACGTTTCCGAAGGTGCCCCGCATCATCACCTCGTGGTTCCCGCGCCGGGAGCCGAAGGTGTTGAACTGCCAGGGCTTCACCCCCTGCTCCTGCAGGTAGGCACCGGCGGGCTGATCCTTGGGGATCGCACCCGCTGGGGAGATGTGGTCCGTGGTCGTCGTGTGGCCGAAGATGCCCAGGACGCGGGCTTCGTGGATGTCGGCGAGGTCCGGGACCTCTAGCGACATGCCCTGGAAGAAGGGAGGATTCCGGATGTACGTGGAATCGGCCTCCCAGTCGTAGAGGTTGTCCTCGTCGGTGGGGAGGGGGAGCGCCTGCCACAGGTCGTTGCCCTCGAAGACCTCGGCGTACCGGCTCTCGAACATCTCGGGCCGTAGGCAGGACCGCACGGTCTCGCCGATGATCCCCGAGCTGGGCCACAGGTCCTTGAGATAGACGGGCTGGCCGTCGCGGCCGTGGCCCACGGGCTCCGTCGCCCAGTCGATGTCGATTCGCCCTGCCAGGGCGTACGCGACGACCAGGATGGGGGAGGACAGGTAGTTCGCCCGCACCTGGGGGTGGATGCGCGCCTCGAAGTTCCGATTCCCGGAGAGGATCGACGCCACGACCAAGCCCTGCTCCTGGACCTCTTCGCCAATGGAGCCGGCCAGGGGCCCCGAGTTTCCGATGCACGTCGTGCATCCGTATCCCACCACGTTGAACCCCAGCTGGTTCAGGTAGTCGCTGAGGCCGGCGGCATCCAGGTAGTCGCTGACCACCTTCGATCCCGGAGCCATGCTGGGCTTCACCCACGGCTTCACCTCGAGACCCAGCTCCACGGCCTTCTTGGCCATGAGGCCCGCCCCCACCATGACCGTCGGGTTCGACGTGTTGGTACAGCTGGTGATGGCGGCGATGACGATGCTGCCGTCTCCGATCTCGCACGCCTCTCCGTCCACCTCCACGGGGACCGTCCGCTTGCCGTTCTCGTTCAGTGGGAACCCGGACGGCACAAGGGTCGGGAGGTCCCGGGCGAACGCCGCGGGAAGGTCGTCCAACCCGATCCGGTCCTGGGGACGCTTCGGCCCGGCCACGCTGGGCTCCACCGTGGAGAGGTCCATGTGGAGAACGTCGGTGTACTCCGGATCCGGTGTCTGATCGGTGCGGAAGAGACCCTGCTCCTTGCTGACCCGCTCGACCCTCTCCACCAGCTCCTCGCTTCGTGCCGATCCTCTCAGGTAGGACAGCGTCTCGGCATCGACGGGGAAGAAACCGATGGTCGCACCGTATTCGGGGGACATGTTGGCAAGGGTCGCGCGGTCCGGAAGGGTCAGCTTTGAGAGGCCGGGGCCGAAGTACTCGACGAAACGACCCACCACGCCGTGGGCCCGAAGCATCTCCACTACGTGCAGCACGAGATCCGTGGCCGTGGCTCCCTCGGGCAGCTCACCGGTGACCTTCACGCCCACCACCTCGGGCAGCAGCATGTAGTAGGGTTGACCCGTGAGGACGGCCTCCGCCTCGATACCGCCCACGCCCCAACCCACGACACCCAGCCCGTTGATCATGGTGGTATGCGAGTCGGTGCCCACCAGCGTGTCGGGATAGGCCACCCACGCGCCGCCCTCCTCCCGTCGATGCACCACGGAGGCCAGGTACTCGAGGTTCACCTGGTGCACGATGCCCGTTCCTGGGGGCACGACCCGGAAGTCCTCGAAAGAGTGCTGGGCCCACCGTAGGAGCGCGTACCGCTCCCGGTTCCGTTCGAACTCCTTCTCCACATTCTGCCGATAGGCCTCGGGGGTCCCGAAGAAGTCGACCTGGACCGAGTGGTCGATGACGAGGTCGGCCGGGACTACCGGGTTGATGCGGTTCGGATCGCCGTTCATGGCCTTGAGCCGGTCCCGCATGGCGGCCAGATCGACTACTGCGGGGACGCCGGTGAAGTCCTGGAGCACCACCCGCGTGGGCATGAACGGCACGTCGGCGCCGGCGTTCGTGGGGCTCCACTCGGCTACCGCCTGTACATGCTCCTCACCCACGTACCTGCTGCCGGCATGGCGCAGGGCGTTCTCCAGGAGGATGCGGATGGAGAAGGGGAGGCGGGCCAGGTCTCCGAGGCCGGTCTCCTCCAACCTACCGAGGCGGTAGAAGGACGTGGGCCCTTCCTTCAGATCGATGCTGGTCAGTGCGCCGAAGGGGTCGCTGCTCATGACGGCCTCTATGTGCTCTCTGGTGCGCGGTGCTCTCTGGTGCGCGTCGGTCGTGGTCCGTCGGGGGAAGCGGATGTGAAAGAATACCAAAGGCTGTGCGCGGAAAACACCCCGTACCTAACCCCACGCGGCCCTCGCACACTCTCCCACGGGGTGAGGAGAGTCTTTCCAACGTACGTATATATTCGTCTTCAACATACGTATACATCGCAGTAGCTTGACGGATCACCGGCCCGTGCTCATGGTGCTCAGAGTTCGTTGAAGCGAGAAGCGACGGCCCCGCCATCGCAGTGCGGCCCACCACAGTGGGGACCACCCCGGTGGGGCCCACCACATAGAGACTTGGGAGGCTAGTGGCCATGCGTGACGACGCCGAGAAGACACGGTCGTCAGAGGATGGGATCCAGCTGTCGGAAGAGGAGACTCGGTCGGCGGACATTGAGAGCCCAGAAACGTACTCGGCCGAGCGTGGATTGGATCGCCGAGAAGCCCTGAAGCTGGGCGCCGCCGGCCTCGGCCTGGCCGTTGTGGGGACTGCGGCGGGATGCACCATCGAGTCCCATGCGGAAACCTCGGGCTCGTCGCCGGATCTGGGCGAGGCGCCCGTCGAGCTCTTTTCCGCTCCCCCGATTGACCAGGTCCGCATCGGCTTCGTCGGCGTAGGTCTTCAAGGGAGCGCACACGTCCGTAACCTCCTGAGGATCGAGGGATGCGTCATCCAGGCGGTGTGCGACATCGTTCCGGAGAAGGTCGAGCGCATCCAGGATTGGGTCGAGGAGGCCGGCTTCCCACGTCCGACGGGGTTTGCCCGGGGTGAGCGGGACTTCGAGCGGCTCTGCCAGGAGGAGGAGCTGGACCTGGTGTTCAACGCCACCCCCTGGGAGTGGCACGTCCCTGTCTGCACGTCCGCCATGGAGAACGGCAAGCACGCGGCGACGGAGGTTCCCGCGGCCTACAGGCTGGAGGATTGCTGGAAGCTTGTCGAGTACGCGGAGAAGTACGAGAAGCACTGCCCCATGATGGAGAACGTCAACTACGGACGCATGGAGATGCTGGCCTTCAACCTCGTCCAGCAGGGCTTGCTGGGTGAGATCCTGCACGCGGAGGGCGGCTACCTGCACGATCTGCGGGCCATCAAGTTCGAGGACCAGGACGCGGGGCTCTGGCGCCGGGCTCACTCCATGCACCGGAACGGCAACATGTACCCGACGCACGGCCTCGGCCCCATCGCCAACTGCATGGACATCAACCGAGGCGATCGGTTCGCCACGCTGGTCCCCATGAGCAGCCCCTCCCGGGGCCTCCAGGAGTGGACCGACACCCACTACCCGGCGGACCACCCGAAGCGGCTGGAGACGTACGTCCTCGGCGACGTCAACACGACCATGATCAAGACGGCCCTGGGACGCACTCTCTTCGTGAGTCATGACACCAACCTTCCCAGGCCGTACAGCCGCATCCATCAGGTCCAGGGCACCAAGGGCATCTTCCAGGGATATCCGGACCGCGTCTACGTGGAGGGGTTGAGCGAACCCCATCAGTGGGACGAGGCCGAGAAGTGGCTCGAAGAGTACGAGCACCCGCTCTGGAGAGAGATGGAGGAGCGCTCACAAGGCGGGGGACACGGCGGCATGGACTTCATGGAGGACCACCGCCTCGTCAAGTGTCTGCGCGAGGGACTCCCCACGGACATGAACGTCTACGACGCCGCAGCGCTAAGCGCCGTGACGCCCTTGTCCGAGTGGTCCGTGGCGAACGCGAGCCGGCCCGTGGAGTTTCCCGATTTCACACGTGGGCGATGGCAGTCCTGGCCGAAGCTCGGTCTGGTAACCGCGTAGCTCCGGAGACATCGGGTTGGACTGAAAATTCCACGGATTGGACGGAGATTCCGACGACTTGAGCGGATCTTCCCACCGAGCTCCGTCGGGGCTCTTCGAGGACCGGTTCGGACTCCCCGCGCCGGCTTTCGTCGTGCACGCTCCCGGTCGTGTGAACCTCATCGGCGAGCACATCGACTACTCCCTCCTCCCGGTTCTTCCCATGGCCATCCAGCTCCGCACCACACTGACGGTGCGGCCCCGCGAGGATCACTATGTGCGACTGGCCAATGCCGAGCCGTCGTACGCCGACGTCGTGCTGGAGCTGTCGAGAGATGTGGAGCCGGGTGCACCGGGTGCGCCTGGTAGGCCGGGTGAGGCGGGTGAGCCGAGCGACCGGGTTAACCGGGGCGACCGGGACGACCGGGGCGACCGGGGCGACTGTGGTGACTGGGGCGACTATGCCCGGGGTGTGGCACAGGCGCTGGTTCGCGACTACGGAATCACCGTGGGGGCCGACATCGCGGTGGAGTCCGATCTGCCTATCGCGGCCGGCCTGAGCTCCTCCTCGGCGCTCTCGTGCGGCGTGGCCCTGGCGCTCCTGGCCGTGAACGGGAGGGACGTCGACCTAATGGAGCTGGCCGACCTCGTGGCCCGGGCAGAGCGGTATACGGGTACGCAGGGCGGCGGGATGGACCAGGCGGTCATCCTGTGCGCTCTGGCCGGGCACGCTCTCTGTGTGAGCTTCGCGCCTCTTCACATTCGCCCGGTGTCCATGCCAGAAGACTGGGTGTTCCTCATAGCCCACAGCGGCGTCGTGGCGGAGAAGTCCGGCCCGGCGCAGGCCACGTACAACGCCCGGACGCGCGAGTCTCGAGAGGCGCTCGAGACCGTGTGGGCTGCCGTCGGGGAGGGAGAACCGCCGGAGAAAGACTACCGCCCGCTACTGGAGGCCGCGGATCCGGAGCACCTGCTAGAGGTGGCGACGGAGGTCCTGGAGGCTCCTCTTCTGGCTCGCTTGCGACACACCGTCAGTGAGGTGCTGCGCGTGTCCGAGGCGGAGGAGGCGTTGGGCGTGAGGGACCTGGCTGCGTTCGGTCGCATCATGGACGCCTCCCACCGGAGCCTCCGGGACGATTACGAGGTCAGCACGCCCGGGCTCGACCGTATCGTCACCCTCGCTCGGGAGGCGGGTGCGGCAGGGGCACGCCTCACCGGAGCGGGACTCGGGGGTGCGGCACTGATCCTGTGTACGGAGGCCGCGGAGTCGGCGGTTCTGGAAGCCCTCGCAGTTGGTTACTACAGCCCGACGGGAGACACGTCGGCGGAGGAAGCGGTCTTCAGGGCAGCCCCCTCGGGGGGAGCCACGGTGGGGAGGGTGGGGGCGTAGGCGGGTCCAGGACGCTCCCGGCCCCCGAGCGCTCACCCATTTCGGAACATCTCGATCGCCAGGCCCAGGTCGAGGGACTCTCCCCGCCACAGAGACGTCGGTGTCCAGGGATCGATACCGAGCTCCATCCTCTCGTGCTCGGACTCGAGAGCCGCAACAGGCTCTCTCGGAAGCCGCGGTGCCTGCGGAGCGTCGGGGAATGCCTGTCCGTCAGGCCAACGGAAGTGGACCCGGCCGTTGTCCGTGAAGGCCACCCCGAAGCCCTCCTCATGCACCGCCCGATGATGTAGACGGCACAGAAGAACAAGGTTGTCCAACCTGGTTTCTCCGCCATCGGCCCAGTGTTCGATGTGATGGGCGTCCGAGAACCTGAGGCCGCAGCCTGGAAAGCGGTATCCCTTGTCCCTGCGGTCGAGCGCCCTCCGAAGGGCGGGTGGGACCGTTCGCGTCTTCCTTCCGACATCGAGAACCGTTCCGTCGATGCCGTGAGTCATGACTACGCGGCTCGCGTCGCAGGCCAGACGCCTCGACGTTTCCGCGGAAACGCGAAGACCGTCCTCCAGCTCGGATTCATGCGCCACGGGGCCCTCCTCGAGGGTCTCTGAATCGCCAAGTAGCGACTGGGCATTTACGTGAAGAACCACCTGAAAGCGGTCTGCCCGGCTGACCGTGGCGATAGCCCGTCCGTTGCCGCGCTTGCGTCCGTTGCCGCGCTCGCGTCCGTCGCCGCGCTCGGGTCCGTCGCCGCGCTCCCACTCGATGTCCATCAGACCGCCCTGCAGTGCACACTCGGCGAGGAGGCCGATCGCATCGGCCCGGCGCTGCCCCGGCGTGGTCTCCTCGGATGGGACCTCAGATCGGACCTCCGCTGCCACGGGCCCTTCCACCGTGTCCACGGCCACCCCATCCCCGGTGATCTGGGGATCGCCCACGGGGTCATCCTCCGCAGGCCTCCGGTAGACTTTATCCTCCGCAGCCCTGCGGTAGAGTTCATCCCCTGCAGCCTCGAGGGCCCGCGTCAACAGCGCACCGACCTCGGGATCCAGCCGTCCACGGACGACATACATGCCGTCCACATCGGGACGGACACTGAGGAAGCGAGACCGATGCCGCTCCCGCTCCTGGCATTGCTCCTCCAGGCGGTCCACGCGGCGCCACGTCCTCACGAGTGCTTCCACATACGATGCCGTTGCGTGCTGGGCGAAGCCCATCAACTCCTCTTCGTTCTCGGCCGTGGCGACGCGCGTGAGAGCGCGAGCCTTCGAGTAGGAGAGCTCTCCAAGCCGCATCACTTCGCTCAGCAGGGGTAGATGCTCCAAGGCCCGGGCCACCCTCACCTTCTCACGGGCGGCTCCGATGTCGATCCCGGTACGCCAGCTCAGCCAGTGGGCGCACGTTCGGAAGCCCGAGTGCCATCCTTCTTTCGCGTCGAACTCACGGATCAGCACCAAGAGGCGGTAGGTGGCCGCATCCAGGTGTGCGGCCAGCTCGGCGATCTTGTCGCCCAGGCGCTCGAGGTTTTGGGTTGACGTGCCGGCTACGACGGCGAGCGTGGGGCCGGAGTCGCTGGGAGTGACGGCAGCGAGAGCAGGGGGGACCATGGGCGGCTCCTTGGACGGGGTTAGCAGGCGGCGGTGGTTTGGGATACAGGAGTGTTCGGCGTGCTTGAAAGATAAGAGGGGGTTTCTCGAGGCCCTGGTTGGCTTCTGGGCGGGCCACGGAGGGGGTGGGGGACGCCGGAAGTGTCCCGGAGTCGAGGTCACCGGGCAGACCGAAAGCCAGGCGTCGTCAGATGCGTTCTACAGGGGGGTCTCGGATCTCGACGATCGTGAGGCTCAGAATCCGTCCATGGTCGGATGGGACTACGACTGGATAGGACTACGACTGGACGGGACTACGACTGGATAGGACTACGTGAGGAAGCCCACCCGCGGGAGGATCCTGAAGACTCCCCAGCCCGCTGCGACCGCCACGACGAGTCCCACGGCGCCGGGCACAAGCTGGCCGTAGAGCAGGAAGCCGGTTCCGAACAAGGCTCCGTACACCATGGTGCACCCCAGGAACCACGAGAGGAGGCCGGCGGTGAGCTCTCCCTCCGTCCCCAATAGGGCTTCGTCAGCGGATTCGTCATCTCCAACGACGGCGTCCCAGCCTCGGCCAAGGGGACGGATGCTCCCGTGGAAGGTGCGCAGGGTATCGGCATCCACCGGGGGGGTCATGAACGTAATGGCCAGCCACCCGACCGTGGTGATCGCCACGCCCAGGACCAGGGTAGTCGAAGGATCCCACGCCTCGAACCCCAAGCGCGTGTGGACGAACGCGAAGTAGAGGGCGACCAGGAACGATATCACCATGGCGGAGATCTCACTCCAGGTGTTCACCCGCCACCAGAACCAACGGAGGAGGAATACCAGGCCCGTCCCGGCTCCGATCTGCAGGAGGATCTGGAAGGCCTGCATGGCGTTCTCGAGCTGCAGAGCTACGAAGGACGAGAGGATGATCAGCCCGACGGTGGAGAGCCTCGCGACGCGAACGTAGTCCTTTTCCTCACGGTCCGGGGCCACGAAGCGGCGGTATACGTCGTCTACGATGTACGACGCTCCCCAGTTGAGGTGAGTGCTGATCGTTGACATGTAGGCGGCGGCCAGCGAAGCCACTACAAGACCCAGGAGCCCGTGAGGAAGAAAGACCAGCATAGCGGGATAGGCGAGGTCGTTCCGGATAACCGACGGATCCACGTGCGGGAAGGCTGCCTGAAGGTCGCCGAGGGTCGGGTAGACGATGAGCGACGCGAGGGCCACCAGGATCCAAGGCCACGGCCTCAGGGCGTAGTGGGCCAGGTTGAACCAGAGTGTGGCTTGCATGGCGTGCTTCTCGTCTTTGGCCGCGAGCATGCGTTGGGCGGCATAACCCCCGCCACCGGGCTCTGCGCCGGGGTACCAGGTACTCCACCACTGAACTGCGATAGGCACGATGAAGACTGCGGCGGCGGTGGAGGGATCCGAGAAGTCCGGGAGGAAGGACAGCTTGCCGGCGACGGCCGGGTTGGAAATGAGGCCGGAGAGCCCACCCACCTCGGGAAGCCGTAGCGCGTAGAACGCCGCGGCCACGGCGCCGATCATGGAGATGGCGAAGAGCAGCAGGTCCGTGACCAGGACCCCCCAAAGCCCGGAAGTGGCCGAGTAGAGAACCGTCGCCGTTCCGGCGATGAGCACTACCGTGTACTTGTCCGCCCCCAGGAGCACACCACCGATCTTGATGGCCGCCAGGGTCACTGTGGCCATGATCATGACGTTGAAGAAGACGCCCAGGTAGATGGCCCGGAACCCGCGGAGGAAGGCGGCGGGCCGCCCGGCATAGCGCAGCTCGTAGAACCCGATGTCGGTGAGGACGCCCGAGCGCCGCCATAGCTTGGCGTAGAAGAACACCGTGCACATCCCGGTGATCAGGAAGGCCCACCAGATCCAGTTCTGGCTGACTCCCCCCGTGCGCACGAGGTCGGTGACGAGGTTGGGCGTGTCCGTCGAGAATGTGGTGGCCACCATGGAGGTCCCGAGAAGCCACCACGGCATGGACCGGCCGGCGAGGAAGTACTCTTCGGTGCCGCGTCCGGCCCGACGGGCGAACGCCAGCCCCACGGAGAGGGCCGTCACGGCGTAGAGGGCCAGGACCCACCAATCCAATGTCGAAAGCTGCATCAGGGCTCTGTTCCTGAAGGTCCACTCGGGTCCGTCAACTCGGGTCCGTCAACGATCGGAATGCGCTCCGAAGATCTGCCGGATAGTGGCCTTCGGCAACGAGCCTATCGATGCGGGCTCGAACCTCCGATCGATCGTCGGGAAAGGTCACGCCGAATCCCGATGCACCCGACTCGACGGCTTTGACCCGGACGTCTCCGGAAGCGAGGAGTCCGTTCAAAGTGTCGCTCAGATAGAACTCGCCCGAGCCTCCGGTGGTGAGCTCTCCGAGGAAGGTGCGGAAGCTGCCCTCGAGAAGGGGGAAGACGCTGGGCTTGAAACCTCAGATGCCCATGGAGGACGGCTCATCGCCGGAGAAGGACAGCACCACGCCGTCGGGGGTCTCACCGACGATCCCCGCCGATGTGCGGTGGACCCGAAGCACCTCACGGATCTCCCGGACCTGATGGTCGGCGTCGACCTGGAGGATGGCCCTCGAGACCCGAGCGGTATCGGAGACGGTGTCGGCCAGCCGATAGGTGATCGCCACATAGTCTTGCGGTCCCCGGTTCTCCCGGGCGCCCCCAACGAGCAGACGCTCGGCCAGCGCTTGTAGGGCGGCCCGCCCGTAGAAGTCATCGGCGTTCACCACGGCGAGCGGCCCCCGGACGGCATGTCGCACGGTCCATACAGCGTGGCCGGTCCCCCAGGGCTTCGTACGGCCTCCAGCCAACGCGACACCGTCGGGGAGGTCGTCCGTGCGCTGGGCAAACGAATCGGCAGGGCCAAGAGCCCGCGGTGAGCTCCTCGACATGCCGTGACACTTCGGCCTCGATCTCCCGGCGCACCACCAGGATCGCGTCACCGTATCCTGAGCGGGCGGCATCGTAGAGGGCGTAGTCGATGAGGGCTTCCCCTTGCGGGCCGACGGACGCGAGTGGCTTCACGGCTCCATACCGTGTGGACAAGCCGGCCGCCAGCACGACGAGAGTCGGGGAGGAAGTCGACTCCGGGGGCCCGGTGTCGGGCGCGACGAGGGCGGGGCTCACGCGCGGCGTCGGAGTGGAGTCTATGGGAATGAGGTCATGGGTGGTGGTGGGAGACTACCCCATCCTTCGTAGGGGTGCAAAAAAAGCTCGGCAGGGGGGGCGATCCCTGCCGAGCTTTATACGGCGTCGAGCCAATTCCCATTATCCGCATATCATCCTTATTCGCACATCATCCACGCAGGCTCCTCAGCCGCCCCCCCTCATCATCACATTCACCATTTTCCGGTCGGACTTCGTTTCCTCCGTCCGACGTCCGCTTCTACAACAAGGTCCGTGCCAAGATTGGCACTGCCACATGAGTGATTTACGGACAACCGTTTTGCCGTGATTCGGCGCGGCGGCTGAGCGGCGCGAGAGTGTTCGAATGCGGGAACACCTGTCCCGAAAGCTGGACGAGTTGGGAATCAGACGTCCGGAGGGGGAAATATCCCCACAGGGCCCCGAGGGCCGACGGAGGGTCGCTTTCACATATGTAGACCCCAGTAGGACCGATAAGTGGGGGGACTCCTGCTGCGTGTGAGGGCGCGTCACCATAGGGTAGACGCTTCCGGTGCGGTGGGACGATCAACGAAGACCTTGGGGGAGGTCGCGCTGGCGTGTAGAATAGGGCCCGGCCGGGATGGTGGAATTGGTAGACGCACCGGACTCAAAATCCGGCGGGCTTCGGCCCTTGGGGGTTCGAATCCCCCTCCCGGCACTGGTTGTGAGCCAACGACTTACGATGTGAAGCGCCCTCGACTCAGGAGTCCTGAGCGGGAGCGTCGTGGCAAGGTTCGTGGCAAATCCGTCAGGAACCGAGGCCGCGGAGCTATGTCGATGGTGACCACGATGGGTGCACCGTCCCTGCCGCTCACCTCGTGGCGCTCTACGTACATGCCGAGGTGCCTGGGCGCAGCGCACGGGCATCACGCAGGATCAGGTAATCACCGAGCTCGCCCACATCGCGTTCTCTGACATCCGCGACCTGTCCAGCCCCGGCCTTGACCATCGTAATCTCTTCCTGAGTCATGGTTCAGGGCTCTCCTTCAGAAGTGGCCTCGGGAACGAACGGCGCCGCTGGCCCACTGGTTGTGAGCTTCACATTCGGAGCTTACGATAGCGGACGACCCCCAAGCTGTGCGCGGGAGTGAGTCGCACCGCGTCGAGGTTCAGCGGATGAGCTTCTCGAGCTCCTTCAGCCGGTAGGACCGGCCTTTGATGTTACATGGCAGTGATGGAGCAGCCGTAGAGGAGGGCCGTGGTCACGTTTGTCTCGTGCTTTCACGAGCGCTGTCAGGCCGGCGAGCACCTTGCGACGTGACGTTACTCGCAAGAAAGGAAGATACGATGAAGCGCACGTTCAAGAGATTCACGGTGGGCCTGGCCCTGGCGATGGGAGCGGTGTGGGTCGGGGCCGGCAGCGCGAGCGCCGGTGCGATCCTGGCCGCTGAGACAGATCCCAGCGAGGCGGCCCGGTCCGGTGGCCCGTCGGCTGCTGTCGCCGACTGCGAGGCGCTGCCGACGACAGACTTCACGACCATTCAGGATGCGCCGGCGCAGGTGACGGAAGCCCGGGTGGTGGATGCTGCTGGCGATGTGCCCGCCCATTGCCGTGTGGAGGGCTATGTCTCGCCCAATGTCGGGATCGTGTTACGACTGCCGGGGAGCTCCGACTGGAACGGCAATTTTCTGGAGGCGAGCCTTGGCGGCTATGGCGGCTCGACGGAGGCGCAGGCCCCCTGGTGCGACGAGGCATTGCGGAGAGGCTATGCCTGTATCTCGCACGATACGGGGCATACTGGCTGGCAGATGAGGGCCTCGTGGGCCTACAACAATCTCCAGGCGGAGTTTGATTACGGCATCCGCGGTCACCATGTCGCCGCCCTGGCGGGCAAGGCCATCACAGAACACTACTACGGCAGGGCGCCAGAGTTCTCCTATCATGTTGGCTGTTCCGGCGGCGGCAAGCAGGGGATGGTCGAAGCGCAGCGATTTCCGTGGAACTTCGACGGCATTCTCGCCATGGAGCCATCCAGCGTGACGGCCTCGGGTGTTCTGCTCCTGTGGAACTCCCGGGCGACTCATGACGAGGACGGCAATCGGCTTTTCACGCCCGCCGATCGGGACGTGCTTCACGCGGGGGCCATCGCCGCATGCGATGCGGACGATGGCCTCGAGGATGGGATCATCGGTGGTGATCCCCGAACCTGCGCATTCGATCCTGCCGAACTGACCTGCGAGCCGGGTCAGAGATCGGGCTGTCTGTCGCCGGTCCAGGTGGAGGCGGCCAGGAAAGTCTACAGCGGGCCGGTGACGTCGGAAGGCGAGAAGGTCAGCAGATACTTCCCCTGGTACCCCGCCACGCCCGGCTCGGAGCTGGGCGACTACTTTTCCATGGATCTCGAGTATAAGACCAGTTGGTGGCGGTTCATGGGTTTCAATCCGGATCCGGGGCCGAGTTGGACGTGGGCCGATTTTGATTTCGACCACGATTACAAGCGTACCGCGATGATGGACGCGGTTGTGAATGGCTACAACAATCCCGATCTGCGTAACTTGAAGGCTGCGGGTGGCAAGCTGATGGTCATCCAGGGCTGGGAAGACTCCGGCCTTCCCGGGCCGCGAGTCAGCGTCGACTACTATGAGATGGCGGAAAAAATCATGGGCGGGCGGGCCAGCACCCAGGAATTTTATCGCCTCTTCATGATTCCGGGGCGGTCGCATTGCAATAGTGGCGTTGGTGCGGCCAGCGGCGACTTTCTCAGCTATCTCGAAGCCTGGGTCGAAGAGGGTCAGGCGCCCGATATGATGATAGGCTACCATGCCGAAGGATTGACTTGGGTTGAAGAGAATTCATCGGTACCCGACAGGTACGAATTCACTCGGCCTCATTATCCATATCCGCTGCAGGCGAGATACCGAGGCAGCGGCGATCCTAACGACTATCGGAGCTTCGAGCCTGTCGAACCAAGGCGTCGCTGAGGTCAAGGGAAGGAAGATACGATAAAGCGCACGTTCAACAGATTCGCGGTAGGCCTGGCCCTGGCGATGGGAGCGGTGTGGGTCGGGGCCGGCAGCCCGAGCGCCGGTGCGATCCTGGCCGTTGAGACAGATCCCAGCTCGGCGGCACGGTCCGATGGCCTGTCGGCTGCTGTCGCCGATTGCGAGGCGCTGCCGACGACAGACTTCACGGCCATTCAGGATGCGCCGACGCAGGTGACGGGAACCCGGGTGGTGAATGCCGCCGGCGATGTGCCCGCCCATTGCCGTGTGGAGGGTTATGTCTCGCCCAATGTCGGGATCGTGTTACGACTGCCAAGGAGCTCCGACTGGAACGGCAATTTTCTGGAGGCGAGCCTTGGTGGCTATGGCGGCTCGACGGAACAGATGGCCCCCTGGTGCGATGAGGCATTGCGGAGAGGCTATGCCTGTATCTCGCACGATACGGGGCATACTGGTTGGAATATCAGGGCCTCGTGGGCCTACAACAATCTCCAGGCGGAGTTTGATTACGGCATCCGCGGCCACCACGTCGCCGCCCTGGCGGGCAAGGCCATCACAGAACACTACTACGGCAGGGCGCCAGAGTTCTCCTATCATGTTGGCTGTTCCGGCGGTGGCAAGCAGGGGATGGTCGAAGCGCAGCGATTTCCGTGGAACTTCGACGGCATTCTCGCCATGGAGCCATCCAGCGTGACGGCCTCGGGTGTCCTGCTCCTGTGGAATGCCCTGGTGACTCATGACGAGGACGGCAATCGGCTTTTCACGCCCGCCGATCGGGACGTGCTTCACGAGGGGGCCCTCGCCGCATGCGATGCGGACGATGGCCTCGAGGATGGGATCATCGGTGGCGATCCCCGGACCTGCGCATTCGATCCTGCCGAACTGACCTGCGAGCCGGGTCAGAGATCGGGCTGTCTGTCGCCGGTCCAGGTGGAGGCGGCCAGGAAAGTCTACAGCGGGCCGGTGACGTCGGAAGGCGAGAAGGTCAGCAGATACTTCCCCTGGTACCCCGCCACGCCCGGCTCGGAGAAGGGCACCTTCTTTATGGGGACGAATCCGACGGGCGATTCGGCTCCAATGGATCTCGAGTATAAGACCAGTTGGTGGCGGTTCATGGGTTTCAATCCGGATCCGGGGCCGAGCTGGACGTCGGCCGATTTTGATTTCGACCACGATTACAAGCGTACCGCGATGATGGACGCGGTTCTGAATGGCTACAACAATCCCGATCTGCGTAACTTGAAGGCTGCGGGTGGCAAGCTGATGGTCATCCAGGGCTGGGAAGACGACGGCCTTCCCGGGCCGCGAGTCAGCGTCGACTACTATGAGATGGCGGAAAGAATCATGGGCGGACGGGCCAGCACCCAAGAGTCTGTTCGGCTGTTCATGATTCCGGGGCGGTCGCATTGCTCTGGTGGCGTGGGTGCGGCCAGCGGCGACTTTCTCAGCTATCTAGAAGCCTGGGTCGAAGAGGGTCAGGCACCGGATATGATCGTAGGCTACCATGCCGAAGGAATGACTTCCGTTCAACCCGAAGGAACGACTTCCGTTCAAGCGAATTCATCGGTACCCGACAGGTACGAATTCACTCGGCCCCATTATCCATATCCGCTGCAGGCGAGATACAAAGGCAGCGGCGATCCTAACGACTATCGCAGCTTCGAGCCTGTCGAACCAAGGCGTCGCTGAGGTCGTACGTTCTGTCATAAAGCCCCGGGTCCCACGAGATCCTTCCTCATGAGGCGTCGTTCCTTTCCCCCGGGCTCTAACCCGGAATTCCCTGGTTGACTTCTCAGCAGAAAGGTACGTCGCCTCTCTTTTGCTAGATGGTGCCCTCTTCGCGAAGGCGGGCGATATCTTCGGGGGAGTAGCCAATCCCGCCGAGCACTTCATCGGTGTGTTTTCCTATCGGAGGCCCCGCCCACTTGATGCGCCCGGGCGTGTCCATCATCCGGGGGATGACGTTTTGCATGCGCAGGGGGCCCAGCTCTTCGTCTTCCACCGTTGTGAATGTTTCTCTGTGCTGAACATGCGGATCGGAGAGAAGTTGCTCGATGTCGTATATGGGGCCGAGGGCCCCCTCGAAATCCTGGAAGTGCCGGACGGCTTCATCGAGGGTGTGCGCTCCGATCCAGTCCTGAATGGCCTGATCGAGCTCGGCCGCGTGGGCCACGCGTCCCTCCTGGGTCTGCATGCGGGGATCGTCCGCGAGATCGGAACGATCGATGGCATTCATGATCCGCTTGTACATACTTTCGGCACTCGCGGAAATGACGACATAACGGCCGTCCTTGCAGCAGTATGAGTTCCTGGGCGCGACAAAGGGGAGGGCGTTTCCCGTGCGCGCCTGGATGGTTCCGAGTTGGTCGTACATCATGGACTGAGGCCCTAAGATGGCCGTGATCGGTTCGTAGATTGCGTTATCGATCATCTGACCGGGTGTGCCGTGCACATCGCGGTGGTAGAGCGCTATCATGACAGCGTAGGTGCCGCACATTGCGCTGATCCCGTCCGCCAAGGCGAACGCGGGAAGCGTCGGCGGGCCGTCCGGGGAGCCGGTGATGTGCGCGAAGCCGCTCATGGCTTCGGCGAGGGTACCGAAGCCCGGACGCTTGGCGTAGGGGCCTTCCTGGCCGAAGCCGCTCGTGCGCATCACGATGAGTTTCGAATTCAGCGAGTGAAGCGTCTCCCACGAAAGCCCCCATTTTTCCAGCGTTCCGGGACGAAAATTCTCGACCAGCACGTCGGCATTTTCGCAGAGTTTTTTCAGGATATCCTGTCCCTCCGGACTCGAGAGATTTAACGTTACAGACTTTTTGTTCCGGCCTGCATATTTCCACCACAGGGAAACACCGTCCTTCAGGGGCGCGAAGCTCCGGAGCGAATCCCCGCGCGGATGCTCGACCTTAAACACGTGCGCACCGAAATCGGCCATGAGAGTCGCTATCCAGGGCGCCGCGAAGAGCGTGCCAATGTCCACGACGGTGACGCCTTCGAGCGGCAGTGGTTCATGTTGGGAGGGCACGGAAACACTCCATGTCAAAATAAAGGCTGTGGCCAGGGTATTGAATGCGCAAAGTTCATTTTATGGTATCAGGGGCGATTTCTGGACACCAGCTCCGAAATGGCGCTCGTGGACTTGCCCGCCGGGAGTTGGGATAATTCCGGAACTCCGCCTCTCTTTTTACACACCCTTTGATCCTAGCTCGGGCTGGATTGGGTTTTCCCCTCCAACGCTGGGGATTATCGAGAGTGCCGGTATGTTCGCCGCTCTATAGTAGTATGGTCCGATTGTAAGTCCGAGCCTGACAAGTTGACTATAGATTGGGGGATATTGGCATGAGATTCCTTTGCGGCCTGACGGTAGGGACAAGGGATGCAATGCCAGTCAAACGAATCGTGTGGTCAACACGCCACGGAATTGGCAGGGCGTACCCACAACCAGGGAGAACGACAGTGAGAAACCCACGTTCATTCGCGCGAGTAGCTTCCGTCATTACTCTTCTAGCCAGCGTCACTTGCACTCCCGCGGCTGAAGACGAGGACGCCATCGCCTCGCTCGCGCAGGCGCTGACTTTCCATGCATCGTTCGACAACGGTCCCGATGCGGACTTCGCCCTTGGGGACGCCACGCTCTACACCGCACCCTCGTACGATGAGCAAGATGAAGCGGCAGTCGGCATCGGCAGTCCGGAGATCGAGATCGTCGAGGGCTCAGGACGGTTCGGCAACGCGCTCGAGTTCAAGAAGAAGAACACCTTCGCCGTCTTTTACCTCGCGGAGGACAACGTCGCTTTCTCGGAATCGACCTGGTCGGGTACCGTATCTTTTTGGCTCAGCCTCGAGCCCGGGGAGGACCTGGAGCCGGGATTCTGCGATCCGATTCAAATAACCGACGTCGCCTACAACGACGCCGCGATCTGGGTCGACTTCACGCGCGACAACCCCCGCCAGTTCCGCCTCGGTATCTTCGGTGATCTGGCAGTCTGGAACCCGGATAACCTTTCCTCGAACGACTATCCCTTTTTTCTCGAGCGGCTGATTGCCGTGGACCAACCTCCATTTGCCAGGGGGGAGTGGACGCACGTCGCCATCACCTTTACAGGGCTAGGCAGCGAAGACGGCGGAACCGCGAATCTCTATCTGAACGGGGAGCCGCAGCCCAAGACCATGGAAGGCATCGGAGAGCCGTTTACGTGGGATATGTCGCGAGCCGCGATCCGGCTCGGCGTGAACTACGTTGGACTGTACGATGAGCTCGCGCTCTTCAATCGGCCGCTGACTCCCGAGGAAGTGAGAACGCTCCGCGGGATGGAGGGCGGAGTGGCCTCACTGCATCGCTGAGCAGGGCAGGGATAGGAAGAAGGATTTCAAAGGCCCTTTCCGAGTCCGCCACTCTGCTTGAGCAGGGAGAGGCTGAGGGCGCCGAACTCATCTTCGTCCACAACTTCTTCGAGGAGTTGAAGGAGCGGATGGCACGAGCAACCTGAGATCGTGCGTCTTTCTTTAAGAGAAGACCCTTGCTGAATTCCTCTGACCGTCAGCTCCTCCGAATTGGGGCCATTGCCGCCATGCTCGGCCCACTGGTGCTGTTCGTTTCAACGCTCATGCATCCGCGAGAGGCAGACCCCAACGATGCAGTTGCAGCTTTCACAGAATATGCTGCCGATCGCCTTTGGGTAGGAACTCACCTTGGTCAATTCCTCGGGGTGGTGATTATCGTGGCGGCGTTAGTGATGCTTTCTCGCTCACTGGAGGAGGGAAAAGCCGCGGCCTGGTCACGCATCGGCTTAGCCGGAGCAATTGCCACTCTTGCTGGCACGGCCGTGCTTCAGGCTGTCGATGGAGTGGCCCTCAAGTTCATGGTGGACCGATGGGCCGGGGCGCCGCCGGAACAACAACTAGCCATCTTTGAAGCGGCCTTTGGTGTTCGGCAAGTTGAGGCCGGGTTGGCGAGCCTGACGAGCTTGCTCTTCGGGATCACCGTGACAGCGTATGGTGTCGCCATTATTCATAGCCCGATCTACCCAGTTTGGGTTGGCTTCTTGGCGATACTTGATGGGCTGGGGACCGCAGCTGGTGCCGTCGTCCTGGCGTACACCGGGTTTTCGGAATCGATGATGATGATAAGCATGCCTGCCAACCTCCTCCTGCTGGTGTGGATGATCGTAGTTGGCGTTTTGATGTGGCGTCGAGTCGACAAAGAACACACGGGCAACAGTGGGGCCTAACAAAACGGTCGCTGGCGCCATAGACATCAGGCTCGCGCGCTTTGCTTGCGGTCCACACATTGATCGCGCAGCCGAATCGCAAATCCTCCGGGCGGTGACCACCGATGCATTATCACATGATTGAGATAGTTGCCGCCCTCGGCATAGGCGTCCTACTCCTAAGTGGGGTTGCCCATCTCGTCGGAATCCCTCCTCTCCCGTGGCCACTGCGCGAAGACGGGGCAAGCGTCGGTTGGAGCACAACCGCGCTGTTCGGCGTCTTTCTGATAGTGCCTATGGTAGCCCGTCTGGTGATCGTCGAGATCCTCGTCCTTGTCGACGCGAGGAAGCAGGAAAGAGGAGAGAAGCGAAGGCCGTAGGCGCTCGCGAGGGAGAAGTGCCACCGCTCTGGGACGGTCAAGCCGGCGAGCGGATCGCGGCAATCATCGAAGACTGGAGCGCAGCATGAGCGAACCGCGAACCCTGGATGGCAAGACTGCTCTCGTGACAGGGGGAACCCGCGGCATCGGTCGCGCCATCGCGGAGCGCCTGCTTCGGGATGGCGCAGACGTCGTGATCACGGGGACTCGCCGGGACGGAAGAGGCCCCGAGGGCACCCGCTACGAGGCGGCCGACTTCGCGGACGAACAAGCGACCCAGGAGCTCGCTTCCCGCGTCGCCGAGTTGGGAATCGACATCCTAGTCAACAACGCCGGCATCAACAAGATCAGCCCATTCGCGGAGATCGAGAGAGCCGACTTCGCACGCATCCAGCGTGTCAACGTGACGGCGCCGTTCATGCTATGCCAAGCGGTGGTTCCGACGATGCGTGCCCGCGGCTGGGGGCGCATCGTCACCGTCAGCTCCATTTTCGGCATCGTCAGCCGCGAGCAACGAGCCGCCTACTCGACCAGCAAGTTTGGTGTCGATGGGATGACGGCCGCGCTCGCGGCCGAGGTTGCCCGCGACGGTATACTGGCGAACTGTGTCGCGCCCGGCTTCATCGACACCGACCTCACGCGCCGGGTCCTCGGGGAAGAGGGCATGGCCGAACTGTCCGCGCATGTCCCGGCCCGCCGACCGGGCAAGCCCGAGGAGGTCGCGGCGCTGGTAGCGTGGTTGGTCGGGCCGGAGAACACCTACGTCAGCGGACAGAACCTGGTGATCGACGGTGGTTTCACCAGGGTCTGAAAGTCTCCAAAGCTGGTCAACGCGCGCCGGGCGACCCGAACGGTGGCACGGAGGCGTCGCTTGAGGTAGGCGACCCCGACGTCGTCTTCGGTCTGCTTCCGGAAGGAAACGCCTTTGGGGCCGGCGTAGGGTGAGCTGTCCGCCACCGGGTCTTGCGCGTGCGGATTGTTGATGCGGATCGCTTCCGCGCCCATTCCGGCGAGGAACAGCGTCGCCTGGGGACCGGCGAGGTACTGCGTCAGGTCGATGACCCGGATGCCTTCGAGAGGTTTCGTCATGGGGCAATCTTACCTGCCCAGCAGGATCTTTTTCACCTGGGGCGCGGCGGCCGGCGGCACGCGCCTGGATCTCATCGTCCGAGAGTGTACTGAGGGGGTGGGGGATGACGGCAGGCTCAACCCCCTCCATCCCGACGCGAAGCCCTTTGAGAGAAAGGACGCGCGGCGAGATCGGCTTTGCCTCGGCCTCGACGATGCCGCGTGGGTCGTACACGCGATGGCCTGTTTCGAGTGTTGTGGTCATCGTCATTCCTCCTTCGGAAATGTTAGAGCATGCAGGTGCCGTCCACGCAGACGGGACCCGCCGCCGGTTCTTTACCGTCGATCCCACGCAGGACGGGATTGGCCATGTGCCCCCAGCCGGGGATGAACGCCGAGAAGCGCCCCGCGTCTCCCCCCGCGACGAACAGATGAATGTTGTCCGGCCCCGGTACGATGGGGATGCGCGAGTCGAGGCCGCGCTTATACCAGCGGGGGAGATTCCGGTTGTAGATTTTCTCGTAGCGGTGGCTGAACGTGATATCGGCGAAGGTGTTTTTCGTGTTCGCCCAGAGAAAGTTGCGGACATCGTGGCGCGTCCAGTCTTTGGCGGCAATGGTGGCCGCGTGCTCCGGGCCGATGATGACCGCGCATGAGCCGCTGCTGACGGCGTTGTTGTGCGCGATGGTGCTCATGGCCGAACAGATGCTTTCGAGGATGCCCTCGGGATCGTCCGAGACGTGGTTGGTAACGCTGTGCGGCGGCTCGGCGGCGATGGCGAAGACAGTGCTGTCCCCGGGCTCGAAACCCTTTTCGACGTGATAGGGCGCCCAGGGGCTGATCTCCTCGTTTTCGGCGATGCAGTAGGTGTACTTGCCGGGATGACCCAGCGTGCTCTTGTCGAGCTCCCCCGGCCACGCCCCGCCGGCGTTCAGGAGGATCATGCGCACCGCCCGACCGATGGTTGCGTTCGCGCGGTTTCCCGAACCGAAGACGTTGCATCCGGCGTTCATGCCGATCTCGTTCCGGATGGGTCCGTTTATCACGAGAAGAGGGCAGGCCATGTGGGTCGTGGCCTGTACGCCGTTCAGATTGAAGTGGGGATCGCAGAGCGCCAGCATCGCCGCGCGCACGACCGGCGCGTACTCCGGCTTGCAGCCCGACATCACGATGTTGACCGCCAGTATCTCCCGCGTCAGGGTTCCCCAGCGCGGAGGGACGCGGCATTCGACCCGCTCGGGCTCTCCACCGAGCGCGGCCAGGACCTTCTCCATCTTCTCCGGCGTCGGCGGCACGACGGGAAAACCGTCCGAAAAGCCCTGCTCGTAGTAGTGCTCGATCAGGTCCACATCCCGATCCACGAACTACACCGTCTCATTCGTCATTGCCCCGGCCTCCACTCTATCCATTTTTCCCGTAGATCCTTCTTCCCGACCATGCGGCAGGGCTGCGAAGATCTTCCTGTTCAGCCTCGGTCAGGACGCTCATCTCCTCCTGAATCGCCGCTCCGGTCTTGACCATCGTAAGCTCTTCCTGAGTCATGCTTCAGGGCTCTCCTTCAGAAGTGGCCTCGGGAACGAACGGCGCCACTGGCCCACTGGTTGTGAGCTCCACATTCGGAGCGTAACATAGCGGACGACCCCCAAGCTGTGCACGGGAGTGAGTCGCACCGCGTCGAGGTTCAGCGGATGAGCTTCTCGAGCTCCTTCAGCCGGTAGGACCGGCCTTTGATGTTAAACATGGCCGTGATGGAGCAGACGTAGAGGAGGGCCGTGGTCATGACTTCGTCTCGTGCTTTCACGAGCGCTGTCAGGCCGGCGAGCACCTTGCGACGTGACGTGCACGGTACTCACAAGAAAGGAAGATACGATGAAGCGCACGTTCAACAGATTCGCGTTGGGCCTGGCCCTGGCGATCGGAGCGGGGTGGGTCGCCTGTGGTGGCCCGTCGGCTGCCGCCGCCGACTGTGAGGCACTGCCGACGGCGGACTTCACGACCATTCAGGACGCGCCGACGCAGGTGACGGAAGCCCGGGTGGTGGATGCCGCCGGCGATGTGCCCGCCCATTGCCGCGTGGAGGGCTATGTCTCGCCCAATGTCGGGATCGTATTACGACTGCCGAGGAGCTCCGACTGGAACGGCAAGTTTATGGAGATGAGCCTTGGCGGCTATGGCGGCTCGACGGAGGCGCGGGCGCCCTGGTGCGAGGAGACATTGCGGAGAGGCTATGCCTGCATCACGCACGATACAGGCCATACCGGCTGGAATCTCAGGGCCTCGTGGGCCTACAACAATCTCCAGGCGGAGTTTGATTACGGCATCCGCGGCCACCATGTCGCCGCCCTGGCGGGCAAGGCCATCACCGAACACTACTACGGCAGGGCGCCAGAGTTCTCCTATCATGTCGGCTCCTCTGGTGGCGGCAAGC
Source organism: Longimicrobiales bacterium (assembly GCA_965218295.1). Taxonomy (GTDB): domain Bacteria; phylum Gemmatimonadota; class Gemmatimonadetes; order Longimicrobiales; family Gaopeijiaceae; genus CBDCKN01. The sequence continues at coordinate 25,008 of CBDCKN010000013.1, read as the reverse complement.
AGGGGATGGTCGAAGCGAATCGATTTCCGTGGAACTTCGACGGCATTCTTGCCCTGGTGCCCTCCAACGTGACGGCCTCGGGTGTCATGGTCCTTTGGAACGCCTTGGCGACTCATGACGAGGACGGCAATCCGCTTTTCACGCCCGCCGATCTGGACGTACTTCACGAGGGGGCCCTCGCCGCATGCGATGCGGACGATGGCCTCGAGGATGGGATCATCGGTGGCGATCCCCGGACCTGCACATTCGATCCTGCCGAACTTACCTGCGAGCCGGGTCAGAGATCGGGCTGTCTGTCGCCGGTCCAGGTGGAGGCGGCCAGGAAAGTCTACGAGGGGCCGGTGACGTCAAAAGGGGAAAAGCTCAGCAAATACTTCCCCTGGTACCCCGCCCTGCCCGGCTCGGAGAAGGGTACCTTCTTTTCCATGGATCTCGAGTATAAGACCAGCTGGTGGCGGTTCATGGGTTTCAATCCAGATCCGGGGCCGAGCTGGACGTCGGCCGATTTTGATTTCGACCACGATTACAAGCGTACCGGGATGATGGACGCGATTGTGAATGGCTACAACAATCCCGATCTGCGTAACTTCAAGGCTGCGGGTGGCAAGCTGATGATCATCCAGGGCTGGGAAGACTCCGGCCTTCCCGGGCCGCTAGTCAGCGTCGACTACTATGAGATGGCGGAAAGAATCATGGGCGGGCGGGCCAGCACCCAGGAATTTTACCGCCTCTTCATGATTCCGGGGGGGGCGCATGGCAATAGTGGCGATGGCGCGGCCAGCGGCGACTTTCTCAGCTATCTCGAAGCCTGGGTCGAAGAGGGTCAGGCGCCCGATATGGTTATCGGCTACCATGCCGAAGATTGGGCCAAAGATACGACTGAGTTGTTCAGAGGGCTGAAGAACCCCGACAGGTACGAATTCACTCGGTCCCATTATCCATATCCGCTGCAGGCGAGATACAAAGGCAGCGGCGATCCGAACGACTATCGGAGCTTCGAGCCTGTCGAACCAAGGCGTCGCTGAGATCAACGAAAGGAAGATACGATGAAGCGCACGTTCAAGAGATTCGCGGTGGGCCTGGCGCTGGCGATGGGAGGGATGTGGGTCGGGGCTGGCAGCCTGAGCGCCGGTGCGATCCTGGCCGTTGAGACAGATCCCAGCGAGGCGGCCCGGGCCGGTGGCCCGTCGGCTGCTGTCGCCGACTGTGAGGCGCTGCCGACGACTGACTTCACGACCATTCAGGATGCGCCGGCGCAGGTGATGGAAGCCCGGGTGGTGGACGCCGCCGGCGATGTGCCCGCCCATTGCCGTGTGGAGGGCTATGTCTCGCCCAATGTCAGGATCGTGTTACGACTGCCGGGGAGCTCCGACTGGAACGGCAATTTTCTGGAGGCGAGCCTTGGTGGCTATGGCGGCTCGACGGAACGGATGGGCCCCTGGTGCGATGAGGCATTGCGGAGAGGCTATGCCTGTATCTCGCACGATACGGGGCATACTGGTTGGAATCTCAGGGCCTCGTGGGCCTACAACAATCTCCAGGCGGAGTTTGATTACGGCATCCGCGGCCACCATGTCGCCGCCCTGGCGGGCAAGGCCATCACAGAACACTACTACGGCAGGGCGCCAGAGTTCTCCTATCATCTTGGCTGTTCTGGCGGTGGCAAGCAGGGGATGGTCGAAGCGCAGCGATTTCCGTGGAACTTCGACGGCATTCTCGCCATGGAGCCATCCAGCGTGACGGCCTCGGGTGTCATGCTCCTTTGGAACGCCCTGGCGATTCATGACGAGGACGGCAATCGGCTTTTCACGCCCGGCGATCTGGACGTGCTTCACGAGGGGGCCCTCGCCGCATGCGATGCGGACGATGGCCTCGAGGATGGGATCATCGGTGGCGATCCCCGGACCTGCGAATTCGATCCTGCCGAACTGACCTGCGAGCCGGGTCAGAGATCGGGCTGTCTGTCGCCGGTCCAGGTGGAGGCGGCCAGGAAAGTCTACGAGGGGCCGGTGACGTCGAAAGGGGAGAAGCTCAGCAAATACTTCCCCTGGTACCCCGCCCTGCCCGGCTCGGAGAAGGGTAACTCGTTTTCCAGGGATCTCGAGTATAAGACCAGCTGGTGGCGGTTCATGGGTTTCAATCCGGATCCGGGGCCAAGCTGGACGTCGGCCGATTTTGATTTCGACAGTGATTACAAGCGCACCGGGATGATGGACGCGGTTGTGAATGGCTACAACAATCCCGATCTGCGTAACTTCAAGGCTGCGGGTGGCAAGCTGATGATCATCCAGGGCTGGGAAGACTCCGGTCTTCCCGGGCCGCGAGTCAGCGTCGATTATTATGAGATGGCGGAAAGAATCATAGGCGGGCGGGCCAGCACCCAGGAATTTTATCGCCTCTTCATGATTCCGGGGCGGTCGCATTGCCGTGGTGGCGATGGCGCGGCCAGCGGCGACTTTCTCAGCTATCTAGAAGCCTGGGTCGAACAGGGTCAGGCGCCCGATATGATCGTAGGCTATCATGCCGAAGTAGTGACTACTCGAGACGCGCAAAGTTCGGGCGACCTGCTCGCGATCGTTCAAGCGAATTCATCGGTACCCAACAGGTACGAATTCACTCGGCCTCATTATCCATATCCGCTGCAGGCGAGATACAAAGGCAGCGGCGATCCGAACGACTATCGGAGCTTCGAGCCTGTCGAGCCAAGGCGTCGCTGAGGTCGTACGTTCCGCCGTAAAAGCCTCGGGTCCCACGAAATCCGCTACCAGGCCGGCATCTGGGAGCGTGAGTGCAAGCCCCATGGAGAGTAACCGACAATGATCACCGCCATGAACCGGATCTATGTGGTGCCGGAGTACGCCGAGCAGTTCGAGCAGCGCTTCCGGACACGGGCGCGGCTGGTGGACGCGATGCCCGGGTTTATCTGGAACAAGGTACTGCGCCCAGTCAATTCGGGAGACCCATACATTGTCTTGACGCTGTGGGAATCCCGGGCCGCGTTCGATGCGTGGGTAAAGTCGGACGAGTTTGTGAAAGGGCATGCACGCTCCGGCACGCTTCCGCAAGAAGCGTTCATGCAGTCGAGCCAGCTCGAGTTGCACGAGGTCTTCACGGACTCGAGCCAACCGGATCTGGAGCCGGAGCCACGTGGCAAGCCAGTTGCCTTTCACGGCGCCTAGGATGGCGAGCGTACGATCAGGGTGCCTGCCCGAGAACTACTTTGAGTTACCCGCGAATCATCGCCACACAATTCTCGCTCTGCCCGACTTGACGCCCGGGGACATCGAGTATTACTACCAGCGCTTCACCGAGGTCAGAAAACGCGACCAACTTGCAAGACTACAGGGGTTGCCGCATTCAGCCGGCATACAAGACATGCTCGAGCAGACGGAGAGGAGCGCGGCACTCGGTTAGGTGCTGACCGCGAGGACGAGCGACAGTATTGTAACGGCTCGGCCGTTCGGTCGATTCCCAGTGCCCGTGATGCGCCGCCTGGCGTTCCACCAACTCAAGGGCGCTCGGCGTCGGCGACATGCACCCGGTTGGAGTCGAGCCGGTTCCTCCCACGGCGTCCGCGCGCCGCACCGTGGGGCCGGCCGCTCGAGCGCTCCTGAAGAACCCGCTCGCCCTATCTCAGGCTCTGGTGTATCACCACCGAATGCGCCGGTTTCGGCTGCCCCAGGACGCACTGGAGGGTTGGCATATCTCGGGGAGAAAGTGGAAGGCAGCCCCAACGTCCCGCCGGGTCCCTCGATCATGGAGGTCGAGCTCAACCCAACCTTCGCCTATCCGGATCGGGCGGTCTCCGTCGACGCTCTCGTGGTACGCCGCACCTGAGTTCGGCGCAGAATCGCGCGAAGGAGCACCTTCATCGCCAGTGCATAATTCCTTAACTTTAAAAGTTGTTCCCCAAATGGGGACACTCTCAGGAATCCAACGAATCAAGGGCATTTCCGCGCTCGATCGGGAATTTTGGCCGGCATCGGAGACGAAATGGGCGACAACGGGAGTGATGGTAAGAACACACTGACGATCCGGGACAACCGCACGGATCGTGAGTACGAGATCGATATTCACGAGGGTGATGTCATCAGGGCCATGGATCTCCGCCAAATCAAGGTCAGTGACGACGACTTCGGCATGATGTCGTACGATCCCGCCTTTTCGAACACAGCCTCAACCCGAAGCTCGATCACCTACATCGACGGTGGGAGGGGAATCCTGGAGTACCGTGGATATCCCATCGAGCAGCTCGCCGAGCGGAGCACCTTCCTGGAGGTGGCTTACCTCATCCTGAGAGGTGAGCTCCCCACCAAGTCTGAGCTGGACGACTTCACGGAGAGCGTCACGACCCACACGTACGTGCACGAGAACTTCCGCACGGTGATGAACGGCTTCCGCTACGACGCGCACGCCATGAGCATGGTCATCAGCGGGGTGGCCGCGCTCAACACCTTCTACCCCGACGGCAAGAACGTCAGGGATCCGAAGAACCGCTGGCTTCAGATCCAGCGTCTGGTGGCCAAGATGCCGACCCTGGCGGCGCTCGCATACCGGCATCACCGGGGGCTGCCCGGCGTCTATCCCGAGAACGAGCTGTCCTACACGGCGAACTTCCTGAACATGCTCTTCCGCATCGGCGGGCGGGAATACAAGCCCAACCCGGTCCTGGAGCGGGCACTGGACGTGCTCTTCATCCTGCATGCGGACCACGAGCAGAACTGCTCTACGACCACGATGCGTGTCATCGGGAGCTCCGAGGCGGATCCCTACTCGGCCCTGGCCGGTGCCATGGGTGCGCTCTTCGGGCCGCTTCACGGTGGGGCGAACGAGGCGGTTCTGAGGATGCTCGTGCGGATCGGCTCCATGGACAACATCCCCGCGTTCATGGAAGGCGTGAAGAACAAGGAAGAGCGCCTCATGGGCTTCGGGCACCGCGTGTACAAAGCCTATGATCCCCGGGCCAGCATCATCAAGCGAACCGCAGACGAGGTGTTCGAGGTCACGGGACGGAATCCCCTCCTTGACATGGCTCTCGAGCTCGAGAGGATCGCCCTGGAGGACGACTACTTCGTATCCCGGAACCTGTATCCCAACGTCGACTTTTACTCCGGGCTCATCTACCAGTCGCTGGGATTTCCGGTGGAGATGTTCCCTGTGCTCTTCGCCATACCGCGGACCGTGGGATGGCTCGCACAGTGGGAGGAGATGTTGGAGGACGAGGAACAGCGCATCTCCCGTCCGAGGCAGATCTTCACGGGAGTCAGTAGGCGGGATTTCGTACCGATCGAAGATCGCTGATCGGGCACGCTCGGACGGTCGCCTCTTCGGACGGTCGCCACTAAGGGGGAAGCATGTCGGTCATCCCCATTGACCTGGTGCACCTCGACCACCCCCGGATGATCTCGTCGTACTGGATCGACGGGACCGAGCCGGCCGTCGTGGATCCGGGTCCGAGCACGTCTCTCCAGGGACTCGAAGCCGGACTCGCGGCGCAGGGCCTGGGGCTGGCTGACGTCTGTCATCTGCTGCTCACCCACGTGCACCTGGACCACGCCGGCTGCACCGGGCACCTGGTCCAGCGCTACCCTCATCTCGTGGTCCACGTCCACGTCGATGGCGCACCGCACATGGTGGATCCCGAGCGGCTCGTGTCCAGCACCCGACGGACCTTCGGGGACAACCACGACCGGCTCTGGGGCGAGATGCTTCCTGTTCCCAAGGAGCGCATCCGGGCTTGGGAGCCGTCGACTCGGTTCCCGGTTCCCGGAGTACGGGTGTTCCCGACTCCCGGTCATATCGCGCATCATGTGTCGTACCTTGCGGAGGGGGACGGGATCTTCCTGGCGGGTGACACACTGGGCGTCATTCTCGCCCCCGGTGCACCGACGCATCCACCGACTCCCCCGCCCAGCCTTAGCGTGCCCGCGTGGCTCCAGACCCTGGACGAGATCGAGCCCATCCGACCCGACCTCATCGGTCCGGGGCACTTCGGATTGCACGAGGACTTCGCGGGTCGCGTGCGGCAGATGCGTGAGCGGCTGTTGGCGCTCCAGGAGCGTGTGAAGGAAGCGATGACGACAGGTGACGACAGCGACCGGGGGGTCTTCGAGTCGGAGGTAAGGGAGGAGCTCGCCGAGTTCCGACCGAGAGACGAGATCGACGGTTACTTCGATGCCTTTACGGCCGCCGGTGACTGGGACGGCATGAGGTTCTACCTCGAAAGGGCGGAGCGATCAGCGTGAGACGGGGACGGGTTTGTGTATCGGTCATCCTCACCGGCTTGGCCGGACCTACCTCCGCCGGCGCTCAGGTCTTCGAGACCCAGGCCACCGTGAAGATCGAGCGCCCCATCCCGGGCCCGGTGGTGCCACCCCGCTTCTTCCGGCAGGCCCTGGAGCGCGGGACCCGAACCGAAGACGGACGCCCGGGTCCCGAGTACTGGCAGAATCACGCGGTGTACGACATCGAGGCCTCCCTGGACCCCGAGACCGGAATTCTCGAGGGTCGCGAGACCATTCGGTATTTCAACCGAGCGCCCGGCGATGTCCGTTTCGTCGTCCTGAACCTCTACCAGAACATCCATCAAGTGGGGGCTGTCCGATACGAGGCGTAGGAAGTCACGGGCGGTGTCGCGCTGTCGCGGGTTGTGGTGGATGGAGTCGAGCTTCCGGTGGGTAATCCGCAGGCGCGACCCGCCTGGGTGGTGGACGGGACCGTGCTTGCGATCCGGCCTCCCGAGCCCGTGCCCGATGACGGCGAGGTGGAGCTGGAGCTGGAGTGGACCGTAACCCTCCCCCAGAACGGGGCGGGGCGCATGGGGCACTCCGACCGCGAGATCTACTTCGTGGCCTACTGGTTTCCCAAGGTGGCCGTTCTGGACGATCTGCTGGGCTGGGACTTCGAATCGTACCGCGGCAATGCCGAGTTCTACGATGGGTATGGGGACTACGATGTCTCGTTGACCGTCCCGACGGGGTGGACCGTGATGGCCACCGGCGAGCTCGAGAATGCCGATGAGGTGTTCTCGACCCAAACCAACGCACGCCTCGAAGTGGCGGCCGGGGCCGATACTGTCGTTCATGTCGCCACGCGGATCGACCGGCGTGACCACACCGTCACCGCGACCGGTTCCGAGAGCCTCACCTACCGCTTCACGGCGTCCAACGTGCGTGACTTCACTTGGACCACGTCTGATGTACAGGTGTGGGACGCCACCAGCGCCGTGGTCGCAGACCGGGATGGAGACGGGGCCGAGGACCGGGTGAAGATCCATTCGTTCTGGCGTGACGCGCGGGCCCCACTGTGGGCCGATCAAGCCCGCTACGGGAAGCACGCCATCGAGCACCACTCCCGCTTCACTGGGCTCGTCTATCCCTGGCCCCACATGACGTCCGTGGAAGGCGATGACATCGTCTCGGGGGGGATGGAATTCCCCATGCTCACGCTGATCGGAGATTACAATGGCGTGGGTGCTGAGGCGCTCTACGGAGTCACGTCACACGAGCTGGGGCATATGTGGATCCCCATGATCGTGGGCACGAACGAGCGCCGGTATGCCTGGATGGACGAGGGATCCACGACGTTCCTGGAGAACAGCGGGCGCCCCGAGTTCTGGCCCGAATCCAATGCCGACAGTCTGGAAGCGGTGAGCTACCTGCGCATCGCCCGGCTGGAAGGCGAGCAGGACATGATGCGCCACGGCGACTACTACGTGCCGGGTCCGGGCTATTCCACAGCCTCGTACTCGAAGCCGGCCACGCTCCTCGTCACGTTGAAGAACCTCCTGGGTGAGGAGGTCTTCATGGAGGCCTACCGCTCGTTCATCCAGGACTGGTCGTTCAAGCACCCGTCGCCGTGGGACTTCTTCAACACCTTCGAGCGCGTCGCCGGGCAGGACCTGGATTGGTTCTGGAGCTCATGGTACTTCGAGACCTGGCGGCTGGATCATGCCGTAGGTGAGGTTCGCGAGGGTAGCGAGGGCTCGGTGGTCGTCATCGAGGATCGGGGGTTCGCCCCCATGCCTGCTCTCGTGAGGATCCGTACCTCCAGGGGTGGGGTGATCGAGCAAGAGGTGCCCGTGGACGTTTGGCTCAGCGGGGAGACGGACTTCGAGATCGTGATACCGGAGTCGATGGGCGCTGTGGTCCGGGTGGACATCGACCCCGAGATGTTCTTCCCCGACGTGGACCGCACGAACAACACGTGGAGGGGCGACCCTTAGGGGGGCGACCCTTAGGATCCTTCGTCATCCGAAGTTTTTCACCCCTGGGGGGGACTGTCTCAGCGCCGTCAGATACCGGAAAGGAGTCCGGACTCCGCGCTCCGGCTCGGCCCACCACTCCAGCGCGCCGGGGAGGGTAGAGTGGACCTCCTCGGGCCGGGCGGTCTCACGCACCCGTACGGCCTTCACGTCGAACGCGATCACGTTCATGGTCAGCCCGTCTTTCTGCAGGCGCCCCCGAACCACCAGGAAGGGCTCCATCCGCACCGTCGTGCGACATTTTTCATAGATCGTGGGCTTCACAATCACGTTTATGAGACCGGACTCATCTTCCATCAAGACAAAGACATAGCCATTTGCGGTAGAGGGCCTTTGGCGTGCCACCACGATGCCTGCCACCGTCACGGTGGAGTGGTTCGGAAGGTCTGGGAATCGATCGCCGGTGACGGTCTCGGAAGGAAGCTCGTCCCGGAGTAGGGCCAGGGGATGGAGCTTCGTGGAGAAGCGGAGCATGCGGTACTCCGCCACCATTCGCTCCGTGTCCTCGAGGTCGGAGAACGCGATGCGTGCGTAGGGATCGCCCAGGCCCAACTCGGCCTGGGGGTGGTCGTCCCGTCCCCCGCTCCGCTCCGCATCGTCCTCGGGACCGAGCCAGAGGCCGGCCTGCCACAGGAGCTCTCTCCGCGTGAGGCCGAAGTTCTCGAAGCCTCCCACCCAGATCAGGTTCTCCACCGCCGGCCTCTTCAGGGTCGCCGGTGTCCGCCGGAGGAAGTCGGAGAGCGACAGGAAAGTCCCGTTCCGCTCCCGCTCCACCACCACCCGCTCGGCGATGTCGGTGCCCCAGCCTCGGACGAACCCCAGGCCGACCCTCAGATCGGCGTCCTCGGCCGTGCACTTCACCCGGCTTCGATTCACGTCCGGAAGGCGGATTCCGATGCCGTGGCGCCGGGCGTCCCGGCCCAGGGCGTCCAGGGAGTAGAAGCCCATGGGCTGGTTGTTGAAGAGGCCCACGTAGAACTCGGTGCCGTAGTAGTAGCGGAGCCACGCCGACTGGTAGGCCAGGAGGCCGAACGCCGCCGCGTGCGACTTGGGAAAGCCGAACTCGCTGAACGCCGTCACCTGCTGGAAGACCTTCTGGGCCGTGACCTCGTCGACTCCCCGTGCCCGTGTCCCGTCCCGGAAGGTGTCCCAGTGCGAGTCCATGGCCTCCTTGGAGCGCTTACGGCTCATGGAGCGCCGCAGGCTCTCCGCCTGGCCGTCGGAAAACCCCGCCAGGGCCTGGCAGACCTTGAGGACCTGATCCTGGAAGATGATGACGCCCAGCGTCTCACCCAGGGCCTTTTCCAGTAGAGGATGGTCGTACGGCACCCGGAAGTCGGGGTCTTCGCGCAGGAACTCCCTGCGTCGCACGTACGGGTTGACCGCGCCTCCGACGATGGGGCCGGGCCGGACGATGGCCACCTGGATCGCCAGGTCCTCCAGATTCCGGGGCTGAACGCGCCGAAGCATCTGTATCTGGGCCCGGCTCTCTACCTGGAACATGCCGATGGTGTCACCCGAGCAGATGCGCTCGTAGACCGCCTGATCGGCGAAGTCGATGCGGGAGAGGTCGGGGGCTTGGCCGTGGCGCTCCGAGATGAGGTCCACCGCCTCTTCCACCAGCGAGAGCATGCCCAGGGCCAGGAAGTCGATCTTGATGAACCCGGCATCGTCACAGGAGTCCTTGTCCCACTGGCAGAGGACCCGGCCCTCCCACGCCGCCGGCTCCAGGGGAACGATCTCCACGAGAGGCCTGCTGGAGATGATCATTCCGCCCACGTGCTGGGAGATGTGGCGGGGAAGGCCCTTGATGTCGTCGGCCAGCTCACACAGCGCCTTCCACGAGGGTGACTCGGCCTTTTCGCGGAATTCCGGCAGCCTGCGGAGCTCTTCCATGAGGCCTCCGCCCGAGCGATGCTCCGCCAGCTTCGAGAGCTTCTCCAGGTCGCCCATGGGGAGGTCCAAGGCCTTACCGATCTCACGGAGCGTGGAGCGGATCCGGTACGTAGGGAAGGCGCACACGAGGCCGGCGTGCTCGTTGCCGTAGCGCTGGTAGACCCGCAGGATCAGCTCTTCGCGGATGTCCCGTGGGAAGTCGAGGTCGATGTCCGGGACGCTCCGCATCGCTTCGTTCAGAAAGCGCCCAAGGAAGAGGTTCGTCTTCACCGGATCCACGTGGGACAGGCCGATTAGATAACAGATGATAGACGAGACCGACGATCCTCGCCCCCGCCCCGGCGGCAGTCCTGCTTGGGCCCGCGGCGCGGTTCCCCGGATCTCGGCGGCCACCTCGCGGGCCAGCTCCATGATGTCGCGGTAGACGAGGAAGAAGCCGGCCAGGCCGTGCAGATCCACGAGCCCGAGCTCCTGATGGAGCCGCTCCCGTGCTTCGTCTTCCAACTTCAAGCCGCCATAACGCTCGGCCAGCTTCGCCAGGCAGACGGCGACCAGGGTCTCCAGAGCTCCTCCACGATCGCTCCCCTCGAAGTCGGGGAAGGTGTATCCCAGATCCTGGGTGAGGTCGAAGGCGGCGCATCGCTCGGCGATCTCCAGGGTGTGGGCCAGGGCGTCGGGGCGGCCCGGGAAGCGGCTCGCCATTTCTTCCGGGGAGGCCAGGTAGAAGCGCGCGTTGGAGCGCCTCTGCGCGTGCGATCCGTTCAGGGTGGTCCGGTTCCGGATCGATACGAAGACGTCCTGCAGCCGATGCCGCTCGGGACGGTGGTAGTGGACGTTGCCGGTGGCCACCACGGGAATCCCGAGACGATCGGCCAGGCGGCCAAGGCTCCGGTTCCGGTAGCCGTCCCCCTTTTCCTGGTTGTCCTGGAGCTCGACGAAGAGCCGCCCAAATCCGAAGGCGCTCTGAAGGCGCCGGGCCAGGAGCTCCGCGGTGGCCACGCTGTCTTCCAGGGCGACCAGGAGGGGACCTTGCCGGCACCCGGTGAGGGCGATGAGGCCCTCCGTGCGGGCGAAGAGGGAGGAGAGGGGAAGGGTGGGGCGGCCGCGCTCACTCTCCAGATGCGCCTCGCTCAGGAGCCGGCACAGGTTGGCATACCCGGCCGGGGTCTCGGCCAGGAGGGTCATGTGACAGCCACGAATCAGCGGATCACCGTCCGGGTCCGCCGCGTCGAGTCCGTCCAGGCCCTAGGGGATCCCCGGGATGTCCAGGGCCACGGTGACCTCGGCACCCGTGATGGGCTGGAGCCCCTCGGCCCGGGCTGTCTGCGCGAACTCCATGGAGCCGTACAGTCCGTTGTGATCGGTGAGGGCCAGGGCCGGATAGCCCAGCTCCTCGGGATGGGAGGCCCCGTCCAGGAAGGAAAAGCCGGAATGACGTGGAGCTCGATGTAGGGAGGTGTGGACACGATTTTCGGTTTTTGTTTGGGAAAGAAACCGAATATAAACCGAAAGTTGCTGTTGTGCAACGATTAGGTGAGACGCGAGGTGGGCTGACCGAGGGCTCCCACGGCGCGCCCGTCGGGACGATCCCTGCTACGCGCTCGGCGCCACCTGCAGGGAGACTCCGTAGACGGCGACGTCCTCCGACTTCCCCCTGAGAGTGAGTTCCCCCTGCCATTCCGTGAGAAAGTCCGGAGATCGCGATATCGCCTTTTCGAACTCTCCGGTGATCAGAATGCTGCGACCGAACTGCTTGCAGAGCTCCAGAAGCCGGGCGGCCGTGTTGAGGGGGTCGCCGTGGTAGGCGATCTCCCGCTTTACGTCTCCGACCTCTGCAACGGTGACGGTCCCCATATCCACCCCAGCCCGGAACTCCGGTGCGAGGCCGAACTTGGAGCGGTACCAGTGGCTCTTCCGCTCGAGCTCGTTTTGAAAGGCGAAGAACGTCTGGAGGCAGCTCTCTTTCGAGTGCGGCTTAGTGCTCGCCCACGTGAGGACCACCTCGTCTCCCACGTACTGATAGATCTGGGCTCCGTACCGGAGCACAAATGCCGTGAGATCCTGAAAGCAGGACCGCAGGAACTGGCTGTACGCATTGTGCCCCAACGACTCCGCGATCGCGGTCGAGTCCTTGAGATCCAGGAACAGGAACAACCTCTCCTCATCTTTCGGTCGGTGATAACGCCCCGTGAGAAGAGCGATCAGGTTGCCGGGACCAACCTTCCGGCGGACCTCGAGGAGGAAGTTGACTCCGACGACGCTCAGAACGAACGAGCTCGAGGCCGACACGACGAACCGACCGCTGAGAGTAGCCATCAACGCCATGTGGTCCGCCTCCGAGAGGACGAAGAGTCCCAGGATCACGTGAACGGCACCGCTGACGACGAAGAACGCCGCCAGATAAATCCCACTTCTGATCAGAATGATCTGCCCGAAGGGACGCTCACGAAGGCGCGGGGATTGCAGCCACGTGTTGGTGGCCGCGACGGCGACCCCGAAGCCGACCCACACCACGAACATCTCCACCTGCACCCCCGCCCCCGTGACGTAGTCTCTGAACACGCCTGGTTGAAAGCGATCGGCCAGGCCCCAGAACGCTATGACGTAATACAGGTAGATCGCGGCGCCTAGCAGGCCGATCGCGATCAGGGCTTCCTCGATGGCCGGGCTGGTCTTGAGCCTCATGACGGTTATTCCACTCGGTTCGATCCAAGGGAGGTCAGGCGGTTGTGTCTCCAGGATGCCCCCATTCATGGCCGAGTTCAAGAGCGTGCCTTATCCGATATTGGTGGCTACCTGCCCTGGAACGGGGCACTCGACTAGCTTTCGAGGCACCTGGAAACCGCGACCGGACCAAGCCCATGAATGTGCGCGTTGGCGACCGAGCTTCTCGCAGTATCACGCTCACATCCACACACGTAGCCCAGTTCGCCGCTTTGAGCGGAGACCACAACCCCCTGCACTTCGACGAGGACTTTGCGGCTGCCACGCCGTTCGGCGAGCTGGTGGTGCAGGGGGGCCTAACCACAGGCCTGCTGCATGCCCTCGTCGCCATGGACATACCGGGTCCCGGCACCGTCTTCATGAGCCAGGAGTGGAAGTTCACCGCCCCCGTCTTCATCGGTGACACGATAACCGCCGAAGCGGAGGTCCTGAGCGTCCACGAGACGAAGCCGGTGACCAACTTGACCGTCACGGTCCGGCGACAGGATGGGGAGACGGTTCTCGAGGGTGAGGCGTGGTGCTACACGTTCGAGGGCCCACCCCCTGAAGGACCATGACTTCCTTTCGGTCCCGGCCCGCAGTCGCGACACTGTTGGCCGCTTTTCTTTGCGTCCTGACACCTTTGCCGGCCCGAGCCCAGTCGGCCCGCGAGATCATCGATCAGGTGGACCGCCTGCTCAGAGGCGAGTCCAGCGAGGCTCGCTTCACCATGGACATCCGGACCGAGCACTGGGAGCGCTCCCTCACGCTCCGCGCCTGGTCCCTGGGGACCGAATACGCGCTCGTCCGGGTGGAGACACCGGCCAAGGAGGCCGGCATTGCCACCCTGAAGGCGGGGCAGGAGGTCTGGAACTACCTGCCGAGGGTAGACCGCACCATCAAGGTGCCGTCGTCCATGATGATGGGCTCGTGGATGGGCTCGCACTTCACCAACGATGACCTGGTAAAGGAGAGCACGCTCGCCGACGACTACGAGATCGAGATCGAGTTCGAGGGTGCTAGGGGCGACGTCGACGTCTGGGAGTTTCTCCTGCTCCCTCGCCCCGAGGCGCCCGTGGTCTGGGGCAAGATCCGCTACCAGGTGCGACGGGACGACCTCATGCCGACGTGGGCTCGATACTACGACGAGTCGGATGAGCTGATCCGCACGATGACCTTCAGCGAGCACCTGGTGATGGGCGGCCGCTTGGTGCCCGCCGTCATGACCGTGGAGCCGGCGGACGATCCGGACGAGATCACGGTCCTCCGGTATCACGAGCTGGAGTTCGACATCGGGGTGGACGAGGACTTTTTCTCGCTACGCAACCTCCGTCGCCAGAGATAGTTAGTTGCTAGTGGGAGATCGGTGGGTGTGGTGGCGGCTGGCTTGGCGGAACCTCTGGCGGAACTGGAAGCGCACACTCATCACCGCCTCGGCCCTCGCCTTCGGGTACCTCGCGTCTGTGACCATGATCGGAACCTGGCACGGCATGATCGCCGAGATGATCGAGACGGGGACCAATCTGGTCTCGGGGCAGCTCCAGGTGCACGCCCCAGACTACTACCCCGAGCGAAGCATGTACTCGACCCTCGGTGGTCGAGACGGGATCGACGTCGAGGGGCTGGTGCGCGCCACGATGGCGCTTCCTGGAGTGACGGCCGCGGCGCCTCGCGTCTACGGGGGCGGCCTCGTGAGCTCCGGGCGGGAGACGGTGGCCGGAGTCCTGGTGGGTGTGGACCCCGACCTGGAGCCCCGGGTCACCCGTCTTCTCGCTATGCCATTGGAGGGGCGCCCGCCCAGAGGCGGAGAGCGGGAGATCCTGGTCGGGAGCGAGATGGCCGCAATCCTCGATGTCGGTCCCGGCGATGAGGTCGTGCTGGTGGTGCCGGCCACCGACGGCTCCCTGGGCAACGATCTGTACAGGATCAGCGGAGTCTTCGACACCGGGATGCCGGCCCTGGACGGGTCCCTGGCCGTGCTGCCGATCGGAGCTCTTCAGGATCTGATGGCGATGCCGCCCAATCGTGTACACGAGATCGCCGCTTCACTGGACGATCCCTGGAGCGCTGTGGAGGTGGGGGATTCCCTGAGGTCCGCCCTGCCAGCTCAGGAGCTCGAGTATCCGATCGCCCCTCGGCCCTGGACGATCTTCCGGGCGGAGCTGGCGGAGTACGCCAGCCTCGCCAAGGCCGTGAACGCCATCATCGTGGGCATCGTCTTCGTGATGGCTATGTTCGGGGTGGCCAACACCATGCTCCTCAGTACGTACGAGCGGCGCCGCGAGTTCGCGGTCGTACGGGCCTTGGGCACACAGCCCATGAGCGTGGCGCGAACCGTGGTCTACGAGGGGCTCATTCTCGGCACCCTGGCCCTCGCCGTCGGGGTCGCCATCTCCCTGCCCGTGCTGTACTGGCTTCACAACTATCCGCCGGACCTCTCGCGGATTTTCGGAGACTTCACGATGGCGGGGGCCGTCGTCCGACCCGTTCTCAGGGCGGAGTATACCCTTGACGGCTCCCTGTACAGTGCCGTCGGCCTCCTGGTGACCTCGATTCTGGCGGCGTTCTACCCTGCGTATCGGGCCGTGAAGATCCCACCGGCCGACGCACTGGCGGATATATGAGGCGCACGCTGATTCTGACGCGCCTCGCTGGGCGAGGTGTTTGGCGGGAGACCCGGAGGAGCCTCCTCACGGCCTCGGCCATGGCCCTGGGCCTGGCACTCCTCATGTTCTCGCGATCACTGGCCGACGGTGGACACGAGGACTGGATCAATGCCGGCGTCCGCATGGGCGCCGGGCACGTTCTTCTTCAGGCCCCGGATCACTTGGAGAGCGGAAACCTCGACGACCGACTCGAGGGCCCCGAGGCCGAGGCCGCCCTCGCCGCTCTCGCCGACCTGACGGCTACCATGACCCCCCTGGCCACTACGATCCGGCTCTCGACCAACGGCCTTGCCAGCTCCACGATGTCCGCCGTGCCCGTGGGGATCGAGGGCGTGGATCCGGCGGCGGAGTCAGACTTCTCGCACGTGGCGGAGCAGGTCGTGGAGGGACGATACCTCGAGGCCGACGACCGCCTGGCCGCTTACGTGGGCACCGGGTTGGCCGAGCGCCTCGGCCTCAAGCTCGGCTCGCGCTTCGTCCTCACGGCCCAGTCGACGGACGGTGAGATCGAAGGGCAGCTCGTCCGTGTGGTGGGCGTTTTCAGGAGCGGTCTCCCGGAGGTGGACGAGGGCCTGGTTCACATTCCCATCACCACGGCCCGCGCCTGGCTGGGCGCCGAGGGGGCCGCCACGACGGTGGGGGCCATCCTTCCGGGGAGCCGGGTTGTGCCCGATGCCATCCAAGCGCTGGAGGAGGGCCTGGACGGTGGTGGGATCCGGGTCGTGAGCTGGACCGAAGCGTACCCGCAGCTCAATAGCGCCGTGCGCATCGACGACTACGGCGACTTCGTCTTCCACGGGATTCTGTTCGCCATCATCGCCCTGGCCGTGCTCAACACCATCCTCATGTCGGTCCTCTATCGGAGGCGTGAGTTCGGCGTGCTTCAGGCTCTCGGCCTCACGCCGAGAGAGACGGGAGTCGTCATCTTCCTCGAGGGAGTTCTCCTTACGGCGCTGGCCGGCGTGGTGGGCATGATCGCCGGCTTCGCGCTGACGTGGATCTTCTTCCGCGACGGTTTGGACTTCTCCTTCCTCATGGACAGCGACTTCACCGTCTCGGGCATCGTCATGGATCCGGTCATCGTTCCCGAGTTTCGGGCCGTTCAGATCCTCCAGAGCGTCGTGTCCATCGCCGTGGTCGGAATCGCGGCATCCATCTATCCCGCCATCCAGGCAACCAGGATCGACGTCGCGGAGGCTCTGAAATTCGAATGACGAACGAGAACCCATCCTTGGCCACCGAGGTGGCAGTACGCACCGAGGATCTCTGGAAGGTCTATCCCCAGGAGCCCGAGGAGGTGGAAGCGGTCCGTGGCGTCACCCTGGAGATCCATGAAGGAGACTTCATGGCCATGGCCGGCCCTTCCGGGTCCGGGAAGACGACCCTTCTCAACATGCTCGGGGGGCTGACCCGCCCCACCCGAGGTCGGATCTGGGTGGGCGAGCAGGAGATCACCAAGTTCTCCGACAAGGAGCTGGCCCGGCTCCGGCTCGAGAGCATCGGCTTCGTCTTCCAGGCCTTCAACCTGCTCCCCGTGCTGTCGGCTCTGGAGAACGCGGAGTTCTCGCTCCTGCTGCGGGGAGTGCCCACCGAGGAGCGCCAGCGGCGTGTGCGGGAGCTCTTCCAGAAGATCGGCCTCGAGGGCTTGGAGGACCGAAAGCCCGGAAAGCTCTCCGGCGGCCAGCAACAGCGGGTAGCGGTCGCCCGGGCCGTGGTGGGCCAGCCCACACTCGTCCTCGCGGATGAGCCCACGGCCAATCTCGACTCCCATACCAGCGACGCGCTTCTGGACGTCATGGAGCGGCTGAACCGGGAGCACCGCACCACGTTTCTCTTCTCGACCCACGACCTCCGCGTGATGGAGCGGGCGCGCCGCCGGGTGCGCCTCGTCGACGGGCAGGTGACGTTGGACGAGAGGCAGTAAGGGATCGCCTGACAGGTGAGGGGAGCAGAGCGCCGGTGGGGACTGCGACAGGGACTGATCGTATCGGTCCTGTACCTGGCGTTCGGTACGGCCGTGCTCGACGCCCAAGCGCCCGACCTCTCAGCCTACTACCTGCACCTCTTCAGCCGCTCGGGCGAAAGCCCGGTGAGCGATTCCGGACTCACCGATTTCCAGCGCTTCCGTGTCATGTGGGCTCCCTCCGTGGGGCCCTTCGGCCTGGACTTCGCGTACGAGCACACCCTCCAGATCAGCGGTGAAGACGTGCTCGGCACCGGGGCGGTTGCCGTGATCCCGAGCGCCGCGGTCAACTGGCTAGAGCTCGAATGGACGGCGGAGGCGAGCGACCAGGTCTTGTGGCGACATCGTGTGGATCGCCTGGCCCTCACTCTCCCCGTGGGTGAGTCGGTTGAGCTCTCTGCGGGAAGACAAGTCGTTTCGTGGGCGAGCACCCTGATCCTCACACCTGCCGATCCCTTTGCGCCGTTCGACCCGGCCGATCCGTTCCGTGAGTATCGGGCCGGCATCGACGGCATCCGGGTTCGTGCCTATCCGGGAGCCTTCAGCGAGGTGGAGCTGGTGGTACGCCCCACGTCGTCGCCGGGTGGAGACCAGCTGACGGCCCTGGTGCGGGGCAAGACCAACTGGCGGGGATGGGATGTCGCGGCATGGGGTGGCGTGCTGTTCGACGACGCGGCGGCGGCGATGAGCGCCGTGGGGGAGTTGGCTGGGTGGGCCGTTCGCACCGAGGTCTCGGTCCGGGACGACGGGGTCGGAGCCGTGCTGAGGGGCACGGTGGGGGTCGACCGACGGGTGGCAGTGTACCGCCGGGATCTGTACTTGATCGTCGAGTATCAGCGAGAGGGCTTCGGTGCCGCCGATTCCGATGAGCTCTTCCAGACGACCCTCTCCTCTGCGTTCCAACGGGGCGAGCTCCAGCTCCTGGCACGCGACGCCCTGGCCGCCCAGGCCTCATACCAGATCCATCCGCTGTTGGCTGCGGACCTCTTGGCCCTCACCAGCCTTTCGGATGGCAGCGTCCTCCTGTCGGGCGGCGGAACGTGGGGCTTCGGCTCCAACTCGAGCCTGCGCGCGGGGGCGTTCGTGGGCTTCGGAGACGACGCCCTGGGACCCACGGCGATCGGATCCGAGTTCGGACTGACGCCCACCGTGCTCTACCTCTCGTTGACCCACTTCTTCTGAGAGTGGCGAGCATCCGAGAAACCGCATCTGGTGCGTGGCCGAACCTCTCCAAGTGATGCCAGGACCCGGGATCACTGTCGGGGTTCAGATCTGCTCTGACATCAACCGGCCTCGACCGGAGTTCGACGTGGACATCAGTGGGCCTTCCCTGGCTCGGCCCATGGGCCTCTCCGCCAGAGGCTGGAGCTCGCTCAGCGGAGGGGGATAGACGACCCCGGCCAAGGGCGCGGCGTGTTTCTCCGGTAGAGACGGAACCCCCCGTATGCCGTGATCAACCCGGCGATCGCCCAAGTCGTGACCGGGAAGCGCTCGAGGAGGAAGGGAAGACCGGCTCCCGATGCGGTGAATACCAGCGCACCGGGAAAGATGCCAACGGCCGTCGTCCAGAAGAACCGGCTGCGCGGCACGAGCGTGAGGCCGGCTCCCCAGTTGAGGGCGGTGAACGCGATCAGGGGGATGAATCGCGGAAGAAGCAGGCCCCACCAGTCGGCCTTGAGGACAATCTGATCGGCTTTCTCCAGCGACTTCTCGGGGACGAATCTCTCCGCGAGAGGCCGTCCGAGCTTGCGGGCCAGCTCGAAACTGATGTGAGCGCCGACCAAGGCTCCACCCCAGGTGAAGAGGGTCCCGAGCACGGGGCCGAACATCATGCCGTTCAGGACTGCGGGGAATTCGGCGGGGATGGGAAGGATGGCGACGAGGGCCGTGGCCAGCGGCGCCAGGAAGTACGCCCACACTCCGATGGACTCGAGCCATGCGCCGAACTCGTATACGAGTGCTTCCACTGTCTCCCCTCATGGTCCCCCGATCACACCCGTGTCGCCAGAGGAAATGCCCAGGCCTACTACCGCATCGGGTCGAAAAAGATGCGTGTCGCTCGTGAGCCTCACTCCTTCTCTCTCTCGCAGGCTCTTGGCCATACTCTGGCTCTGGAGTGAATCCATCCGGGAGAGCTGTTCGGGGGTCAGGAGTGAAGGCATGGTATTTTCCGGGACCGGGTGACATTTTTTTTGGGAAACCCCGATCGAGAGGAATCATGGCTTCCTGGATCCAGTCGCTCTTCGGTGGCAGCGGAGAGATCACAGAGCTCCCCGAAGATCTCCAGAAGATCTTCGTACAGGCCAAGAGGGACCGGAAAGCGCTTCGCGACCTCCTGAAGCGGTCGGAGAAGGCGCAACAGCTCCTGCGAGACGTCTCCGGTCCATTGGCCGCCGTCCAGGCCAGCGCGGAGGCCATGAGCCAGCAGATCACCGAGCTCCAGGAGCGGGTAGACACGTTCGCCGACGTGTCGGCTCAGGTCAACTCGGTCGAGCAGCGGGCGAAGGAGCTCACCGAGTCGCAGAGTAAGTCCGACACCACGTTGAACGACGCCTCCCGGAGGGTCAGCGACTTGAAGATGCAGGTCCGGGACATCCGGTCCATGGTGGACGAGATCGTCACGGCCAAGGACGACCTAACGGAGATGGCCGGCCCCTACGGTACGGTCGCCACCCTGCTCAAGAGGGTGAACGTGCTCCGCGAGGAACTGCAGCAGATGCAGGATCGCGGGACCGGACTGAAGGAGTCCGTCGCTCAGCTCGACGTCGTCGAGAAGCGGATCAAAGGGGTCTCCGCATCCCAGGACGAGCTCGCCGGGTCCCTGGAGCGAAGCGCGAGCTCGGCCGACAAGCTCGAGGGCCAAGTGACCACCCTGCACGCTCAAGTGGAGGCGGTGGCCGACGCCAGGACCAACATAGCGGAGCTGCTCGGGCCCTCCGGTACCGTCGCCACCCTGCTCACACAGGTGAGCGTTCTCCGCGAGGAGCTTCGGGAGATGCAGGATCACGGGACCGGACTGAAGGAGACCGTCGCTCAGCTCGACGTCGTCGAGAAGCGGATCAAAGGGGTCTCCGCATCCCAGGACGAGCTCGCCGGGTCCCTGGAGCGAAGCTCGAGCGCGGCCGACAAGCTCGAGGGCCAGGTGACCACCCTAGACGCTCAGGTGGAGGCGGTGGCCGGTGCCAGGACGGACATGGCGGACCTGCTTGGGCCCTCCGGTACCGTCGCCATCCTGCTCAAGAGGGTGAACGTGATCCGCGAGGAAATCCAGCAGATGCAGGATCACGGGACCGGACTGAAGGAGTCCTTCGCTCAGCTCGACGTCGTCGAGAAGCGGATCAAAGGGGTCTCCGCATCCCAGGATGAGCTCGCCGGGTCCCTGGAGCGAAGCGCGAGCTCGGTCGACAAGCTCGAGGGCCAGGTGACCTCCCTACATTCGCAGGTGGACGCCGCGGCCGACGCCAGGACGGCCATGGCAGAGCTGCTCGGCCCCAAGGGAGACCTCTCGGTGGTTCGGGATGATCTCGAGAAGCTCAGGGAGGAGCTCAGCCGCATCGAGGGCCGCACACTCGATCTTGGCCAGCTTGAAGGACGGGTGGCGGCCATCGCCCAGCAGGCCGACGCGGTGGCCGAGAATCAGCGGAAGGCCCTCGACGCGATCCAGTCGGCCTCCAAGGAGGTGAAGGATCTGGACTCGAACGTCTCCGACCTCCGCGAGGGGGTACAGTCGGTGTCCGTGGCCAGGCAGGAGATCGCCGAGCTCTCCGGACCGAAGGGGGCCCTCTCGAAGCTCCGCACCCAGGTGGAAGAGGCGAGGGCCCAGTTCCTCGACTACAGCCAGGATGTCGCTCGGATCCGGGAGGATCAGGCGGACACCCGGAGCTCGCAGGAAGCCCTCCTTTCCCGGTACAAAGAGCTCCGGACCAGGATGGACGCCGTGGATCAGGGGGTGGAATACGCAACCAGTCGTGTGGCCTCGGTCGAGAACACGATGCAGGACCTCACCCAGGCCGAGGAGCTGGCGGGTCGCACCGAGCGGCAGTTGAACGCGTTGCGTGGACTGTCCGATCACGTGAGCCAGAAGACCGCCGCTCTGGAGCGCCAGCGAGAGGCCATCGATCGAACGGAGGCACAGGCACGGGCCTTCACGGACCTCCACTGGGAGCTGGAGTCGAAGCTCAAGGAGGCCCGGGCGCAGGTCAAGGAGGTGAAGAAGGTCAACACGAGCGTCGAGGCGCTCCGTGGCCTGAACGCCAAGGTGACCGAGCAATTTACCGAGCTCCGGGCCGGACAGGCGAACATCCGGAGGGAAGACGAGGAGTTGCGGTCTATGCTGGCCGGGTTGTGGGAGGAGGTACGGCATAGCACGAAGAGCTTCGAGCTCGGGCGGGCCAGCCTGGAGGCCATCGATGAGCGGATCGTGGATCTGCGCATGGGAGTGACGGAGTTCGAGAATCGCTTCCGTGCCCTCGACGACGCGAGCCAGCGGGTCAGTGAGGCCACCCGCAGAGGTGACCACCTGTCTGCTCGCCTGACGTCGTTGTCGTCTCAGCTCGATCAACTCAGTGAGCAGGTGGAGCTGGTCACCGGGATGCGGGACGGGATGGCTAGGGCCGAGGCGTCCGCCGTGGAGGCGGCCAACCGCCTCGAGCGGATCGAGGCTCGGCAGTCCGAGGTCTCGGACGCCATTCGTGACCTCACGACCCTCAGGGGATCGCGAGAGGAGGTCGTCAACGCCATGGAGCGTCTGCGGGCCACCCGCGCCGAGATCGAGCGGATGCAATCCGGACAACTCGAGACCGGCGCCTGGCTCGCCACTGCGCAGGAGTCCATCCGCGAGCTCCGCCAGCGGATCACGCAGCTCGACGACCTGACCGCCAACCTCGATCACATGCGGCAGAATGCCGACCGCGTCTTGGCAGCCGCCTCACATCTTGAAGCGCGCGAGCCGTCGCTGACGGAGCTCGACAATCGCATGTCGGAGCTGAGGGAGATCGGGACTCAGCTCGACGAGCGCACGAGCAACCTGCTGGCCAGCCTCGCCGACGCCGATCGTCGCTTCGAGGCGGTGTCCGTGCAGGCCGAGGCGGCCGACAAGGTACGGGCCGTCATCGAGGACGTGACGGCCGCGGTACGCAAGGCCGAAGGCCACATGGAGGAGTTGGGCGAGGGAGTGGACGCGGCAGTGGAGCGCTCGGAGTACATCACGGCGCTGTCGGAGCGAGTGGATCGAGTCGCCGCCGATATCGCCCAACGCCAGCAGGCTCTGGACAAGGCCACCGAGCATCTCGATCGAGTGGCCACCCTGCGCCAGGAGACGGCCACGGCCCTCCAGGCACTTGAGGACCAGCTCCGCTCCGTTACCGAACACTTGGTCGCTGCGGAGGAGCAGTCCGAGAAGGTCGGCGTGCGAGCCGAGCGCCTCGAGGCGCGGGCCGGCAGCCTGCGCTTCGCGGAGAAGCGCATCACCCAGTTCGAGGAGAAGCTTGCCGACCTCGACAAGGTCGAGCAGGAGCTCGGCCGCTCCATCGAGACGCTGGCGGCAAGGCAGGGGAGCATCGATCAGGTTCGCGATGAGGTCCAGGAGCTCTTCTCCCGGGCGGAGCGTACCCTGGAGGACGTGCGGGCCATCTCCGCGGCAACCGACGAGGTGCAGACCGCGAGCGAGAACCTCGAGGTGGTGCGGGCCAAGGCGGAGGAGATGACCGAGGTGCTTGCGAGCATCGACGAGCGGCAACGGCAGATCGAGAACGCCGAGGGGCGTCTCGCCCGTGCCGACGGTCTGCTCATGGATATCCGGGCGGGACTGGAATCACTGCGCAGTCAGAAGGCGGTCGTGGACCAGGTCATCGTGACTTCCGGACAGCTCACTTACGAGGCCAAGGAGGCCGAGCGGCTCCTCGTTGCGCTACGCCAGGAGCGAGACCTGACCCAGGGAATCCACGACGCGCTGAAGGAGATGCGCGACGAGGACTCGGACGCCCGAGCCGGCTAGGAACGCACAGAGATCGGCGGCCCTCTCCAACGCGGCCCACTCCACCCGGGGGCGAGAGGAGAGGAGGTGGAGGGCGACCTGACGAACGCGCCATTTCGTGTCGCCTTCCCGCAGGTGGGCGAGATCCGCGGGCTCGAGCTCGGAGCCCACGTGAACCCCGGACCGGTTCATGACGTCCAGGGCGATCTCCAGCGGGTCCAGGTCCTCGAGGTGCACCAGCACCCTGTTTCTGCTACGGGGGGCGAGGTGGATCCGGAGGATCTTCACTGTCCGAACCATCCCCCGGCGACAAGGTCCCGGAAGAGGATGATGGGGCGCCCGTCCTCCAGAACCAGGGCGAAGTACTCCCTTGAGATGGGATTCCGCCACCACTCATCGTCGATCCTCCAGCGCTCGCGTACCGCCACTACCCGAAACCGCTTCCCACGTCGGTGCAGCTCGGTGGGCAGCCCGTCGGCATCAGTCCGGACCTGGACGGGGGAGGGGGACTTCAACGGGCGAAGCCTTTGCCGATGAAGCCTGCTGGGCCGGCTGTTGTTGGCGCCGTTCGATGACGGGGTCGGAGGGCTCATCACATTTCGGTCTATGGTTTCCACGGGAACCGAATATAAACCGAAAGTGTGGGCGATGCAATTCAGAAATGGGATGTCCGCTCCTTGACGTCACCCCGTCTGATGGAGGGCCAACCGACGGGACGGCCGGTGTCCGCTAGTCCCCGGGCTCTCCCTCACCGGGCAGCGCTGGCGTCTCTGTTTGGCTGAGACGCTCGAAGAAGCGATCGCCGAACGCTCGCAGCGTCTCGGTGTCGGGGAACGCCGAGGACGGGATGGTCAGGAAGGAGTTGGCACCCGAGTAGATGAGGAAGGAGCCGTCCGACTCCTTGATGTCCTCGATGGCGCTCCATCTCACGAGGAATTCGTATCCGGTGGTGGAATCCAAGATGCCTTCGTCCCGCAGCTCCACGCGATGCGGTCCGAAGATGCCGTTGATGAGGCCGAGGTCGGCGACCTTCTTGATCTGGCGCCGCTGGGAGATGCGGACGAGAGGCTTGAGCACACCCACCAAGACCGTGCCGGCGAGCAACATGGCGATGGCACCCACTGGCGATCCGCCGAGGAGCATGAGCAGGGCCATGAGCCCGACGATCATGGCGAAAAGCACCTGCATCTTTTTGAGCGCCTTCTTCGTCAACTCCGAGTTCCATGAGTGGGTGGCGTTGGCCCTGGCCCAGTCTTCGGGGGTGAACTCGAACTCGACTGTGACTACATCGGAACCTGGCATCGTCCGGCCTCCCGACGGATAAGGCCGTCTGTCATGTCCTGGTATTCCGTAATTTACGCGTTCGGCCGGGCACTTGCGACGACGAAGAATCGCTACACCGAAGTTCGACGGCACGGGGTGCAGCCGGAGGACCCGGGACCGAAAATCCGCCGCCACCTGACCCACGCCTAACGGCGCGGGTACCCCGGATCCGGCGCCTCGGCACTCTCGGTGGCTCGCGAACTTCTGGGACACCACACTA
>CBDCKN010000012.1:0-242870 GCA_965218295.1 Longimicrobiales bacterium | reverse complement strand
CCATCGGGACTTGCGAAGATTGATCCCTGCTTCTGCCACGACGTGCGGAGGATCCTCGAGAACGCCGGACGCGCCGACGACTACCTGGAGATCGGCCTCGACGGCGCCTGGCAGTGGAACCCGCTCGACGATCCGCTGCTCGACACTTACTCGCTCGCATACAGCGTCTCATCCCTGATCAACCAGCTCTTCGGCAAGAGCCGCGAGCCGTTCTGGCAGCAAGCCTATGGATAACCTGATCATCCAGACAGGTCCCATATCGTACACAAGTGGCTTGAATACATTGAGTTATAATGAACATGTAGGGTTGGATGCGATCCGTGGGTGTTCTCTGCCGTCCCCTTGCATCCGCCACATTGTGGCTGATATAATGGTGGGTATGCCGCTCTCGAGACGACCTCCGAAACGCAAGCCGCGCGGCCAGCATCCGCACAACGCGCTCACGCCGGCCTTCGTGCGCAACGTGAGCCGGGCGGGACGGTACTGCGACGGGAACGGCCTCTATCTCGATGTCCGGCCCACGGGGAGCCGGGGCTGGATTCAGCGCCTGACGATCCGGGGCCGCCGAACCGAGTTCGGGCTCGGCGGATACCCTCTGGTCTCTCTGAAGGAGGCCCGCGAGAAGGCGTTCGCGAACCGGAAGCTGGCCCGCGAGGGTGGCGACCCCCTGTCCGAGAAGCGGCGGGCCAAGTCGATGCCCACCTTCGCCGAGGCTGCGCGGCGGCTCCGGGATCAACTGAGTCCGGGGTGGCGCTCCCCCCACCATGCCCGGCTATGGCTGAGCAGTTTGGAGCGCCATGTCTTCCCCCGAATCGGCGAGACGCCGGTCTCGGAGGTGACGAGCGCCGACGTGATCGGGATTCTGGCTCCGATCTGGCACCAGAAGGCGACCACCGCCCGGAAGCTCCGCCAGCGCATCCGGGCGGTCATGGAATGGGCCGTCGCGATGGAGATCCGGCCGGACAACCCCTGCGACCGGATCGGCCCGGCGCTCGGCGCGCAGAAGTACGTCGTGCAACACATGCGGGCGTTGCCGCACGCCGAGGTTGCGTCCGCGATCGGAAAGGTGCGGGCCTCGACCTCGAAGCCGCTCGTGAAGCTGGCGTTCGAATTCCTGGTGCTGACAGCGACCCGCGGCGGCGAGGTCCGCGGGGCTGCGTGGACGGAGATCGACGTGGACCATGGGGTGTGGACCATTCCGGCCCCGCGCACGAAGACGAACCGCGAGCACCGGGTCCCCCTCTCTCGTCGCGCGTTGGAGATCCTCGGGGAGGCGAGGGCGGTGGGTCGAGGTAGTCCGCTCGTGTTCCCGATGCGCGGAAACCCGCTCTCCAATACCGCGATGTCCCGACTGCTCAAGAGGCTCGGGATCAAGGCGGTGCCGCACGGCTTCCGGTCTTCGTTCCGGGACTGGGCCGCCGAGGAGACCGACCACCCGCGCGAGGTGGCGGAGGCGGCGCTGGCACACATGGTTCGCAACCAGGTCGAGGCCGCCTACAGGCGCACGGACCTGTTCGAGCGGCGGCGGCGGCTCATGGAGGAATGGGCGAACTATGTGGCAGGTGGGAACGGAGGCCGGGAGGCCAGATCGACCCGTTGAACCCTCGAGGCGCGCAATGTCGCCGCCCCCCAGTCTCGCCCCGGTGCGGTGAGCCCGCACGCAGTCTGCTGCCCTGCTCCGTGGCCGGGCGCACCCGCAAGCCCTCAGCCAGGAAGGAGGTCAAGACAGCAGCGTAGAACTGACTTCGGCGAGGCCGGGTGTGTCGTCCGCCCAAGACAGGCGTACGCGCGCGCCGACGCCCTCGATGACCTCATCCACGGTATCTAGGCAGTGCCCGATGAAATCCCTTGACATATAGAAGATCCAAGGATCCCCATCTGATTCGGCTCTTGTGAAGCAATCCGTCCATCCGTTCGACTTAATCAAGTTAGCAAAGTCCTTCAGATCCTTGTTGGGCCATTCGAGACCGAAATGGAACATCTTGTTGCGATACTCAAAGAGAACCGACAAGGTTCTCTGGAGATCGTCAGGAAGGTGCTTCTTCAAATCGATAGCTTGGGCAAGCTGCACGATTCCTTTGGCGATGTCTCGAGATTGACGCCCGTTCTTCCACACGTAGCGAGGGTTCCATCGATCGTCGAGTTGCCAACGTTCATGGCCGCTATCCAGTGAATACGACTCCCCTATGGCATGCTTCAGGTAGAGGAAAGCCCGATCAAACAGGGACTCCATGAGCGGGGCTATCAAGCCAACAGCCGCCATGCTGTGCGTAGCATCAAGAAACGTGGAGCTGTGCAGCTTGTCGACCCAATGATCTATCATCCATGAGTTGCCACCGCGTTCCCGGATATCGGCCTCGAGTTTCTTGATCTCCGCCGAGACCTTCTCTTCGGCCTCGTCATTGCGTTCCAGGACGATGCGGATCGCGAACAACTGAGACCGGAAGTCCGGTTCAAGGACTCCTTCGCCGATGTCTCGGTCGGTGATCTCCTCGAGGCCGACTCCTGCATGGTCACACATATACTGGAGGTATTCCTCGACGGAAGTTGTGGAGTCGTCGCGTTCGGTCATGGGTATGCTGTCCTTGTTTCTTCGTTCACGGTTCACGATGTATGGGGAGGGCCGAAGGGGGGAGGTACCTCCCCCCTTCACCGTATCGATGGTTCCTCCCGGAACGCCACCACGGTACGACTGCCCCAGCGGTACCAGGCAGAAGCGGGACTTCTCCTTCCCCCGCGGTCTGCTTTGCGTTCGCGACCAAGCAGGCTCCCGAGCCGAGGCCTCCCTGGCGGCAATCACTGGGAAGGAAGCTGGGAGGGGGACGCGCGCCGAGCCGTCGGGCGCATACTAGCTGTTCCGCTCGCGGCTACTACGATTCACAGCAACTCAATCTGTGCTGACCCATGTCCCTAATTCTTCGGGCTCCGGTCGGATAGGCGGCGCGCCGAGGTGTATGCCTCCTGCACTTGCTGTCACATAAGAACCTTTCACGGCGCGAACCGATCCATCGGACTGCCGTGCTAATAGCGACACCCTCGAAGCCATTAGGTCGCAGGGCACTTCCTCCGTCAGACGGTAGTGAAACGAGCCTGAAAAGCGGAAGTCCATCGTCTTCGCCGCATCAGCGCTCTGCCAGATGTCTGCTATCTCCAGACGGACCTCAAGGACCTCGGCCTCATCCGTCGTCAGTAGTGTCTGCTTGACCTGGCCGACCCGCTTGGGGTGGCAGCCACTCCTCGATGCCAGCTTCTCGACATCCGAGGCGATCGACTGGTAGATGAAGGCGAACACCACATCATCCGGGATCGGTTGTATCTCACTCCTGAGTTCCCCAAGCAGGGACCCCATGGTCCGGTGAAACGCCCAGCTCCGATCTCCGGCGATTGCTTCAGCCTCGGCCCGCAACGCCGGATGCAGCCTGTCGGGCTCGCGGAGTCCAAGAAAATCGTGATCACCCGACACGAAGACGACATGGCACCTGACCAGCAGTTCCATGCACTGTTCCCAGATTCTGCAATCCGACAACTGGGACTTCCGATGGCTGGGCGGCTGCTCGGCCTGATGCCTCGAATCTGCGCGGCCGCGCACCCCGAGGGTTTCGCGAACGACGACAGCGCCTAGATGCTCCGCGCGGGCAAGCGCCTTGGCACGTTGTTCTATGGTCTCATCGTTTGGGCCCTGCCAACCATTCACTTCACCGCAGAACCGTCCGAGCCATTGCAGATTCGCCTCGACTGTCGCTCGCTTCTCCCTTGCACGCCTGGTCAAGTGCCGTTCGCACTCTTCAGCGACGACTTCCGGCACGACCAACTGCATCCCCCGACGCGAAAGGTAGTGCTTGAGCGCTGACCCGCGCCTCGACGTCAGGCCGATCTCGGCCACAAAGGTGTTGGTGTCCAGGATCAGCACTTCGCCCGCTGGCACTGCCATCAGTTCTCCAAGGTGTCAATGATCCGGCCGTTCCTCCATCGGCCCTGCACGAATCTAACCGGGATTCCTTACAGGATCCTCCCCTGGCTCGACCACCTCTCGAAGGCTTGCGGTCAAAGCGGAGACCGCGCAACCCAGACTCGGTGTGGCGAACGGTCCGCTCGGTGCCTAGGCTGTCGAGGCAGTCCCAGTGCATGTTGTGCAGAACAAGGCCGGGGCGGCATATCTGACCGGCGCTAGTGCAAAGCCGGAAGCGGCCCCGGACCGTTCTCTATCCCCGAGGGCCTGGGCCGGGTCACTGCTGCTCGTTATCAGCGCCCTTTGGCCCCCCGAATTGCATCTCCGCAACGGGATGCCGGAGTGGGACCACATCGTGCTCGGGAAATAGTTCCTCCGACGACCGTTCGCCCTCACGCCAATCCGCCAGGACCTTCGCCGATTCTCGGTACCCTGAATCAATTTCCCACACCGCTGTGGAAAACTCTCTTGCACTCGCGGGCGGTGTGTGAAATGCCTTGTACTGTTGATGGTGCTCCGGTCGGAGGGCGAACCCAGACTGGCCGTGACGATGGCAGGCAGGGAGACGGCCCTTCAAACTATTCTGTGGGAATCGACCCGTGAGGCTCGAACACTGGACCGCGAACACGGGGCACTACCGCCATTCGGATCGCTCCGAGGTGGTCGACCACGTGACGCGCGCGTACGGACGGCTAATCGCGGCGGCGGGTGCGTTCGCAACCCCCGCGCCATTGCGGGGTCCGGACGATCCGTGGCGGCTGGAGGTGCTCGCGCATCCACACGGCCCGCGCGTCCTGCAGGCGCGCATCGTTGCCCCGGACGGGCTGCCCGTGGCGGTGCTGGCGGTGGCGGAAGGCGGTGGCGCTGGCCCGCAGCGTGCATGGCGCGAGACCGTGGCGACGGCCCCTTGGTTCATCGACGGATGCGACCCCGGCGACCTCCGCAACCCTCCGGACGGCCCGTGGGTGATTGCGGCCTTGCTACCGGCGCTGGCCGTCCATCCGGAGGCTATGGAATGGCTGGGGGACGTTGAGCAGTGCATCGCGTGGGCTTTCCTCGACAGCCTCCAACCGATGGCGAGCGCATGAAACCGTCGAGCGGGACCGGTGTGTTCATTCGGGAGTTCAGCAGAACCACCCGCCGTAATGTCACTGTCTGTCCGCTCGTCGCTTCCACTGACGGAGCCGATCACCGGCTGGGACCATGGTCCCGCTCTGGCCCGCGCCGCCGCGTCACCTCCAGCGGCCGCGCGACGCTGCGCCGAACGTCCCGTAGTATTCGGTCAAGCGTGTCACCTGCCCGGTCAGCCGCTCGACCTGCCGCTGCAAGGCTTCGACCTGCTCTGATTGCCGCTGCTGTTCCATCTCGTACTGCGCGGACAACCTCTCCAAGGCCGCCGTCAGCCGCCGTTCCAAGTCGGTCATACAGTTCCCTCACTGTCTCGATAGCTTCACGGCAGGCCGACCGCGCACGGTCCAGGGCGGATTGTCCAGTGTGCCGAACGGCAGCACCACGAACCGATCCCCCTCGATCTCGGCCAGCGTCCCGCGTGCCTGCTCGACCTGCCGGTTCAGCGTCGCCAGTGCCTCGATCCGGACTTCGATGCTCCTCGACAACCAGTGCATCGTCACCCAACTCCCGCCGCTGAACCCGAGAAAAAGGCTCAGGCCGACCACCAAGGGCCGGAGCCAAGCCCTCAGCAGCATCGCGCGCATCCGCCCGGTCGCCTCCACCGTATCGGCTTCGATGGAACGCAGCGCGTCGCTTCTGACGGCGCTCAAGCTCTCTCCAAGCCGCTTGAGCTCGCGCGCGGCCGTCTCCTCGATCCGCTTCCGGTCGGTCTCCAGCCGGCTCCGCAGCCGGGAGGTCAAGTCGTTCTGGGTGGAAGTCGTGCTCATACAGCGCTCCTCTCAGCCGCCACCGCTTTCCGCTGTCCGGATCGCGGGCGGTGATGTAGTCCTTGCCCTGGCGCGGCACGTCGAGGCCCACATCCTCCAGGGCGGAGATCACGTCGGCGCGGCTTCGCACCGCGCCGTGCTCGACGCGGTGCACCAGGTAGTCGCGGATCAGGTTGCGGGGGTCGGCCTCGTGTTCGAGCCCGGCCCGCAGCTTCGCCGCCTCGATGTAGGCGCGGTGGCCCGGCTGCTGCGCCCTGGCCCGCGCCGGGTCGTCCGGGCGGCTCCAGCCGTGCTCGTGGTTGAACGCGTCGCGTAGAGGGTCGAAGGTCCTCTGCCAGCCGGGCGGCGCGATGTTCAGGCTCCGGCCCGTCTCGAGATCGCACTGCGCGGCCAGCACGTGCGCGTGGACGCCGCCGCCGCGCTCGCGGTGCAGAACCGCCGTCCACGCGTAGCGGTCCGGCTCCAGTCCGGCCCAGGCAGTCTTCTCGAACTCGTCAAGGACGGCTTCGATCTGCTCGTCGGTCGGCCGGTCGTCGGGCGCCCACGCGATCACGACGGACGTGTACCTGCGCTCGAACTCGAGCGAGTCGGCGACGGCGGCCACCATGTCGGGGTTTCCGCGGAGCACTTCGACGCCCTCGCGCCTGTGCCCCTCGGCGTCGCGCTCGCCGACGAGATAGTCGACCGCCGCCCGGGCCGAGCCCTTGCCGCGCGGGAGGACCTTAACGTGCATCCCCGCCGTCTCCATCCGGGCGGGCCACGGCGAGCAGCGACCGCTCGAACGACACGAGGTTGGCGATCACGGTGACGGCTTCGGCTGCCGTCTTGTGGGAGTTCGCCCAGCGCGCAAGCTGGTTCAGGTTGTTGCCGATGCGGGCGATCTGACGGGTGCGTTCGCGCTCGATGGCCCTTGCCGGCGCGGTCCACGTTCGCGTTTGCGCCATCGCCCGCCGCAACAACTCGGACGGCGACACGCCCGCCGCCGCCGCCTTCTCCCGCCAGGCGGCATGCTCCGCCGGCGTAACGCGCGCGGCGAGCATCACGGTGCGGCGCTCAGGCACGGGCGCACCGCGAGCGGGGTTCCGGGGGGCGGTCTCCCGCGCCCGTCCGCTGCTCGGCCAGCGGCGCGCGAAGCCGGGGGTCTAAGGGGGGCGCAGCGTCCCCTTGCCAGGCCGCAGTGTTCAACACTGCGTAGGCTGGCTTAGCCACCTTAAGGGTGCCAGACAGCTCCCCGGCAAGCGCGCCGGACGGCCTACGGCGGCGGTAATCTCGCTTAGCCACCTTAAGGGTGCCAGACAGCTCCCCGGCAAGCGCGCCGGACGGCCTACGGCGGCGGTAATCTCGGGTCGGCGGAGTCTCCATACACCGTACACGGAGAAGCCCCGCCCGGGCTGTGTCAACTCGCTGAATCGGGGCGACTTCCCAAGGCTTCCAGCGGGGTTCCGGAACGGAATCGGCCTCCGGCGACGGCACCTCCGTCGGCTTCCCGACGAGCGTAAAGCGACGCTTCGCTCGCAGGCTCGGGTGGGCTTTCGACGAGGCGCGCTGGAGCGCGGTGGGAGCTAGTTTGGATGCACGGGCCGGATCACTGTCAGAGGAGGATTGGACAATACTAAGGATTGCGCTGCTCGACCAAGCTGACTCGGGGCTGTTGGGCTTTGGAGGTCTCGGATGACGATGGTCCGGCCCTTCGAGGGGAGCCTGTTCGCCGAGGACTTCCTTCGAGAAACGATCGCCGAGCTTCGGGACTGGCGGGACTTGGCCGACGAGGGACTCGCAGACCTCGAGGCCGCGTTGCGTGGCCTGTTCAACCGCTTCCCGACGGCTCTGTCGCCCAACGAGAGCCAGACCGAGGATGACCTGATCTGGCCGGTGTTGGCGCGGCTCGGCTGGACTGCCAGCCTCAGGCAGCAGAACCTCTCGGCGCGCGGACGCGAAGACGTGCCGGACGGCTTGCTGTTCGCCGACGGCGCCTCGAAGGACCGGGCGAACCGCTTCGCCGAGGAGTGGAAGCGCTACGAGCACGGCCTCGCGGTCGTGGAATCGAAACGGTGGCTTCGACCGCTGGACCGTCGCTCCGGGCGGCGGGGCGAGGAGTCCGCGCCCTCGACGCAGATGCTGCGCTACCTCCGCCGCATCGACGACCAGACCACCGGCAAGCTCCGGTGGGGCATTCTGACGAACGGCGCCCGCTGGCGTCTGTACTACGCGGGCGCGCGCTCGGTCGCCGAACAGTTCTTCGAGCTTAATCTGGCGGCGGTTCTCGGGATGCCGGGCGATGGCCACGACGCCATCCCGGCCGATGTCCGGAGACACTGGCTCAGGGTGTTCTGGCTGGTGTTCCGGCGGGATGCCTTCCTTCCCGACGCGGCGGACGAGCGAACGTTTCACGAGCGGGCGATCGAGGAAGGACGCTTCCATCAAGAAAGGGTCGCCGGCAGCCTGTCCGTCTTGGTCTTCGAGCAAGTCTTCCCGGACTTTGTTCGGGCACTGGCCAAGGCAGATCCCGAAGCCCCGTTGCCCGAAGTGCGCGACGCAGCGTTGGTCTTGCTCTACAGGCTTCTCTTCGTGCTTTACGCCGAAGACCGCGATCTCCTGCCGGTACGCGACAGCCGCTACGACGACTACGCGCTCCGGGACCGGGTGCGCGGCGACATCGGCCGCCGCAAGGACCAGGGCGACGTGTTCTCAGCATCGGCGGCGCGCTACTGGTCGGCGTTCGACGACCTATGCCGCGCCATCGATGCGGGTGATGCCTCTATCGGCCTGCCGCCCTACAACGGCGGGTTGTTCGACCGCGACCGCACTCCCCTGCTCTCCCGTGTTCGGCTGGGCGACACGGTGATGGCCGACGTGATCGATGCGCTTTCGTTCGAGCGAAATGGCCCGAGGCGGCGGTACATCAACTACCGGGATCTCGGGGTCCAGCAACTCGGCTCGATCTACGAGCGGCTGCTCGAACGGGAGGTCGTTCGCGAGGATGGGAACATCGTGGTCCGTCCGAACGTGTTCGCGCGCAAGGACTCGGGCAGCTACTACACGCCCGACGATCTGGTTGACCTGATCGTGCGGGAGACGGTCGGACCGCTCGCGGACTCGCGCATGGAGGCGTTCGCCGCCAAGGCGGAGGATATCCCGTCAAGCCAGGTATCGGAGGACCGCCGCATGGGCCGCTTGAAGCGGCTCGACCCGGCGGAAATGCTGCTGGAGTTGAAGGTCTGCGACCCGGCCATGGGCTCTGGACACTTCCTGGTCAACCTTGTGGACTACCTAGCCGACCGCGTCATCGAGGCCATGGCCGAGGCTGAGGCCCTCGTGGACGGATACCTCTCGCCGTTGGTGGAGCGGATCGACGGGATCCGCAACACGATCATCGACAACGCCGAGGACCGTGGCTGGACGTTCGATCCGGCTCAGCTCGACGACCGGCACATCGTCCGCCGCATGGTGCTCAAACGCTGTGTCTACGGCGTGGACAAGAACCCGATGGCGGTGGAGTTGACCAAGGTGTCGCTGTGGCTCCACACCTTCACTGTCGGGGCGCCGCTCAGCTTTCTAGATCATCACCTGCGCTGCGGCGACAGCCTGTTCGGCACCTGGGTGGCGCCCGCCGTCCACAGGACGGAGGAGACGAGCAGTCTGTTCCTGAGGGAGCCGCTCGAGCGAGCCACGCGCGCGGCGGCGCCCATGCAGATCATCGAGGGGCTGACGGATGCCGAGATCGCCGAAGCGCATCGCTCCGCCGACATATTCGCCGAAATCTCGGAGATGACCGCTCCTTTGGACGCCTTCATGTCGCTGCTTCACGCGTTCGACTGGTTGGGTCTTCGAAGACGCGAGGTCAAAGCCGCGTATCTGAATTGGCTACAGGGTACGTCCGGCAATCCGATCGACATCGCCCAGACGGGGCTGTCCGGCTCGGAGGAGGCCGATGGCGTTCTGACGGTTGCGCTGGAACTCGTCGCGAGCGAGCGGTTCCTGAACTGGCAGGTCGCCTTCCCGGGTGTGTGGTCGGAATGGGAGGCCACGGAGTTGACGGGCGGCTTCGACGCCGTGATCGGCAATCCGCCCTGGGACCGGATGAAGCTGCAACAGGTCGAATGGTTCGCGGCACGCCGCCGCGAGATCGCCATGGCTCCGCGAGCCGCCGACCGCAAGGGCATGATTGCCGCGCTCGAGAAGGCGGGAGACCCGCTGGCCCGGGACTTCCGGCTGGCAAGCGAGCGGGCGGCGGCCGCCGCGCGGGTTGCCCGGACATCGGGAGACTATCCGCTGCTGGCTCGGGGCGACCTCAACCTCTACTCGCTGTTCGTCGAACACGCCATGACGCTGGTGAAGCCCGATGGCATGGTTGGGCTGCTGGTGCCATCCGGCATTGCATCAGACTGGACGGCGGCCCCGTTCTTCAAGAGCGTGGCTACGGAGGACAGGCTCAAGGCGCTCTACGATTTCGAGAACAAGAAGGTGTTCTTCCCCGATGTCCACGCGTCCTTCAAGTTCTGCGTCTTCGTTGCGAGCCCCCGGCGCCTCCCCGAGGCCGCCCAGTGCGCCTTCTATCTGCATGCCGTGTCGGGAGTCGAAGACCCGGAGCGGTGCTTTCCACTGTCTGCCGCGGACTTCGCCCGAGTCAATCCAAACACCGGCACGGCGCCGATCTTCCGCTCTCGGCGTGACGCGGAACTCACGACCGCGATCTACGACCGCCTGCCGGTGTTGGTCGACCGCTCGTCAGGTGAGGAGGTGAAGGCGTGGCCGGTGAAGTACTCGACGATGTTCCACATGACCAACGACTCCGGCCTGTTCCGCACGCGTTCGGAACTGGAGGAGCAGGAAGGCGCGTGGCCGGTCGGCGGCAACCGATACCAGAGCCCGTCCGGCGAATGGGTGCCGCTCTACGAGGGCAAGATGGTGCAGGCGTTCGACCACCGGGCCGCCAGCATCGTCATCAACCCGAAGAACCTTCACCGCCCGGCCCAGCCGAAACCGGCCACGCTTGAGCAGCATGGCGACCCGAACTGGCTGCCGGACCCTCAGTACTGGGTGCGAGCGTCCGAATGTGCTTGGCCTTCGAAGTCCAGTTGGGTTGTGGGCTTCAAGGAGATCACCGCGCCGACCAACGTCCGGACGTTCATCGCCGCGCTTTTCCCGGCTGTCGGATTCGGCAACAAGGTGCCGGTCTTGAAGCCGGAGACTTCGGAGCGCAGCGAATGGCTGCTCGCGGCCAATCTCAACGCGACGGTGTTCGACTTCGTAACGCGCCAGAAGGTCCAGGGTCAGACCCTGAATCTGTTCATTCTAGAACAGCTTCCCGTCGTCCCTTTCGAGCGGTACCGCACCGTGAGTTTCGGACCCAAGACGGCGGAGGAGATCGTCCGCGAGGCCGTGCTCGAACTCACCTACACGGCGCACGACATGGCCCGGTTCGCCCGCGAGATGGGCCATGTGGATGAGGGCGGGGAGGTCCAGCCGCCATTCCGCTGGGATGCCGAGCGCCGCCTTAACCTGCGGGCCAAGCTGGACGCGCTCTACTTCCACCTCTACGGCGTGACGGATCGGGACGACATCCGCTACGTCTACTCCACCTTCCCCATCGTCGAACGCGACGAGAAGGCCGTGTACGGGGCGTACCGCTCCCGCGACCTGTGCCTTGCGTGGACGAGCGCGCTCGCCGTCGGCCATCCCGACGCGGAGGTCGATATCTGAACCACCGCTGCTTTCCGTAGAACGCGCCGTTCGACAGACGCCGTTCCTCACCCGAGGAGTCGGTCATGCCTGTTCCTGACTTTCAGAGCCTGATGCTTCCGGTGCTGCGCGCTTGGCCGGCGGGAAGAGCACCTCCGTCCGTGGCACCGGTCCAGGGTTCCATGCACCCCCACACGTTCCGCACGACTTCCCGCGCCCCGCCTGCGGCCTTCGCGCTCAAATGGCGACCCGGCCTCGGCGAAGTGCCACCCCTTCCACTTCCATGGGATGGAGGCACAGAGCGGACATGCGGCCGATGTTGTCGGGTCGGATCGCGTACCGCCTAAACTAGCCCGGTCCCGATTCTACACCCCCAGGGCTACATTCAAGGACGATCACCCAACCCCCTCCACCTCGACCCCCCTTCAGCGAGAAAAGCGAGACAAAAGGGGCAACGATGACCAGAACCAGTCCGCAAGAAAAACGGCTCCGGCTCTTCGAGCAAGGGAACACGCACTGTCCAATCTGCTTGACCGAGTTCACTGAACCCGACGTACGGGCTGGCGAAGTCGTGACGCTCGAACACGCCCCCCAAGAATCGGTGGGCGGCAAGCCCGCCTGCCTCACGTGTATGCAGTGCAACACCGGCCCGGCGACGGGAATGATAGACCAAGCCGTGGCCCGCTTCTACCGGGCTCAAGAACAGGGTGGCTACCCCATCACCGTTGAAGGTGACGGCAAGCGACCCTACACCATCCACCCGAAGCATTATGACATCGGGAAGGATGAAATCAGGATCAGAACCCGGCGCGATGTAGTAGGGAAGAGCCACGGACCGTTCACGCTACGCCAGACCGAACCCAAGCCCGACGCCATCCTGTTGGGGTTACTGAAGAGCGCGTACTTGATGGTGTTCAGCCTGCTGGGGGCGGCGGGATATCGGTACGCTCAAGGTGAGGCGGTGTCATCCATCCGTGAACAGTTGCTGTCCCCGGAGAAGAAGCTGATCCGACCCTTGGTGGCGTTCACTGACGACCCCGCGAACCCGCACTTTCCAGAACATGCGGTCCTGCTGCTGACGGAGTACCAGTGCTGGGCGGTGAAGATTCACACCGACTTGGTAATCCTGCCGCCGGGCGGGTCCATTGACCGGTACCAGAGAATCGCAGGGGCACTTGAGCCACCGCTGACGCTAGGCTCAACGGTCCGATGGACAGCCCCCAAGTTTGGCGGCAACAGGCCAGTTTATGGCAAGAAGTCGGACGCGCTGAAGACAAAGCACTTGTTCGGCGCGTCCTTCCCCAACCCTCGCCAAGACTACGTGGTCGTGTATGAAGAAGCGGACATGGTTGCCGTACTCCCGGTTTCCGGCCCGCCGGGAAGCGAGTCATGAAACGGTGATTATATACTTGACGCAGCAAATGCATAGATATTCCTGCCTTTCTGGCGTGCAAGACCTTGCATCTAGAGGGAAGGTTTATGCATAGCCTTGTGGGGCTCGATACTCGGGCCGATTCTACGATGCACCAGGCACAGCACGCCGCCCCGACCATCTTAGCGGCGGCGGCGTGTGTGGCGAACTGGGTTGAGTCCCTTGCGGTGCGGGGTCTCGGGTCACAGGATTTAAGACTTCAGGAAACCGGAAAGACAGGAGCCGCGCCATGATAGACGCCACGATACGCACAGCCGTCTGGGATGGGAGGTTCCAGGCGGACAGGTTGCAGAGGTACTACGGCGAACTAGCCGATAAAATGGCAAAGCGGGATCGCATCGC
Organism: Longimicrobiales bacterium; assembly: GCA_965218295.1. Classification (GTDB taxonomy): domain Bacteria; phylum Gemmatimonadota; class Gemmatimonadetes; order Longimicrobiales; family Gaopeijiaceae; genus CBDCKN01. Next base: position 229,567 of record CBDCKN010000012.1, on the reverse strand, counting down.
TGCGGTTTGCACAACGGTAGGGGCTATGTGCGGCATGGCATTCACGATGTCGAACTTCGCACGGTTCACTTGGCTGCCCATTCTTGGGACCATCGTCTGTAGCCTGTGGCCTCTGCTCTATCGCGCAGGTGGTAGGCTTCGAAGCACGGCATCGTGTCACACGCGTCTCAGCCAAATTTACGTCGAATTCGATAGCCTGTGGCTTGGAATCGAAGCCGACTCAGCAAGTGACGACCACAGTGTCAGAGAAAGCCTGATGTTGTTGACGAGTCGGATGGACGAGGCGACGGCACAGATGGCGGAAACGGGGACATATGACAAGAAACTATCCGGCCAGGTTGAGAAACAGGCTTACCGGTACTGGGAGGCCGAGACTCAGAAGAGACGACTCACAGCAGCGTCGACCTAGCCCGCCAGCACCTAGCCCGCCAGCACCTAGGCCGCCAGCACCTAGGCCGCCGGCACGCCAGGATGGGTGGCCTCCACCAGAGAGGCCGCCGCCGCCGCCGCCGCCTCGACCGCCGGAGAAACGCTAAGATCGAAAAGAGCCTCGTGGCCTACTATCGAGGTCTCCGACATTTCCGAGGAGCACACCCGACGCATGATTATACAGCCCGACACGGGTTACATATGGGCCTGTATATTGTTGAGACGCTAGTGCATAGCTATGCGGATTCTGTGAGAGGTATACAATCACCCATGAAACCGACCGCGTGGGGAAGGCCGAGCCAGACATCGGCGGTGGAGGGCGCGGGGCCGGGTTCACCGATCAGAACGGCACGTCGGCGGCGGTGGCCAGCCCGCCGAGGGAACCGCGAACGCCGCTGAACGCCCGCGTGCACGTGTACAGCGCCGATCAGGTGTCCGACTCGGTCAGGCCCCAGATGGGAACGGCAACCCCGCCGGAACCGAGGTTCTGGAGTCCAGCACCACGTCCAACGCGGCGACGAGGTGGCCTAACCCTTCTGGCGTTGGCTTGTGGCACACCCCGGTCCAGCACCTGCCCCCCTTCCACATCCACCTCTTTGCCCATCGCCCGCCCAACTGCCCGGTAGGCCCCCCGGACCCCGCGTCTATCCTGTCTTGGTTCGCGCACCACCACGGTTCAGCACCCGGAGCACCGTGGACCGGATGAATGCCGAAGTCCGCCGCAATGCCTCCCAGGGAAGCCCCGGCGACTCGTGCGGCGATAATGGCGATGTCTCGGTCCCTGATTGCCTCCCGGCGTGAAGCACCGCTCAGGCGACACCTCACTAAAGGACTTCGCAGCTGACGACCATCTTCCGTTACTCCGCCCGAGGGAGGTCTAGCGCCGGGACGGGTGCCCCAAGCCCGACAGTAACCCAAGGGGGATTGATCGCTGTGGAGAGGATCCGACCGACGGCTCTGCCACGGTCGGGCCGAACGGGTACGAGTCAACTCCATCGCTTACGTCCGCTCGTAACTGTTCGGCCAAGCCGTGGGGAGCGTCGTGTTGTCGGATCGTGTGGTGGGGTCTGGTAACGTGATCCGGAATGTAGTATCGTCGAGGGCATGGCGATGCGGGACGGCAACGGACATGCGAACGTGGCGCTGGCCGAGGGGCTGGAGGAGCTTTGGCCGGTGCCCGGTTCCGTGGAGTCGGAGCTTGGGGACTGGCGGTCGCTGTACGAGCGGGAGCGCGAGCGAGCGGAGGCGGCGGTGGCCCGCGCGGAGGAGTTGCGGTGGGCGGAGGTGCGGGCGCGCTGCGAAGCGGGATCGTGGAAGTGGCGGTGGGAGGCGTCGCGCCGGAAGCTGAGGGCGGTGATCGCGGAGACGCGGGAGGCCCGCCGCGCGGCGTGGGACGCCCTGGCGTTGCAGCGCGAGGTGGGGCGTCTGCACGGGCTGCTGCGGGAGGCCGGGGTGGACGCGGGGAAGCGCGGCACGGAGATGGCGCTTCGGATGGAGGTGGCACGGCTTCGCGAGGAGGGTTGGGCGCTGGAGAAGGCGCTCGATGCCCGCGCGGCCGAGGTGCAGAACCTTCACAAGGCCCGCATCGAAGCGGACGCGGACATCCTGGCGCTGCGGCGGCAGTTGCGCGAGATGCTCGAGATCCACGGCGAACTGTCGAAGCTGGGGGACCAGCGGGACCGGGTCGAGTCGCTGTCGGAGGAGGTCGGGGCGCTTCGCTGGGCGCTGAAGGTCTCGGAGGCGTCGAAGGGCCGCCTGACGGCGCGGCTGCGGCGTGCGGTCGAGGCGGGGCGGGCGCGGTCGCCGTCGGCCGCCGACGCGGAGTTGCGCAAGGCCTTGCGCAGATCGCGGCGCCAGAGGGCGACGATCGGCTCGCTGACGCGGGAGAAGACCCGGCTCGGCAGGAGGATGCGGGCGTCGCGGCGGCGGATCGAGCGCCTCGAGGGCCAACTGGCGAAGCTTCGCGCGTCGCGCACGGTGCTGCCGAAGGGGCAGTCCGGCGGCGCGTGCGAGAGGCAGGAGCGACCGCGTTCGGGGCGGCGGCGGGGCCAGCAGCCCGGCACGCCGGTCCACGGCCGCACCCCGCGCCCGGGGCTTGAGGAACGCACCGAGGAGCACAACCCGCCCGCCGATGCGCGGGTGTGCCGGGGTTGCGGGAGCCCGTACGCGGCCAACGGCGCCGAGGAGTCGGCCCTCGTCGAGATCGAGGTCCGGGCGCACCGGCGGGTGATCCGCCGCCCGCGCTGGCGGCGGACGTGCGGGTGCGCGTCGTCGCCCGCCGAAGTGACGGCGCCCCCCGTGCCTCGGCTGTTCGCCCGCACGCCGTACGGGACGAGCGTCTGGTCGCGCTTCCTGTTCGAGCGCTACGCGTGCCTGCGCCCGCTGCACCGGGTCTGCGGGTGGCTGTCCGACCAGGGTCTGCCGGTCTCGCCGGGCACGCTGGCGGACAGCGTGCACCGCTTGGCGCCGTTGTTCGAGCCGGTGGGCGCGGCGATCCTCGCGCACCAGAACGGCTCGGCGCTGCGCCATGCCGACGAGACCAGCTGGCGGGTGCGGGCGCTGCGCGACAGCGACGGATCGGGGTACGCGTGGCTGTGGATCTCGGTCGGCCGCGGCGCGGCCTACTTCCATGTGGATCCGTCACGCAGCGCCGAGGCGGCCCGGAAGCTGTTCGACGGGGCGCTGTGCCCGACGGTCCTCGTCTGCGACCGCTACAGCGGCTACAAGAAGCTGGCGCGTCTCCTCGGGGGCAGGGTCACGCTGTCGTTCTGCTGGGCGCACATGCGCAGGGACTTCATCCGGTGCGCGGCCGGGCACGTCCATCTGACCGGCTGGTGCCGGGAGTGGCTCGGGCGGATCGCCACGGTCTACCGCCTGCACAAGGCGCGGCTGGAGCTCCACGACCCCGGCCTCGAGCGCCAGAGCCCGGCGTTCGACGCGGCGCACGACGCGCTGAGCGAGGCGCTCGGCGGCATGTTCGCGGCCTCCGAACGCCAACTCGCCCGCCTGTCGCCAAAGGCGAGGGAGGGAGGGCCGCTGCGCTCGCTCCTCAACCACCGCGAGGGGCTGAGCGTCTTCCTCGACCGGCCCCGCGTGCCGCTCGACAACAACCTCGCCGAGCGGCTGCTGCGCGGCCCGGCCATCGGGCGGCGCCTGTCGTTCGGCTCCGACAGCGAGTCCGGCGCCCGGTTCACCGCGCTCATGTACTCGGTGACCGGCACCCTGAGGCTGAACGGCCTCGACGTGCCGCGCTGGCTCGCCGACTGGTTGGCGGCGTGCGCGCGCGGCGGCGGTCGCCCGCCGGGCGACCTGTCGCCCTGGCTGCCGTGGTCGATGGACGCCGGACGCAGGCGCGAAATGACGGCGTCCGCATGAGCGAGCGCATCGAATGCCGCTACCACGGGCGCGACTTCACCGCCGCGGAAATGGCGCTGCTGCGCCGACTGATCGCCGGACCGCCCGCGCTCAACCGCCACGCCCTGTCGAAGGAGTTCTGCCGGCGCATCGGCTGGTTCAAGCCCGACGGCGGGCTCAAGGACATGATGGCGCGCGTCACCATGCTCGCCATGCACAGCGACGGCCTCATCGTCCTGCCGCCCCCGAAGTGGAGGCAGAAACGACCCGGCCCCATCGTCTTCGGACAGGACACCGAACCGCCCCTCTTCCCCCCGCCCACGATCCTCGACGAGGTCCGCCCCCTCGAACTCCGCACCGTCGTCGGCGGCACCCGACAGGGCAGGCTGTGGAACGAGTTCGTCGCGCGCCACCACTATCTCGGCTACAAGACCCTCGTCGGCGCCCAGATGCGCTACGCCGTCCACGACCGCAACGGCTGGCCGCTCGCCATACTCGGCTTCAGCACCGCCGCCTGGTCCCTCGCTCCACGCGACCGCTTCATCGGATGGACCCCGACCCTGCGAAAGAAGAACCTGCCGCTCGTCATCGACAACCCCAGGTTCCTCATCCTGCCCTGGATCCGCATCCCCAACCTCGGATCCCACATCCTCGCCCTCGTCCGCCGCCGCCTGCCCCGCGACTGGACCCGCCGCTACAACACCACCCCCGTCCTCATCGAGACCTTCGTCGAGGTCCCCCGCTTCACCGGCGGCGTCTACAGGGCCTCCGGTTGGATCCGCGTCGGTACCACACGGGGACGAGGGCGCTACGACACCGCCAAGCAGTACGGCAAGCCCACCAAGGATGTCTGGCTCCGCCCGCTCGCCAAGCACTGGAAGCGCATCCTCAACCGCTGAGCACCCCCACACACACGATCCGACAACACGACGCTCCCCACGGCTTGGCCGAACAGTTACGTCCGCTCGCGGCCACAGAGAGCCAGCAGAATCCGCTTGGTCTCGGCGGAAAAAGTGGTAGGCACGTAAGCTCACACTGATCCATAACTCGTTGATAAAAAATGAGTTACATCGCACGATAGGTTAGCCGTTCTGGCAGCAAGCCTATACGAACCTCGTGCGCTGGATCATCGAACTACACCGGCGCATCTATTGACGTGCAGTAATGTTCCTTAGTGTACACATAAACCGTGATATATAATGAGTTGGGAGATTTCCCATACCCCGGAACGTCCAGTGCCACCCCTTGACAGCCACGACTTTTCTGGGGCATGTTTTGGGGCAGATTCCTGAAACCTCAATCGGTGCCCCAACATGCCGCTGACCGACACCGCCATCCGAAAGGCCAAGCCCCGCGACAAGCCGCGCAAGCTCTACGACAGCCGCGGCCTGTACCTCGAGATCGCCCTGCGCGGCACCAAGGCTTGGCGCTTCAAGTACCGCTTCGCCGACAGAGAGAAGCGGATCTCCATGGGGATCTATCCCGAGGTCTCGCTGAAGCTCGCCCGCGAGCGGAGGGACGAGGCCCGCAAGCTTCTGGCCCAGGACATCGACCCGAGCGCCTACCGGAAGGCGCAGAAGCAGTCGAAGCGGCAATGGGCCAGGAACAGCTTCGAGGCCGTGGCCGCTGAATGGCTCGCCAAGCACTCGCCGAACTGGTGCGCGAGCTACGCTCGGCGACTCGAGCGCGATCTGGGTAGGGACATCTTCCCGCGGATCGGAGCGAAGCCGGTCGCGGAGCTCACGGCACCGGAGCTGCTGGCCGCGCTGCGCCGCATCGAAGCCCGCGGCACCCTGGACACGGCGCATCGCACGCTTCAGGTCTGTGGGCGGGTGCTGCGCTATGCGGTGGCAACGGGCCGAGCGGAGCGGGACGTGTCGGGGGACCTGCGCGGAGCCTTCCCTCCGGTGAAGCGGAAGCACTTCCCGGCGATCACCGACCCGAAGGAGGTCGGCCCGCTTCTCCGGCTCCTGGACGGCTACCCGGGCACGCTGCCGGTGCGGTGCGCGCTGCGTCTGGTGCCGCTGCTCTTCGTGCGGCCCGGCGAGTTGCGCAAGGCCGAATGGGCCGACATCGACCTCGAGGGAGCCGAGTGGCGCTACACGGCGACCAAGACCGACACGCCGCATGTGGTCCCACTGGCGCGTCAGGCGGTCGAGATCCTTCGCGAGTTGCATCCCGTGACGGGGCACCACCGCTACGTGTTCCCGAATGCGCGCTATCGGCAACGCGACCGGACGATGAGCAACACCACCTTTTGGGGGGCGTTCCGGGCCTTGGACATCCCTCCGGACCGGATGACGCCGCATGGCTTCCGGGCGATGGCGCGCACCATCTTGGACGAGGTGCTGGGCTTCCGGCCCGACTTCATCGAGCACCAGCTGGCCCACCGGGTCAGGGACCCCAACGGCCGGGCCTACAACCGGACGGCGTTCCTGCCCGAGCGCCGCGTGATGATGCAGGCCTGGGCCGACTATCTGGACCGGCTCAGGGCCGGGGAAGCGAATGGAGCCCGGGACCCACGGCCCGGGACTTCCCAACATCCCAGGGATCGGGAACACCCGATCGACGTTCCCAGTAGCTGAAGCCGGGCCGCCCACGGTCGGCGCTGCGCCCGGTCCTCGGCGGTAGCGCTTCCACACTGGCTGGAGGGCCGGCGAACTGGTGATTCGCCAGAGACGGTCCCGGGGGAGGATCCACGCGACGGAGTCCTCAGTGGGGACACGGCTAACACAGGAAACTGCTAGAAGGAGCATGGGAAATCTGTGGTATGCGGCGAGAGGCCCGGCAGCTCAAGTCGACCCTAGATGTCAGCATCGAGCGCTGGGTGAACTCGAAACGGCAGGAATCCAGCTTGACGGACAGGTTCATCGAACTGAGGATTGTCTTCCCAATGGCTCCTGGCACCAACAGTACGTTAGGATGGCCACTCGGTTTCTCGATCAATCATGGTTCACTGGAAATAGAGTCGAAGCATCTTGGAAACTCACGAGCGTGGACTAGGGGCGTTGATTGGCTTGCTGGCGGTTGCCAGCCTGTGCATTGGGGCAGGCGAAGCCCACGCGCAGTCCGTCTTCTTTGTGCGCCTGGCTCCCGAGGTAGGCCGGATTACGGTCGAACACACCAAGGAAGTAACCATCCAGGGGGGATCGAGTTCAAGCACATCGTCCTCTTCGGGCCTCGCCCTTGCCGGCAACCTCTCGGTCGGGCTACTCTTGGAGCTTCCGGGGAGTTGGCTCGTGGGCGGCGAGGTCGAGAGTGCCGTCTCCAGCCGACGCAAGCTTGAGGGCACGATTTCTCCGACCCCGAACGGGAACGTTCACGATGTCTGGCCCGGCCAGTGGGACTTCAGCGACCTGTACGGGGCGGGTGGCAACATCCTCTTCGGGCACGGGCTAGGGGACGGCCGCTCGCAGGTCTACGTCTTCGGTGGAATCCGTCGAATGTGGACCGAGTTCGCTTCCGGAGCGACGAATCCCGAGACCGGAACGGCCGGTGAAGACCGCGAGCGCCTCGCAAGATGGCCGTGGGCGATCGGCGCCGGTTCGACGTTGCACCTGAAGTGGCCGCTGGACTTCCGGGTCCGCTACTCGCGCTCTCTCACCGACTGGATAGTCGTCGATGAGGGGGCGCGGCTCGACTACAGGTACGCGGCGGGCGGCGTTGTGTTCTTCTCTCTAGGGGTCCACGTCTTCGACTGACCACACCCCGCCCCGATCCTGGGTCGGCACCCTCTAGTGGGCGCTAGAGCCCGAGCATCCGACCCGTCCGGCTCATCCAACTCATCCAACCAAGCGGCCCGCCGCGAGACCGCCCGGACCGGGCGGGCCATCCGTCAGGCGGGTCACCCGGGTGCTCGGGGAGTATGGCGACCGACAGGCCTGCCTCAAGCGGATCGTCGAGTTGAAGGACCTCCACCGATTCTCGAGCGCCGGAACGATGATCGACGGCCTCAACGACACGGCGCACGAGACGGCTCCCTGGAGGCGGATCTTGAACGCCGATCGGCGAGGGTGGGTGCCGATCGGCGAGTGCACATCAGACATCGGGGTGCATGTGCACCGAAACGTCATTCCCATGTGCGCGCCAGCGCTTCCGTATGTCGCTGGCTGTCTTGCCGTTGGGGCACGGCCGCCGGAGCGGCGACGCCGCTCCGGGGCATGCGGCCGTAGAAGGGAGCGACCCCCCCTTTCGGGATGCCTCGATCGGCATCGGGGAGGGCTGGCATGTGCACACCATGCCACCCTCCTCCGGGGGGTCGCTCCCGACCATCGATCCCTGCGGGAAGGCCGTCGAGCTTCTGACGCAGACGGCGTCTAGGATCTAGGCGGGCATCGCCGTGGTGCTCGCAGGCAGCCTGGGCCTCTCGGTCTGGCGAGTCTGGCTCCAGCCCCAGGTGGGATCTCCTTCCGCGACCGCTCAGAGCGGTCGCTCGCCGACGTGGGCATCTAACGGTATGTCTCGTTCCGGGACTTGGCCGAGACCCGCTTCGGCGGCCATCCCTACACCACCCGGCGGGCCGTGAACGCCTGGACCCGCGAGGGGCTCGCCAAGGAGTCCACGGCCAAGGGACCAAAGGGAAGGCCGTTCAAGGTGCTGACGCTCACGCGCAAGGAGCGGCCGCCATCCGCGACCTGGACGCCGGGCACGGCCTGGACCCCGGACAGCACATCAGGTCCGCCGCTCGCCTCCTCCAACACGCCCAGCTCGCGCACGACACGGCCATCTACCGGGCCTGCGGCCGCAAGCGCCAACGCTTGCTCGAGCGGGGCGCACTCGGCGTTGAAAGCGACAGGAGCGCTCTGGCGGCGCAGGGCTCGACTCTCCATAATCGATGAGTTGACGGTGGCCTCGGCGCCCTGGATGCGCGCGGAGTATGTAGAGACCGTGCTGGGCTAGGGTCTAATTCGTTCGAGCCGTGGCGGACGGCATCACGGGCCGCCTGCAAAGTATGCCCACACTGAGGCGCTCAAGGAGCGGACGCGCGATCGGGTGCCCCTCAGCTGGTATCATGAAGGATGATGACATGCTGAGACATACGCCGAGTCCGACTGAACGGTTGGAGGTTCATCCATGAGGCTTTTACGAGCCACCAAGAAGCGACCCCACTGGCGGGTTGAATTCCGTGTCGGCAAGAATCCTGGGGAGCCGATGGGCGTGCTATTGCCAATGTGGGCGGGTTGGCAGTGGCCCTGGGAGCGGCGAGTGCCGGTCGAGGAAAAGATAGTCGGGCGAGCCGAATTACTCGTGCGCGATCGTTACCGCCCGCCCGCCTCGCAGCCGGTCGGGCTGATCCCCTCGTCTTACGTGATCGAACGAACAGTCGAGTTCGTGAGCATTACCCTCGTCCCGAAAAGGGAGCCCCGCCCGACTACACTGCCCGATCACGTGGTCTATGAGGCCGCACGGGAGCAAATGCGCGAGGCGTGTGGAGAGCGGGGCGCTTCCCGATTCGGGATCTCTGGGGGCGAGACGGGCCGCTACCGCGTTACCGAGGCCTGGCTGGCAAATGAGGCCGTGCGGAGAGGGTGCCTAGACCCTGGGGCGTGGGTGGAGGGCATGCCGTGGGCGGAGGTGGAGGGATGCGAGGCGCTCGAGCAACTGAGCCTGAGTCAACTGGGCGCGCTCTTCGACATCGTGGATGCGTGGCGCGGGATGACGGCCGAGGAGCTCGAGGCCGAGGAGCTGGCTCATGCGGAATGGACTCGCGAGCAGCGTCCTGACACGGAGCTGGCCAGCCGGAGAACTCAACCCAAAGGGGGCGATCAGTGAGGTTCAGGGCTTCATAAAGATTCCGAAGCTGGTATAGGAAGCCCCCGAGGGTGACATGCCCGTTATGGCGGGCATGTCCCTCTACGGAGAATTCGATGGTGTTGTCTTCGGGCATTATCGTGTCCGCCCCTTCACGTCCTCGTCTTCCCGTTCGTTCATCGCAGCAGACTTCGGTACTTTCAAAATCTGCTTCAATGCCCTCTTCATGCGGTTCAGGCCCGCGCTTGGATCTCTGATCCGCTCGGGACTTCGGTCCACGCTCGAGGTGTGGATGGGCCGCTTCGGTTCGCTCATGAAACGCACATCTCCTGTCCGGTCAACTCGGAATACCTGATTCGCCTGTCGATGATCCCCTTGAGGGCTGTAAGGAACCGACCGGAATCGGTATCCTCACGCATGTTGAACCTGAATGCCTGCTCATCGAGATAGCGGGTGACGTGGAACGGCTCGATGGACACGTACGTCCCGCCGATCGTCCGCTTTGAGCAGGGACCAGAAGTTCTCGATTCCGTTCGTATGGACGCGGCCCCTAACGTACTCGTGAACGTGGTCGATGACCTCGTGCATATACTCGGATTTTAGCCCGTAGTAGCCCCAATGCCGGTCGGTGAACAGCCTCGCCCCTTCCTCGACGTTGTCCCGGACGTGGCCCTGCATGGTCCGCTTGGTCACGTCCGAGAGGACGCGGGTACGGACAAGAGAGTGCGACTTGCCAGATCCCTAGAGGTCGTGGAGATTCGTAAAGACGCCCTGAAGCGACTGCGGCGAAGTGGTGGGTGGAATATGTCTCCAGAAGCAGGCTGTCGGACGATACACGCGCTGATAGGCTCGTTGCCCGCATTCGAGGAGCCCGCTGAGGTTACGATCACGGATGGCTTGTACTTCTTCTACGAGGACGGTGAGTCGGCTCAACACGCTCCGGCTGGTCGAATCGTGCGGGTCGGCAACCATCCCCGCTCCGATGGGACCTTAGTTCGCCGGCTGCGGCAGCATTACAAGGGCCACAAGAACGGTAGCGTGTTTCGCAAGTTCCTCGGCGGTGCGTCGATGCGGTCCGAGGACCCGAGTCATCCCTGCCTTGCACCAGCACCCGGAAAAGGCCACTGGGAACAACAGGACGAGAAAACTTGTCATCGTTGTAAGCCCGTCGAGCAAAGCGTGTCTCGTCTGCTGAGCACGCGATTCCGGTTCCGATGCGTCTCCATTCCCCTGCGGGAGGAGCGCAACCGGTTTGAGAAGACATTGATTGCGACCCTCTCGTCCTGCCCCCTCTGCCAGCCCTCCCGCGAATGGCTGGGGTATTACGCGTATTCGGATGTGATACGTCGGGCCGGAATGTGGAACAGCCATTACGTGTCGGATGCTCCGATGTCTGCGGGCGATCTGGAGCAGTTCGCCGACTACGTCGCGTCAACTCCGCTGGGATGATGGAAACCATGGCCGACACGTTGTGTTTCATCCCCTGCTGCAAAAGGAAGACAAAGTACCCCGACTTTCGAGCCTTGCCGCCGACTCTGACTGAGAGACGCATCCCCGAAACTTGGCAGGACCTGCAAGCGGCCAGGAACAAGATGAGCAAGTGCGTGGAGGAAGATGTCCGGCCATGCAATGCTCTCCGTCAGTACGATGGTGGCCTTTACAGATCGGATTTCGATTTTCGAGAGAATTTGACACGCCACCTCAAAACCGGTCGGATTGACTTGTATATCATTTCTGCAGGCTATGGGATCGTCCACGCACTTGATCCCATTCATCCCTACGAAGCGGAGATGAAGGGAAAGGTCGCAACGCTCTGGCGAGACCTCGGGTTCGTCGGAGTGATTTCGGAGCTGATCCGCATGTCGCATGCACGGCGGGTCTTTGGCTTCTTCGCAGGCCCAAGTCATTGGAGCGGCTCTCATACGAAATACCGTTACTTCTTCACCGAGGGTGTTAAGGAAGCGAGTGCGAGCGGTGCGATGATCAAAACTGCGACGTGCTTCTACCGGGCAGCTGGCCGAGGGACCAATGCCATCACGGGTGCACTCGGTCGAACCCTTCTGCACGGACTGCGGGAGGATTTCTCGTCCCGCTTTCTGGCCGAATATACGACTGGCTACGAATACGGAAACGTCCTCATCCGATCCGACAATCTCCGTGAAATGCACTCGAATGTGGACAATGTCGGCTGATCGTGTAAGCACGGCCTCTCGGATCCGCCGAGTCATCCTGACAACTGAGGTGGTCCCGGTTTTTTGGACAGGTCGTTAAGGTGGATTCCAGAGCGGAAGAGGAGGCACCGAGATGGCCAGGAAGAGACGGCGGTTCACGCCGGAGTTCAAGGCGCGAGTGGCGCTGGAGGCGTTGCGGCCGCCTTCAACCTCGGCCTGGTGATGCGCAGTCGCTTCGGCTTCGGCACCCCGCGTGGCATGCAACCCCCTAGAGAGGCGGAAAGAGTCATGTCAAATATGCGAACTGTCCCCAATGGCTAGAGGAACAACCGTGGAGTTCGCCGGAACGCATCGTGGATGGAGCATTTACCGGGTCGTTTTACGATCGCAGGAAATACGTTCCGATCGTGGCATGCCCCGGCCTCAAGTCTACTTTGAGGTTCGAACCCCAAAGGGTGCTATTGTCCCTGGCGGCCCCAAAACCTTCGATGATGCCCGTGCTCTAATCGACAAGAAATTGGACGCGGATAGCTGATCAGTCTGGGACATGCCGGCCATCCTAGCCCGGATTTCTCAGGACCGGGGCTTAGCGCATCGAACTCGCCAGCTACGATTATCGAATGGCGAACGCCGCCAGCGCCCTCGGGGCGCTGCGCGAGCGGGACAGCGTGCAGGCGATCGCGGCGCGGCACGAGCTTCATCCGAACCAGGTGACCACATGGAAGCGGCAGCTGCTCGAAGGGCTGCCGGAGGTGTTTGCCGGGGGCGCGGGCCGCAAGGCCGCTCTGGAGCACGAGGCGAAGATCCGGGACCTGCACGCCAAGATCGGGGAGTTCACGGTCGAGCGGGATTTTTTCGGCGCGGGCTCAAGCGCTGAGCCGGGCGGATGCCTTCAAAAGCGGGGGAGCCGCCCTCGCCTGCCTGCTCTTCATGAGCCTTCGCGCCTTGCATAAGCAAATGCAAGAATGCATCGGCGCTCTGCGCGGGGAGATGGGGCAGATCCGTGATGGGTCTGGCGAGCTCCGCCGGAGCGCGGGCCTCCCGGGGGTCGAAGGGGGCACAGCCCCCCGCCAGCCCCTGCCGGGGACCCGCGAAGCGTGGCCCCAAAGGGTAGGCTGGCTCCCGTGCAGTAGACCAACTTTTCGACCGACGCTCGAAGCCTTGGGCGGTCGTGTTGTGCACGCAGGCTAACCGCCTTGACTGGTTCGAGGAGCCGGGGCGGGTCGGCTGTGCCACTGTCGATCTCCGACCTTCGGCACCGCTGAAACTGAAGCTTGAGGGGACCTCCACGCTGGTCCGGCGCTATGCAATTGGCTCTGACGGCCTCTGGGAATTGGGTCCGTCGTCCAGCGGACACACCCAGGGCTGTTTATCCGTCGAAAGTCGCCGTAAGCCCGGTCACCTTCGCACACCCGACGGTCTGGACACCCGTTTCTTCCACGGGCTGTTAGCTGGACACCTCCACGCGACCGAGCAACTGCTCAAGCTGGGTCCTGCGCTCTCTGACGAGTTGGGTGGCGGCAAGAGCTTCGACCGTGGGCCGTATGGAACCGCCTTCGTATTCGAGACCGTCGATTTCAACGCTCGCTTCGAGGAAGCTCTCCCACGCTTCGTTGGCCGCGGCAAATCGTTTCTTGCGCTCGTAGGACAGTACGGCGGCGATGGTCTCGACCAGAAGGTCCAGACTTTCGCGTTCCTTATCGTAGTCTTCGTGAGAGGCGATGTTCATATCCGTCTGCGTCAATGGCGCATCCGGAAAGAGAGTCTGCGAAATCAACTCGTTCGACGCTTTGAGAAACGTAGCGGTATGGTCGATGCACCTTTCGATCTCGTCGCATCCGACCTCGATCGCCGTTGCGGTTTCGTGGCAGAAGATGTGGCGAAGCTCGAACGTCCTATCAACGTTACGAAAGGTCTCATCGATATCGGCGACAATGGGTACATTCGGTTGTTTCTCGATCTCAACCTTCCAGCGATCATGGACCTCAGAAACTCTCTCGTGGAAATTCTCGCCCATGAGGCTATCCATGGTGGCGATGATGTGACCTAAGCTACTAATCGAGGGGTGATGCGAGATGACCTCGCCGATGGTGATGGTCTGTCCATGGAGACCCACGAGGATGTCATAGTCGAACGCCTCCCTCCGCAGGATTTGGCGGGCGTTGCCAAGATAGGGCTCTCCGGAATCAACGAGTTTGCAGATTGCCATCCGGAACCAGGATTCGAGGCAGGCGGCTAGTGCGATCGGATAGTAGCGCAGCAGTTCGTCATTTGCGGAGTCGAACCGCTCGTAGGAACGTCTGATGGCGGTGAGGCGCACGAAGAGTTCCGCTTGACTCTCTACGAAGCGAAGGCGCGAGCGAGTGGAGACGATACGGTCGATTATCCGGCGGCCATGGTGGGTTTTCATTGTCGGGCTCTTCCGTTCAGCGCTGGGGCGCGGGCGATCCGTACCGCACCCGCGCAGTGGCAGTATGGTAGTCGGTGTGATCACATGGGCGGCGATTGCGGGCGGATCGCCGCCCCGAGGTGTCTCATTTCGATGACCATTGACAAAACTTACCGTGTCTAGCGCAGATCGGGGATCCGCTGGCGGAGATCATATCCGCCGCCGAGCGGATGATTTCGAGGCAGAAAGATTCTCATGCCTCCGCGCGGGCTCTATCGACCTGCTGATTCTGCTTCTATGACCGTCCCGACTGTATCACTCCCTCCAGTCCGGCCGGCATAGTGCTTCCGAACGCAAGGTCGTGAATGTCTACTGCTACGACGTCGAGGATCGGTTGGCCCGAGGTTTGGAAGCGAAACTCCCGGACACGCCCTGGAGCGCACCGTGCAGAGGCCGGATAGATTAGGGTGATCCGCTTACAGCGATACCGGCTGGCATAAGCGTTCATCTGATAGGCATCCGCGCTCGACACGCCGGCGTTCGGCTCGCTCGGGATCAGCTGCTTCCACTTAGCGTCAAGGATCGCCACGACTTGGTCATCATCCTGGATCGTAATGTCGGGCCGAAGCCGAAAGTCTGTGGTCGAGAGGTGCCGCTGCGGCTTCTGAAGATCTACATGCAGCTGACGGCCAACTAACTTGCGAGATTCCCGCATGATCCGTCGCCCGAGGACCTCTTCGAAGAGGCGCTCCATGTTGAAGAGCAGGGCCGAACCCCATGCGTCACCGATCCGCACATCAGGGAATAGTCCGGCCAAGAGAAACCTTGCCTGGCTGAAGACGTCGCGCCAGTGATTGTTGGTTCGGTCGAAACTGAGTGCATTCAGGTCGGCTATCTGCACGGGTCTATCCGCGACCTCATCCAGCCTATGGAGCAACGACGTTACCCTGGATTTCGTCTGCGGGTCCAGCGAGTGACCGAGCAAGAGACGCAATACGCCTTTCAGGGCCCGGTTGAATGGATTGTCGATGGTGTGCTCGTCGAACCGGCAAAGCAGCTGCGACCGATCGAAAGCGTTTCGACGCAGATGCTTCGTCAGCTGAAGCTTGCCCCGGATAGCTTTCAGGTTCTCGCTCCTCTCGGTGTAGAGAGCGATGACACCTACGCGTAGTGCCGCCTTCACGCGGGCGCAGAAATCCTGAATGAAGATATCCAGAAGGTGGATGGTCTGCCGCGCTAGTCCGGCCTGGCCGACCTTCGCGAGGCGGAGTTTGCCTGCGGCAGCCAACATTGCAACGAGCAGTCCCCGCTTGTCGGTCGTGGTTTCGAGGCCACGGTCGATTTTGGGCAACAACTCGATCGACACTTCGCGCGTCCTAAGCACACCGCAGAACGGGCCAAAACGGAGCGCGCGGTGCTCCCAGCCCAGTGATCCCTTCGGCAGGAAAGTGGCAAGTTTCGCAATGCTATCAGCTTCGCGCTGCGAGAGTTGGCCATCAGAGCCCACGCGGATGACATCCCTCTCACGTAGGCTCAGGTATTTCACTCCGCTGTCTCGTAGATCTTGCGGATGGCGTCAGGCGTGATCTCGTCCTCGCGAACAATCTCATAGGCCTCGCCGTCCAAGGTCTCGGCCATGTCAGCGTTTGGAAACAGCTGCTTCGCAGATTGCACGCGTGCGCGCACGAGTTGGAATTCCTCACTGACTGCTTGATCCGCCAGGACAAGGCGGATCTGCCTCCAGTCGTCGTAGAAGGCCTCTTGGAGCAGCGGAAGGATCTCGCGAGCGAAAACACGCTGTAGATCGTCGAACGTCTTCACCTCGTAAAAGTAGCTGTGGCCGATGGTCTGATCGCGGTGCAGCAGATGGGTGAGTCGATCGTTGATGGTCTCGAGCAGCTGCTGCAGATCTATCGGACTCCCCGCGCCATCGGTGATGGTCTTCAAGAGCCGGGGCTGCGGTGTCAGTTCCTGGAACCGGAAGCGGCGGCGCAGGGCGGAATCGAGCAGCGCTATCGATCGGTCGGCGGTGTTCATTGTGCCAATAACGTCAACGTTCGTCGGCACGCCGAAGCGCTCTCCGGAATAGGGAAGCGTCACTTCGAGTCCCTTGCAGCCTGGCATCCTTTTCCCTAAGGCGTCGGTCCGGATTCGCTTGTCAATCTCGACGAGTGAAATCAGCTCCCCGAAGATCTTCGGCACGTTGCCACGGTTGATCTCATCGATAAACAGGGCGAACCGCTTGTCAGGGGCTTTCCTTGCCCGGTCACAGATTCGTCGCAGCGCACCCGGTCGCACCTCGTAGATTACAGTGCCGTTCCGGGTCTTCGGGCGAATGCCCTCGACGAAGTCCTCGTATGCGTAGCTCTGATGGAAGGTGACAAACACGAACCGGTCCTCGCCGGCATCCTTGTATCGGGGCAGGTATTCGGTAATCAGGCGGAAAGTCTTTCCGGTCCCTGGTGGTCCGTAGAGGATGATGTTGAGCGGGGTGACCTGCGCCGGCTTGACCGAGGTACTGATTGACGGAAGTGCTTTCCATAAGCGCGCAAGCGTCCGTACCGACTCCCTCTTGATCTCGATGCCTGAGGACTGCGGATTCCATTGCTGTTGGGGTTCTTGGCGCTCGAGCTCGTCCACTAGAACAATGCTCTCTTGGTCGGCATCCCGAATCGCGTCGAAATCAACATCGATGAAGCGTCCGGTATCGCCCGCATCCGCACGCTCGTTATCCCAGTGAGGCGCCTCGTATGGTGCACGTGTCACCGTACCAACCGCGACGATACCCTTCGGCGCTACACCCGTTCGCATGAGGTAAACGCGATCACCCTCGCGTGGTTTCGTTGAACCACATCGCCAACAGTTTGAAACCCTTTCTCCTACAAGCGTCGATGCGCGATCTTCGGCTAGAGATGTCCAGGTCCACTTTGTGGGGTTCCAGCTAAGCAGCCAGTTGTTGGTCTGATTGCGCCATACGCGAACGAACTCGTCTTCGTAGAAGTCGATGTCAGTGCCTTGTTTCCGCTCACACCGTCTGCGGAGATCGAGAAGTGCCCGGTCCATATCGATCAGGTCGAACTTCTTGACCTCTTTCTCCGACTTGTCACCGTAGGCCGCCACGATCAGGCACTTGTCTCTTCCCGAACTGATCCTTTCGAAGGTGTCCGGATACAGAAGATGAGGTAGAATGTGGCGGAACTGGCGGTTGCGGGCTTCAGGTATCGCATTGACCCACTTGGTGAACGACCACGGATCACCAACAATCCCGGCGCGTTCATCAGCCCCACGCCTCTTAAAATCGCGAACAGCGGCAATTAGCATGATGAGCTCGAGCCAGCGCTGCATATTGAAGGCCGCTCCCGCGGATCCGATGCCCCCTAGAACGCCGTCGCTCAGGAGTGAATGGTCTTCTGCCAGTTCCTCTCCGGACCACGACCAGACCTGACGGACGTTGTCGCGCTTCTTGGCCGCACCGACATTCGTCTGGAACAGCATCAGGATCCATAGGTGCTCGGCCATCAGCTGCCGACAGGCTGGCGATCCCCGTGTTAGCTGAGATTCGAGCTTTTCTAAAAAATTTCCTTCACCCTCATCGCGGTGCTGTCCGAACCAGCGGTCGAGTTCGTCTAGCAGATCCGGTGTCCAAAGATTCTTGCTATCCGAGAGTGCAGATTCGTCGGTCTCCAAGCATCTCTCCCGCCATCGGGCAGCTGCGTTGTAGATCGGCTCGACTAGGTGATGAGGATTGAATCTCGACAATGTGTGGGTCCTCCGAGGATGTCAGGCTGTGGACATAGCAACGATCCCGTCTCAATCGTCGCAGACACGATCCGCGAGAACAACCCGAAGGGCCTTCATATCTTCACGCTTGACGGCGATGAGAACGGGCGGATGAGGTCAGTGCGAATCGCCGGTTGGTGGATCAAGGATGCCCCCGGCGGGCTCCCCACCGAGGCATGCCGTGCAGTCTTCCATCAGCCGCCGCCGCGACGACGCCCACCAGCATCGGCAGCGCTGGCATCCTCATCGCTATGACTTGGCTTCCTGCAAGGGGTCGTTCGACGCGAGTGATCTCTGCGGAGGGTGCGATGGGCGCGCACAATGGCTACCCTCTGAGATGCCGGTCGAGACATTCCAAAGACGACTCCCGTCTAGCTCCGAGACCGTCGGGGCGGCCTGTCCGCTACTGCGGCAGGGCCGTAAATGCAAGACAGCCAACTATATGAGGGTGAGCGTACGCTGGGCAACAGCCTCCCGGCGCACACAGGTCAGGGTGACAGAAGTAAGGACATTCCTTACAATAGCACGCATGCCAACCAACCCGAGGTGAGTGTCATGATCGTCAGCAAGCTGACTTCCAAGGCCCAGACCACCATCCCGCGGCCGATCCGCGCGGCGCTCGGACTGCAGCCGGGCGACGAGCTTTTGTACGAGATCGTCGATGGGCGAGTCTTTCTCACCAAGGCGCGGCGAGGCACCACAACAGACGACCCGTTCCACACCTTCGAGGAATGGCGATCAGAAGCGGATACCACGGCCTATGCGGACCTTTGAGCGCGGTGACGTGATCAAGGTGCCGTTCCCGTACACGGACCGCGCGACGCGGCAGTCGCGACCAGCCGTGGTCGTATCGACGGCTCAACTCCAGGATCTGTACGGACTCTTGTGGGTCGTCATGATTACCAGCGCCGAGAACCGAGGCTGGCCCGACGACGTGCCAGTCACCAACCTGAAGCTGGCGGGCCTGCCCGTCCCCTCCGTCATCCGCAGCGCCAAGATAGCGACGATCGACGCGTCTGACGCCTCGAAGCTGGGGCGGGTGTCGGCGGCCCAGGTCAGACTGGTCACGGGCAAGATCAAACAGAGGTTGGGGGCTGTGTAGACAGTACGCTGTCTGCTGCGCTTCGTGCCCAACCGTTTCCGCGCCGGGCGGCGAACCTCAGGTTTTTGTTCCTGAGAGTGCAAGACAGCCATCGGCACATCGCCACGGGTGGGGTGAGCTGTTACCAACTCTACGACGAGCAGCAATCTCGACGGTTCTGATAGGAGGCAAGGTGGCCGAACACACTATCGTTTCAATCCGCGCCCCCGCGACGTGCAGCTCCAATGATTGAGTTCTTTCTTCCACCGGATCAACCCGTCGGCGTCTTCCTCAACCTCGTGATCGCAGCCATCGCCGCGGTAGGTATTGCGCAGGTCGTCCATACGTTAGTGAACGATGTTCGGACCACTCTGAAGGATCTCGAAGACCTAGAACAAAAGGGGCAGCAGGACCACTCCGAGGCGCTGCTGACCCTTGCCGAAAAGGCCAAACCCAATGGCCTCGTTCAACACCGTCTGGTTCTCCTCAAGAGACTTCAGCTTAGTGGGGAGCCAGTGGATACGGAGATGCTCGCCGCTATCTCTGCAGAGACCTTCCGAGATGCGGCACCTATCGCGCGCTGGGGGACTTCGATCCTTGTCCTTCTTGGACTCGCCGGCACCCTGGTCGGGCTAAGTCTAGCGGTGTCGGAGTTGTCGACGACCCTGCTAAGGGGCGGAATGGGAACGCAGGAAATGGTGGATGCTATTCTCGCCACTCTAGGTAGGATGGAAGTGGCTTTCTCGACCACTTTAGCCGGCGTCGGAGGATCCGTATTGGTGGGGTCCGTCTTGGCCATACTTCGACATCAGCAGAGCCGGGCAATCCGTAAATTGGAGGAACTATCATCAACCCAGTGGGCTCCTTTATTCAAGACAACAGAGGAGTCCCGCATGGGCGATGCAGTGAAGGAGCTTGAAGCAACCCGGGAAATCCTGAAAGAGGGCCTCGATCAGACTCTAACGGATGTTCGCGTCGGATTTGAGGCACTTGGGAATCAGTTCCGCGACCAAAGCACGGAGCTGCTCAACCAAGTGGGCTCTCTCCGAGACGCCATGTTGGAGATCATCGGAGAGAGGAGCGAAGACAGCCTCAGCTTGGCCCAGTACGTGGAAACGGTGAAGGCGACAACCGAGGAGCTCCAAGAAGGGGTTCGGGCGTCGGGCCAACTCCTTCCCCGTGTCCAGCATGCACTAGAGGAAACGATTCGCTCTGAGCAGCAGTCTCTCGCACATACGCTAACCGAGCACACGCGGGCAGTTCGCCCCGTTCTTGAGCGGCAAGAAGCAGCAGCAAAGGCTCTCGGAGAGGCGGTCTCCGGTGAGCGCGCTCTGTTAGCAGAGCTCCAAGACGTGCTGAAGCGTCTCAATAGCTCGTTTGAGGCCGCGAGTGGCACCTGGGAGCAGGCCGATCAAGCCATAGAGAAGATGGGAAGAGAGACTGCTGAGGCACTTCGAGATGGTCTGCGCGAAACACTGACTTCGGTCGCCCGCCTGACAGAGGAACAATCGAAGAGTCAGCAACGGGTCACGATGTCTCTCGACGAGTTTCAAGCGACGTACCGGGAGACGATGCGGTTGCTTGCTGACCAGTCCCGGAGGGCCCTGAACCAGAGCCAAGAAATGGTCGAAGGAATCCGAGCGACTCTCCGAGAGAGCCTGGATCTCATGGGCGAACGCCTGATCGGATCTCAGCGCGGCAACAGTGATCGTGTAGCTACCAGCCTGAACGCGTTGGGGCGTGAGTTGAGGGATCTGGCTGGAGCGGACACCTCTAGGGGGGGGCTTTCTACGTCGGCAATCACTGCTAGGACTCCCCGTCCGGCTGAGTCCTGGGAGAGAGGAGACGACGGCCAACCGGGAGCCGAAGGCGCCGACTCACGGAACCTACCCGAGAATGAGCCACGTAATCTCAGCATCTCTCCTGAAGAGATCCGTGAAGATCTACAGGGGTTAGAGTAGTCATGGACACGCGGCTGTCTCCGAGCCCTGGCGACCATCGAAATGAGGAGGCCAAGCACTGGGCAACACTCGGCGATGTGGCGTTGTCCATGCTTCTCGTTTTTGTGTTGTTCATCCTGGCCCAATTTCTCAATTACGAACAGATTTTCGTCCAAGAAGAAATTGAACGCCGGAAGCACCTAGTCGCAGTCCAGATCCGGGCAGAGGCTGGTCGGCGGGAGGGAATCGACGTCGAGGTTGTGAGTGAAGACGGCCTTAGTCAGCGGATCCGAGTTACCCTCTCTGCCAACTTACGTGAGACACGGAGCAGCTAAGGAATTAGAGTAGGGCGAAGGCAGAGAAACCGAGGATGCTGAGACACCGAGAGAGAATGAAAGAGAATGGAATAGCCCCACCAACCTGGGACGGTAAGCGAAGCGCGGCAGCTCCTGCGGACTCGGAGGTGGTAGATAGGCCGCTGCGCCGGCGGTTCGCTCCGTCGTACAAGCTGCGGATCGTCGAAGAAGCGGACCGGTGCACGGAGCCCGGAGAGGTTGGCCGACTCCTACGGCGGGAGGGCTTGTACTCGTCGCACCTGACGACATGGCGCAAGGCGGCGCATAGCGGGTCCCTGAAAGCGCTGTCGAAGAAACGAGGCCGTAAGCGCGAGCGCAATCCGCTGGAGGAGAAGGTGCGCAAGCTGGAGCGCGAGAACACTCGCCTCGAAAAGGAGCTCCAGAAGGCGCACTTGATCATCGACGTCCAGGGAAAAGTTGCAGGGCTGCTGGGATTGAGCCTCGAGGACGGGACGAACTCATGAAGGCGACCCAGGAGCTAGCCAAGCACGTAGGGGTGAAGCCCGCGTGCGATGCGCTCAGGGTGCCGCGAGCCACGTTCTACCGTCGTCGGAGTGCATCGACCGGGCATCAGCAGCCCCGCCCGACCCCCGCCCGGGCCTTAAGCGAGAGGGAGCGGGACAAGATTTTCGACACCCTGTGTTCGGAGCGGTTCGTGGACCGGTCCCCAGCCGAGGTGGTGGCGACGCTGCTCGACGAGGACGTCTACCTGTGCAGCGAGCGTACGATGTATCGCGTTCTGGCTTCCCAGGTGCCGGTTCAGGAGCGTCGAGCGCAGCGGAGTCATCCCAAATACCAGAAGCCCGAGTTGATGGCGAGGGGCCCGAACCAGGTCTGGTCCTGGGATATCACCCGGCTGCTGGGGCCGAAGAAGTGGAGTTACTTCTACCTCTACGTGATCCTGGACATCTTCAGCCGCTACGTCGTGGGATGGATGGTGGCGGATCGGGAGAACTCTGCCCTGGCCAGCCGGCTGATCCAGCAGAGTTGCTTGAAGCATGGCGTCCAGCCCCACCTCCTGACCCTGCATTCCGATCGAGGGGCTCCGATGACGAGCCAATGCACGGCTCAACTACTCGCCGATCTCGGCGTGACCCGCTCGTTGGGCCGACCCCAGGTCTCGGATGACAATCCGTTCTCCGAGGCTCAGTTCAAGACCTTGAAGTACCATCCCTCGTTTCCCGGCCGGTTCGGGGATCAGGGGCAAGCCAAGACCTTCTGTCGCTCGTTCTTCCGTTGGTATAATGCCGAGCACCGCCATGGCGGCATCTCGATGCTGACCCCCGAACAGGTCCACTTCGGTCACGCCGATCGGATCATCGCCTGCAGGAAGGCCGTGCTCCGTGAGGCATGGGCCGCTCATCCCGAGCGCTTCGTCTCCGGTGAGCCGAAGCCTAAACCACTCCCGGAGGCCGTCTGGATCAATCCTCCCACCCCATCCCTCACTACACAGGAGATTGCTCTCTAATTGATTTCCAAGAGTGTCTCACTGGCGTTGACAGGTTCCGTTACGGGAGAGTTGGTCTTTGAGGAGTGCCGTGACGACCTGAGGCCGACGGGGCGTGAACTCCTCATAGTGCTAGGGGCAGTCCTTGGCGACCAGGAATCCTATTTTGAGTCAGTGCAGGTAGAGGGGCACGCCGACCGGCAGGGTGTCACCGGAATAGTCTGCCAACAGGCTGGGATCGAGGACAACTGGCAACTCTCCGCTCGAAGGGCGACTGAAGTGGTCCGTCTCTTCTCGTCGTCATCGCTCCTCCAAAACGCTAGGCTCAGTTCTGTCGGAAGGGGAGAGTTCCATCCACTTTCTGACCCTTCGGACACGACCGCACTCGCACTAGCGAGAGACCGTCGCATAGAGATCGTCCTTCGGTACTCACAGGAGGGGATTCTTCCGGAGAATCCAGATGGCTGAGTTCGATTGGCGAGCCTGGACCCCGCGCCTCGCGAAGTTCTATGACGCGCTTCTCCGCTCTCAGTCCGGAGCTACACACCTTCATGACCTGCGGAAGGCCCTGCGGTATGGCCTCACAGCGGACTTGGCGAGCTTCGCCCAGGGCGACGAGGAGATCTTTGAAGCGGCGCAGCTCTGCCTGAAACTCGAGGTCAACTCTAGTTCGGAGGCGGAGGACGCAGAGCTTGAGTTGGCGGGGCTAGAAGAGGAGGAAGCCGCTGGCGACGAACAGGACTCTACGGGGCAGGGCGAACAGCTAGAGGGCCCTGACCCCCAAGCTGCGGCAACACTGCGCCGAATAGCAAGAAAGCAGCGAAACGATCCTCACAACCGGGAAACGCTGCTGGGGTTCCCACTCATTGGGGCTCGGATGGGCCGGAGACTCATCACGGGGCCTTTGTTGGTCTGGGAGATGGATATTGACTACGACCCGAGGAGCCGTGAAGTCCGTCTACGCCGAAGGAACAGTACCCCTGACCTGAACACGATTCTCCTGGGCAAGTTGGCGGATGACCCCGATGACATCTCACTTGCAAACGAGAAACTCCTACCTCTCCTCTACGATGATGGTTTCGGACCGGCCAGGATCCCTGAACTGATACAGGTGCTCACAGGGATTTTCGAACCTCTGGCCCAGTGCGAAGAAATCGCCGCATTAGACTGCTCGCTGAAGGAATTCCTGCAACAGCTGGGTTCTCTCAAGGACCCAAACCCCGCTCTCATTACGATGAGGCCGGTTCTCGCGAACGGGCCCCGCTCCTACGCGTTTCTTCTGTCCGATCTCAGAGCGATCGGGGCACAGTCCAATCCCGGGGGCGACAGCGTCCTCGCCCAAATCGTCGGAGATGTTCCCCGAGAGGGAGCGCCCGAGTTCGACGCGATACACCTCCCGTTTGAGGATACTGCAGACGGCGGAGACCCGCTGTGGTTCCCGTTTCCATCGAATCGGGCCCAACGTGAAGTTGCCCAGACGGCCACCCGTGTCGATGTCCTGACCGTCCAAGGACCACCCGGAACCGGCAAGTCCCAAACGATCGCCAATCTGGTTTGCCACCTGGTTACCGAAGGCCACTCCGTACTCGTGACGAGTCACCAGCGAAAGGCGATGGAGGTGCTGAGCAAGATGCTCAGCGGATTCGACGGACTAGCTCTATCGATGCTGTCTGGCGATCAAGAATCGTTACAGAAGTTGCGGACACAGCTGGAGGGCATACAGGACCGTCCTCCGGACCACCTCACTGCGGAGTCCATCGAACGGGGGCAGGCGGCACAGCTACAGAACGACCGAGAGCTCCGGCGGCTTAGCCGGCGTTTCATGGAACTCCGACGTCTCGAGCATGAGGAATTCCCGAGCTTCTCTCGCTATGAGGACCTCCGCGAGTACGACCAGATGTCTCCCCTAGACGACCCTGTGGAAGAGCAACCGCAGGAAACTGCGAGACTTCTGCGGGAGTGGGCGAACCTGTTCCAACCCCTTCTCTCGGGGCTTCCCTCGTTCGAAGCCGTCTTTCGACCAGATGGCCCTCAGACGACCCGTGTAAGAGAGACGGGGATTGCCAAGACTCTCTTAAATCTGATTGAGAGTGCGGAGTCCCTCGACACTCCTGTCAGTGATTCTGGTCGTAGTATCGCGGAGCGCCTGACCGCTTTAGACCGAGATCAGCCTCTTGCTGTTATCTCGCGGCTGGAGGAATGGCTCGCTTCAGAGGGTCCCGCTATCGAACGAAACCTCCGAGATCTCGGTCAGCGTCCCGAGGAGGTCGATACACTAAGCAATTGGCTTGAGGCCCTCTCCTCGATACGGAGAGAGCGACTCGATAAATGGCTGGCCAGTATGCGGAGCCTGACCAGATTTTTCCAGGCTTCGACCCTAAGGGGCTCAGAGTACGACTGGAACGCGCTGGAAGCTGGCGCAGGTCGGATCCGCAAGGATGCTGAGATACTACGCGAACGCGGTTCCAATCTCCTATGGTGGTTCCTTAGCCCAGAAGTATACCGGTCCCGACGTCGCCTGAGAGAGTGGGACTTCGGTGTGCGAAGGGGGAGTCGACTGTCGGATCTCCGTGACATCAACAACGCCCTGCTGTGGTTGGAATCCTACACCGAAGCTGAGATTCAATTCAACGACCTTCTCCCCCGTGTCCCGCTGGAGTCCCTTGGGTCAACTCGGCCGAGGGGCAAGGAGCTTGTCCTTCGCGTAGCGTCGCGGGCGGATACCGCTGTTCAGATGCTCATTCAGTTGGAAACGATACCGCTGGAGGATTTCAATAGTGCGTTTGGGGACGACGGAAATCCTCACCTCCTTGCTACCGCAGATTCACGGGACTTACTGGCAGACGCTCTGAAAGAGGCACGACGGTGGATTGCCCGCCAGAGTGTCACAAGTGGCCTAATCGGTGCGCTAAGTCTGCAAGAACCCTGGCGGGGGCGGGTTGCAGCCGTGGCGGACGGAATCCAAGAAGGCGTCCTGTCGGAAGAAGCGTCGGAAGCCCTCGGACAGCTTAAGAGGTTGACCCGCAACTACGGGTACTACCGACGGATGCTTGACTTGGAAACGGTCGAACTGTCTCACCTTTCCAATACACTCGAAGAAATCCGATCGCTCATTCAGGACCGCAGAGAGATTCCTGATTGGCTCCGTGAAGCTGAAAAGGCGATGGAAGCCCATCGCCTTTCCGGTCTGATTAGAGGCAGTCTGTCGGTGCATCCGGACAATCTGGAGGAGATCTCAGAGGCACTCAGTAAGGGTCAAGAGAAGCGTCGCAGGATGATTTCGGAGATCATCAAGAGGAAACGGGAACTAGCCGCGTATAAGGCGCTGCAGTTTCCAGCGATCCGCGTTCCCCTACTGACACTCAGGAAGCTGTTAGCGCGAAAGCGTCTCAACGACTCGTTGTTAGCCTTGAGAGACTCGATCGACTACGACGCTGTGTTGAGAGTGTTCCCCTGTTGGATCTGCACTATCGATGATGCGGCGCGCCTGTTCCCGCCGAAGGCGGGCCTGTTCGACTATCTGATTGTTGACGAAGCATCCCAGTGCAGCCAAGCGACGGCCCTTCCTTTGGCGTTCAGGGCAAGGAAGATGATCGTCGTAGGTGACAAGAAGCAGCTACAGCCAGTGACCTCCATGTTCCTCTCAGGAAACACTGTACGGTTGCTTCAGGCGGAGTACCAGATCGACCGACACCCCAAGGCTCATTTTCTGGACGGCAAGGGGAGTCTGCTGGAACTTGCCGAAGCCTGCAGTAATGCGAGCCGGTTTCTAGACGAGCATTTTCGCTGCGACCCAGCCATTATCCGGTGGTCAAATGACCGATTCTACGACAATCAGCTCCAGATCCTCACTCGTCGTGTGCCTGACCGGGCGAGGTTCCCCCTCGAAGTGCGAGAGCTCATGCAGGCCGACGAGGACCGTGACAGAAAAGTTAACCCTCAGGAATGTGCAGCGGTGGTAAGCGAGATCCGCCGCCTTATCACATCAGGAGAGGGTAGGGGCAAGACGATAGGTGCTATCTCTCCGTTTCGGCATCAAGCGGAGTTAATCCAGCTACTTCTGGCTCGAGAGTTCCACCAAGACCCAGACTTGATCAAACGGCACCAGATTGTCGCTTCGACGGCAGACGGGTTTCAGGGTGACGAGCGCCACATCATCCTCTACTCCTTTCGACAAGGTCCCTCGAGCCATGCGGGCTCGATCACGACCATTCAACGGTATGAAGAGAGGCTGAACGTCGCATTCACTAGAGCGAAGGAGAGGGCGATCTGCTTCGTTTCGTTGCCAGTGCACCAGTTCCCGAACGGCGCCATCCGAGGCTTCCTGGAACACGCGAAAGGAGTGCATGATCGAGCAGAAGCTTGGGATGTAGAGGGAGAATGGCCCGATCAATTCGATAGCCGATTCGAGGAAGCCGTTTGCAATAGACTGCGGGACCACGAACTGCGAGTCACGACACAGGTTCCTTGTGGTCGATATCTGATCGACTTGGTCGTAGAGGACTCCGGCGGGCGCCAGCTAGCGGTGGAATGCGACGGGGATTGGAAGATGGACGATTTGGGGCAACTCAGGCCCGAGGATTACCAACGTCAGGACATAATAGAGCGTGCTGGGTGGCCCGTGCACCGAGTCTCGGGGCGAAGGTGGCTTCTCAATCCCGAAAGAGAGATCGATATGGTCCTCAAGGGGCTCGCCCGGCAACCTACTCGGGACGCCATGCAGACGCTCATGGATCCCGCAGTCGAAGTCGAGGTGCCTGATATCTCGGAGTCCCCCGATCTCGTTCCTTCCCCGGTCGAGACCTCAGGCGTTGTCGTGAGGGATCGGGCAGGTTTCGCGACCTCGACCGGGGAGGTCGATGTTGAGGTTGAGCGCGCAACTGCTGCCGTCCCTCCGGCACCAGTGCCAGAGGAGGTCTTGGTTCGTCGATTGTGTCGCTGGATCGTCCTGCGACCCCAAGTGGAGTGGTCGGTCTACGATCAACTTGAGGCACTTCCCCGACTCATTCAGGCAGGGGACCAGCTGATGCCTTCGCAGCGGAAGCTTTTGGAGCAAGCTTTCGATTGGGCCAGAAACCTCGGCTTTGACCCCACCGCCGACCCTTAGCTTCCAGCCGGGGCGATTAGGGGCAGAACGGAAGTCCCAGCTCTTCCTTTTCCGTCCCTTCGTCGCGGGCGTCGGACGCCCCTTGTCGTCGAGTGCCTTGTTGTTCTTCATGGCCCACGGCAGTGAACTGACCTGCCCCCAAGAGTGGTACCACATCCTAGGTTATACATTATCGGACCCGATAGGATGATATAGCATGATTCTTACTAGGCTGCCCTGTGGGGCGGTCGCGCCGGCCAGCTGGCACCCGCGGGGCCGAGACGATGGCTCCGCTATGCTGGATCGCAATGGACGCTGATGGCGAGCGCTGGATGCGGGTGCGATTATGGGGCAACTCTGGGGGCACAATACAGATACCCAGAGCAGATGAGCTTTTAGCCACAACGACTTACGAGCCTTTTAGATAGGTTGCACCGGCTCTTGCCGGGGGGCTGGGTCACGCTGCAGGACGTCTACCGCTGCACGATCGACGCGGAACTATTCGCCGAGAGAATCCGCGAGGCCCAGGACCTGGTGGCTGAGGCGTGCCCGGCGCGCGTCGTCATCTCCCACGACGACATGATCGGCCATCCGGAAGCGCTGAATGACTGGGTCTGGATATATACCTCCGGTGAGGACACGGTGACGTGCCGGCTCGACCCGGTCCTCCGGGATCGGCTCGCCGAGCTCAAGATCCCGTTCGAGACCGAGGAAGGCGAGAGCGGCGCGGGGAGCGAACTCAAGGACCAGGTGGAGGCCATCGAGCGGTGGTACCTCCATGACTGGATGGCGCTCGATGCCAAGCTCCGCACCTCGATCGTCGAGGGCATCTCCGTCTTCCTCTCGCTCTTCGACCAGCCGCAGGTCGCGAGCGTGTTCTGTCCGCCGGCTCCGGACCCGGACGAATCCATACATATGTATAGTGCTGCGCCGGACGAGGACCCCGAGGCCGTCCGGCCCATGCCGGGCCTCCGCCGCCGGCTGCCGCCGCTCGCCGAGCTGATCGAGTCGGGCCGGGTCCTCGCCCTCAACATGCCCGCGGGCGCCAACCCGGCGCTCGGTCGCGCGATCGGCGTGCTGCTCAAGAACGCCTGGATGCAGGCGCTCCTACGCCGGCCCGCCGAGGCCGCCCGCCGGCCCGGCCGCTACCTCCGGCCCGCAGTGTTCATCTGCGACGAGTACCAGGCGTTCGCCACCGTGGGCCAGGACGACCCCGCTGGCGACGAGAAGGCGTTCGCGTTGACGCGGCAGTGCCGCTGCATCCCGATCGTGGCCACGCAGTCGATCTCCTCGCTCCGCTCCGTGCTGTCGGGCACGGAGGCCTGGCGCACGCTGGTCCAGACGCTCCGCACCCGGATCTTCCTGTCGCTCTCCGACGAGTCCTCGGCCAGGATCGCCTCGGAGATGTGCGGCAGCGTCATGAAGACGCAGCCCTCCTACACGTTCACCGAGACCACGGGCCGGCCGGAGTTCTCGCTGCTCTCGGGACGCGCCGGAGGCGGACGGGGCACGATCGGCGCGAGCAAGTCGTTCCGGCAGGCCCGGGAGCCGGTGTTCACGCCGAGGGACTTCACACTCCTCGCCAACTACCAGGCGATCTGCCTGCCCTACGACGGCACGAAGTCCCTTCCGGCCCGGCGCGTCTACCTGAAGCCCCACTACCTGCCGAGGGACGTGGGCTACTGGCGGCTCCGCGAGGATGGCCGGCTATGAAGCGCGCCAGCGGGATCGCGCACCTGCGACCGTTCCTGCCGGGCCTCGAGGCCGTGCTCGAGGATCCGGAGGTCTCCGAGCTGATGATCAACGGCCCCGGCAACGTCTGGGTCGAGCGCGGCGGTCAGCTCGAGCCCCTCGAGGCACCGGCGCTCACCGCCGCCGCGCTCCACCGGGCGGCGATCCACATCGCCAGGCCGCTCGGGCTCGATCCGGCCACACGGCCCATCCTCGACGCGCGGCTCGAGGACGGCTCCCGCGTCGCCATCTGCACGCCGCCCGCGAGCCCCCACGTGGCTATGACGATCCGCCGGTTCGGGGGCCGCGCGTTCTCAGCCGACGACCTCGTCGGCCAGGGCGCCATGCCAGAGACGGTGTTCCGCGCCGCCCGGAAGGTGCTGGCCTCCCGCCGGAACATCCTGGTCTCCGGAGGCACCGGCTCGGGGAAGACCACACTGCTGAACGCCCTGATCGAACTGCTCCCAGAGGAGGAGCGGATCGTCGCCATCGAGGACACGCTCGAGCTCAGGATCGACCGGACCAACTGCCTGCGGTTCGAGGCCGGGGCGGTGGGCTCCGAGGCGCCCGTGTCGATCCGTGACCTGGTGCGGCACGCGCTCCGCCACCGGCCCGACCACATCGTCGTCGGCGAGGTCAGGGGCGGCGAAGCCGCCGATCTCCTCCAGGCGCTGAACACCGGCCACGGGGGATCGCTCACCACCGTCCACGCGAACAACGCCCGCTCGGCGCTCTCGCGCCTGGCGAGCTGCGCCATGCAGGCCGGAGGGGCGCTCCCCTGGGAGGTCACCTGCCGGGGCGTGGTCGACGGGATCCATCTCGTCCTCCACATGACCCGGCGAGGGGGCCGGCGGTTCGTCGAGGAAGCGCTCCGTGTGAAGGGCTACGAGGCGGCCGCCAACCGCTGGCTCACCGAACCCGTCTGGAGGAAGGACGATGAAGAACAAACAGAAAAGGAGTGAGGCCATGGAAAGCGACGACAAGATCGTTCGCGTCGAGACGCTCGACGACTTCGACCGCGAGCTCGCGCGGGACGGGGGTGAGGCCCTCGAGGTGCCGGCCTCATTGGCCGAAGAGTACGGCCTCTTCTCCGAGGACGTGGGCAGCGAGGACGAGATCCGAGACGCCTCGGAGGATCCGCACGGCCCCGAGGAGGAAGAGCTATGAAACACGACGAATATCACCGCCAGTTCGCCGATGCGATCATCGAGCAGATCCGCCAGGGCACGGCACCGTGGCAGAAGCCCTGGGGACCGGGCGAGCGTGTGCTCCCCGCGAACGTCGATACGGGACGCTCCTACGCGGGAGGAAACAGCGTGCACCTTGCCGCCGTCCAGCAGGAGCGCGGCTACGGCGACGTCCGCTGGGGAACCTACCTCCAGATCCAAGCCCGGGACGGACAGGTGCGGAAAGGCGAGCAGGGCACCCGCATCCTCTCGTTCCAGGACCACCGGAAGATCGCCGTCAACGACGAGCGCGGCCGGCCCGTCAGGGACAACGAAGGCAATCGCGTCTACCGCCACGAGCGGATGCCCACGCCCGTCGTCCGGCAGTACACCGTCTTCAACGCTGAACAGGCGGACGGGCTGCCGGCTCGGCCGACGCCCACTGCCGAGCCGCTCTGGAAGGTGCACCAGCAGGCCGAGAGGGTGCTGGAAGACAGCGGAGTCCCCGTCCGCCACGTGGCGGGAGACCGGGCGTTCTACAACCTGAACCGCGACGAGATCGTGCTCCCCGAGCGGGTGCAGTTCCCTTCGGCCAACCACTACTACCAGACCGCCCTGCACGAGCTGGGGCACAGCACCGGCCATCCGGAACGGATGAACCGCCCAACGCTGATCGAAGGGATCGGCGAAGGGTTCGGCTCACCGGCCTATGCGAAGGAGGAGCTACGGGCGGAGATCAGCGCAATGATGACGGGCGAGCGCGTGGGCGTCGGCCACGACCCGAGCCGGGGGGCCGCCTACGTCGAGGGCTGGATCCAGGCGCTCGAAGAAGATCCGCGCGAGATCCGCCGCGCCGCGGCCGACGCGCAGAAGATCTCCGACTTCGTGCTCACCCGAAGCCGCGAGCGCCAGGCCGAGCGCGAGCCGGCACCGGTGGCAGCCACCCGCGCTCCCGCCCCGCAGCACACCGCAAGGCCGGAGCTCCCACTGCCGGTCCCGACCCGGAGCTCCGGCCCGAGCCGCTGAGGCCAAGGACGGAGCCCTAGGAGATGTTCGACCGCACGATCGGATCGGACCCGCGTCCCGCCGCGCCACAAAGCCGCGCTATCTACCGCATGCGGGACGGCCATCGCCGAGAATACGACGCGAGCCGGGACCGCGGGTCCACCTCCTTCAGAGAACGGTGCCGTGGGGCGCTCGCCGACATCGGCATCTACGGCGCCGTCTCGTACCGCGATCTCGCCGAGGCTCACTTCGGCGGCCATCCCTACACCACGCGGCGGGCCGTGAACGCCTGGACCCGCGAGGGGCTCGCCAAGGAGTCCACGGCCAAGGGACCAAAGGGAAGGCCGTTCAAGGTCCTGACGCTCACGCGCAAGGGAGCGGCCGCCATCCGCGACCTGGACGCCGGGCACGGCCTGGACCCCGGACAGCACATAAGGTCCGCCGCTCGCCTCCTCCAACACGCCCAGCTCGCGCAC
This sequence comes from Longimicrobiales bacterium, assembly GCA_965218295.1. Classification (GTDB taxonomy): domain Bacteria; phylum Gemmatimonadota; class Gemmatimonadetes; order Longimicrobiales; family Gaopeijiaceae; genus CBDCKN01. The sequence continues at coordinate 197,405 of CBDCKN010000012.1, read as the reverse complement.
GACACGGCCATCTACCGGGCCTGCGGCCGCGAACGCCAACGCTTGCTCGAGCGGGGCGCCGCCATCCGGCGCGTACGGCTCGACGGCGAGCTCAAGAGCGCTGTCGCGTGCCGGAGCGAGTCCGCGCGGGCGAGAGACGGTCGCCGGGCCGCCGACGCCGAGCGGCACCGCGCTGCCCGGGAGCTGGAGCTCCCCATCGACGAGCAGGGACGCGTGCTCTACCCCGATGCGCAGATCGAGTACACCGACGCCGAGGGGCGCACCGGACGCGTCAACATCGAGGTCGCATCGGGCCACTACCGCCAGGGATCTGTCCGGGCCAAGGCAGCGGCCGGGTTCCGGATGCACGCCAACGGGGCGGCCGGAGCGCGGGTGCTTAGGGCGCTCGGCTGCGAGGATCATGGCTCCTCCCTACGGGGTCCGGCCGAGCGGGACCCGGCCGCGCTCGAGCTCTAGCACACCCCCATGCAACCCTGGCGTATCAGCGCCGGCCTCAGCGCCGCACTTGTCGGCTCGGGCGTCCTCCTCGCCGGGTCGCGCCTCGAGTATCTCGCGCCGTTCTGGCCACTGATCCTGGCGGACCACGGCGTTCCAATTGCCTTGCACCTGGCATTGGCGCTGGCCGCCGTCTTGGCCGCCCTCTACGCCGTCGCCCGAGCCGCCGGGCTCGCCGATCTGGGACGCCGCGTCGATCTCGCCGAGCGCTCCGTCCGGCGCGGCGAGGGCGATCCCGAACTCGCCCGCGCACTCAAGAGCGACGCCGAGGGCCACTGGGACTGAAGGCAAGCGGCTGCCTGGTTCTTCGGCTCTCGGCAACTCCACTCCCATTCGACACCCGCTCGGCCCGCGCGGTCCCGGATCTTGCCCGCCTGTCGTAGCTTCACAGCAAAGCAACTCACCTCTTCTGTACCATCACTAGAAGAGCACGTAACATGGGATGGACGGAATGAATCATTCTCGAAGGGTTCGCGAGTGAACTCGGTGGACCGGCGAGCGACTGTCATGGTGAAGGAAACCGCATCCATGCCCGACTCTCTCAATAGAAGGCCCTTGACAACGGCCGGCTCGGTACTATTCCACATTAGGAGCCGGGAGCCGGGAGCCGGGAGCCGGGAGCCGGGAGCCGGGAGCCGGGAGCCGGGAGCCGGGAGCCGGGAGCCGGGAGCCGGGAGCCGGGAGCCGGGAGCCGGGAGCCGGGAGCCGGGAGCCGGGAGCCGGGAGCCGGGAGCCGGGAGCCGGGAGCCGGGAGCCGGGAGCCGGGAGCCGGGAGCCGGGAGCCGGGAGCCGGGAGCCGGGAGCCGGGAGCCGGGAGCCGGGAGCCGGGAGCCGGGAGCCGGGAGCCGGGAGCCGGGAGCCGGGAGCCGGGAGCCAGGAGCCAGGGTGCGGCTGTGGCCGCGCCTGGCATTCGCAGGGGCGCCTCCTCCCGGTCTGACTCGCAATCCTTTCCGCCCTCGCCCGCCGGGCGGTCGCACGCCGGCACTTCCCACCCGCAAGAACGCTCCCGCGACACGGACCGTCGGCCCGACAGCGGTCGGGACCGCGACTCCTCCCGAAGAAGCTTTGCTCGTTCCTTAGCCACGCTCGCTCGCCACGCGGCGGCAACGGTCTCGTTGCTGCTCGGGATACTGTTCACCGTCCCGGTTCAGGCGCAGCAGGCCGCCGTACCCGGTGCGCCGACTGACTTAACCGCAACCGCGGTAGGCGAGACGACGATCAATCTGGCATGGACCGCGCCCGCGGATAACGGCGGCGATGCGATCATCGGCTACCGGATCGAGGTGTGGGTCGCTGGCGGCATGCACTGGGCGGTTCTAAAAGACGACACCGAATCCGCCGGCACGGACTACGCGCACACCGGACTGATGGACGGCCGAACGCGGTACTACCGGGTCTCGGCGATCAACTCCGTGGGTGCTGGCGCGACGTCGAACGTCGCGAGCGCAACCACCACGGACATGATGGCGCCGCAGTTCTCGGGGAACGCTGGGGATACCAGTGTACCGGTCAACGGCACGGACGTGCTTCTCCAATTCGACGAGAGCCTGGACAGGGGAGCGGGCCGCGTGCCCCCTGCAAGCGCTTTCACCGTCACTGCCGACGGTGTGGCCATTGCGGTGGACGGCGTGCACGTGGAAGGGACTGTCGTCCGGCTGGCCCTGGACGGGGTGATCACCAAGGATCAATCCGTCACTGTGAGCTATCGCGACCCCACGCCGGGCGACGACGCGGCGGCTATTCAGGATTACGCCGGCAACGACGCGGCGTCCTTTGCCGATCACACGATCTCGAGCGGCAGGAACAAGTCCGTTGTATTGGGCGCGCCGACGAACCTGACGGCGACGGTGGTCAGCGCGACGCAGATCGACCTGTCGTGGGAGGCGCCGGCCGGGTTCACGCCCGAGGGCTACCGGATCGAGGTGTCCGCCGACGGCGGCACGACCTGGACCGATCGGGTGGCCGACACCGAGTCCACCGCCACCGCCTACTCCCACACCGGCCTGACGCTCCGCGACACGCGCCACTACCGGGTCTCGGCGATCTACCAGGGCTATCCGGCCGTGCCGTCGAACGTCGCCAGCGCAACCGCGGTAGACCCCACGGACAGCACGCCGCCGGCTATTGCGAGTGCTAGTACCGACTACACCCGGGTTCTCCTCAGTGCCTCAGAGCAGCTCGACGAGAGCCCGGACCGTGCCCCGCCGGCGAGTGCTTTCACCGTCACGGCCGACGGGGCCTCCATTACGGTGGAAAGGGTGCTCGTGGAGGGGATACTTGTGGGGCTGTTGGGTCTGGACCCCAAGATTACGGCGGGTCAGACCGTCAAGGTCAGCTACCGCGATCCGACCGACGGCGACGACCAGGCGGCCATTCAGGATTATGCCGGGAACGATGCAGCGTCCTTCACCGACCGTCCGGTCCGCAATACCTCTCAGCTGCTTGGCCCACCGACGAACCTGACGGCGACGGCCATCAGCGCGACGCAGATCGATCTGGCCTGGGAGGCGCCAAGCGGATTCACGCCCGAGGGCTACCAGATCGAGGTGTCCGCCGACGGCGGCACGACCTGGACCGACCGGGTGGCCAACACCGAGTCCACCGACACCGCCTACTCCCACACCGGCCTGACGCTCGGCGACACGCGCCACTACCGGGTCTCGGCGATCGACCAGGGCTTTCCGAAGTTGGCGTCCAACGTCGCCAGCGCAACTGCTGTAGACCCCACGGACAGCACGCCGCCGGCTATTGCGAGTGCTAGTACCGACTACACCCGGGTTCTCCTCAGTGCCTCAGAGCAGCTCGACGAGAGCCCGGACCGTGCCCCGCCGGCGAGTGCTTTCACCGTCACGGCCGACGGGGCCTCCATTACGGTGGAAAGGGTGCTCGTGGAGGGGATACTTGTGGGGCTGTTGGGTCTGGACCCCAAGATTACGGCGGGTCAGACCGTCAAGGTCAGCTACCGCGATCCGACCGACGGCGACGACCAGGCGGCCATTCAGGATTATGCCGGGAACGATGCAGCGTCCTTCACCGACCGTCCGGTCCGCAATACCTCTCAGTTGCTTGGCCCACCGACGAACCTGACGGCGACGGCCATCAGCGCGACGCAGATCGATCTGGCCTGGGAGGCGCCAAGCGGATTCACGCCCGAGGGCTACCAGATCGAGGTGTCCGCCGACGGCGGCACGACCTGGACCGACCGGGTGGCCAACACCGAGTCCACCGACACCGCCTACTCCCACACCGGCCTGACGCTCGGCGACACGCGCCACTACCGGGTCTCGGCGATCGACCAGGGCTTTCCGAAGTTGGCGTCCAACGTCGCCAGCGCAACTGCTGTAGACCCCACGGACAGCACGCCGCCGGCTATTGCGAGTGCTAGTACCGACTACACCCGGGTTCTCCTCAGTGCCTCAGAGCAGCTCGACGAGAGCCCGGACCGTGCCCCGCCGGCGAGTGCTTTCACCGTCACGGCCGACGGGGCCTCCATTACGGTGGAAAGGGTGCTCGTGGAGGGGATACTTGTGGGGCTGTTGGGTCTGGACCCCAAGATTACGGCGGGTCAGACCGTCAAGGTCAGCTACCGCGATCCGACCGACGGCGACGACCAGGCGGCCATTCAGGATTATGCCGGGAACGATGCAGCGTCCTTCACCGACCGTCCGGTCCGCAATACCTCTCAGCTGCTTGGCCCACCGACGAACCTGACGGCGACGGCCATCAGCGCGACGCAGATCGATCTGGCCTGGGAGGCGCCAAGCGGATTCACGCCCGAGGGCTACCAGATCGAGGTGTCCGCCGACGGCGGCACGACCTGGACCGACCGGGTGGCCAACACCGAGTCCACCGACACCGCCTACTCCCACACCGGCCTGACGCTCGGCGACACGCGCCACTACCGGGTCTCGGCGATCGACCAGGGCTTTCCGAAGTTGCCGTCCAACGTCGCCAGCGCCACCACCTTCGACACCGCGGATACCACCCCACCGGCCGTGTTGGACAGTCCTTCGCTGAACACCGTCACCGGCTCCGGCGTCGAGCTCATCCTGGCATTCAACGAGGTCCTCAACGACGGCGCCGGCCGCACGCCCCCGGCGAGCGCCTTCACCGTGACCGCCGACGGCAGCACGGTCACAGTGACCGAGGCGCTGGTAGTCGCACAGTCCGTCCGCCTAGTCCTGGACGGGGTGATCACGTACCGGCAAACCGTGAGGGTCAGCTACCGCGATCCCACGGGCGGCGACGATGAGGCGGCCATCCAGGATTATGCCGGCAACGACGCCGCGTCCTTCACGGATCAAGCCATAACCAATAGCTCCGACCTCTGGCAGGGGCCGACGAACCTGCGGGCGACCAAGAGAAGCTTTAACGAGACCGACCTGTCGTGGCAGGCGCCGGCGGACTTCGTGCCCGAGAGTTACCGGGTCGAGGGCAACAACAGCGCCCCCGATCGCTGGACCACTCTGGTCAACGAGGTGGATGATCCCACCGACACCGTCTTTTCCCATTACGACCCGTTCCCCGAGCCGCTCCATCCGTACCGCTACCGGGTCTGGGCGGTCTCGAGCACCGTCGAGTCCGTCGTGTCGAACACGGCGGCCGCAGGCCCGGACCGAGTGCCCCCGGTCCTTGTCCCGGAGGACCGGGATACGTCGGTGTTCAGCGACGGCACAGTCATCACGCTCCAGTTCGACGAACGCGTGGTGGACGGCCCCCCGTGGAGCGCCTTTACGGTGACGGTAGACGGCATCCCGGTTCAGCAGGGCCGCGTCACAACCGCGCAAGATCAGATCCGGCTGACGGGCTTCGAATCGCCGATCGGGGGCGGTCGGGTCGTGAGGGTCAGCTACCGCGATCCCACGCCCGGCGACGACCCGGCGGCCGTCCAGGATGTGGCCGGCAACGACGCGGCGTCCTTCACCGACGTGGTGGTCAAGAACAGTTCTCGGGTGCTGCCGGCGCCGACGAACCTGAGGGCGACGGGGATCGACGATACCCGGATCGGGCTCGCCTGGAACGCGCCGGACCTGTCCGGACTCGTCTGGCCGGACCATGTCCCCGGGGCCGGTATCCACGGCTACAAGATCGAAGCGTCCACCGATGGCGGCACGACCTGGACCACCCTGGTGCTCACCGACAACCGGGCCACCAGCTACGTCCACACCGGCCTGGCGCACGGCGCTGTCCGGCACTACCGGGTCTCGGCGCTCAACGCGGGGAATTTTGCGGGCCTGCCGTCAAACGTCGCCGGCGCCATCTCCTCGGATACCCAGCCGCCGTCCCTCAAGAGCGCGGCCACGAACCAGGACGGCTCGGAGGTCAACCTCACATTCACCGAAGCCGTCAGAACCGGATCCGGTTTCGGCCCCCCCGCGAGCGCCTTCACTGTCACGGCGGACGGCACGCCCACGACCGTGGGCACCGTCACCAGCGGGTCTACGAGCGTCCTTCTGAGGGGCTTGGGTTTGGTGATCAGGCAAGGCCAGACGGTCACGGTGAGCTACCGCGATCCCACGCCGGGCGACGACCAGGCCGCACTCCAGGATGACGCCCTCAACGACGTGGCGTCCTTTACCGACCGGCCGGTCACGAATCAGTCCACGGTGGCGCCCACTGCGCCGGGCGCGCCGGCCAACCTCAAGGCTCGGGCCAGGGGCGACACGCGGATCGACCTGTCCTGGGACGCGCCGGGGGACACCGGAGGCCGCGCGATCGACGGCTACAAGATCGAAGTGTCGTCCGACAACGGCAACACGTGGACGGACCGGACCGCGAACACCGGATCGGCCGACACCGCCTACTCCCACACCAGCCTTACGTCAGGCTCGACGCGGCACTACCGGGTCTCGGCGATCAACGCGGTGGGCACGGGCGCGGTCTCGAACGTCGCCAACGCCACCGCGGGGTCGGGTCCGGCGACGCCGGAGAGCGTGTCGGCGACGGGGGCGTACGCGCGCGTCGGTGTGACCTGGGACGCGGTCACCGGGGCGACCGGCTACACGGTGCAGTGGAAATCCGGAGAGGAGTCGTTCTCGAGCGCCCGCGAGACTGCGGTGACGACCAACAGTGCGACGGTGTCCCCGCTCGCCAACGGGGCGGCCTTCATGGTGCGGGTAAGTGCCAGCAACACCGCGGGTGATAGCGAGTGGTCGGGGGCGGTCACGGCCGCGACCCCGGTCCTGGCGGCGCCGGCGAATGTCGTGGCGACCCGCGGCGACGGGCGCCTCGATGCGGCCTGGGACGCGGTCGAGGGAGCGGAGCGGTACAAGGTGCAGTGGACGTCGGGCGGGCGGGCGTTTGCGGACTCCCGCGAGATCACGGCGGAGACGAACGCGGCGACGGTGCCCGATCTCGCGAACGGCACGACTTATACGCTGCGGGTGCGGGCGGCCAACGCCGGTGGCGAGAGCGACTGGTCGGCCACGGAAACGGGAACGCCGCAGGTGCCGGCGCCCGAGACCCCGGAGAAGCTGAAGGTGACGGCGGGCGACACCAACCTGGCGGTGACCTGGGACGCGGTGCCGGTCGCGGCGGAGTACACCGTGCAGTGGAAATCGGGGACTGAGGAGTTCGATCCCGAGCGGCAACTGACGGTGACGGTGAACACCGCGACGGTGCCCGGGCTGGTCAACGGAACGACCTACACGCTGCGGGTGCGGGCGGCCAACGCGGGCGGTGAGAGCGGCTGGTCGGAGACGGCCACCGGCACGCCGACGCCGCTCGGGGTGCCGGGGAACATGGAGGTGACGGCCTGGGACGGGCGCGTGGCGGTGTGCTTCGACGAGGTCGTGGGTGCGACCGAGTACACGGTCCAGTGGCGGACGGACACGGAGGCGTACAGCGAGGACCGTCAGAAGACGGTGTTCGAGACCTCCGAGACGATGGACTGCGGCGAGGGGCGGCTGAGCACGACCGTCCACCGACTGGCCAACGAGACGGTGCACTGGTTCCGGGTGCGGGCGAGCAACTCCTGGTGGGACGAGGGAATCAAGCGCAAGGACAGCACCTGGTCGGCCGACGTGACGGCCACGCCGACGGCGACGGCGGCGGCGCCAGCCAATCTGGTGGTCACGCCAGCCGACGGGCGCCTGGACGTGACCTGGGACGCGGTCGAGGGCGCGGACAGCTACACGGTCGAGTGGCGGCAGTCGGGGACGGTGCGGGAGCGGGAGGAGACGACCCACGCCGCAGCCCTCACCGGCCTGGTCAACGGAACGACGTACTCGCTGCGGGTGAAGGCGGCCAACGAGGTGGGCGAGGGTCCCTGGTCGGTGTCGGCGAGGGGCAGGCCGGACCCGCTGGGGCACCCGCCGGAGGTGTCGATCACGCTCGGTGCGGGGCCGCCGGTGGACGGAGCGTTTGCTGTGAAGGTGACGTTCTCGGAGGCGGTGCGCGGCTTCGAGGTCGGCGATCTGACGGCGGGCTATGTCGGCGGTCCCGGCGTAGTGGTGCGCGGCTTCGAGGAGGAGCAGACGGGGCTGGTCTATAGCGCGATGGTGCCGGCGCCGCAGCCGGGAAAGCTGGTCATCTCGGTGGGTCCGGGAAAGGCCGCCGCGCTCGCCGACTCGCAGGGGAACGCGCTCGGCGCCCTCGTGGTCGAGGTCGGCGCCGCGGGCAATCCGGTGGCGGTGTCCGGGCCAGTGGTGACGGGGGTGTTGATGTCGACGCAATCCGGGAACGGGAGGCAGGACGGATTCGGCACGCGATCGGTGGCGGCAAGGGGCAGCTCGGGGTCGGGCAGCTCGGTGCGGGTGACGGTGACGTTCAGCGAGCCGGTGACGGTGGACGTCTCGGGCGGAACGCCGACGATCGGCCTGATGCTGGGCGCGGGGACAAGAAAGACACCCTACTCGGGCGGCACGGAGACGGAGACGTTGCTTTTCGTCTACACCCTGACCGGGGAAGACGGGAGCGTGACCGGCGGGTCGGTGACACAGAACAGTCTCACGCTGAACGGAGGGACCATCCGGAGCTGGTCGGGAGAGGACGCGGACCTGGGGCACCCGAGTGCAGCGCTGGGTGATGCGGGTGGTGGAGAGCTCCCGGCTCTGACGGCCCGCTTCGAGGCGGCACCGGAGGCGCATGACGGCGCGGGCACGTTCACGGTCCGGCTCGTGTTCAGCGAGCCGGTCGCGATCAGCTACCAGACGCTGCGCGACGAGTCCTTGTCGGCGGCGGGAGGCTCGGTAGAGGCCGCCCGGCGCGTGGAGGGGCGCAGCGATCTGTGGGAGATCACCCTCAAACCGGCCTCGGACGAGCCGGTGACGCTCACGCTCGCGGCGGGGCGTGCCTGCGATGCGGCGGGGGCGGTCTGCACGGCGGACGGACGGCGGCTGTCGAATGAGGCGGTGCTGACTGTGCCCGGCCCGGCAGGAGGCGGCCCGGAACTGACGGCGCAGTTCGAGAACGTGCCGGAAGCCCATGACGGACAGAGCGCCTTCAGCTTCCAGGTCGCCTTCAGCGAGGACATCGGCATCAGCAACCAGACGTTGCGCGACGAATCGTTCACGGTGACCGGAGGCACCATCACGCGGGCGCGGCGAGTCGATGGCCGCCACGACCTGTGGGAGATCACCCTCAAACCCGACTCCCGCGAGGCCGTGACGATCACGCTGCCTGGCGGGCGGGCGTGCGGGACGGCCGGGGCCGTCTGTACCCGCGCGGACAGCCCGCGGCCGCTCGGCAACAGCCCCTCGTCCACCGTGGCGGGTCCCCCGGCCGAGTCGCTAACAGCCAGCTTCTCCGACATGCCGGGCGAGCACACCGGCGACGACTTCGCGTTCGGGCTGACGTTCAGCGAGGAACTCGACAAGGACTTCAGCTACCGAACGTTGCGCGACGAGGCGTTCGCGGTGACGGGCGGCACGGTGCGCGGGGCCAAACGCCGGGAGCAGGGGAGCAACCTGGGCTGGACGATCACGGTCGAGCCGGACTCCGATGGCGCGGTGACACTCCGGCTGCCGGAGACGACCGACTGTGGTGCAAGCGGCGCGGTCTGCACCGGCGACGGCCGGCCGTTGTCCACTTCGCTCTCGGCGACGGTCGCCGGGCTGGTGGGCATCTCGGTGGCCGATGCCCGCGTGGAGGAAGGCGCGGGCGCGGTGCTGGCGTTCGCGGTGACGCTCGAGCGGGCGGCGGGCGGGGCGGTGACGGTCGACTACGCCACGTCGGACGGCACGGCTCAGGCGGGCGTGGACTACACGGCCACGAGCGGCACGCTCACGTTCGATGCGGGCGACACGGAGAAGACAGTCGAGGTCCCGGTGCTCGACGACTCGCACGACGAGGGCGAGGAGACGCTGACGCTCCGGCTGTCGAACGCGTCGGGCGGCCGGCTGGCCGACGCGGAAGCGACCGGGACGATCGAGAACACCGATCCGCTGCCACGCGCGCTCTTGGCTCGGTTCGGGCGGGCGACAGCGCTCCACGTGATGGAACAGGTCGAGGAGCGCCTGGACGCGTCCAGGGCTCCGGGCCTGCGGGGCCGGTTCGCGGGCCGTGAGCTCCGGCGCGGGATGGAGCGGGAGATGGGACGCAACTTCCTGAGCCGGCTCGAGTCCGCGGCGGTTCAGGGCGCCCGGGACACGACCGGTGTCCAGCCCGAGCTGGGCGGCGCCGAACTTCTGCGGATGGGTCTCGGCGGCGGGGACCTGCTGATGGGCTCGGGGTTCGTGTTGAACCGCGAGATGGACCAGGGCGCGAGCGTCTCGCTCTGGAGCCGCGGGATGGAGTCGCGGTTCAGCGGCCGGGACGGCGAGCTGTCGCTCGACGGCGGGGTCCGCACGACGATGTTCGGGGCGGACTACGCGAAGGGGCCGCTGATGGCGGGGCTGATGCTCTCGCACCGGCGGGGCCTGGGCGGCTACCAGGGGGCCGACGTGGGCGAGGTGGCCTCGTCGGTCACGGGGCTGCATCCGTGGGTGGGCTACAAGTTGACGGAGCGGGTCACGCTCTGGGGCGTGACCGGATACGGGAGGGGCTCGCTCAGCTTGACGCCGGGCGAGGCACTGTCTGTCCCCACGTCTGTCGCGTCTCCGATCGCTCTCAACGGCGGCCTCTCGATGTCGATGCTCGCCGGGGGCGTGAGAGGCGACTTGGTGGATGCGGGTCTGGGCGGCTTCGGGCTGGCGTTCAAGGCGGATGCGCTGTGGGTGGGCACGGGCAGTGAGGCTGTGGACGGCCCGGCAGGCCGGTTGGCGGCGACCGAGGCCGTGGTGACGCGTGTGCGGACGGCACTCGAGGCCTCGAGGGGATACGTCGTCGGACACGGCATAGCGCTCCGGCTGAGCCTCGAGGTCGGGCTCAGGACGGACGGCGGGGATGCGGAGACGGGCAGGGGCGCGGATGTCGCCGCAAGCCTGATCGCATCGGACCCCTTGACCGGACTGTCGGTCGACGTGCGGGTGCGGACTCTGCTGGTGCACGAGGACGAAGGGTTCCGGGAGCGGGGCGTGTCGGTGTCGCTCAGCTACGATCCGACGCCCTCGACGCCGCTGGGGTTCACGGCGCGGGTGGCGCCCTCATGGGGCGGGCAGGCGATGAGCGGTGCCGACGCGCTCTGGGGCCGCGATACGATGGCGGGGCTCGGGGCAGGAGGCCCGGGATCGGGCAACCGCCTCGATGGCGAGCTCGGCTACGCGCTGCCGGTCGGGAGCCGGCTCGTGGGGACGCCGAGGTTCGGCGTCACAACCTCAGAGTACGGCCGCGACTACCGGCTGGGCTACAAACTGACCCTGTTGCAGGCCGGCGCCATGAACTTCGAGTTCGGCCTCGACGCCCAACGCCGCCAGAGCTTGCTGGGCCAGGGAGACCCGGAGCACAGCCTGCACGGCCGCGTCACCGCGCGCTGGTAGACGCCGACGGACCGGCAATCTGAAATGCGGTGCGGCCGGACCTCAGTCGCCAGCACGGCCGGGTACCGGTGCTTCATGATGTCGGATGCGTTTCAAGCCTGTGTCGAGGCCGAAGAGACGCGCCAAAATCGCTTACAAAAACCGCGGCGCGAGGCTCGCCGTACCCACACCACAACCCGTCTGCTGGCCGCGCTCGCGGGTCGGCTTGAGCAGCACCCTCCGAGGCGAGATCGGGTCGTGCTCGGCCGGACGCCGCCGTCGGGGTGCGGGTCTTCGCAGGCCGCGTCCCGACCGGCAGGCGCCATGGAGACGCTGACGAAGCCGTTCCGATCGCGAGTGGCTGCGTCCCTCGACCGCACGGGCATGAGAACATCCACGCTCGGTCGGCAAGCGGTGGGCGATCCGATCCCGGTGCGTCAGCTACGCCGTGGCCGCTCTCCAAGGCTGGCGATGGCCTGCCAGGTCCTGGCGTTCATCGAAGCCTCCAGCCGGGCTCATGTGGCCCCTGTTCCCTCCCGGGGCAACGCGCCCCGGAATTCTTCACCGAACAGAACGGAGGCAAATCAATGTCAATACGAATAGACCAGGGCATGGACGCGCCCGTGCGCGTCCTGAGGTTACCTCGAGTGCAGGCCCGCACCGGGCTGGCGCGGAGCACGATCTACGTGCGGGTGGCCAACGGGAGCTTTCCCCAACCGATCCGGCTAGGCGCCCGCGCCGTCGGCTGGATCGAGTCCGAAGTGGATGCGTGGATCCGAGAACAGATCGCCGCGAGCCGCAGCAGTGCCGAGTGATCTGAGACGGAAATCATCTGACAGTTCGCCATGAGAGAGGACAGGGGCCATCGACAAACTGCCCTCCCGCAAGCTTCGCTCCTTCGCCATTGACAGCAGCTTCCTAGTCTTCTTCATCCTGTCGGCAGGAGCGGTCTGGTCGGTTCATCGATCCGGAGGGGACCGTGGCCAACGGCCACAGGTAGGTGGCGATGGCCCAGACCTGATAGCCGAGGTTGCTGTCAGCCATGGCCGTACCAGTCTTGGCTGAGAAGAACTTCCTGCAGCCCTTCTCCCGGCAACGGTATCGCTGGCTGGGGTGTTTGGCCCCCACCTGCACGTTGAGGCTCCCGCAGCGGGGGCATGCGGGCTCGTCGCCCCAACGGCAATAGGCGATCCAGTTCTCTGCCACCTCGTCATCGGGGAACATCCGTACTACATCCACGAGTGAACGGCCGTACCTGAAGTGCTTGCCGGGTGCGTTGTTAGCCATCGTAACTTCCCTGTGTGTCTGTGTCCTACTATATCTAACACACGAGACTTCCTGTCGGTATTACTTTTCTCTACCATGCGAAGTGTTGACAGGTCGCTGGAGTGTTGGCTAACATGAAGTGTACCGAATGTCGAAAGCCGATACGAGTCCGCCCTCACCTCGGGCCTTGGCAACCGTCTGAGGTGAGGGCGGAACAACCACAATGCCACCTAGGAGGAGCCATGAGGCCGCCATAGATGACTTCGCCCGGAGCCCCTAGAATCGCCGCTGCGAGCGGTGGGCCGGGTCGAGGGAGAGGGGCCGTGCTGCAGCGCGGCCCCCACAGACACCTATTGTCTATCGCAGGAGACGCCTTGTGTCAATAGAATATATGGATGTGATAAAGCAGCTAGAGGCGGAGAGAGACAGGATCGAACACGCCATAGCGTCCCTCAAGGAGCTCGTGAGCGGCCAGCCGGACACCCGGCCCACAGGCCGGTTCGGCCCCATGTTAAGGGACGCTTTTCTCGACGCCACACCCAAGCGTCCGGGAGAGGGCACCAAGACGGGACGGGTCTGGGAGATCTGCGACGACCTGCGGGAGAAACACGGCACGGTCCCGTCACTCGATACAGTCATCCAGAGGGGCGTAGCGGAGGCGCTCAACGCGGGGACAGTCAGCAGCCAGTACAGGCGATGGAGGAAACACTTCTCTGTGAACGAGGATCTCTACGGCGTGACTGAGAGGGAGAAGTCGATCTCCGAGGCCGGTGGCTATCGCCGCCAGATAGCGGAGACCGTAGACCCGGACGACATCGACGAATAGTGGATCCTGAGGCAGTGGGCGAGGATGGTTACCGTGCGATATAAGTCCCATCAAAAGGCTATGCACCCCTGGAGAGCCGAACGAAGCAATGGGCCACAGAATCCCAGATAGAAGGATGGTTCCCGCTCTGGAGCTCAGAACGCGACGGCTGTAAACGTCTTCCGGACTGCGATGCGGACCCTGCGAGCGCACCCCTCCCTACCCTGAGTCGTCGATCCGGTAATCCAAACCATGCGGACGCCGGCAGTCAAGAAATGAGCCAACGGCGCGTGGGGAACGTGCGTCTTGACCGCCAGCTCCATAGAAGGTGTTTTAAAAGAGGGGCGACTACCTTCCGCTGACCAGTAAACAGCGGATCCCGGGATGGCGCCCGGGGAAAGGAACGTCGAAAGGAACGTCGAAAGCTGCCGGTAGACTATAGGAGATTTCCGGGAGTAAGCGTTCAGTCATGCCGCGGTATTGACGTCCCGCGCTGGCCCTACGGCGTCCGCGCACAACGGCGTCCGATCGCCCGACGACCTGTCGCACGGGTTGCCATGGTCGATGGGCGAGGAGCGCAGACGCGACCTCATGGCGTCGGCATTTCCGGTCGGATCGAGTGCCGCAATTGACTTCACCGCTGGGGAAATGACGCTGCTACGTGCACTGATCGCCGGCCCGCCGACGCTCAACCGCCATCCCCTGTCCAGGGAGTTCTGCCGGGGCATCGGCTGGTTCAAGCCCGACAGCGGCCTGAAAGACATGATGGCCCGGGTGGCTGCGGCACGGCCGCCGGAGCGGCGACGCCGCTCCGGAGCTTTCGGCCGTATAAGGGAGCGACCCCCCCTTTGGGGATGCCTCGATCGGGGAAGCGGCTGGCGCTGGGCGTCTACGTCTTTTTCGCTGGCTCGACGATGATTCGCCCGCGCCCGCGTTTGACCACATAGCCGCCAGAACGAATCGCAAGCTTGCCTTGCTCAACAAGGGACCAAAGACTTTCGGCGATCAACTCGGCGTTCCGGTCGCTCGCCCTTGCGGTTGCTGGCCGGGAGAGCCACTCGGCGAACGCCCGCTCGCCGATATCTTCGCCAACGGACTTGCGAAGTGCGTTCAGCTTGCGGAGGTGGCCCTTCGTTAGAGCACTCTCATCAATGTCCCTCGAGGATGTCTGCGGCATAGCTCTCCCTTCCGTGATACTTATGTGCTGAGACCGTGGTGTGATTATAGCAGATTAGGGCCTTCGTCAACCTCCTCCCGCCGATGAGGTCTCCACGGCGGCTCTCCTTGAGGGGAGCTATTGATCTTCGATCCCTGTAAGCAGGTCCGCTTGGATGCGGCGAATCTTCCTGCCCACCTGGCAGACCTGACGAGCGGCCTCGGGGGTCTCGGCATAGTAGTTTGCGTGGGCGAGGTGATCGCGCAGATTACGGATCTCATTGAAGCCGCGCTTTACTGTGGTGGACGACACCGAGCGCAAGTGCTTGATCTTCGGCTCCAGCGGGTGGGTACGTAGTCGTCAAAGATGGCAATCGGGTGGCCGACGTGTCCGCCAGGTAACTGTTCGGCCAAGCCGTGGGGAGCGTCGTGTTGTCGGATCGTGTGTGTGGGGGTGCTCAGCGGTTGAGGATGCGCTTCCAGTGCTTGGCGAGCGGGCGGAGCCAGACATCCTTGGTGGGCTTGCCGTACTGCTTGGCGGTGTCGTAGCGCCCTCGTCCCCGTGTGGTACCGACGCGGATCCAACCGGAGGCCCTGTAGACGCCGCCGGTGAAGCGGGGGACCTCGACGAAGGTCTCGATGAGGACGGGGGTGGTGTTGTAGCGGCGGGTCCAGTCGCGGGGCAGGCGGCGGCGGACGAGGGCGAGGATGTGGGATCCGAGGTTGGGGATGCGGATCCAGGGCAGGATGAGGAACCTGGGGTTGTCGATGACGAGCGGCAGGTTCTTCTTTCGCAGGGTCGGGGTCCATCCGATGAAGCGGTCGCGTGGAGCGAGGGACCAGGCGGCGGTGCTGAAGCCGAGTATGGCGAGCGGCCAGCCGTTGCGGTCGTGGACGGCGTAGCGCATCTGGGCGCCGACGAGGGTCTTGTAGCCGAGATAGTGGTGGCGCGCGACGAACTCGTTCCACAGCCTGCCCTGTCGGGTGCCGCCGACGACGGTGCGGAGTTCGAGGGGGCGGACCTCGTCGAGGATCGTGGGCGGGGGGAAGAGGGGCGGTTCGGTGTCCTGTCCGAAGACGATGGGGCCGGGTCGTTTCTGCCTCCACTTCGGGGGCGGCAGGACGATGAGGCCGTCGCTGTGCATGGCGAGCATGGTGACGCGCGCCATCATGTCCTTGAGCCCGCCGTCGGGCTTGAACCAGCCGATGCGCCGGCAGAACTCCTTCGACAGGGCGTGGCGGTTGAGCGCGGGCGGTCCGGCGATCAGTCGGCGCAGCAGCGCCATTTCCGCGGCGGTGAAGTCGCGCCCGTGGTAGCGGCATTCGATGCGCTCGCTCATGCGGACGCCGTCATTTCGCGCCTGCGTCCGGCGTCCATCGACCACGGCAGCCAGGGCGACAGGTCGCCCGGCGGGCGACCGCCGCCGCGCGCGCACGCCGCCAACCAGTCGGCGAGCCAGCGCGGCACGTCGAGGCCGTTCAGCCTCAGGGTGCCGGTCACCGAGTACATGAGCGCGGTGAACCGGGCGCCGGACTCGCTGTCGGAGCCGAACGACAGGCGCCGCCCGATGGCCGGGCCGCGCAGCAGCCGCTCGGCGAGGTTGTTGTCGAGCGGCACGCGGGGCCGGTCGAGGAAGACGCTCAGCCCCTCGCGGTGGTTGAGGAGCGAGCGCAGCGGCCCTCCCTCCCTCGCCTTTGGCGACAGGCGGGCGAGTTGGCGTTCGGAGGCCGCGAACATGCCGCCGAGCGCCTCGCTCAGCGCGTCGTGCGCCGCGTCGAACGCCGGGCTCTGGCGCTCGAGGCCGGGGTCGTGGAGCTCCAGCCGCGCCTTGTGCAGGCGGTAGACCGTGGCGATCCGCCCGAGCCACTCCCGGCACCAGCCGGTCAGATGGACGTGCCCGGCCGCGCACCGGATGAAGTCCCTGCGCATGTGCGCCCAGCAGAACGACAGCGTGACCCTGCCCCCGAGGAGACGCGCCAGCTTCTTGTAGCCGCTGTAGCGGTCGCAGACGAGGACCGTCGGGCACAGCGCCCCGTCGAACAGCTTCCGGGCCGCCTCGGCGCTGCGTGACGGATCCACATGGAAGTAGGCCGCGCCGCGGCCGACCGAGATCCACAGCCACGCGTACCCCGATCCGTCGCTGTCGCGCAGCGCCCGCACCCGCCAGCTGGTCTCGTCGGCATGGCGCAGCGCCGAGCCGTTCTGGTGCGCGAGGATCGCCGCGCCCACCGGCTCGAACAACGGCGCCAAGCGGTGCACGCTGTCCGCCAGCGTGCCCGGCGAGACCGGCAGACCCTGGTCGGACAGCCACCCGCAGACCCGGTGCAGCGGGCGCAGGCACGCGTAGCGCTCGAACAGGAAGCGCGACCAGACGCTCGTCCCGTACGGCGTGCGGGCGAACAGCCGAGGCACGGGGGGCGCCGTCACTTCGGCGGGCGACGACGCGCACCCGCACGTCCGCCGCCAGCGCGGGCGGCGGATCACCCGCCGGTGCGCCCGGACCTCGATCTCGACGAGGGCCGACTCCTCGGCGCCGTTGGCCGCGTACGGGCTCCCGCAACCCCGGCACACCCGCGCATCGGCGGGCGGGTTGTGCTCCTCGGTGCGTTCCTCAAGCCCCGGGCGCGGGGTGCGGCCGTGGACCGGCGTGCCGGGCTGCTGGCCCCGCCGCCGCCCCGAACGCGGTCGCTCCTGCCTCTCGCACGCGCCGCCGGACTGCCCCTTCGGCAGCACCGTGCGCGACGCGCGAAGCTTCGCCAGTTGGCCCTCGAGGCGCTCGATCCGCCGCCGCGACGCCCGCATCCTCCTGCCGAGCCGGGTCTTCTCCCGCGTCAGCGAGCCGATCGTCGCCCTCTGGCGCCGCGATCTGCGCAAGGCCTTGCGCAACTCCGCGTCGGCGGCCGACGGCGACCGCGCCCGCCCCGCCTCGACCGCACGCCGCAGCCGCGCCGTCAGGCGGCCCTTCGACGCCTCCGAGACCTTCAGCGCCCAGCGAAGCGCCCCGACCTCCTCCGACAGCGACTCGACCCGGTCCCGCTGGTCCCCCAGCTTCGACAGTTCGCCGTGGATCTCGAGCATCTCGCGCAACTGCCGCCGCAGCGCCAGGATGTCCGCGTCCGCTTCGATGCGGGCCTTGTGAAGGTTCTGCACCTCGGCCGCGCGGGCATCGAGCGCCTTCTCCAGCGCCCAACCCTCCTCGCGAAGCCGTGCCACCTCCATCCGAAGCGCCATCTCCGTGCCGCGCTTCCCCGCGTCCACCCCGGCCTCCCGCAGCAGCCCGTGCAGACGCCCCACCTCGCGCTGCAACGCCAGGGCGTCCCACGCCGCGCGGCGGGCCTCCCGCGTCTCCGCGATCACCGCCCTCAGCTTCCGGCGCGACGCCTCCCACCGCCACTTCCACGATCCCGCTTCGCAGCGCGCCCGCACCTCCGCCCACCGCAACTCCTCCGCGCGGGCCACCGCCGCCTCCGCTCGCTCGCGCTCCCGCTCGTACAGCGACCGCCAGTCCCCAAGCTCCGACTCCACGGAACCGGGCACCGGCCAAAGCTCCTCCAGCCCCTCGGCCAGCGCCACGTTCGCATGTCCGTTGCCGTCCCGCATCGCCATGCCCTCGACGATACTACATTCCGGATCACGTTACCAGACCCCACCACACGATCCGACAACACGACGCTCCCCACGGCTTGGCCGAACAGTTACCTCCGCCAGGTAACTGTTCGGCCAAGCCGTGGGGAGCGTCGTGTTGTCGGATCGTGTGTGTGGGGGTGCTCAGCGGTTGAGGATGCGCTTCCAGTGCTTGGCGAGCGGGCGGAGCCAGACATCCTTGGTGGGCTTGCCGTACTGCTTGGCGGTGTCGTAGCGCCCTCGTCCCCGTGTGGTACCGACGCGGATCCAACCGGAGGCCCTGTAGACGCCGCCGGTGAAGCGGGGGACCTCGACGAAGGTCTCGATGAGGACGGGGGTGGTGTTGTAGCGGCGGGTCCAGTCGCGGGGCAGGCGGCGGCGGACGAGGGCGAGGATGTGGGATCCGAGGTTGGGGATGCGGATCCAGGGCAGGATGAGGAACCTGGGGTTGTCGATGACGAGCGGCAGGTTCTTCTTTCGCAGGGTCGGGGTCCATCCGATGAAGCGGTCGCGTGGAGCGAGGGACCAGGCGGCGGTGCTGAAGCCGAGTATGGCGAGCGGCCAGCCGTTGCGGTCGTGGACGGCGTAGCGCATCTGGGCGCCGACGAGGGTCTTGTAGCCGAGATAGTGGTGGCGCGCGACGAACTCGTTCCACAGCCTGCCCTGTCGGGTGCCGCCGACGACGGTGCGGAGTTCGAGGGGGCGGACCTCGTCGAGGATCGTGGGCGGGGGGAAGAGGGGCGGTTCGGTGTCCTGTCCGAAGACGATGGGGCCGGGTCGTTTCTGCCTCCACTTCGGGGGCGGCAGGACGATGAGGCCGTCGCTGTGCATGGCGAGCATGGTGACGCGCGCCATCATGTCCTTGAGCCCGCCGTCGGGCTTGAACCAGCCGATGCGCCGGCAGAACTCCTTCGACAGGGCGTGGCGGTTGAGCGCGGGCGGTCCGGCGATCAGTCGGCGCAGCAGCGCCATTTCCGCGGCGGTGAAGTCGCGCCCGTGGTAGCGGCATTCGATGCGCTCGCTCATGCGGACGCCGTCATTTCGCGCCTGCGTCCGGCGTCCATCGACCACGGCAGCCAGGGCGACAGGTCGCCCGGCGGGCGACCGCCGCCGCGCGCGCACGCCGCCAACCAGTCGGCGAGCCAGCGCGGCACGTCGAGGCCGTTCAGCCTCAGGGTGCCGGTCACCGAGTACATGAGCGCGGTGAACCGGGCGCCGGACTCGCTGTCGGAGCCGAACGACAGGCGCCGCCCGATGGCCGGGCCGCGCAGCAGCCGCTCGGCGAGGTTGTTGTCGAGCGGCACGCGGGGCCGGTCGAGGAAGACGCTCAGCCCCTCGCGGTGGTTGAGGAGCGAGCGCAGCGGCCCTCCCTCCCTCGCCTTTGGCGACAGGCGGGCGAGTTGGCGTTCGGAGGCCGCGAACATGCCGCCGAGCGCCTCGCTCAGCGCGTCGTGCGCCGCGTCGAACGCCGGGCTCTGGCGCTCGAGGCCGGGGTCGTGGAGCTCCAGCCGCGCCTTGTGCAGGCGGTAGACCGTGGCGATCCGCCCGAGCCACTCCCGGCACCAGCCGGTCAGATGGACGTGCCCGGCCGCGCACCGGATGAAGTCCCTGCGCATGTGCGCCCAGCAGAACGACAGCGTGACCCTGCCCCCGAGGAGACGCGCCAGCTTCTTGTAGCCGCTGTAGCGGTCGCAGACGAGGACCGTCGGGCACAGCGCCCCGTCGAACAGCTTCCGGGCCGCCTCGGCGCTGCGTGACGGATCCACATGGAAGTAGGCCGCGCCGCGGCCGACCGAGATCCACAGCCACGCGTACCCCGATCCGTCGCTGTCGCGCAGCGCCCGCACCCGCCAGCTGGTCTCGTCGGCATGGCGCAGCGCCGAGCCGTTCTGGTGCGCGAGGATCGCCGCGCCCACCGGCTCGAACAACGGCGCCAAGCGGTGCACGCTGTCCGCCAGCGTGCCCGGCGAGACCGGCAGACCCTGGTCGGACAGCCACCCGCAGACCCGGTGCAGCGGGCGCAGGCACGCGTAGCGCTCGAACAGGAAGCGCGACCAGACGCTCGTCCCGTACGGCGTGCGGGCGAACAGCCGAGGCACGGGGGGCGCCGTCACTTCGGCGGGCGACGACGCGCACCCGCACGTCCGCCGCCAGCGCGGGCGGCGGATCACCCGCCGGTGCGCCCGGACCTCGATCTCGACGAGGGCCGACTCCTCGGCGCCGTTGGCCGCGTACGGGCTCCCGCAACCCCGGCACACCCGCGCATCGGCGGGCGGGTTGTGCTCCTCGGTGCGTTCCTCAAGCCCCGGGCGCGGGGTGCGGCCGTGGACCGGCGTGCCGGGCTGCTGGCCCCGCCGCCGCCCCGAACGCGGTCGCTCCTGCCTCTCGCACGCGCCGCCGGACTGCCCCTTCGGCAGCACCGTGCGCGACGCGCGAAGCTTCGCCAGTTGGCCCTCGAGGCGCTCGATCCGCCGCCGCGACGCCCGCATCCTCCTGCCGAGCCGGGTCTTCTCCCGCGTCAGCGAGCCGATCGTCGCCCTCTGGCGCCGCGATCTGCGCAAGGCCTTGCGCAACTCCGCGTCGGCGGCCGACGGCGACCGCGCCCGCCCCGCCTCGACCGCACGCCGCAGCCGCGCCGTCAGGCGGCCCTTCGACGCCTCCGAGACCTTCAGCGCCCAGCGAAGCGCCCCGACCTCCTCCGACAGCGACTCGACCCGGTCCCGCTGGTCCCCCAGCTTCGACAGTTCGCCGTGGATCTCGAGCATCTCGCGCAACTGCCGCCGCAGCGCCAGGATGTCCGCGTCCGCTTCGATGCGGGCCTTGTGAAGGTTCTGCACCTCGGCCGCGCGGGCATCGAGCGCCTTCTCCAGCGCCCAACCCTCCTCGCGAAGCCGTGCCACCTCCATCCGAAGCGCCATCTCCGTGCCGCGCTTCCCCGCGTCCACCCCGGCCTCCCGCAGCAGCCCGTGCAGACGCCCCACCTCGCGCTGCAACGCCAGGGCGTCCCACGCCGCGCGGCGGGCCTCCCGCGTCTCCGCGATCACCGCCCTCAGCTTCCGGCGCGACGCCTCCCACCGCCACTTCCACGATCCCGCTTCGCAGCGCGCCCGCACCTCCGCCCACCGCAACTCCTCCGCGCGGGCCACCGCCGCCTCCGCTCGCTCGCGCTCCCGCTCGTACAGCGACCGCCAGTCCCCAAGCTCCGACTCCACGGAACCGGGCACCGGCCAAAGCTCCTCCAGCCCCTCGGCCAGCGCCACGTTCGCATGTCCGTTGCCGTCCCGCATCGCCATGCCCTCGACGATACTACATTCCGGATCACGTTACCAGACCCCACCACACGATCCGACAACACGACGCTCCCCACGGCTTGGCCGAACAGTTACTCCGCCAGGGTCCGCTAGGGTCGTTTGGAATCCAGTTCCTAAAAATGGGTATGAAAAGGGGACAACCAAAGAGATAGCATATGTATATCATTGTACGATAGTAACTTATCAGATCCATCAGGATTCTTGCCGAGATTCACACCATCTGTACTCTGCCGAGGCGGCTGGCGATGAGCTTGGGCACGATCACACTCCGACGCCCTCGAGTTCGAGGCCTTGAGGAGCGGTTCGAGAGCCGCGTGCTGCCGTTGTTCGCGAGGCGGACGAAGGAGCTGGGCGCTCTGCTTCCGGAGCTGTATCTGCACGGACTGGCGGAGGGAGACTTCGAGTTGGCGATGCGGGGCCTGCTGGGCGAGGGGGCACCGCTGTCGAAGTCTTCGATTCGGCGGCTGCGGGCGGGATGGACGGCGGAGTTCGAGGAATGGAGCCAGCGTCGCCTGGAGGGTCGTGAGGTCGTCTACGTGTGGGCGGACGGGATCTATGTGAAGGCAGGGCTGGAGCGGGACAAAGCGGCGCTGCTGGTGGTGCTGGGTGCCATGCGAGACGGGACGAAAGAGGTGTTGGCCCTGAGAGCGGGCTACCGAGAGTCGGTCGAGTCCTGGTCCGAGGTGTTGCGGGACCTGAAGGCACGCGGCATCGAGGCGCCCCGGCTTCTGATGGCGGACGGTAACGCTGCGATCTGGGGCGCAGTACGGCAGGTATGGCCTGAGGCGGGTGAGCAACGGTGCTGGAACCACAAGATGAGGAACGTGCTGGACCGACTACCTCAGCGGGAGCAGGGCGAGGCGAAGGATCTTCTCCGGGCCGTGGTCTACGCACCGAGCCGGGCCGAGGCCCTGAAGGCCCGCGAGGTGTTCGCCCGACGCTATAGGCCGTGGTATCCGAAAGCAGTGGACGTACTCGAGGACGACTGGGAGCGGATGGTAGCGTTCTACGACTTCCCCGAGGACCACTGGAAGCATCTACGCACGACGAACGTGGTCGAGAGCCCGTTCGCCGCGGTACGGCTCAGGACGACAGCAGCGAAGCGGTTCAAGCGGGTCGAGAGCGCTACGGCGCTAATCTGGAAGTTGCTCTTGGTGGCTGAGAAGCGGTTCCGAAGGCTCGACGCTCCTCACCTCCTCAAGGACGTATTTGAAGGAAGAAAGTTCGAAGACGGAAAGCCCGTCTCACACCAACAGCGGAAGAACGCCGCCTAATACGTTTACACACCTATTGACCCAACCTCCTCGAGGAGATAGAAAATGTCTGGATACATGAAGAGCTTGAGCACGGCCGTGCTGATCACCGCCACCCTGACGGTGGTAGCGGTCGGCCCGGCTCTGGGACAAGCACGGAACGCCGACGCTCCGGCCACCGGCCGGAGTACGGTGGCCTCCGCCGCGACTGCGAGCACGAGCTCAGCGTCGAGTGTTGCCGAGCGAGGGCTGGAGATCGCCGTCGAGGCGGATCGCCGGGACACCGGGTTCTCCGACTCGCAGGTGAGCCTGAAGATGATCCTCCGCAACCGGCGCGGGGATCAGAGCACGAGAGAGATGCGGACCCAGGTCCTGGAGGTGGAAGGAGACGGCGACAAGGCCGTAATCGTCTTCAACCAACCCAGAGACGTGAAGGGGACGGCATTCCTCAGTCACACGCACAAGGAAGGGTCAGACGACCAGTGGCTCTATCTGCCTGCGCTGAAGCGGGTGAAGCGGATCGCCTCCAACAACAAGGCCGGTCCGTTCATGGGCAGCGAGTTCGCCTACGAGGACATCTCGTCCCAGGAGGTGGAGAAGTACACCTACCGCTACCTGCGCGACGAGGTCCTGGATGGTCAATCCACGTTCGTGGTGGAGCGAGATCCGGTGGATTCCCGCTCGGGTTACAGCCGCCAGGTCGTCTGGTACGACCAGGCCGAGTACCGCCCCATCAAGATCGAGTTCTACGATCGCAAGGAGACCCTGCTCAAGACGCTCACGTTCCACGAGTACGTGCAGTACCTGGGTCAGTTCTGGCGGGCACAACGCCAGGAGATGGTGAACCACCAGACAGGCAAGAGCACGACGCTGCTCTGGGACGACTATTCGTTCCGCCACGGACTCACGGACCGTAACTTCGACAAGAACAGCTTGAAGCGGGCGAGGTGATCATGAGCACGATTCGCTGGATGTGCCGGCCTCTGGGATCCGAGAACGGTCGGGAGAGCCCTCATGATGGTGGTGGCCCTGGTGCTCTTGGTGCTGGTCGTGGCCGCGGCAGCCGCCGGCCAGCTCCGCCCCGAAGTCACGGGCGAGATCGGGTTCGAGACCCGGGGCTTCCTGCAGGGTCCGCTCCTGGACGAACAGGCACGGCACGACGCCTCGCTGCTCCTTCAAGGAGAGCTCTACTGGAGCTGGGACGGAGGCAGTCAGAGCCTCACCGTGGAGCCGTTCCTCCGCCTGGACACCGCCGACTCCGAGCGGACCCACGTCGACTTCCGCGTCTTCTCGTGGGAGAAGGTCTGGGACCGCTGGGAGCTGAGAGCCGGGCTGCGCCGCGAGTTCTGGGGCGTGACGGAGTCCCAGCACCTGGTGGACATCATCAACCAGACCGACCTGGTGGAGAACCTGGACGGAGAGGACAAATTGGGCCAGCCCATGGTGAGCCTGGCCGCTGTGCGCGACTGGGGGACGCTGGAGCTGTTCCTGCTGACCGGCTTCAGGGAGAGAACCTTCCCGGGCGAAGCCGGCCGGCTGCGCTTTCCGCTGACGGTCGCCACCGAGGACGCCGTGTACGAGTCGGCGGCGGGCCGGAGTCGCCTGGATTGGGCGGCCCGGTGGAGCCACGCCATCGGCGGTTTCGACCTGGGCGTAGCCCATTTCCAGGGCACGGCCCGGGAGCCCCGCCTCGAGGTGGGCGAGGGGGTAGGGGCCCGGCCAGTGCTGATCCCCCACTACGACATCGTCGACCAGACCAGCCTCGACGCCCAGTACACGTCGGGCGGCTGGCTCCTGAAGTTCGAGGGGATCACCCGGTCGGGGGGGGCCGGACGGTCGGTACTACGCCATGACCGGGGGCTTCGAGTACACGATTCCCCAGGTGCTCGAATCGGATACGGATCTGGGCATCGTCGGAGAGATCCTCTTGGACGACCGCGGCGATCAGGCACGCACTCCCTTCGAGGACGATGTCTTCGTAGGAATGCGGTTCGCCCTGAACGACGTCCAGGACACGCAGCTCCTGGCGGGAGCCATCGTAGACCGGGACACAGGTGCCACGCTGTTCTCGTTGGAGGGCAGGCGGCGTGTGGGGGAGAGCTGGACGCTGGACCTCGAGGCGCGGTCGTTCATCGGCGTCGGCGAGACGGACCTCCTTTACGGCTTCCGCCGCGACGGCTACCTGTCCGTGACCGTGTCGCGGCACTTCTGAGGAGGGGCCTGGAGAGTCCAACCGGAGCCCGGAGGGAATCTGTACGCACTAGCGGACGCCATCATCGCCCATCAGCCGGTGGACCGGGAGGCCGGGCTACGTCTGGGGACCTCTCGGGAGGGTCGGCCCGTCCAGGGCTTCCGTCTGGGCTCCGGGCCGGTTCGGGTCAGCCTCATCGGCGGATGCCATGCCGATGAGCCCGTCGGGCCCCGTTTCTTGGCCAGGTTGGCTGCGTTCCTTGGATCACTCGAGACCGGCCATCCATTGCTCACCGGTTACGAGTGGTGGATCGTGCCCCACATCAACCCGGACGGCCGGGAGCGGAACAAGGGGTGGCAACGTGACGACGGCCCGGTAGCGCCGTCGGACGCATACGACCCGGTCCGCTACCTCTCTCACGTGGTTCGCGAGCTTCCTGGCGACGACCTGGAGTTCGGCTTCCCCCGGTCCTCGGGGGATGCCGACGTCCGGCCCGAGAGCCGAGCCGTGCACGAATGGTGGGGGAGCGCCGATGCGCCGTTCCATCTCCACGCTACCCTACACGGCATCGCGTTGGCCGGTGGCCCCTGGTTCCTGCTGGAGCCGGCGTGGTTGGACAGAGTGGAGCACGTGAAGCGGTGCTGCGCCGAGGAGACCCACCGCCTCGGCTATGTCCTGCACGACGTGGAGAGGAAGGGTGAGAAGGGTTTCCACCGCATCGAGCGCGGATTCTGCACCCGGCCGAGCTCGACGGCAATGCGGGACCACTTCCTGGCGCTCGGCGACGAGGAGACGGCCGCCCGCTTCCAGCCGAGCTCCATGGAGGCCGTCTGCTCTCTCGGTGGCGATCCTGTGACGCTCGTGAGCGAGATGCCCCTCTTCATCACGCCGGGGGTGGGAGAGACCCTGGGTCCGCCCGATCCGGTGGGAGAGCGCTGGAAGGAGCGCCGTGCGGGTTGGCAGCTAGCCCTGGGCGGCTCGAGATCGACGTCCGACGAGCAGCGCGAGGCAGTCTCCGACGAGGAGCGCGAGGCGATCTCCGCCGAGATCCGGGCCAGCGGCCTGATCCCCATGCCCACCCTCGATCAGATGCGCCTTCAGTGGCGGCTGGTCAGCGCCGGACTCGAGCAGTTGCGGATCGATGGGGAGTGAGCGCCGACCTGACGCGGGCTCGACGACGGCCCCGGCCGGCCGTCAGTCTGTCGCGAACCGCCGAGCGATCTCGTCCAGGCGCTCCTGGATGTAGCTGTCAGAGTACCAGCGACCTCGGACCATGACTCCGGCCCGGTCGGCCACGTTGCCGACGTCGTCCAACGGATTGGAGTTCAGGAGGATCAAGTCGGCACGCCGTCCCACCGCCACCGTGCCGAAGGTGTCGCTCCTCCGGAAGTACTCACCCACGGCCCGTGTGCCAGTGACCAGGATCTCGTAGGGTGACATGCCGGCCTCGGCCATGGCCTGCATCTCCCGATGCAGGGAAAAGCCGGGGACGGAGAAGAGCTGCGGAGAGTCGGTCCCCATCAGAATGCCCACCCCGCCGTCTGACAGGGCCTTGAGCACCTCCAGCCGGTTGCCGGCCCACAGGTCGGCCGCATCGGGATTCGCCTGGGCTCGTTGCGCGCGTCTCGCGTGTCTGCCGATCCAGCCTTCCACACCCTCCACGACCCGCGGGATGTTCCGCTTCGGCCAATACCGCATCTCCGGATAGTTGGCCATGACCTGGGCGTTTCCGCGGCCTATGACGACCACGTCCCAGAGCACCATGGTGGGCACGACCCAAGCGCTTGCGTCCTTCACCATGGTGACCAGCTCGTCGAGCCTGCCTCGGTCGATGGGCTCGTCGAAGGCGTTCAGATACTCGATGAAGCCGTCCAGGTGGTCGAAGGTCTCCTGGCCCATATAAATGGCGTGCTCGAGTCCCACGTCGGCCGGCACGTGACCGCCAAACCGGATGCCCACCTCATGGGCGGTCATGGCCATGGCGTCGTACTCGGGCACGGTGAGTCCAGGGTGGATCTTGAGGAGATCCCAACCCTGCTCCTTTTGGGTTCGGACCTTCTGGACGGCCTGTTTGGGCGAGGAGACCGAGTTGCCGTTGAAGCTGGGCCCGGCGAGGTAGAGGGTCGGTGCCACGATCTCACCGGCGTTCGCCTTGCGACGTAGCTCCAGGTGGCCGTCGAGACCGAGCATGCCCCGAACGGTTGTCACTCCGTTGGCCACGTACAGGAACATCACCATCTCCTCCACGTCTCCACCGGGCATGTGGCCGTGCATCTCCGCCAGGCCGGGCATGAGATACTTGCCCGATCCGTCTACCGTCGTGACGCCTGCCGGAACCCGGGCTTCAGCCGCCGATCCCAAGCGGCGGATCCTGCCTTGCTCCACGAGAACGGTTTGATCCGTGAGGACCCGCTCGGAGTCCATGGGAACGACGTTGACGTTGGTGAAAGCGACGGCCTCCGGAGCGCTCTGCGCCGCCGCGAGGATTGAGGAGGGGTCGGGTGCCACGGGGGTGCGCGAGGCGGCCAGCATCGAGCCGCTCACGACGAGGGCGCCTAGCAGGACGGCGGTGTCAGTCTTCATACGGGAAGCTCCTTACGCATCATCAAAATCAGAACGGCGCAGACACCGCGTCACAGAGGAACTTCATGAGCGGTGTGCCTGCCCCGAACACCCTGGCGAGGTCCTTTGGCAGGTCCGGGCTAGTGATCGTCTTCTTCGGGATCTTGGCGACCCCGATGAAGTCCTTCCGCTTCAGGTCCTCGACCAGAGCGTGCTCTGGGTCGAAGCCCTTGGGGGGGCGCTTGAGACGGTCGCCCTCGAGATCATACGTGTCGGTGAAGCGCTTGCCGCCCACGGCCCGCTTCCACGCCTTGGGGTCCTCTACCATAGCTTCCCGAATCTGCTTCAGGCTCGGAGAGTCGGGTCGCCACATCCCCGCTCCGGCGAAGCAGCCGCCCACCTCCATGTGGAGGTAGAAGCCGGGAGCGTGGGCGTCCTTTCCGAGATCGTGTCGGAATTGGATCCCCAGATAGGTCTTGTAGGGGCTCTTGTCCTTGGAGAAGCGCGTGTCCCTGTAGATCCGGAACATGGAGCCGCCCACGGTGCGGGGATCGGAGCGGAAGTGCTCGCTGATCTTCTTGAGGTGGGCACCGAAGTCGATGATGAACCGGATTGCCGGATCCTTCAGGTGCTGCTCGTACCGGTCCTTGTTCTCCTGGAACCACTCCCGGTTGTTGTTCGCCTTCAGGTCCTTCAGGAAGGTGAATGTCGAGTCGGTGAAGTACTTTACGGCCATGCCGCCTCCTGGGTGCCGTCGCCGGGTGGACGCCGCTCAAGGTGGGGGCGGGCGGGCGTTGCGCAAGGTGCCTCCTGCGCTTCGGCCATGCTCGGGCATCTGGTGGGCAAAGTGGAGCTGGTCCTCCGAGGGTGTCACGTCCAGCCCATGCAGTACGGCGACTCGGTCACCGGCTACGCCCATGCTGCCGTCCGATACTGCGAGTGTGAAACCCGACGGGACGGTGGTGGAGGAGGAGGAGGGCCCCGGCTAACGGTCGGTGGTCGTCCGGGGCCTCAGCGGGGGAAGCTTAGCCTGCCCAATCGTGTTCTCATCGGATCCGAACCAGATCGAGTTGGTGCTCTCTTCGTAGAACATGTGGCGGACCGAGCCCCCACCGCTTCCAATCTCGGTGATGGAGAAGAACTGCTCAGTGGCCGGATCGAAGCCGACGAACTTGTTGGGCTGCACTCCCGTCTCGACGAACCAGATACGGTCCGATGCGTCGATGGCCACCGCGTACGGCCTCGACTTCGCCCCCGACGGGTTGTCCCACTCCTTGATGTCTCCCGTCCGGGGGTCCAGCCGACCCAGCCGGCCGAGGCTGTAGTCCACGTACCAGACGATGTCGTGGGAGTCGACGACGAGGCGGCGCGGTCGCGTGCGCTCGTCGGGGAGGTCGAAGGAGGTGAGCTCCATCGTCTCCGGGTCCACAGTGGCGATCTTGTTCGTGTTGAACAATGTGATCCACGGGTGGTTCTTCGAGTCCATCTTTATCCCGTAGGGACGGCTGGACGACCCCCTGCCATTCGTGACCTCGGGTGCCTTCACGAGGTGCATGTCGCCGGTCCCGCGGGCGAAACGTCCGACGAAGTTGCCGCCCTGGACCGTGAACCACAGGTCGTCGTCCCCACCGAAGACCAGGGTGTGTGGATCGCGGGCCGCCTCGTCGGGCATCCAGAACTTCTCGATGTCACCCGTCTCCGGGTCGAGCTTGCCGATATGCCGCACCCGGTTTCCCGCGTAGAAAACGGTTCCGTCGTCGTCTACGATCAGGTTGTGGGGACCGGTGCCCTCGTCGAGGGGGAACCGCTTGAATTCCCCGGTCTCCCGGTCCAGCCAGGCAGCGTAGTGACTGCGCTGGCCCACGAACCAGACCTTGCTGTCGGGGGCCACGTACGGATCACGCGGACGGCTGTTCTCCCAAGGTACCTCCCACTCGGCAATCTCGATCTCCTGGACCATTTGGGCCGTCAGGGCGTCGGCGGAGAGCCCCAGCACCAGGGCTCCGAGCGGAATCAGATGCACGATGCGCATCGTCCCTCCTTGATGATTTACTCTAGTGTGGTGTATGCACTCGACGCGCGCCGGACGACGCGCGTGACACTCGCTACGGCTCAGGCGTCGAGCGGCTCCGTGTGCCAGAACCGACCGGCGCTTCCAGCCACCTCCTCGAACGCGATGGCCGACATGGCGTCGAGCTGCTGGCCTACCTGCTCGCCGAGCAGCTTGCGCATGAAGGTCGTCGGGTGATCCAGATCCCACTCCACGAGGGGCTGGGGTCCCTGCTCGAGCACCTGGAGGATGCGAAGGACCAGATAGGTATCATCCAAGAGCCCGACCAACCCCAGGGTCATCTCGGGTATGATGTCGACGGGGTGGAGGAAGTAGCGGACCGCCCGATCCAGCAGGGGCTGCACGACCGGAGTGAGGTGGCGCTCCTCGGCCTCCTGAGCGGCGGTGGCGAGGAAGATGGGCACCGTCTCGATGATCTCCAGCGCGACTTCGGCGGCATCCCGGACCTCCTGTTCCGAAGCGTCGGGCATTCTGTCCCGAACGTACTTCTCCAGTACCGCCGTGCCTCGCGCCTTGGCGCTGTCGATCACGGCCTGGACCTCGTCCAGATTCACGGGCCGCTCCTCAGGGAGTCATGCTGCTGTTCGTAGTAGCCGGAATGTCGAGCGGGACGAATGTCGCTGTTGTAGTCCACCCTGACAACCTGATCCCCCAGAATCCGGTTCTCGATCCAAGTTCTCCCTCGAAAAGGTATACGTATCTTTATATCGTGAGTATACGTATGAACGTTGCATGTCCAAGAAGACCGTACCACTTCGGCGAATGGCGTGGTGAATCACCTCGGCGAGGTGTTCGGCCACGAGCGACTGTACGTCGCGGACGGAGCGATCGTGCCGGAGGCGGTCGGACTCAATCCGTCGCGCACGATTGCCGCGCTCGCCGAGCGGATCGCGGTTCACATCAATTGAAGCCCACGCCTCCGGAGTCGTGCGGGATCACGTCGATGTCGGTCACCCCGGACACGCTGATCCCTGTCCGGGTCGCTGTCGCCGAGGCCGAGGCGCAACGAGCTCCTCAGGTGACGGACGTTACCGCGGCAATATCTTCTTCGGTCGTACGAATTCGTGCGGCCCCACCGCAAGCAGCAAGACGGTCAGGACGGCAGGTCGGCGCATCATGGACTCCAACCCGTGTGGTGGTGGGACGGATCTCGCCTGCGCCGCTTCCCGGTTCCAGGACGGTCTCGCCTTGCTTCAGACAATGGCATGGGCTCCTGCAATTCTGCTTCTGCTCGATCTGTCCGGCGCGCCCGTGGACGAGTCAGCTTCTGCAGACGCTCGAGGTGGCGCCGCACCACCGTCATGGGGCCATCCTCGCTCAGCGCGATCTTGGGGGCGACTTTCCGGAACTTCGGCAGCACGTCCGGCCAGTGCCTCAGGATCTGGCGGGCTAGGCGCGACCCGGTCCGCTCACGGTGACGTCTGATCAGAGCCGTCAGCAGCTCGATGTCTGCCGCCTCGGTCACGCGCTCCCAGCCTACGAGCTCCGGGTTCACGCGCGAAGGGAGGCTGCCCCGCTCGTCCAGCACGAAGGCCACGCCGTTCGACATGCCCGCGCCGAAGTTGCGACCCGTGTCGCCCAGGATCACGACGACGCCATCCGTCATGTACTCACAGGCGTGGTCGCCGACGCCCTCCACGACGGTGCGAGCGCCGGAGTTGCGCACGGCGAATCGCTCGCCGGCGCGGCCCGCGATGAAGAGGCTTCCGCCGGTGGCCCCGTAGAGCACGGTGTTGCCGACCAGCGTCGCGTCGTGCGCTTCGAACCCGGCCTCACCAGGCGCGCGGATCGTGATCTCACCGCCCGTCATCCCCTTGGCTACGTAGTCGTTGGCCTCGCCGACCAGGCGCAGCCTGACGCCCGGGACCAGCCAGGCGCCAAACGACTGCCCTGCCGAGCCTGTGAAGTGCAGCTTGATGGAACCCTCCGGCAGGCCGGCGTCACCGTGGATCTGCGCGATGCGCCCGCCGATGCGTCCGCCGACGGTGCGGTCCGTGTTGTAGATCTGATATGAGCCACGGAAGGGCGTGCCGTCCTCCCATGCGCGATCGAGATCCTCCAAGATCCGGTCGTCCAGCGCGGTGCCTGGGCGGTCGTTGCGATCCTGGATGGCGTGGGCGGGCTCCCCCGACTCGCTCGATGCCGGCGCGATGAGCTTCGACAGGTCCACGCCTCGCCAGCGATCGACCTCACGCGACGGGAGCTGCCGCAACAGATCGGCGCGCCCGATCACGTCGTCCAGCCGCTCATAGCCGAGTCCTGCCAGGATCTCACGCACCTCTTGAGCGACGTGCGTGAGGAAGTCGATCAGCATCTCGGGCGTACCGAAGTACTTCTTGCGGTAATCCTCACTCTGCGTGGCGATCCCCACGGGGCACGTATTGAGGTGGCACTGGCGCGCCATCTTACAACCTATAGCGATCAGCGCGGCGGTGCCGAAGCCGTATTGTTCGGCACCAAGGAGGGCCGCGACCACCACGTCTCGCCCAGTGTGCAGGCCACCGTCAGTGCGCAGCGTCACCCGACCGCGCAGCCCG
Source organism: Longimicrobiales bacterium (assembly GCA_965218295.1). Lineage (GTDB taxonomy): Bacteria > Gemmatimonadota > Gemmatimonadetes > Longimicrobiales > Gaopeijiaceae > CBDCKN01. The sequence continues at coordinate 165,299 of CBDCKN010000012.1, read as the reverse complement.
TTCATCACCAGCGTCTGCTGCGTCTCCGCGAGGCCGAGCTCCCAAGGATTGCCCGCGTATTTGATCGACGAGAGAGGCGAGGCGCCGGTGCCGCCATCCGCCCCGCTGATCTGGATCACGTCGGCGTAGGCCTTGGCGACGCCGGCCGCGATCGTGCCGACACCCTCGGCAGCGACCAGCTTTACGCAGACGCGGGCGCGGGGGTTGGCCATCTTCAGGTCATAGATCAGCTGCGCGATGTCCTCGATCGAGTAGATGTCGTGATGAGGCGGTGGGGAGATCAACGGCGTCCCAGGCATCACGTGACGCAACCCAGCGATGTACTCCGAGACCTTGTGACCAGGGAGCTGCCCGCCCTCCCCGGGCTTGGAGCCCTGCGCCATCTTGATCTCCAATTCGTGTGAGCCGGCCAAGTAGGCGGGGGTCACGCCGAAGCGCCCTGAGGCGACTTGCTTCACCGTCGAGTTCGCGTCGCGCTTGTCGCCGTCCGGCGCGAAACGGCGAGGGTCCTCGCCTCCCTCTCCGGTGTTGGAGCGCCCTCCCAGTCGGTTCATGGCGCGCGCGACGTCCTCGTGCGCCTCGGGACTCAGCGCGCCCAACGACATCGCGCCGGTCTGGAAGCGGCGTGTCACCTGCTCGATCGGCTCCACGCGATCGACGTCGATCGGTTGGCGATCCGGTGCGAACTCGAGTAGGTCGCGCAGCGCCGTGGGCGGTCGGTCGTGAACCAGACTCGAGTACGCGCGATACTCTTCCGTTCCACCGCCCTGCGTGACCTTGTGCAGAGCGCGCCAGACCTGGGGCGCGTTGGCGTGGTAGTCACCGTCGCGACGGTACTGGTACCAGCCACCGCGCTCCATGGGGTCGTCCGAGTACGCGCGGCGGTGCCGCTCGAGGACGTCATTTGCGATCTCCTCGAAGCCGATGCCGCCAATGCGGGACGTCGTGCCGGGGAAACAGCGCTGGATCACCTCATCGCCGATGCCCAGCGCCTCGAAGATCTGGGCCCCGTGATAGGAGGAAACAGCGGAAATGCCCATCTTCGACATCACCTTGAGGATGCCTGCGTCGACGGCCTGGATGTAGCTGTGCATCACCTCATCGAGCGTGCGCTCCTCGAACGCTCCTTGGTGCACCAGAGCCTGCAAAGTCTCGAATACGAGATACGGGTTCACGGCCGAGGCGCCGAAGCCGATCAGCGCGCCGAAGTGGTGCACGTCCCGCGCGTCGCCGGTCTCAGCGACGATGCTAGCGCGCATCCGCCGGCCTTCGCGGATCAGGTGGTGGTGGACGGTCGAGACCGCGAGCAGCATGGGGATCGGCGCGCGGTGCTCGTCGACCAGACGGTCGCTGATGACCAGCAAACTGTGTCCCTCGTCGATCGCGGTCACCGCTGCCGCGCAGAGTTCGTCCAGTCCGTGAACGAGTCCATCTTCGCCGTCCTCCGCCGCGAAGCACGCGTCGAGAGTCGCAAGCTTCCACCCCGGTGTCAGGCGCAGCGCCGCCAGATCCTGGTCCGTCATGAGCGGACTCATCAGGCGCACCAGCCGCGCGGCTTCAGGCGCTTCCTCCAAGATCGAGCGCCGCCGACCCAGGTACGTGTTCAGCGACATCACGATCTCCTCGCGCAAGGAGTCGATCGGGGGGTTGGTCACCTGCGCGAAGCGCTGCCGGAAGTACGTGTAGAGCAGCCGCTGCCGGTCGTTGAGGATCGACGGCGGCGTGTCGTCGCCCATCGATCCCGTCGGTTCTTTGCCCTGCTGCACCATCGGTGTGATGACGGACCGGATCTCTTCGCGCGTGTATCCGTGGAGCACCTGCATCTGCTCGACGTTCCCGACAGCCTGCGGAGGGTGGCACCCGTCGTCGCGGTCCAACGAGGAGTTCAGGTCGTGAAGGTTACGACTCACCCACTCGCCATAGGGGCGGCGCGAGGCAAAGTCCCCCTTGATCTCGTCGTTGCGCAGGAACCGCTGCCTTTCCCCATCGACGGCGATCATCTCTCCGGGCCCGATGCGCCCGGACTCGACGATCTCGCTCAGCGGGATGTCCAACAGGCCCACCTCCGAGCTCATGATCACCAGGCCGTCGGACGTAACCTGATAGCGCGCCGGACGGAGCCCGTTGCGATCCATCACCGCGGCGACCACGGTGCCGTCGGTGAACGCAACCGCGGCCGGGCCGTCCCACGGCTCCGCGAGACACGCATGGTACTCGTAGAAGGCGCGCAGCCCCGGGTCCATGTTGGGCATGTTCTCCCAGGCCTCCGGGATCAGCATCGCCATCGCGTGCAGCAGGTCGCGGCCGGAGGTCACGAGCAGCTCGAGGGCCTCGTCCAGGGAGGCGGTGTCGGAGCCGATCGGCCAGATAACCGGGAACAGTTCCTGGAGTTGGTCGCCCCAGACGGTCGACGTCAGCTCGGGTTCTCGCGCGCTCATCCAGTTGCGGTTGCCGACGAGGGTATTGATCTCGCCATTGTGGGCGACGAGACGGAACGGTTGTGCGAGATCCCAGCTCGGGAGCGTGTTGGTCGCGAAGCGCTGGTGGAAGAGGGCGAGCCCGGAGCGGGTGCGCGGGTCCGAGAGGTCTCGGAAGAAGCGCCCCAGCTGCGGAGCGACCATAAGCCCCTTGTAGACGACGGTACGCCCAGACATCGAGACGATGTATGCGTCTATCTTGTGCGTGCGGAATACGGCCTCCGCGCGACGGCACGCCAGGTAGAGCGCCCGATCGAAGGCGGCGCCTTGCAGCTCCGGGGGTCGCGCCAGCAGGAGTTGCTCGATTCCCGGAAGTGATTCCAGCGCCGACCCTCCGAGGACCGAAGCGTCAATCGGCACGACACGCCAACCGAGCACTTGGATACCGGTCCGGCGCGCGGCCTCCTCCAGCAACGACCGCGCCTGCGACCGGGCCTCCTCGTCCCTCGGCAAGAAGACCATCGCCACGGCCAGGTCGCTCAGTTGGCTCGGGTCCAGGCCGAGGCGCGTGGCGTCCTCCGCCAACAGCTCGTGCGGAATCTGGATCGTGACGCCCGCCCCATCGCCGGACGAGGCGTCCGCCGACACGGCCCCGCGGTGTGTGAGGTTTACGACCGCCCGTACCGCCAGCTCGACGATGCGATGGCTACGCTCGCCATCGATGGTGGCGACGAATCCCGTGCCACAGCCATCGTGCTCGAATGCCCCGTTGTAGAGCGGGGGCGTGCTCGGTCGAATAATCCTCACGGCCCCCTCCATCTACGACGCGTAAACACACCAGCGATTCCCCCGACCCTGAAGAGGGAATCTGCGTCAGAGACTGGCGCCCGTGGAGGGATAACCAATTATCTTGCACCTTCTTTCACAAATGCGCAAGTCGAGTAGGTGCTATCGGCCTGGCATAGCGTGGCCGCCGCCGTGGGCCGAGCTCGCGTCACCTTCACCGGCCTACAGCTGCTCTACCCTCCGGCGTCGGACGGTGGGCCGTGCCTCCTGGAGCCTGTCCCAGAGAACACGTTTTGAGGGAACTCGACCGTTGGAAGCGGCGAGGACGGCCTGGACAAAACCGTGTAGGTCCAGTGAGTCCCTACCTCCGCTCTATGAGTCCGTCCAAGGAGGCGGTTGGGCTCAACTGCCGGGTGCACCGGATCGTAAGGATCCGCATGCCGGATACGACCTCCGACGTGGCTCGGGAGACCGGGCTTGCCGCCTTCGAGGCCGGGAACACCGAGCTCGCGCTCCAGTGCTGCCAGGCCGCCCTGGACGCCCGCCCCGACGACCCTGGACTCATGGCGAACCTGGCTTTGGCCTACCTTCTGGGCGGTGACCTCGCCGAAGCCGAGGGCTTCGTGAGCAAGGCGCTGGAGCTGGTCCCTCACGACCCGGTCTCCGAACACCTGTCGCAGATCATCCGAGAAGTTGCGGAGGGAACGAGGCCGCAACCCGCGAGCGTCGACGACATTACCTGAGCGGTCCTCTAGAGGCCTGTGAGCCCCCTCGGGGAGTTTTCCTGTTCTTAGAGCCAGAAGGACCAGTTTTCGCGGAGCACGGGAGGCATACGTATTTGCGGGCCGTCAGCGGCCTCCTCGTCTCGGCATCTCCACGGCCTCCCCGGGATCGGCCCGGATACCCTCATCGTCAAGACGACGGTTGAGGGCAGGCATCCGATCCGAGATGAGAGCGTTGAGCCGCTCGATGATCCCGGGCGCGTCCTCCCATGCCCCGTCGATGTCCTGAAACTGGTCCTCGGTGGGTCGTGTCGTGGACCCCTCGATGGCCGATCGCGTCTGCTGCACCGGGAGGTCATCGAGGTCGTCCCCGAGACTCTCCAGCTCTTCCTCGATCGCCTCCACCTCCTCGCTCAGGGCTTCGGGCGCGTCGGTGGCGTCGTTCAGGAGGTCGTCCACGTCGGCGAGCTGATCCCTGAGTCGCCGGATCGCTTGGCCGGCGTGATAGACCGGCGCCTGAAGCTGGTAGACCGACATGAGCGCGGCCTGCCGCGCGGCCAGGTCCTCCTGGGACACCTCGATGCGGGGATCCCGGCGCATGACCAGGTCGCCTAACATGGTGGTCTCACCGACCTCGATCTGGATCTGGTAGACGCTGGGAAGCACCTTCGGGCCCTCGGCGCCGCCTCCGCCGAACCCACCACCACCACCCTCGTCGGCCTCGTACGCCGGGTCGATGCGGAAGTCCCAGGTGACCTCGTGGGCACCTGGAGAGGAGGGCCCTTCGAGGGTCCGCACTCCCTGGCCTGTGGCCGTCATGATCTCGATCGTGATGTGATCATCCCCGCTGCCGGCACTCTCCCCCGCAGCGTCGGCCGACGTCGCGGCCTGCTCGGGGAGCCAGTATCGGATGCGTGCCCCGTTCGACGGGTTGGGGAGCCGGAACTCACCGGAAGCGGTCCACTCCTGGATGCGGAAGGTCCTCCAGTCCACCGCCTGGCCCACACGGAAGAGGTAGGGGTCCGAGGCCTCTATGGATCCGCCGGCGACCTCTTCGAGGGGGCTAATGTTGTCCATGACCCAGATGCCCCGACCGTGGGTCCCAATGATAAGGTCGTTGTGGTCGGGCTGGACCTTGATGTCGTCCACGGGCACAGTGGGCAGGCCGTTCATGAGGGGCTCCCAGCTCGTGCCCCCGTTCGTGGAGACGTAGAGGCCCACCTCGTTCCCCACGAAGAGCAGATTCTCCTGGTCGGGGTGCTCCGCGAGGATGTTCACCGACGAGTGGGGGAGCCCGGTGGTGATCGGCCACCAGGTCACTCCGAAGTCGTCGCTCATGTACACGTACGCGGCGAAGTCTCCCGAGTAGTGCCGGTCGAAGGTGGCGTAGATTCGGCTCTCACGAGCGTTGGAGGCCACCAGACGGCTCACATACGTGTTCTCGGGCAGGCCCGTGATGTTGGGCGTGAGATCCGTCCAGTTGGCGCCACCGTCCTGGGTCCCCATGACCCGACCGTCGTCGCTGCCGGTGTAGAGGACATCGCGGTTCATGGACGATTCGCCCACCGTGGTGAGCGTGCCGTAGTACGACACGCCATCGTGACGGGACAACATGGAGTCCGAGGGCAGGGCCCCCATGATGGGCAGCTGCGACCGATCCATGTCGAAGGTCAGATCGGGGCTGATCTGGGTCCAGCTCACGCCCCGGTCCGTGCTCTTCATGAGCATTTGGCTGCCCGTGTACAGCGTGTTCCGATCGTGGGACGAGATCAGCGTAGGCGTGTTCCAGTTGAAGCGGTACTGAGCGTCCTCGGGGTCGGGATCGTCCGCCGCGGGATGCTCCTTCTTCGGGGACGAGCCCTCTTCCAGCTCGAAGTTGGGCCGAGGTGCGATCGAGGTGCGCTCTCCCGTCTCGAGGTCCACGCGGCTCACGCGGCCGTTCTGGGACTCGGCGTAGAGCACGCTCGAGTCGAGGGGGTCGACCTGAACGTAAAAGCCGTCCCCACCCCCGATGTTCTGCCAGTCGGCGTTCCGGATGCCCTGGCTGTCGAGGGTGTTGGTCGGGCCGCACCAGCTTCCGTTGTCCTGGAGTCCTCCGCATACCCAGTACGGATTCCGCGTGTCGTAGCCAATCTCGTAGAACTGGGCGATGGGGAGGTTGTCGTAGAAACGCCACGTCTCCGAGCCGTCGAACGAGGTCGAGACGCCGCCGTCGCTTCCCAGGATCAGGTGGTTCGAGTCGGACGGGTCGATCCACAGGGCGTGGTGGTCGAGGTGGACGTTGCGGGCTCCGCCGCTCGTGAACGTCCGTCCCCCGTCGTCGGAGCGCATGAGGTTCTGGCCGCCGACGTAGACTCGCTCGGGGTTGTTCGGATCCACCCGGATCATGCTGAAGTACATAGGGCGGGGGTTGGTGCTCGAGAACATCTCCCACGTGTCACCGCGGTCCCTCGAGGCGTAGACACCGCTCTGGCCCCGGCGGGCCTGAACGGTGGCGAAGACCAGGTTGCCGTCCCTCCTGTATACGTCGAGCCCGATGCGCCCCAGGTCACCCTCGGGGAGGCCGTCCGCAAGGCGCTCCCAGGTGGCGCCGCCGTCCAGGGTACGGTAGATGCCGCTCCCCGGGCCGCCACCGTTGAAGCCCCACGCCGTCCGCTGGCGCTGGTACATGGCCGCGAAGAGCGTGTTGGGGTCGGCCGGATCCATGATCAGGTCGATGGCTCCGGTCTCGTTGTCCACGAAGAGGACCAGATCCCAGGTGGCGCCCCCGTCGGTGGTCTTGTAGACGCCACGCTCCGGGCTCGACCTCCAGAGGTTGCCGACGGCCGCCACGTAGGCGATGTCCGGGTTCCGCGGGTGCACGAGGATGCGGGAGATGTGCCGGGTTTCCTGGAGACCGACGTTGGTCCACGTGCGCCCTCCATCCATGGACTTGAAGACACCGTCTCCCCACGGAGAGCTCTGTCGGTTCTGCGGCTCGCCCGTTCCCACCCACACCACGTTCGGGTTCGATGGGGCGAGGGTGACGTCCCCGATGGAAGCCGTGGACTCGTCGGTGAAGAGGGCGGTCCACGTCGTGCCGTGGTTGGTGCTCTTCCACACGCCGGCCGTGGCCGTGCCCACGTAGATGACGCGCGTGTCCGACTCGTCTACGGCGAGGTCGCTGATGCGCCCGCCGACGACGGCGGGACCGATCTCGCGCCACTTCAGGAAGCTGGTGACGGCCAGGGGGTCGCTAGGAGCCTCCTCCTGGGCCTGGGCCGACGTCCCGAGGACCAGCAGGGGGGGCCACGCAAGGATCCAGGAAGTGAGGATAGCGTAGGCGCGGGGCATCTTCATGGTTCGACTCATCTCGATATCGGCGTCAGTGTGTTTTGAGCCTGTATAAAGCCAGCGTGGGGCCTCCTGAAGATGGGACCGGTCGATGGCGCCGGGCAAAGGGTTCTCAGACGGCCTCTCCGGGGGCCGGGGGTGCTCCCCGGCGTCACCCGGCATACTTTCAGCACCCCATGATAAGGGGTCTGCTCCCCAGCGCTAGGAGGCCGACATGCGTGGCCTGATGATGGACCATCCCCTGCTCATATCCTCACTGATCGACTACGCAGCGGACATGCACGGGCACATCGAGGTCGTCTCTCAGACGGTGGAAGGTCCGGTGCATCGGTACACGTGGAAGGACGTCCGTGCCCGTTCGGCCCAGCTCGCCCACGGCTTGGCCGGGCTGGGCATCGGTGAGGGGGACCGGGTGGGGACCATCGCCTGGAACGGGTATCGTCATCTGGAGCTGTACTACGGCGTGTCGGGCATGGGGGCCATCTGCCACACCATGAACCCTCGCCTCCATCCCGATCAGCTCACATACGTCATCAACCACGCCGAGGACCGGATCCTCTGCGTGGACCTGACATTCGTCCCGCTCGTCGCCGCGGTGACCGACCGGCTGGAGACCGTCGAGCACGTGGTGGTCATGACGGGGAGGGAGACGATGCGCGAGTCGTCTCTCTCGGACCTTCTCTGCTACGAGGAGCTCCTGGAGGGGCAGCCCGGGGAGTACGAATGGCCCGTGCTCGAAGAGAACGCCGGGGCGTCCCTGTGCTACACCTCGGGCACTACCGGGAACCCAAAGGGGGTCCTCTACAGTCACCGCTCCACGGTGCTGCACGCCTTCGCCGCCAGCTTGCCCGACGCGTTGGGGGTCAAGGAGGGCCAGGCCATGCTTCCGGTCGTCCCCATGTTCCACGCCAACGCCTGGGGGACCCCCTACTCGGCGGCCATCCTGGGAGCCAAGCTCGTCTTCACGGGTCCACACATGGACGGGGAGAGCCTGACCCGGCTGATGCGAGATGAGAAGGTCGTCGTCAGCACCGGAGTGCCCACCATCTGGATGGGGCTCCTCGACTACTGGCGTGCCAACGACGCGGGCGTTCCGAGCCTCGAGGTGGTGGCGGTCGGCGGCGCGGCCCCTCCCAGGTCCATGATCCGGGCATTCGAGGAGGAGTTCGGGATCGAATTCCGTCAGGGCTGGGGGATGACGGAGACGAGTCCCATCGGCTCCCTCAATGTTCTCACGCCCGAGCTTCGCCAGATGCCCATCGAGGAGCGCCTGGGCGTGCAGGTGAGGCAGGGCAGGCGGATCTTCGGAGTCGATTGGCGGATCGTGGACGAAGATGGGAAGGCTTTGCCTCACGACGGCGAGGCCGTCGGTGAGCTCCAGGTGCGGGGCCCCTGGGTCTGCTCTAGCTACTACGAGCACGACGAGGAAATCCTGGACGCCGAGGGGTGGTTCTCCACGGGTGACATCGCGTCTCTGGACTCGCACGGCTACATGCAGATCACGGACCGGGCCAAGGACGTGATCAAGTCGGGGGGGGAGTGGATCAGCTCCATCGACCTGGAGAACGTAGCCATGGGCCACCCGGGCGTGGCGATGGCGGCGGTCATCGGCCTTCCCGACGCCAAGTGGACCGAGCGTCCCCTCCTGATCGTGCAGGTGAGGGAGGGCGCGTCCGTCACGAAGGAGGAGCTGTTGGGCTTCCTGGAGGGCAAGGTCGCCAAGTGGTGGATCCCCGAGGCGGTCGTCTTCGTCGAGTCGATGCCGGTAGGTGGCACCGGCAAGGTCCAGAAGACCCGGCTGCGGGAGCTGTACGGCAAGCCGGAGAGCAAGGAGAGCGGGGCCTAGCTAGGAGGGCCCCGCCGTGGGCAGCGACACGTGCAGGTGACTATGCAGAGCCAATCACCGGACGAGGTCCAGCGGGCGCTCCTCAGTCACCCCGGCTGGTCGGAAGGGTGGACACGATCGACCGTGGGCCGGGAGCTCCTCACCTATTGGGTGGGAGCCCTCATCTGGAATGTCATCGGGATTCCCGTGGGCTGGATCGCCCTCTTCAGAGACGACGAGCTGGGTCTGTTCCTGGCCTTCTTGCTCCCGGTCTTCACCCTGGTGGGGTTCCTCCTCCTGGCCATGGCCATGCGAGAGACCCTTCGCTGGAGGCGCTTCCGCGGCCTCCGCCTGCAGCTCGACCCCCACCCCGGCTCGCTGGGTGGCCATGTCGGGGGCTCGCTGGAGCTTCCGCTCCACCCTGTGGACGATCTCGAGGCCCGGGTCCTCCTGGTGTGCATCCGGGATCGACTGCAGAAGACGAGTGACGGATCATCGCGCAAGGAGTCCATCGAGTGGGCCGAGGAGATGCTTCCCGAGGTCGAGCGCTCGGGCAGGGGCCTGCGCCTTCGCTTCACGTTCCAGGTCCCCGGGGATCTGCCGCCCACTGCCGAGAAGTCCGACGACTATCACAAGTGGATCGTCCGTATTCAGGGAGATCTTCCCGGTGCGGACCTGGATCAGACTTTCGAGATGCCGGTGCTGCTCGTGGATCCGGTTCTGCGCGCCAGCCGGTCGGCCCTGTCTACGCCCTCCACCGTCGAGGCCACGCACCTGCCCGACGAAGTGGTCCGCATGAGGAGGCGTGGCTCTGGTGTGACCCTCCACTATCCCGTGGGCCGCGGCGGCTTGGCCGGCGTGATGCTCGTGGTGTTCGGGGCCGTCTTTACGGGCGCTGGTGTCTTCTTCTTCGGAACCATCCTGGAGATGATGGACGGCACGGTGTTCGGCGCCGTCGCGGTGGGCTTCACGTCGATCTTCCTCGTGACTTTCGGCGGGCTCGGCGCTCTCATGATGTTCCTGGGCCTGTACTCGCTCATGAACTCTCTGGTGGTCGAGATCCGGAACGGGAAGATCTCGACCCGGCGGTGGTTTCTCTTGCCCGTCACGCGCTTGGCTCGTATCGAGGACGTCGAGCGTGTGGAGATGGACGTGAGCAGCCGGGTGGGTGACGGCGCAAAGGCGGAGCGCAAGGTGAGGATCCGCGCGTTCTTGAAGGGCGGACGGCGGCTCTGTCTCGGAGACGACATCCCCTGGGGCCAGCCGGCTGAGGCACTGGCTGCCCTGGTGGGTGAAGAGCTGGGCATGTCCGTGGATTTCGTGAAGCGCTCGAAGCTGAGGAGGGGAACATGACTCGGACTACGCGTGCCGCCCGGCCCTTCTGCTCGGCCTCGGTGGCCTGATGGCGCTCGGGCGTGGAGGCGGGGCCTCCGATGCCGCCCGCTGCCTGGGTGTCGAGGACGAGATCGGGACGCTGGCGGCGGGTCGTTGGGCCGATTTCGTCGTGCTGACGGGGGACCCCCTGGAGGACATCGCCAACGCCCGGAGTATAGAGTCGGTGTGGATCGCGGGAGAGCGCGTGCGCTGAGCCGGTCCTCAGACTTTGGCCGTCGCCTCCATGATCCAGCGCGCAGCGGCCTCGCTGCCGTTGGTGCCTTTTTCCGGAGCGGAGCCCAGGGCGAGGAGATCGTCGATTCGGTCGATCCAGGTCCCCGTGGAGAAGTCTGCCTCGGAGATCTCGAGGCTCGGGATTTCGCTCCGGGCAAAGTTCTTGAGCGGGCCGGTCTCGCGGAAGTCGCTCCGTCCCACATAGCCGAGCGGCCGGCCGGCGGCCCAGACCTCTGCGAGGGTGCCGTACCCCAGCTTCGCCACCACCCAGTCGGCTGCGCGGATCAGATCGGGCATGAAGACCCGTGCGGCGCTGTGGAAGAGCCGTAGGTTGCCCTCCCGGGTCATCAGGCGCGAAGGGCCAACCCGTACAAACGGGTGCTCCGAGCCCGTCACCACGAAGGTCACGTCGTCCCGCTTGCGAAGCTCCGCCAGGAAGGGGAGGGGCTGGCTCACTCCCCCCATTGTGATCAGCACGAGCGGTGCATCGCCTCCGACGTCGAGCTCGGCTCTCACGTCCGGACGCTCCCGACGGGGACGGCGGCTGATGGGCGGAACCACGAGATCGGACTTTGCCAGGGGCTCGCACCGCGGCCGAGCCTGAATGCGCTGGCCCGCCTCGGCGAATCGGGCGCGCATCCACTCCACGATGGGAACGAAGGCGGGGTCCTGGGTGGCGAGGGGCTCATAGAGCCAGTCCCACGTGAAGTTCTCCACTAGAACCGAGGGCAGCCCCGCCCGCTCCGCCACCATGAGGCCCAGCGGCGAGATGTCACACACCACCGCCGAGCACCCCAGCCCATTCACCCGGTCGGCCAGCGAGTCGGCGTCCCTCGGCGCCTGCGAGATGAAGGCCTCGACGGCATCGCGGGTGGCTTCGACGTCGAACTCGAGAGCAGAGGTTTGCCGGAGCCCGACATCTGCAACATACGGGTGGTGCCGGAAGAGGCCGTCCAACGAGTGCCGGAAGAGCCACTCCGGTACGGTGGTGAACAGGTCGAAGCGAGTGGACGGATCCTGGGCGTGGAGCGCCTCCATGACGGCGGCGGCCCGAGCCGCATGCCCGAACCCGTGGGGAGAGATGAAAAAGGCGATACGCACGGCGTCTATGGCAGGCTGCAACGAGGTGGGTAGGATTCCAGTATGACGACTGATCCGCTTCAGCCGTCCCGAGCCACGCTTCCAAGATCGCCAGTGGCTCCCGACGTTGTCCAGGAAAGTCTGCCGGCGCCGCCGAGCGTGGCCGGCCCTTGGGCTCTCCACGATCCGCGAGTATCCGGTGGCCAACAAGTGCACCCTCCCGCTTGCGGGTGGGAATCCCTTTGGATCTATTCCGCCGGCACTTTCGTCGTCTCACCGGCTGCGGCCGCGAACCCCATAGTATGGAAACCAAGAGACCTACGAGCCCCGCCGCGGAGGAGATTCTCGGGGGGTATTTTCCCGTTCTCGACCACGGTTTCGTGGCCCTGGTCGACTACATGGGCACAGACGACGACGTGGAGAGGGCCGCCCGCGTCAGCTATGGCTACGGCACCCGGAAGGTAAGCCAGACTCGGGGCTTGATCCGGTATCTGCGCAGGCACTACCACACGACGCCTAGCGAGATGGTGGAGGTCAAGTTCCACTGTGCCATGCCCATGTTCGTGGCGCGCCAGTGGATCCGACATCGCACGGCCTGCCTGGCGGAGGGGACCGAGGTGTACTTCGACCTTCCCGGAGGCATTCAGCGACGGGGAAATCAGCTCTACAAGCTGCCCATCGAGGACGTGTGGAGGCGATTTCAGCCGACCGTCAATCGTCATCGTCCCGACAAACAGAGGAACCCGTACTTCCGGCGCGACCGTGTGAAGGGCATGCGGCTTCGTCAGATGGACGAGGAGACGGGGCGGATCGGCCACACCCGAGTCGTGGATGTCTTTAAGAACGGCCCAAAGCACGTATTCCGGATGGTTCTGGCCGACGGGAAGGAGATCACGGCTACAGCGGACCACCGCTTCAGATTCGCCGATGGATGGAGGACGCTTCATCAAGCCACCGGGCTCGAGGAGAAGGGTGGGCGGGCTGTTTGGCAGGCGGGAGACCACTACGTCCATGTGAACGGCCTCGTAGCCGAAGCTCCGGCTCTCTGCCAGGACAAGAAGTGGCTCCAGCGACAGTACAACGAGCAGAGGCGGGACATTCGTTACATCGCGGAAGATTGCGGTGTTTCGTACCACACGATCAGAAAGTGGCTGACGCGCCACAAGCTCACGGAGCCTGGTCGCGGATGCTTCACCGAGGGTGATTCGCCATGGAACAGGAACCTCACTTATGAGCTCGGCCCCCGGCAACTCTCCGCCGAGTGGGTCGAGGCGAACCGGAGATCACGGAGCGGGCTTGCTTCCAACTTCTGGCGCGGAGGGGGCTCCTCGGAGCGGGATGGTATCGGGCGATGGACCACGCAGGTCGCTCACAAGGTCCACGCCGAGAACGGATGGACCTGCCAGCTGTGTGCCCAGAGGGCCGATGAGCTGCACTGCCATCACATCGTCCCCGTCTGGGCCGACGAATCGAGAGCCAGGGACCTTGGGAACCTCACGACCCTCTGTGCGCCCTGCCATCGAAGGGTCGCAGGGGATGAGCTGGACTACGTCGAACGGCTCGGTGGCGGCCCGATTCATACGGAATGGAAAAGGCGGCCGCGAGTACCGTGGAACAAGCTCACCAGCACTCGCCTCGTTCGCGTCGAGCGTTTCGAGTATTTGGGGATACGCGAGACCTACGACCTGGAGGTGGAGGGCCCATCTCACAACTTTATCGCCAACGGGATCGTCACACACAATTCGGTAAACGAGTACAGCGGCCGTTATTCGTTGATGCCCCTCCTCTTTTACAAGGCCGACTTGGACCACTTCGCGCTCCAGAGTGCGGACAACCGTCAGGGCCGGCGGCCCGAGCACGCTCCTGCGGAGCTGTACGAGAAGGCGGTGGCGCGCTGGGAGCGGGTCCGTGCCGAGGCCTCCGAGGGGTACCGATGGATGTTGGAGGAGGAGGTCGCTCGGGAGCTCGCCCGCATCGATCTTCCTCTTTCCACCTATACGCAGTGGTATTGGAAGATCGACCTTCACAACCTCTTGCACTTCCTGACCCTCCGGGTCGATCCCCATTCCCAGTGGGAGATCCAGGAGTTCGCACGGGTAATGGCCGGCATGTTGAAGCGGGTGGCTCCCCTCAGCTACGAGGCGTGGCTCGACTACAGCGTGGGCGCCGAGCCCATGAGCCGAGCCGAGATGACGGCGCTGCGCCACCTCCTGGAGGGTGATGACGACGGCGTGCGAGCTAGGTCGGACGGTGGGGGTCTTACGCCCGACGAGCTCAAAGACATGGGGCTCTCCGGTCGCGAGTTCCGGGAGCTGATCGAGAAGCTCCAGCCCCGTGAGGTGCCCGACTACGACCTGGATCTCTCGACGATGCGCCTGGCCGAGGAAGTGGCGGCCGAGATGGAGGAGGCGGTTCCTGGCTCGTTCGAGTAGACGGAACCCCGAGTGAGGCCCCGCCGATTGGCGAAGATACGAGCGGGGCTCCTGGCCCTGGTGGTCGCCGGCCCCTCCTCCCTTCACCCCGGGGATCTGAAGGGCCAGGAGGCATCCCGCTGGCTTCCAGGCCTACGTCCATTCGAGCCCCTCATCGCGGCACCCCGCGAGACGCAGCTCCGGGGCTCCTTCGTCCTCGCCGATCGACCCGACGCGTTGGACTATGCTGGACGCAACATCGAGGCGGAGGTGGTGATCGGTCACAGCGTGGCCATCCTGCGGATGGACGACGGTACCACCGCCGACCGCGCGATGACCCTCGGCTTCGAGCTGGGTTTCTTCTCGCGCTTCTTCATGGAGACCTCGCAAAAGGACTTGATCAACGTCGACTTTCGGGTGGGCCTACCCATCTCCATCCGGCACGACGACTGGCAGGTCAGGATAACCCTCCGCCACCTCAGCTCCCACGTGGGCGACGAATACCTCGTTCGCTTCCCGGAGCGGTTGGTCCTGCAGGGGAACAAGCTCATTCAGCGGACCAGGGACGGGGTTGAGGGCCTGTTGGCACGGACCTTCGGGTCGGGTGGACGCATCTACGCCGGCGGCGACCTCAACTTCCACATCAACAAGAAGGTCTCGAGGGCAGTCCTTCGGACCGGGTTGGAGTGGGAGGCTCGCGCCCCGGGGGTGGACGACGGTATCTGGCCCTTGTTCGCGGCCAACTTCGAGCACCCGACCCTCACGGGGCGGTCGGGGACGACGCTGGTGACCGGGATGGGGCTCAGGGTCAGCGAGCGTCTCCTACGCCTCGAGGCACGAGCCCACTTCGGCTCGTCGCCCATGGGCCAGCTGGTGGAGGCGGAGGAGACCTTCTTTGGCCTGGGCATCAGCCTCATCCCGTGATGGGAGACGCCGTGACGCGTTCTCGTGAGATCTGGCCCAACGAGGGCCTCCACCGGACATTCCAGCCATGACTCGGATCGTGGAGCCCGATCCCCGCACGGGGGCACGCCGGACCCTCGCGGCGCTCGTGATCACGGTGTCCGCGCTCTTCGTTGGGTCGTTGATCTTCATGGTCATGGAAGGTGGGCGCCGGATCCCGAAGGGAAGGCCGGTCCTGGCGGTTCTCCCGTTCCAGAGCTCGACTCCTGGCTCCAGCCGTTACGCCGGATTTGGTGAAGGCTTGGCGTCGTACTTCGGCCGGATCGATCCGAGAGAGCTCGGAGTCCTTGGCCCCGCGAGTACGGCCGGCTACTTCGATCCGGGTGGCGACCCGCTGGAGGTGGGCAGGCAGTTCGAAGCCGACATGATCCTCATGGGACGTGAGGTCTCCGGTGCTTCCGCAACTACGCTGGTGGCCGAGCTCTACCGGGTCGACAGCGGTACCCTCCTCTGGAGCGGGGAGTTCGACGTGGGGGAGACGGGGGACCTGCGCCGGGCGCAGGCTCGCATCGGTATGGAGGTGACGGAGGCGCTCAACCTCCCTCGTTGAGCGCTGCCGGTCGCCCTGCGGTCATGGGTCGGACGCCAGGGCGGCCTCAACGGTTCCGCAGTGGATCGCCACCGTATCCGAGGGTCGAATGGCGTAGCCTCCAGCGAGGGTGACGGCCACGCCCACACCCGCTTCTCCGGCGGTCTCCAGGACCAACTCGTCCCGGGCTCTCAGGCCCTCCAGTGAGAGCGCCAGCCCCCCCAATTGATCGGCTTCGTACGGGTCGGCTCCGGCGAGATACAGGATGAGCTCCGGCCGGAATTCCTCAAGAATGCGGGGTAGGTGCTCCCGTAGGAGTCCCAAGTACTCCTCGTCGCCGACGCCGTCCTCCAGGCCCACGTCGAGGTCTCCCGGCGGCTTCAGGGCAGGGTAGTTCCACTGGTGGTGCATGGAGAAGGTGAAGACGCGGGGCTCATCGGCGAAGATGGCGGCCGTGCCGTTTCCGTGGTGTACGTCCAGGTCGACTACGGCGATGCGCTCCGTGGCGCTCTCGGCCAGCAGGGTCGCTGCCGCGATGGCGATGTCGTTCAATAGGCAGAAGCCCTCTCCGTGATCGGCGAGGGCGTGATGGAATCCGCCGCCCAGGTGAACGGCTCTCCCATCTGCCAGCGCCAGCCGCCCTGCCTGCGTGGTGCCGCCGGCGCAAAGGACCGAGGCCTCCCTGAGGTCGTCGGAGAACGGGACCTCCAGGATGCGCTCTTCGGAGGGCGTGAAGGCCCCTGTAGTGATCTTCTCCCAATAGGCCCGCGTGTGAACTCGGAGGATGGCATCGTCGGTGGCAGGCTCGGGCGACTCCAGACGGGCCTTCTCGAGCCAGCCTCCGTCCTCGAGGCGCTCCTTGACCAACCGGTACTTCTCAACCGGAAAGACGTGCTTCCCAATGTTCACTTCGTACCGGGGACTCCAGATGATGGGGATCAGACCACGCTCGCTCATGCCGCACCCTCCCCTCTGATCGACGGTCGCAGTTCAACGACCCTTGCCACACATCCCTTACATACGATCCCTGACCGGGCAGAGGTTCCACGGAACTCCGGCCCGCTGCCGCTCGTTCGGTGCCGGAGCCTGTGGTCGGCTTGCCGCGGCCGGTGATCGACCGATACCATCGGGAACCTCAACCGTATGGAGAAGCCAGCATGGGTGACGTGGTCTACACGGCGGACATCCGGATCGAGCGCGTGAAGGGTCCGGTGCGCCGAGCCTACCTTCCCGCCACGGCGGAGCCCGCGATGTTCGGCGTGCATGGCGCCATCGCAGAACACTACAGAGTCGACCCTGACGAGGAGTTCGCCACCACGCTCGATCACGTCGTGGCCGCCACCGGCGGCTGACTGATCGGCACCCTCGGAGGCGCGCTGGAGGCGCGTGGGATCTCGGCTGGCGACGGACGGCTCGCGGCCGAAGTGAGAGGTGAAGTTGAGAATGAGGACGGCGTTCGTGATCAAGCGGATCCACGTCCGCTATCGTTTGGTGGGAGACGCCGAGGCCGAGCAGACGGCCAGGCGCGTGCACGAGTTCCATCACTCGAAATGCCCCGTATACAAGTCGATAGCGGGGTGCATCGACATCACCACGGAACTGGTCATGGAGGAGTCGGGCTAGCGCGCTCCTCCCGTCATAGGCGCCGGATCGCTCACCACACCGAGATGCTCGATGACGAGGGCCACTCGGCGATTCTCCCAGCCTGCGTCGCGGCCCGCCTGTCCGGGCGCCACGAGGCGGGCCACGTCCTCTCCGTAGCTGACGGCTCTGACCCGGTTCTCCTGAAAGCCGCCGGACTCCACCAGGTATCCCCGGACCGCCGCCGCCCGCCGTAATCCGAGCCGGCGGTTGTACTCCACAGACCCGGCGGGATCGGTGAACCCCTCCACGGTGAGGAGGACGTCGGCGTAGTATTCCGTCACGACCCTGCTGAACCGGTCCAGGACCGGAAGATCCTCGGGCCGGAGAGTGGCCTTGTCGAATCTGAAGTACACCGGTACGTCGAAGCGAACGGCGCTCTCCAGCCGCTCGACCGTGACGTCGAACTCACCTCGGAGCTCCGAAAGACTTTGGGTCAGCCCGTCCAGACGAGCCGAGAGCTCCTCCATGTGCTCGTCGGTGCGCCGGCCAAGGTCGTCCACGCGCTGCTGGTTGGCCCGGTCGCCCTCTTCGATCTCGCGACGGAGAGACTCGACCTCGGCGTCGAATTGATCCTGGCCCACGTGGGCGCACGCGCCGGTGAGGCCGGCAAGGAAAAAGGTCAGGGCCACGCCGAGGCGCGACCTGGTTCCCGTGTTGATCATCGGTCCTCCTGCTCCTGGATCCTGATTTGGTCGGTTCCTTGGCACGTTGGTCGTGCCCAGACATGGGGATCACAAGATGCAGGAAGGATGCCAACACCCACCCCCTGTCACATTCGGGGCTCCTCATTCGTTTCCATGCTCGATGAGAACTTCTAGCCAGGACTATGAAATACGGAGTACCCAATGAAATCGACAGATTCTCTCCTCGCGGTGGTGGATTTTGCCCTTGCGGTGATGGCTTTGGTGCTGGTGGGGTGCGGCGACAACCCGATCGGCCCTGAGCTGGGAACCGTCGTGGTGGAGGTTACCACGTCAGGGCCAGCCTTCGACCCAGACGGATTCGTCGTCGATCTGGACGATGGCGCCCAGACCGAAGACGTCGACGTCTCAGACAGCGTCACCTTGGAGGTGGAGGCGGGCGATCACACCGTGGAGCTGACGGATATCGCGTGGAACTGCATGGTGGATGGCGACAACCCCGTTTCCGTTACGGTGACGGCGGGAGAGACGTCCACCGCGAGCTTCGCGGTTACCTGCGTGTTGACGTAAGTCACGCTGAATCCCGACCGGCCCGCACGCCACGGTTCCCTGGCTCGCAACGCCGCGTGGGAGGAGATCATGAGACGAATACGCGCACTCTTGCGGAGCCCCGTACTCGCCGCTACCAGCTTCGCCTGCGTTCTACTGGCGGGCTGCCGCACGTGGAGACCCTCTGAGCTACCCCTGGTCGAATTGGTGGCTGAGCGACCAGGATCACTAAGGGTTTATGACCGTGCCGGGGACGATCACGTCCTCGACAGTCCGAGGATCGAGCAGGACAGTCTGGTCTCCTCAGACTACATGGAGTTTGCGGATGGGTCACGCCTTGGGGAACGCATTGCTCTTGAGGATATCACTGCTGTAGAGGAGCGTAAGTACTCTGAGGGACGGACAGTGGTGGTCGCACTCGGCATGACTGGGGCTCTGGTGGTGGCATTCGTGCGCGAAGCCTTTAAGCGTATCCCGGGTAGCGCGGGGGACGCCCCACCCGACGACGTGGGCGAGGGACACCACGAGCAATTCTGAGAGCACGCCCC
Source organism: Longimicrobiales bacterium (assembly GCA_965218295.1). Lineage (GTDB taxonomy): Bacteria > Gemmatimonadota > Gemmatimonadetes > Longimicrobiales > Gaopeijiaceae > CBDCKN01. The sequence continues at coordinate 146,243 of CBDCKN010000012.1, read as the reverse complement.
AATAACCGCACCGGCTAACCCTCCCATATCAGGCATTTCCCCACTAGCGGAGAACATGCTGCGCGTAGCATCGTAGATCCCTACTATCCACCAGTGCTTTTCACTGCTGAAGGCAGGGCCATCCACCGTGTCATAGCAGTCACTCTAGTACCGTGTCCTGAGGTTGGGTCAATAGGTGTGTAAACGTATTAGGCGGCGTTCTTCCGCTGTTGGTGTGAGACGGGCTTTCCGTCTTCGAACTTTCTTCCTTCAAATACGTCCTTGAGGAGGTGAGGAGCGTCGAGCCTTCGGAACCGCTTCTCAGCCACCAAGAGCAACTTCCAGATTAGCGCCGTAGCGCTCTCGACCCGCTTGAACCGCTTCGCTGCTGTCGTCCTGAGCCGTACCGCGGCGAACGGGCTCTCGACCACGTTCGTCGTGCGTAGATGCTTCCAGTGGTCCTCGGGGAAGTCGTAGAACGCTACCATCCGCTCCCAGTCGTCCTCGAGTACGTCCACTGCTTTCGGATACCACGGCCTATAGCGTCGGGCGAACACCTCGCGGGCCTTCAGGGCCTCGGCCCGGCTCGGTGCGTAGACCACGGCCCGGAGAAGATCCTTCGCCTCGCCCTGCTCCCGCTGAGGTAGTCGGTCCAGCACGTTCCTCATCTTGTGGTTCCAGCACCGTTGCTCACCCGCCTCAGGCCATACCTGCCGTACTGCGCCCCAGATCGCAGCGTTACCGTCCGCCATCAGAAGCCGGGGCGCCTCGATGCCGCGTGCCTTCAGGTCCCGCAACACCTCGGACCAGGACTCGACCGACTCTCGGTAGCCCGCTCTCAGGGCCAACACCTCTTTCGTCCCGTCTCGCATGGCACCCAGCACCACCAGCAGCGCCGCTTTGTCCCGCTCCAGCCCTGCCTTCACATAGATCCCGTCCGCCCACACGTAGACGACCTCACGACCCTCCAGGCGACGCTGGCTCCATTCCTCGAACTCCGCCGTCCATCCCGCCCGCAGCCGCCGAATCGAAGACTTCGACAGCGGTGCCCCCTCGCCCAGCAGGCCCCGCATCGCCAACTCGAAGTCTCCCTCCGCCAGTCCGTGCAGATACAGCTCCGGAAGCAGAGCGCCCAGCTCCTTCGTCCGCCTCGCGAACAACGGCAGCACCCGACTCTCGAACCGCTCCTCAAGGCCTCGAACTCGAGGGCGTCGGAGTGTGATCGTGCCCGAGCTCATCGCCAGCCGCCTCGGCTTGCCGTATCCGTTGCGGTAGCCCTCGGTCGCGTCCACCACCCTCCTGCGCTCTGACTTCTCTCGCCCTAGCAACTCCGTGACTTCCTCCTCCAAGATCTGTTGAATGAACTCCTGCGCCTTCTCCCGAACCACTTCTTCCAGAACTTCCCACACGGGCGTCCTGGACTCACCCTCGGGTCCCACCGTATTCTTCCTCACGAGGCGTCGTTCCTTTCCCCCGGGCTGTCACCCGGAGTTCGCTGGTTATTACTCAGCGGAAAGGTACGTCGCCTCTCTTTTTACACACCCTTTGATCCTAGCTCCGTGTCCTGCGCGTTGGTGCTTCAGGGAGGTTCTCATGCGCCGTAGTCAACCCTGCCTCGTTCTTGCCTTCATGACTGAGAATCACGGATCGAGAGGATTCATGACGTTCATGACGCCGGGAGCCCAGATGCTTGGGCTCGTCTTTACGGGAGTGATCTACGCGCTCCTCGTGCCAGTGTTGATAAGGTGGATCGACTCCGGCGCTCTCATCACAGTCGTCTGCGTTCTTCTCTTCGTGCCGATCGGCTCCGTTACGGCTGCTCTCGCAGACGTGTTGACAGGGCTCCTGGACGACGGCGCGCCGCCCGGCACCGGCGACGCCGAAGAGAGTGCTAGGCCGGATGATGAACTAATTATTAAGACATTGGAAGAAACTGGTGGTAAGGAGGCTGTTGAATCATTGAGGGAGATTTTCAAACATGCATCAGACGCTCGTGTTCGTAAGGCTGCCAGAAAAGCAATAGAAAAGATAAAAGAATAAGGTCGTAATGGTCATGTTCCTCGAGCCCTCGACTTGATTCCGTTCACTGGAATACTGAGGATGAGCTTTCGGAGGTTGGATGGCCAGGGGGAATTCGACGCCGATTCTCCGGTGGAAAGCTAGGTGACGATGTCTCAGATTGTCATTCATGAATACACATGCCCTACCCGACCGAGGCGAGATGATCGCCGCCTTCCTCTCCCGCGACGGCTCCTACGACGGGGTGTTCTTCACCGGTGTGCGGACCACCGGAGTCTTCTGCCGCCCCACATGCTCGGCCAAGAAGCCGCGCGAGGAGAACGTCGACTTCTTTCCATCGACCAGTGACGCCCTTGTCGCGGGCTTCCGGCCCTGTAAGCGGTGCCGGCCCATGGAGCCATCGGGTGCGCTTCCGAGCTGGCTCGGCGGTCTCATGAACGATGTCGAGGCCGAGCCGGAGCGGCGCTGGACCGATCAGGATCTTCGTAGCCGGGGGCTCAGCCCAGAGCGGGTCCGGCGGTGGTTCCAGTCGAACCACGGGATGACGTTCCACGCCTACTACCGAATCCGCCGTCTGGGATTGGCACTGGGTCAGATCCAGCAGGGGTCCCGGGTCAGCCGGGCTGCCTTCGGCTCGGGTTACGAATCGCTGAGCGGGTTCAACGAGGCCTTCAAGCGGTTCATGGGGCAGGCCCCCCGGGACGTGCGGAGCTCGACAATGGTGACAGTGACCCGCATTCCCACGCCCCTGGGCCCCATGGTCGCCGGGGCCGTCGACGACGCCCTCTGCCTTCTGGAATTCGCCGACCGGCGGATGCTCGAGACCCAGCTCGTGCGCCTCCAGAAGTACCTGGACTGTGTGTTCGTCCCCGGCACGAGCGAAGTGTTCGACCGGCTAGCGGAAGAGCTCGAGTCGTACTTCAGCGGTAAGGCGGTGGAGTTCACCATTCCCCTCGTGACGCCGGGAACGTCGTTCCAGCAGGAGGTATGGGCGCGCTTGCGGTCCATTCCCGCCGGGACCACCAAGAGCTATGGCGAGATCGCTTCAGACATCGATCGCCCCACCGCCGTCCGGGCCGTGGCTCGCGCCAACGGGGACAACCGCATCGCCATCCTTATCCCTTGCCATCGGGTCATCGGTGCGGACGGCAAGCTCACGGGGTACGGCGGAGGCCTCTGGCGGAAGCAGAGGCTTTTGGAAGTGGAGGCCCGAGCCTCAGTTGGGGTCCCGAGTACTCGATGACCGCCTCTCGCGAGGCAACGTGGAAGCGAAACGTGGCCGAGTTCACGGGGATTCCCTTCGCCGGGGTGACCGAGGAGCACAGATGATCGAGCGCCGGCGAGATCGGATTAGGAGCCGGCCCTCTTGAGCACCGACCTGATCCGGACCACGAGCTGGATGGGATCCACGGGCTTGTGCAGGTAGTCATCGGCCCCGGCTTCCATGAGGCGCTTTTCGTCTTCCGGGTCTTCCGAGCCCGTGAGGATCACCACTGGCAGCGCGGCCGTCTTGATCGACTTCCGGATACGCTCGAGGGTCTCCAGGCCGTCCATGCTCTTCATCATCAGGTCGAGGAGGATTCCGTCGATGTCCTCGGCCTCCTGGAGGAAGGGAATGGCCGTGCTGCCGTCGTCGACTTCAGTCACCTCGAAACCGTTCTTCTCTAGGACCGTGCGCATGAGCATGCGCCCGTCGGCGTCGTCGTCGACGATGAGGATGTGCCCTTCGTCGGTCGTCGTGGCAGGTTGCCAGTCCCGCTTCTTGGGTACGGCCGGCGCCGGCGCGCCTTCGCCCTCGAGCTCCAGCACGAGGTGCCCGGCGGAGGAGGGGACGGTGTGCACGGACAGCGTATACTTGGTGTCGGCGATGAGGAGGGGGATCGTCCCGGACTCCCGCTCGGTCCCGCTGTGCGAAAGGCCTGCTAGGGTACGCAGCCGATCCACGACCTCCGTCATCATCTTGAGGGGAACGCGGACGAAGGTCTTGAGTTGGCCGTCCAGCTCGAACTGCACACGCCCCACGCTACCCCGGGGTGCCACGTGAACCTCGGTTGCCCCCTGCTTGGACGCCTCGTACAGGATCAGCCGCTCGACCTTGATGACCGACTCGGAGTGGTGAGGGACGGTGCCCTCGAACGACGGATCCAGCTGCACGCGGTCGTAGGCCTGGTCGAGTTGGTCGCCACCGATCGTCTCGCGAGCGCTGGCGGTGGCCTCTTCGTAGGCCTTCTCCCGGGCCGCCGTTAGCTCGTCCGGCGGTGCCACCTCGAACACGGTGCGGCGGCTGGAGAGAAAAGCCACTTCACGCTCCGCCTCGAAGTCGAGAGGATCGGAGGTCGCCACGACCAGCTCGCGGTCGCTGGCCTGGATGGGGAGCACACGGAGCCGATCGGCCTCCTCCTTGGGCAGGAACGCGAGGGCAGAGGGGTCCGCGTTGGCCAGGTCCGCCGTGGGTAAGCGAAGGGCCTCACCGACCCCCTTTGCGAGCTGCTCCTGCGTGATCCCGAGGAAGTCCGCTACCCAGGGCCATGCCCTCTCCACCGAAATCTCATCGGACACGCCCGAGTCCATGGCGTCTCCGAGGCCCGCGCGCAGCGCGATCATCGCGAGCCAGTGAGTCGAGGAATCGCTCAAGGGATCCTCCACCTCTCTTCCATGGCGTCGTGGAATGCTGCTTGAAGATCTAGTGTCCCGTTACCAAAGTGTCTCGGAACACTCGCAATATGGCGACTCCGGACGGCGCACGCATCGCTTCCTGGGCGGGCCGCGTTGCGCGGGTCGAGGGCGCTCTCGATCTTTGCTCGATGCAGATCGGCTACATCGATGGTCCACGCCTGCGAAGGGCGCTCGTGGCGGCGTGCCAATGGGCACAGCAGCAGCGCGGTGAGCTCAACCGAATCAACGTCTTTCCGGTTCCGGATGGAGATACGGGAACCAACCTCGCTCTCACGGTTCAGGCCATCGTGGACTATCTGGAGCGGAGCACGCACCGTGCCGTAGGCATCGTAGCTCAGGAGGCGGCAGACGCCGCGGTTCTGGGTGCCCGCGGCAACTGCGGTATGATGCTGTCCCACTTCCTTCTCGGTTTCGCCGGTGGACTGGAGCATCGCCAGCGCGTCGATGCGGGAGAGTTCGGTATCGCGCTCTCGGCCGGGGTAGAGAATCTTTATGCGGCCATCGAACAACCGGTGGAGGGAACCATACTCACCGTCATGCGCGAGACGGCCGAGGCCGTCTCCCGGGCTCACATGGCCGATATCGCTCCACTGATGGAGCACATGCTGGAAAAGGCCCAGCACTCTCTGGCGCGGACCCCCGAGCTCCTTCCAGTGCTCAAGTCCGCCGGCGTAGTGGACGCAGGCGCCAAGGGATTCGTGAGCCTTCTGGAGGGCGTGGTTCTCTTCCTCCATGGAGATCCGCTGACGGCCAAGGCCACCGGGGATTTCGCGGCCAGCCCCCCCGCCGTGGCCATGGTGGAGTACCCTGATCGGGAAGAGCGGTACCGCTTCTGCACTGAAGCCCTCGTACGTGGGAACCGCATGCCCACGCAGCGGGAGGTGCGCGAGCGGCTGCGCGGGCGCGGCGACTCGTTGATCGTGATCCGCTCCGGCGACGTCCTCAAGCTGCACATCCACACGGACGATCCCCAGAACGTGTTCGCCTACCTGAAGGGCCTGGGCAACCTGGTGACCCACAAGGCGGAGGACATGAAGGCTCAGCACGCTGCTGTGGGGCGCTCTGCCACGTCACATCTTTCCCTGACTCGCCGTCCGGTTGGGATCGTCACCGACAGCGCCGCGGACCTTTCCGAGGAGATCATTCGGGCTCACGGCATCCAGGTGGTCCCCCTCATGCTCGTGGCGGGGGATACGGTCTACCGGGATGGTGTCGATGTGACGGCAGAGCAGTTTCACGAGATGCTCTCCATGCAGGAGGCTCTGCCGACCACCTCGCAGCCGCCGCCGGGTGCGTTCCTGGAGGGGTTCAAGAGGGCCGCCGAGGACGCCGAGCAGGTGGTGGGCGTAATCCTGGGCTCGAGCCTCTCGGGAACGTTCACGTCCGCGGAGGCGGCGATCTCCATGGAGGACGCCTTGGCGGTCCGGCTCATGGACTCTCTGGGAGCCTCCCTCCTGCAAGGGCTCCTCGTGCTGAAGGCGACGGAGCTGGCCGAGATGGGCCATGGGCCCGACGAGATCGTCGGTGAGCTCGATCGTATCCGCGCGCAATCCGGCATCCTCTTCACGGTGGAGACCTTCGACCGGCTGTTGGCATCGGGACGGGTGGGGAGGGGGAAGGCCCTCCTCGGGACGCTCCTGAACGTGAAGCCCATTCTCGGCCTGGACCGCGCGGGCAAGGTGCTCCCGAGGGGGAAGGCCATCGGACGCACGCGGGTCATGACTGAACTCCTGGACGTCATGGCCGAGGACATGGGGGCGGAGCCCGAGAAGGTCCGCTTCGGCATCGTGCACGTGGGGGCTCCCGACATCGTCCCCGAGGTTCGGGAGAGGCTGATCGAGAGGTACGGAGACGTGGAGATCCTGAGCGCACCAGCTACCCCGGTAATCTCAACGCACCTGGGGACAGGAGCGTGGGGAGTGGCCTACCTGGTGGAGGATCCGGCCGAGTAGCCCCTAGGGCAGCGGCTCGCCGATGGCCACGACGGCGTGCTCGGGGACCAGATGCAGATCGTCCTCCACGAGCCGAGCCGCCTCGTGGAGGATGATCACCAGCGTGCCGGGCGACAGTCCTTCATCCTGGCCCGGTATGTCGTACTCGTCGCTGGGCGTGTGGAGAACGATCTGACCGCGGCGTAGGGTCCGGTCAGCACACGTACCCACGAGCCGGACGGTAGCCCAGCCCGGACGTGGGGCCCAAACCATGTTGATGGGCGTCCTCACTCGTCTTTCATGCGGCATCGGTTCTCCTTTACTCACACGACTACTCACGTAACCGCTGGCGTCCCGCGACGAGTAGCTCGTACGTGGCCCGCTGGGCGGATGACAACTCCGCTGGCAGCCCCACCACCAGCGCTCGACCCTTACTACCCTCCGGGATGTGAAGGATCATACGGTCCTGAGGAGTCGGCGGCTGGTATCGGTGGGCCCGTCCGGTTACGTCCACCTCCACCGGCTTGCCAGGACTGCTTAGCTCGGCGAGGCGGCACCCGTACTCCTGCCAGGCCGACAGAGGATCGGCCCCCTTTTCGGCGATGGAGGGGATCAGCTCCTCCTGGTAGTATTCGACGGCCTCGCGGTATGCGTCCGGATCCGTGGCCTTCATCTCCCGCAGGCGCTCCCGGTAGAACCCCCGGGGGTCCTTGGCGTTCGATCGCATCAGCGTCTCTTCGAAGAGATCGTCCGCTCGGCTCTGCTGCGCCTCGTCCATGTCGTACCGGTGATGAGTGGCGTGGCCCTTACGATGGCGTTCCCCGGACAGCCGGTCAACCGAAGCATTGATGTGCCATTCCCACACCTCTAACTTAAGCATCCCCTTCGAGTGCCAGGAGCACAGCCCATGCATCAGATGCAGCCAACGCCGGCTCCCAACTATCGCGGCACCGACGAGTACCTCGAGCTGTCCTGGGAGATGTTTGGTGAGCTCTGTCGGGCTCTCGCCTTCCGTGTGGCCCGGGACTATCACCCCGACGTCGTCGTGGGGATCGCCCGTACAGGCGCCATTCCCGCAGCCATCGTGGCGTCGATCCTGCGCGTGGACTTCTACTCCATGAAGATCTCGCGCAAACCGGGAGACAAGCAGATCCTGGAGCGCCCCGCCGTCCTGTCGGCGGCGCCTGTCCAGGCACGGGGGAAGCGAGTGCTCCTGGTGGATGAGATCGCCACGTCGGGCGACACACTCCGTCTCGCCCTGGCGGCCATCCGGGATATCGATCCCTCCGAGGTGCGAACCGCCACGAGCTTCGCTCGCACGAAGGGTTACAAGGCGGACTACTTCGCCCTCGAGACTGACGCCACCATCATCTTCCCGTGGGACCGGAAGGTGTTCGAGGGGGATCGTCTGGTGGTGAACCCGCGCTACCAAGGCGCAGTAGAGGAGTAGCGCGCACTCCTCAGCGCCACGCTCAGTCGGAGTCGTCTACCGCTGACAGCCTGTGGGCCTCCCGGACCAACTCTAGGAACTCTCGCCGGTATCCCTCCCGGTCGGCTCCGACCGAGCTCCGCGCCCACCGGAGGACTTCCTCTAAGTCGGTCGCTCCGCAGTACCTGGAGTCCCGGAGGACCATCGCGAAGGCGGCCACCGAGGCGGCGAACGTGAAGTCCGAGGACGGGATGGTCGTGCCGTCCAGCACGGTGTGCGTGAGGAGCCGGCTCCTCTTCCCATCGGGATCCTTGTAGCGCAGCTTCACGAACATCAGCTCGGGGCTTGAAGCCTCGATCCGAACCTCGGTAGACTGGTATCGCAGGTCGTCCAGGCCCCGGACCGGCGTCGCACTCGCCACGCCCGCCGGGATCACCTCGTAGAGTGCGGTCACGGTATGCCCGGCACCGAGGTCGCCGGCGTCCTTGGTGTCGTCGTTGAAGTCTTCGGCCGCCAGCATGCGGTTTTCGTACCCGATGAGCCGGTATGCACGAACCCGTGTGGGATTGAACTCCACCTGGACCTTCACGTCCTTCGCGATGGTGTGCAGGGTCCCGCCGAACTCGCTCACCAAGACCTCATGGAGCCCGACACGTCGAGCAGGAACACGAGGTTGGTGGCCGGGAGGTCCTCCGTGTCGATCTTCCGGCCCTGGATTCCGATGCGGACCAGATAGTGGAGAGGGTTCCACGGCGCAGGTGCCACTTCGGTGCGGACCGAGAAGGGATCCGGCCCCTCGGGGGCGGCAAAGTCGTAGGTGAAGTAGTTGATCAGCTCTTCGATTCGAACGGCGTCGGCCGGGGGAAGCCGTCCTTCGTGGATGAAGCGGCGGACGTTGGCGTAGGAGGCCCGGTCCACGTCGATGCCGAAGGTCGAGAGGGGATTCGACCCCACGGCCCGGAACTCGTTCTCGTAAATCCGCTCGTAGCCCTCGCGCTCGAAATCCCAGTTGTAGCGTCCTCGAAGGTCATAGGCGGAGCGGTCGAATTCGCCGGGCGACAGGAACCTGGCCTGGGCCGCTACGGCAGCCTGCGACGGCACCACTACGCCACCCTCCCCACGGCTCCTCTGTACGGCCGACTCGTTCGCCGTGCCGATCGACACGGCCAATTCGTCCATCGTCGGGGCGACGCGGTCCTGCCGTCTCGTCGACTCGAGAGCGAAGTCCACCCGGACCGAGTCGGCGCCCAAGCTCACCTGCTTGGTCATCGACCTGTATCCGATGAGCTCGGCCCGGATCGTCACCTCACCCGTGGCCGCGGGGGGTAGCCTGAGCAGATAGCCTCCGTCCCTGGCGGTGAGAGTGCTCGCCATGAGGCCGTCCGCGTGGATCTGGACACCCGACAATGGCGTGGCCGTTGCGGCGTCGGCTACGGTGCCGATGACCACGCCGAGCGAGCGTGTGCTCTGCGGTTCGTCGGCTATGAGCCCGGCGAGAAGCGCCAGGACCAGTGCAAAAGTGCGCATCGTGGTTCCTCCCTCAGTCGTCCCGTGCGGGACCGAAGGAACCGTTCCCGCTTACCTCAACAGACGAACTGAGGGATCGGACTTGCACATAGGGTGCCGCATCTGCGGCAGATACATCATTCGCCGGCGGCCATGGAATCCATGAACTCCTGATTCGTCTCGGTCCGTCGCATGCGGTCCAGTAGGAATTCGATGGCCTCGGTGGGGGGCATGTCGGAGAGGAAGTTGCGGAGGAGGTATACCCGGTTCAGCTCGTTGGGCGAGAGGAGGAGCTCCTCCTTGCGGGTCCCGGATCGGTTGATGTCGATGGCCGGGAAGATCCTCTTGTCGGAGATGTGGCGGTCCAGGATCAACTCCATGTTGCCGGTCCCCTTGAACTCCTCGAAGATGACCTCGTCCATGCGGCTTCCGGTCTCCACCAGGGCGGTGGCGATGATCGTGAAGGATCCCCCGTCGTCGATGTTCCTGGCAGCCCCAAAGAAGCGCTTGGGCTTGTGCAGGGCGTTCGCATCCACACCGCCCGACAGGATCTTCCCCGAGTGCGGCACGGTCACGTTGTACGCCCGGGCCAGTCGCGTGATGGAGTCGAGGAGGACGACCACATCCCTTCCGTGCTCCACGAGCCGCTTCGCCTTCTCCAGCACCATCTCGGCCACCTGCGCATGGCGGTCCGCGGGTTCGTCGAACGTGGAGGAGATGACCTCGCCGTCGACGTGCTCCTCCATGTCCGTCACTTCCTCGGGCCGCTCGTCGATGAGCAGGACGATGAGGTGCACGTCCGGATGGTTCGCCGTGATGGAGTTGGCGATCTTCTGGAGTAGCATCGTCTTACCGGCCTTGGGCGGCGAGACGATGAGTCCCCGCTGCCCCATTCCCACCGGTGCTACCAGATCCATGACCCTCATGGAAAGGTCCGTATCGGGAATCTCGAGGGTCACTCGGTCCTCGGGATAGCGGGGCCGGAGGTTGTCGAAGGCGATCCGCAGCTTGGCGTTGTCGGGGTCGTCGCCGTTGACGCTCTCGACCTTCAGCAGCGCGAGGTAGCGCTCCCCTTCCTTGGGAGGCCGTACCTGACCCAGGATGGTGTCCCCGGTCCTGAGGTCGAAGCGCTTGATCTGCGAGGGACTGACGTAGATGTCGTCTGGCCCGTACAGATAGTTCCAGTCCTGGGAGCGTAGGAAGCCGTATCCCTCCGCCAAGATCTCCAGCACCCCCTCCCCCCGGAGAACCACCTCGTTGTCGAGGAGATTCTGCTCGATGCGGAAGATGAGGTCTTGCTTGCGGAGCCCTGAGTAGTTGGAGATGTTGAGCTCCTCCGCCAAATCGTGGAGGTCTCCAACGCTCTTGCTCCTTAACTGCGCGATGTCCACTTCTACTCCGGGTTACACACCACCTACGGCTTCTTAGCCGAGACGGCAGGTCGGGGGCTAGTGCGTCAGGCTGGAGGGCGACACGACAACAAAACCTGCGAAGAGTATGGAGAGTTCCGCGCTCATGCGACGGGGGCCGAGCGTGGGAGTTTATTGAGGGAATCGAGTCGATTCTAATGGGGGACGGCGAGGGGGTCAAGAGCACATCCGGGACCTGGATGACCATCTTGGCCACATACCGCATGGGTCTGGTGGGTGACACGGAGCTCGTCGTCGGCGAGCTCAGAGACGACCTGAGAGCCGAGGACACCGTCGTCGTGGAGGCCCTCGGGGACTGGGGCGGCCCCACGTATCTGGCGAACACGGAAGAGGGCGTCGAGGTCGTTCTGCTGCGACCGAGCCGGACACGGGCGCCCCGGCCCTGGCTGATCCACGGCGCCCTTCTTCTCCTTACGTTCTTCACAATGCTCATGGCGGGTGCGCTCCTGCGAGGGATCGACCCCATGGCGACGCAGTTCGTCGAGGTCGGGAGCGCGTGGATTCCGGTACCCACCACGGTGGACTGGGTGGGGATGGCGGCCGGTGTACCGTTCGCCCTCACGCTGATGTCCATCCTGATGGCCCACGAGATGGGCCATTTCCTCATGGCGAGACAGCACCAGGTCCGAGCCAGTCTCCCCTACTTCATCCCGTTCCCCCCCTACTACTCTGTCATAGGCACGCTGGGCGCCTTCATCCGCATACGCGGGCCCATCGTGAGGCGCTCCATTCTCCTCGACATCGGCGTCGGCGGTCCCATCGCGAGCTTCGTCCTCTCCGTTCTCTTGCTCTTGGCCGGCCTCGCGCTCTCGGGAACGGTCAACGGCCCGGCCGACGCGTGGATGCCCATGGTCGTGGAGTTCGCGGGCCAGCCCATCCGGTTGGGCTCGGGCCTCGTCGTGCAGGGGATCCTCTACCTTTTCTTCCCCGCCGAGCTGGGCGTGAACCCGATTCTCCTCCATCCAGTGGCCTTTGCGGCTTGGCTCGGCTTGTTCGTCACCTTTCTCAACCTGCTTCCGTTCGGTCAACTGGACGGCGGCCACATCCTGTACGCTCTCTCGAGGGGGGTGCAGCGGTGGGCGGCGCCCGCTCTCTTGCTGGCCCTGCTCCCCCTTGGACGGCTGTGGTGGGGCTGGTGGCTGTGGGCTGGACTCGCCGTGCTCCTCAGTCGCGGACGCCTTGCTCATCCGAAGGTGCTTCAGCCCCAAGTGATGCTGGGGACCATCCGGACCGTCATCGGCTGGTCGGCCATCTTGATCTTTTTTCTGACCTTTGTCCCGCTCCCCGTTCGCTTGTAAGTCGACGCGAATTCGTTCCGCCACATTGCGGAGAAACATCAAATATCAAAAGCGCTTTCTGGTTTTTCGACAGAAGAAACTTGACAATTCCGTGAACCTGAGAAACATTCGTTTACCCCTCGCTTTTTTGCTATTTTTATCGGAGGCGACATGGGGAGGCACAACCGGGAGGGCAAGGGCGCGGACCAGCAGGGTTTCGCATACCAGATCAACTATCAGCCGGACTGGCTTCGGCTGGTGAAGGTCACCCGGACGCTGGACAGTGGCCGGCAGTCCACCAAGACGCTCTTCCGAAACCCCGCGAATAGGCGCGAGGCGAGCCCCGGAGAGCGGGTCCGCACCCGGATCGTGTCACGGGGTCAGGGCTTGGACATGGAGGTGGCGGTGTCGGACCCGTACAACCTCGTGTCCCGGGTTCAGGTTACCTGCATGGTCCCCACGTCGGACGGCCGCGCCGAAGAAGTCGTGTATACGCTGGAAGACGACATGCCCATGGCGTCACGCCGCTGAGTCGCAACGCACCCCCAGCTGTCGACCCCTCCACACCATCCGGAGCCTCGGCTCCACAGCCCTTAGGGCATGTCCGGGCGCCCTAGCCACCGTGTTCGCGGCTCGGCTATCTTCTGTCCATGAACGGCATCATCGTGGCTCCCGTGAGATATCTCGGCCGCTGGACGGTGGGGGCCGTCCGAACGCTGGGAAAGGCCGGGTACCTCGCCGCCGGGGCCACGCGCGCTCTCAAGAACGTCGAGATCTGGGGACCGCAACTGATGCCACAGATGGTGGCCGTCGGTGTCGCCTCCGTTCCCATCGCCCTCTTCATCGCGACCTTCACCGGCATCGTTCTGGCGCTTCAGGCCTCGTACACCATCACTGGCGCGGTCCCCATGTACTTCGTGGGGACACTGGTCGGCAAGACGATGATCCTGGAGCTGGGACCGGTACTGACCGGTCTCTCCCTGGCCGGGCGAGTTGGTGCCAGCATCTCCGCGGAGATCGGTACCATGCGTGTCACGGAGCAGATCGACGCCCTGGAGACCCTGGCATACGATCCGCTGGCCTATCTTGTCGTGCCCCGGGTGCTGGCGGGCATCGTCATGTTCCCGGTGATCGTCGTCCTCGCCACCGCCATGGGAGTCGTGGCGGGCTGGGCAGCCTCCATGGCGTTCCTCGACATGTCGAACGCCGAGTTCGTGAAAGGACTCAGGTTCGCCTTCGAGCCGTGGGACGTGCAGTTCGCCGCGATCAAGAGCACGAGCTTCGGCCTGATCGTCACAGGCGTGGGATCGTTCTACGGCTTCCACACCAAGGGTGGAGCCGCAGGCGTCGGCATCTCCGCAACACGCTCGGTAGTGCTGGCGAGCATGCTGATTCTGGTTCTGGACGCTTTCTGGGCGCTGGTGCTGCTTTGAGCATCCAACTCATGGACGTCCACAAGGCGTTCGGGCCGAAGGAGATTCTCCGGGGGTTCTCCCTGGAGGTTCTGGACGGTGAGACGTTGAGCATTATCGGTGCCTCCGGGGCCGGGAAGTCGGTCACGCTCAAGCATGTGTTGCGGCTCATCCAGCCGGATCGTGGCGAGGTCTGGGTCGACGGGCAGAACGTGGCCGAGCTCGAGGAGGATGGTCTCGCCGAACTGCGTCGGACGGTGGGATACGTCTTCCAATTCGCGGCCCTCTTCGACTCCATGACCATCGCCGACAACGTGGCCATGGGGCTCCGTCGCGTCCCCGACATGTACGAGGAGGAGATCCAGGCCCGGGTGCTAGAGTGCCTCGCGCTGGTCGATCTCCAGGGGGTCGAGGGGCGCTACCCATCGGAGCTTTCGGGGGGTATGGTGAAAAGGGCGGGCCTGGCCCGGGCCATCGCGACGCGGCCCAAATACTTGTTGTATGATGAGCCGACGACCGGGCTCGATCCGATCACCGTGACCATCATCGACCGGCTCATCATTCGGATGAGCGAGGAGTTGGGTGTGACCGGCATCGTCATCACACACGACATGGAGAGCGCGTACCATATCTCCGACCGGATCGCCATGCTGCACGAAGGTCGCCTCCGCACCATCGGTACCGTGGGCGAGATCCGGGAGTCGGACGATCCGCTGCTCAGGGCCTTCATTGAGGGCCGGCCGGAGTTGATGGAGTCCGTGCAGTGACCCGCCGCCGAGAGCTGCTCGTGGGGTCGGTCATCCTTGCCGGACTGTTCGTCGCGGTCTTCGGCACATTCTGGCTGCAGGGCACGCGCTTTGGCACTGGCCAGACAGAGATCCACGCTCTCATGCGGGACGCGGGTCAGCTCGCCGTCGGAAACGGGGTGAAATTCAGGGGGGTGAGCATCGGGCGGGTGGGCGACATCACCGTAGAAGCCGGCGGCGCCGCCGTGCGGATCCAGCTGCTGCTCGAGGGAGACTGGATCCTCGAGCCGGACGCCGCGGTCGTCATCGCGCCCGAGTCCATGTTCGGGGACTGGCAGGCCGAGATCGTGACGCGCTCCCGCTATCCCCGCTTCGACTTCTACGAGGTCCCGGCCGACGCGCGATTCCAGGGCGGGATCCGCGTGCTGGGCGGCTACACGCTCCCCGACCTGTCGCGCCTGACGGCGGTCGCCGACGAGGTGGCCCAGAACCTGTCGTCCCTCACCGACCGCTTCGACCGCGCCTTTAGCGACGAATCCGCCGATCAGCTCGCTCAGGCCATCAACAACATGGAGGAGCTGACCGCCACCCTGCGCGACGTGGTCGGCGAGCAGTCGGCCCAGTTCACGGGCATCGCCGAGGACGTCCGGACGTCCACCCGCGAGATCGCTACGGCCCTCACCCACGCTCGGGGCTCCCTGGAGCGCATTGACGACTTGCTCGCCTCCGAGGACGTAGACTCCATCATCGCCAACACACGGGTCATCACGACCGACCTGAAGGATGTGTCCGGCGACGTCTCTTCCGCGTCGGTGAGTCTCACCGCGACCCTGGCCCTCGCAGACTCGACCATGTCGGCCCTGAGTCGCATCGCGGCTCGGGTGGAGCGGGGAGAGGGATCACTGGGCCGGCTCATCTCCGACACGGCGTTGGCGATTCGAGCCGAGGATCTGCTGGATGAGCTCAACCTCCTCATGCAGGATCTCCGGGCGAATCCGCGTAAGTACGTGCGGCTCTCCATCTTCTAGCCGCACCACGGAATCGATGGCGAGGCCCCGGACGAGGATAGAGCGCAGCTCCGGCGGCGTGGTGGCGCGCCGCATCGGGGACTCGGTGCACTTCCTGCTCATCAAGGATCCCTACGGCAAGTGGGGATTGCCCAAGGGCCATCTCGAGGGTGAAGAGAGCCCGGAGGAGGAGGCCGTTCGCGAGGTCAGTGAGGAGACGGGGCTCGACCAGCTCGAGTTGGGCCCGTCCCTGGGAACCATCGATTGGTACTTTCGGCTGAAGGGCGATCTGATCCACAAGTTCTGTGACTGTTTCTTCATGGCCTCCAGGGACGGAGACACCGAGCCCGAGGTAAAGGAGGGAATCACCGAGTGCCTGTGGCTGCCCGTGCGGGAGGCCATCACGACGGTAGCCTATGACAACGCGCGCCAGGTAGTGGAAAGGGCGGCGGAAGTTCTCGAATCGGATGAAGTGACCGGCATGATATGACGACCAGCGCGCAGTCCGTCTGGAGGGTGGCTCAAGCTGTCGCAGCCCTACTGGTACTCGGCCTTTTCCTGTTCAGCGTCCGGGGCCTGCTGAACCCCTTCCTTCTCTTCTGGATCCTGGTGGTGGTCCTGCTCCCGTTCCGGGGCGTACAGGGGCATGGGCTGCTCGTCTTCGTGGCCGCCATCCTCACGCTCTACTGGCTGCTTGCTACCACGGGCTTCTTGCTGGCGCCCTTCGTCTTGGGCTTCGTCCTGGCATACGTGCTGGATCCGCTGGTGGACGGCCTCGAGGGTCGCGGCGTCGGCCGCACGCTGGCTATCGTGATTCTTTCTCTGCCCGTGGTGAGCCTCGGTGTGGTTCTGGTGCTCTTCGGGATCCCGGCGTTGATCGTACAGGTGGACCAGCTTATCGAGGCGGCCCCCACGCTCCTGGATCGAGTGGGCGGATGGGTCAGCGCGCTACGGGAGCGGATCCTCCTCGCCAACATCCCCGGCCTGGACGAGGGGTCCCTCCCGGACCTCCGCACCCTCGATCCCGGGCGGGTCGTGACCTTCCTGCAGGAGCGGCGATCGAGCTTGGCGAGCGGAGCGTGGGCGAGCGTTCTGGGCCTCGGCAGGGGACTCGGATCGGCGGCGACGCTGGCCGGGTACGTGGTCCTCACGCCTGTCCTCACCTTCTATCTGCTCCGGGACTATGACAAGATCGTCGCCCGGGTCCGGGGGCTCCTTCCGCGCTCTCGCGAAGCGGCCATCGTAGACTTCGCCACCGAATACGACACCCTGCTGGCCAAGTACCTACGAGGGCAGGTCACCGTGGCGGTCATTCTCGGGCTCCTCACGGGCGTGCTCCTCTTCGTGGTCCGGTTTCCCTATCCCTTTCTGTTGGGTGCGTTGGTCGGCGTCCTCGGGCTCATTCCCTTCCTGGGGCTCGTTCTCAGCGTCATTCCAGCGATCATCGTCGCTCTGGTCAGCGGCAACGTGGTGACGTCCCTCATCAAAGTGGCCGCCGTGTACGGCTCGACACAGATCCTGGAAGGCAGCTTCATCAGCCCGCGGATCGTCGGCGAATCCGTCGGGCTCCACCCCGTCTGGATCGTCCTCGCTTTGTCTGTGGGCGGTTTCTTCTTCGGATTCGTCGGCCTTCTGGTGGGCGTGCCCGCCGCCGTGGGCGTCAAGCTCCTCGTCGTGCGCGGGCTCGACCGATACCACCGCTCGGAGCTCTTCGCTGGTGGTGCAGCCGGGCCCGTCTAGTCACTTCGGTCCCCTCGACGACCTTCATGGCCTGCACTCCGGTTGGACGTCTCCCGGTCCGAAGTTAGACTTCTGACCATGCACGACGACGTACGGGACATCACGATCATCGGAGGCGGACCCACCGGCCTCTTCGGCGCCTTCTACGCGGGGATGAGAGGGATTTCGACCCGCATCATCGACTCCCTCCCCGAGCTGGGGGGCCAGCTCATGGCCCTCTACCCCGAGAAATACGTCTTTGACGTGGGCGGCATTCCCAAGATCATGGCCAAGGATCTGGCTCGGGACATGGCCACCCAGGGACTCCAGTTCGATCCCGACGTGGTCCTGGACGAAGAGATCGGCGAGCTGGGAAGGGACGGAGACCACTTCGTACTAGGGTGCCGAAACGGTGAGTACGCGAGCAGGTCTGTGCTCATTGCCGGCGGCAAGGGCGCTTTCGAACCCCGTCACCTCAAGTGCCCCGGGTATGACGATCTGCTCGGCAAGGGCATCTACTACGCGGTAAAGGACCCCGACGACTACCTCGGCAAGAAGGTCCTCATCGTCGGGGGTGGCGACTCCGCCCTGGACTGGGCGCTCAGCCTGAAGGACCGGGCCGCACAGCTCACGATGGTGCATCGCCGGGACGGCTTCCGGGCCCACGAGGCGTCGATTGATCAGCTCCATGCCGCTCACGAGGCCGGTGACATCGATCTGAAGACGTTTTACGAGGTCCGAGAGATCCGCGGCAACAGTGCGGTCGAATCCGTAACCATATACGACAACCGAACGGACGAGGACGTCGATCTGGACGTCGACGCGGTGCTCTGCTTGCTGGGATTCAAGCCCGACCTGGGGCCCATCAAGTCGTGGGGTCTCGAGCTCACGGGGAACAGGATCGTGGTCAGCCAGCTCATGGAGACGTCGATTCCGGGTATCTACGCTGCCGGCGATCTCGTGTCCTATCCAGGCAAGCTCGATCTCATCGCCACGGGCTACTCCGAAGCTGCCATTGCCGTGAACAATGCGGTGAACTACCTGGACCCTGAGGCCCGCGTGAATCCCGGCCACTCCACGAACCTGGCTATCTTCAAGGACAAGTAAGGGCGAGAGTGGAGGGGAGGACACGCAGATGAGGGGGGCCGGGAACCTCCAGGTGTTCTACCTATCGATCAGCACGAGGCACACCTCGATCAGCACGAGGCACACCCCACCCGGGGAATGGAACCATGTCTGAACGCCACCACGAACAAGTCGTCATCATCGGCTCGGGTCCGGCTGCCTGGACCGCCGCGATCTATGCGGCTCGGGCCAGCCTGAACCCCTTCGTTATCGAGGGCGCTGGGAGCAGGACCATGATCCCCGGCGGACAGCTGATGTATACCACGGAGGTGGAGAACTATCCCGGCTTTCCGGAGGGCATCACGGGGTTCGAGATGATGGCGGACTTCAAGGCCCAGGCGCTCCGCTTCGACACTCGGGTCATCACGGAGGACGTCGTTGAGGTCGATTTCTCGGTGCGCCCCCTACTCCTGAAGACGAGCGGTGGTGTCGAGATCGAGAGCGACACGGTGATCATTGCCACGGGCGCGAACGCCCGCTGGATCGGGCTCCCAAACGAGGAGCGTCTGGCCCAGAGCGGCGGAGGGGTGTCGGCCTGCGCCGTGTGCGACGGCGCGCTCCCCCACTTCCGCGACCAGGTCATTGCTATCGTGGGAGGTGGCGACAGCGCCATGGAGGACGCCCTATACATGACGAAGTTCGCCAAAGAGGTTGTGGTGGTGCACCGGCGGAACGAGCTCCGGGCGTCGAAAATCATGCAGAATCGAGCCTTCGCCGAAGAGAAGATCCGCTTCGAGTGGAACCACGTGGTGACCGAGGTCCTGGGCGACGACGTGATTACCGGGGTGATGCTCCGGGACACCCAGACGGGTGAGGAGCGCCGCCTCGACGTGGGCGGGCTGTTCGTGGCCATCGGTCACACACCCAACACGGAGTTCCTGGGTGAGCAGGTGGAGCTCAAGGCCAACGGATGGATCGAGACACCCGTGCCGTGGCGCACCGGGACATCGGTGCCCGGCGTGTTCGCTGCCGGTGACGCCATGGACGACTTCTACAAGCAGGCCGTAACGGCGGCAGGGACCGGCTGCATGGCCGCTCTCGAGGCGGAGCGCTGGCTGGCCCACGGGGGAGCGGAGAGCGTCACGGCCGCCGTCGGCGCGGAGGGCTGAATTGACAATGGATCTCGCAGGCAGAGCGTGCATCGTTACCGGGGCCACCAAGGGTATCGGCCGGGCCATTGCCGAGGCTCTCGCGACCGCCGGCGCCGACGTGGTGGTGAGCGCTCGCACGGCCGGAGACGTGGAGCGGGTTGCCGCTGAGCTGGATGGCTCGGGCTCGGGGCGAGTGGTGGGAGTCCCGGCGGACGTGAGCCGATCGGACGAGTGCGGCCGCCTCATCGGAGCCGCCGTTCAGGAGCTGGACCGTCTGGACGTGCTGGTCAACAACGCGGGCGTCGGGATCTTCGGCTCCATCGAGGAGCTCTCCATCGACGACTGGCAGACCCAGATCGACACCAACCTTCGGGGGGTATTCTGCTGTTCGCAGGCGGCGGTTCCGCATCTGAAGGCGACGGAGGGGTGGATCGTCAACATCGGCTCCCTCGCCTCCCGGAATTCCTTCGCTGGTGGCACCGGCTACAACGCCAGCAAGTTCGGTCTGCTGGGCATGACGGAGGCCATGATGCTGGATCTGCGCCACTCGGGAATCCGGGTAAGCATCATCATGCCCGGTAGTGTGAACACGACGTTCGCGGATCACGAGGGCGGTCCTGGCAGGGAGTGGGCCCTGGGCGCGGACGACGTGGCTGCCGCGACCCTGCATCTTCTCTCATATCCCGACAGCTCTCTGGTCAGCCGGGTGGAGATGCGGCCCAGCCGTCCGCCCAAGCGCTGATGAGCCAGGCCAGGCCGGTGTTTGGGTGCGGGGTGCTATGCGGGGGCTTCGAGGTATCTTCACGCACACAACCATGAGGCGGCCATGTCCGACGGTTATCGTATAGAACGAGATTCCCTGGGGGAGGTACGCGTTCCCAGCGATGCGCTGTACGGGGCCCAGACGCAGAGGGCGTTCGAGAACTTTCCGATTAGCGGGCAGCGCTTCGGCCGGGGCTTCATCCAGGCCATGGGGCTCATCAAGAAGGGTGCGGCCCTGACCAATCTGGAGCTGGGGACCCTGGACACCGAGACCGCCGAGGCGATCGCGGCGGCGGCCGACGAGGTGGCGGCCGGGCAGTGGGATGACGAGTTCGTGCTCGACATCTATCAGACGGGATCGGGCACCTCTACGAACATGAACACCAATGAGGTGGTGGCGCACCGTGCCGATCAGATCCTCGGCGGGGAGGTGGGTCGGGTGCATCCCAACGACCACGTGAACTTCGGCCAGTCTTCGAACGACACCATCCCCTCGGCGATCCACATTTCGGCCCGGGTGGCCATGGAGCGGGAGCTCATCCCCGCCCTCACGCACTTGAGGGACGCTCTGGCGGCCAAGGCCGAGGCCTTCGATCACGTGCTCAAGTCGGGTCGCACCCACCTGATGGATGCCACACCCGTCCGGCTCGGACAGCAGTTCAGCGGCTACGCCCACCAGCTTACCAAGGGTATCGAGCGGGTGCGCGCTGCCTCGGCCGAGCTCGCCGAGTTGGCCCTGGGTGGGACTGCCGTGGGCACGGGGATCAACACCCACCCCGACTTCGCAACGAAGACCATCGCTCGGGTATCCGAGGACCTGGGGCTGGATTTTCATGAGGCTGAGAACCACTTCGAGGCCCAGGCTGCCAAAGATGCCGTGGTCAATGCAGCCGGCACGCTGAACACGATTGCCACCAGCTTCTTCAAGATCGCTGACGATCTACGGTGGCTGGCCAGCGGGCCGACCTCGGGCATCTCCGAGATCCATATCCCCGCCATTCAGCCGGGGAGCTCCATCATGCCCGGGAAGGTGAACCCCGTCATGTCCGAAGCCATGATGATGGTGGCGGCCCGGGTCATGGGGAACCACACGACCGTGACCATCGCCGGCCAGCGGGGGAACTTCGAGCTGAACGTGATGATGCCGGTCATGGCCCATGCGCTGCTGGAGTCGGTGACACTTCTGGCGAACATGGCCACGACCTTCGCGGACCGATGCGTGGCGGGAATCGAAGCAAACGAGGAGAGGACCAGGGAGCTCCTCGAGAAGAACCCGTCCATCGCCACGGCGCTCAATCCCTACATCGGATACGACAAGGCCGCTGAGGTGGCGAAGGAGGCCGCTCGTGACGGGCTTTCGGTCCGCGAGGTGGTCGAGAAGCGGGAGCTGATGGCGCCCGAGAAGGTGGACGAGGCGCTCAACGTCCGAAAAATGACAGAGCCCGGGCTCCCTGAAGGGTAGGCCCGGGCCTGGTCGCCCGACGCACCGTGCTCCGCACCGGCCACAATATTCGCCCTTGCCTCGAGGGAGTCAGCGGCACAATAACGAAGTCGACACGCCGGGCTCAGCCGGGTAGCTGATTACGCGCTGTCCAGCTTGAGTTGGATCTCCCGGCGCCGGAATTCCTTGTTCTTCACCGGCACGGATACTCCACCGTGAGGCAGGACTCGAGTGACCGAGCCGTCTAGGTAGATGGGGTACGCCCATGCGCTCCCGTACTGCACCACCTGGATCAGCTCCGGCCGCTCCTGGTCGTTGGGGGGGGGGGGTTGCTGCCTCGGTGATTCGACGCCAAACCCGATCGACGAGTCCCATGCGCTCGTTGACCGAGTCGGCCCACATCGCGAGTTGGATCAGCTTTCGGTCTGCCTCGTTCATCGACCGGATCACCCTGCGGTACCCTGGAAAGCTGTGCGAGAGGAGAAACGCCAGAGCTTCGGCTACAGGTGCCGGGTCCACGGCGACTTCGTGATTCCCGGGCATCCTCACTCGGCGCCGGTCCGATATGTCCAGGAATCCATCTGCATGTATGCGCGTTCTCATGTCCTATGCCTTATCAGAGCGACCCTTAGTGCCCGTTCGGGGGGTCACCAATGGAAGAGCCGTGCCGACTTGATCGGCAGTAGGCGGCACGTCTGTGGAAAACAGGCCTAACTTCCTACGAAATAGATTTTTACGACCAGAGGACCCCGATAATCCAGGGGTGTATTCGGCGCAGGGCGGCAGGAAGTTTTTGATCAAAATCGGCAAGAAGTGCGCAGAAGAGCGCGGGCGTCGAGGACTTCGACGACGCCTGGCCCGCGTCGAGCGGGGCCGATTCTCTAGCTAGACAGAGAGGCCGAAGCCACCCTATATTCGATACCGGCGTGCTGGGGGGCTCGTTTATTGAGCCAACACCCGTGAAGCCGGGACTGACTCTGCTGGTCGACGTCATGCCCCGAGAGGGGAAGGCGGAACCCGGCGGGAAGTCACCAAAAGTGTCCCTGGGCTTCAATAATTCCCCTCTGGTACGCTTCGAGGGGCCGAGACCCGTGTGGTTTCGGCCTCTCTCGCGTTTGGGGGGGTTGAGCTCTGTGCGATGCCGCCCCACCGTCGATGCGCCACAGTCGGACTTGCCCAAACGACGTTCGCTTTCGTAGCCTAGGCTCCATTGCCGTGCGACGAGACCCCGACCCATCCCTTCAAGTGAGACCAGAGCGCGTGAGCGGAAAGCTGCGCGGAGCACTCGAGGAACGTCTTGCCATCGGTGCCCTCGACTACGAGGTACCGAAGTCCACGGACCACTGGAAGTACATGCTCGGGGGAATGACCGCCTTCCTCATCCTGGTGATCATCGTCACCGGCTTGTACATGGCCCAGTTCTACAATCCCACGACCCAAGGCGCCCACGACAGCGTCCTCTACATCATAAGTCGTGCTCCTCTCGGTGACTGGATTCGCAGCCTGCACTCCCTGGCGTCCGGTGCCCTGGTGGTGACTGTGACCGCTCATCTGGCCTACGTCTTCTGGAGACGGTCGTACAAACGGCCCCGGGAGATCACGTGGTGGGCCGGTGTGCTCATGGCCGCCCTCATCTTTCTGCTGGTGGTGACAGGGACCACTCTGCGATACGATCAGGAGGGGTTCGAGGCACTGCTCCACTTCGTCGCCGGTGGCAACATGACGGGAGCCTTCGGTGCGTTCTTCACCGACGACTTCACGCCGAGCACCTCGCTCCTGTCGCGGATCTTCAGTCTCCACACGAGCCTCCTGCCCCTACTGCTCGTGGCGCTCATCGCGCTGCACTTCTGGCTCATCCGCCATCTGGGGATTCACGCCGACTCATCGCAGACAGGACTATTCCGAGGTCATGCCACGCGTTTGACCGGATACAGCCTCCTGCTCTTCGCGGGGTTGGGTGTCCTGGCCGTTCTGGCTCCGGAGGGGATCGGCTACCCGGCGGTGCCGGGCGTGGAGATTACGAAGCCCTTCTGGCCCGTGCTCTGGGTGTACGGCCTGGAGAACCTGCTGGGAGCATGGGGGATTGTCCTCGGCCCCACGGCCGTCTTCCTCTTCCTGATGGCGGTACCGCTGCTCGATCGACGCGAGGACGACACGCCGGGCCGGCACGGGTGGGTGGGGTGGATGGGAATCGCGTTGGGTGTCATTATACTGGGTCTCTGGCTGTACGGTGTGTTCGGAGAGGTTCAAGAGCACATCATGTGATGGAGGAGGGAGTAGGACATGTCTGCTCGCATCGTCGGTAGCGTAGTGTCGCTGGCCTTGGTCGCAGTCCTGATGGCTGCGGTTCACGGAGCCGTTCTGAAGAGTGCGCTGGAGTCGGTGGGGGCCGGTCAGGTCCTTCCGCTCGTGGGTGCGGACTTTCCGGATGGCATGACCGTGTCGTTGGTCCTCGTGGGCGTGTTCGACGAGCATCCGCTCGGCGAGGCGACGGCCAACGACGAGGGTGGCTTCACCATCGACCTCGAGATTCCCGCTGACGCCCGGCCCGGCGCGTACCAGATGGTCGCGTATGAGCCAAGTGGCGAGCGGGCAACCGCCCTCGACATCACGGTTCTGGCTGCCTCGGCGCCGGCGGTGACCGAGCACAGCCGTGAAGAGGCCACCGGACACGATGAGGCGGAGGCGTCTGTGGCCCGGGCCGACGAGATGATCATCGAGCGCTCCACGAGCGGCGCCGGTTGGGGCGTGATCGGCCTCATGATCGGTCTCGCCGGAGGGCTGGGCATGGTTCTCCTCAGGGGTGCTCCCACCACCGAGGTCTAGGCCAGAGCGACGACCGGTCGGCCCAGTG
The DNA here is from genome assembly GCA_965218295.1 of Longimicrobiales bacterium. Classification (GTDB taxonomy): domain Bacteria; phylum Gemmatimonadota; class Gemmatimonadetes; order Longimicrobiales; family Gaopeijiaceae; genus CBDCKN01. The sequence goes on along the minus strand of CBDCKN010000012.1, from coordinate 121,839 downwards.
GCACATCACGGGGCCCCCCAGGTGGGTGGCGCACCGTCGCACCGTGTTGCCCTCGATATTGGCCGTTCTTCCATGATAAGACGCTCAAGGAGTAATCCAATGGCACGCCTAGGCGATCCCCTCCCCGCTCTCTCCATCTGCCTCGGCCTCACCCTTCCCCCCGCTCCGTCGGCCGGCCAGTCCACCGACGACCTGAAGGACGAGGCGCTCAAGGAGGTCATCTCCATGGAGAAGCTCTCCCAGGAGATGGTGGACATGATCTTCTCCTTCTCGGAGCTCGGATTCCAGGAATTCTGGACCATGGAGTACATCACCGGAATCCTGGAGGCGGAGGGTTTCACCATCGAGACGGGCTGCTCCGACATACCCACGTGCTATGTGGCGTCGTGGGGAAGCGGTCACCCGGTCATCGGCTTCATGGGTGACATCGACGGCCTTCCCGAGACCTCCCAGAGGCCGGGTGTTCCGAACCACGACCCCCTCATCGAGGGCGGACCGGGCCATGGTGAGGGCCACAACAGCGCGGCGGCCGTGGACGTCGTGGGCGTCATCGCCGCCAAGCGGGTGATGGAGAAGCACGGGCTCACCGGCACCCTCAAGGTGATTCCGGGGGTGGCCGAAGAGCTGGTGTCGAGCCGAACCTACATGGTGAACAGCGGTCTGTTCGAGGACATGGACGTAATGCTCTCGTCACACATCAGCCGGAACTTCACCACCGCCTGGGGCATCTCGGGCTCGGGCCTGGTCTCGACCATGTTCACCTTCCACGGCCAGTCAGCCCACGGAGCGGGCTCGCCGTGGGCCGGCCGCAGCGCCCTCGACGCCGTAGAGCTCATGAACGTGGGCTGGAACTTCCGGAGAGAGCACCTGAGGCTTCAACAGCGCTCACACTACATCATCTCAAACGGTGGCAATCAGCCCAACGTAGTCCCGTCCGAGGCCTCCGTCTGGTACTACTTCCGGGAGCTCGACTACTCCCGCATCAAGGATCTTCATGAGATCGGTCAGAAGATGGCAGCGGGTGCCGCGCTCATGACCAACACCGAGGTGACCGAGCGGGTCCTGGGCGCCGCCTGGCCGTCAAACATGAGCAAGCCTCTGGCCGAGCGGATGCACGCGAACTTGGTGGCGGTGGGGATGCCGGAGTGGAGCGACGCGGACCAGGCCCTGGCTAAGGCGGCTCAGCGGACGATGGAGGCGGACGAGAGGGACGGCCTCCCCACCGAGGTGAAAGATGAGCTCGAGGAGTCGGACCAGGGTATGGGCGGAGGGAGCGATGACATTGCAGAGCTCTCCTGGAATCTACCGACCATCCGCCTCCGCTACCCCGGTAACATCCCGGGCATGACAGGGCACCACTGGTCCAGTGGCATCGCAATGGCAACTCCCATCGCACATCAAGGGGCGAACTACGGCGCCCGGGTCATCGCCATGACCGCCGTGGAGCTCGCCAACGATCCGGATCTGGTGGAGGAGGCTTGGACCTACCACCGAGAGGTGACTACCAAGGACTACCAGTGGGAGTCCTTGATCCCCGAGGGGACGGCGCCTCCCACGTTCCTCAACGCGGAGAAGATGGAGCGCTTCCGCCCCATGCTCGAGAAGCTCCGCTACGACCCGACCAAGTACGATACGTATCTCGAGCAGCTGGGCGTCGACTATCCGCCGAGCCGTCCCATATCCGACGAGGCCGGCGGGGCGAACTGACGACCCGTCGGTGGCCGCTCGCGTCGGCCTCGCCCGGACCGGAGTCGGCCCGTCCATGGCCGGCTCCGATCGATGCGCGGAAGGAGGCCGGTCGTTGATGGGCTACTACCGTGGCCGAGACGGGCTCAGGCCGGAGCGGGGACCGTGACGGACCTCCCCATCGGATTGCATTCGCTCGCATCGGGGCTGACCGGACTGAACTCCATACTCGGAGACACCGCCATCTCTTCCGAGATGCGGATGGCGATCAACTCCGCCGTGGAGGCGCTCTTCGGGGCGCACAGGCATCTGATCGTGTACGGGAGCCTTGGCCCCGGGGGCTCGAACCACGATCAGATGGAAGAGCTGGCCGGAGAGTGGCGGGAGGGCTGGGTCACGGGGATTCTGCACGAGCAGGGCTGGGGAGCGCACATCGGCTACCCGGCGCTCCAGTGGGACCCGGCGGGCTCACGGGTGCCGGCATACCTCTTCACATCGGACGATCTACCTGCTTACTGGGACCGCCTCGATGCCTTCGAGGGGGATGAGTACCGGCGAGTTCTGGTGCCATTTCACGACGACGAAGGCGTCCGGGCCGTCGGCTACTTGTACGAGCTGGTGCGACGGAGCTGAAGCCCGAGTGCCGGTATGAGTAGCCTTTGCCAAGAGACCTCTGGTAGTTCATCTTGCTGGACCCACCCTTTCTCGGAGCGTGAATGTCAATCGACCCAGCCGACCCACCTCCGGACGCCGACGTGGTTCCCTGGCGTCCGGAAGTCACAGAAGCCATCTACGCCCTTCTCTACCGGGACGATCTCGGACTCGACCGTCTGGTAGCCGAGCTCGAGGATCTCGCTCAGAGCGAGGGAGCGATGGTGTACTCCGAGCTGCTCTACCTGCTCTCACACATACGTTTCGAGGAGGGGGAGGCGGAACGGCACTGGCGCGCGGTGATCGGCCATCGGGAAGCCATGGAGGAGGCACTCGAGTCCGAGGTCGATGTATCCGTAGCGCTCGTAAGCTACTTCGTGCAGGTGAACCGTCAGCTCCAGAATCCGAAGCTGATCGAGCTCAAGGTCTTCGAGGAGACCCAGGCCTCGGCGTACAGAGACGAGCTCACCGGTCTTCATAACTTTCGCTTCTTCCAGGAATATCTGGGTTGGGAGGTGCACCGCTGCGAAAGACACGGCGCGTCCTTCTCGATCGCGATGGGCGACATCGACAACTTCAAGGACTACAACGACCGGTTCGGCCACACCCAAGGAAACTCGACGCTCCGAGTCGTTGCGCGCACGCTGGTAGAGGCCGGCAGGGAAGAAGACGTTACGGCGCGTTACGGAGGTGAGGAGTTCGTGCTCGTCATGCCCGAAACATCCAAGGACGATGCCGCAGTGGTTGCCGATCGGATATGTGAAGCCATCGGCGACCTCGAGTTGTCGGCCGACGACCCCATGCACCGCGTCACGATGAGCTTTGGAGTCGCGAACTATCCCCTCGACGCCGTGACTACCGATGACCTTATTCGGTGCGCAGACCGGGCCATGTATATCGCCAAGGCCCGTGGCAAGAACCAGGTCCAACTCTATGGCGCCAATCGGCGGGCGCACCGGCGGATCGATACCGTTGTTGAGGGTGAATACCGGGTCTTCGACGTAGAAAGCCGGCCGTTTTCTACGCTGGACATCAGCGAGCGGAGCCTCCGCGTCAACGTAGATCGCCCCGTACCTGTGAACAGCCTCGTCGAGTTTACGCTGATACTTCCCGACAACGACCAGAAAGTGAGCGCGCTTGGGCGGGTCATCCGCGCCGACCAGCACGGGCAGGACACGTACGAGCTGGCGATCTCCATCGTGGACATAGCCAGTGGCGAACACATCACGCTCAAGCGATACCTCCGCGCTCTGGCTCCCGACAGCATAGGCGTGTTCGGGTCTGATTGACGCCTGCGATTCCGGCCAGCCGGAGGCGATCCGCACGACCACCTGCAGTATGAGATCCTGTGGATCCCGATGGGTCATGTTGTCGTTCCGGCCCGCTCCCTTGCTAAGCCCTCCCGAGGGGCGTAACGGTTGTCTCCCCTTGGAAGAATGAGGTGTACGAAGGGCCGGAAGACGCTCCGAGGGCGATGTTGGGCGACGTGGCGGACCACATCGAGCACATCCGTGACGTCGCAGGGGTCGACCTTCCCGGCCTTGTTCGCCGAGCTTTCGCGCCGGGGATGGAGCGAGGAAGATTTGGCGAAGCTTGCGGGCGGAAACGTCCTGCGGGCATGGAGAGAAAGTACGATCCAACGTAACCTTTGGACCTGCTCTACAGCACTGGGGGCGCTCGCACGCACGCACGGGGCTTCGTCGATGGGTCAACAGCATCCGGGGCAACGCCCATAGAGCACCAGCTCGTGGGCCTCCACCCGGAAACCGGCGGGCGCCAGTCGCTCCACGTCCTTGGGGCATGCCTCCACGTCGTACGCCTGGCCGCACTCCCGACAGATGAAGTGATGGTGGTGGGGGCGGCCGCCCCGCTCGTAGCGAGGTGGCTCGCCAGGGAGCTCCACGGGGTGTAGCCACCCTTCGCTCAGTAGAGCTTTGATGTTGCGGTAGACGGTCGCGATCCCCAGCGAGGGAACCAGAGCCTGGCCGGCCGCCAGCACTTCGTCGGTGCTGAGGGGCCGTCGCTCCCGGGCGAAGACCTCGCGAATGGCGCGGCGTTGCTTCGTATCCCGTTCCATGTGCTCCACAGACTGAAGTGACCGTCGGTCCTCCGACGCTTCGGGCTTCCGGCGCCCGGAGGGAACGCCCCCTCTTGATAATCGATTATCGTTTAGTCAGGTTCAAGCCCTGCCGGTTCACACCGGCGGCGATGGATACTCCGCGGGGGGCCAGGAAGGGATGAACTCGGGATCGACCTGGAAGGACGTGACAGGCGGGGGTGAGCGCGCGGGCGCAGACCCTAAAGCCGCGTGGATCGGCGCGTTGCCGACGATCTGCACCATCCACTGCGTCGTGGCTCCGGTGCTCGTGTCCACCCTCCCGTTCTTCGCCGCCACCCACGCCCTCGAAGGGTGGCTTCTTGCCGCTTCCGCGGTCCTGGCCCTGGCGAGCCTGGCCACTTCCTGGCGGCTCCATGGTAACGGAGCGGTGTGGTTGATGGCCGCGGCCGGCTTCGCCGTGTGGAGCACGTCTGTGGCCGGGTGGCTGGAGCCGTTGCCCGAGGCGGCCATGTCGCCCCTGGGTGGCCTGCTCGTGGCCGGCGCACTATTCTGGAACGGCCGGCTCAGGCACCAGACCGCCTGCGGGCCGTGCGCATGCCCGGCCCACGGCGACTAATGTTCCGTTGCGGAAATTCGCGAGCCACCAAGAGGGTCCGGGCGCCTCGAATGGCCGAGACACTTCTGGGACACCATACTAGCCCAGGAGGCGATATGGACATTGTGTACATCCGTGACCTGACGATCGACACCATCATCGGGATCAACGACTGGGAGCGCGAGGTGCGGCAGACCGTGAGTCTCGATCTCGAGATGGCCACCGATATCCGTAGGGCAGCCGACAGCGACGATATTGCGGAGACGATAGACTATAAGGGGGTGGCCAAGCGGCTCATCGCCTTCGTCGAAGGGACCGAGTTTCTGCTGGTGGAGACGATGGCTGAGAGAGTCTCGGACATCATACGCGAGGAGTTCGGGGTGACCTGGCTGCGCCTGCGAGTGAGTAAGCCCGGTGCGGTCACGGGAGCGACCGACGTGGGCGTCGTCATCGAGCGGGGAGAGCGCACCTAGGTGGCTCGTGCGTATATCAGCGTAGGCAGCAATATCGATCGCGAGCGCAACGTGACGGCCTCCTTGGACGCCCTGTCCGCCGCCTACGGAGAGCTCCGTTTGTCCTCTGTCTTCGAGGGCGAATCGGTAGGATTCGAGGGCGACCCCTTCTACAACCTGGTGGTGGGGGTGGATACCGGGCAGACGGTCGGTGAGTTGGCTGAAACCTTGCGGAAGATCGAGGACGACCGGGGGCGAAGCCGCGACACTCCGCGGTTCAGCCCTCGCACGCTGGACCTGGACCTGCTGACCTATGCCGACGCGACGGGCTTGGTCGATGGCGTCTCGCTCCCTCGGAAGGAGATCACCGAAAGCGCCTTTATCTTGTGGCCTCTGGCGGAGGTTGCGGGGGCGGAGGTCCACCCGGTTGCCCAGCGGAGCTACGCCGACTTGTGGCGGGACTTCGATAAGGGTGAGCAGAAGCTGGGGCGGGTGGATTTCATCTGGGACGGGGTGTGGATCTCCAGAACGGGGACCTGAATGAGTCCCCATCTGCCCCCTTGCCGGACGGCACGAACGGGTACGGTCAGGTCAGGCTACGACCGCCGTCGACCGCGATGATCTGACCGGTGATATACGGGGCTCGCTCGGCTAGAAACAGGAGCGCCTCCGCGATATCCCGAGGATCTCCCTGGGACCCGAGCGGTACCCGCTTCAGCAAGCGCCGTCGCCGCTCCTCCTCACCATCCTCCGCTGCGCCGCTCTGGGGCCACAGGATCACCCCGGGGGAAATGCCGTTCACCCGAACCGCCGGCGCCAGATCTCGGGCCAAGGACTTGGTCAACATGGCTAGCCCGGCCTTGGTCATGCTGTACACGGAATGATTGGCCAGCGGCCTCTCGGCGTAGACGTCGATCAGATTGACGATGCTTCCCCGATTTTGCCCGAGGCTATCCGCCAGCGCCTGGCTGAGAAAGAACGGCCCCTTGAGGTTGCTACCGACGAGCGAGTTCCAGTCCTCCTCGCGTACGCTGCCGATGGGCGTGGGGTAAAAGCTCGAAGCATTGTTGACCAGCAGGTTCACGCCGCCGAATTGGTCGATGACCTCGCCCGCCAACTCTTCCGCGGCGCTACGATCCCCCAGCGTCGCGTGGAAACAGGTCACTGATCCATCCCTCAGACCGTTGAGCTCGGCGGCGAGGGCCCCGGCGGCGTCGACGGAGCTCCGGTAGTGCAACGCAACGTCATAGCCGGCTTCGTGGAGGGCTCGGCACAGCTGGGCGCCGATGCGTTGGGCACCGCCTGTCACCAGCGCCACCTTCGAATCTGCGTTCCCCATAGTCGCCCCACTCTGCTGACGTGTGGTCACACGCACTTCGCTGCCTTGGTCCTCCGCCGTTGCGGCCGGTTCCTTAGCTTCGCCTTCCACCGCTCTGGCACGCAACATCGGCACGCACGGTCGCACCCGGACTCCTGCTCGAACCAAAGCCTGGGACGAGGGTAGCTCATCCGCTAGGTTGCCCGCCGAGTCTGCCGAGTCCACCGAGTACGACTTGAATTGCCAACGAGGAGTCCATGCCCCGGGTGACAGTCACGACGGAGCTCGAGTTCAGCGCCGCGCATCGGGTGTTCAATCCAGAGTGGACCGACGAGCGCAACCACGAGGTGTTCGGGGGGTGCGCGAACCCCAACTGGCACGGCCACAACTATGAGCTCCACGTGACGGTCGAGGGGGAATTGGATCCGGAGACCGGGTTCGTCATGGACTTCAGGGATCTGAAGTCGCTCGTGGAGTCACGCGTGATCCAGGACCTCGATCACCAGAACGTGAACCTCGATGTACCCTGGATGGCGGGGCTCATCCCCTCCGCCGAGAACATGGTCATCGCGATCTGGAGCCGCCTCGCTGACGGCCTGCCCAACGAAGTGAAGCTCAGCAAGCTGACGCTTTGGGAGACCCCCCGAAGCTACGTGGAGTACACCGGTGGGTAGTGAGCTTTCGGGAGCCTCGTTCGAGGACCTGGTAACCGAGATGATCCGTCGGCTCGGCGATGACCCCGACCGTCAGGGGCTGAAGCAAACCCCCGAGAGGGTCTCGAAGTCCATGGCCTTCCTGACCCGCGGGTACCGGATGGCACCGGAGGACGTGATCAACGGCGCCATCTTCGAGGACTGTCACCGGAACATGGTGATGGTGAAGGATATCGAGATGTACTCGCTCTGCGAGCATCATCTCCTGCCCTTTTTCGGGAAGGTGCACGTCGCGTATATCCCGAACGGAAAGATCATCGGGTTGTCCAAGATGGCTCGCTTGGTCGAGGTCTTCGCCCGTCGCCTTCAGGTGCAGGAGCGCTTGACAGAGCAGATCGCTGAGGCGCTCTGGGAGCTGGTAGAACCCGAAGGCGCCGGGGTGGTCGTAGAGGCCTATCACTTGTGCATGATGATGCGGGGGGTCCAGAAGCAGAATTCGAAGACGATCACCTCGGCCGTCCGTGGTTCGTTCCTCGAGGATCAGATGACCCGGGACGAGTTCCTTCGCCTCTGCATGACCGAACACAGCCCGCTCTCCCAGTGACCGACTGCAGCCCGCTCTCCCAGTGAGCGAAGACCCGGCCCAGGGCCCATGCATCTGCTCCTCACCGACCGCCTCACCTGCCCCCGCTGTGGGCCCGAGTTCGGGCTGATCCTCCTTGCTGACTGGCTGGAGGACCGGCGCGTCCTGGAGGGAGCACTGGGCTGTCCGAACTGCCGGGATCGCTACCCTATCCGGGAGGGATTCGGGGACCTGCGGCCTCCACCCCGGATCGGCCTCCACGACGAGGAGACGCTCGCGGCGCCCGACTCTCCAACGCTCATGGAGGTGGCTGGTCTGCTGGGCATCACGGAGGGGGTCGGTCATGTGGCCCTCTTGGGACGCATGGCGGGCCACGCCGATGCCCTTGCCGAGAAGTTGGAGGTCGTGGAGGTCGTGGGGATCGCTTCGGGGCTACGGAGCTGGGACGAAGCCGAGGGTGTCAGCCGGCTGATTGCGGGCTCCCGACTTCCGTTTCGGGCTCAGAGCCTCCGTGGCGCGGCCCTCTTCGGAGACGAGGGGCCGCTCGACGCCCACGAGCTTGCACGCGTCGTGGCGCGATTGGGTCGTGTGGTCGTCTGGGGTGGCGTCGACGGTTGGGATTCCGCCCTCGAGACCGCGGGAATGAAGGTTCTGGTTTCGGAGACGGCGGCGGTGGTGGCGGCACGACAATAACCCTGTTGTTGCGTCGCATTTCGGCCTTCTCTACTTTCGTCCCCACCCACTCCGGCGTTTCGCGGCTGACCGCTCGCCCGTCGCGCCGTACCATTTCTCGCGGCTGAGCTTTCTCTCCATGGCGTGGTGGAACAAGGTTTTCGGCGGATCCGGGGACACCGGGCGCGTCGCCTACTATGACGAGGGCATCGCCTTGATGGCGGAGGGCAAGTTCCACGAAGCCCTCACCTCGTTTCGCCTGGCCCTCAAGGAGTCACCCGGGGACTCCGTGGTGCTGCAGCAGATCGCCATCTCGTACACCCGCATCGGGATGACCGAGGAGGCCGCGAAGACGTATCGGCACGTGCTCCAGAAGAACCCCGATGCCGCCGGTGCCCACTACGGTCTTGCGTTCCTCCTCGTGAGGGCCGGCCAGGAGCCGGACGCCATCCCGCACCTCCGTGCCTTTCTCGAGAACGCACCTACCGAGGAAGCTGGTGAGCACGTGTCCCATGCCCGGGAAACCCTCGCCAGGCTCACCGGAGAGGGTGGATCGAACCCTGCTACCGAGGGTCCTCAACCCACTCAGGATGAGCTCTTCTAAACAGACGATCCTGCTTTGGACCGGGCAGCGCGACGTGTTCAAGGGCCGCTCGGGGTCAGGACCCGAGGTGACCATCGACGGGGCCGGCGAGGCCGGCGCCTCATCGATGGATTCTCTGCTTCTGGTGCTCATGGGCTGCATGGGCATCGACGTGCTGATGATTCTCGAGAAGTCCCGCGTCGACGTGAGCTCCCTCGAGATTCACGCCGATGCCGACCGGAACTCTGACCCTCCCCGCTACTTCAAACGAATACGCCTGACCTTCGTCTTGGGAGGCGTGGCTGCCGAGGCGCGGCCCAAGGTGGATCGTGCGATCCAGCTCTCCCGCGACAAGTACTGCAGCGTGCTCCACTCGCTTCGCCAGGACCTCGACTTCGAGACGCTGGTCGAGGGCGTCTGAGAGAACCGGATGGGCTCTCTCGACTACGTGTCCAATCCCGCGGACCTCCCGCCCGGGACGCTGAGTCAGCTCTTCCTCACGGCCGTGGAGGATCGCCGCGAGGAGTTGGCCTTCCGGTACTTCCCGGGCAACGGCGACCACCTGGAGAATATGAGCTACGGTGCGGTATACGAGCTCGTTCGGGTCGTTTCCGGGGGGCTCCAGGCCCTGGGCATGAAGTGGGGAGACCGGGCGGCGATCCTCTCTGAGACCCGTATGGAGTGGTCCGTCTGCGACTACGCCTGTATCTGCACTGGTGTTCTGGACGTGCCCATCTACAGCACGCTGACCGGCCCCCAGGTGGCGTACATCCTGGAGAACTCGGATGCGTCGCTGGTCTTCGCGTCGACTCCCGACCAGGCGGAGAAGGTCGGGGCCGCGAGCCGGGAGATGGGACGGGACATCGAGATCGTGGTCTTCGACGCGTCTGACACCCTCCCCGAGGGCGCTCTGGCGTGGGAAGACTTCCTGGAGAAGGGGCGCAAGGTCGACGCCGAGATGGACGACGAGAGCTTCCGTGCCATGGCGCTGGAAGCTGAGCCCGACGGTCTGGCCACTCTCCTCTATACGTCAGGCACGACGGGGAACCCCAAGGGGGTGATGCTCACCCACAACAACCTGTGGAGTAACGTGACGGCGGCGGGGCGAATGCTTCGCCGAAAGGAAGGTGACACGGCGCTCGTCTTCCTCCCCTTGTCACACGTCTTCCAGCGCATGGTCAGCTATCTGTACTTCTCACGGGGCGACACGGCGGCCTACGCCCACTCCATCCACACGGTGGCCGACGACATGAAGGTGGTTCGGCCCTCCATCGTGGTCTCCGTTCCACGGTTGTACGAGAAGGTCTACAACGCCGTGATGGAGGCAGAGGGCCTCAAGAAGAAGCTCGTCCACTGGGCCAGGGAAGTGGGTGAGGCCTGGGCCGAAGAGAAGCTGGCTGGCCGTGAGCCCGGCGGCACCCTCAAGGTCGCATACCGTCTCGCGGATGCCCTCGTCTTCAAGAAGATCCGGGCGGCCATGGGAGGGCGGATCCGTTACTTCATCAGCGGTGGGGCGCCCCTCGCTACGGACATCAATCGCTTCTTCTTCTCAGCCGGAATCTGGATCATGGAGGGCTACGGCCTCACGGAGACCAGCCCAGTCACCAACGTGAACTCGTTCGAAGGCTTCAGGATCGGGACCGTCGGCAAGGCCATCCCCGGGACCGAGATCCGGATCGGAGAGGAAGGCGAGATCCTGATCCGGGGCCCGCAGGTGATGAAGGGCTACTACAATTTGCCGGAGGCCACCACCGAGGCTATCGATCCCGAAGGGTGGTTCCACACGGGGGACGTGGGCGAGATCGACGAGGACGGCTTCCTCCGGATCACGGACCGCATCAAGGACATCATCGTCACGGCGGGGGGGAAGAACGTGGCGCCCCAACCCATCGAGAATCGTCTGAAGACCAACGAGTTCGTGGAGCAGGCAGTGATGATCGGCGATCGCCGGGGCTTCTGCGTGATCCTGGTCGTTCCCAGCTTTCCGAACCTGGAGGCCTGGGCACGGAAGACCGGTATCCAGGCCTCGGACGCGAAGACGCTTCTGGCTCGCACGGAAGTCCAGGAGCTCATGGAGGAGCAGGTTTTCGGAGCGCTGAAGGGGCTGGCGAGCTTCGAGACGCCCAAGAAGATCGGGTTGATCGAGTCGCAGTTCACCATCGAGGACGGCACCCTCACACCCACCCAGAAGATCAAGCGGAGGGCGGTGGAGGCACGATACCGCGGGCTCATCGAGGCGTTCTATCTAGAAGACAACCTGGACCAGACCGTCTTCTCGGAGCCGTGACCGAGATGTCAGACGTGCGAGTCGTCTTCGTCACCGCCGGAGACAAGGAGACGGGCCTCGCCCTGGCCCGCCAGGTCGTGGAGGAGGGGCTCGCCGCCTGTGGAAACCTTGTTCCAGACGTCACCTCCGTTTTCGAGTGGGACGGAAGCATGCAGGAGGAAGCGGAGGTTCTGCTTATCTTGAAGACGAGTGCAGACCGAGCTTCGCGACTCGTCGAGAGGGTTGCGGAGCTGCATACGTATGACGTTCCCGAGATCCTGACGTTGGCGGTCGAGGGAGGGCACGAGCCCTACCTCGAGTGGGTGCGCGAATGCACGCGGGCGGAGTCTTCCCATGACCAGTAGGAACCGTAGGTCGACCCGAAGGCGAAGGGCGAAGGCCAAGGCGGAGCCGAAAGGCCCGCCGATCCAGGGAGACCTGCTGAGGGAGGTGGACCACGGAGGAGCCGACATCGACCGAGGGGAAGTCGAGGTCATCCCCGTCGTTTTTTTGAGCGACCTCGCTGACGAGGCGGCGGAAAGGAAGACCGACGCCACCGCCGAGACTGCTCCCGGCCCCAGCGCTGACGACGTCCCGGATGCGGCCGCTTCCGAGGAGGACCGGCTGACCACCGCCATCAGCATGGCCGGCGAAGGCCGCCTGCAGGAGGCCGCGCTGCTTTTCATGGAGATCCTCGACGAGAGCCCCACACACCCCCAGGCACAGTTCGGTCTCGGAACCCTGTACGACGACCTCGGCCGCCATGAGCTGGCCATCGAGCGGTTCCTCGCAGCCAGTGAGGTGGATCCCGAGAACGCCCAAGTGCGGGCCAGCCTAGGGGCCGCCTACGGAGCGGTGGGCCGATTCGAGGATGCCGACGCCGAGTTGAAGCAAGCCCTCCGCCTCGAGCCGGAGAGCGTGGAGGTCCGTGCCAAAGAAGGGCTCCTGGCGTTTCGGAAGGGGCTTTACGCCGACGCCGAGGCGGACTTCCGCGGGGTGTGCAAGCACGACCCCGACCATGGCCCAGCTCACTTCTACCGGGGCGAGGCCCTCAACAGGCTTGGTCGCGTGGATGAGGCCCTCCAGGTGATGGAGCGGGTGATCGAGCTCCAGCCACACAACTGGCGCGCGTACCACACACTGGGGATGCTCTACGACAAGAAGCACGAACGGGAGAGAGCGGCCGAGATGTATCGGCGGGCCCGGGAGCTGAACGTGTGATGATCCAAGTTCGTCGCGACGACCTGGTGACTGCCGAGGTCGAGTGCGTGCTTCGGGCCGTCAGCTCGAGAATGGAGCCGGTGACGAGTCTGGGACGGGCAGTGGGCGCCGCGGCCGGCCCCGACCTCGAGGAGCGCATCGAGCGCATGGGTGAGCTCCCCGTGGGTGGAGCGGTGATCACCCCGGGCGGGGCGTTGCAGGCGGCGTTTATGGTGCACGTGGTGGTTCAGTCCGACGACGAGCCCGTGACGGCATCTGGTGTTCGAAGGGCGTTCCTGAACGGCCTGCGGCATGCTTGTCGACTCGGAGTCGAGACCCTGGCACTCCCTCCTCTCGGCACGGGAGCGGGGAATCTGGACGCCGAGGCGGCGGCGGACGTCATGGCACAGGTGCTGCGGGAGCACCTGGAGCGCGAGGAATACCCGAAGCAGGTCATCGTCATGGTGACGACGGACTACGAGCTGCAGGTGTTCACTACCCGTCTCAAGGAGTTCGACGATGATCGTGAGAAGTCGAGCGGCGATGGAGTGTCGAACGGCAATGGAGCGTTGAGCGGCGATGGAGCGTAGCACGTGAGCCGGAAGGTGTTGGCCGTGACGATCGTGGCGATCTGGATCGCTATGGTGGGATGGCAGGTCCGGCGGGAGTACTTCCAGCCCGAGCTCACACGACTATCAGAGGCTGCGCTGGCGCTGGCTCCGGGGGTGAGCTTCTACACGCTCCGCATGGGCGAGCGCAACGTGGGCCAGGCCACATCGCGCCTGGACACGATCCCTGAGGGGTTCGAGCTGGAGGACGTCATGGTCCTCGACCTCCCGGCCCTGGGCCAGACGGGCTCCGCCGTGGTCCGAACGCTGGTCCGCCTCAGCCCCGCTCTCATCATGGAGTCCTTTTCCTTCTCCCTGGACTCCGAGGTCGGGACGTTCCGGGCCGACGGGACTCTTGGCGCCGACTCCACGCTCCACGTCACCATAGATGCCGGTGGCTCGAAGCAGGAGATCTCCTACCGGCTGGCCGAGCCACCCATCTTTTCGGCCGCTCTCCCCATTCGGATCGCCATGGCTGGCGAGCTGGAGGTTTGGAAACACCCTGCGACTTCCGGTCTTCGATCCGTCCACGCTGGCCACGAGGGCGGTGGAGGTCCGCGTGCTGGAGCACGATACGCTCGTGGTTCCCGACAGCGCATACCTGAATCCCAGCACGAATCGCTGGGAGCCGGCCCGCTACGACTCCGTTCCGGCGTGGAAGATCGCCGAGGTCCATGGTGGCGTGCAGGTGGAGAGCTGGGTGGATCACGACGGCCGGGTCATCAGCGCCTCGAGCGCCCTCGGCTTCACCATGGAGAAGACCGAATACGAGCTGGCGAGGCAGGCGCAGGAGGACTCCCGAGGGGTGGCCACGTTGGCCATCGACGAGGACGTGATCCTGTCGACGGCCATCCGGAGCAACACCGACCTAGGGTCGGTGGAGGAGTACGACGTGCTCCGCTTCCGCCTCACGGGAGTGGAGCTGGCGGGTTTCCAGCTCGACGGGGGACGCCAGACGCTTCGGGGCGACACGCTCATCGTGCGCCGTGAGAACTGGGCGGCCGTCGAGCCCGACTTCTCGCTCCCCTACAAGCTCATGGATATGCGCGAGGAGCTTGAGGCGGAGCCGCTGATCCAGAGCGACGACCCGCGAATCCAGCGGGAGGCCCGCCAGGCGGTGGGGCGCTGGCTCCGAGACCCCAAGGCGGCGGCTCAGCGGCTCACCACCAGTGTAGATCGCATGCTCGAGAAGAGCGTGACCTTCTCCGTGCCCAGCGCCCTACAGGTGCTCGAGTCGAAGCAGGGAGACTGCAACGAACACACGGTCCTGTATGTGGCCATGGCCAGGGCCCTCGGCCTTCCCGCCCGGACGGCCGTCGGTCTCGTCTACCTCAACAACTCGTTCTTCTACCATGCCTGGCCCGAGGTGTGGCTGGGAGAGTGGGTGGCGGTCGACCCGACCTTCGGCCAGTACCCGGCCGATGCCGCACATATCAGGTTCGTGATCGGAGGGCTCGCCCAGCAGGTCGAGATCATCCGCCTCATCGGCCGTCTCAACATCGAGGTCATCTAGTGCAGTGGTTCCCTAGCGAGCCTCTGCACAAGTCTGGTGGGCCTCCCTAAGGACCTGGCCGAGCAACGGATTCTCAATGACCGAAGTCCCCCGAACGAGCTCCGGCCTCGAGGCCCGCCTCGCCCAACTCATGGACGGTGTGGGGCCGGGGGAAGACGCGACCCCGGAAATGCTCCAGCTCGAGGGAGTCGTGAAACGTTATGGGGGCTTCACCGCCGTCAACGGCATCGACCTCACGGTGCCCCGGGGCGAGATCTTCGGATTCCTCGGTCCCAACGGTGCCGGAAAGACGACCACGATTCGGATGGTGGCCGGTGTGCTCGAGCCGACTGAGGGCACGATCCTCATCGGAGGGAACAACCTGGAGGTCCATCCCGTCCACGCCAAGTCCCGCATCGGGTACATCCCCGACCGGCCCTACCTCTACGAAAAGCTCTCGGGAGGTGAGTTCCTGCGCTTCGTGGCGGGCCTCTGGGGCAAGGACGAGGACGCGTCGGAAGAGCGGGCGAACGGACTCCTCGAGGTCTTCAGCCTCCTCGAGTGGAAGGACGAGCTCATCGAGAGCTAACTCCCACGGGATGCGCCAGAAGCTCCTCATCACCTCGGCGCTGATCCATCAACCCGAGCTCATCGTGGTGGATGAGCCAATGGTGGGCCTCGATCCCAGGTCTGCCAGAATTCTGAAGGATCTGTTCCGAGCCTTCGCGAAGCGGGGAGGGACGGTCTTTCTCTCGAGCCACACCCTCGAGGTCGTGGAGGCCGTGTGCGACCGCATCGCCATCATCCGTGACGGCGACATCATCGCGAAGGGCACCATGGACGACCTTCGCGCGCAGGTCGACTCCGGCGAGGCCCACCTCGAAGAGATCTTCCTCAAGGTAACCGGGGACGAGGACATGGCGGACGTGGTGGCCAGCCTTCAGGAGACCTAGTGTCCCGTTTCCAAAGTGTCTCGGCCAGTCGAGGGCACGGTGCATCCGTGGGCTCGGCGGTGGAACTCCTTGCGACCACGCTTCGCGCGGTGCCCGCTTGCGCTACGCCGCGTCGTCCCGCCTTGATCCCACGGCGCCCCGCCCCTCTTGGTGGCTCGCGAACTTCGGCAACGGAACGCTAGTGAACGACACCACCTTCCGCGGTCCCGGGATCCTCTGGCTGCTCCGGCCGAAGATCCGGTCGAAGCTCCACCGGACCAAGAGCGAGGAGGGACACCTCTTCAAGTGGGGCGTGCTCGCCTTCGTCGGGCTGTTCTTCTGGTCGTTCATCTTCGTGGTCATCTTCCGGATGCTGCTGTACTTCCGGGGAACCCAGGGCATCGGCGACCTGCTGGCCGGGAAGCTGCTCGGGCTGGCGCTCCTGACCTTCCTGATGATCCTACTCCTCTCCAACGTCATCACCGCGCTCTCCACGTACTTCCTCTCGAGGGACATGGAGCTCCTCGTGGCTTCGCCCGTGGACTCCGTGAAGCTCTACGGGGCACGGCTCGTGGAGACGATCGTGGACTCCTCTTGGATGGTGGCCCTCCTGGCGATTCCACTCCTGGCGGCCTACGGAGTGGTGTACGGAGCCGGATGGTCCTTCTACGGTCTCGCCGTCGTCCCGCTGATCCCGTACCTGGTGATCCCAGCCGTTCTCGGGACGGCTTTCACACTGATCCTCGTGAACGTGTTCCCGGCCCGGCGCACCAGAGAGCTCCTGGCTCTCATCGGGCTTTTCGCTGCGGCGAGCGTGGTGGTCCTCTTCCGGTTCCTCCGGCCGGAGCGCCTCGTGAGTCCTGAGGAGTTCCGCGACCTGGTGGACTTCATGGCGGTGCTGAGGTCGCCGACGTCTCCCTGGCTCCCCAACGAGTGGGTAGCGGGCACGCTCATGTCCCACCTCAACGGGGTGTTCGATCCGTTCCCGTTCTGGCTCCTGTGGAGCACTGCCGCGGCCGTCTTCGTAGGGGGCGCCTGGCTCCACGATCGCTTCTTTCGGTCGGGATTCACCCGGGCCCAGGAGGGTGCCGAGCGCAAGGAGGATCGGGTCCGGACGACCAAGCTGGAGAGGTGCTTCGCCTGGACCGCTCCTGCGACCCGCCAGCTCGTGGCCAAGGAGATCCGGGTCTTCTTCCGGGACGCTACTCAGTGGTCGCAGCTCATCCTCTTTGGGCGTCCTGGTGGTGGTGTACGTCTACAACATCAAGCTGCTCCCGCTCTACACCGGTGAGCAGGTCTCCTTCTTCCTCATCAACGCCGTTTCCTTCCTGAACCTGGGGCTCGCGGGATTCGTGGTTGCCGCCATCGCTGCCCGGTTCGTATTCCCGGGTATGTCCCTGGAAGGTAGGATGACGTGGCTGTTGAGGTCGTCGCCCCTCGATGTACGTACCCTGTTCCTGACGAAGTACTGGGTGGGAACCATCCCCCTTCTTCTTGTGGCTCTCCCCCTCATCGTGATCACGAACATCATCCTCGAGGCGACGACGCTGATCCTGGTGATCACCACCGTGGCCATGATCGGCATCACCCTGGCCATAACGGCTCTGGCCCTCGGGTTCGGGGCCCTCTATCCGAACTACGACACCGACAACATGGCCGAGATTCCCACGTCGTTCGGGGGTCTCATGTTCATGATGGCGGCCGTCAGCTACCTGACCGGTGTCGTGGTCCTCCTTGCGTGGCCCGTTTACCGCCTCCTGCTGGTTCGCTTCCAGGCGCAGGGCGGGTCGGCGGGGATCCTGCCGCTCGTCCTGGGGGCCTCGGGCGCCCTCGTTTTGACAGCCATCTCCATTGCCCTTCCCCTCAGGGCCGGGGTGCGGAAGGTGCGAGCGCTGGAGCTCTAGTGTGGGGCCGGCCACCTGGCCCAGGCTCCGGCGCCGCGTTAGCATCATCCCCGAGTTTGAGTCGGACACTGCGGCCACCGCATCAGCGATCGAGGCAAGGAGCGATCGATGCTTGATGCCATAAAATCATTTTTCGGCTCTTCCATGACCCCTCCGGCCGGCGAGGAGGAGTTGGGTGACGAGGACATACGCCTGGCCGCGTGCGCCCTCCTCATCGAGCTCGCCTACGCGGACGACGAGTTCACGGAGGATGAGAGGCGGCACGTGACCTCGGCTGTGCGGAGGCAGTACGGACTCGACGAGGATCACGCCGAGGCGCTCATCGAGCTGGCCGAGCTGGCCCGGGGGGAGGCCGTGGACCTCTATCAGTTCACCAAGCTCATCAAGGCCAACTACTCCCTGGGGCAAAAGATGGTCCTGATGGAGGTCATGTGGGGGCTCGTCTACGCTGACGGCCAGCTGTCGAGCCACGAAGAGTCTCTTCTGAGGAAGGTCTGTAACCTTCTGGACCTGTCTCCGGGCTACCTGGCGGACGTGAAGAAGAGGGTGGAGGTCCGTAGAGATTCGGCCGGTCACGATGCCCACCTGCACGGGCAAAGGCCCGACTGACGACGGCCCATTGAAGACCGATCGCGCCTTCCGCATATTCCGGGGGCGTAGGCGACTAGAACCTCAACACGCAGAGCGATGGATCTTCTTCCGGGTGGCTACAACTTCATCCACATCGTGTTCTGGACGGTCGTGGGATTGGTGACGGTAGGCACCACCGCCGTGTCCATCATTCTGGCAACGGGTCTGGCCCTCCTCCTCTTGGAGTCCATCGGACGGGCCTGAGGGCGGTCGAAGCGACCCGACCCAACCGGAGACAAGGTTGGTCCTCTTTCTCAAGATCCTGGTGGGTGTGGCTGCGCTCGCCCTGGGGATCTACCTGGGGGGTGCTCGCTACACCCAATCACCCGAAGAAGTCTCCGCCCGCATGGGCAAAGGGCGGCCCCGGAAGGCCAAGCGCCACTTCATGTGGCTCAACTACCTCAAGGTAGGAGAGCGGGCCTCCGAGCGACGGCGTGAGCGCCGACACTTCAAGACGGCCGTCACCTGGGACCGGTCGCAGAAGCGCTCGGAAGACTAGGGGCCTGAAGCCGAGGGCTTGAAGCCCGCGCAGTATCAGCCCCAGAGGCTGTTCAGGATCACCAGAGCGATCCCGATGAAGCCTCCCAACAGATAACCCAGCCGCACGATGATCTTGAGCTCCTTGTGCGTGACCTTTTTGACGAACTCTTCCATCTTGGCGGGCGGGAAGGCCAGGACCTTCTCCTCCACACGTCCGGCAACGTCGATCTGCTGTATCACGTCGGGCACCTGGGTCTGAAGCCACTCCCAGACCGGGTTGCCGAGGGTCTCTTCGGCGGTTCGGGAGGCTCCCTCGGGGAGCCAGTTGGCGGGAGTCCCGATGGGGCGCTCCAGGATGTTCTTCGAGAGCCGGCTCGCGGCCTCCCGGTAGAGGGTGGTCGCCGCCTCACTCCGTGCCCCGGCCACCAGCCACTCGGCCACCCGGTCGGGCGGCAGCTTTTCGAACACCTCGCCCCACGTCCGGGCCCCCACCTTTTCCAGTGCCACCTCGAGCTTCTCGACCACGAAGCTGCGCGACGTGGGGTCCTGTGCCAGACCGACGAACCATCCCACCACCGTCGTCCGAGCGTCCACCACGCTGGGGTCGTCCGGCTCTCCGAGCACCGACGTTACGGGCCGCCTCAGGAAGTCCACGATGGCGTCGTTGATCCCCCGGGCCATGGCGTCCTGTATGGCCTCCTCCTGGAGTATCTCAGCTAGGCGCTCCGCCCCTTCGGCCTCAATGGTGTCCAGGACCGTGTCCACAGTGGACTCGGTGATGATGAGCTTGGCGACCACCCTCTGATGGAACTTGAGGTCGCCCAGGAAGCGATGGAGGAGGTCGTGGATGAAGGTCTCGAACTTCGCGCGCGCCTCCTTGTCCTCCAGCAGTGACCCCAGGCGCTGGATCGCGAGCGGGAGGTAGGCGGTGATGCCCTTCTCGACGGCTCCTACCAGACCCAGCGGAAGGATCTCTTCGAAGGTGCGTCGGGGCTCGAGGAGCCTCCGGGCCGCGCGATCCAGGTATTCGTCGATGGCCCGGCTGAAGTCCTCGCTTTCGACCGCTCCCGTAATCCAATCGTCCACGGCCTCCGAGATGGCCCCCTCGCGGGCGGGCGTCAGGATGCCGGCCACCGGCTCGTCAGCGATGGAGTGGACGATGTCCCCGGCTCGCGCCGAGACCGTCTCGGCGAAGCGGTCCGACTGCAGGTACTCGTGCAGGCGCTCGAGTCCGAACGTCGCCACGTCGTCCACGATCCCCTCAACCTGCTCGTGCATGTCCTCGGGAAAGAGGTCAAGCACCGAGCCCCTCTCCCTGTGGAGGAGGGCATCCAGGAAGCCGGAGAGGTGGCCGTCGAAGGCGGCCCGGAACTCCTGATCGCTGAAGATCTCTCCCAGATCCTCTTCGGTGAGGAGGCGCGTGCCCACGGTACGTCCCACGGCAGCCGCCAGGCGAGGCTGGTTCTTGGGAATAGCCCCCTGGAGCATCTTGAGGTTCCGGCTCCCGACACGCGGGGGCTCGTAGGGATGGAAGAGCATCCAGATCGCCACCGAGTTGGTGAGCCCTCCTGCGAGGGCTCCGAAGCCGATGGTGATCAGCGCGCGGATCAGCTCGTCGGGCACGCAGCTACCTCTTTCAACAGGCCTCTAGCGCTGTACGTGGCGCACGAGCCCCCGCACCTCAAGGGAATCCCCTGCTATGACGAGGGGGCCGGAGACCTGATAGAGGCCCTCCACAGGAAGGAGCGGTCCTTCTCCCGCCACGGAGCGTAGCTCCATGCCGGTGCTGACGAGCGAGAGCTCCATCTTCCCGTCGGTGGACCGGATCTCCCAAGCCACCGGAACGTCTCGCCGCGCCTCCTCGAACGATCGCACCGAGCTCCACTCCACCTCCATCTCCGGCCAGCGATACTCCTCCTCACCTCGTCTGCCCCAGGCCGTGTAGCTCGGGGATCCGCCTGTCTCCTCGATCATGAGGGCCAGACGCCCGGGCCCGGTGAGGAACATCCACTCGCCGGGAAACGGGCCCTCCCGAAGGTGAACCCGGCTCATATCGAGGACCATGCCTTCGATCCGCAGATTCCCGAAGTGAACGGCGCCTTGATGAATGCGGAAGGTCTCCCCCCGACCTCCGCTCCAGTCCGACATCCCCTCGTCAATGATGACCTCCAGCTGCCTGTGGCCCTCCGCGTAGAGAATCTCCTCCAGGACATCCTCCGGGCCCACCACCAGATCCATGGCGCCGCGCGGGTGGATGCGAAACGGGGACCGCGTCCATGGAGAGTCCCATCGGTCGGTGAAGAAGGGCTCCCAGAGCCCGGCTCGTGCGAGCCACCCTTCTGCGATTCGCTCGACGCCCCGCTCGGAGGCGGAGGATCGGAAGAGCCACGGGACAATGATGGTGCTGTCCGCGCCAGCCGTTATGAATACGACGTTCCGTTCGTAAACCCGGTCGTCGAGGTTTCGGTCGGGGTCGGCGTCGGGTGTGGGTCCCTGAGCCGCCGCCCGAGGTTGGGGAGCATCCTGACCACATCCGGTCAGGAGGAAGCACACGGCGAGCAGGGCCCGGAATCGAACGGAGCTTCCGCCCCTCATCCAACTTCCGCGTTCCATGTCTCCAGGTGAGTGGGATCCAGGATCGCCCCGTCTTCGGCATCCAGGATCCGATCGAGACGCCGCAAGAAGCGGCCGATGCGGCGGGCGTTGGTCCCCAGATCCGCTCTACCCCTGCGGGACCGGGATTTGACGTCGACCCGCGTCATGGCGTGCTCGTCCAGGCCGATCCGGATCTCGAAGTCGTCGATGAAATTGAAGACCAGGGTCTGGCACTTGACCCTTAGGTAGCCGTCCAGATCGTTGGCCTGGAGCAGGGTCCAGTGTCGAGGCCGCTCGACCAGAACAAGACACGCAGTCCAGACCTGATCGAAGGTAATGGCGTAGGTTCGCCCCAGAAGTCGGGGATCGTCGGACCGGGGGTCGGTCTCGGCCCGATTGATGGTGAGGGCTCGTTCGAGGCGTTCTCTCAGCAACCGGTTAGCCTCCAAGGCGATATCGAATGGTGACGGTGGCTCGGATCGTTTGCCGAGTGGGCTCCACAGGTGTCAGCGCTTCGGCGGCTATGGCCAGACTGGCCCGGGCCCGCAATGGTGCGACGGTGGCGGGGGTGCCCCTGACCTCTAGGGGTGGCCCGAGGGGCACGCCCATGGCCTCGGCAATGACCTCGGCCTCTCGGCGGGCCTTTTCCACGGCCATGCGTAAGGCTTCCAGACGAGCATGTTCTGTCTCCGTGGCCAGGAACACAAGGCTCGCGACTCGGTTGGCGCCGGCATCGATGGCCGCGTCGATGAGAGGACCCGCGGCCGAGATGTCGGCCACGCTCACGCGAACGTTATTCAGCGCCTGATAGCCCACGATCCGGTTTGCCTGGGGCTCGTTCCGGTTGGCTCTGCGGTACCTCGGCTGGAGGTTGTAGCCGTGCGTCTCGATTCGCAGACCCTCGAGCTCGGTGTCCCGGAGGGCCACGATCACGGCCTCCATGCGCTCCGCGTTCTCGGTGGTGGCCGCGTGGGCAGACTCGGCTTCGGTCTCTACGGCGAAGCTGATCTCTACCCGGTCGGGGTCGACCGTGACCTCCCCGTACCCCGTGACCTCCACTGTACCAACCGTATCGACGGCTATGCCCGCCACGGCCTGAGGATCTACCTGGTACAGGTACATTCGGCTCGGGTCACCGGGATTGTCGAGGTTGGGTCCTTCCGGAGCGGGAGCCGAGGCGCATCCCGCGATCGCCCAGGCGGCGAGGAGGCAGCGAATCACATTCCCTCTCGATTCATGGAAGGAGTCGTTCGGCAGCGGATGTCTTGACCCGCACTCCGCACCAGTGTTCCCCTTTCGTCGATTGCCCCGGATACCTGCGCCCCATAATGTCCGCCCACATGAAAGCTATAATTCCACTGGCCGGAAAGGGTACTCGCCTTCGTCCCCACGCTCACGTCACGCCCAAGCCCCTGATACGCGTGGCCGGTCGACCGGTGATGAGCTACATCCTGGACGATCTCGCCGACCTCGGGGTGCAGGAAATCGTGTTCATTGTGGGCTATCTCCGGGGGGTTATCGAGGCGTATATCGCCGAGACCTATCCGCAGATCACCGCCCACTACGTTGTTCAGGAGGTCCAGGACGGAACGGCCGGAGCCGTGGCGCTGGCCGAGCCCTTCGTGGACGACGACGTGCTGATCCTCTTCGTCGACACCCTCTTCGACGCCGATCTCACTCTCGTGCACCGTGTCGAGGAGAGCGCGGGGGGCGTCATCTGGGCCAAGGAAGTGGAGGACTACCAGCGCTACGGGGTCATCCTCACCGACGAAGACGGCCACATGGTCCGCATCGTAGAGAAGCCCTCCGAGCCCATCTCCAAGCTCGCCAACATCGGGCTCTACTACATCAGAGACTGGCGGCTTCTGTTCGAGGGGATCGCCCATACGCTGGCCTCAGAGCCGGGGCCGGCCGCCGAGTTCTACCTCACAGACGCTTTCCAGTACATGGTGGACCAGGGAGCCAAGATCCACGTGGCTCCCGTGGATGGCTGGTACGACTGCGGTAAGCCGGAGACGCTGCTCGACACCAATCGGTACCTGTTGGAAGGAGGCCGGGCAGGCGTCGACGACTCCGCCACGGTCGAGGGCTCCAACCTCATCGAGCCGGTTCGTGTAGAGGACGGTGCGTTGATTATGGGTTGCACGCTAGGGCCCAACGTCACGGTCGAGTCCGGCGCCCGGATAGAGGGCTCCACTCTGGTCGATACCATGGTCGGAAGCGATGCCGTCATCGAGTGGTCCGACCTGCGGGGCTCGCTGGTGGGGTCTCACTCCCGGGTGCGGGCGTTCCGGGGCCAGCTCAGCGTCGTCGACCACTCGGAGATCATCGGCGGTCAATAGAGGAGGGGCTGCGCGCGGCGTGTCCGGTCACGTCACTCCCGCCATCAGGAGCACCGTGTTGAGCGCGCGGCACACTCCCTCCGGTCCCCCCGTGTTTCGATACCACTCTTCCAGTGTGTGGGCCTCACCCGCCTCGCCTCCGGCTCCAAGGGTGATGGCCGGGATCCCCAGTGACATGGGGAGGTTGGCGTCCGTGGAAGAGGCCACCAGCTCAGGCTCGATATCGAGGGCTCGCGTCGCGGCCAGCGCCGCCTCCACGAGCGGGGAGTCGGTGGCCGTGGCCCCCGCAGGCCGATCGCCGATGAGCGTGATCTGCAGATCGAGCCGGTACGACTCTTCGGCTGTGCCCGAATTCTCCTCCTCCACGGAGCGTCTCAGAATGGCCCGGACCCGCTTCTCGGCCACCGCCAGGTGCTGCTCCGACTCGCTCCGCACGTCGAGCTCCGCCCAGGCCTCGACGGGGATCGTGTTCACGCTTGTGCCACCCCCGAAACGCGAGATGGTGAGGCTCAGAGACGGGCGAGTCGGCGTGGGCCAGGCCGCGAGGGCTCCCACGGCCCGCCCGAGGGCATGAATCGGGTTGGGGATGCCCCAGTCCACCCATGAATGCCCTCCTCGGCCGCGGAGCGTGACCCGGAAACGCCGAGCGCCGAGTCCCCGGTTCACCACCGTCCGGGCGCCTGCGCCATCGAGTGAGATGAACGCGGACGCGTCGTGGGCGGGTCCCCCGTCACGAAAGAGGTGCTTTACGCCCCTCAGGTCTCCGCTCCCCTCCTCGCCCACGGTGGCCACGAAGAGAACGGGCCTCAGGGTCGGCACATCGGCTTCGGAGAGAGCTCTCACCACCGCGAGCAGCGCAGCCAGGCCCCGCCCATCATCGGAGATACCCGGGGCCCGGAGGACACCGTCATCGCTCCGCACCGTAACGTCCGTTTCGGCGGGGAATACGGTGTCCAGGTGAGCCGACACAACGACCGGACTCCCGGCTTCCAGGCCGTGCCGCATCCCCACGACATTGCCGGTGCTGTCCGTGCGGAGATCGATCAGCCCGGCCTCCTCGAGGAGCTCCGCCATCCGCCGACCACGGGCCTCCTCGCCGAACGGCGGGGAGGGAATCTCCGTGAGCTCCACCTGATCTTCGAGCGTGCGCTCGTCGGTGGCCATGATGTGGTCTCGGGCGGCTCGGACCCCCGGATGGTCCAGGAGCTCAGTCACGGCGGGCAGCGCGGGATGAGACATGGGTCCAAGCTCGGCGCCCACGGCTGGCGCGTCAAACGATGCCCACCCGACTTCTGCGAGACGCTCGAGACCCGTCGCCGCCTGTAGGATTCGCATGCCCCGGGCTATCTTGCGTGCGAGCACCGGCTGGGCCGGGGTCTCACTTCAGCGGCGACTCAACCCAACGGCCATGGACGAGCAGGACCTCATTCACGACTGGAACTCGGCCGATAGCGACGCGTTCGACTGGGGCTCGGTGTCTGGCATCCAGCTCGATGACGAGACTCTACGAGACGGGCTTCAGAATCCGTCCGTGGTGGATCCCCCCATCGAAGCGAAGATCCGACTCCTCCATCTCATGGATGAGTTGGGCATCCATACGGCCGACATCGGCCTCCCCGGCGCGGGCCCTCGAGCCGTCGAGGCCGTTCGAGCGCTGGCCACCGAGATCGTGGAGGCGGACCTGTCCATCGAGGCCAACTGTGCCGCCCGCACGGTCGTGGCCGACGTGCGCCCCATCGCGGAGATCTCCCAGGCGATGGGAATTGCCATCGAGGCCTGCACGTTCATCGGTAGCTCGCCGATTCGGCAGTACGCCGAGGACTGGACCCTGGACAAGATGCTCACGGTGTCCGAAGAGGCGGTGAGCTTCGCCGTCGCGGAGGGTCTGCCGGTGATGTTCGTGACGGAGGACACCGTGCGGGCCAGGCCCGAGACGCTCAAGGCCCTTTACGGACACGCCATCGGATGGGGCGCCCGCCGGCTCTGCATTGCCGACACCGTGGGGCATGCCATACCTGACGGCGTGCGGGCCCTCGTCCGCTTCGTAATCGAAGAGATCGTCGAGCCTTCGGGGGAGGACGTGGGCGTGGATTGGCACGGCCACCGCGACCGCGGTCTCGGCCTGGCCAACGCCCTCGCGGCCATTGAGGCCGGCGCCACCCGCATTCACGGCACGGCCCTCGGCATCGGCGAGCGCGTGGGCAACGTTGAGATAGATCTCCTTCTGGTGAACTTCAAGCTACTCGGGCTCCATGAAGCCGATCTCACGCGATTGCCCGAGTACTGCAGCGCGGCGGCCGAGGCCTGTCAGGTGCCCCTCGCCAGCAGCTACCCCGTGGTGGGTCGCGACGCGTTCCGCACCGGTACGGGGGTGCATGCCGCCGCCATCGTGAAGGCCGCGGCCAAAGGGGACGCCTGGCTCGCCGACCGCATCTACTCGGGCGTGCCCGCCTCCATGGTGGGGAGGGTCCAGGAGTTCGAGATAGGCCCCATGTCCGGGCTCTCGAACGTCAAAGCCTGGCTCGCCGCCCACGGGTACGATCCCGACGATGAGAAGGCCTGCCGTATCCTCTTCGACGCCGCCAAGGCCACGGACCATACACTGACCGAGGGGGAGATCGTGGGACTCCTCAACGGATCCTGAGCCTTCCGTTGCGAAACACACGGTTCGATCGGTAACATGGCGCAAACGGGCGTTTACCTGCCACGTCGAGACCTTCCGATCCCGGATGGCGTGGCCGTGTAGCATTCCCCTCGACGCATGTCCGACCAACGACCCGAGAAGACCGTGTCATCCCTGGGTGACGAGCCGTCCGAGCCGGAGCGGATCGGCACGGCGGAGCCCACGGCTGTGGAGGACGTTGTGGAGCAGCTTCTCGACGAGGTGGGGATCCAGACCCAGCCCCGACCGCTCCTCAACCTCGAGGGCCTCAGGAGCAAGGTGGCCGTCGTCAGTGGCGGATCGAGCGGAATCGGCCGGGCCATCGCCATGGACTTCGCCCGGGCAGGCGCCGATGTGGCGTTCTGCTTCCTGGACACCGGCGAGGAGTCCAGGGCCGAGGCCCAGGAGGTGGCGAGCGTCATCCGGGAGTTGGAGGTCAGGGTTTTTTGCGAGGCATGCGACGTTCGGGAGGCTGAACAGGTCAACGCATTCGTCGAGAAGACCGTGGAGCGTCTCGGGGGAGTCCATATCCTGGTGAGCAACGCAGGGGTGGGACGCGATCGGGCGCTCTGGCGGATGGACGACGAGCAGTGGTCCACGGTCCTGAACACGAATCTTACGGGCGCTTTTTACTTCACCCGGGCGGTGGCTCCGTATCTCCGAGCGCAGGAGTGGGGCAAGATTGTCAACATTACGTCCGTCCACGGGCTTCGAAGCGAGTTCGGGATCGCCAACTACGCTGCATCCAAGGCGGGGATCATCGGTTTCACGCGAAGCGCCGCCGTGGAGCTCGGCCCCAAGAACATCAACGTAAACGCCGTCGCCCCCGGCTACATCCGAACCACGCGGCTCACGGCGGGGGTGCCTGCCGAGATTCTGGACATGGCTCGTGAGCGCAGCGTGCTAGGCAGGCTGGGAGATCCACAGGACGTGGCCAGCGTGGTCCTCTTCCTCTGCTCTGAGGCGGCGAGGCATATCACGGGGACCGTGATTCCCATCGACGGCGGCTATCTACTGTAGGCCCTCTCGGGCCAATGTTCATGGAGGTTCAGACCCCTGCCGGGGAGGGTGAGACGATGACGTTTTGGGTCGGCACCAGCGGATTCTCGTACAAGGAGTGGAAGGGAAGCTTCTATCCGGAGGATCTGCCCAACGATCAGATGCTCTCGTACTACGGCGAGCGGCTCAACGCCGTGGAGATCAACAACACCTTCTATCGCATGCCGTCGCGGAAGGTGTTGACCGACTGGTCCGGGAAGGTGCCAGACGCCTTCTCGTTCGTGCTCAAGGCCTCCCGCAAGATCACGCACCATAAGAGGCTCAAGGAGGCCGAGGACGAGCTCGGCTACCTCCTCGACGTCTCGGAGGAGCTCGGCGGGCGGCGGGGACCCATCCTCTTTCAGCTTCCACCGTATCTGAAGAAGGACGTGGAGCGTTTGCGGGACTTCGTGGCCCTCTTTCCCCAGGGCTTCCGAGCCGCCTTCGAGTTCCGTAACTCCTCGTGGTTCGACGACGCGGTCTACCAGGTTCTAGTTGATGCCGGTGCAGCCCTGGTGACGGCCGATACGGGGAAGGACGACGATCCCCCGGTGGTGGCGACGGCTTCCTACGGATATGCTCGTCTCCGCAAGGAGGCGTACGAGCCCGGAGAGCTGACCCGCTGGGCCGGGACCTTCAAGGATCAGGGCTGGGACGATGTCTTCGTGTTCTTCAAGCACGAGGATGAGGGCGCGGGTCCCGTCCTGGCCGATCTCTTTGTGAAGGAAGTGGAATCGAGCTGACGATGTGTGTCACCGGTGAACGGCGCGCCCAGCTCCGAGGCACGAGCCAATAGGTGGGAAGAGCTACATGATCGACCGCCGTCATTTCTTCACGTTCTCGGCCTTGGCCGTACTGTGGCTGGGTACGACGGGACTTACCGCCCCCCAGCCCCTCGCCCCGCTCGCTCCGGCGAGCGTCCAGGCCGACACGGTTCAGCCGGTTCGGGCCCCCCATGGCATGGTGGTGTCCGAGAGCGTCCACGCCAGCAAGGCGGGCGCCGACGTGCTGGCTGCCGGTGGCAACGCCGTGGACGCTGCCATCGCAACGGGCCTCGCGCTGGCCGTGACGCATCCGTCGGCCGGCAACATCGGCGGCGGCGGCTTCATGGTGATCCGCTTCCCCGACGGGGCCACCA
Organism: Longimicrobiales bacterium; assembly: GCA_965218295.1. Classification (GTDB taxonomy): domain Bacteria; phylum Gemmatimonadota; class Gemmatimonadetes; order Longimicrobiales; family Gaopeijiaceae; genus CBDCKN01. The sequence continues at coordinate 93,300 of CBDCKN010000012.1, read as the reverse complement.
CGGCCCTCGACTTCCGGGAGAAGGCGCCGCTGGCGTCCCATCCCGAGATGTGGCTCGACGAGTCCGGCGAGTATTCGCGCACCAAGCATCACGACAGCCACATGGCCGTGGGCGTGCCCGGCACCATAGCCGGATTCTGGAAGGCGCACCGGCTGTACGGCGGTCAGGAGTGGCGGCGGCTGGTGAGCCCGGCAGTGGGCCTGGCCCGCGACGGCTTCGAGATCAGCGAGCGGCTGGCCCGGGGGCTGCAGCGTCTCGTGGAAGGCCGGGGGGCCGCCTACGTGGGCACCGTGGCGTCGTTCTCCATGGACGGCCGTCCCTTCGAGCCCGGCTACCGGCTCGTGCAAACCGACCTGGCGCAGACCCTGGAGCGCATCGCCAACGGCGGGCGCGACGGGTTCTATAAGGGAGAGACCGCCCGCCTGCTGGCGGCGGAGATGGAGCGCGGCGGCGGCATCATCACCCTGGAGGATCTCGCCCGCTACCAGGCCAAGGAGCGTACCCCCATCAAGGGCACGTACAGAGGTTACGACATCATCTCCATGCCGCCTCCGTCCAGCGGGGGCGTCGCCATGGTCCAGATGCTCAACATCCTCGAGGGCTACGACCTCGCCTCCATGGGTCACAACTCGGCGGACTATATACACCACCTGACGGAGGCCATGCGGAGAGCCTACCGTGACCGGGCCCGTTTCGTCGCCGACATCGACTTCGTGGACGTGCCTGTCCACCGGCTGACCAGCAAGGCATATGCCGAACACCTCCGTGCGGACATCGACCCGCTGAACGCCAGCGTGTCGGCGCCGTCGGACGTCACGGAGCCCTACGAGAGTCCCGAGACCACGCACTACTCCGTGGTGGACCGGAACGGCATGGCGGTCTCCGTCACCTATACCCTCGAATCCGGCTACGGCTCTGCGATCACCGTTCCCAGGGCGGGCTTTCTGCTCAATAACGAGATGGGCGACTTCAACGCGGGGCCCGGCCTCACCGACGACGGTGGGCTCATCGGTACCCGGCCGAATCTCGCGCGTCCGGAGCAGCGCATGCTCTCCAGCATGACGCCGAGCATCGTGACCAAGGACGGAGAGCTGGTTGCGGTGGTGGGGAGCCCGGGAGGCCGGACGATCATCAACACCGTCATGCAGGTGATCCTGAACTTCGTCGAGTTCGAGATGAACATCCAGGAGGCCGTGAACGCGCCTCGGCTACACCACCAGTGGCTCCCCGACAACGTCCGCATCGAGCGGGATGGGCTGTCCCCAGCCACCGTCGCCGAGCTCGAGCGGCGGGGCTACACGCTGTCGGTCCGAGAAGGGCAGGGACTCGCTCACTCCATCATGATCGATCCCGGGAGCGGTGACCGCATGGGGGCCGCCGATCCCAGGAACGTCGACGCGGGGGCGGTGGGGAACTGACGGCGCAGGGTCAGCCGCGCCGGAAAGGGGCGGTCAGCCGTCCTGGCACACGGGTGTGAGCCACCCGTGTAGGTCCTCCTCCTCGCCCTTGGCGACCGCCAGAAAGCGCCTCTGGACAGCCAGGGTGAGCGGACCCGCCTGCCCATCACCGATGGTGATGCGGTCCACGCTCCGGATGGGTGTGACCTCGGTGGCGGTGCCCGTGAAGAACAGCTCGTCGGACGTGTAGATATCCTCGCGGGGGACGGGTCGTTCCTGCACCTCCAAGCCGAGGTCGGCGGCCACGATCATGACCGCGTCCCGGGTGACTCCCCGCAGAAGCGTCCCGTCGAGCTGGGGCGTCACCAGGATTCCACCCCGCACCAGGAACACGTTCTGTCCGCCGCCTTCGCTCAGACGACCGTCGGGCGACAACACCAGCCCTTCCGCATAGCCGTTGGCGACGGCCTCCATCTTGATGAGCTGGGCGTTGTTGTAGTGCCCGGCAGCCTTGGCCTGGACCGGAAAGGTGTTGGGCGCCGGCCGGTTCCACGATGAGACGCCGACGTCGACGCCGTTCTCCAGAGCTCCTTCACCCAGGTAGGCGCCCCACGGCCACGTGGCAACGTAGGTCTCGATCGGGCTGCCGGAGGGATCCAGGCCGGCCGAGCCGTATCCCCGCAGGACCATGGGCCGGATATAGCAGTCCTTGAGCCCGTTGCGCTCTACCGTGGCTCGGCACGCATCGATGAGCTCCTGCTCGGAGTACGACGGCTCCATCCGGTAGATCCTACACGAGTGGACGAGTCTCAGGATGTGTGCGTCCAACCTGAAGACGCAGGGCCCCTTGGGCGTGTCATAGCACCGAATGCCCTCGAACATGGAGGTCCCGAATTGGACCGCCGTGCTCAGGAGATGGACCGTGGCGTCCTCCCAACGGATGAACTCCCCATCTCGCCATATGAATTCGGATTGTAACAGCTTCGCCGACATGCTGATCTCCAGTTGTCTTTTTCGATCGTGCCGAGCGCCCTATCGATTGCGGCCGAGCGCTCCGCTGATACCATTGCCCACTTCCCGGTGTGCCATCGGCCCCGCTACAGAAGGGAGCGGATGGCGCCTCCGTCGATGGGAATGGAGACTCCCGTGATGTAGCTGGCTCGCTCGGAGGCCAGGAACGCCACGAGTGCGGCGAACTCGTCCGGCGAGCCTATACGCCCCATGGGGATCTGGCTCTCCCAGCGCGCGTACGCCTCCTCCAACATCAGCCCGGAGCGATCCGCCGCGTCGGCCGCCAGCTGCTCCAGCCGCTCCGTCTTCGTATACCCCGGCATGGCATTGTTTACGGTGATGCCGAAAGGGGGGGTGGCCCGCCCGTGTTCGTGACCAGGATGTCGACGCGGCCGAACTCGGCCGTCGCCGCCGCCATGAGGCGGTCGATGTCGCCGGGCTCGCTCAGGTCCGCCGGGACTGCCACCACCGCGGCCCCTGTCTCGTCGAAGATCGCCTGCCGGGCCAGTTCCAGGGGCTGGACGCTGCGGCCGCAGATGATCAGGTTGGCGCCTTCCCTCGCCAGCTCGTCGGCGACGGCTCGTCCGAGGCCCTTGCTCGATGCCGCCACCAGGGCGGTCTTCCCCCTCAATCCCAGATCCATCCCCGCTACCCACGGAGATAGTCGTCGGTCCCCGACAGCCAGTTCTCCCGGGGCGGAACGAAGATGTCCAGGTCCAGCGTGTCCTCCAGTGCCTCGGCTTTGTGTGGCACATGGGCCGGGATGTGGAGCACCTCGCCGGCGTGCACGACGATCTCTTCCGACTCGTCGTCCCCGATCCAGAAGTGCAACGCTCCCTCGAGGACGTACGTGAACTGCTCGTTATGGTGTGAGTGGAGTGGGACGACGGCGCCCTTGTCGAGGTATACGTGGGCCAGCATGCCCTTCTCGCCGGTGATGAGGCGCCGGCGCAGGAGGGGATTCAGCTCCTCCTCGGGAATGCTGTCCCAAGGGATATGTCGAACGGAGGCATCGTTCATCGGTCTGGGCTCGATCTCGGGTGCGGTGTGACTTGCAGGACGCTGCAAGAGACCATGCGGACCCCAGGCGAGCAAGATGGCGGTTGGTCGCCGGTGGGAACGTCCGTCCGTCCCGGTGGGTTGAGTACCAGAGAGGCCTCCCCAGATCCAAGGAAGACCCATGATCCGCGCCCGCGCCCATCCCCTCCAGATCCTGTTGCTGAGCATGCTCGCGGCATTCACGTCGCCGCCACTTGAGGCATCCGGCCAGCAGTGGCCGGCCATCGCCGGGCGGGACGACTGGTCCACGGACTTCAGCAAGCACACGGTCCCCCTGGAGGAGTTCACGTCGGGCGGACCGCCCAAGGATGGGATTCGCTCCATCGATCGCCCGAGCTTCGTGACGGTGCGGGAGGCCGACGACTGGCTGAAGGACCGCGAGCCCATCGCCGTAGTGAGGGTGAACGGGGTGACCAAGGCGTACCCGCTCTCGATCCTCATCTGGCACGAGATCGTGAATGACGAGATCGGGGGCGAGCCGGTGACCGTCACCTACTGCCCTCTCTGCAACACCACCATCGCCTTCGACCGCAACTTCGACGGCCAGGTGCTCGAGTTCGGAACCACGGGTCGGCTTCGGCACTCGGACCTGGTCATGTACGACCGGCAGTCGGAGACGTGGTGGCAGCAGGCGACGGGTGAGGGGCTGGTAGGGCAGTACGCGGGAGACCGGCTGACCCTCATCCCCGCCACGGTCATGAATTGGCGGAGCGTGAAGGAGCAGTTGGAGGATGCCCTGGTTCTTTCCAGGGACACGGGCTTCCCGGCCGACTTGAGGAAGCGGTACGGGAACAATCCGTATCAGGGGTATGACCGGGGAGGCGGGCCCTGGGATCGGTTCTTCCGGCATGGGCGCAAAGACGATCGACTCCCGGCCATGGAGCGCGTGGTCGCCCTTGAGAGCGACGGGGAGTATCTGGCCCTGCCGTTCTCCGTCCTGAAGGACCAGCGGGTGGCCCAGGTGAGAGTCGGGAGCCTGGACGTGGTGGTCTTCTGGGCCTCCGGCACCGCGAGCGCCGTCGACAACTCCACCATCGCGAGAGGGCGCGACGTGGGGTCGTCCACGTCGTTCTCCCCGCGGGTCGACGGGCGCGTGCTGACCTTCGAACCCAGCGGCAACGGTCGATTCCGGGACCGGGAGACCGGATCGGAGTGGAATCTCTCGGGCCGGGCCGTCAAGGGTGAGCTGGAGGGCACGCAGCTCGCCGAGATCGTTCACGGTAACCACTTCTGGTTCGCGTGGGGCGTGTTCCGCCCCGACACCGAGATTTGGCGCGGGAAATAGCCGAGGCCGGGCACGACACTAGTTTACGGAGCGCGTCACGACCCCCGTCGTCCAGGAGACGATCGTGTCAGACAAGCCGGAGAAGACCGAAACCGAGTGGCGGGAGGCCCTCACTCCCGAACAGTTCCAGATTCTGAGAAAGAAGGGGACCGAACGGGCCTTCACCGGTGAGTACTGGGACAGCAAGGAATCTGGAACGTACGTGTGTGCCGGCTGCGGCACCCCCCTCTTCCACTCCGACACCAAGTTCGACTCGGGCACCGGCTGGCCGAGCTTCTACGACGTCGTGGAGGGCGAGTCCGTGGGCACAGAGGAGGACCGGAGCCTCTTCACGCGTCGCACAGAGGTCTTGTGCGCCTCGTGTGACGGTCACCTCGGTCACGTATTCCCCGATGGCCCGGAGCCCACGGGCCTCCGCTACTGCATCAACTCCGCTGCCCTGATTCTGGAGCCTGAAGAGGATGGGGAGTCCGGGGAGCCCGGTAATCCTGCAACCGAGCCGAAATCCTGACGGCACCCCTCCCGTATTCTCCTCAGGCGGGCGGGGTGTACCGCCTTCCGCGCTTTGGATATTTTTCACGGTTCAGCCAGCGAGGTGCTCACGCCCCTCGTGACCGTGACAGGGAGGCCGATGGATTCGCAAAAGACCTTCGGGCACATCGCTCGCTTCCCTCTCGTCGTAGCTGTGGTGGGCACGGTGCTTGCAGCTCTGCTCGTACAGGGGTGCGGAGGACGGGGCACAGGGGCGCCTCCCGAGGCTGGAAGCAGCCGCGGCTTCGTGCCGGATCTTCGGGGCAGACGCGTCATGGTGTACCCGATACAGATCCGGCAGGGTGTACCGGGAGCAGTGGATCCGGAGATCGCCTTCGCCTTCCGGGCTCAGGGTAGGGAGGTCGATTGGGTTTTTCCGGAAGAGCTCCGAGCGACGCTCGAGCGTGCCCCTGCCATCCGGAGCACGGTGGATCGACTGGCAGTGACCGTGTTCCTCGGTGCCGAGGTGGACCGGGTGGGTGATCCGCTCTACGGGCAGATTCGCCGTCTGGCGGAGCTGGCCAACGCCGATGTGGCGTTCATCCCAGTGGCAGTGCGCCGTGGAGCGGAAGGGACGGGAGGGGTTTCGGTGGTGGAGATCGTCTCCACGCTAATGGACGTGAGGACCGGACGGGTGATCTGGTTCGGCGTCGTCGCCGGGCAGCCCGGGCCCGTCGCGGACTTCGGGTCCGTGGCGTCAGCCGTAGAGAGTCTGGCGGAGACGCTGTTTTGGTACATGCGATAGTGAAACGACAGTGATGCTTGTGAATAGACTCTCGAAAGTCGGCCTGGCCTTGACCTCCATCGGGCTCCTCGGTGGTGCAGCCTGCGAGGTCTCGGACCTCCCGGTGCCCTCCGAGGCCGAGGCACGAGCCCATTACGAATCGTCGTCGGCGTTGAGCTTCCGCGTGAGCGGCAACGTGTTGGAGATCACCGTGAACCAGCCGCTCCAGCAGGTTCGTCGCGGAGGCACCCTTTGGGCCAAGGTCGGGCCCTACATCTACCTCTTCACCCAAGAGACCGAGTCCCTGCTGCGGGCCTATCCCGGTCTCGCGGGCGTGCGTGTCATCACCCAGACCAGCCGCCGGGACACCGAGGTCGCACGCGCCTTACTGCGCCGGAACCAGCTCAACCAGTTGACCTGGCGGCGGGCCAAGAACATCTCGGGCAAGGCTCGACTAGACGGCACCAAGCGCCCGTCGTTCCTCGAGGATCTCGTCGAGTGGGGTGAGGGTCACACCGAGTTCGAATACAGCAGCGAGTTCGTGGGACCCTGATCGCCCGGAGTAGCGCGCCCGCCCTGCGACTTCACATTACATTGCGGCATGCCTCTGCTTGAAGGACGATCCGTCGCATGACCAAGGCCGTCACCGTCATCCCCGGAGATGGGATCGGGCCGGAGGTCACCGACGCCACCCTCGATATCCTGCGAGCCGCCGACGCGGACCTCGAGTACGACATGCAGCTGGCGGGGATCGCCGCTCTCGACGTCGCGCACACCCCTCTCCCGGAGGCCACCCTGGACTCCATGCGCCAGAGCGGGTTGGCGCTCAAGGGCCCGCTCACGACTCCTTCGGGCTCGGGCTTCCGCTCCATCAACGTGGCGCTCCGCAAGGAGTTCGACCTCTACGCCAACGTGCGCCCGGCCCTCACCATCGTGCCGGGCGGCCGTTACGAGGACATCGACCTCGTCCTCATCCGTGAGAACACGGAAGGCCTCTACGTAGGTGTCGAGCACTACATCGGTATGGAGGGAGATCCCAAAGCGGCAGCCGAGTCCGTGATGATCGTGACGCGCTTCGGTGCAGAGCGCATCCTCCGCTACGCCTTCGAATACGCTCGGAAGCACGGTCGCAAGAAGGTGACCCTTGCCCACAAGGCCAACATCCTGAAGTACACCCAGGGGCTCTTCCTCGACGTCGGGCGCGAGATGGCCGCCGACCATCCCGAGATCGAGTGGGAGGACCGCATCATCGACGCCACGGCCATGGCGCTGGTGCTGGATCCGTACCGCTTCGACGTCCTGGTCATGGAGAACATGTTCGGCGACATCCTGAGCGATCTGATGGCGGGGCTCGTGGGTGGCCTCGGATTCGCTCCCGCCGGCAACATCGGCGAGGACGCCGCCATGTTCGAGGCGGTGCACGGCTCCGCTCCGGACATCGCCGGGCAGGGCGTCGCGAACCCGACCGGGCTGCTCCTGTCGGCGTGCCTGCTCCTGGACCACGTGGGGCAGACGGAGGTGTCCGAACGTATCCGAGCCGCCCTCGACGGCGTGGTGCGCTCGGGCGAGGCCCGGACCCGCGACATGGGCGGGGAGTCCTCCACCGCTGAGTTCACCGACGCCGTAGTGCGGGCTCTGGCGTGACCTGGGGAACGAGTGACCCGGACGAGGTGGCCTGTGTCCGCTGCCTCGAGATGAAGCGACGGCCGGATCTCGACCGAATGCTGTGGTGCGAGGCTTGCCGCGAAGCCGCCCAGGCCCAGGCCACCTCACAGAGCTGGGTCGTGGGGTTGGTCATCGCCGTCATCCTCTCCCTCTGGATCTGGCTTTACATCCAGCCGTCCGACCTAGTGATCGGCGGATGGGTCGGGACGGTCTTGGCCGCCTTCTACGTCGGCGCACGGGTGGCGCGGGAGGTTCTCTACGCCACGGCGCGCATTGGCACCCGCCATGCTGTTGAGGCCGTTCCACCAGGGCAGGATCCACAATAGTGTGGTGTCCCAGCAGTGTCTCGGCCATTCGAGCACCGATGCATCCGGCCCTGCGGCGTTCCTCCTCCTCGAAATAGCGTTGCTATTCCTCGTCGTCGCGCCTTGCAGGATCCGGCGCCTCGGCACTCTCGGTGGCTCGCGAACTGCTGGGACACCACACTAGTTTCAGCCTGCGGTCCCGCACCGACCAAACGCAGCTGCGAGGCAAACCCATGGCAGGCAAGTACCAGGGGATAGATTTCTACGACGTCGACAGCCTCCTCAGTGAGGAGGAGCGCATGATCCGGGACACCGTGCGGGAGTGGGTGGAAGACCGGGTCATCCCCCTCATCGGTGAAGCGTACATCGAGCGCCGCTTCCCGAAGGAGATCATCCCCGAGCTCGCCGAGCTGGGGATTCTCGGCGCCAACCTTCCGGAGGAGTACGGCTGTGCCGGACTCAACAACGTGGCCTACGGGCTCATCAATCAGGAGCTCGAGCGGGGCGACTCGGGCATCCGCTCCTTCGCGTCCGTGCAGGGCGCCCTGGTCATGTACCCGATCTACGCGTTCGGAAGCGAGGAGCAGAAGCGGGAGTGGCTTCCCAAGCTGGCGTCGGCGGAGAAGATCGGGTGCTTCGGCCTCACCGAGCCCGACTACGGGTCGAACCCGGGTGGAATGATCACCACGGCCAAGAGGACCGACGACGGGTGGCTCCTGAACGGCACCAAGATGTGGATCACCAACGGCTCCATGGCCGACGTGGCCATCGTCTGGGCCCAGATCGGCGAGATCGGCGATCTCGATGGAATTCGAGGGTTCGTCGTCCCCACGGACACGCCCGGCTTCTCGGCCCGCGACCAGAAGGGCAAGCTCTCGCTCCTGGCGTCCGACACCAGCGAGCTACACATGGAGGAAGTCCATCTTCCGGACAGCGCACTCCTGCCCGAGACCACGGGGCTCAAGAACCCCCTCAAGTGCCTCACCCAGGCCCGCTACAGCATCGCCTTCGGAGCCGTGGGGGCCGCCATGGCCTGCTTCGACGAAGCCCGGAGCTACGCTACCGAGCGGGTGATGTTCGGAGGGCCCATCGGGGGCAAGCAGATCCAGCAGGTCCGGCTCGCCGACATGCTGACCAAGATCACGCAGGGCCAGCTGCTGTGCCTTCAGCTCGGACGGCTGAAGGACGCCGGAACGGTGACCCCGCAACAGGTATCGCTGGCGAAGCGGGCGAATTGCGACATGGCGTGCGACATCGCGCGGGAGGCCCGCCGGCTTCTGGGCGCCAACGGGATTCTGGTGGAGTACCACTCCATGCGGCACATGGCGAATCTCGAGTCCGTGTATACCTACGAAGGGACCCACGACATCCACGGGCTGATCCTGGGTCAGGCCGTGACTGGCCTTTCGGCCTTTTAGTAGCCGGGCTTCAGCGGTGGCCGCACCCACGGGGAACCGGCGGTTGCCCCACCTTGACCGCGTGTGGCAGCCAAATAGCTTTGAATGCTCGTCCGTTTAACGGAGTGTGCCCGCCCCGCTAGCTCAACTGGCTAGAGCAACTGACTCTTAATCAGTAGGTTCGGGGTTCGAGTCCCTGGCGGGGTACTGGCCGGGAGTCTAGGAGTTATCTGGGCTTCCGGCTTTCTTATGTCGGTGAGCTAGGGGCGAAAACGGGCCTATGGGACCCAAAGCGGGACCCCAAAAACTCGGATTGGCTGACGGGAACTCACGCGATGTGAGAGGAACTGCGCGTTTCTGGCGGCGGGAAAGGGGCGACCAGTCTCGGCACAAGACGCCCTGGGGACGTCCTGCCATGTCTGAGGTCGCGGGCGGGAGCACACGCGGGCCTTCCCACGGGGACGACGCTGAACAGACACCTCCGTCGCGAAACCCCTTATGGTGGGAGCGGAAGGCGACATGAGGCTACGCAAACAACGAGTTATCCGACAGCGCGAACGCGCGCGGGTTCGTCCTGGGCGCGGAGCGCCTGGAGTACGTCTGATTGACGCCGGACTTCGGCAGTGCTAGTCAAGGGCGTCGTCTTTGGAGTTGGTTGGGACCTAATTCACGGTCTACTCCAACAACTATTGAACCCAAGACTCGTTCTGTCTTCTTGCCGCTTGGGTGAAGCTGGAGGGATACCGACCATGAGTCCAAGATTGGCACGTCACCTGCGGGACGCTGTCCCTGTCATCGTCTTCTTTGTGATTGTGGCGCTCACGTGGGACAACGTCAGGTGGTACCTAGCACCCGAGATCGCGCCGCGTGAGCCCCTGACCGTCACGTTCTTCGGGGTGCTCCTGGCCCTACCGCTGATCGTCCTCGAGTCTTCGGCCCTGTCAGAGCGTTTCCGTCGCCTCCCGTTCGGGGCCGCGGTCCTTCTCAAGACCGTGACCTACGTCGCCGCACTGGCCGCAATCGTCCTGGGCCTAGGAATGATCTTCGGCATGCTCGAAGGCCGCACGTTCGACCAGTTTGTCGAGTTCTTGCCCCGGAATCTCGCCACGATGGCTACGGCGTTCCTGTTATACATGGTGATCATCTTTCTACGGCAGCTGGACCGCCTTCTCGGACCCGGCGTGTTGCTGCGCTATGTCATCGGTCGGTACCACCGTCCGCGGCGAGAGCAGCGGGTCTTCATGTTCGTCGACATCACGAGTTCTACCGAACTCTCCGAGCGTCTCTCGCTTGAGGCTTATTACGGGCTAGTCAACGACTTCTTCCACGACGTGTCAGGGCCCGTGTTGGATACGCGCGGCGAGAGATCTACGAATACGTGGGAGACCAAGTCGTAATCACGTGGAAACTCGACCGGGGAGTAGAAGACGCCAACTGCGTCCGGGCGTTCTTCCAGATCGATGAAGCGGTCCGCGCGAACGCCGACCGGTACCTGAAGCGGTACGGGGCCGTCCCCGATTTCAAGGCAGCTTTGCACTCCGGTGAGGTGATCGCGGCACAAATGGTGGATCTGAAGAAGGAGATCGCGTTCAACGGTGAGGTGTTGAACGTGACCGCGCGGATTCAAGGGGAATGTAGTCGTCTTGGTCGACGATTTCTGGCGTCCCGCTCCCTGCTCGACGGCCTCGATCTCCCCGCTGAGCTGACTCCGGAACCCATGGGCGCGGTCGCTCTGCGAGGTGTAGGAGCGCCCATAGAGATCGTCGCTTTCTTGTAGCGATCCGTCGGCTTGGAGAGGCAAGGGCCCAAAGGGGAGAGGCGTCCGTACCCGCCACAGCCACCGGTGAAAGGTGACTTAAAGACGGGTCATGGTGGCGCCGTCAGATAACGAAACGGGTTCCGCCTGCGCGGCCTTCGGCCGCTCCGGAGAAACCGGCTCGAGCGGTCGGGTGGTGACGAACGGTGGAGCAATCATCGAAGAGAGCTGACCCAGGAGCATTCGGTTGCCGGTTCGGAAGCCCGGGCCCGTTATGTGCCATTCGCCTGGCTGACTGGAGTTGAGCCATGAAGGGAACCGACGGTGAGATGTATGGCATCGCGGTGCGGAACGACATCGGCTTATGGCTTCTTGCCCGTGTTCGTAGATCTCGGAGCGGTGACGTCTACTTCCTGATTCAGACGGCGGAGACGACTCGGGACGTTCATGCGAGTTATCACGAGAGTGGGGAGAGGCATCTACGCAGTTATGGCTGGAAGCACTTTGCCGCTCAACTTCAACGACCAGATGCTTCGTTCCGCGGAGTCGAGACCATCTTCGCGTTGGCTCTTCCGCCGGCACAGGCTTCATCTCCAGTTCCATGCGTAGCTGAGGAATTCGACCAAGTATTCGAGATACCGGAGAGCGACTTGCCAGCGGACGAAGATCACGCGCTCGTCGTGGACCTGACCGAAAAGGGCGGTGAGCCGTCCCTGGGTCCGTGGAGGGAGATCGTCGTGCGAAACCGCATTACGGACCGGGTCCCCTGGATCGTAATCACTGTATGGCGAGGGCTCGACAGTGTCCGAGGGTCGGCGGAAGCGGCGAGATGAGCAGTGGCCACGAACGGCACATAACAATGCGGTTGCCGCCTCTCGGCGGGGTCAGAGATAGTGCGAGGATAAGCGTAGGGAAGTTTCCCTCATGTCCGCCACGCATGTCGAATAGGGCTCGAGACCCACCCGGCTCATTGGGCGGAAGCCCAGTACTGCCTGGGCTTCCTGCCTTTTTTTGTGTCGGTGAGCTGGGGCCGAAAAGGGCCCTACGGGACCCCAAGCGGGGCCCCAAAAACTCGGGTTGCCTGGCGGGAACTCGGCGGATTGGAGGGGAATTCCGAGTCTCCGGACGCACGAACAGATCGAAGCGTGACCCGCCCGGTATCGCGCTAGTAGCAATCGGGGGTTAGACGGAGCGGTGGTACAGCCTACCCCTGATGGTTTACACAATGGCCTACACTGATGGTTGACAGGTTCCTATCAACCAGGGTTCTGCAACAAGGAGAGCCCGATGGACTGGAACCAGTCGACCATGTACGAGCAAAGAGTACGTTTCATCCTCGAAGTTCAGCAACGCACCTTCGGTTTCGCCGAGTCCTGTAGGCGCTACAGCATCAGCAGGGCCGCCGGATACAAGTGGTGGACACGGTTCCTCGCGGAGGGATTCGAGGGACTCCACGACCGCTCTCACCGGCCCCACCACTGCCCGCATGCCGTAGCGGAAGGTGTCGTGGAACACGTCGTGGATCTGCGTCAGCGCTACGGGTGGGGAGGTCTTCGAGGGTCTGGAGGGGGCGTTCGCCTTCTTCGGCGGCGTGCCCCGAGAGTTGCTGTTCGACCAGATGAAGGCCGTCATCATCAGGGGTGAGCGAGACGACGGAGGTCGCCTCACTGAGAACACCGAGTTCCTGCGCTTCGCGAACCATCATGGCTTCCGGATCCGGGCATGCAGGCCCTACCGGGCCCGGACCAAAGGCAAGGTCGAGCGACCGGTGAGTTACGTCCGTTCGAGCTTCTTCTACGGTCGGACCTTCACGTCGGACGAGGATCTCAACCGTCAGGCCCGCCACTGGCTCGATCACGTGGCCAACGTCCGCGTCCATGGCACGCTGAAGGAGCGACCCGTCGATCGCCTCGAGCGTGAGCAAGACGTGTTGGGGCCCCTGGCCTCGCGCCCGTACCGGTCCTTCGTCTTGCCGCCCGAGGCGAAGAGGCGGGCCAAGGCTGTCCTTCCCCGCATCGCCGTAGAGCGTCGGTCGCTGGAGGCCTACGCCCAGGTGACGGGAGGTGGACGATGAAGGCCGGCGCTCGCTCACGCCGCGACCGGATCCGGGCCCAGCTCGCCGATCTCAAGATGCCCGGTGCGCTGGAGGCACTGGACGAGGTCCTCACCGGAGTCGATGGCGGAGGGGTCACGGCCTCAGAGGCGATCGAGCAACTCCTCGGTGCCCAGATCACGCTGCGCAACAACCGGCGCCTCCAAGTCGCCATGCGCTCCAGCCGGCTGCCGGCCATCAAGTTGCTCGAGGACTTCGACTTCACCTTCCAGCCCTCGATCAAGCGCGAGCAGATCGACAGTCTCCACGAGCTCGGCTTCCTGGAGCGGAAGGAGAACGTGATCTTCCTCGGCCCTCCGGGCGTCGGCAAAACGCATCTGGCGATCAGCCTGGCCATCGCCGCAGCCCAGAGTGGCCGCAGGGTCTACTACGGCGCCCTGGCCGACCTCATCACCTCGCTGGAAGAAGCCAAAGCCGCGGGCCGGCTGGGACACCGCCTCAAGATCCTGACCTACCCTTCGCTCCTGGTCGTCGACGAGATCGGCTACCTACCGGTCAGCCAGACCGGCGCGATGTTCTTCTTCCAGCTGATCAACCGGCGCTACGAGCACGCATCCACTGTGCTCACGTCCAATAAGGGCTTCGAGGAGTGGGGCCAGATCCTGGGCGACGAGGTCATGGCTGCGGCGCTCATCGACCGGCTTCGAAGCTGTCCCAACCGTAGTTGAAGGTTCCTGATAGGGGAGAAAGAAAAGTGGTGGCTCCGGGGGTCCCGGGCCGATAGGCTCGGGTAGGCAAAAACCCCAACACGGAGCCACCACGATGAAGAGAACGTACGAGGTAAGGGATCGGGCGGACAAGCGCGCGATCAGGGAGTTCCTGAAGCGGGAGGGGCAGTTTCTGCTTCCGATGCTTGAGCTCGTGGAGCAGACGGAGGTCGCGATCGACGAAGTCATCCAGGTGATGGGACGAGCGACGATCGAAGCGGTGCTGGAGATGAGCGCCGAGGGTGTGGCAGGCGTGAAGCAGGCAGGTCGGTCACGAGCGGAAGACGACACGGTGTGGTATGGCCGGCAGGGTGGTGTGGTTTACCTGTCGGACCGGAAGGTGCGTGTGGAGCGGCCACGGCTCAGGCGCCGGGGCGCCGGGGAGGGTGGCGAGGTCGAGGTGCCGGCGTACGCAGCGATGCGGAGACCGGGCGCCGTGGCGGATCGGATGCTCGAGGTCCTGATGGCGGGGGTGAGCACGCGGAAGTACGGCCGTGTGATCGGTGAGATGGCCGACACGGTCGGGGTGAGCAAGTCGGCGGTGAGCCGTGAGACGGTCGAGGCCTCGGAGCGCGTGCTGAAGGAGCTGATGGAGCGCCGGCTGGATGCGTGGGACCTCCTGGTGATCTACCTGGACGGGATCCAGATGGGCTCGCACCACGTGCTTGCTGCGGTAGGCGTGGACTCAGACGGAAAGAAGCACGTGCTGGGCGTGAGGGAAGGAGCGAGTGAGAACGCCGAGGTGACCGGGGCGCTCCTAGAGGATCTGGTCGAGCGCGGCCTGGACCCGGGCAGGCGGCGGCTGTTCGTGATCGATGGCTCGAAAGCGCTCAGGAAGGCGATCGAGAAGGTGTTCGGCCAACGTCACCCCATCCAGCGCTGCCGCAACCACAAGCTCCGCAACGTGCTGGGTCATCTGCCGAAGGATCAGCATCCTCAGGTGAAGGCGGCGTTCCGGGCGGCGATGAAGCTGGACGCGAAGCAGGGCGAGCAGAAGCTCGAGCAGCTCGCCCGATGGCTCGAGCGCGACCACCCCTCGGCCTCGGCCAGCCTACGCGAAGGCCTCAGCGAGATGTTCACGATCAACCGGCTCGGCCTCCCGCCGCGGCTGAGGAAGTGCCTGGGCTCGACCAACCTGATCGACAGCACCCACTCGGGCGTAAGACAGAAGACCCGCAGGGTGACCAACTGGAAGAACGGAGCGATGGCCTTGCGCTGGGCTGCGGCCTCGTTCGTGGAGACCGAGAAGAGCTACCGGAGGATCATCGGCTACGACCAGCTCTGGATGCTCAGGGCCCACCTCGACGACCATGAACCGGTTGCCGAAATGAGAAAGGCAGGCTAACAAGGAGACTCTCCGGAGCCACCACCTTCAACTGTCAGCGGGACACCATCCCGGCTCCTGCACCACTGCCACATCGTCAACATCCGCGGCAACAGCTACCGCATGCGTCACCATACGGAGCTCTCCAAAGCGCTCCACTCGCCTCCTGCGGAGCCGAGCTCCTCGACCCTCCGGAGAAGGACGGCTAAAGCAAAGGAGAAAACGACGAACTAGAGGCTCGTCACTGACCGGCCCCCAATAGTGGTACCACCTACTGTGTTAGTCCAACGGCCTCCTGCAGCCTGGGGTGAGGGCCGTTAAGCTTGGGCAGATTCAAGAAGAAGGGATCGGGCCGTAGCGCTTCGGGGGCCGGTGGTCGGTAGCGGAGCGAGCTGTGGGGTCGGATGGTGTTGTACTCCCGCCGCCACTGTTCGATGAGCACTTTCGCCTCCTCCAACGAGTAGAAGATCTCCCGCTTCAGGACTTCTTCGCCCAGCGTCCCGTTGAAGCTTTCGTTGTAGCCATTCTCCCACGGGCTACCCGGCTCGATATACAGCGTCTTCACCTCGACCCGCTCGAGCCACTCACGAACCACCTTGGCCGTGAACTCCGGACCGTTGTCGGACCGGAGATTGGCCGGTGGACCATGCTCGACAAAGAGCTCACTGAGCGTCTGCAACACATCGTCCGCCCTGAGCCTTCGGGCCACTACGATCGCCAGACACTCCCGGCTGTATTCATCCAACACCGTCAGCATCTTCAGCGGCCGACCGTCGTGCGTCCGATCCGCCACGAAGTCATACGCCCAGACGTGATGGCGGTACAAGGGTCGAAGCCGGATGCATGAGCCGTCCGTAAACCAGAGCCGGCCCCGTTTGGGCTGTTTCTTGGGCACTTTCAGGCCCTCCTCTCTCCAGATCCGCTCCACCCGCTTGTGGTTCACCACCCAGCCCTCCGCCCTCAACATCCCTGTAACCATCCGGTACCCGTAGCGACCGAACCGACCCGCCACCTTGACCACGTCCGGAAGCTGTCCCAACCGTAGTTGAAGGTTCCTGATAGGGGAGAAAGAAAAGTGGTGGCTCCGGGGGTCCCGGGCCGATAGGCTCGGGTAGGCAAAAACCCCAACACGGAGCCACCACGATGAAGAGAACGTACGAGGTAAGGGATCGGGCGGACAAGCGCGCGATCAGGGAGTTCCTGAAGCGGGAGGGGCAGTTTCTGCTTCCGATGCTTGAGCTCGTGGAGCAGACGGAGGTCGCGATCGACGAAGTCATCCAGGTGATGGGACGAGCGACGATCGAAGCGGTGCTGGAGATGAGCGCCGAGGGTGTGGCAGGCGTGAAGCAGGCAGGTCGGTCACGAGCGGAAGACGACACGGTGTGGTATGGCCGGCAGGGTGGTGTGGTTTACCTGTCGGACCGGAAGGTGCGTGTGGAGCGGCCACGGCTCAGGCGCCGGGGCGCCGGGGAGGGTGGCGAGGTCGAGGTGCCGGCGTACGCAGCGATGCGGAGACCGGGCGCCGTGGCGGATCGGATGCTCGAGGTCCTGATGGCGGGGGTGAGCACGCGGAAGTACGGCCGTGTGATCGGTGAGATGGCCGACACGGTCGGGGTGAGCAAGTCGGCGGTGAGCCGTGAGACGGTCGAGGCCTCGGAGCGCGTGCTGAAGGAGCTGATGGAGCGCCGGCTGGATGCGTGGGACCTCCTGGTGATCTACCTGGACGGGATCCAGATGGGCTCGCACCACGTGCTTGCTGCGGTAGGCGTGGACTCAGACGGAAAGAAGCACGTGCTGGGCGTGAGGGAAGGAGCGAGTGAGAACGCCGAGGTGACCGGGGCGCTCCTAGAGGATCTGGTCGAGCGCGGCCTGGACCCGGGCAGGCGGCGGCTGTTCGTGATCGATGGCTCGAAAGCGCTCAGGAAGGCGATCGAGAAGGTGTTCGGCCAACGTCACCCCATCCAGCGCTGCCGCAACCACAAGCTCCGCAACGTGCTGGGTCATCTGCCGAAGGATCAGCATCCTCAGGTGAAGGCGGCGTTCCGGGCGGCGATGAAGCTGGACGCGAAGCAGGGCGAGCAGAAGCTCGAGCAGCTCGCCCGATGGCTCGAGCGCGACCACCCCTCGGCCTCGGCCAGCCTACGCGAAGGCCTCAGCGAGATGTTCACGATCAACCGGCTCGGCCTCCCGCCGCGGCTGAGGAAGTGCCTGGGCTCGACCAACCTGATCGACAGCACCCACTCGGGCGTAAGACAGAAGACCCGCAGGGTGACCAACTGGAAGAACGGAGCGATGGCCTTGCGCTGGGCTGCGGCCTCGTTCGTGGAGACCGAGAAGAGCTACCGGAGGATCATCGGCTACGACCAGCTCTGGATGCTCAGGGCCCACCTCGACGACCATGAACCGGTTGCCGAAATGAGAAAGGCAGGCTAACAAGGAGACTCTCCGGAGCCACCACCTTCAACTGTCAGCGGGACACCATCCACGTCCGCTCGTAGCGCCGCTTCATCAGCCCCTCTCTTCCGACTCCTCCGTTGTGTCGATCGAGCCTGGCCCAACACCTCGCACGCTCGCCTCTCGCTCACCCCGAGCCGCTGCTGGACCCGCACCACACAGCGCCTCCGCCGCTCGGGGCTTAGAAGTTTCCCTTTGACGCTTCCTTCAGGATCATCTTGTCCACCGTCAGATCGGCCACCGCCCGCTTCAGTCGATGGTTCTCCTTCTCGAGCTCCTTCAGACGCTTCGCCTGACTCGTCTTCATCCCCCCGTACTCCCTCCGCCACCGGTAGTACGTCTGCTCGCTCACCCCTAGATCCCGGATCACCTCTTTCAGCGACTTCCCGTTGGCGAGCCCCACTTCCGCCCGCCGTAGCCCGTTGATGATCTGCGCTGCCGTGTAGTTCTTCCGTGCTGCCATCTCGACCTCCTCCCGGTCTCGACCCGCCCAGATTCTAACACTGGACCTGGTCTCGTTTCAGGGGGCTAGGTCAGGTCGCTGAGAGTGCTGTCGAAGAGACGAGGTCGAAAGCCGAGCGAACGGAATCCGCTGGAGGGGAAAGTGCGCAAGCTGGAGCGCGAGAACACTCGCCTGGAGAAGGAACTCGAGAAGGCGCGCCTGATCATCGACGTCCAGGGAAAAGTTGCAGGGCTGCTGGGATTGAGCCTCGAGGACGGGACGAACTCGTGAAGGCGGCCGAGGCGCTGGCCACGTACGTAGGGGTAAAGCCCACGTGCGATGCGCTCAGGGTCGCCCGAGCCACGTTCTATCGTCGTCGGAGGCCATCGACCGGGCATCAGCAGCCCCGCCCGACCCCAGCCCGGGCCTTGAGCGAGAAGGAACGAGACAAGGTCTTCGACACGCTGTGTTCGGAGCGATTCGTGGACCGGTCCCCGGCCGAGGTTGTGGCGACCCTGCTCGACGAAGACGTCTACCTGTGCAGCGAACGTACGATGTATCGCGTTCTGGCCTCCCAAGTGCCAGTTCGAGAGCGCCGAGCGCAGCGGAGTCATCCCGAATACCAGAAACCCGAGTTGATGGCGACGGGCCCGGGCCAGGTCTGGTCCTGGGATATCACACGGCTGCTGGGGCCGAGGAAGTGGAGCTACTTCTACCTCTACGTCATCATGGACATCTTCAGCCGCTACATCGTGGGATGGATGGTGGCGGATCGGGAGAGCTCGGCCTTGGCCGGGCGCCTGATCCAGCAGAGTTGCCTGAAGCATGGCGTCCAGCCCCAGGTCCTGACCTTGCACTCGGATCGAGGAGCTCCGATGACGAGCCAATGCACGGCTCAGCTCCTCGCCGATCTCGGGGTGACCCGCTCGCTGAGCCGACCTCAGGTGTCGGATGACAATCCGTTCTCCGAGGCCCAGTTCAAGACCTTGAAGTACCATCCCTCGTTTCCTGGACGGTTCGAGGATCAGGGCCAGGCCAAAATGTTCTGTCGCTCGTTCTTCCGCTGGTACAATGCCGAGCACCGCCATGGCGGCATCTCGATGCTGACCCCCGAACAGGTCCACTTCGGTCACGCCGATCAGGTCATCGCCGGCAGGGAGGCCGTGCTACGCGAGGCCTGGGCCGCTCATCCCGACCGCTTCGTCTCCGGTGAGCCGAAGCCCAAACCGCTCCCGGAGGCCGTCTGGATCAATCCTCCAACCCCCTCCCTCACGACACAGGAGATTGCTCTCTAATTAATTCCCAAGAGTGTCTCACTGGCGTTGACAGGCTCCGCTCGACCCCCCACCTGAGATGCTCTTCGAGTACGAGTCCTCCACCCGCATTGAGCATCGCAGCACTACTCGCGGAAGCGACATGGGCCCGAAGCTCGGGTCAGGGTTATCTGACAGGCACCGTACCGAATGGCCTGGCTTTACTATGACCGATTCTTCGAGGCTTGTTCGATCGCGTCAGCGAGTTGGGACCATGGAACCACCTTCACGTTCTCGTCCCTCACAGCCTTCGGGAGCGTCGCTGGAGGGGTATCGCCCTTGTGCATGGCCACAACCCCTTTGTTCAGCCGCCGCGATTCTCTGATCTCCCAGTCTACCCGGTTTCTCTGCCTTCGCCCTACTCTAATTCCTTAGCTGCTCCGTGTCTCACGTAAGTTGGCAGAGAGGGCTCCGCGACGCGCGCCCATACCGGGGTCGCTTTTTCATACAAGCCGGGACTGATCATCCGGTAGGTGCGTTCGAAGACCTCGCGTTCCACCGTATACGCCTCGTCTTCTCGGTTCACAAGCCAGTCCCCAGGCGACGCGGTTTGAACGCCGCCCCACTTCCGGTACGTGAAGCCGTCTGTGTCGAGATTTAGCTGGGTAGCGGTCACCGGCGTACCATCCCGTCGCCGGTACTCTCGTAGATTGCTCATGATCGTATGTCCCCGCCCCCCTCACGCTGCACGTTATTCTCCGCGGAAGAGTTATTCGATCGCTTCGATGAGGTCCTGGTCGTTGAGGGACCGGCCGATGCTGATCGCTTGCTGGTACATTGATGCGAGCATCCAGGGCTTAGGTGGCTCACCCGCAGGGCGCGACTCGATAGCTGCACGGTACCGCTGGATCGCCTCGTCTTTCTTCCCAACGTACAACAACGCCTCGCCTTCCGTCGCCTCCTTCCACGGAGGATCCTCCTCATGGGACTCCGCGAGCCAGTGCAGCACGTCGTTCGCCATGTCCCGTGCGCCCCCGGCATCGTCAAGAGCCGCGAGCTTCATGTAGGCGACGTTGACGCCGTTGTAGTAGGCCATCTTCGCGGCGGCGTCCTCCGTGGCGACTTCATATGCGGCCTGATAGAGGTCCAGCGCCTGCTTGGCCTGTGTTTCACTTCGGGTGTCCCGCCATGAGCGCTTGTATCGACCCGCGAGCGTTCCCATCGCGTCCGCGTCGCCCTCCGCGCTCGTCTTGATAACTTCGATCGCCTTGTCCCGATCGCCCAGAACATCGTAGGCGAGCGCGAGGGCTACACGGGTCTTCTTATCGAGATCGGCCGGATTCGCACCGTACTTCTGGACTGTGGCTTGGGCCTCTCCTGTCCCAATGGCCTCCCAGGAAGCCGACCAGATCCCGGTTAGAGCCGCCTCCCCCTGTATCCGTGCGATCACGAATGCAACGCAGTCATCCCCCTCGTTCAGGGGCTTGACCATGGACGTATGATCGCCCGGCACGGTGTCGCATTGGGACTCGTCAAAGCGCATCCCATCGAGGCCTGGAAAAGGCCCTTGAGATGATTCGGGAGGCACGAACACATCCTCGGTTCCCTTCACCGCTCTGAACTCGAACGTCAGGTGCGCGGCGCTCGGGGCTCAGAAGTTTCCCTCGGCCGCTTCCTCCAGGATCAGCTTGTCCAGTGTCAAGTCCGCCACTGCTCGCTTCAGGCGCCCGTTCTCGCGCTCGAGCTCCTTCAGGCGCCGTGCCTGGCTCACCTTCATCCCGCCGTACTCCCGCCTCCACCGGTAGTACGTCTGCTCGGTGATGCCCAGCTCCCGGCTGATCAGCTTCACGGATTTGCCGCGGGCCAGACCCACCTCTGCCTCCCGCAGTGCAGTGATGATCTGCTCCGGAGTGTGTCGCTTCCTTCCCATCCTGACCTCCTCGCTGAAAAGCTTCAGACCAGGTCGATCCTAACATTGCACCTGGTCTCGTTTCAGGGGGTCAGGTCAGTCTCCCCCGGGGCGCTCCGGCTACCTCTTGCCGAAGCCCCCCGAGACCGCGTTCCTCAGAAGTACGTCGCGAACCCGAGCTGGAAGCCTGCGATGCGCGCCGGGTCGTTGCCCTGGAAGTCCGTGGCCCAGTGATACCGGTAGTTCGCCCGGAACACCGTAACGGAGGTCGGCCGGAAGGTGATCGACGGAACGATCCCCGTCACCTGGTCGCCGATCTTCGAGCCCGTGGAAGAGAAAGTGCCGACGTTGTAGTCGACCGTCTCGAGTCGAAGTCCGGCGGTGACGACCGCATCCGTGTAGCCGAGGAAGCGTGGTCGCCATACGGGCATCAGGACGTCCAGGTACGCACCCCACTGAGTGTCGCCGTGGACTTCGGAGAGGCTCTCGGGCACGTCGACGGATGCGTACACGACCTCTCCTCGTATCGAGGTGGGGCCGATGTCGCCGCGGAAGTCGAGCGCGGCGATGCCCATCCAGCGCTTCTCGTCGACCTGCTCGCCCTCGACCTGGAAGTCGTTGTAGTAGCCGCCGTAGTACGAGACGCCGACCTCGCCGAGCCCCGTATGCCGAAGAGCGAGTCGTCCCGAGAGGGCGGGGGAGCCGTTGTTGTCCTCGCCGAAGAGCTCCTCGTCCTTGCCGGATGGGATGTCCGTGCGGCCGGTCTCGTTGGTCAGAATCGCGGCGCCGAGGCCGTTCGTCAGGTACGCATCGTACGAGAAGACGAGCTCACCGCTTGCGAACTTGCCGTACGCTCCGAAGCCGACCTCGGAGAGCGTCGACGGGATGATGTCGGTCGTGACCAGCGGGCGTTCGACGAAGTCCCACTGCGGGCTGTCGTGGTTCTGGTTCAGGTAGCCGAGTGGTGCGAGGATGACGCCGCCGCGCAGCACGAGTCCCGGTCCGAGCTGGAAGTCGACGAGCGCGGTCTCGAGCGCGATCTCCTCCGTGCCGTGCTCGAACTCCAGCTCTGACAGGAAGCGGATCCGCTGCGATACCTGCGAGAAGAGAAAGATGTTGAATCGCCGGAGCTCCATCGAGAAGCCTTCCGAGACCCCGTCCTCGACGAAGTAGTTCGTGTTGCCCTCGACGTAGCCTCCGATCGATGTCGAAGAGATCGAGCCGATGAACGGACGGTTGTAAATGCCGTCCTGCGCCAGCGTCGAGTCCACCTGAGCTGACACCGGCTCGACCCCTGCCGAGATCGCCGTCATCGCCACGAGCGTGGTCAGGATGCGGGTGATCGTCGTGGCTGTCATCGTGCGCCTCCCGGGAGTCGCACCACGATCTCCCCATCCGTTTCTACGATTTCGTAGCGGGTCAGGGGTCGGTCCGCCGGCCCGGCGAGCACCTCGCCCTCGAAGCTGAATTGGCTTCCGTGGCACGGACATTCGAGTCGATCGCCCACCGGTTCAGGCTGGCATCCGCGGTGCGTGCATGCGGCGAGCACCGCGGTCAACGAACCCGACGCGTGTCGCCGGACGTAGACGGGTCGTTCCATGTCCGGAGCCTGCACGAAGGCCTCTCCTTCCGGACCCAGCTCGGACGCCGGCAGCGACAGACCACGCGGGGTCAGTTGGGGCACCAGGTAGGGCACCGAGGCACATCCGCCGATCATCGCGGCGGAGGCGCCCGCGGCCAGCCCGACCGTGAGAACGGGCAGTCGCTGGACGAAACCTCGTCGCTTCATCGTCGCGCCCCCTACAACGATTCGAGGAAACGGATCAAGCGTGCCTGATCGTCGGCCGACAGGGCCTGGAACCCGGTCCGCGCCGCCGCTCCCTCACCGCCGTGCAGCCCAATCGCTTCCGCCAGCGTCTGCGCCCGGCCGTCGTGCAGGAAGAAGGTCTCGCCACCCTGGAACGCGTCCTGGATGCCGATGCCCCAGAGCGGCGGCGTCCGCCACTCCGACGTGAGCGCGATGCCCTCCGTGTACCCGTCGTCGAGCTCCGGGCCCATGTCGTGGAGCAGCAGATCGGTGTACGGATGGAACTGCGCCCGATCGAGAACCTCGATCTCCGAGGCTCCCGTTTGGAGCGTAGGCACGTGGCACGCCGCGCAGCCGATGGCGGAGAAGAGCTGTTCGCCGGCGAAGACCTCGGAATGTCCTTCGTCGCGCCGTGACGGTGCGCGGAGCGTCTTCAGGTAGAAGACGACGTTCGAGACGGTGGCGCTGGAGACTTCCGGGTCGGGTGCTTCGTCGGATGCACGGCTGCCGGCGGCGGGGTTGAAGAGATCCTCGAGGAGCAGGTCGCTGGTCACCCCCATGTCCTGCTGGTACGCCCCGACCGTCTGGTGAAGCAGGTTCACGGTGAGGGCCTTCTTCCCGAAGCGGCCGATGTACTGGCCGTTGACCAGTGTCCCACGCGCGTCCGGATCGGGCGAGCCACGGCGCTCGAGCTCGAGCGCCTCTTCGATGAGCTCGCTCGGGTCGTGGAGCTGGAGTCGACCCGAGATCCCGTCGTTGTCGGCGTCCGCCGGATCGGCGAGTGCGATCAACGTGGCGTCCTCTACCGCATCGAGGAAACCGAGACCGGTGACGGCAGGTGGGTTGAACGTCGATACGCCCACGGCCTCCACGGGCACGACCTCCGCCGGATAGCCCGAGATCGAGCGATGCTGGAGCTGCGGACCACCGAACTCGATCATCGGATCGAAGCCCGACGGGCCGGGACGCCCGAAACGGACGAGGTTGAAGACCGGGTGGCCCTTCCCGTCACCGGCGTGGCACTGCTCGCACGACGATGCAACGAAGATTGGGCCCAGGCCGTCCTCTTCGGCGAAGACACGACCGAACTCTTTGTCGCCTGCCAGGTGCTGCCCGACCTGCGATCCGGTCATCCCTTCGATGGTCCCGTCCAGTACCTCTTCCTCGGCCGGGGCGCTGGGCGTGAGGGCATCACACCCGGCCATCGCCAGGCCACCAAGCAGCACGAGAGCGATCCTCAATTCACTCACATAATTCCGCCTTAAAGTTAGGCGCGACTAAAAATAGGATTTAGGCAAACCTAAAGCTGGCCATCCCGTGTGTCAACGTCCTCAACTTTGCCGCCTCGTGCACCAAACTTTCACCATCAGTTGAATGACCGCTCCTCCAATACCTTCTCCAATCCGTAACCCCCCTGGATGCCTGGAAACGGCGATTCCGACTCCAGGAAATTTCCTCCGAAACCCGAATGAAACCGGGGATCTCCCGTGGTTTAGCGTATAAGATGTGTTTAATGGGGTTCAGGGGGTCAGGGTCACTCGAAAAGGGGCCTATGGGACCCCAAGTGGGACCCCAAAAACTCGGGTTGCCTGGCGGGAACTCAGCGGATGGGAGGGGACTCAGACGACCGGATAGCTACTCTCGCGCACGGTTGGTTGTCCCTGGCGGCCCGATCGGCCTTGAGAGACCCAGTCCGCGTTGCACTTCAAAGTTGAAGTCAAGCTTTGTAATAGGCTTGGGTACCGTCCGCGGCATCACTGAACGATCCGTCGGGGCGCTGCTGCGCCAAGACCCAGTCAACGCCCTGCTGGGCCGCTTCAAGCAGCCCAGGAGGCATATCACTTTGCAGCATGATTGTTCCTTTCATCACCAAGAATCTCTTGGAATGGTTGGGGCGTCCGCAGGACGCCGATTGACTTTACTTTTGGTACCCGGTTGCCCAGTTCTGCTTGCCGTAATGATCGTGCCAAACTTTGTAGAATGTTGCCACCAGGTTGTCCGTGGGTTCATGCTGAAATATCCCCCAGAAACCGGTGGGAACGATCGTGGCGGCATGTGCGCCGGCACGGGCGGAGGCGGCAAATTGCTCGGCCGTATCGACGCAAGAGACAATTTCCACCGAACTGCCACTGAGGTCGATGATGCGCCTTAACTCGGCAACAAATCCTGCCCCGTCAACGCCTATGCCATCGAGGTACGCCGTATAGGGCATCAGGTAACGCGCTCCGGTAGCCATCGCACAAAGGGCCTTGTCGATACTGTTTACCGCAGTTGCTGCCACATTGATACCTTCCTTGCACAACCGAGTCATCGCCGTCACGCCCACGGCATCCGCTGGAACCTTCACGTACACCCGGTCGCCGAGCTTCGCCATCGCCCGACCTTCTTCGACGATCACGTCGACCTCAGTACTGACCACATGACCGCACACTGACCCGGGCACCGCCTCTACCAGTTCCTTGAGCCTCTGTGTGAAGTCTCCACCGCACTCTTCCACCCAGGCAGGAGGATAGGTCGTTATTCCAGCAACGACTCCCGTGGCTGCCGCCTTCTTAACGAAATCAATGTCCGCGCTGTCGACCCAAATCCTCATAGCGTACTCCCTTCAATTCGTGTCACCAAAACCTATCCTTGCGATTCCACTCCACCAGATACACGGTCGCCGTCCCCGCCTTCACCGAGCTCGCGCTCGATGGTGTAGCGGCCTTCTAGGGCCGCGTTCAGGCGGACAACTGGATCGGACATCTGAATGTCCTCGGCTACGGCAGATAGACCTGAGCAACATCCGAGGGCGGGCCGGGTGGCGCAAGCAGAAGGCCGGAGAGTTGCCCTTAGAGACGTTCTGAGGGCTTTCGGAATTCCGGGTTCGGCTGGAGCGTTCTCGTGGCTTGGGGGGCCGTTATCGGCTCGCTCCGGCTCCGACAGGGCACCGTCTGATTCCCGGGTACTCGCCCTCTCTGCCAACTTACGTGAGACACGGAGCAGCTAAGGAATTAGAGTAGGGCGAAGGCAGAGAAACCGAGGATGCTGAGACACCGAGAGAGAATGAAAGAGAATGGAATAGCCCCACCAACCTGGGACGGTAAGCGAAGCGCGGCAGCTCCTGCGGACTCGGAGGTGGTAGATAGGCCGCTGCGCCGGCGGTTCGCTCCGTCGTACAAGCTGCGGATCGTCGAAGAAGCGGACCGGTGCACGGAGCCCGGAGAGGTTGGCCGACTCCTACGGCGGGAGGGCTTGTACTCGTCGCACCTGACGACATGGCGCAAGGCGGCGCATAGCGGGTCCCTGAAAGCGCTGTCGAAGAAACGAGGCCGTAAGCGCGAGCGCAATCCGCTGGAGGAGAAGGTGCGCAAGCTGGAGCGCGAGAACACTCGCCTCGAAAAGGAGCTCCAGAAGGCGCACTTGATCATCGACGTCCAGGGAAAAGTTGCAGGGCTGCTGGGATTGAGCCTCGAGGACGGGACGAACTCATGAAGGCGACCCAGGAGCTAGCCAAGCACGTAGGGGTGAAGCCCGCGTGCGATGCGCTCAGGGTGCCGCGAGCCACGTTCTACCGTCGTCGGAGTGCATCGACCGGGCATCAGCAGCCCCGCCCGACCCCCGCCCGGGCCTTAAGCGAGAGGGAGCGGGACAAGATTTTCGACACCCTGTGTTCGGAGCGGTTCGTGGACCGGTCCCCAGCCGAGGTGGTGGCGACGCTGCTCGACGAGGACGTCTACCTGTGCAGCGAGCGTACGATGTATCGCGTTCTGGCTTCCCAGGTGCCGGTTCAGGAGCGTCGAGCGCAGCGGAGTCATCCCAAATACCAGAAGCCCGAGTTGATGGCGAGGGGCCCGAACCAGGTCTGGTCCTGGGATATCACCCGGCTGCTGGGGCCGAAGAAGTGGAGTTACTTCTACCTCTACGTGATCCTGGACATCTTCAGCCGCTACGTCGTGGGATGGATGGTGGCGGATCGGGAGAACTCTGCCCTGGCCAGCCGGCTGATCCAGCAGAGTTGCTTGAAGCATGGCGTCCAGCCCCACCTCCTGACCCTGCATTCCGATCGAGGGGCTCCGATGACGAGCCAATGCACGGCTCAACTACTCGCCGATCTCGGCGTGACCCGCTCGTTGGGCCGACCCCAGGTCTCGGATGACAATCCGTTCTCCGAGGCTCAGTTCAAGACCTTGAAGTACCATCCCTCGTTTCCCGGCCGGTTCGGGGATCAGGGGCAAGCCAAGACCTTCTGTCGCTCGTTCTTCCGTTGGTATAATGCCGAGCACCGCCATGGCGGCATCTCGATGCTGACCCCCGAACAGGTCCACTTCGGTCACGCCGATCGGATCATCGCCTGCAGGAAGGCCGTGCTCCGTGAGGCATGGGCCGCTCATCCCGAGCGCTTCGTCTCCGGTGAGCCGAAGCCTAAACCACTCCCGGAGGCCGTCTGGATCAATCCTCCCACCCCATCCCTCACTACACAGGAGATTGCTCTCTAATTGATTTCCAAGAGTGTCTCACTGGCGTTGACAGGTTCCGTCGAACCGGGCCTGCACCGAGGCCGATCCAGCCACCCTCGTAGGCTACCAGAGCCCCCGCGTACAGTCCTCCCTGTTCGGAGGGCTCCCCAGACACCGAGGTTGTCCCGCCAAATCCCGCTATTCGGAAGGGGGACTCCGCCGGCTCGAACTCGAGGAGGACTCCACCCGTGCGCACTGGCACCGGGCGTGAGGAGAGGACGGCACCGGTGCAACTGCGTGTGACTACCTCATACTGCCCGGCGCTCGCGCCTATCGAAACCTCCAGCCCGCCCCTCCCATCTGATTGGAGGAAGACCGGCGGTGCGAACGCCCACAGCCCGACGATCGTCAGACCACGCGTCCTTCTGAATAACCTCACCTTGGGTAGCCTGTTACTCGTCGCTGACATGGTGCCTCCCACGCTAGCCCGGTGGGAAATCGTAGTCGATGGTGCGCACTCCGCATCCGCGAAGGGGCACGCTCACGGTGGGCGTATCAAGGCCAGAAATGCTAACGAAGGCGTCTCGACACTCGTCAGGGGGGATGACCGCGTTGATAGCCTAAAAACCGTCCTGATTAGTGACCGTCCCTCGTAAAGCACTCTGGCTCCACAGAGGAGACCACAATACCCTCTTGCGGGCGGCCAGAGCGTGACCCGGACGAACGAAATTGGCTCACCCCCGCGAGTCACCGTGCCCGACAGCGTCACGCTGGATTCATCCGAGTTCGTGATCAGATCGCAGCCACCCAGAATCGTGACCGCCGCAATAAGTCCGAGAATCCGCGCGGCTCTAATCATCTCTCCCTCCAAATCGAGTCGTTGTCTTCGTGCAAGACAACAATGCCGTTTCAGAGGAGTCGCATCCGTACGGCAGATTACGTAGCAGGCGGACTAGGACTACGTAGTGGGGCATCGTGCATAGGAAGCGCCAACCGTGCCACCTCAACCGCTCAATCCACGCAACAGCACAACCAGCTTCCGCCGCTCAATAACGCGCACACACGAGCCCTCCACCTCGATCATGAGCCGCTCAAGCTGCGTTCATATCTAAAGGGTGCGTAATGGGACCCAATGGGGGGCATGGGCGGGATTTGAGGAGGGGGATGAGGAGCTTGCCGTTTTCGCGCTGTAGGTACCACATAGGTACCGCTGGACAGGAGCATAGGCGTAATCGGGTGTCAAATGGCCTTTGTTTTTCGCTTCTTTGCTTCCTGGCCCCAGAGGGCGGTTCACTTTCCTATCCGTCGCCCCACTGAGTCCAAATCGACTGGTGAACCCGGACATTCAATGCGACATTCAGGCAACCTCGACGAATCCCGCCCGCGCCATGAACGCTATGAAAGATCTCACCAGCTTCCGCCTGATTATTCTCAAAGGCATTCTCATGCTCCTCATCGGGCTGTCCGCCTCCGCCATACTCGTCTGGGAAAACCCGAGTCTCCGCGTGGCGCTGCTTCTGGGCGTCGCCCTCTGGGGATTCATGCGGTTCTATTACTTCGCGTTCCCCTCTCTGCCAACTTACGTGAGACACGGAGCAGCTAAGGAATTAGAGTAGGGCGAAGGCAGAGAAACCGAGGATGCTGAGACACCGAGAGAGAATGAAAGAGAATGGAATAGCCCCACCAACCTGGGACGGTAAGCGAAGCGCGGCAGCTCCTGCGGACTCGGAGGTGGTAGATAGGCCGCTGCGCCGGCGGTTCGCTCCGTCGTACAAGCTGCGGATCGTCGAAGAAGCGGACCGGTGCACGGAGCCCGGAGAGGTTGGCCGACTCCTACGGCGGGAGGGCTTGTACTCGTCGCACCTGACGACATGGCGCAAGGCGGCGCATAGCGGGTCCCTGAAAGCGCTGTCGAAGAAACGAGGCCGTAAGCGCGAGCGCAATCCGCTGGAGGAGAAGGTGCGCAAGCTGGAGCGCGAGAACACTCGCCTCGAGAAGGAGCTCCAGAAGGCGCACTTGATCATCGACGTCCAGGGAAAAGTTGCAGGGCTGCTGGGATTGAGCCTCGAGGACGGGACGAACTCATGAAGGCGACCCAGGAGCTAGCCAAGCACGTAGGGGTGAAGCCCGCGTGCGATGCGCTCAGGGTGCCGCGAGCCACGTTCTACCGTCGTCGGAGTGCATCGACCGGGCATCAGCAGCCCCGCCCGACCCCCGCCCGGGCCTTAAGCGAGAAGGAACGAGACAAGGTCTTCGACACGCTGTGTTCGGAGCGGTTCGTGGACCGGTCCCCAGCCGAGGTGGTGGCGACGCTGCTCGACGAGGACGTCTACCTGTGCAGCGAGCGTACGATGTATCGCGTTCTGGCTTCCCAGGTGCCGGTTCAGGAGCGTCGAGCGCAGCGGAGTCATCCCAAATACCAGAAGCCCGAGTTGATGGCGAGGGGCCCGAACCAGGTCTGGTCCTGGGATATCACCCGGCTGCTGGGGCCGAAGAAGTGGAGTTACTTCTACCTCTACGTGATCCTGGACATCTTCAGCCGCTACGTCGTGGGATGGATGGTGGCGGATCGGGAGAACTCTGCCCTGGCCAGCCGGCTGATCCAGCAGAGTTGCTTGAAGCATGGCGTCCAGCCCCACCTCCTGACCCTGCATTCCGATCGAGGGGCTCCGATGACGAGCCAATGCACGGCTCAACTACTCGCCGATCTCGGCGTGACCCGCTCGTTGGGCCGACCCCAGGTCTCGGATGACAATCCGTTCTCCGAGGCTCAGTTCAAGACCTTGAAGTACCATCCCTCGTTTCCCGGCCGGTTCGGGGATCAGGGGCAAGCCAAGACCTTCTGTCGCTCGTTCTTCCGTTGGTATAATGCCGAGCACCGCCATGGCGGCATCTCGATGCTGACCCCCGAACAGGTCCACTTCGGTCACGCCGATCGGATCATCGCCTGCAGGAAGGCCGTGCTCCGTGAGGCATGGGCCGCTCATCCCGAGCGCTTCGTCTCCGGTGAGCCGAAGCCTAAACCACTCCCGGAGGCCGTCTGGATCAATCCTCCCACCCCATCCCTCACTACACAGGAGATTGCTCTCTAATTGATTTCCAAGAGTGTCTCACTGGCGTTGACAGGTTCCGTTCTATGTCATCGAGAAATACGTCGATGGCCAATACAAGTTCAGCGGACTGGGTTCTTTCGCGAGCTACCTGCTTCAACGTCGTAAGCAAACCAGAGGTGGCGCGCCACCCGCAGACTGAAGCCGTGGCGTTGCGCAGTCGCCTCCGCGCCACACGTGGGCACGAAACCCGAAGAAGTCCGAAGACGCTCAGGACGTGTTTGCAGGCGTCTGAACGGGCTCTCCTTGCGCCTACCGGCCCCCTCATAGGACATTGACCACATCTGATCCCGGAGTGCGGCCATGTCCGATCCAGTTATCCGCTTGAATGAGGCCCTAGGAGCGCCGAAGGTGTTGGTGACACGCGGCACGGTGACATCTGCGGCTGCCGGCCCCGGCACATCATCGTCCTCCGCGTCGTGGTTCCGCCACTGGCGGTCTCAGCTTCGCCGCCGCCGGTCACGGGAACCATCAGCGGTAGGGTCACGGTCGGTGGAACGGGTATCTCCAGTGTGACGGTGACGCTCTCGAACGGCTCCGCCACCACGACGGGGGCGAGCGGGAACTATTCGTTCTCGGGCGTTCCGGTCGGCTCCTACACCGTAACAATCAGGAACGTCTCTTCAGAAGTGACCTGCGGCACGACCAGCCTGTCGGTCACGATTTCAAGTTCGGCACTTCAGGCGACCGCCCACTTCACGTGCGTGCCCGCCGCAAACGCGTCGATCTCGGGTGCGGTGACCGCTGAAGGGTTCAGCGTCCCGAATGTCGAGGTCGTGCTGTCAGGACCCAGTCCGGCGACGGCGATGACCGACGCCAACGGCCAGTTCTCTTTCACATCGTTATTGGCGGGCGCCTATACCGTGATGATCAGCGGCTTCAGCGAGGGCCTGTACTTGTTTACGACAACGTCCCAGAGCGTCACGCTAGCCGCCGGGCAGTCGGCCACGGTCAACTTCGAGGGTCTCACGTGCCTCGTCGGTTCGATCTCCATGAACCAGACGGTGGACGGGACCCTCGCATCCGGTAACTGCTCGCTCACGAGCGGGGAGTTCGTCGACGTGTGGAGCTTCTCTTTGGGCTCCTCCACGGCCGTGCAGATCAATCTGACGAGCAGCGAGTTCGACGCGTTCCTGATCCTCACCGACGACATGATCGTCACTTTAGACTCGGACGACGACGGGGGCGGAGGGGTGAACTCGCAGATCAACATCACGCTCGAGGCAGGGGACTACCTGATCTGGGCCACGAGCTTCGACCCAGGTGAAAGCGAATCGTATCAGCTCTCGCTCGAGGCGTCTGTCCCCATCGTCGGCACCGTGAGTGGTAGGGTTTCCGTCGAGGGCACTGGGCTTCCCGGCGTGACCGTCAAACGGTCACCGCGGACTTCGGCGGTAACTACATCCGCACGTCGAGCATCCGGGGTCGCATCACGGCCGGAACCACCGGGATCGTGGCGACGGTGACCGTCGCCGGTACCGGTATGCTGGCCGGTGTGTCTGCCACTGGCAGCTCGGACACGAACGGTGACTTCGAGTTCACCGGTCTGCGGGCCGGCGACTACACCGTTACGATCTCGGACTTCGGCACCGCTACCTTCGCCGTCACTTCCCTCAGGAGGCCACCATGAGAGGTGCTGTAGTCTTCGTGCTCACAGTCATCATGGTCGCGACACCTGCCACTCAGGTGCTCGCACAAGCTCCTCAGCAGCATGACGTTCCCGCCCGCCGTGCCTTCCCACCTGCACAGTCCGTCACACCAGATGCGACACAAGAGCAGTCGCCGGTGCCCGACTTTCTCGCTCTGCCCATGACGAACCCAGCGGACGCGGTCCTTCCCACACCGGACCTGGGCCTCGCCGTGGCGCTCAATCCCCGAGTGGATGAAACGCCACTTTCCACGCCGGTCAAGGTTGTGCTCATCGTCGTAGCGGTCGTCCTGGTCATCGGAATCATCATCTTCGTGGACTGCCTAGCAAGTAGTGATGTTTGCCTGGGCGTTGAGAGTTGAGCACGGTCACTTCTTCGCACTGGAGCCTGGTCGTGGGTCCGAGCGCTGTGACAATCACGGTGGCAATCGGCGCCCTTGAGCACCGCCCCCCACCGCTGGAGCATCTGATGAGCCTGGGGAGTGGCCGGTGCCTTTTCGTAGTGAGACGGTAAACCCGGTTTCCGCACTGGTGTAGAGGAAAGCCGCGGCTCTTCGGAGTGGCGTACGTATCTTTATATCGTGAGTATACGTACGAGGCCCTGACCCTCTCTCCTGTGCTCCGGCGGCCGCTGGGTGCAGCTGCGGATGTGCCTGAGCCGTGGGCACGTGGACTGCTGCGACTCGTCACCAGGAGAGCATGCCACTGCCCACCACCACGACACGGGACATCCCGTTATGCAGTCCGCCGAGCCTGGCGAGACCTGGCGCTGGTATTACGTGGACGCGGCCTACGTCTGAACCGGACGCCCTAGCTTCGATCCCCCCCCAGGTCAGACGATGAAGACCCGGAGGACAAGGTAGCCCACGTACATGAGGACGAGTGACGCCGCCTCGCCCCTCTGGAGACCCTTCCTCCGGAGGAAGAAGATCAGCATCGCCACGGTGACCAGCGCCATGACGGGTACGTCGATTACCAGCGAGTCCCGGTTGACGGCGAGCGGAAAGAGCGCGGCGCTCGCGCCCAACGGGACCATCAGATCGAAGGTGTTGCTCCCGATCACGTTTCCCACCGAGATGCTGGCCTGCCCCTTCAAAGCGGCGCGGACGGAGACGGCCATCTCGGGCAGGCTGGTGCCGGCCCCCACGAGGAAGATGCCGATCACGGTCTGGCTGACGTTCCAGGCCTCGGCGATGGAGACGGCCCGGGTGACCACCACGTGCGCCGCGACGACGACGGTCGCCATGCCGAGGGCTACGGTGGCGAAGTCGACGATGGCCCGCCGCTGCGATGGCTTCGGGGTGTACTCCCCGTTTCGCTCGGACTGGACGAGAGCGACCAGATAGATGGCATACGCGAGGATGAGGACCGCCCCCTCAGCGCGAATGATGCGTCCGTCGATGCTCACCAGCGTAAAGAGTCCTATGGCAAGTAGCAGGATGATCCCGTCCCGGCGGACCATGCGGGGAGCGAGGCGCAGGTAGGTGAAGAGACCCGACAACCCGAGCACCAGGGCGCCCTGCGCAACGACACTGCCGGTGACGTTGCCGACGACGACCCCGGACGCCTCGATCCCGCGCAGCTGCTCCATGCCGCCCACGACACCCACGACGAGCTCGGGCAGCCCGGTCCCGATGGCCAAAACGGTCAGCCCGATGAATCCCTGTGAGACGCCGAAGCGGTCGCTGATCCGGAGGGCGCCTTCGATAGCGAAATCGGTCCCCTGCCAGAGGGCCAGAAGTGCGAGGATGAGGAGGACGAGGTCCAAGATCGCTCCGAGGGATCAGTGAGCCCGTGGCAGGGACGGACCGCCGACGATACCCTCCCGGAATCCGGGCTGCAACCGGGAGGCCGCCTCAGAAGACGCCGAGGCTATGATCGTGACGAAGGACCAGGAAGTCCTCAGGTCGAAGGGGCTGTCCCGCTACTATGCATGAGGAGGGCCCCGACCCGCGTGGGGGGTCGGGGCCCTCATGCCCTCCAGGAAGGACGAACTGCCCTAGTCGGACACGATCAGGCGGGCAAAGGCCACACCCAGGTTGAACGCGCTGTGCTGGTTGTGCGTCATGACGGCCTGCTCCCAACGGCTCGCTTCCTCCTCGTTCCCCAGCTCCTTCTCGGCCAACGCCATGAAGGCCTTCGCCAGGGGTTCTGGAGGCCGGAGTTGTATCGGTCCTTCGGCGTGCTACCTGTCGTCGACGGGGATCATGATGTGTGCGTAGGGAGTGTCTGGCCACATGATCCAGGGCCCGCCATTCAGATGATCGGTGGAGATCCCCTCGAGCAGGTCGAGGTCGGGCACCAGCATCATGAGGTGGGCACCGAGGTCCGTGACCCAGTCCTCCGGTCCCGTGGCTTCAGTGGCGTAGGGGTCCGAATTGCTCACCGGTGTGTCGCCCCGGAGCATGTACGCGAAGCCGATGTCCTCGTACGTGGGCTCCGTCTGTCCGACGTATGCGTTGAGGAAGTTCATCCACGCGTCGGTGATGCACCACGGGTCGTTTCCAGGCGTGTCCTGGCGATCGGGCAGGCACGTCCAGCCATTGCTGCCCTCACGCAGCACGTCGAAGGACCAATCCATGACGGTAGCCTCGGCGGATATGGATGCCGGGGCCGCCGACCTGGCGCTACGGATTGCGTCCTCGGCCGTGCATGCCGGAAGGAGGAGCACGGCCAACAGAAACAAGAGTGATCGAATCATGGAACGTATCTCCTCTTTGGACTAGCATGGGCGGCCGGTGGGGGGTCAGCGTCAACCTGCGGGACCCCGTCCTCCGCCGCAAGCGACGGCGACTGGCCTCAGCGCCGTAGTCCATCTCGTAGACGGCCTTGACACTAGCCCTGGTTGATGCCGCGGCCTCTCAACTCCTCATCGAACGCGACGATCTCGTAATCGTCCTCGAACCCCGTGCGGTCAGGGGAGGGAAGGTAAGCGCTCA
Organism: Longimicrobiales bacterium; assembly: GCA_965218295.1. Classification (GTDB taxonomy): domain Bacteria; phylum Gemmatimonadota; class Gemmatimonadetes; order Longimicrobiales; family Gaopeijiaceae; genus CBDCKN01. Next base: position 58,025 of record CBDCKN010000012.1, on the reverse strand, counting down.
GGTCCATTTCTGCGGCGGCGAGCTGGCGGTCGAAGTCGGCCATGTCGCGCTCGGCGGCCTCCTGTGGCGTGTCTGCGCTCGAGTAGACGACGTCGCCCAGCTCGCGGTCCTCGAGCGTCAGCTCCCGACGGATCGTCTCGCTGGCCACGAACTCCCCTCGGATCGCCGGGAAAGTGAAGACCAGCGCCCCATCGACCGCGGAGGACACGTCGGCGTCCAGCTCGGCCGCCAGGTCGTGGAGCGCGGCTTCAACCGCAGAATGATCCACTGGCTGGTCCTTCAGCCGGTTGCGGACGTAGCCCACGGCTCCCTCCACCGTCACTGCCCCTCTCCCGGCCAGGGCCTCGCGATAGACCATCCCCAGGACCAGGCGTCTCACGTTCCGGGCTTTCCGTGCCTTGTTCTCACGGCGCACTCCCATCACGCGCAGGAGGGGCACGCCGAAGAAGAGCACGCTGAACACCACCGGTATCAGGACGAGTCCGACGAAAGCGGCAGTCCCGCTGATGCCGAGCTGCGGAAAGATGAACCAGGGCGCCGTCGCCCCAGCCAACAGGGTGAAGCCGTTCATGCCGATGATGATGGCGTCGTGCTTCTTCTCGTTGCCCGTCAGATCTAGCGGGTACTGCAGCCGCAGCCAGGCCGGATTGGGCTCCTTGGCCGTCACCGGTCCGTGAGCGCTTACCATGAGCTCAGGGAAGGTGTAGACCAGCTCTCCGTCGCGGGACACGGTGGGCTCACCGGCGTACGATCCCAGCAGCCGCCCCATCTCCTCCTCGGCGTCGGGACGCGGGAGAGCGTTGTGCTCCATGAGCTCAGCCGTGGTCAGAACGCCCTTCCGCGCCCGGATCAGCCTTATCGTCGAGCGGTCGAGCTGCTGTTGCGTGGGCTCGGGCCGGTCCGGGCCGAAAACGAACGCGAAGACCTTCTTGTAGAAGGGAGGACGGTTGTCCTTCTCCAGCGTCCTCTCCCAGCGGTGGCCGTAGTACGGCCGACCCAAGCGCCAGCGCGGCGTCCAGATGTAGTACCACAGCCAGAAGCTCGGGAAGTGGAAGTGGCCATGATGTCTCCCGGCACCGCGTCCAAGGATCCCTCCGCCGCTCCTTCGGTCGCCGCCTCTCGACATCATCGCCAGGAGAGCCGCGATGACCAGAGCCACGAACACCACGAAATAGACGACGAGCATGGTGACGATCCATGCCTTGAACGCACCGGTGAGGAACGTCTTGGTCGCCTTCTTGATGCGCTCCAGCGTCGAGACGCGGTCGCGCCGGATCAGCTTCCGGTCGAAGAGGTAGACGAGCTCTCCCGACTCCGAGACCTCCAGGTGTCCCTGGTGGGTCTCCAGGAGGCCCTTGAGGGAGGCCTCCACCTGGTCGCGGGGGAGTCCTGCATCGGATACGACGTCTCCCACCGTGCCCCGTCCCCCCAGGGACCGAAGGGCCTTGAGGACGTCGGGTTGGGCTTCTGCTACGGCGATGCTGGCCAAGTGCGTCTCGTTGAGGATCCTTCGAATAGACTAACCTACACTACGAGACAAGATGGCGGTTCCTTCCCCAGGATCCCAGGGGGGCTCATGGGGTCGCCCCGTCAGCTTCCCGTGTAACTCACCCGGTAGATCATGTGGGCCTGGGGACAACGCGCATGGGCTGTGCTTTCTGAGAGGTGGTCGCCGGATCGAACGAAGATCAGCCTGGGGCGGGCACACATCGAGGACGCCTTGCCCCGTGCAACATGGGGCGTCAATACTTGACCGGCACCGACCTCTCTCTGCGCATACCAACGGAGCCATCCATGATCGATCCGCCGTCGGCCCGCATCCGGGTGGAGCCCGCGCGGCCCTCGTGTGCGCGACATCGCCGTCGCCGCGATGGGTCTTGGACGCCTTCGGGGCAAGGGCTTCGGAGGGAGGTGGTGGGGCTCGGGCTGCTTTGCATGGCCGCCCTCGCTTCGCCGACGGTCGGGTCGGCGCAGACTCCCCAGGGGGGCGACTCGGTCCTCGCCGGACCGCGGATGAGCTACGACGCGCATCCGTTGCGCGCGGCCATGATGGGTCGGGGCTGGCGGGAGCTCTGGCGGGTCCAGGTGAAGACGCAGGTGCTCGACCTCGACCAGTACGCCGGGGGGCTCACCGTGGTGCGGCGGGGCGGCGGCAAGCAGACGTCGTCTTTGAGGATGAGGGGAGAGGATGGCGTCCTTTACAACTTCCGCTCCATCGACAAGGACGCGGCCCGGGGTGGACCCACTGTTGCGGGAGACCTTCGTGGCCTGGGCACAGCAAGACCAGATCTCGGCCATCTTTCCCATGGCGGCCATCGTGGTGGCCCCCCTCCTCGGGGCCGCAGACCTCCTTCATCCCGATCCCACGCTAGTTGTCATGCCCGACGATCCCCGACTCGGCGAGTTCCAGGATGAGTTCGCCGGACTCCTGGGATTCATCGAAGAGCGGCCCGACGAGGGGCCCGACGGCGAGCCCGGCTTCGCTGGCTCCACCCGGGTCATCGGCTCGGAGCGGCTCTTCGAGCGCCTCGAAGAAGATCCGGACGACCGGGTCGACGCGGAGGATTTCCTGCGGGCCCGGTTGATGGACATGTTCGTGGGAGATTGGGACAGGCATCCCGATCAGTGGCGGTGGGCCGGGTTCGATGATGGTGACTTCCTGGTCTTCAGGCCGGTCCCGCGAGACCGGGACTGGGCCCTGACCAAGCTGGACGGTCTTATACTGCGCTGGTTCCGGAGTGTCGCCCCCGGCGTCGCTCCGCACCTGGTGGGCTTCGAGGAGGAGTACCCTTCGGCCCTGGCGATCACGTGGTCGGGCCGGGCGCTGGACCGGCAGTTCCTCACCGGTCTCGAGTGGAGCACCTGGGAAGCCATCGCCTCAGACCTCCAGCGCCGTTTGAGCGACGCGGTCATCCGGGACGCCGTGGGGCGACTCCCACCGGCCTACTACGATCGGGTCGGAGACTTCATGACGCGGGCCCTCACCCTGCGGCGTGACAACCTCATGGTCCAGGCCCGGGACTTCTACGACCTCCTGGCCCGGAACGTGGACGTTTTCGGGACCGACGAGGAGGAGTACGCCCTGGTCGAATGGCTGGAGGGTGACCGGGTAAGGGTTCGGCTCTGGGAGAAGAACAGCGAGGAGGAGCCCAGGGGCGAGGCCCGGTACGACCGCACCTTCCTCGGCTCGGAGACCGACGACGTTCGCGTCTACCTGCTGGGAGAGCAGGATCGGGCCGTCGTACGAGGAGACGCGTCGGGCCGGGTGACCGTGCGCATCATCGGGGGTGGCCGCGCCGACGTCCTCATCGACGAGACCACCGGCTCGGGCCGCGTGCACTTCCACGACGACCGCGGCAACAACGAGATCACCAAGGGGCGCAACACTAAGGTCCACGAGTACGACTACCGGGCCCCCGACGTGGTCGAGAGCTATGGGGCTCGCCCGCAGGATTGGGGTCATGTCTGGGCCTACTTCCCCATCTTCGAGGTCGGCGGAAGGAAGGGCGCCTACGTCCAGATGGGCGCCACCCGGCACGGGTTCGGCTTCCGTCACTACCCGTACCGCACCGCCTTTGGATTCACTGCGGGAATCGGGACGGCAACCCAGCTCCCGCTCCTCGAGCTCCGGACGAACTTCCCCCTGGGTCGTCTCAGGGGGGAGGTGAGGGCTCGGTACCAGGGGCCGACCGCTACCGCTTTTTCGGCTTCGGGAACGAGACGACGAGGTCGGATTTCGGGCTCGACTTCTTCCGGGTCGATCGCCAGATCTTGACGCTGGAGTCGGAGCTTCAGTGGATGTCCGGCGACGACTTCGTCATCACCAGCGGCGCGTTGTTCGAGCTGGATCTGCACTCGCAGTCGAAGAACAGGGGACGCCTCATCGCCCAGGAGAACCCCTACGGCTTCTCCGACCTCTTCCAGTTCGGAATCAAGACGGGGATGGAGTGGGATGGCCGAGACCACGACTGGTTCCCGACGAGAGGCGCCCGGATCGAGATCGAGGCCACATACTTCCCTGAGTTCACGGAGCTCAGGTCGGACTACGGGACGCTGGCCGGTTCGGTGGAGGTCTTCCTCCAGGCGCCCATGCCCATGTCTCCCGTGCTCGCTCTCAAGGTCGGGGGTAAGAAGGTGTGGGGAGACTATCCCTACCTCAGTGCCGCCTATCTGGGCGGGGCCGAGACCTTCCGGGGCACGCACGACGACCGTTACGCCGGCGACGCCATGATCTTCGCGAAGAGCGAGCTACGGCTCCGTCTGGGGGCGCTGAGCAGTGTCCTGCCGGGCCAGTTCGGAGTCCATGCCATGACCGACGTGGGACGGGTGTACCTGGAGGGCGAGGACTCGGACCTGTGGCATTGGGCGTACGGTGGAGGTCTCTGGTTCTCCTTCCTCAGGCAGCACACACCGTTGATCTCGGTGACCTTTGCGGACTCCGACGACTCGACGAGACTGCTCGTCGGCCTCGGCTTCTCATTCTGACCGTGGCTGAGAGCACGAGTCCTGTCGTCATCGAGGCGCAGGAGGATCCTAGTGAGGCCGCGCTGGGCGTCTCCTCCACCGAGGTGCGCTACGTCAACCGGGGGCTGAGCTGGCTGTCCTTCAACGAACGGGTGCTTCAGGAGGCCGAAAGCCCGGCGGTGCCTCTCTTCGAGCGCCTCAAGTTCCTCGCCATCTTCTCGTCCAACCTGGACGAGTTCTTCCGAGTGCGTGTGGCGTCCCTCCGGAGCCTCCTTTCGCTCAAGAAGAAGAAGGGCAAGAAACGCCGCTTGGATCCCACCAGGCTGCTCCGTGAGATCCCCGAGGTCGCGCTTGCGCATCAGGAGCGATTCGGGCGCGTCTTCCGCGAGCAGATCCTCCCGGGGCTGAGCGAGGCCGGGATCGACCTCGTCGATGAGCTCGCAGTGCCCGATGAGTACCGCTCGACTCTGGAGGACTACTTCATCGAGCACGTCGAGCCACTCCTGGAGCCTAGCTATCTGGAGGACGTCGGAGAGCCGATGTTCCTGAAGGATCAGACGGTCTATCTGGTGGTGGAGCTCCAGCCGGTCCAGGACATCGCCGTGGGGTCCGCTGGGCCGAGGTTGGGACTGGTGAAGGTTCCCAGCCCGCCCCTCTCACGGTTCATCGACATCCCGGCCCCAGGTGACCGGCGTTACGTCGTATTCCTGGACGACGTCATCCGGCATAACCTTCCGCGCGTCTTCCCCGGCCAGGTCGCGGCGGGCGCGTATGCGGTCAAGGTCTCCAGGGACGCCGACCTCTACCTCGACGACGAGTTCGACCACGGACTCAAGCAGGCCATAAAGAAGAGCCTGAAGAAGCGCGATACAGGGATCCCGATCCGCTTCCTCTACGACATGCGATCGCCTCACGTCATGGTGAACCGCCTGAAGGCCTGCCTCGGCCTCCAGGAAGAGGACCTGATCCTGGGCGGGCGTTACCACAACCTGCACGACCTGTTCGGGCTCCCTGTGGGCGAGGCCCCCGAGCACCAGGATCCCCCGCTCCAGCCCCTGGCACACCCGGCGCTCGAGGGCGCCCCGGATCTCTTCGACGTGGTCTCGGAGAAGGACCGGCTGCTCCACTTTCCCTACCAGTCGTACGGCTACGTGGTGCGCCTCCTCGAGGAGGCCGCCGGCGACCCCGACGTGGACGCCATCTGGATCTCGCTGTATCGGGTCGCACAGGACTCGGCCGTCGTCAAAGCCCTCATCGAGGCAGCCCGGAACGGAAAGGAGGTGTCGGCCTTCGTGGAGGTGCAGGCCCGCTTCGACGAAGAGCTGAACCTGGAGTGGGCCGAGCAGATGGAGCGGGCCGGCGTGCGCACGCTCTACGGCCGGAAGGGGATCAAGGTGCACGCCAAGCTCGCGCTCATCCGTCGGCGCGAAGGCGACGCGAGCAGGCTTTACGCCTTCCTGGCCACGGGCAACTTCAACGAGAAGACGGCCCGGATCTACGCCGATCACGGTCTGCTAACCGCCGACGAGAGGCTCACCGAAGAGGTGTACCGGGTGTTCCGCATCCTCGGTGGAGAGGAGGTCGAGCCGGCCTTCGAGCATTTGCTGGTGGCCCCCTCCGACCTCAGGGACCGCTTCAACTCGCTCATCGATGCCGAGATCGAGGCGGCCCGAGCGGGGCGGGCCTCTGGGATCACAGCCAAGATGAACAGCCTCCAGGACCGCGGGATCATCGACCGGCTCTACGAAGCCAGCGCCGCCGGTGTCCCGATTCAACTCGTGATACGAGGCATCTGCTGCCTCCGGCCGGGGGTACACGAGCTGAGCGAGACCATAGAGGGCCGAAGCATCCTGGACCGATTCCTGGAGCACTCGCGGATGTACCTCTTCCACGCGGGAGGGGCCGAGGCGTTGTACCTGGCATCGGCCGACTGGATGACTCGGAACCTGAACCGAAGGGTGGAGGTGGCGTTTCCCATCTACGATCCCGACCTCAGGGCCGAGCTTCGGCATGTTCTGGTGCTCCAGCTCGCCGACAACACCAAGGCCCGCATCCTTGACGGAGACCAGAGCAACCGGTTCGTGACGGCCGACGATAACCCCTCCGTGCGCAGCCAGATTGACACGTACCGGTACTTGGAAGAACTGTTGGGAAAGGTCCGGGCCAGTTGACCCAGGGTGAGAGCGCATGGACGTAGACCAGAACGAACCGAGAGACGTTGCGGAAGCCGTAGACGACGAGACGGCTGAGGTTGGCGGCACCGGGTCCGTGGCGGGAGCCGATGACCCCCATCTCGGGGTCACCGAAGCCGAAGTCTCAGCGACGGGCGAGGCACAGGAAGCTGACGCCGACGCGGGGGCGGGCGAGGCCGACGACGGCAAGAAGGGCAAGAAGAAGAAAAAGAAGCCCACGGGCCTCGGCACGTCCCGTGGCATCGAGACGATGTTCCGGACCAGCTACCGCGTCCACCAGGATCTGGTCGGCCTGGCCGACGCCAAGGCGAACATCATGATCAGCGTGAACGGACTGATCATCTCCATCACGCTCGCGGCCTTGGCGCCCCGCATGGGAGGCCTGCCGCTCCTCGTCCTGCCTGTCAGCATCCTGCTCGTGGGGTGCCTCATAGCGCTCGTCTACGCGGTTCTGGCCGCACGCCCCGGGGTGAGCAACCAGCCGCTGACGCTGGACGACATCGAGCGAAACGACGCCAATATCCTGTTCTTCGGGAACTTCGTGAACCTGTCGGAAGAAGACTTTGTGGAGGGAATGCGTGACCTGATGATGACGCCGGACCACCTCTACATCAACATGGTGAGGGATCTGTACGGGCTCGGTCAGGTGCTCAAGAAGAAGTTCAACCTCCTACGGATATCCTACACCGTATTCATGTTCGCCTTGATCATTGGCGTCGGAGGGTTCGTGGTCGTCTTCGCCCTCGACGCGACGATAGCCCAGGACCTGCTGGACTCCGGCGCCCTGCTGCCCGTCATTCCTTAGGTCTCACCTCAGAAGACTCAGCCAACGGCCGGCCGCGGGACGGATCGGCCAGGAGGATCCCATGGTGCGAGCGAGACATATTCCGCTGCTGGTGGCCGTTTTGTTGTCGACGGTCGTCGTCGTTCTCGGCCCCGTCATGGCCGAGGCCCAGACCCCCGACTACGAGACGACCCGTATTGCCGACGGGGTCTTTCAGTTCCGCTGGCAGGCGCACAACGGGTTCTTCGTGGTCACACCCGCCGGAGTCGTGGCCGTGGACCCGATCTCGCCGGAGGCGGCCATGCAGTACGCCCGGGAGATCAGGAAGGTGGCCCCGGCCGCTCCTCTCTTGGCCATCATCTACAGCCACCAGGACGCCGACCACGCCACGGGTGCTCCGGCGCTCATGAGCGAGATGGGCCAGTCGGTGCCCATCCTGGCGCATCGCAACTCGGTAGCGGCCATCGCGGCGGTCGGCAGCGCGGATCTACCCGTGCCGACCGTCACCTACCAGGAGTTCATGTCCATGAACCAGGGCGGCCGTGACATCGAGCTCCACTACGTGGGCGCGAACCACACCGACAACTCCACGGTGGTCTACGTCCCGGACGTGAAGGTGGCGTTCGCCGTAGACTTCGTAAACCACGACCGCGTCGGCTATCAGGGCCTTCCCGGCTGGCAGTTCCCAGACTTCTTCGAGTCCATGCCCCGCCTCCTGGAGATCGACTTCGAGACCATGGTCTTCGGGTACGGGCCGGCGGGGGACCGGAGCTCCATACACCGGCAGATCCGCTACTACGACCAGATCCGGTCCGAGGTGGGGAAGGCGCTCGACGCGGGATGGTCGGAAGACCGGGCGGCGGCGGAGATCCGACTGCCGGAGTTCAGCGACTGGGGCCAGTACGACGCCTGGTTCCCGCTGAACGTGCGGGCGATCTACCGCTGGATGGCCGGGGGGTAGCCGCCCGGAGTCTGAACGCTCCGCTCCTAGCTCCGCGAACGAAACGATCCCTCATCAGAACGTCCAACGTGAACGCTGTGACCGTCTCCCTACGTACTCCGTTTCAGGTCCCTGGCCGGTCCGCCACCGGATTCGCCGCAGCGGCGATCCTGCTCTTCGGATCACCACTTTCGGCTCAAACGTTGGACCCGGGACCCCTCAGTGAGAGCTGGACTATTTCGGTCGTCGGGGGAATCCTGAGCTACGAGCCGTCCGATGACGAGAGCTTCCCCATCTTCTCGGTCAGGGCCGATCACTCTATGAGCGAGTATATCCGGCTCGAAATCGAGACGTCCTACAGCCGTCCTGACGTGCAGCAGGATGAGGGATTCGTCTTCGACCCGTCGCTGCCCACCAAGAGCGCCAATCTCTTCACCCTCACGGCGGGCTTCCAGGCGCGCCACACCATGGGCCGAGTGGAGCCGTACGGCGGTATCTCCGCGGGCCTGTTCGCGCGGGTCGACGACGACTCCGAAGGAAGGCGATTCTCCCGGAACACCTTCTCGTTCCCGTTCGGCCTTCGTATTTGGATTACTGACCACCTGGGGATCAGAGGTGAATACCGGTTCCGTGAGGACAACCACGAGGTCGTCACCTACTCCAATAACGAGGCGACCGTGGGGTTGTTCTGGACCTTCTGATCACTGGTCGGTCGTTGTTCCAAATCGCGGTTGCGTTTAGAGTTAGAACGTGCCTACGCGGTTCGAGATCCGACGCTTCGGCGCCGGCTCTTTCGTCCGCACTGGCTCGTAGGGCGCGTGAAGTGTGGGTCGCCATCGGGTCCCTCGGGATGCCGGTGGAGGAAAGTCCGAGCTCCATAGGGCAGGGTGCCGGGTAACGCCCGGGCGTCGGCTTTGGCCGGTGACGGAAAGTGCCGCAGAGAGTAGACCGCCGATGGCCCCCTCGGGGGCACAGGCAAGGGTGAAAGGGTGCGGTAAGAGCGCACCGGGCCGCCGGAGACGGAGGTCGCATGGTAAACCCCACCCGGAGCAAGGCCAAATAGGGGATGAGGAGCTGCTCGCTCCGTCTGAATCCTGGGTAGGCCGCACGAGGCCGTCAGCAATGACGGTCCTAGATAAATGACCCTCCCGCCGCTTCGGCGGCGGACAGAACTCGGCTTATTCCACGCGTCCGTTGTCGCGCCCGTAGCTCAGCTGGATAGAGCGCTGCCCTCCGGAGGCAGAGGTCACAGGTTCGAATCCTGTCGGGCGTATTGAAGAGGGTCCCGGGGCAAAGCCCTGGGGCCCTCTTCAATAGGACCTGGTGCGGATTCGGGTCCTCAGGTTCGAGCCGAGGCGTCAGGATGGTTCTTCGCTATGCGACCCAGATGTGAATCGCCGAGACGACGGAGCGTAGCGACGTCAATCCTGTCGGGCGTACTAGAAGAAGATGAGGTCCCGTAAGGCTTTCCAGCCCTGTGGGACCTCTGTCGTTGTGGGTCTGCGGAGGTCGCGGTGACACTCACGGTGACAAAAGGGTCTCAATAAGCCACCCCCGATCGCGGCACATCATTGAGGCCGAAACCCTCGTACGTATGTTCACGATGTAAAGATACGTACGCCTCTCCGGCGAGCAGCTCGGCGAGGTTCGGAGGCCGAAGATGATCTCTCTTGACGGGATACTTTTCCCGGTGCCGGGGAAAAGTTTGCTCGATAATGGGGCGATTCCAGGGCAAAAGGCCGTAGGGATCGAGTTTTCCACATGGCACGGATCTCGCGAATAGTCCGCCGAGCCCCCCCATCGGCTCTGCGAACGAACGGATATGAGTGTCGATCTCGGTAAGGAGTTCAACTCGACATCCGATCGGTCCAAAAAAAGTAGGACGAAGATGAAAAGGCGGCAGAAGCGCATGAAGCAGTCTGGATTCACCCTCCTGGAGTTGATGATCGTGATCAGTGTTGTCGGGCTCCTGGCTGGAATCACCCTTCGTCGGACGGATGCCTGGGACCAGTTTGCGACAAGGGGGGCTGCCGATCAGTTCACGTCGGCGCATCAGAAGGCGCGCACTACGGCGGTGCGATTCGGCGCTGTAGCCGAACTTCATATCGACGCTTCCACGGATCGGTTCTGGGTCCAGATCGATACGACGGCCTCCGGCTCCGGCATCATGGATACCATAGGCCGCGTTGTCGACTTGAGCGAGAACCAGGTGGACTTGAGGGCCACCAGGTCTTTGCTTTGCTTCGACCCGCGGGGACTCATCGCCGCCGCTGCTGGATGTCCGACTCAGGGATCTCTCGCTATCGCATTCTCCCGTGGAAGCTCGTCGGACTCGATGAGCGCAACCGCGTCGGGGCTGCTGTTCAAGGCCTCTCCATGAGTACCCGCACGAGGACGTCGGGGCCCGAGGCTGGTGTCTCCATCGTGGAGGTGCTGATCGCCTTGCTCGTTTTCACGATCGGAGCCCTTGCCGCCGCCCAGTACACGCTCGTGGCCAGGCAACAGGCCAAGGCCGGAGAGATCATCACCGAGGCGGCGGCGGTGGCGCAGTACCAGATGGAGACGCTGCGCTCGCTTCCGTACGACAGCGTCGATTCGGGCTCGGACACGGTGTGGGGATTTCCGATCAGCTGGACGGTCTCGGGTACGGCGCCCAAGGTCGTCGTCCTCGCCATAGAACGTCCCTCCGTTCTCGGCGGCATGACGGTGGACACCTTCGTAACCTACGCCGCTGATATTGAGAACTAATGAGCGCCACCCGACATCGTTCAGTGATCCCCGCCGGCGTTGGAGGATTCACATTGGTGGAGTTGCTAGTCACACTAGCGGTGGCCAGTCTGCTCGCGGCCGGGGCGTTCGCGATCCTCAGTTCTCAGGTGGCCCTGTATACCGTGCAAAGCGCCAAGCTGGGAACTCAGGTAAGCCTACGTACGGGAGCCAGCATGCTGTCGTGGGCCATCCAGGAAGTGTCCGCCACGGGGGGCGACCTGACGACCCTCGGTACGAACAGTGTAACCATGAGGGCGGTCCACGCCGGCGGGATCATCTGCTCCACGAGCACCCAGTGGCTGGGCATTCACGACGTATCCGGACAGTTCACCGCAAGCGACAGTGTGCTGATCTACTCCATTCAGAACGACGATTGGAACATCGTAACGGTGGCGGCCACGGATACCACGACATCGGGATTGGCCACCAAGACTCCAGACTGCTTCTGGAGCGACACGACCAGCGCGCCCAACCCTGAGGTCGCCATCGACCTGGCGGGCGCGCCAACCATCATCGACAGCCTCTTGGTGGGCTCGCCCATCCGCGCCTTCCACCCGGTCCAGTTCGGTCTCGAGGAGGTGAGCGGGAGATACTGGCTGGTGCAGAGAGTCTCGGGAGCCATCGATCCGGAGAGGCTGGCCGGCCCGCTCATGAGTCCCGCCGACAGCGGGTTGGTCTTCCACTACTACGACGTGAATGGCGCCGTGACCGCCACGCCGTCGGACGTCGCCACCGTCGAGATCCTCCTCAAGGCCGAGAGCCGTGAGGACCTGTCCGCCTACGTGAGCTCGGGTAACCTCGCGGACACGCTCCGCCTCACGGTGAGCCTGCGCAACAACTAGAGTGTTCAGGAGAATAGAGCAGATGCCGAGACCCCGCACCACGTGGATACATTACAGAGCCTCCTCACAGAGCCTCCTCCAAGAGCGGCGGCGAGCCGGCCGCCGGCCTCACGGACACCCCGATGGTCCGGACCCGCGACGCGGGTTTCGCCCTGCCGATTGCGGTCTTCGCGCTGGTGCTGCTGGGCATGATTGGCGGCGCGGCGCTCCAGAGCTCCCGCGACGAGATCCTCTCGGCAGAGGCCGTGACCCACTCCAATCAGGCGTTCTACGCCGCCGAAGCGGGCATCCACAGCGCTGTTTCGAACTGGGACCAGCCGGCCATGGACACGTTGATGGCCGGCCCGGGAGACAGCCTCGTGGGGTCGTGGACGACGATCGAGAACCGCTGTAGCTACCAGCTCGTATACCGCCGCATCGACGGTGGTGACGCGTCCGACAAGCTCTACACCGTCGAGTCCACAGCTCGGAGCCCTGGGCTCAACGGGGGAAGGCGCCGGATCGGCATCATCGTAAGGAGCAGGGTCGGGCTCGCTGCCGCCCTCGTCTTCGGAGGTGACGCGGCGCTGTCAAGCAACCCGACCATCAAAGGGCAGTGCCCGAATATCCACTCCAACGGCGACCTCGATATTAGCGGGACCTCGACGGTAGCCGTAGACGGCAACGTGAGTAGCTCCGGCACGGCATCGGTTGGGGGCACATTGCAGGACATGCTATGGAACCCGGTCACTCCAACGTCCGACGCGCCCGAGCTGCCCATCCCCGATCTCGATCCCGACGACTATTGCGGCGAAGCGGATTACATCTTCGCCGGCAATTTGGGTACCCAGGTCGCCACCATGACCACCAGAAACCTCGCGACCGGAACTTGGTGGGGTTGGAAGTGGAGCGGAGGCACGTACACGACGGACAACGACAACGTCGCGCCCGGCGTCTATTGCATGGACGGCAACGCAGAGATGACGAGCCAACTCGGCTCGCCCAGCACTCCCCTGGCCATCACGATCCTGACGACCAAGTCGGTAACGATTCCGGGGGATCCCTACATGGTCCCGGCCCACTCGGACAGCATTCTCATCGTGGCCGAGGGAGACGTGAAGCTGAACGGAAGCCCGTCGGGAGGCGAGCAGAACTTCGAGGGGCTGGTCTACGCCGGCTCCCAATGCGAAGTCTCCGGCAAGCCCGTGATGTTCGGCCAACTGATCTGCCGAGACGACCCCAATCCTTTTGGTAGTGAGAATTGGGTGGTCGGGAACAAGATCAGCGGTGATCTCACGCTGACCTACAGTTGCGGGGGAATGCTCGGTCGTGGGGGGGCCAGCCCCATCTCTGAACGAATGTGGAACCATGTATGGTGAGCACGGAAGATCTGACTTTATGACCCCACAGTCCGCGGCCTAAGATCAAGAAGTAACGCCGGCAAGGCGGATGAGGGTCGGGTCACAGGAGCTGCGCTCATCCTCCTAGCCCTTCCTTCCTCGCGATCCGTCCGTTCACTCGCACCCACGTCACGGCGCCGCTCTCGTCTCGGATGAACTCGACGGCCATGCCCACGAAGGCGCCGGGACCGGTCGCGTACGTCACGTCGGGTCCCCAGAAGACGAGGGGGTAGTGGCTCGGTCTCTGGCCGACCATGAGGCGTCCGCCCTCGACGCGGATGTCGACCTCACCGATCGGAGGCCTTCGGTAGAGGCCGACGTATTCGCCGAGCTCCGGCTGCGGGGACACCGGCTCGGCATGGTACGTCATCCGCTCGTTTCCGCCCCGGTTCCCGCCGGTCATCTGACCCGGAGCGAGCGCGAGCCCCTCGTACGTGTCGAGGATGACCGTCGCTACGTCCTCGTTGAGCCGCCACCCGTCCCGGTGGTTCGTGAGGATCGAGAAGCAGAGATTCCGCTCCGGCACGAGCTGCGCATGGAGACAGTGGCCACCGAGCGTGCCTCCGTGCTGTCCCGTCAGCACACCGTTGAGCGTGCGCAGATGCCAACCGAGGCCCATCTCGTCCGTCGAGCTGTTCTTCTGGATGCGCGCCGTCCGCATCGCTTCTAGCGATGGCCGGGAGAGGAGGCGTGCGCCGTCCGGGGTTGTTCCGTCGCCGAGGTGGAACTCCAGGTAGCGGATCATGTTCTCGAGGCTCATCGCGCAGCCACCTGCCGCGACGTTCGGGTACAGCTGGAATGCGTGGGTAGCGACCGTCCGGCCACCTTGTTCTCGATGCGGGGCTGCGAAGCGGTACGACATCGCTTCGCCGGTCTGCGAGAAGGCCCGGTCGAGCGCTAGCGGCTCGAAGACGAGGGCGTACAATGCGTCGCTGATCGTGCTGTCCGTCACGACCTCGATCACGCGCCCGGCCACGCCCCACCCGGCGTTGTTGTAACTCCACACCTCCCCCGGTCTGGCGAGCTGCGGAAGGTCCCGGAGCCCTTCTGTGAGGTTCGCCAGCGTGGCTGAGCCGCGATCGGGCGTGTCGAGCTGGCCCTCCCAGCCCGGCGTGTGCGTCAGCAGGTGCCAGATGCGTACGTCACGCGTCGCCGCCGCGTCGCCGACCTGGAAGTCGGTGATGTACTCCCGCACGGGCGCCTCGACATCGACCAAACCCTGATCGTGCAGTCGCATCATCGCCGTGCCCACGACCGTCTTCGAGATCGACGCGATCGGGAAGACGGTGTCGGGCGTGACCGGCTGCGGATTGTCGATGTTCGTGAGCCCGAAGCCGCGCAGCTGCGACGCGCCCTTCTTCGAGAGACCGAAGGCGACGCCAGTGATCCGGTACTCGGCCATCTTGGCTTCGATCAGATTGCTGATCTCGTCGAAGCGGGGGTCGGGTTGTCTCGAGCGGGTGACCGACGACGCTCCGTGGCCGCCCGACACGGGGCCGGAAAGGATCGCGCCCAGTGCAGGATGGCCTGCGCCGAGCGCGGCCACGCCCCCCAGGCCGAGGAATCGCCTTCGTTCCATCGTCACCTCCTGAATGCTTACGGGCTCAACATCCCGTTCGCGCAGCCCAACACGCAAGTAGAAGGTTGATCTCCTCGACTGTCGGCGCGGTTGGGCGAGGCGGTGTAGGCTTCGGTATCAGCGCCCGCTTGACCCCCGAACGCCAGGCGAGACCTCATGTTGACCGGGTTGGTCATGGCCCTCACGTTATCCCGACCCGTCAAAGGGTATTGGTTTGCCTTCCTGTAGAATCCGACGAGGTGCATGATGGAGTCGATGGGTACTTTGGGTGAGCGTTCGCGTGTCCTGACCTGCCTCGGCGGAGTTCTCTTCATGGCCGCCTGCGGTGGGGCCGCCACACCGGCTCCCCCGCCGGCACCGGTAGTCGACCCCGATCCTGCGGACCGATCGGCGGAGGTGGTTGCCGAAGCTCCGCCTCAGACCGCCAAGCCTCAGCCCTTCGTGTACGGGGTCGACCTCGACACGGTCCAGGCCAGCCGCTTCGACCAGGGGAAGATGTGGACCTTCGAGCTTCCCCCGGTCGACTACCTCGAGGAGACGTACGGATTCCGTCCGGACGACGCATGGTTCGAGAAGGCCCGACTCGGCTCGCTGCGTCTCTCGAACTGCTCGGCTTCCTTCGTCTCTCCGAACGGACTCGTCCTGTCCAACCACCACTGCGCGCGCGAGTTCGTCTCGCAGGTCTCGGGCGACGGGGAGTCGCTTCTCGACGACGGCCTGGTGACGCGGGATCTCGCCGACGAGCGGTTCCTGGAAGACTTCCAGGCCGACCAGCTCGTCGACATCGTCGACGCCACCGACGAGGTGAACTCGACGCTGGACGCGCTTCCTGCCGCGCAGCGGGTGGAGCGGCGCGAGAGCCTCCTCGAAGAGATCGAGGCGCGTATCTTGGAGGAGCGGGGTGGTGAGGACTCCGGGCACGTGGTCGAGATGATCTCGCTGTACAACGGCGGGCGCACGTCCGCGTATGTCTTCCGCCGCTACACGAACGCGAAGCTCGTCATCGTGCCCGAACTGCAGATCGGATTCTTCGGTGGCGACCTCGACAACTTCACCTACCCCCGCTACAACCTCGACTTCTCCTTCTTCCGCATTTATGACGACGACGGGCAGCCGCTGTCGACCGAGAACTACTTCCAATTCGACGACGACGGTCTGGAGGAGGGCGATCCCATCTTCATCGTCGGCAATCCCGGCTCGACCAGCCGACTCCAAACCGTGGCCGAGCTCGAGTTCCGCCGAGACGTGAACGACCGCGCGATCCTCGACCTGCTGCGCTCCCGGATGGAGGCCCTCGACTCATACATCAAGGAGTTTCCGGAGGACGCCGAGGAGCGAGATCTCAGGAATACGTATTTCAGCTTGTCGAACTCCTTGAAGGCGTATACGGGGCAAGTGCGCGGCCTCGAGGACCCGATCATCATTGCGCGCCGCAAGGACACCGAACGGGACTTCCAGGCGGCGATCGACGCCGATCCGGCGCTCTCTGGCCGTTACGGATCGCTGATCGCCGATATGGCCGAGCAACAGGATCAGAAGCGCGCACAGGCGCCCGGCTTCGGCGCCTTCCTCGCGCTGTCGAGTCCCGATATGGCGTCGTCCACGCTGCATCGCGCCCTCATCGCCTTTCAGATCCTGAGCGCACGACAGAGGGGCGCTCCCGCCGAGGCGATCGAAAGCCTCATGGAGCGGCTGCAAGGCGTCCCAGATCAGGCTCCCCAGCTCGACCAGGCCTTCGTCGAGGCACGGTTCCACGACTTCACGCACTCCTACGGTGACCGCTCACCGCTCTCCACGGCAGTGCTGCAGGGCATGAGCGTCGAGGCCCGGGCCGCTGCCGTGGTCAGTGGGTCGCAGCTCCAAGACTCGGCGGCCGCGGCCGCCGCGATCGAGAACAACACGTTGACCATGGCCGACCCCGCGCTCGGGATCGTGCGCGCCTATCTGCCTACCTTCGCCCAGTTCCAGCAGATCGTCGCGTCTGTCTTCCCGCAGGAGGAGGAGATCGCTGCCGAGCTGGGTCGGGCCCGCTTCGAGATCTACGGGACCGATGAGCCGCCCGACGCGACCTTCTCGCTCAGGATCGCCGACGGGGTCGTGACCGGATACGACTACAACGGCACCCGGGCGCCGGCGTTCACCACGATCTACGGCCTGTACGACCGCCACTACTCGCACGCGGGTGACGATGACTGGGCACTCCCGGACCGCTGGCTGGACACGCGGGAGACGCTCGATCTCTCGACGCCGATCAACTTCGTCTCGACCGCCGACATCATCGGCGGCAACTCCGGTGCGCCGGTTCTGGACCAGGAGCTCGAGGTGGTCGGCGTGGTCTTCGACGGCAACATCGAGAGCCTGCCGGGCGACTACATCTACCTTCCGGAGCTGAACCGGTCCGTCGCGGTCGACGTGCGTGCCATCCTGGAGGCCCTCGACGAGATCTACGACAGCGACAGGTTGGTGCTGGAGCTTACCACGGGTCGACTCGTGGAGACCGAGGAGGAGGCCGACCGGGCAGGGCGCTAGCGAGACCCCCGGATTCGCCCGGTCACGGGTTTCGCACCAGGCCGAGCATTACGGCGTCGCCGACCCTGTCTCGTCCCCCCTGTCACATCCGGGGCTCCTCTGACTACGACGCTGTTAGGGTCACCTCGCCACGCCTTACGGTTGACAGTATTCACACTATATACTATAATCGAAGCATGAACGAGCTGCGCGACGTGCTTCAGGAGCTTCAGTCCCGCCAGGGAATGACGATCGACGACCTCGTGGACGAGGCTGATCGGCTGCTGCCCGTAGTCGCCGACCGCCAAACGCGCTACAAGGTCACAGACCGTCCAGACGTCCGGACGATCCGGTACTACGTCACCCGAGGGCTTCTGCCCCGGGCGAGCGGCTACGAGGGAGGGCGAGCCCGCTACGGGGGCGCCCACCTCATGAGGCTGCTTCTCATCAAGAAGCTCCAGACGGAGCATCACACGCTCACGCGGATCAGCAGCACGCTCGAGGGTGCAGACGATGGGTCCGTCCTCCGGCTCCTCCTCGGTCAGGATTCGGACCCCTCGCGGACCAGTGAGGGCGGGGCGGAGGGTATCACCCTGCCGCCCGAGCCGAGTGAAGCTCCGCCACGTGCCTCGATGGGCGCCCCGGCGCCGGGACCCTTAGCGGGCCGGACGGTCCGGCGGGTCGAGCTTCCCGGCGGGGCGAGTCTGGACGTCCCACCGGAGACGGTCGCGAACCCGGCCGCACGGGAAGCGCTCGCTCGAGCGCTCGAGGAGGTGGCCGCGACACTCAGGAGCGAACAGGAAAACGAACAGGAAGACAAACAGGAAAACGAACAGGAAATAGAGAGCCAAGACCAGGGAGATATACCATGAAGTACCCCATCGAAATCGAGATCACGAACCGGAAGCTCGTCGAGAAATTCGACGGCCACGTCTGGGCCGGCTGGCACTTCCTCTTTGTGAGGGAGATGCCTATGAAGGGAAGCGGCATTTGGCCCTCCGCCCGAAAGAAGAGGCTTCAGCTCGCGGAGGCGGGGGAGCGCCTTCGCGTGTACCCCATTTCCACAGGACCCGTCCACCTCCCGGGGATGACGCTGACCTCCTCGAGCGCGGACCTGGAGCCGCTGGCCGCGGTCGTCGCGGATCGAGATCTCTACCGGGCCGAGGAAGACACGGCCCAGCTCCTGGTCGTTCTGCCCTCCGCCCCTGCGGACGCCAGGCTCGTGGTCGAGTGCGACGGTCAGCCGTTCGCGGAGCGGGAGCTCGCCCTCGATCAAGGGATGGAGCTCGTCCCTCTCGCGGCGCTCCTTGCGGGGCAATACTGCGCCTACGTGGAAGTCGCCGGAGCCCGCCTTGGGGCTCGCGCGGAATTCACGGTGGCCGAGTTCTCACTCGCCCCCCTGAGCGCTCGATTGCTCGAGCATGCGGCCGACCGTGAGGCCGGGCAGCTCTCCTTCGCACTCTCGGTGGAGAGCTGGCAGCAGCCCTGCGGTGAGAGTCTGGAGGTCTCACTGCTCGATGACGATCGTCCGGTCGATTCGGCCGTGCTGCGTCCGGAAGCGCCAGGTCGGTACCGGGGTGTCCTCAAGATGGAGGGCGAAGGGCCCTTCCGACTCGAAGCCCGGGTCGAGACGGATCCCGGTCGGATCGCCACCGTGTCCATCCCGGGGACCCGCCAGGCTGAGCGTGAGCTCACGGTCCTCAACGAGCTCGGGTTGGAGTTCATGTTCTCTCTGCTTCCCGAGCCCTCTTCCATGCCCGTGCGGGGTGGCCACCTCACGGAGGGAGATCGGCTCACCACTCCACTCACCGTCGAGTCGGTTCTCACCGAGGAGCCCGCGATCGAGGTCCATGCGGATACCTCTCAGCTCCATCTCCTCGTGTTCGACCTCGTCGGGGACGAGGCTCACGTAATCGAGCACGGCGACGCCGCCGCCGGTGATTCGATTCCTCTCGACAACCCTTCCGGCCTCATGCTGGTCGTGGCGGCAGGCATCGTCGGCGGGAAGCCCTTCGAAGGCTTCACGACCTTCATGCGGCCGAGCCGTCTGGAGGTCGAGGTGTCGGCGCCCGAGACGGTCCGGCCCAGGGAGGAAGTGACGCTCGAGATCGAGACGAACGCGGAGCGAGCCGTTCCGGTGCTGCTTACGGTGCGGGATCGCCGCCTGACGCGGACCGACACGCCGTCGTCGGGCCTCGCGGCTTCTCTGAAGCGGGGGGTCGAGTCCGCCACGGAGGGGATGGCGGAGTGGGGGATCGAGCCGCTGGATCTCCAGGAGCAGCTCTTTCCCTCGGCGATGCCATCCGGGATCTTCGAGGGCGAGATGATGGACGTCCTCTTGGACCTGGAGGACGGATTGGAGATCGAGCTGGGTGCGGACGAGCCCGCCGTGGTCTACGTGGCAGCCGTAGAGCCAACCGCGGGGGGGATGGCCGAGCTCCACGAGGAAATGGCCGCCGAAGCCCTTGAGTTCGTGGACACGGAAGACGTGGGAATCCCGGTGGACGCGGAGGCGCCTCCGCCCCGTGCCGAGTTTCCGCCGGTTCTCTTCGTCGGCCTCGTCGAGGTCGAGGGCCGCGCAGAGGTCCCCGTGTGGACGGGCGACGGAACGGGAAGTTTCCTGATCGAGGCCTTCGCCTACGATGCCGGTGATTGGCGGGCCGTAGTCCGTGATCTGGTCATCGACCTGCCCGTGCGCGCAGACCTGGAGATTCCACCCATGGTGCGCGCCGGCGACGATGTCACCGGTCGGCTCCGTGTGACGACGGCGTCGGGGCGAGCGCTCGTGAGCCTGACTCGTGACGGTGATGCAGTCGAGCTTCGATCGGCAGACGGCGCCACGGTGCAGGGAGAGATCTCGGCTCCGGCCGCCCTGACGTTCGCTGTCGCTCCTGGGGCATACGAGGTACGCGTCGAGGATCCGGAGTCGGGCGAGATCGACTCGATGGAAGCCGTGGTTTCCGAGCCCGGCCGCCTCCGGTCGCACGCTCGGGAGCTCGTTCTCCTTTCGGAGGGCGAGTCCATCACCCTGGAGGACGCAGGCGCAGTGAGCTTGCGGGTCCTCCCCGGGCTGGACGAGCCGTTCGACCTCCTGATCGAGACCACCGCCACATATACTCCCCTTTGCTGCGAGCAGACAGCCGCCAAGATCCTGTCGGCAGTAGCGATGTATCTCGCCTCCGGAGACGACGGGCGGAGGTCCAAGGCCGAGGGCATCATCCGTAAGGGCATCGCCCGGGAAGAGAGCATGTTCCGGCCGGGAGCAGGGTTCCTCATGTACCCCGAGTCCGGCCAGGTGAGCGATCACTACAGCCAACTCACGGCCCGGTACCTATGGAAGCTCGATCGCCTCGCGGAGATCCCTGACCTTTCGCCGGGTCTCAGGGATGCGGTGAAGAGAGGCAGCGAGATGGCGGACGACGCCGGCGCGTTCCACGGTATCGAGAAGATCCCGTCTAAGCCGGCCACCCTGGACGACGCCTACGCCGCTCTGGTAGGCGGCGGAAATCGCTCAGACGCGCTTACCGTTATCGACCGTTTCGTGGATTTCTCTGGGAACGAGGTGCGCCTCCGGAGTGGTGGGCATGCGGTGGCGAATCGCGCAGGGCTCGCATACGTCGCCGCGGGTCTCCTCGCGGCCGGGGATGTGGACCGGGGGCTGAGGGCTGCCAACGTCGTGGTGGGAGAGTTCGGGGAGAACGGGGCCCTCTATTCGACGGTCGACTCCGTGGGGGCCATCGCCCTCCTGATCCAGCTGCGCATCCGGTCCGTGATCTCAAGCAAGGCGCGCCTGCGGGTGAACGGTGAGGAGATGGACCTAGGGGAAGCGATCGCCCTCGGAGATCGTGCGGAGTCGGTCGAGTCCATCGAAGGCACCGTCGCCGTGCAGGTGCTGGCCATTCGGGAGGAGGATTGGGAGGAGTACGGGGCTGGATTCGAGGTCCGGGTGGGCCTTCGTGAGAACGGGGATCGGCGACCGAGCCTCCTTCAGCCCGGGTGGCGCGTCGATCTGGTGGTCGGACTCGAGGACGGGTACCGGGTCGGAGACCTCGTCCACGTCGACCTGCCGGCTTGCCTCTCCTGGATGCGAGGCGGCGGGCTCGTGAAGCGATTCAGCGTGGACTTCGAGGGGCGGGACGAGATCCGTATCCCACTCGCGGTCACGGGGACCGCTCCCGGAGGCCAGCACTTCGCCGTCTGCGTCCGGAACATGTTCGAGGAGGAGCGCCGGGCGAATCCGGGGCTGGTGCGGGTGGCGACGGATGTGGTCTCCGGAGCGTAAATCACGCCCTTCGGCTCATGAGAGGGGGTTAGGACTCGGGTAGCCCGGCCGCCCGCAGACCCTCAAGCAATCGGGCCTGTTGCTCGGGCTTGGCGTAAGGGTACTGCCGGCTGAGAGCGGTCACAGTGGCCCCGGGCATCAACCTGACAATCTCTTCCCCGGACCTCCGGACGCCCTCCTGGTCGCCGCAAGCGTTTCGGAGCATTGCGTCGTACACATGAGCGGCGGGATAGTCGGGCGCCTTTTCCAGTAGCTCATCCCTATGACGCTCGGCTTCCGCGTACCGCCCCGTCTGGAGGTACAGGTGGACGTAGTTGAGCAGGGCCGGAGCCGAGAGGTGCGGATCCAGGCGGTGCGCATGTATCATAGGCGCTTCCGCCAGCTCCGGCTGCCCGCTGAAGATGAGGCTTGAGGAATAGAAGAGTTGGGCATCCGAGGAATTCGGGTCGAGAGCTAGCGCCAGTTCATGTTCGGAGAGGCTGCGCTGATGCCCGTCCTTCCACATGTGCATCCAGCCCAGGAAGGAGTGCCCGATGGCCAGGTTCGGATCCTGGGCGATGGAAGCTTCGGCGTCCCGAATCGCCAAGTCCAAGGCGTCAGGATCGGTATTCCAGCCGAATAACCACGCATGGAGCTTCACGTAGCTGCGATACGCCAAGGCCAGCGCGAAGCCTGGATCCAGGGCTAGGGCCGCATCGAACATCGCGAGTGCCTCGGCGTTGGTCACCGGACTGGGTTGACGGTACAGAACTCGAGCTCTGAGGAAAAGATCATGAAGCTTCGACGCTGCTCGTGTACTCGCTTCCCCTCTGTTTCTCCTCTGCTGCGGTCAGCTGGACGGAGAGGGCCGACACGATCTTTCCCGTGATGTCGTCCTGCAGGGCGAAGATGTCGTCGGAGGTCCCGTCGTACCGTTCGGCCCAGACGTATAGCGGGAGCTCCTGGTATCGGCGAGCTTGGCGTTGATGCGCACGCGGTTGCCGGCCTTTTGCACACTTCCCTCCAGCGCGTAGTGAACGCCGAGCTCCCTTCCGACCCTCGTCAGGTCCGCCGCCTTCCCCTTGTACGCGAAGGACGAGTTGCGACCGATCACGAATAGGCCGGATAGCTTCGAGAGATCCGTGATGATGTCCTCGGTGAGTCCGTCCGAGAAGTACTCCTGCTCGGGGTCGCCACTCAGATTCTGAAACGGCAGCACCGCGATCGACGGCTTGTCCGGCAGCTCCAACCGAGCCTGAGAGACCGGCCCAGCTCGCGTGCGGTCGAAGTCCACTAGGCGGAAGGCGCGGATCCGCTCCGCGATGTTCTTGACCTCCTGATCACCCATGTCCTCGAACGTCACCTCGAGCTTGGCGCGAACCTGGCGGTATGCGTCGTCCGACAGGGTCACGCCCCCGGGTTCGGCCAACGCCTCCATTCGAGCAGCGACGTTCACGCCGTCGCCATAGACCGTCCCGTCTTCCTTTTCGATGATGTCGCCCAGGTTGATGCCGATGCGGAATCGCATTCTGCGATCCTCGCTGAGTTCCTCGTTCCGCTCAGACAGCGCGATCTGAATCTCCATCGCACAGCGGACGGCCTCGACCACGCTATCGAAGACGCTGAGAACACTGTCACCGGCCGTGTCGACCACCCTGCCGTCGTGGTTCTCTACACGCTTGCTGAACACATCCCGACAGTCCACGAGGACTTCGATCGTCGCTTCCTCGTCATCGCCCATCAGCCGGGAATACCCGACAACGTCGGCGCTCAGGATTGCCGCTAGTCTGCGCTTCTGGTCCGTCATGTCGCTTGCTCATCAGCCGCCGCGGGGATGGCGACCCACAAGACCCTTCAACTCTGCGCCATCCAACGCATAGGGATTGTTTCCACACTCTACGGGCGGAAGCGGGTGGAGTCGAGCGGTGTAAGACAGATCGACAGAGGGAAACAGATCGACAGAGGAACAGATCGACGGAGGTGCAAGCAAGTGGGTGAGCTCATTCAGATGAAGTGTGAAGCGTGTCGCCGCGATGCTCCCAGGGTCACAGCCGAGGAGACACAAAGGCTTCGCGTCCAGATCCCCGACTGGAGCATCGTCGAGCGGGAAGAGATCCAGCGCCTGGAGAGAACGTTCACGTTTCCCGACTTCGCCGAAGCCCTCGCGTTCACCAACAAGGTGGGAGAGCTTGCGGAGGCCGAGGGGCATCACCCGGCCTTGCTGACCGAATGGGGGAGGGTGAGGATCACTTGGTGGACGCACAAGATTCGCGGTCTCCACCAGAACGACTTCATCGCGGCGGCCAAGACGGATCGACTCGCAGGGGGCGTCTGCAGGCCTGACAGCCCATGACAACCACCCCTGAGGGTCGAGCCCCTACATAGTTCCCGGCGGCTACCTCTCGGGCCACCGATCTGCTCGTAGCATGCCATATTGGCAGAGTGTAAGGGCGTCCGTCAGGCGGACACCCGAGTGGTCATGCGTTGTGCATCAGCATGAAGCCGAGTACTACGAATGCCCAGGACGTAACGATCAGTCCCATGCGGACCGCCTTCCTGGCTCGCGTCATACGTGTCACCTCAGTAAGCATTCTTCTCCACCACCTCTTCCCGGGTCGTTTCGACCCTTTCCACGATTGAGACCGCCGCCATCCGGAGCGGGCGGCGTTGACTCGGCCGGGGGTGTCCTTTTACTCTGATAGCGTGGAGTTCAGTACGTATCGGCGTACGACCGGAAGGGAAACATCCCAAACATGAGTCGCTTTGATCACTGCGCTTGTTGCTGTTGTCGCATGACTTTGCCCCGGGAGGGCGGGTCCGGAGCCGGCTGCGCCTAACGGACGCGGCGAGTCTCCCGAACCCCGGCTTCCCTGAGGAGGTCGGGGTTTTTTTTCGTTCCTGAAGCTTCGGAGCTCTTGGAGCTGTCATATGGGATATCCGATTCAGCTCGTGGGGTTGGAAGGCCAGCGCGTCCTCCTGGCCGGGGGCGGCGGGGTCGCGGCGGAGAAGATCGTGCCGCTGATCCACGCGGGCGCCAGGATCCACCTCGTCTCTCCGGGCGTGTCGCCGGAAATGCGGGCGTGGCTGCCCGAGGTGTGGCGCTTCGACCGGCGGCCGGTCCGGGACGACGATGTCTCGGGAGCCAAGGTGGTGGTGGCCGCCACGGACGATCCCGCCGTGAATCGCCGACTGGCGGAGGCGGCCCGGGCTCGGGGCATCCTCGTGAACGCGGCGGATGACCCGGCCTTCTGCGACTTCTACTCGCCGGCCATCGTCCGCCGGGGTCCTGTGGTGATGACCATCAGCACCGACGGCGGCTCGCCGCTCCTGGCGGGGCAGCTTCGCCGACTGCTGGAGGCGGCCATTCCCCGGAGCCTGACGTCGGTGGCGGACTTACTCATCCGCCTTCGCTCTCGAGGCCTCAAGGGCCTCAGGCAACGCGGCCACCTCCTCAGGGCGCTCTTCGATCCGACCATCACCAAGCTGGTGGACCGGGGTGACACGGAGACGGCCGCGCGCCGCCTGGAGGCCATATATCGGGAGGAGGAGGAGCCGTTCGACCCGGGGACCGTGGCGATCGTGGGTGCGGGACCGGGCAGTCGGCAGCTTCTGACGTTGCGTGCTCTGGACCGGATCCAGCGGGCCGACGTCATCCTCCACGATGCCCTCGTGGAGGATGAGGTGTTGGAGCTCGCGCTTCCAGGAACGAGGGTCGTCGACGTAGGGCACCGCTCGCGGGGGGCGTCGCAGCGCGTTGTCTCACCCTCGGATCGGAGGGTTCCGCTCATGATCCGAGAGGCGAGGTCCGGAAGACGCGTGGTACGCCTCCACGGAGGTGACCCGTTCGTCTTCGGGCGGGGGGGCGAGGAAGTGGAGGCCCTCACTGCAGCCGGGATCTCCTGGGAGGTTGTGCCAGGCTTGAGTGCCGTGGTCGCCGCGCCCGCCGCTGCGGGAACACCCCTGACCCAGCGCGGCCTCGCGAAGGGGTTCACGGTGCGAACCGGGCACGACGCCGGTGGCCGCACGCGTGGTGAGCTTCCTCCCGAAGAGGAAACCGTGATCGTGTTGATGGGACTCGCATCGGCCGAAGACGTGTTGGAGGGGCTCGCTTCGGAGGGGCGCGCACCCGACACCCCTGCGGTGGCCGTGAGCCGCGCCTCCCGCAGCGACGAACGGATGGTCGTCGGAACCCTCGCTACGCTAGCCGAGAGAATCCGCACGTCGGAGCTCCGCTCGCCCGCGACCCTCATCGTAGGCGAGGTGGCCCGGCGACTGCTGGAAAACGAGGGAGGAGTCTTGAAGGGCGAACGCAACGACGAATACGCCGCGGTGGCCGACGGTGGGCGTGCGGTGGTGGGCGTTGCCTGAGAGAAGGAGAACGATTATGGAAGGCGTGCTCGAGAGTACAGGGACGCCCGGCTCCTGGAGTGAGAAGCTGAAGGGGCGGATCCCCGACAAGCTCGGTCGAGAGATCGAGATCTTCGAGATGCAGATGGAGCTCCGACGTCAGGGCGAGGTCGATGAGCGGCTGTTCGCGGAGACTCGTCTCCGGTGCGGGGTCTACGGCCAGCGCTACGACAACGGTCAGCGTCACGACGGGACCCAAAACCGGAGCCTGCCCTATCAGGAGCACGAAACGAAGGGCGCCGAAACCGTGTGGGACGCGCCGGGCATGGTCCGGATCAAGATCCCATACGGGAAGGTCACGACCGAGCAGATGGACGTGCTCGCGGAGTTGGCTGAGGACTACTCGGACGGGATTTCCCACGTGACGACCCGCCAAGACATCCAACTCCACTTCGTCCATATTGACGACACTCCCGACCTCATGCGACGCTTGGCCGCGGTGGGGATCACCACGCGCGAAGCTTGCGGCAACTCGGTGCGCAACGTCACGGCTTGCTACCTCGCCGGTGTGTGCCGTACGGAGATTTTCGACGTCACGCCGTACGCTGAGGCCCTCAAAGAGTTCTTGCTGGGTCACCCCGACGTGCAGGACCTCGGCCGCAAGTTCAAGGTCGCGTTTTCGGGCTGTGAGGGTGAGGCGTGCGGGCTCGTGAGCCTGCACGATCTGGGGCTGATCGCCAGGGAGCGCATGGAGGACGGAAAGCTCCGGCGCGGGTTCGGCTTCTACGTTGGCGGGGGGCTCGGCGCGATCCCGCACCAGGCGAAGCTCCTGGACGAGTTTGTGACCGAGCAGGAGTTGTTGCCCCTTTCCCAGGCCGTGTGCCGAGTCTTCGCACGACTGGGTGAGAAGAAGAATCGGGGGCGTGCGCGGATCAAGTTCCTCGTGGCCAAGCTCGGCATCGACGAGTTCCGCAAGCTGGTGCTCGAAGAGCGGGCGGCGCTTCCACACGATCCCCGTTGGACGGCATACCTCGAAGAGCTGGACGCCTACGAGGAGCGACCGCTCGGGGAGGGAAGGCCGCTCGACCCGCAAACCAACGGCGACTTTTCTGCGGCTTTCCAGGCTTGGCAGCAGACCAACGTCCGGCCCCAAAGACAGGCAGGATACGCGGTGGCCACGGCAAAGCTGCCGCTTGGAGACATCACGTCGGACCAGATGCGGTCCCTGGCGGACATCGCGCGCGACTTCGTGGGCGACAACGTCCGGCTGACGGTGGAGCAGAACATCGTGCTTCGCTGGGTGAAGGAGGCCGACCTCCCACGCCTGCACGCGGCCCTCGAGGCTGTCGACCTGGCCGAGGCCGGTGCCGAAAGCATCGCGGACATCACGGCCTGCCCGGGCACCGACACCTGCAAGCTCGGGATCGCTTCGTCCCGGGGCCTAGCGGCCGAGCTTCGAAGCCAGTTGGGTGGCGTCGATGACGCCATCAAGGGCCTCCGGATCAAGGCGAGTGGCTGCTTCAACTCCTGCGGACAGCACCACGTCGCTGACATCGGTTTCTACGGCATCAGCCGCAAGAAGGACGGCCGCCTCGTGCCGCACTTCCAGGTCGTGCTCGGCGGGAAGTGGACCGAGAACGCCGGCTCGTACGGCCTGGCGACGCTCGCGATCCCGTCGAAGAGGATACCCGAAGTCGTTCGGCGGGTCACAGACCGGTATGTCAAGGAGCGCGAGGCGGACGAGACCTTCGGAGAGTTCATTCAGCGCCTCGGCAAGGCGGAGGTGAAGGACTTCCTGAAAGACCTCTCCGCGGTGCCTAGCTACGCGGAAGATCCCTCCTCCTACTCCGACTGGGGCGATCCACGTGAGTACACGATGGAGGACTACGGAGAGGGTGAGTGCGCGGGCGAGATGCTGCCGCTGGTGGAGTTCGGGCTGCAGGCCAGCGAGCGCGAGGTCTTCGAAGCGCAGCTCTTCCTCGACGCGGAGGCTTCGGCGAAGGCCACGGAACTGGCCTATCGAGCCATGCTGTCCGCCGCGAAGGCTCTGGTGAAGACCGAATTCCTCGACGTCACCGACGACCCCGAGCATATCGTGGAAGAGTTCAGGACCCGCTTCCATGAGACGAAGCGCTTCCACGACCGATTCGCGGGAGCGAAGTTCGCCAGCTATCTGTTCCGAGCGCACGAGGTCGGAGGGAATGGCGGGAGGCCCGACCAAGCCCGGGAGCGCGTCGAGGAGGCTCAACTCTTCATCGAGGCGGCGTACGCCTGCTACCAGCGGATGGGGACCGCGGGAACACCCGTGTGACCGGGGAGCCCCTGCGACCCCTCGCGTCGTCGGAGATCAGCGTCAAGCTCTTCGTCGACGATCCCTCCGGCGTGCGTCTGAAGGAGCTGATCCCCGTTTTCCACCGGTGGATCAAAGAGAGCCTTCTCGAGGACGAGCTCCTCATCGACGTGGCGAACTACGAGCACGTGCCGAAGGGCCCCGGCGTCGTCCTGATCTGCGACACGGCCCACTACTACTTCGATATGCGCGCCGGTCGCCCGGGGCTCCGGTATCGTGGTCGCCGGAAGGCCGAAGCCACGGAAGAGGAGGGGATCGCGCGGGCCTTCCGCTCCGTGTTGCAGGCCGGGTCGCTCCTGGAGAGCGACCCGGCCCTGGAGGGGCGGTACCGGTTCCGTACGAGCGAGGTGGAGGTCGGGATCTACGACCGGCTCCGAGCGCCCAGCGACGCTGAGACGTTCGCCGCCGCTCGGCCGGAGCTGGAGAAGTACGTGAAGGCACTCTACGGGGACGGAGACGCGAGCTTCGACATGGTGTCGG
Organism: Longimicrobiales bacterium; assembly: GCA_965218295.1. Taxonomy (GTDB): domain Bacteria; phylum Gemmatimonadota; class Gemmatimonadetes; order Longimicrobiales; family Gaopeijiaceae; genus CBDCKN01. The sequence continues at coordinate 29,130 of CBDCKN010000012.1, read as the reverse complement.
GCCCCGAGGAGCCATTCGTGGTGGCGATCACGACGCCGAACTCCCCCACCGTCGATGAGCTCCTGGGCCAGCTCGCGGTGCCCAGACCGTAGGCACGGGGGCGAGACAGTCGGACGGCGGAGCCTGGGGGGAGGACGTGAGCGAAGAAGCGAAGTTTGATCCGCGTCTAGGGGAGGCGATCGCGCGCTTTGAAGCCGCCCACCGGGAGGACCCCCGCTCCTTCGCATTGGAGGGCGCCGAAACGCCGTGGTCCGTCCACTACCATCAGCGCCTGGCGCACTGGGTCCTCCACTTCGATGCGGAGGCTTCCGTCCCTCTTCGCCTCGCGGCCGCGTGTCAGCACATTCGGCGCTGGAAGGTGCCCCGGAGCGAGTACGACGCGGGTCGTCGGGGGTATCGCCGCTGGCGAAGCGACCTGTCCAGAATACATGCGGAGATCGCGCGCGAAGTGCTCGAGGAGGTGGGATACGACGAGGCGACCGTCGTCCGCGTCGAGACGCTCCTCCGCAAGATCGGACTCGGGCGTGACCCCGAAGTCCAGCTCTTTGAGGACGCCATCTGTATGGTGTTCTTCGAGAACGAGTTCGTCGAGCTCGCGCGCAAGCACGACGACGAGAAGATGGTGGGAATCCTCCGACGGACGTGGGCCAAGATGTCGGATGCGGGCCGACAGGAAGCCTTGGCGATGGCGGCCAAGCTGCCGAGGCGAGAGCGCGGCCTCGTGGAGGTGGCTACCTCGGAAGCCTGACCCGCCATCGCGCCAGGAGCTGGACCAGTCGGGGCAGCCGAGGTCGCACCGGCAGAAGCCCCTTAGAGGCCTGTGGAAGCACAGGCCTCTAAGCTCCTTCGCCCACCAGGTCCTTGGCCTGGGCCGCGTCCACCAGGCCCGCCAACCGGTTGGCTTCGGCTCGCACCACGGCCAGCCCCAGCTCCGTGATCCCGTAGTAGCGCCGGCGTTGGTCGTCCTGGTCCGGCGCCGGACGCTCCCCCGACTCACAGACCAGGCCCGCCGCGTCGAGGCGCCGCATGGCGGCGTACAGGGTCCCCGAGCGGAGCTTTGTGTATCCGCCGGAGCAGGGGTCGATCTCCTTGATCAGGGCGTAGCCGTGCAGATCCCGATCGGCGAGCGCGAGGAGGATCAGAAAAGCCAGGTTGGTGAGTGGCACGTGCCTCTCGACGTCATCCGTTGGAGCCACCCGTGGAGCCGTGTCGGTCACGCTGTCCTCGCCTTATTACGAGTGTACTTTCTGACGGTATATTTCTAACAGGTGTATGTCTCCGAGTCAATCCCCCTGCGGGCCCTAGAGGCCTTTGGCCTGAAGGACGGTCTTGAGGGACCAGAACAGGACCTTGAGGTCGAGCCCGAGCTTCACCCAACCGCTTCGGCTCGACGCCATGAATCCGATGTAGACGTAGTCGAGGGTCCACTCATCGTGCGAGTCGGGGTTTCCCTTGTTCGCCTGAACCAATCCCGTCAGCCCGGGCCTGATCAGCTTCTTCCTGAGGATGCCGCGCTCGAGCTCATCGTAGTATGGCTCGAGCGGCCAGGGCCGGGGACCCACGAAGCTCATGTCACCCTTTAGAATCGAGAAGAGTTGAGGAAGCTCATCGAGATAGAACTTCTTCAAGAAGCCGCCTACCGTCGTGAGGTTTTCGGGCACCCGTTCCATAGGCTTGATGTGAAGGTATTTCTGTTCTTTGGAGACCCTACGGTACACATCCATCCGGATGATCCGGAACTTGGGGATTCCGAAGACCCTCTCCTCCGAACCCCGAGGCTCCGAGAGGAGGATCGGGCCCGTGCTCGCGGGTCGGACGAGTCCCTCCAGCAGGATCATCACGGCAACCAGCACCATCAGGGGCGAGAACAACAGGAGAAGGCCCAAGGAAAGGGTGACGTCCAGCATCCTCTTCTGCCACGGAATCGGAGCCAGCCCCTTCTGCTCACGGCCAGCTCGATCAGACTCATCGAAGTGCTCGCGGCTCATAAGTCCTGTTGTCATGGTGGGGAAGCTTCTGCGCGGGAGACGCAAGGTGCAAGCCGGCGCCACGCCCGTTCGACGTACTCGGCTAGGCTCTTCGAGCGCTGGATGGACTACGAGTCCGAGCGCTAGACGCCCCCACCGGCCCAGATACCCTGCCACTCCGGATCGAGCGCACCCGCCCCCCGGCCCGAACCTTGCCGGTGTGCGGTAGCGTCTCGCCCTGTACTATTGGACCCGAGCACGTGAGAGCTCCAACGGCTCTTACGTGACCGAGAACCCATCGCCGGAGGTCTCCATGCCTCGTTCGCGACCGTTCGCCCTCCTCCTCACGGCCCTGGCACTCTCCGCGTGTGGAGGCAGCACGCCTCCTCCGGCCGTGGCCGTGCCTCGTCCGGCCCCGGAGCCTCCCGCGGAGCCGGCTCCCGAGGTGGAGTACGACCTGGTCATCGAGAACGGGCGGATCGTGGACGGCACCGGGAGCGCGTGGTTCTATGGTGAAGTGGCGGTGAAGGACGGCCGCATCGCACGGATCGCGCCACGCGGTATGCTGCGGCGCACATCGACCAAGGAGCGCGTCGACGCCTTCGGACACGTGGTCGCCCCCGGCTTCATCGACATCCAGAGCCACTCCCGGTACGCATTCCTCCAGGGCGACGGACGCGTCATCAGCAAGGTGACCCAGGGCATCACCACCGAGATCATGGGCGAGGGCACCACCAACGCCCCCGTGAACCCGGCCGGTCTTGGGCCGGCCAGTGACGACGAGTCCGAGGCCGACCGCTTGGCCCTGAGCTTTTCGGGCGGGCACGGCTTCGATGCCTGGCTCCGTGCCATGGAAAGCCACGGCACGTCGGTGAATCAAGGTTCGTTCCTGGGGGCGAGTACGGTTCGGACCTACGCCGCCGGGATGCGGATGGGGGCAGCCACCCCTATTGAGCTAGATACCATGAAGGCGGTCGTGCGGCGGGCCATGGAGGACGGGGCTTTCGGCATCGCCTCGGCCCTCATCTATCCGCCGGGCAACTTCGCCTCCACGGCGGAGCTGGGGGAGATCGCCGGTGCGATGGCGGGCTACGGCGGCGTCTACATCACGCACATGCGCTCCGAGGCGGACCGGTTCCTGGAGGCCATCGACGAGGCCATCGAGATCGGCGAGCGCGGTGGGGTGCCCGTGGAGATCTACCATCTGAAGGCCGGTGGTCGCCGCAACTGGCCCAAGGCCGCCCAGGCCATAGCCAAGATCGACTCGGCCAGGGCGGCAGGAGTGGACGTGCAGGCCAACATGTATCCGTACGTGGCCGGGGGCACCGGTCTGACCGCCTGCTTCCCTCCGTGGGCCTCGGCGAACGGGAGACTCTTCGAGAACCTGGCCGATGACGAGATGCGGGAACGCATCCGCGCCGAGATCCAGAACCAGACGGAGGATTGGGAGAACCTCTGCAGCCTAGCGACCCCGGATGGCGTGCTCCTCCTCGGGTTCGACAAGCCGGAGAACAGGAAGTACGCGGGCCGCTACCTGGACGACATCGCGGCAGAGATGGGGACGGACTGGATCGACACGGCCATGAACCTGGTGTTGGACGAGCGTCAGCGAATCGGCAGCATCTACTTCCTCATGAGCGAGGAGAACATCAAGCTCCAGATCCAGCAGCCGTGGATGAAGTTCGGGACGGACGCCGGAGGCGTGAATCCGGAGACGACCCAAGCCCTCGTCCATCCGCGATCCTACGGGACTTTCCCCAGAATCCTGGGACGATACGTGCGTGAGGAACGCGTGGTGCCCCTGGAGGACGCCATCCGCAAGATGAGCTCGGCGGTGGCCACCCGGCTCTCCATCCGGGATCGCGGTCTGCTCAAGGAAGGCTTCTACGCCGACATCGTCGTCTTCGACCCCGAGACGATCATCGATCGAGCCACCTTCGAGGAGCCTCACCAGGTCTCGGAGGGGATACGCGACGTGTTCGTGAACGGTGTAGGTGTGGTCAGAGACGGCCAGCACACAGGGGCCAAGCCCGGCATGATCGTCCGGGGCCCCGGCTACCGGATGCCGGACGAGCGGCCCATCTCGGATCGGCCCTAGCCCTCCTCGCCCGCCCGAGCGGCTTAGGCGGCGCCCCCTGGGGCGGCGGCCCGGCCCTCCTCGCCCGCCTTGGCCAGCTGCCACACGCCCAGGTCAGGAGTGGGAGCAGGATCACCACCAGGAAGATTCTCGTGAGCGTGCCGTAGCCCCGGGCGATGAGGCCGATCAGCCCGAACTGGGCCAGGAGTGCGCCGATGATCAGGAGCGTCACGGCCACCACCGGGCGTACCGCGGTGGGAAGCTCGCGTCCCCGCTCGGCGACTGTCTGGGCCAGGCGCTCGTTCACACCGTGGATCATGCCCGTGCCGGTCTCGATCAGGGTCCCGAACAGGCATACCTGGAACGCGATCTGGAAGCCCCGTGAGCCCAGCCTTTCGAGGATGTAGTTCACGGGCACGGTCTCGTCTGCGATCTCGGGGTAGTGGCCGACCATGGCCAGAAGCATGAAGAAGCCGGGGATCATGGCGATGGGTCCGGCGAGGCCTCCGGCGATCAACGCCTCTTTTCTCGTGCTCACGTGCCGCACTCCGAAGAGCAGGGCGGGGATGAGGGCCACGTTGTAGGACGCGTAGTCGATCCCCCCGACGAACCAGCCGTCGCCCACGGGGATGGTCCTCAAGGCCGTCGTGATCTCCGAGCTGAAAGCCGACAGCGACCATGCGAACAGGACGATGAACGTGCCATAGAGCACGAAGGACCAGCTGGCCAACACCTTCTCGATGAGCCCGGTGCCCTCGAAGACCAGGAAGCCGATGGCGATCATGATCCCGATGACCCCGACAGCGTAGGGGAGCCCGAACGTCTCCTGGAGGATGGAGCCCGCCGCCGAGGCGATGACCGCCAGGACGACGATCAGCATGACCGAGTACGTCAGCTCGAAGACGACCCAGCCACGCCCGAGTAGGTGCCGGCAGAACGACCGGTAGTCATAGGCCTGGAAGACCCGTGCGTACTCGAAGGCTACGGCGCACACCAGCGACCAGAACGTCATGGACACGAGCATCATGGCCATGAGCCCACCCGTGGGGCCGTAGGGTAGGAAGAACTCGGCCAGCTCCCGGCCGGTGCCGTACCCTCCGGCAATCACCACGGATTGGAAGATGAAACCGGGGAGTAGATACCGCTGAAGTAGGCTCGGAGTGGGAGCTCCGCCGTCCGGGGCGTTCGTGGCTGGGTCAGGCATCCCGCAGCGTGCGACCACCCCCGACGGCTGTCAAGCGATGTGACCCTGACGCAACCTTTCTCGTCTTACTTCCGTACTGCGGCTTGGATACTTTTCGGTGTCCCCATGCCGAGGGCCGGTGGCCCCCGCGGCTACTCGCCCACCGTCTCGACAGGATACGGATCATGAAGCGCTCTTCGAAGGTGGGCCTCAGCGCCCTCATCTCCGCCGGGCTCGTGGCCTGTGGCGGCTCCGACTCCCCCGACTCCGTTCCTGCCGCCCCGGAGCCGGTCGAGGCTCCGGCCGAGGCTCCGGCAACCGATGCCGCCGCCGAAGGCGGGATACCCGACTGGTACCACATCGACAACGACGCCAAGACCGTCGAGCTGCACATGGCCGGCCAGATGGATGGCGGGTGGAAGTTCAACGGCATGGCGGGGGGTGAGGAGACGATCACCGTGCCCTTGGGCTATGCGATCACCGTGGAGCTCACCAACGACGACCCCGCCATGGCGCACAGCGTCGGGATCGATGCGCAGGTGGGCGACTACCCCGCCATGTTCACCGATCCTCGACCGGCGTTCAGCGGAGCCGTCAGCAGCACCCCCACGTCCATGCAGGAGGCGACGATGCCGGGGGAGAGCGAGTCCTTCACCTTCACGGCCGACGTCGCCGGGGAGTACGCCATGGTGTGCTACGTCCCCGGACACGCCCTCACCGGCATGTGGGTCCGTTTCAACGTCTCTGCCGAGGGTGAAGCGGGCGTAAGCATGTAGTGTCCCGTTACCAAAGTGTCTCGGCCAGTCGAGGGCACGGTGCATCCGTGGGCTCGGCGTTGGAACTCCTTGCCGTAGCTTGCGCTACGCCGCGTCGTCCCGCCTTGATCCCACGGCGCCCCGGCCCTCTTGGTGGCTCGCGAACTTCGGAAACGGAACACTAGGACCGCGGGGGCTCATGTACGGGCGCACTAGCCCTCTCCGTCGCTGGCCGTTGCCTCTCGCACCTCGGGGGGATGGGGAGCTTCCCCGTGTCCGTCTCCCGCCCTCGGGCCCCCCGCACTCGCCGGTTGCGCACGGAGGTTCAGGAACTCCACGAACACCGAGAAGCCCATGGCGAAGTAGATGTAGCCCTTCGGGATGTGGAAGCCCGCCCCGTCGGCCACCAGGCTCATTCCGATGAGGAGGAGGAAGCTCAGGGCGAGCATCTTCACCGTGGGATGATCCGAGACGAAGTCTCCCACGGGTCCAGCCGAGATCATCATGACCCCCACGGCCAGGACGATCGCCACGACCATGACCGCCAGATCGTCTGCCATGCCCACAGCGGTGATCACCGAGTCCATCGAGAACACCATGTCCAGGAGAGCGATCTGAATCAGCACTCCCGTGAAAGTCACCACTTTGGCACTGGGTGTGTGCGCGTCTCTCGCCCCCTCCATCTTGTGGTGGATCTCACGGGTGGACTTGGTGAGCAGGAAGAGCCCCCCCACGATGAGGATCAGGTCCCTCCCCGACACGGCGTGCTGGAACAGCGCGAAGAGCGGCGCCGTGAGCCGCATGATCCAGGTGATGGAGAGCAGCAGCAGGATCCGCGTCGCCATCGCCACGCCCAGGCCGAGCTGACGCGCTTTGGGGCGCTGATCGGCAGGAAGTCGATCCGCGAGAACGGATATGAAGATGATGTTGTCGATCCCGAGAACGATCTCGAGGACCGTGAGCGTGGCCAAGGCGACCCACGCTTCAGAGCTTGTCAGTAATTCCATCCACTAGTATGGAGTCGAGGACCGACTGAACAAAGAGGTGGGCCGGTAGACTCGACGCTCCTCAGTCCGGGCGCAAAGCGAGCATGGGGTCGACGCGTGTCGCTCGGCACGCAGGGAGATAGCTCGCGGCGACGCCGGTGAGCAGCAACAAGAATGTGCACAGTGGACCGGCGACGACCTCATCGGTACGATGGACGCATGACCACACATGCGTGCCGCTCATGAGCGTGGGATACTCCGGAACACCACTGGTCAGGAAGCTCGGGATCAAAGCGGGGCACCGGGTGGGCACATTCAATGCCCCGTCCCATTTTCCCGACCTCTTGGTGACACTGCCCGACGATGTCCGGGTGGAGGCGGAACCTGCCACTGACGTCGAGCTCGACGTGGCCGTCCTGTTCGTGACCGACGAAGGTGAGCTCAGAGCCCGGTTTCCGGAGGTTTCCCGGCGCCTTCAGTCGAATGGCGGCCTCTGGGTGAGCTGGCCCAAGAAGAGCTCTCCCCTGGCAACCGACCTGCGCGGTAGCCACGTTCGCAGCGTGGGATTGGAGGCCGGACTCGTCGACAACAAGGTGTGCGCCGTCGACGAGGACTGGTCGGGCTTGCGTTTCGTGTACCGGCTCTCCGACCGCTGAATTCGATACAACCTCCCGGGAGCACTCGATGGAAGGATGCAACTTTCGGCGGTGAAATCTCGTCTATAGTTATGACCCTATTCATGACTATGCTGTGACCCGGAACCTGTCAACGCCAGTGAGACACTCTTGGAAATCAATTAGAGAGCAATCTCCTGTGTAGTGAGGGATGGGGTGGGAGGATTGATCCAGACGGCCTCCGGGAGTGGTTTAGGCTTCGGCTCACCGGAGACGAAGCGCTCGGGATGAGCGGCCCATGCCTCACGGAGCACGGCCTTCCTGCAGGCGATGATCCGATCGGCGTGACCGAAGTGGACCTGTTCGGGGGTCAGCATCGAGATGCCGCCATGGCGGTGCTCGGCATTATACCAACGGAAGAACGAGCGACAGAAGGTCTTGGCTTGCCCCTGATCCCCGAACCGGCCGGGAAACGAGGGATGGTACTTCAAGGTCTTGAACTGAGCCTCGGAGAACGGATTGTCATCCGAGACCTGGGGTCGGCCCAACGAGCGGGTCACGCCGAGATCGGCGAGTAGTTGAGCCGTGCATTGGCTCGTCATCGGAGCCCCTCGATCGGAATGCAGGGTCAGGAGGTGGGGCTGGACGCCATGCTTCAAGCAACTCTGCTGGATCAGCCGGCTGGCCAGGGCAGAGTTCTCCCGATCCGCCACCATCCATCCCACGACGTAGCGGCTGAAGATGTCCAGGATCACGTAGAGGTAGAAGTAACTCCACTTCTTCGGCCCCAGCAGCCGGGTGATATCCCAGGACCAGACCTGGTTCGGGCCCCTCGCCATCAACTCGGGTTTCTGGTATTTGGGATGACTCCGCTGCGCTCGACGCTCCTGAACCGGCACCTGGGAAGCCAGAACGCGATACATCGTACGCTCGCTGCACAGGTAGACGTCCTCGTCGAGCAGCGTCGCCACCACCTCGGCTGGGGACCGGTCCACGAACCGCTCCGAACACAGCGTGTCGAAGACCTTGTCTCGTTCCTTCTCGCTTAAGGCCCGGGCGGGGGTCGGGCGGGGCTGCTGATGCCCGGTCGATGGCCTCCGACGACGGTAGAACGTGGCTCGCGGCACCCTGAGCGCATCGCACGCGGGCTTCACCCCTACGTGCTTGGCTAGCTCCTGGGTCGCCTTCATGAGTTCGTCCCGTCCTCGAGGCTCAATCCCAGCAGCCCTGCAACTTTTCCCTGGACGTCGATGATCAAGTGCGCCTTCTGGAGCTCCTTCTCGAGGCGAGTGTTCTCGCGCTCCAGCTTGCGCACCTTCTCCTCCAGCGGATTGCGCTCGCGCTTACGGCCTCGTTTCTTCGACAGCGCTTTCAGGGACCCGCTATGCGCCGCCTTGCGCCATGTCGTCAGGTGCGACGAGTACAAGCCCTCCCGCCGTAGGAGTCGGCCAACCTCTCCGGGCTCCGTGCACCGGTCCGCTTCTTCGACGATCCGCAGCTTGTACGACGGAGCGAACCGCCGGCGCAGCGGCCTATCTACCACCTCCGAGTCCGCAGGAGCTGCCGCGCTTCGCTTACCGTCCCAGGTTGGTGGGGCTATTCCATTCTCTCTCGGTGTCTCAGCATCCTCGGTTTCTCTGCCTTCGCCCTACTCTAATTCCTTAGCTGCTCCGTGTCTCACGTAAGTTGGCAGAGAGGGTCCGGGGATGCCTTTCGCGAGTCGGTTCACAGAGAAGGAGCAGTAGGGATGGAAACAAGCGATTCGACACAGGACACGCCCCTCATCCACCTGAACGGCCTGAGCAAGGTGTTCTACACGGAAGAGGTGGAGACCCACGCCCTGTCGGACATTCACCTGAACATTGCGGTGGGCGAGTTCGTCTCCATCGCGGGCCCTTCGGGCTGCGGGAAGACCACGCTGCTGTCGATCCTCGGGCTTCTGGATTCGCCCACGGCCGGTGAGTACCATCTCGACGGCGAGCCGGCAGCGAACCTCACGGCTTCACAGCGGGCCAAGATCCGCAACCAGGCCATCGGGTTCATCTTCCAGGCGTTCAACCTGATCGGCGACCTGACGGTCTTCGAGAACGTCGAGCTGCCGCTCACGTATCGCGGCATGGCCGGCAGCGAGCGCAAGGAGCGCGTGCATGTGTCATTGGAGCGGGTGGGGATGGCTCACCGGATGAGCCACTATCCCAGCCAGCTCTCGGGCGGTCAGCAGCAGCGTGTGGCCGTAGCCCGCGCTATCGTGGGCAGGCCCCTCATCCTGCTGGCGGACGAGCCGACGGGTAACCTGGACTCGAAGAACGGCAACGCGGTCATGGACCTGATGCGTGAGCTCCACGACGAAGGGGCCACGATCTGCATGGTGACGCACGATCCGCGTTACGCCACGGTGGCGGAGCGCTCGGTTCACCTCTTCGACGGCCAGGTCGTCGACGAGGAGGACGCCAAGCGGGCGGAGCATGCGCATGAGCTCGAGGAGAGCGGCTTCGACGTTTAGTGAGAGACTGCGGATCTCGGCACGCTTGAGGGACTGAGCGGCTTCCGAGCACCGTATTCTGGACAGACAGAGGGGGTGACTTCCGTCACTCCCTCTTCGTTCGTGGTGGGGCTGGTAGTGGCACAAGGTTCGCCTGGCTCTGCCCCAACCTGTGCAAGTCTTCCCGCCTCGTTCGTCATCGGGTACATAGGACGGCTCCCCGGGGACGTCCGTGGGGTACCTGACCCAAGTCTTGTGCTCCCGACCTGGAGTGCCACGAGTGCGCCGAAGCGCTGGCGGAAGAGCGAGACCTCCGCCGGGTGGCATCGGAGATTCTGGCCGCGACGGCGCAAGCTCCGGTGGATCTCGATCCCTTCGAGGAGCTGGTCGCCTGGGCGGGGGAGGCGGAGCCGTCGCGTCCCGCCGGCGGAGCTTCGAGGTTCCGCGTGCTCCGTATGGCGGCCACCGTGGTCGTGTCTCTCGGCGCCGGATGGCTGGCCCGCGATCTCACGACTCCCGCTCGCGACCTGGCGACGGGGCCCACCCTCGATGCCGTGCGGGCACAGGATGCTGTTGCGTCACGCACCAACGAGGATGTCGCCCAGGAGGAGGATGAGCCCGACGCGGCGGCCTCGTTGATCCGGCTCGAAGTGACGGCGGAGGACGAGTCCGTCGAAAGGCAGGCCGCCGTCAGCGACTTCGCGATCCAGCCCCAGGCGCCTGAGGAGTCCCGGGACCTCGATGCCCCGGCTGCGGCGCAGATGGCACCCGCCGCCGCCCCGTCTAGACCTGCTGAGCAGGCTGAGGTCGGGCGGCGCGATGTGGTCGGTGGCGAGCTGCGGCTGGATCGGCAGCGTGAGCTGGAGCGCCAGGCTGAGCCGGCGCAGGCACGGAGAAGGCTCGAGGCCATCGCCCCCGCCGGTGTGGCGGGGGCCGCCGATAACCGGGCTGCAGGCGCACCGGCGAGAGAGGTGGCTCCCACTGCCCTGGCCGACGAGCTCTCCAAGACCGACCCCCAGGATCTCTTCGCCAACGAGGCCAACGCCGAGGCCTTCGATGAGATGTCGATCACCGCGCGGACGAGCTCCTTCGTCATCCCCGGGCTTCCGGTCCGCGACGTTCGGCTTTCGGCCCTCACGGAAGGGCTCGAGCCCTCGGTGACCGTCATCCAGGAGCTTCCGGACGGGCGTACCCTGGAGCTTCGTTTCGTGGCGGTGGCACGAGGAGGCGCAGCGGACGACGCAGCGTCGGCGCGAAAGGCTTCGAAGGGAGTCCCGTCGGGCCGTGAGCTGGAGGAGCGTGACGCCCTCGAGGAGGCCCAGTGGCTCTTCGGGGAGTCCATCCCGGAAGGGTGGAGTCAGGTGGGTCGCGCCGTCCAGGGTGGGGTAGCAATACTTCGCGGACCGCTCAGCGAGGCCGAGCTGTCCGCGCTGCTCGACGAGGCGGTGGCCGGCCGCTGATCGGCCTCAGGAGGGCCTCCAGCCCCGGTGGCCTGAGCTCGTAGAAACGCTTGGCCCGGCCTCCTCGCTCCGGAGTCGGGCTCCCCACGCTCGAGTGGATCAGCCCCTTCCTCTCCATGCGATCGAGGGCGGCGTACGCGGTCCCCGGGAGAGGTTCACGCGTTGGCCCGAATGTGGCCCCGCGGTAAGTTAAAGGCTTGTTTCGTATCTCTTTCGAGCTCGTTTTTGAACTGCTGATTGGGATAGATGAGCATGAAGTCGGGAAGCGCGTTGTTCGTCGGGATCTTGGTGTGGGCCGGCTCGGCCTGCGCCCAGGACGCCCCGGAGTCCAACATCGCTCCCCTTACCGATGACGCGCTCCGTGCTGCCGCGTCCATCACCCCTGCCGACTATCTCCGGAAGATCGGAGTCATCGCCCACGACAGCATGGGCGGCCGGGACACACCGAGCCACGGACTGGAGATGACGGCCGCGTGGATCGCCAGCGAGTTCGAGCGTCTGGGGCTGACTCCGGGGGGTGACGACGGAAGCTACATCCAGCGCTACGCCATCCAGACGATCCGGGCCGATCTGGTGGCTTCGTCTGCCGAGGTGAGTGGGGGCTGGGAGCTCAGGTTCGGCCGCGACCTCATGATGCCCTCCGGCGCGGCCAAGGGAGACTTCGAGGGCGAGGTGGTGGTCCTCGGGGGCTTGGGCAGGGTGACGCCGGAGATCGGGGCCGCCGTGAGCGGAAAGCACGTCGTCGTGGCGTCGAGCCCGGCGGGACGCGACGGGAGCAGCTTCCGCCTCGTCTCAAACCTCCGGCGCGAAGGCGCCATTTCCGTACTCGTCGCCACCGACCGGTCCACCCGGGCCTGGAACCAGGCCGTTCGGAGGGTTTTGCGTCAGACCTCTGTCCGCGTGGGCTTCAGCGGCGGCCGCTCGGGAGGGTTGACCCTCGAGGTGCGGGACGCGGCCATCGAGCCCATCCTTGCGGCGTACGGAGTCGACCTCATGGCGGCTCGGGATCGGCGATCCGTGACCGTGCTGGAGGTGCCGGGCCTCACCCTGATGTTGTCTCCCCGGATCGAGGTCCTCGCCGACGACTCGGCGCCTAACGTAGTGGGCATCCTCGAGGGGAGCGATCCGGAGCTCAAGGAGGAGTATGTGGTCTTCAGCGCCCACATGGACCACATCGGGATCGGGTCGCCCAACGCCCAGGGGGACAGCATCAACAACGGCGCAGACGACGACGCGTCGGGGACCACGGCGGTCCTCGAGCTGGCCGAGGCCTACGTCGAACTGGCGACCAAGCCCAAGCGCTCCATGATCTTCCTCCTCGTCAGCGGCGAGGAGAAGCATTTGTGGGGCAGCGAGTACTACACTAACAACCCGTCAGTGCCCATCGAGCGGATCGTGGCCGACCTGAACGCCGACATGGTGGGGCGGAACTGGTCCGACACCATCGTCGTCATCGGGAAGGAGCACTCCGACCTCGGGGTGACGCTAAACCGGGTCAACGAAGCCCACCCCGAGCTGGACATGACCGCCATCGACGACCTCTGGCCCGATCAGCGGTTCTACTTCCGGTCAGACCACTTCAGCTTCGCCCAGAAGGGCGTGCCGATCCTGTTCTTCTTCAACGGCACCCACGAGGACTACCACGGACGGGACGACGAGGTGGATCGCATCGACGCGGACAAGGCGTCGAGGATCACGAAGCTCATGTTCTTCCTCGGCTACGAGGTGGCCAACCGGACGGAGCGCCCGCAGTGGAATCCGGCGAGCCTCCGGCAAATCGTTTCTGACGGCGAGTGATGGGATGACGATGCCGTCGACCCCGGAGGTCCAGGCGGGGAATCTCCGCGAAAATCCTGAGGATCCAGAGTCGCTAAAGTGTCGATGAGACGGTGTCGGCACCCCGAAATCTGACCTATTTGGGGGGCACATTGGTCCGAAATGCGAAAAAAAAGCCCTTCGCCGGTGCTCGGCGAAGGGCTTTTTCCCCCAACGTCGCCCTCAGTTCGGCTGGTCTCCGAGTAGGGGGACGCATACGAAGAGGTCATCGAGACCCAGGGCCTTCAGGAGGCTCCACGCCCCTTCGGGAAGGTCCATCAGCCAGACCTGTCGGTCCTCCGAGTCGGCGATCTGCTGTGCCGTCAGGAGCATCGTAAGTCCAGCCAGGTCAACGATTTGCGTCCCTGCAAAGTCGATCACGAGATCGAGTTCCGGGGGCGTTTCGAGAGGTGCTGTCTCCGTAGGCGCGGTGGCAACAACCGGCATATTAGCCGGAAGCTTCCGACCCCACCTGTTGCTGTCGTGCCCATTCATCATGACCTCCTCGTTTCGGTGGGCGGTGCCGTGACGACCTCCGTCCCACCCTCGTTTCCCTCGAGAGTCGTGCCACGGCACGTCAAGAAACCTGCCGTTTTGGCAAGACTAGGGTGTGCAACCTCTGCCGACCGGCTGATCTCGTCGATGCGGTGCGGTACGCACAGTGCAGTCGCGCATGGCGGATCCTCGATTCGGGTGGAAGGTTATAGTAGGTGTGCGGGTCGCGGAGATCCGGCGGTAAGCAGCGCGCCGGGCGGGGACCCACACCGGTCGGGAGGAGAGCCATGGGGTCAGTCGTGAAAGCTATGTTGGGCGCGCTCGTGGTGACGTGCGTCCTGCCTTCGTTGTCGGAGGCCCAGCGCCGTGGACCCGATGCCCAGGCCGTGGAGGCGTACTACCGGACCGTGGGTGTCGCCTTCTCCGTTTCCCTGGAAGAGGTCCGGATCCTAGGAGAGTGGCAGCTGCCGCCCGAGGAGATCGCGGTGGTCCTCTTTTTGGCGAGGCGGGCCGGCGTGTCCCCGGACGTGATCGCCACGCAGCGGGGTGCCGGAGCGCCGTGGGCCTCGATCGTCCAGCGCTACGGGGTGAGCGCCGGGGTGTTCCACATCTCTTTCCCGCCGGGCACGAGCCTCGGCCCGCTGGCGGACACGTATGAGAGCTTCGCCGCTACCCCGCGGGCTTCCTGGGCCACCCTCCCTCTCGAAGACCGGGCCCTGGTGGCCCTGGTCAACATCCGCATTCTCTCGAGCCAGTTGGGCGTGCCGGCGGCTCGAGTGCTCGCCGCCTGGGAGCGCATCGGCGATCTGGTCCTCGTCCACGAACAACTGACGAGCAGCTGAACCCATGACCGAACCTCGGTTCATCCCTCTTCCGGACTACGTACAGATTCCCGAAGACGAGATGAAGGCCCGGTCCGAGGCCTTCCGGGACGAGTTACGCAAGCGCCGCACTGTCCGTGACTTTTCCGATCGGCCTGTATCGCGTGAGGTCATCGAGGCCTGCCTCTTGGCGGCGGGGACGGCCCCCAACGGTGCTAACCGCCAGCCCTGGCACTTCGTGGTGGTGGGCGACCCGGAGATCAAGCGCAAGATCCGGGAGGCGGCCGAGGAAGAAGAGCGGGCGTTCTATTCGGGCCGCGCCTCCGACGAATGGCTGGAAGCGCTGGAGCATCTGGGGACCGAAGCGGAGAAGCCCTTTCTGGTGAGGGCACCCTACCTGATCGTGATCTTCGCCGAGAGCCACGAGGTGGGGGAGGACGGCGAGAAGGTCAAGAACTACTACGTCACCGAGTCGGTGGGCATCGCCACGGGGATGTTGATCACCGCCGTGCACCGGGCTGGACTGGTCTCCCTCACGCACACCCCGTCACCCATGGGGTTCCTGAACGAGATTCTCGGCCGGCCCAAGAACGACGAGCGTGCCTTCTTGATCTTGGTGGTGGGCTATCCGGAGGCGGACGCCACGGTGCCCCATATTGGCAAGAAGTCACTCGACAAGATCGCTACATTTCTCGAGTGAGGATAGCACCGATGGGTCAAGACCTCGTCCCCGAGCAGGACAGCGAATCGATCCGGTCTTTCACCAAGGCCCTTCTCACGGACCTGCGGGCCTTGGAGAAGATGCTGGAGGACGGGATGATAGAGTCGGGCGTCCGCCGCTTCGGCTGCGAGCAGGAGATGTTCCTGGTCGACCGCGCCTGGCGGCCCGCCACCGTCGGCCCGGAGGTTCTCGAGCTCCTCGATCACGAGAACTTCACCCCGGAGCTCGCCCGGTTCAATCTGGAGATGAACATCGAGCCGATGTTGCTCGAGGGGCGATGCTTCAGCGCGCTGCAGGTCCGGATCGAGGAGCTCATGGGCATGGTCCGGGATGCGGCCCGCGAAGTGGGGGCGGAGGTGGTGCTGTCCGGCATCCTGCCCACGCTGAGCAAGTCCGATCTGAGCCTCGACAACATCACCCCCAAGGCCCGTTACTACGCCCTCAACGAAGCTCTGACCAAGATGCGCGGCGGGACCTATCGTCTCCGGATCGAGGGGCGGGACGAGCTCCACCTGGAGCACGACTCGGTCATGCTCGAGGCCTGCAACACCAGCTGCCAGGTCCATCTCCAGGTCGACGCCGACGAGTTCGCCGACATGTATAACCTGTCGCAGGCGGTCCTTGGGCCCGTGGTGGCGGCTGCGGTCAACTCCCCCCTCCTGTTCGGGAAGCGCCTGTGGGCCGAGACCCGCATCGCGCTCTTCCAGCAGTCCCTAGATACGCGGAGCACTGCCGTTCATCTGCGCGAGCTGAGCCCCCGGGTGCGCTTCGGAGAGCAGTGGGTGGAGAAGTCGGTGACGGAGCTCTTCCAGTCGGACATCGCCAACTTCAGGGTGCTCCTGGCCCAGGACTGCGAGGAGGATCCGTTTGAGCAGCTCGAGGCCGGGTGCGTTCCGAAGCTGCAGGCCCTCCAGCTCCACAACAGCACCGTCTACCGCTGGAATCGACCGTGCTACGGAATCTCGGAGGGTAAGCCACACCTGAGGATCGAGTGCCGGGCCCTCCCGGCAGGACCCACCGTCCTGGACGAAGTGGCCAATGCCGTCTTCTGGATCGGACTGGTCCGCGGCGCCCGCGAGGAGTACGGCGACATCACCCAGAGGCTCGACTTCGACGATGCCAAGTACAACTTCCTGGCGGCGTCCAGGCAAGGGCTCAACGCGGGATTCCACTGGGTGGACGGTGAGCAGGTGAGCGCTCCCGAGCTCATCCTCGACACGTTGATTCCTCTCGCGCGGGCAGGCCTCGAGGGTCGCGTCGACTCCTCGGAGCTGGACAAGTATCTCGGCGTGATCCAGGCACGGGTCGAGAGCCGGGGCACCGGGTCGGATTGGATGATCCGCTCCCTGCAGGAGATGAAGCACCGGGGCACGCGCGTCGAGCGCCTGGCGGCGCTCACGGCGGCCACGGTCCGTAACCAGACAGGGCGAAAGCCGGGCCACGAATGGGGACTGGCCCAGCTGGAGGAAGCTGGCGGATGGACAAGGAACTACACGAAGGTGGAACAGTACATGGCCACCCAGCTCTTTACCGTACAGGAAGACGAGCTGTTGGAGATGGTCGCCTTCCTCATGGACCGGAAGCAGATCAGGCACGTGCCGGTGGAGGACGACCAGCACCGTTTGGTTGGGCTGGTGTCGTATCGGTCGATTCTGCGGATGGTCTCCGAGTTCGGCAGCGAGGGCGTTAAAGAAACCATGCCGGTGAGGTCGATAATGGATGAAGATCCAATCACGGTGGCCCCCGAGACGCCGACGCTCGAAGCCATCGATATCATGAGGAAACACGGAGTGTCTTGCCTGCCGGTGGTGAAGGGCGGGAAGCTCGTTGGGCTGGTGACGGAGGCGGACTTCATGCCCATCGCGTACCAGCTTCTCGAGAGCAAGCTGATGGAGGAACAGCACACGGCCAGTGACACAGCTTTCGGGGATTAAGGGGGTCTCTCCCGCGCCATGTGCGGCCGTTATACCCTATCCACCCCAATGGACGATCTGGTAGAGGTCTTCGACGTACCACCCGTCACCTTCGATCACGAACCGCGCTACAACGTCGCGCCCACGCAGGAGGCCCCGGTCGTGGCCTCGGATCGACGGGGCATCCGGATGGGCCTGATGCGCTGGGGACTGGTTCCGTCGTGGGCCGATGACCCGTCCATCGGATCCCGGATGATCAACGCCCGGGCCGAGACGCTCCGGACCACGCTATCTTTCAAGGAGGCCGTGATCGCCCGCCGCTGTCTGGTGCCGGCCGACGGATTCTACGAGTGGGTGCGGGAGGGGTCGGGCAAAGTCCCGTACTGGGTTCACGACCCGAATCGCACACCGATGAGCCTGGCCGGGCTCTGGGAGCGGTGGGAAGGCGGGGGCCAGGAGCCCGTTTACTCCTTCACCATCATCACGGTGGCCCCGAACGAAGCAGTCCGTCCCCTTCACGATCGCATGCCGGCCATCGTACCCGAGGGCGAGCGCGCGACATGGCTCGACAAGAGTGTGCGGACCGAGAACGCCCTGGAGATCCTCCGACCCTACGAGGGCGAGCTGGCCGCCTACGCCGTGTCGACGCTGGTGAATTCTCCGGCCAACGACGTCCCGGAGTGCATTGAGCCCGTAGGAGCCGGCGGAGCCTAGTTCGCCGGTCTGGTCCTCTCTTTGGCCCAGGCCCTTAGTCCCTCCACGTGCTCCGCCCGCATCACCGATAGGGGCCGAGTGCGCTTGATCTCGTTCAGGAACGCGTTCATGGTCAGTTCGTCCGTCCCCGAGAAAGCCGAGTAGAGAGTCGAGACCACCACCACCTCGATCTCCGATCCGCTGAAGCCGCTTCCTCCTGCTTCGGGTGAGCTCCAAACGGGCCCGCCGGAAAAATGTGAGTGAGACCGACCGTAATAACGGTATCCCCAAGAGGCGACGCAACGTGCGGCGGTCTTGCGTTACCGGCCATTTCGGCATGATCGTTGAATATCATTCGCGCCCGGAGGCGGTGATCCAAAGCTCCACGGAAAGCGGGTCGAGAAGAGCCGTGATCGATCAGTTAAGAGAAATCTGGGTCTCGGCGGACTCCGATACGATCACCGACGACCTGAAGAAGGCCCGCGAATTGGCCGCCTTGGCTCCCGAGTCCGCCCGGGAAGAGGCGGAAGCGTTCGTCCGTGCCATGGAGCGCCTCGGGGATTGGCTGCGCTCGGGGTAGTCTCAGCCCGCAGCGGCCCCCGCCTCTACCTGGTCGAAGGCTTCGGCCAGTCTCCCGAGCGCCTCCTGGAGCTCCTCCGCAGGCGGCCCGAACCCCAAGCGCAGATAGCCGTCCATACCGAAATGGTCTCCTGGGACCACCAGAAGGTCCATCTCCGTCCGGATCTTCTCTGCGAACTGGGTGGAGTTCACCGGCGTGTTGTAGCGGACGTAGCAGATGGCTCCGGCGTCGGGCGGGCGATACGTATAGCGACCCTCCTGGCCATCGAGCCACTCGGTCAACAGGTCCAGGTTGTCGTTGAGGATGCCTCGCGTCCGGGCCAGGATCTTCTGCCGGGTTGAGGGCTCGAGGGCCAGGCAAGCCAGGGTGTCGGACAGGTTGGCCGGGGCGATGGTGGTGTAGTCGGTCCGGCCCCACATGCCCTCCATGATCTCCGGCGGGCCCAGGAGCCATCCCAGGCGCAGACCCGGAAGGCCGTAGGCCTTGGACAGCGAGTTCGTGACGATCGCGCGCTCGGTCCGTCTCCAGAAGGACGGGGTCCGCTCGCCGTCGAGCTCGGCTCCGTGATAGACCTCGTCCGCCAAGATCCAGGCGCCGTAGCGCTCGGCCAGCGTCACGATCCCCGACATGGACTCGGGACTCAGGACTGCGCCCGTCGGGTTGCTGGGGTTCGTGACCAGGATGGAGCGGGCTCCCTCCTCGAGGCAGTCTTCAAGCATCTCCAGGTCGGGCTGCCACCCCGCCTCCTCCGTGAGGTGATAGGGCAGGATCGGAGCCTTGAAGCTCTCCAGGAGGCCGGGCACCTGCATGTAGTTGGGGAGCATGACGGCGGTGGGGGCCTCGGGATCGAGAAGGTGCCAGAAGGCGGCGAAGTTGGCTTCGGCCCCTCCGATGGTCACCAGGACCGACGTCTCGGTCGTTCCGGCGTACAGGGCCGCGATGCGGTTCCTCAGCTCGTCGCTGCCGTTGGACTGTCCGTAGCCCAGCCCGACGTCCAAGGCCTCCGGCCCGCGGTCGGCCAGCCCCAGGAGCTCTGAGACCGAGAGTGGATGTACACCGCTCTCCGACAGGTTGAAGCGTACGCGGTGTTCATACGTGGACTGCCACCGCTCCATGGTGAAGGGACTATAACGCACGTCCTCGTCCTCCTCGCTAGTGTCCCTGCGGGTCCTTGCCTGACGGGTCGTTGCCTGGCAGGTCGCTGCCCGGCAGCTCGCTGTCTGGCGGACGTACCCCCATGCGTCGATTCGGCTCCACGGAGCCGCTATGTTCACGGAGCCGCAATGTTCACGGAGGATACATGACACACGCCTCGCTCCCCCATGAGCTCGCCCTCCGGAGTGTCGATGGTGGAACGATCATCCTGGTGGTGCTGGACGGCCTCGGCGGGCTGCCCCATCCGAATACGGGCAGGACGGAGCTGGAGTCGGCTTCGACTCCCAACCTCGACGCCCTGGCGGCCCGGAGCTCGCTTGGCATGATCATGCCTGTGGCGCACGGAGTCACGCCGGGGAGCGGGCCTGGGCACCTCTCCCTCTTCGGCTACGATCCCGTCACAGCCATGATCGGACGGGGGGTCCTGAGCGCCCTGGGCGTCGGGTTCGACCTACGCGCGGGAGACGTGGCGGCGCGCCTGAACCTGGCCACCGTGGATGGCGACGGGGTGGTGACGGACCGCCGGGCCGGGCGTCCCTCCGACGAAGACGGGCGGCGGGTGGTGGACAGGGTCCTGGCTGAGATCCGCCCGCCCGACGGCGTGGAGGTCACGCTCATCCACGAGAAGGAGCACCGCGCTGTCCTCGTGCTTCGGGGTGACGCGCTTGGCGCCGACCTCGAGGACACGGACCCGCAACGAACGGGGCTGAGGCCCGTCCCAGTGACCGCCACCGATCCCGCCTCGGCCTCCACGGCCGAGATGATCCAGGGCCTCCTGGACCAGGTCGGGGAGATCCTCGCCGACGAGCCGCAGGCCAACGCCTTCCTGGCCCGGGGCTTCGCGCAGTTCTCCTCCTATCCGACCTTCGAGGAGCGCTATGGCCTCCGTGCGGTGGCCGTGGCCAAGTACCCCATGTACAGGGGGGTGGCGAGCCTGGTGGGGATGACGGTGGACGGCGTGCCCGGATCCAACGAAGAGACCGTGACCCTCCTGGAGGGACGCTACGGCGACTACGACTTCTACTTCGTCCACTTCAAGGACCCGGACTCCCTGGGCCACGACGGCGACTTCGAGGGCAAGGCGGCGGCCATCGAAGCGGTGGACGCCGTCGTTCCGAGGATCACGGCCCTCAATCCCGACGTTGTTATCGTCACGGGAGACCACTCCACGCCCGCTCTCTACCGCGAGCACTCCTGGCACCATGTGCCGGCGCTCATCGCATCCCCCTGGGCACGGCCCTCGGCGTACGAGTTCGGCGAGACGGCGTGCCGGGGGGGAGACCTGGGGGTCGTGCCCGGCAAGGAGCTCATGTCGCTGGCCCTGGCGCACGCCGTCCGGCTGGAGAAGTACGGCGCCTGATGAGCGACTTCCGGGCGACCCGGCCGTGCTCTGCTGGCCGCGTTGGCGGCCGCGGTGTCCGGTGAGGAAGACCGGGCCTACGAGCTCGTGGAGCGGGCCCGACTGTGGGCCGAATCTGGAGATCTTCCCCTCGTGGAGGCTGTCTCGGACCAGGTGGAAGAGGGACACGAGGCGTGCAAGACCTTCCTCGAAGAGGAATTCATTACGGGCGCGTTGCGCGAGAGACTCATGACGCGTCCCTGATCGTACCTTATCTTCCACAGATCCGTTATCAGCGGGTGGCTCTGCGTCGTGGCATCGCACGGCGGTGGGCTGGCCCGCTCTTGTTCGCCTGGTAGAGTAGTGCATGGTGAGAGTTGCGGGGGGTTGCGCGGTCGCCCTCGCCTTCCTGGCCGTCTGGCCCAACGTGATTCCGGCACAGGAGGAGGAGGCCATGGAGGTGTACATCCCGTACACCCAGTTCACCCTCGAGAACGGCCTCAACGTGATCGTCCACAGGGATCGGTCCCTGCCCATCGCTGCTGTGAATCTCTGGTATCACGTGGGGTCCAGGAACGAGCGCCCGGGGCGGACCGGGTTCGCCCACCTCTTCGAGCACATCATGTTCGAGGGGTCGGCCAACGTGCCTGAAGGGGATATCGACAACCTCTTGGAGGCGGTGGGTGGAGCGCCCAACGGGTCGACCACCACCGACCGCACCAACTATCTGGAGACCGTCTCCTCCAACGCTCTCGAACTCGCCCTTTGGATCGAGGCGGACCGCATGGGGTGGCTCCTGGACACCATGACCCAGGAGAAGCTGGACATCCAGCGCGACGTGGTGAAGAACGAGCGGCGCCAGAGCTACGACGACCGCCCCCTACGGCACGGCGTTCGAGACCATCTCGGCGAATCTGTACCCCGAGGACCATCCGTACCACTGGCCCGTCATCGGCTATATGGAGGACCTGAGCGCGGCCACCCTCGAAGATGTGAGCGAGTTCTTCCGGACGTACTACGCCCCCAACAACGCCAGCCTGGCGGTCGCCGGCGACGTGCGGGTCTCGGAGGTCCGGGAGCTGGCCGAGAAGTATTTCGGGGACATCCCGGTTGGCCTGCCCATCCCCGAGGTGGAGGTCCCCGACCCCACGCTCTTGTCCGACCGCCACGTGGTGCTGGAGGACGATGTACAGCTCCCTCGGCTCTACATGGCGTGGCACTCGCCGGAGGCCTTCAGCCAGGGAGACGCCAACATGGAGGTTCTGGGCTCCATCCTGGCCGAGGGCAAGAGCTCCCGGCTCTATCGCCGTCTGGTCCTGGAAGAGCAGGTGGCTCAGGACGTGAGCGCCTTCCAGAGCCCGAGCGAGATCGGATCGCAGTTCGTCGTCATCGTCACGGCCAAGCCCGAGGGGTCCCTGGGAGATCTGGAGCGAGCGGTCCGGGAGGAGATCAACAGCCTCGTGGACGACGGTGTCAAAGGGGTGGAGATGGAGCGGTCCCTCAATCAGATCGAGACCGGCTTCGTGCAGGCCCTCGAGCGGGGCGGCGGCTTCAGCGGCAAGGCCGAGCGCCTAAACGAGTACTACTTCCTCACCGGCAATCCCGGCTTCGTGCGTCGGGACTTCGCCCGCTACGGCGGGGTGTCGGGCGAGAGCGTGAGGGAGTACGGCCGCAACTACCTGGTGGGGGCGCACAGGGTAGTGCTCTCCGTCGTGCCCCGGGGAAGGACGGACCTGGCCGTTCCGGAGGGGGAAGGGAATGGCTAGTCCTGGGTCGGACGGGAGTAGTCCCGGGCCGGACGGGATCGGACCACGGTGGCGCAGACCATACAGGAGTCGCATTAGGACGATGATCGGCTTGGCGGTGTTGACCGGGTTGGCGGGGTGCTCGGTGAGCGCCTCGGGAGGCGCCCGCGGTGGGTCCATGAGCATCGGCGTCGACCACAACGAAGAGGACCGGCAGGGGAGCTTCGACCGCAGCGTTCCGCCCTCGGTGGGCTCTCCGCCGTCCATGAGCGTGCCGAAGCGCCAGGTCTTCGAGCTGTCCAACGGCCTGCCGGTCCACGTGGTGGAGGATCACGATCTCCCCATCGTCAGCGTGGAGGTCCACATCGGAGGCGGAGGCCGGGTGGGCACCCCTGGGCTCGGTGCGCTGCTGGCCGACATGCTGGACGAGGGGACCACCACCCGAAGCGCCGTGGAGCTGGCCGAAGAGGTGGAGCGTCTCGGAGCCAGCCTGTCCACCGGTGCGGGGCGGGACGGCTCGGTGGTTCGCGTGGGAGTTCTGAAGCCCCGGCTGGATGAGGTCCTGGAAATCCTGGCCGACGTGGTGCTGAACCCGGCCTTCGACGAGGCCGAGCTCGATCGGGTGAAGCGGCAGCGGATCACGCGCATCCTGCAGACCCGCGACGAGGCCCGGGAGCTGGCCGACAACGCCTTCGCAGATCTGCTCTACGAGCCGGGCAGCCCGTACGGGGTGCCCCTCTTGGGAACGGAGGCCGCCCTGCAGCCGATGGTGCGCGCCGATCTGGTAGAGCTGTACGAGCAGACGTTCAAGTCCGGCAATATGTCGGTGGTGGTGGTGGGCGACGTGGATCGGGAGGAGTTGGAGGAGCAGCTCGAGGCCGCTCTGGGCTCCCTGCCCTCCGGCGAGGGATCGGGCTTGGTCGAGCAGGCTCCTCGGATCCTGGACGGCCTGGCCATCTACGTGGTGGACAAGCCGGGCGCCGCACAGTCGGAGATCCGCATTGGCCGGGTGGCCGTGGATCGGGGCACGCCCGACTACTTCCCGCTCATGGTCATGAACACGATCCTGGGTGGGTCCTTCACGAGCCGGCTGAACAGCAACCTCCGTGAGGACAAGGGCTACACCTACGGGGCCACTTCCGGCTTCTCCATGCGCCGCGAGCCGGGGCCGTTCGTGGCCCGGGCCGCCGTGAACACGCCGGTCACGGACTCGGCCGTGGTGGAGTTCCTCCGGGAGCTGAGGCGCCTCGTCGAAGAGCCCGTGGGGGACGTGGAGCTGGACCGGGCCCGCAAGTACCTGACGTTGCGGCTTCCCCAGCGGTTCGAGACCGTGGGGAGCGTGGCCGCGCAGATCGCCGACCAGGTGCTGAACAATCTTGCCGACGACTACTACGAGACGTACGTAGAGCGTGTGATAGAGGTGACGGCTGAGGACGTACGGCGCGTGGCCGTCGAGTACCTGGATCCGGACGAGATGGTCGTCGTCATCGCCGGTGATCGCGCGGCGATCCAGGAGGGCCTTGAGGGGTTGGGGTTGGGTTCCGTGACTTTACTTACCGATCCGACGGTGATGGACGACGCACCCTAGTCCTGACCGCTCGAGGAGCTACTACACTATATGCTGTCGATACCTGTCGAGCGCTTCACGCTGGACAACGGCCTCCGTGTCAACCTCTCCCACGATCCCTCCACGCCCGTGGTGGCCGTGAACCCTCTGGTACGCCGTAGGGTCGCGGAACGAGCGCCCCGGGAAGACGGGCTTCGCGCATCTCTTCGAGCACATGATGTTCCAGGGCTCGGAGCACGTGCCCAAGAACCGCCACTTCGAGTTCGTCGAGAGGGCTGGAGGGACCCTCAACGCCACGACCTGGTTCGACCGCACGAACTACTTCGAGACGGTGCCGTCCCATCACCTCGAGCTGGCGCTCTGGCTTGAGTCCGACCGGATGGGTTGGATGCTTCCGGCCATGACCCAGGAGAAGCTGGACAACCAGCGCGACGTGGTCATGAACGAGAAGCGCCAGCGCTACGACAACCAGCCCTACGGAGACTGGGACGAGTGGATCCAGGCCATGGTCTACCCCGAGGCCCATCCGTACCACCACACGGTGATCGGCTCCATGGACGACATCGAGGCGGCCACCCTGGAAGACGTGGCCGAGTTCTTCGAGACGTTCTACGTGCCCAACAACGCGGTCCTGACGGTGTGCGGGGACTTCAACGAGGACGAGGCCCTGGAGATGATCGAGTGGCACTTCGGCGAGATTCCCCGAGGCGGCGAGATCCCGCCCATGGCGGGAGAGCCGGAGCTGAGCCCAACGATCGGTTCCACGGTCCGGGAGCGGGTGGAAGCGGAAGTGCCCTTCCCCAGGGTCCTCATGGCCTTCCGCATCCCCCCTTACACCGATCCGGCGTTCTACGCCGCCGACGTGGCGAGCGCCGTGGCGGGGGAGGGGAGGGCGTCGCGGCTCTACCGCTCTCTCGTGCGCGAGCGAAGGGTGGCGAAGGACGTGGTGAGCCACACCTTCCCGCTCACCACCGGCGCTGGGATGCTTCTGGTGTGGGCCACCGGCTTCGCCGGATCCGATCCCGTGGAGCTCGAGACCGCTCTGGCCGACGAGCTCGAGAGGCTCGAGTCCGTACGGGAGGAGGAGATCCAGCGAGCCGTCGCCCTCACCGAGACCCGCCTCATCCGTCAGATCCAGCGGGTGGGGGAGCGGGCCGACCTTCTCTCCATGTTCGACCAGTTCTTCGACGACCCGGGCCGTCTGAACAGCGAGCTGGAGCGCATGCGCGCCGTGACGCCCGCTCAGGTCTCGGAGTTCACCAGGGGCTTCCTGGGACCCAGCAACCGGGCCGTCCTGACCTACGTACCCGCTATGCATGAGCCACGCGCCAAGGAGGCCTCGTGAGCCACACCCAACGTTCCGCCGCCCCAGCCCCGGGGGCCATCCGCCGCTTCGACTTTCCGCCCGTACAGACCGATCGTCTCGATAACGGTCTCGAGATGCGCTCGGTCCAGACCCACAGGCTCCCCATCGTCGCCGTGAGCCTGGTGCTGGATGCCGGTGAGGCCACGCTGAGCGAGGACTGGGGCCGGGCTGGCCGTGCTCACCGGCGACTCGCTGGAGGGAGGGACCGTAGCGCGATCTGGGGCCGAGCTGGCAGAGGCGTTGGAGTCCCTCGGCGCCGGGCTCTCCGTGGGGACCGGGTGGGACGCCACCACCATCTCTCTCTCGTGCCTCCCGGACCGGCTGGACGAAGCCATGAGCATCCTGGCCGAGGTCGTGCTTCGCCCGGGCTTCCCCGCCGACGAGGTGGACCGGGTGCGGGGGCAGCACCTGGCTGCCATTCAGCAGCGCAAGATGGATCCGGCCAGCATCGCCACCGACGCGGCCCATCGGCTGACCTACGCTGAAGGAATTCCGTACGGGCGCCCCCTCGGGGGCAGCGTGGAGTCTGTGACCCCCTTCGGTCCCGAGGCGGCTGCCGGCTTCGTGGAAGCCCGCTACCGCCCCGGGAGCGCGGGACTGGTGGTGGTGGGCGACGTGGATCTGGACGAGACGAAGGTCCTGGCCCAGCGCTGCTTCGGCGACTGGCGGGGGAACGCGCCCGCCCGGAACGGATTCGAGCCGGAGCCCAGGACCCGCGAGCAGAGGGTGGTGATCGTCGACCGTCCCGACGCCGTCCAGTCCGAGATCCGCATCGGGCACGTGGGACAGCCGCGCTCTACGCCGGACTATTTCCCGCTCCTGGTGTTCAACACCATCCTCGGCGGGGCCTTCACGAGCCGCCTGAACCTGAATCTCCGAGAGCACAACGGCTTCACCTATGGTGTGCGCTCGGGGTTCGCTTTCCGGCGTGACGCGGGTCCCTGGACCATCTCCACCGCCGTGGGCACCGAGGTAACGGCGGACGCCGTCCGGGAAGCGGTGAGCGAGGTGGATGGCCTACTCTCAGACGGGCCGACCGATGAAGAGGTGGAGGCGTCCCGGGACTACATGGCGGGCGTCTTCCCCCTGCGGCTTCGAGACCACGGGGCAGATCGCGTCCCGGATCTCGGAGCTGATCATCTACGACCTCCCCGACGACTACCATGCCACCTACAGGGACCGGATCCGCGAGGTCACCTGCGACCAGGCTCTGGACGCCGCGCGCCGGTGCATCCGGCCTGATGAGATCACCGTGCTGGTCGGGGGGGATGCCAAGGTGGTCCGCGGTCCTCTGGAGGACCTCGGCCTGGGACCGGTGGAGGTAGAAGAGGCTTCCTGAGTGGTCGGGCGCCCGGGATCCGGCCGCCTGGGGTCTCCCTTATCCTTCATTCGAGGGAAACAAAGGGTGCGAGACGGGCGGCCTGATCGTGGGGTGTGTCGCGGTCGTGACATGACACGTCCTTATTGTAGGACGGAAGAAGTGCAGATACGGCAGGGATCGGCCTGTTTTGAGGCGATCTCGGGGGTGGCACGGAACCTGCGGCGATTCTCGCAGGGGGTTGGTGCGCACCCGTGAAGCGGGGGTTGAGACGTGACGGAAGTAGCGAAACTACAGGTCGTGCCTGGGGAGGCGGCAAAAGAGCATCGCAAGATGCTCGGGCAGCTGGACGACAGCGAAGTCGTCCGAGCCTTCCTCGCGGGCGACGAGCGCGCGTTCGGAGAGCTGGTCAAGCGCTACGACGGACGGCTGCTCAACTTCGTCTACCGTACGGTGGGTGACAGGGAGCGCGGCCAGGACCTGGTCCAGGAGACCTTTGTCCGGGTGTACCGCCACATGCACCACTTCGACCAGACCAAGAAGTTCTCGACGTGGATCTACACCATCGCCGGGAACCTGGCCAAGAACGAGCTGCGGAACCGATCCCGCAACCCACTCGTGCTCTTCCAGACGATCCGGAGGAACTGGGAAGCCGACCACCGTCCGCTGGAGTGGGAGGACTCGTCCTTCAAGCCCGACGACCTCTATCGCAAGCGCTTCCTGAAGGAGCTCGTGGAGAAGGCGGTGGTGGAGCTGCCGGAGCATCACCGCATCGTCTTCGTGCTCCGGGAGCTCGAGGGCAAGACGTACGAGGAGATCGCAGAGATCACCGGGTGCAACCTGGGGACCGTGAAGAGCCGATTGAACCGGGCGCGTAACAACTTCGCCCGAGTGATCGGACCCTCCCTGGAGTAGTGCGGGCCTCCCACTTTTCCGGAATCTGATCCACTCCCTCCTGTACCAACCCCGTGGGAGAGGGAACACCGCGATACCACTCTACGTAATATCCCACCTCGACGTATGATGTCGGACTGGGAGTATCAGGACAGGAGACTGCTCGGCACCATGGATTGCTCGGAGTTTCTCGGCCGCTTTTCCGAGTTCTATGACGCTCCTCTGGGCGCGCCCATTCGAAGGGATGCGGAAACCCATATGGAGGAGTGCGAGAAGTGCGCCCGCTACGAGCAGGTCGTCTCTCGGGGGGTGAAGCTCCTCCAAGGCGCGCCCCGGATGGAGCTGCCCGAATCCTTCCGTCCCCGTCTCCAACACCGGCTCTTCCACATCGACGATCGGGATGGGGCGGCTCATACGACCAGCGCTTCAGCGGTGCCGGTGGCGGCCGCCGTGGGAATGGCCATTCTCCTCACGATCATCGCCTGGTACCCGTCCGTGTGGCGCGCCACTCCCGAGGTGAGCCTCCCGGCCATCATCGTATCGGGTCCGCCGGGGCCGGCGCCTCTGGTCCCCACGGACGTCCTGGGATTTCCCGTCGGGTCGCCCCTGAACCTGGGGAGCGGACTCTGGTCCGATCCTAACACGCTGCTCTACGAGTACTCTCCCATGGGTGAGCGGTACCGGAACAACTCGGTGCTCCGACGAACGGGCCTCGATTGAACGCACCGGAGCCGGTGACAACCCGGAGCCGGTGACAACCCGGAGCCAATGACAACCCGGGCGATGCAATGACGAGCTCCCTCCGGAAGGCCCTCGAGCAGGGATCCCGGGGCGGGGTTTTCTTCCTTTGGGGCGAGGACGAGCACCGCAAGGGAGAGGCCGTAAAGGAGCTCGCGGACGCCCACCTCGACGAGTCCACAAAGGACTTCAACCTGGACGTTCTTCAGGGCTCGGAGGTGAACGTCGAGGATCTGGCCCGCATTGTTGCAACGCCTCCCATGATGGCCGAGTGGCGGGTGGTGGTCGTCAGGGGAGCCGAGGCCTTTGCCGGGGCCGCCCGGGCTCGTGATCTGGTGTTGGGCCTGGCCGGGTCCCCACCGCCCGATCTCGCCCTCATCCTGACGGCGCGCATCCCCAGCGGCTCCAAGGCCAAGTTCTACACCCAGCTCAAGAAGGTCGCCCAG
>CBDCKN010000011.1:0-40102 GCA_965218295.1 Longimicrobiales bacterium | reverse complement strand
ACGTCCTAGGAGAATCACGGCCACGGTCGCCGCCGAGAGGACGACGGCGGCGGCCTCCCAGGAACCCGGGATTGGCAAGCGTCCAGAACGCCCGCTGAAGCACCCCGTCACTCGGGGCTAGGACGCCGGCCCGCCCCGGGAAGCTGCGAGCTGATGATCAGGATCGCCGCCGCGGTGGTGAAGCCGTCTAGCATGGGCCTGGACATCATGTAGGAGAGCCACCCGCCCTTGAAAGCGCCCACTATGACGCGGGCGATCCCCACTACCAGGGCCAGAAGCGCCGCCAGGCGTACGTACTCGGCCGAGCCCAGCCCGGCCAGAGGGACGAGGGCACCCAGCGTGAGCAAGGCCGTCAACGCCACGGGACCGGTCTGGAGGTAGGGCGACGAAGCGAAGAACCCCGCGGCGATGGGTGCCACCGCGGCCGCGAAGAGCCCGTGCCGACTGGGAAGGCCGGCCAGCTCCGCGTATGCCATGGCCTGGGGAATCAGCACCAGGGCCACGCCGGCGCCCGACACGAAGTCCCTTCTGGAAGGCCTCGGGACGGCCGTCACGCCGGCACCCCCGCGTCAGTTTCTGCGGCAAGTGTATCAAGTAGATCGGCGGTGTCGATCGCCCGCCCAACCCAGTGCTCCCGGATCGGACCCAACCCCTCGAGCCGTAGCGCATGTTCAGCCGCCCGCGCTCGGGCCTCCCGGCCCAACCAAGCCAGAACCCGATAGGGGCTCATCCGCCGCTTCCCCGGCTCCTTCTTCGAATCATGGAATTCGAATTCTCCCAGTTCCCGGTCATGCAGGGCTGGACGCTCAGGCGTGGCCGTCCCGGGTGGAGTCTGCCCGAGCGATGCTGCATGACGCCCTCCAAGTCGGAATCCAGTTTCTGGCTGCACTGTACGGGCCCTCGTTGGGGGGAGCAAGACGGGGGATTTGGTGTTAGACACTCGTCCGCAGTCGATGCAAGGCACGCTTCCCGCGATATCACCTCGGGCTCCTGGCGTGCAAGCGAAGGGGGGCATGAGGATGATCGCTCAACGATGTGCAACCGGTCGCCATTCCACCTTCCTGGTCGTGGTCGCACTCCTCGGAGCACTTCTTGGAGCGCCCCCGGGAGGCGCTCTGGCCCAGGAGACTTCGGCGGGAAGCGACCCCCGGGCGGTGGGACTCGTCGAGGCCTGGATCGACGCCCTGGGAGGGATGGAGCACCTACGGAGCCTCGTTTCGGCCCGCTTCACCCTCACCACCGAGATGTACGACGCTTCGACGGGGCGACTGCGAAGGACTCGGCCCAGATACGTCACCATCGACCGGCAACCAAGCGTGCTCGCGGCCCGCATCGAGCGGTGGGAGGGGGACGACTTCATCGTCCAGGGATGGGACGGCCGGACCAACTGGGCGTTCATGAACGGACAGCGTCTCACTCCCGGTGATCGGGACCAACAGGAGGTCCGATACGTCTCCGGCGAGGTGAACTACTGGGTCCGCCTTCCGCAGAAGCTCATGGACCCCGGAGTCCTCCTGCACTACGACGGTGAGGATGTGTCAGGGCGTCACACGGTCCGTGTGACCTTCGGGGAGGATGTCGGCGACCAGCAGGACACCTACTTCTACTACTTCGTCGACGGACGTGTCTGGCCCGTGCAAGTGGACTATCAGGAGGAGGGCAGCGACCACGTGGAGCACACGCGATGGGAAGACATCCGCAGTGTGGACGGCTACCACTACGTGGGTGCCCGGGTCCACTTCGACGACGAAGGGAGGGTCTTCAAGATCATCCGGGTAGGTGACGCCGAAGTGAATCCGGTGTTGCCGCCGCAGGTCTTCTCGGAGCCGGGAACGCCGGGAGGCTGAGGGCCCCACGAACCTTTCAGTCGCCAGGCGCGCTCTGCAAGGAAGCCACGATGAGGTCGCGGTTCAGACGGGCGATGTACTTGACGCTGATCCCCTTCGGGCACGCAACCTCGCAGGCACCGTGATTCGTGCAGTTGCCGAATCCTTCCGCATCGTGCACCCCCACCATGCCCAGCACCCGGGAGTCGCGCTCCGGCTGCCCCTGAGGCAGTAGCCCCAGATGGGAGATCTTGGCGGCCGCAAACAGCATGGCCGAGGCGTTCGGACAAGCCGCCACGCACGCCCCGCAGCCGATACACGTGGCCGCGTCCATGGCGTCGTCCGCCTTGTCCTTCTCGACGGGGATGGCGTTCGCGTCGGGAGCGCTGCCTGCCCGAATCGAGACGTAGCCGCCCGCCTCGATGATACGGTCGAAGGGCGACCGATCCACAACCAGGTCCTTGAGAATGGGGAACGCCGTGGCGCGCCACGGCTCGATCCAGATCTCGTCGCCATCCCGGAATGTCCGCATGTGGAGCTCACAAGTGGAGGTCATCGTCTTGGGGCCGTGGGGCACTCCGTTGATCATCATGCCGCAGGCGCCGCAGATCCCTTCCCTGCAGTCGTGCTCAAAAGCGATGGGCTCGGCGCCGTCCTTGATGAGTCCTTCATTCACCTCGTCGAGCATCTCCAGGAAGGACATGTCCGGGCTGACGTCCCTCGGGTGGTGTGTCTCGAAGGCGCCTGTATGGTCGGGGCCCGCCTGCCGCCAGACGTGGAGCGTGAGGTCCATTACTTGTAGCTCCTCTGCGACAGCGGGACGTGCTCGAACTCCAGGGCCTCCGAATGACGAACGGGCTCGTTCCCCTCCCCCCGGTACTCCCAGACGGCGACGTGAGTGAAGTTCTCGTCGTCCCGCCGGGCTTCGCCCTCGGCGGTTGCGTGCTCCGAGCGATAGTGGGCCCCGCACGACTCGTCCCTCGTGAGGGCGTCGTGACACATGGTCTCGGCGAACTCCAGAAAGTCGGCCACCCGTCCGGCCTTCTCCAGGGACTGGTTCAGCGTCTCGGCGCTTCCGGGCACGCGAACGTCCCGCCAAAAGCGCTCTCGGATCTCGGGGATCTCGTCGAGAGCCTCCCGTAGACCCTGTGCGTTCCGCTCCATACCGCAGCGGTTCCATATGAGGTGACCCAACTCCTGATGGAACTCGTCCACGGTCCTAGAGCCGCCCACGTCCAAGAGCCTACGCGCCGTTTCCTGCACCTCTCTCTCGACGCTTCGGAACTCGACGGCGTCCGTGCTCAGGTCGTGGTCGTGCGTCATGCGGGCCAGATAGTTCCCGATGGTCATGGGCAGGATGAAGTACCCGTCGGCGAGGCCCTGCATGAGGGCGCTGGCGCCCAGGCGGTTGGCTCCGTGGTCCGAGAAGTTGGCCTCTCCGATGACGAACAGTCCCGGCACCGTGCTCTGGAGATCGTAGTCGACCCAGAGGCCGCCCATGGTATAGTGGGGCGCCGGGTAGATCCGCATGGGCACGCGGTACGGGTCCTCACCCGTGATGTTCTCGTACATCTCGAAGAGGTTGCCGTAGCGCTCGGCGATGGTATCCCGCCCGAGACGCTCGATGGAGTGTGAGAAATCGAGGAAGACCCCGTTGCACCGGGGTCCCGCCCCGTGGCCCATGTCCACCATCTCCTTGGCGCGCCGCGAAGCCACGTCCCGGGGGACCAGGTTTCCGAAGCTGGGATAGATGCGCTCCAGGTAGTAGTCCCGCTCGTCTTCGGGGATGTCCGGGGGCGCTCGGTTGTCACCCTGGCTCTGCGACACCCAAATGCGGCCGTCGTTTCTGAGCGACTCGCTCATGAGGGTGAGCTTGGACTGATACTCCCCGGCGGGCGGAATGCACGTGGGGTGGATCTGCGTGAAGCAGGGGTTGGCGAAGCCCGCGCCGCGCTTGTGAGCCCTCCAGGTCGCCGTGACGTTGCACGCCTTGGCGTTGGTGGAAAGGTAGAAGATGTTCGAGTACCCGCCGGTGGCCAGGACCACGGCGTCTCCCGTGTGGGATTCCACCTTCCCGCTCACCAGGTCGCGCGTGACGATCCCCCGGGCCTCGCCCTCCACGACGACCACGTCGAGCATCTCGTGGCGGGTGTGCATCTGCACCCTACCGCTCTTCACGGCCCGCTGTAGAGCCTGGTAGGCACCCAGAAGAAGCTGCTGTCCCGTCTGCCCGCGGGCGTAGAACGTACGGGATACCTGGGCGCCACCGAAGGAGCGATTGGCCAGCAATCCCCCGTACTCCCGGGCGAAGGGCACGCCCTGGGCCACCGCCTGGTCGATGATGTTCTCGCTCACCTGAGCGAGCCGATAGACGTTGGCCTCCCGAGAACGGAAGTCCCCACCCTTCACCGTGTCGTAGAAGAGGCGGTACGTGCTGTCCCCGTCGTTCTGGTAGTTCTTCGACGCGTTGATCCCGCCTTGCGCCGCAATGGAGTGGGCCCGCCGGGCCGAGTCGTGATACGTAAAGACCTTCACGATGTAGCCGAGCTCGGCCATTGTGGCGGCCGCCGCCGCACCGGCCAGCCCCGTACCCACCATGATGACGTCGTATCTCCGCTTGTTGGCCGGGTTCACCAGCTTCATGTCGAAGCGGTGCTTGTTCCACTTCTGATCGATGGGGCCGGCCGGGACTCCTGGATTCAGTTCCATGCCTTACCGACTCCTTAGTGTGGTGTCCCAGAAGTGTCTCGGCCATTCGAGCACCGATGCATCCGGTCCTGCGCCTCGGCACTCTCGGTGGCTCGCGAACTTCTGGGACACCACACTAGCGGAGAATTCCCATCAGGGCCGCGAAGGGCACCGACAGGAATCCTCCCACGATGACGAAAGTGAGCACGGCGGCGAACGGACGACGCAGGTGGTCGTAACGAGGATGGCTCGCGCCCAGGGTCTGGAAGATGCTCCACAAGCCATGGTACAGGTGAAGCCCGAGAGCCAGGGTGGCCACGGTATAAGCGCCCACCACAAGCGGGCTCTGGAACCCGATGACGACGTTGTGATACACGGCGCCGTGCTCGAAGTTCGGATGGACCGATCCGACGGTCATATGAAGCAGATGGTAGATGATGTAGAGAAGGATGATGACCCCACCCCAGCGCATCGTCCTCGACGCGTAACTGAAGGATATGGACTCCTCCTTGGCGTAACGTGTCGTCCTGGCCGCCCGGCTCTGAAGGTAGAGCTGCGTCGCCGACACGATGTGCATGCCGATCAGCGCCAGCATGAGGAGCCGGATACCCCAGAGGCCGAAGCCCTCCGGAAGCACGGGCTCGCCCATGGTCCGGAGAAACTCTGCGTACTCGTCGATGTGGTAGATGCCGGCTTCGTTGGTGCCCAGGAAGGCCTTCAGGTTGCCGGTCATGTGGCCGAAGAGGTAGCCCACCATGACGAGACCGGATACGGCCATGGTGGTCTTCTTGCCAACCGATGAACCGTAGAGTGTGAATATTCGACGCATGGTGTCTCCCACCGATCAGCGCCGGCGGTGCCGTGGGTCCGGCCGACGAGACGGGGCGGCAGCCCCGGACCGACCCCGCAGTGTCAGGCGGCGAGAGCCTCCATCGTGCTCCGGACGGCATCGACGCTGCTCGCCAGATCCGCGGCCTCGGCCTCGGTGAGCTCCACTTCGACGATCTCCTGCAGGCCGCCCTCGCCCAGCTTGCACGGGACGCCCAGGAAAATGCCGTCGTGGCCGAACTCGCCCTGGAGATACGCCGCGCACGGGAGGATGCGTCGCTTGTTCTTCACGATGGCCTCGGCCATCTGAACGGCCGCCGCCGACGGAGCATAGTAGGCGCTTCCGGTCTTCAGGTGGCCAACGATCTCCGCTCCTCCCTTGCGAGTTCGCTCGATGAGGGCATCGATGCGATCTCGGTCCAGAAAGTGTGTCAGCGGGATCCCCGAGATGTTGGTGGTGGAGACCAGCGGCACCATCGTGTCGCCGTGCCCCCCGAGCACCAGAGCCTGGATGTCTTCGACGCTCACGTCGAGCTCCATGGCGATGAAGGAGCGATAACGGGCCGTGTCCAGGACGCCGGCCATGCCGATCACCCTCTCCCTGGGGAAACCCGTGGTCTGCATCGCCACGTACGACATGACGTCGAGGGGATTCGACACCATGATGATGATGGAGTCGGGCGCCACCCTGGCGATCTCTTGCGACACCGACTCTACGATGCCGGCGTTCGTCCTGAGGAGGTCGTCTCGGCTCATGCCCGGCTTGCGAGCGATTCCGGCCGTGACAATGAAGAGTTCCGACCCTGCGGCCGCCTCGTAGTCGTTGGAACCGATGATCTGCGAGTCGAAGCCTTCGACGGGTGCGCTCTCCCACTGATCGAGCCCCTTTCCCTGAGGGATTCCTTCGACGATGTCGATGAGAACTACTTCGCGTGCGAGCTCTTTTTCTGCCAGTCGCTGGGCGCAGGTCGCTCCGACGTGACCCGCACCCACGACCGTGATCTTGTGCACGCTCGTCAACCTCCGGTCTGGGAGAGGGCCACGAGACCTCCCGACCCTTCGTCACTTCCCTGGATCAGGTAATGCCGCTCCGGCTTGATCCGGAGCGTTTCTTCGATGAGCGGAACCAGGTCGGATCCCTGGCGAAGCGGGTCTCGCAGGTTGGTCTGGAGAGACCCGAAGAGACACGGGCGGAGCTGGCCGGCGGCGGTCAGACGCATGCGGTTGCAGCGGTCGCAGAAGTTGTGACTCATGGGAGTGATGACTCCGACCGTGCCACGCCCCTCCGGGAA
The DNA here is from genome assembly GCA_965218295.1 of Longimicrobiales bacterium. GTDB lineage: Bacteria > Gemmatimonadota > Gemmatimonadetes > Longimicrobiales > Gaopeijiaceae > CBDCKN01. The sequence continues at coordinate 33,468 of CBDCKN010000011.1, read as the reverse complement.
GCGAAAATACGTGGCCGGGCCGTTCCCTCGAGGACCCTCCACACACTCCAGCTCCCCCAGCTTCCGGATCCTGGCAAGGGCATCTTGGCAGGACACGAAGTTGTCCGCGCTCAGTTCCAGGTTGGACCCCGTGGGCATGAGCTCGATGAAGCGCACGTGCCATGGTCTGTGCCTCGTGATGAGGGCGAACGACTCGATCTCGTCGTCATTCTGGCCACCGATGAGCACGACATTGATCTTGAGCGGCTCGAAGCCGAGGTTCTCGGCGGCTTCCAGCCCGGCCATGATGCGGCCGAAAGAGTTTGGTCGCCGGGCGATGGCGTCCACCCGATCGGCCCTCAGCGAGTCCAACGAGATGTTGACCCGATTTACGCCGGCATCACGGAGCAGCTCCCCCTGGTCGGCCAGGAGCACCGCATTGGTGGAGAGCGAGATGTCTTCGATCTCTGGGATCTCGGACACCATGCGAATCAGCCTGTGGAGATCCTTTCGGACCAGCGGCTCTCCCCCGGTGATGCGAACCCGCTTGAGGCCCATCCCGGCCATGACCCGGACAATGTGCGCGATCTCCTCGTAGCTGAGAAGGCTCTCGCGCTTGAGCCAGTCGAGTCCCTCCAGTGGCATACAGTACACGCACCTGAGATTGCACTTGTCGGTGACGGAGATACGGAGGTACTCCACCCGGCGGCCGAACTGATCGATCATGGCCGATCAGCCTTCCCGGACCGGGCGACAGGAGTCGTTCCGGCCACCCACTCCTCCACGCCGTCGCTATAGAGCTCCTTCTTCCAGACGGGAAGGCGCTTCTTGATCTCCTCGATGATGAATCGGGAGCTCTCGTAGGCCTCGGCACGGTGGGGGCTCGAGACCGCTATGGCCACGCTGACATCACCCACCGCCAGGTCACCGACACGGTGTACCACGGCGATGCGATCGGTTCCCAGCACCCTCGCGGCCTCGTCCGCGATCTCCGTGAGAACTCCGGCCGCCATCTCCTCGTACGCGTCGTAGCGGACGCCCCCCACCGAGCGGCCCTCACTGTGATCGCGTACGACACCTAAGAACAGGAGACCGGCTCCATCCTCGTCCGCTCCCACCCGAGCCAGGACTTCGGCCGAATCGATGGGGTCTCGAACAACCGCGACGAACGTCACGTCACCCCCCCGCCACTGGAGGGATCAGCGCCACCTCGTCGCCTTCACTGAGGAGTGCGGCAGGGTCCGCGTAGCTCTGATTCACGGCTACGGCTGGGTCGATGGGCAGAACCGTGAACGCCCCTCCACGGGAGCGGAGCGCCGACACCAAATCCGATACCGTCGCCCCATCTGGGAGATCGAGATGAAGCTCCCCGGTGCCGAGGAGCTCTCGATAGGAGGCGAAGAACAGGGTGCGGATTTCCACGGATTGCGGGCGCCCAGGAGCTAGTAACAGTCTCAGGAGAGTAGAGGAACCCCACCGCTCCGGTCAACGTTCCAGTGGGAAGCCTCCCGGTGGCCCGAGCCCCACACCCGGCCCACGCCCCTGTGGGGGACCCATGCCACGACCTTCGCGCGCGCGAATGCTCTGAATCCTCTGATTCAGCTGTTCGCGCATGACGACAAAGCGCAGAAGCTGACGAGCGCTCAGAATTCCCACCAACGCCTCCTGCTCTTCCCGGAAGAGCCGCACCTCTTCCTCGCGCAGCCGGATCATCCCCTGGAGAGCCTCGCCGGCCTGTTCTTCGGTGAGCTCGCCCTCCGCCCCGAGACGCATCAACTGTCTCCGGGCGCCCTGCTCGTCTTGCACGAACTCCAGTCGCTGCTCGCGGAAGCCCGCCAACACCTCCTGGAATCTCTGTTGCTGCTCGTCGGTGAGCCCGAGCCGCTCTCGAACCATGGCGTCGAAGCGGCCCCGGATCCTCTGCTCCATCTGAGCGCGCCGGGCACCTCCCGGACGCTGCTGCGGCGGGCCCCTTCGCTGGGCGGCGACACCCTCGACGCCCATCATTACGAACAGGGCCATCAGGAGGCCGATCGATCTCTTCATCCTCCGAGCTCCTCCAACAAGAGAGCCAGATCCTCTTCCGACAGTTCTTCCAGCATCGAAGCACCGGCCACGAAGGCGTCGTCGCTGGCCCAACCCATCAAGAACGACTCCTGTGCGAGCTGGCTCGTCTCAGGCAGGGTCTGGGGGCGCTGCCAGACGAGCGCCGTCCCCAAAGCAAGAACCACCGTTGCGGCAGCCGGGAGCCGCCAGCCCGACGACCACCGTGTACGTACTCTGTCGCGGGCCACCGCTTCCTTGATCTCGGCAGCCAAGCCGGCAGGCGGCGCAGGTGTGGTCGTTCGGATCTGACGGAGCAGCGCGACTTCGTCACTGCACTCCGCACAAGCAGATACATGCACTTCGATCCGGGCGCGCTCCTCGTCGAGGAGCTCTCCCCGGACCAGCCCCGGTAGCAGGTCCTTTGTGTCTGCGCACGTGCTGTCCTTCATGGCTCCAACATCTCCCGCAGGCGGCGGATCCCGTGATGGTAGTTCACTCGAGCCGAACCCTCTGAAGAACCGATTAGCTCACCGATCTCCCTAAAACTCAAGCCATCGTCGATTCTCAGCGTCACCGAGAGCTTCTGTTTGTTGGGGAGCTCGTCCACGGCTTCCCGGACGCGAGCCGCCTCGGAACGGAGAGCAACCTCCGTCGACGGGTCGTTTCCGGGGGCCGCGATGGCGCCCACATCCTCGAGTCCCCGCTCCTTCCGCCTGCCGACCTTGCGGAGAAGCCCACGGGCCTCGTTGCCCGCGATGGCCAGGAGCCACGTCTTGAAGGCGGCGTCTCCCCGGAACCGGTCCAGGGCTTTGCACGCCTTGATAAAACAGTCCTGGCTCGCATCTTCTGCAAGATCCTCATCTCCAATGATTACCAAGCACGTTCGAAAGACCACGCCGTGATGCCGATCCACTAGCAGGTCCATCGCCCGACTGTCGCCAGCCTGTGCACGGTGAACCAGCTCCTCGTCGGAAGGTGGCTCGGTGCGTCGGTCCTCGGCCATCATGAATCAGATGCCCGTCGTCACCGAAGCGTTAAGTCCGTTGGGACGACTGAAGGCGAACAGGCCCAGACGACGCTGGATTGGGCTCGCGGCAAGACGAACCGGATACGCGACGGGCAGCGGTGCTACTCTACCGGCTGCCCGTCGAGCTGACTGACGCGCGTCCGAAGGTGCTTGGAGGGCTTGAACACCGGAACGCTCCTGGACGGCACCTCCACACCTTCGCCAGTCCGTGGGTTCCGGGCCATCCGGCTCTTCCGCCTTCGCACCTTGAACGTTCCGAACCCACGGATCTCGATGTTCTCTCCGTTGGCCAATGCCCGCTTGACGGCGTTTAGGAAGCCATCGACAACCAGGGCGCAGTCCTTCTTGGTGATCCCAGGACCGATGGCCTCTGCGACCTGTTCAACGAGGTCCGCCTTGGTCATCCATTCCTCCGCAATGCGAAAAGTGTCCGAGCGATGGCAGGGCTGCCACGGTAACGGTCTCGAACCTGGAACGTCAAGTGCCCCTTGGACCTACGGGCGCCGGGCCTCCATGAGTGCGATGAACTGATCGAAAAGGTACCGACTGTCGTGGGGCCCCGGAGCAGCTTCAGGGTGATACTGGACCGCAAACACAGGCCGTTCCCGGTGGGCCACTCCCTCCGCGGTTCCGTCGTAGAGATTGACGTGCGTAAGCCGGAGCTCCGGAGCTCCGGGAATCTCGTCCCCTTCTCCCAGGGACACTGCGAATCCATGGTTCTGGGACGTGATCTCCACGGTATTCTGGTCGAGGTTGCGGACTGGGTGGTTTCCCCCGTGATGACCGAAGGGGAGCTTGTAAGTCCTTGCACCGAAGGCCCGTGCGATGAGCTGGTGGCCAAGGCAGATTCCGAAGACGGGGGTGTCGTTTTCGGAAAGCCGGAGGATGGCGGCCTCGGCCTTCTCGACAGCTGAAGGATCCCCCGGTCCGTTGGAGACGAACATCCCGTCGGGGCGCTCAGCGAGAATGTCCTCCACCGACGTCTCCGCAGGAATGACCGTCACACGGCAGCCCCCCTCGGCCAGAAGCCGCGGCGAGTGCGCCTTGACGCCGAAGTCGTAGGCGAGAACGTGGAAGCGCTCCTCGCCCAAGGCCTCGACCACGTAGGGGTCGTCCGTGGATACGCCACAGGCTAGATCGAGACCTTCCATGCGTGGATGCGCAAGCACGCTCTCCAGCAGGGCCCCCTCGTCCGTCTCCGCCGGCGCGATGGCACCGCGCATGGCTCCCTCGGATCGGATATGGCGGGTCAGTGCCCTGGTGTCGACCTCTGCGATTCCCACGACGTCGTGGGCCGTCAGATATTCCTCCAGCGAAGCCGTCGCCCGCCACGAAGAGTGCTGCGGGGGAAGCTCACGAACCACAAACCCGGTGACCTGTGGGCCATCCGACTCCCGGTCTTGGTCGTTCACTCCGTAGTTGCCGATCAGCGGATACGTCATGACGACGTGCTGACCAGAATACGACGGATCCGTGAGGATCTCCTGGTAGCCTGTCATGGAGGTGTTGAAGACGACCTCCCCCAGTGAGGGTCCCGGGGCGCCGAAGCGAAAACCGTCGAAACGCCGGCCATCTTCGAGGAGTAGGTACGCGGGTTCGCGTAGATGAGTGCGAGCCACCAGCTAGCGTCCGAGTTAGATGTGTTGCCGTCAGTAGCCTCCGACCGCCGGCGGAATCTAGAACCGGAGGAAACCGAGTCAAGCTTACGCGCCACCCGTTCCGCGGCCCCTTTCGGCACCCTACCTTTCTCGCGATCCGCCGGAGGGCGAGCGCCGGCACTCATCCAGCAGGCAGACATTAACCCAGTAGAAGAAGAGCCAAAATGACGGAGCCGCCCGAGATCGCCATCTACGCCGACGAATCGTGCCTCGGCAACCAGTTCAAGGCCCGTGCCAACCCTGGAGGCGCCGGAGGTCTCGTCGAGTACTGGACAAGTGATGAGTGGGTGCGCCGGGACTACTGGGTCTCCGAGGCGGACACGACCAACAACCGCATGGCCCTTCGAAGCGCGATCGAGGGCCTGACTCTGCTACGGAAGCGCCGGTGCAGGGTCCACTTCGTCTCGGACAGCCAGTACATCGTGAAGGGGATGAAGGAGTGGCTCCCGGGATGGAAGGCCCGGGGGTGGAGACGGAAGGGAGGTGAGATCGGCAACCTGGGCCTCTGGAAGGAGCTCGATCGAATCGCCTCAGGGCACGAAGTCCGGTGGAGCTGGATTCGCGGCCACGACGGCCATGCGCAGAACGAGTACGCCAACCACCTGGCCACGCGAGCCGCCAAGGAGGGCACGGCGTCTGGGGGGCTCGTCGAAAGCGGATACCAGGTCTGGCTGGAAGAGCAGCGCGACAAGCACGGTCGCTATCTCGATCATTTCGAGCACGCCCCGCCCGAATGATCAATCGGTGCACGGAACCAGATACGAGGCCTGCAAAAGCAAAACCCTGCCAAAAAAAAAGAAGCCCTCGGCGCGGCAAGCCGCTTCAAGGGCTCCTATTTCGTTGGTAGAAGCTTCGTCTCGCTTGGAGTCCTGCCCATCTTCCAGATCGCCTTGCGGCTCACCTTCTGTCGGGCAACTGACTCAGCTTCCCTTCTCCCGTTGTTGCGCGGTCAGCAACTTCGGGTCCTCCGAGCTCCGGAGGGTTCAGCAGAGACCAACGACTCCTCCGCCGACTCACCGAGGTCCAATCCTCGGCTCGCTTTCACCGCTACGACGTCCCGTCCGGTGAATCACGTTTCGCGATCCGCATGAAGGGATGACCAACGCCATCGAATCAGCGTACCACATCGGAAACGCACCTACAGTATGGGCGGGCTCCTCCCTCACGTCAAGCTTCTAGAGCGTCGTCCGCAACAAAACATGCATTATCCCGTAACAAGTTGTTGATCATAATGTTACGCGATCGTGGAAACCGGTTTCGACCCCTCCGTCGGAGGCCCGTAAACAGATTGTTTTCTCTTACTCACACAAGGAAAGACGGGCGAGATCCGCCCTTGGGATCTCCAAAACAATAGCCCCTTGAGCGACCTCAGACCGCCTCTGAGGTAGGCTCATTTGTTGGCCCGCCAACACCAATCTCGCGCTCAAACGCACTTGCGAAGGACTCGCGGACGACAGGGACGACCTCTGCGACTCCGATGGGCCGGCCGAGCTCTCTGGAGAGTGACGTCACCGAGCGGTCCGCGATGCCACACGAAACGATCGTCTCGTAGTAGGAGAGGTCGCTGTCGACGTTCAGTGCGAAGCCGTGGGAGGTGATCCAACCGCTGGACACACGGACGCCGATGGCCGCGATTTTTCGATCCTCCACCCAAACACCCGTCAGCCCCGGTACCGTCCCCCCACGGACCCCTAGCTCCTCCAAGGCGGCGATGAGCATGGTCTCGAGGTCTCTCAAGTAGCCGAGCAGATCCTGGCGATCGGGCTTGAGGTCCAGGATGGGGTAGCCCACGAGTTGGCCCGGACCGTGGTAGGTAACGTCACCTCCCCGCCCCGCCTCGAAGAGCTCGAGGCCGAGCTGAGTTCTGCGTGCGTCGTCGGCCAGCACGTGCTCGGGATTAGATCCTGTGCCGAGGGTGATGACGTGGGGATGCTCCAGGAGGAGGAGCTGGTCCGGTACCTCACCGGCGCGCCGACGCGCTACCAGATCCGCCTGGAGCTTCAGGGCCTCCCCGTACGGGACGAGGCCGAGGCTCTGTACCTCCAGCTCTGCCGAGTCACTCGGATATGGAGGGTCCGACACCGGATGTTAGTGTCCCGCTTTAAAAGTGGCGCGGCCAGTCGAGGGCACGGTGCATCCGACCCTCTTGGTGGCTCCCGAACTTCGGAAACGGGACACTATGCGTCCTCGGGGAAGTCCTCCAGGAGCGCTTTGAGTCCCGAGAGGAACCTCGCGGCGTTGGCGCCATCCACGATTCGGTGATCGTACCCGAGGGAGAAGAGCGACTGCTTCCGGATGGCGATAGCGTCCGTGCCCGTGGCCGGATCCTCCACCACGACGGGCCGCTTCTCGATAGCACCCGTGCCCAGGATCGCTGCGGTACCCTTCGGGATGACAGGCATCCCGACCAGAGTGCCGAAGACGCCCGGGTTCGTGATGGAGAACGTGGCACCCTGAATCTCAGACGGGTTGAGCTGCCTGGAGCGTGCTCGCTCGGCAAGATCGATGATCTTCTTGCCGATGCCGGCCAGGCTGAGATCGTCGGTGTCGTGGATCACCGGGACGATGAGCCCGGGATCGAGATCCACCGCCATACCGATGTTCACGTTGCCGCGCTGGATGATGTTGTTCCCTGACACCGTGCCGTTGACGTTCGGGAAGCTGCGCAGCAGGCGCGAGCACGCCCACGCCACGAAGGCCGTGTAGCTGACCCTGGCCCCCTGCTCCGCCCACTTGGCCTTGTTCGCCACCCGGATGCGGTCCACGCGCGAGAAGTCGATCTCGATGAACGAGTGCACATGGGGTGCCACCCGCTTCGCCAGAACCATGTGCTCCGCCGTGAGCCGACGGATCTTGTCCATGGGCTCCACCTGGTCGCCCTCGCGGACCGGGAACTCGGGGTGCTGCACCTCCCCGTAGAAGGCGGTCCAGAGGTCGGACGGAGGGGCTGCCGCCGCCGGTTGCGCCGCGGGGGCCGGAGCAGCCGGCTGCGCGACGGCCGGAGCTGGTTCGGTGGACGGAGCGACTGTAGGCTGCGCCGCCGCTCCGCCGCCCTCAATGAAGCTCAGGATGTCCTGCTTGGTGACCCGGCCGGCGTGGCCCGTGCCCGGCACGTCACGGATGGCGATTCCGTGCTCCTCGGCGATGCGCCTAACCACCGGAGTAGACTTCGTCCGCAAGCGGTCCTCCGACGACTGGGGGGCCCCGTCTTCGGACGGAGCCGGAGCACTCGGAGTAGGTGCGGGCTCAGCAACTGGCGCCGGTGTTTGCTCATCGGCGATGGGTGGCACCGCTGGAGCTGTTTCGGCCATCTCGGCTGGCTCGGCCACGGCCGGAGCACCACCCTCCGTGTCGATGAATGCTACGATCGTGCCCACCTCAACCGTCTCCCCCTCCTGGATCCTGACCTCCACCAGGGTCCCCGACTGCGGGGAGGGGATCTCGGCGTCCACCTTGTCGGTGGAGATCTCCAGGATCGGCTCGTCTCGCTCTACCTTGTCCCCAACCTGCTTCAGCCACTTCGATACCGTGCCCTCGGCGATGGACTCACCCATCTGGGGCATGGGAACCTCGATGCGGGCCACTCTGATCTCTCCAGATCTGTTGTTGCTCGAATCCGAATCGGCGACCCCAGAGTACCCGGAGGATCGGTGGGCGGTCCCACGGTCGCCGTCATGTCCTAGGAGCCCGTCCGGGTAATGGGGCGAGCCACGTTAGGGGCTCTTAGTAGTTCACGAGATACCGTGCGGCCGTCACGATGTCTTCAGTCTGCGGCAGGAAGTAATCCTCCAACACGCCGGAGTACGGCACCGGCGAATCGATGGCCGTCACCCTGAGCATGGGCGCGTCCAGCCACTCAAAGGCGCTCTCGCTCACTCTCATGGCTATCTCGCCGGCGATCCCGCCGGTCCTCGTATCCTCGTGGACGACGAGAAGCCGTCCGGTCTTCTTGACACTCCCGATGATGGCCTCGTCGTCCATGGGGAGGAGAGTCCGAAGGTCCAGGATCTCGGCTCGCACCCCGTCCTCTAGCTCGAGCTCCTCGGCGGCCTCGGTGCTCCGCTGCACCATCATCCCGTAGGTGACGATGGTGAGATCACTGCCCTCACGCACGGTACGAGCCTGTCCGAGAGGCACGATGTAGTCTTCCTGCGGAAGGACCTCCCGGAGGCCGGGCGCTCGGTAGAGACCCTTGTGCTCCTCGAAGATGACCGGATTGTCGTCACGGATCGCCGCCTTGATGAGACCCTTGGCGTCATAGGCGGTGCTCGGATAAACGATCTTAAGGCCGGGCGTGTGGAAGAAGGCCATCTCGACGTTCTGCGAGTGAAACGGTCCTCCACGGTTGCCACCTCCCACCGGCCCCCGAATGACCAGCGGTAAGGGCCCACTTCCGCGGTATAGAGAAGTGGCGATGTAGTTCGTAATGACGTCGTATGCCGGCGAGATGAAGTCCATGAACTGCATCTCCACCACCGGTCGAAGCCCCATGTGCGCCGCCCCGGCCGCCGCCCCCGTGAAGCCGCCCTCGACGATGGGGGTATCGATGACGCGCTTTTCCCCGAAATAGTCCAGGAAGCCCCGCGTGACCTTGAACGCGCCACCGTAGACTCCGATGTCCTCCCCGATGAGGAAGACCGTGTCATCGGCGACCATCTCCTCGAAGAGACCCTCGCTGATGGCCTCGAGGAAAGTCACGGCCTCACCGCGTTCCGTCTTCGTTACGTGCTCCGGCTTGACCGTGGTCACGACCGTGTCCGACTCGCGCTTCGCCGTCATGCTAGTGTTCCGTTGCCGAAGTTCGCGAGTCACCGAGAGGGTCGGAGCGCCGTGGGATCAAAGCGGGACGACGCGGCGTAACGCAAGCGGGCAGCGCGCGAAGCGTGGTCGTAAGGAGTTCCAACGCCGAGCCCACGGATGCACCGTGCCCTCGACTGACCGAGACACTTTGGCAACGGGACACTGGCATCGCCGCTCCGGCCTCCTGGCCCAAGGAACGATAGACGGTCAGTCGTTGCCTTCGTCGTTGCCGGTCGGGTTGTTGGCTTCACCGGTCTCGGTCGCCCCTTGTCCACCCTGATCGAGGGTGGGAAGGATCGGCTGCGCCGCAGGAGCCGTGGGCTGAGCGTCCTGACGAAGAATCGACTCGGGCAGCTGCGCTCGGGACGACATGATGGACAGCACCAACGCCAACGCCATGAAGACGGATCCGGTGGTCCACGTGGCTCTGGTCAACACGGTCGTGGCCTGCCGGCCACCCAGGATTCCATCCGTGGCGGCGGCACCACCACCCATTGCCGCCAGACCGCCGCCTTTCCCCGACTGGAGGAGGACCACGACGCTGAGGAGAATCCCGTCGAGTACCAGGAGCGCAAGCAGTAAACCGAACATGATCGTCTAGCTGAGAGGGTGCGAAACAGCGGATAAAACTCGCCGAGAAGCCCCCATGTGTCAACCCGAAAACCCTTGCAGTCAGCCGGCTTCAGCGATCACGGCGAAGGACTTCGCATCGAGGCTGGCACCCCCTACCAAGACCCCATCTACATCCGAGGCGGCCAGAAGCTCAGCCACGTTGGAGGGCTTGACGCTGCCCCCGTAGAGGATCGGCACTTCGGCGGCTCGATCCGCCCCCAGCATCTCGGCCATACGCTCCCGGAGAGTCCCGTGAGCGGCTGCGGCATCGGCCGACGTCGCGGTCTCGCCCGTACCGATGGCCCATACGGGCTCATAGGCCAGGAGGAAGCGTGGCGCGCCCTCGGGGAGACCTTCCAGAGCGGCGTCCAGTTGGCGGACGATCACCTCGTCGACACGACCCGCCTGGCGCTCTTCCAGTGTCTCTCCAACGCACACCACGGGAATGAGCCCCTCCCCGAGCGCCGCAGAGACCTTCTGCCGAACCTCGTCGTCCGTCTCGCCGAAAACGTGTCTGCGCTCGGAGTGACCCACGAGGGCGTACTGCGCCCCGGCGGACAGGGCCATACCGGTCGAGTGCTCTCCCGTGTAGGCTCCCTTGGGCTCCCAGTGGATGTTCTGGATCCCCAGGGCCACCTCCGGCCGGCCCTTGCGGGCTTCGACGGCGGCCAGCAGCGATATGGCAGGGGGGAAGATCAGAATCGTGGGCTCTGGGTCCGAGAGCTCGGGCGAGAACTGGTAGAAGAACTCCCGCGTGGCGGAGGGGCCGTGATGCATCTTCCAATTGCCTGCGATTACAGTTGGTCTCACTGGTCTTCCCCTTGGTGTCCTGTATTCTTGCGGCCTGTCACGCCGACTGATCGGACAGCGCCTCGATTCCCGGCAGCTCAGCGCCGGACAGGAAGTCGAGAGCCGCCCCTCCCCCGGTGGAGACGTGCGTCATCCGCGAAGCCACACCGGCGGCTTCGGCCGCCGCGGCCGAGTCGCCCCCACCGAGCACCACCGTGGCCCCGCGGTCGGCGGCCTGGGCGGCCACCTCGGCCAGCGCGATCGTCCCGACACCGAACTCCGGCACCTCGAACATTCCCATGGGGCCGTTCCAGACCACCGTCCCGGCGCGGGCCACCTCCTCGGCGAAGAGCCGAGTCGACGCCGGGCCGATGTCGCCGATCCGCTCCTCCGGCCTCACTTCCGTGCGAGGGACCTCTCGCGTCACGGCCCCGTCAGTAAGCTCCAGGGCCGTCACGACGTCCACGGGAAGCAGGATCTTGTCGCCAGCCCCGGCCATCAGATCGCGGGCAACCTCGATCTGGCCTGGCTCCACTAGGGACTGGCCCACCTCGAGGCCAAGAGCCAGGAAGAACGTGTTGGCCATTGCCCCACCGATGAGCAGCCGATCCACAGCCGGAAGAAGCGCCTCGATGACCTCGATCTTCCCTGAGATCTTCGCCCCACCGATGACCGCCACGAAGGGACGTTCGGGCTCGACGAGGGCGTCACCCAGGAAGCGGAGCTCGTTCTCCATGAGGTAGCCCGCCACGGCCTCGCCTCCGGCGTCCCGAACGGCGTCTGCGATGCCCGTGGTCGACGCATGGGCCCTGTGGGCGCTTCCGAAGGCATCGTTGACAAACAGGGTGGCACCGTGCCGAAGCTCCTCAGTCCACGCTCGCTCGTTGGATGTCTCTCCCTCGTAGAAGCGCGTGTTCTCCAGGAGCAGGACGCCTCCCTCCTCCAAGGCCTCCACCGCTTCACGGGCTTCGGGACCCGTAGTCGCGGGACAGAAGTGGACCGGACTCTCGAGCAGTACTTCTAGCCGTTTGGCGACTCCGCAAAGGGACAGGGCCGCATCGGGCCGCCCCTTCGGACGCCCCAGGTGCGAGAGAAGAACGACCCTCGCCCGGCCCTGGACGAGGTGGCGAAGAGTGGGAAGCGTCCGGTGGAGGCGCGTCTGGTCGGTAACCTGGCCGGCGTCGTCCAGAGGCACATTGTAGTCGACTCGGACGACCACGAGGCGGCCCGCGAGCGATTCAAGAGGAAGGTCTTGGAGGGTCTTCTTGGCCATTAGGGGCCTGTTGAGGAAGTACAGCCTTCTAGTGAGTTCCCCCTCCACCGTCGTCTACCACAACCCTTGCTGCAGCCTGTTCCTGACTGGAGCTGCTCGCACTCAACTCCAGAACCGCCTCACAATGCCCGCAGCTCAAACGCCGAGCCGAACCCACATCCAGGGAGGCACCGTCGCGGTGCCCGCACACGGGGCACGTGTACGAAAACCACGGCTCCGAGGTGCCAGCCGCCTTGGCCCCCTGTCGATCTGGTGACCCGGGCAGAGATTCGGAGTCCATCGGTTATCCCTCCACAGAAGCCGGAAGACGCTCACCCACGTAACGCACGAGGTCCACGACGCGCTCCGAATAGCCCCACTCGTTGTCATACCAGGACAGGACCTTCACCATGCGTCCCTCGATGACGCTCGTGCTGGGACCATCTACGATGGAGCTGTGCGGATTCCCCGTAAAGTCAATCGAGACCAAGGGCTCGTCGCTGATGGCGAGAATCCCCGCCAGGGGTCCGTCGGCCGCTGCACGGAAAGCCTCGTTTATGGCCTCGGCAGTCGTCTCGGTTCCCAGCTCGGCCACGAGATCGACGATAGAGACGTCGGGCGTGGGTACGCGCAGGGCCATCCCATCCAACTTTCCCTCTACCTCCGGGATGACCAGGGACGTGGCCTTGGCCGCCCCGGTCGTCGTGGGAATCATCGACATGGCCGCCGCCCGCGCCCGTCGCTTGTCCGAGTGGGGCACGTCGAGAAGCGCCTGATCGTTGGTGTACGCGTGTACCGTGGTCATGAGCCCGCGCTCGAAGCCGAACGAGTCTAGGAGAACCTTCACCACTGGAGCCAGACAGTTGGTCGTACAGCTCGCATTGGAGATGACGTCATGCGCCTCGGGATCGTAGGTCTCATGGTTCACGCCCAGCACCACCGTGACGTCTTCATTCTTTGCCGGGGCGCTGATGATGACCTTCTTGGCCCCGGCTTCGAGGTGTTTGGCCGCCTGATCGCGGCTCCGGAAGAGGCCCGTGGATTCCACGACCACGTCCACTCCCAACTCTCCCCACGGTAGGTTCGCCGGATCCCGCTCAGAGAACACCTTGAGCTCATCGCCGTCCACCGTGAGCCCTTCGGCACTGACGACCACCTCGCCGGGGTAGATACCGTGGACCGAATCGTACTTGAGGAGGTGGGCCAGCATGTCGTTGTCCGTGAGATCGTTCACGGCGACGAACTCGATGTCCGAGGCTCCCGACTTCTTCGCCGCCCGGAGCACGTTCCTACCGATCCGGCCGAATCCGTTGATGGCTACGCGGATGGGCATCCACTCGCCTCCCGTTCGTATCTGCTGGTGCTAGACATAGGGACAGGCCCGTGCAAACGTCGACAGGAAGACCTCCGCGGCGCCTGCCTGAACGAGCCCTCGGGCCGCTGCCGCCGCGGTGGAGCCGGTGGTCAAGACGTCATCTACGAGCAGCACCCGGGCGCCTGAAAGCACCACCACGGCGTCGTCCCTGACTGCAAAGGCCTTCTTGACGTTAGCCCGGCGCTGAGCCGGGTGCAACCCGACCTGAGTGGGGCCTCCATGGCGCCTTTCGAGGGCCTCCTGAAGGGGCCGGCCCACCTCTTCGGAAACCGCCGAAGCGAGGAGGTGGGCCTGGTTGTAACCCCTTGATCGCATCCGTCGCCTGGTCGTCGGGACTGGGACCACGAGATAAGGGCCCGAGGACAAGGGAGGAGGTATCGCGCACCGAGCCATCCGGCGGCCCATGAAGCCCGCCAGCTCGGCCCAACCACCGTACTTGCGTCCATGGACCAGATCGTCGGCCGGGGACCTGAGCACCACCGCCGACCGCGCGCCCGTCAGCTCCACACCCCAAGCGCGGCACTCCAGGCACACCGGACCCGGCACGGCGCGCGAGCCGAGGGGATAGCCACACCGATCGCAGCGGGGCCAAGGCAGCTCCCGAAGCCGGGTCCGGCAGCGTCCGCACACCAGCTCCGAGCTGCGCTCCACAGGAAGATGGTCTCCACAGCCCAGGCAGGCCGCGGGCAGAAAGAAGTCGAGCAGCTCTCGAGCGAGACTCCCGTGGCTCATACCGGTGAGTGGCTCGTCCTGGCGGCGGCCAGCGCACGCCTCATGGCGTCCACGGGGCCGGGTTCTCCCCACCACCTCTCGAAGGCCACCGCTCCCTGTTGCACGAGCATCTCCCCACCGTCCACGGCTCGAATCCCGAGGCTCTGGGCCGATCCTACGAACGAAGTGGTGTCCGGACCGTACACCAGATCCATGACGGCACCCGCCCTCGCCAGACGGTCCAGGTCGACCGGGAGCTTATCGCCGGGAGCAAGGCCCAACCGTGTCGCATTCACGACTAGGTCGAAGAGGCCGTCGTGGATGGCTCGCGGAGCCTCGGCCACCCGCACCCTCTCTCCGCCGATCCGTCTTGCAACCGCCCGTGCGCGCTCCGTCGTGCGATTCAGTAGGAGCACATCCTCGACGCCGTCGTCCAGGAGTGCCACGAGGGCCGCCCGGGCCGCGCCGCCCGCCCCCAGGAGCAACACACGGAATCCCTCGGAAGATCTTCCGAGGAAGTGCCAGAGCGCCCGGCGAAAGCCTTCGACGTCGGTGTTGTCGCCGCAGACCTTTCCGTCTTTGCCCCAGAAGGTGTTGCAGGCCCCCGTACGCCTCACCGCCTCGGACCGCTCATCCAGGAACGAAGCGGCCTTCTCCTTGTGTGGCAGGGTGATGTTTCCCCCTCCCCCCGCTCGCCCGAGGCCGTGCATGAAGCCCACCAAATCGGGTGCCTCGCACCGGAGGGCCACGTATACGCCATCCACTCCGGCCTCGCGGAATGCGGCGTTTTGGATCACCGGGGAGAGTGAGTGATCTACTGGATCCCCCAGGAGTGCCAGCACCCGCGTTCTCGAAGTGAGCGATGTCATGGGTCGTTTCCCGTTATCGTGTTCCCGACGTCCCCGATATCCGCGGCATCTCCGGCACCCCCCGAGCCCGTGGAGTCGCGGTGGAGCCTTGCCACGGCGGCTTCCACCAGCTCCTCCAGGATGCGGAAGCTGTCCCGATAGGCCTCGATGTCGCCGGCGAACGGATCGGGAACCCCCCAGCCACGGCCACTTTCCTGACCCTCGGCGAAGGCCGACAGCATGGCGGCCTTACCATGGCCGCCATGCGCCTCCACCGCCGCCAGATGGTGGGCACTCATGGTGAGGACGATGTCCGCCCACTCGACCAACTCCTCGCTCAGAGGGCTGCTTCGGTGACCCTGGAGATCGAGTCCCTGTTCTGCCGCGACCTGGACTGCTCCCTCGCTGGCGGCACTCCCCAGGAAGGCGGAGACCCCGGCCGACCGCGTCTCGGCGTCGTCCCAGGCGAGGCGCTCGAGCATACGTTCGGCGATGGCATGGGCCATCGGACTCCGGCAGGTGTTTCCCGTGCACACGAACAAGAGACGGAGGCCGGCCCGTTCACTCACTGGACCTGGCCTCGATCACTGGACTGGCCTCGATCTCGGGGAGCACGCAACGAACTCGACCCAGAGGTATGGTCCCCTGCCGCACCACAACGGGCGCCGCTCCGGAGCAGTCGACGATGGTGGAAGGTAGCGAGGGGGGGAGGGCCCCTCCATCGAGGACCCAGAGCTCCTCGCCCATGCCGAGGGCCCGCGCCGACTCCATGGCGCGATGCGCATTCAGCGCCGGTGGCTCGCCCGGCTCGTTGGCACTCGTGGATACGAGCGGCCCATCGAGCCCTTCGACCAGAGCCTTCACGAGGGGGTGAGGGCTCATCCGGACCGCTACGGCCCCCGATGCGCCACGGACCCCAGGGGGAAAGTGGGCTTCGGGATCCGAGAGGATCAGGGTGACAGAGCCCGGCCAGAATACGTCTGCGAGTTGAGCCGCCGCCTCCGTCCAGATCAGGTCGTCCACGGTCTCCTTGCGCGGAATCAGAATCAGCATGGGCTTTCCGGATTCCCGGCCCTTGAGGACGGCAAGCCTCGCGACGACAACGTCACTCGGGATTCCTCCGAACCCATAGACGGTCTCGGTGGGATATGCCAGGAGTCCCCCACCTCTGAGGTGCTCGAGGATGGGCCCGACGTCCAGGCCGTCCACGGGAATCGACCGAAGGTCCAGGAGCCGTGGCCCGCTCACGGCGCCCGTCGGGCCAGGACCGACTCCGCCACTTCCAGATCCTCCTGGCGCGTGATCTTCAGGTTCGTGGGCGACGATTCCACCATGACCACCGTGCCCCCACTCTTCTCGACCAGCGCCGCGTCGTCGGTGGCCGGCCAATCCTCGGCTACCGCCCGCCGATAGGCCTCGAGGATCTGTGCTCCCGGAAAGGCCTGGGGAGTCTGCGCGTGCCAGAGGCTCGATCGCTCGGGAGTCCCGGTGACGCTCCCGAATTCATCGACCCGTTTCATAGTGTCCACGGCCGGGAAGCCGGCCACGGCCCCCGCGCCGCCCGCGGCCACTTCGATGCATCGGGCGACGACATTGGGCGATACCAAGGGGCGGGCGCCATCATGCACCACAACGACGTCGAGGTCTGGAGGCAGCTCCTGAAGCCCTGCCCACACTGAGTCGCGGCGGGTCTCGCCCCCCTCGACGACCCGGATGCGATCGTCCCGGTCGGTCAGCCAGGAGGGGGGTTGCTCTACCTGTTCGGCGGGGAGCGCCACGACGACGACCCGCACGCCCGGGTGAGCAAGGAATGGCCGGACGGCTCGAAGAAGGATGGGCTCACCGGCTAGGCTGAGAAACTGCTTGCGCTCCCCGCCCATGCGCCGAGCCATCCCGGCTGCGGGCACCACGACCCCGACGCTGGGGGCCTGCCCCGCCTCCACACCGTCAGCCGAGGGTCCGCTCACGGACCGTCGTACCCACCTGCCCCCAGGTCGGCCTCGTCCCGCTGCTCTCTGGTCACTGAATCGAAGCGCGTATATGCCTTGTGGAAGTACAAGTTCACTACGCCGGTCGGGCCGTTACGCTGCTTCGCGACGATCAGCTCGGACTTCCCCTCCAGAGAGTTTCCGTCCTTGTCCACGGGGCCAAGGTAGTACTCGGGCCGGTACAGAAACATGACCAGATCGGCATCCTGCTCGATCGACCCACTGTCACGCAGGTCCGATAGTTGGGGCCGCCGATCCGTCCGCTGCTCCGGAGCCCGGCTGAGCTGGCTGACGGCGATGACGGAAACGTTGAGCTCCCGGGCCAGGGCCTTCAGGCCCCGGGAGATCTCGCTGACCTCCTGGACCCGGTTCTCCCACCTCGTGTTGCCCGACATGAGCTGCATGTAATCGATGATCAACAGGCCGAGATCCGTATCGGACTTCAGCCGCCGGGCTTTGGCCCGCATTTCCAGGACCGTGTTTCCCGGCGAGTCGTCGATCCAAAGCGGAGCGGTGTTGAGGTGCCCAGCCGCCGCCGCGAGACGCTGGTATTCGTCCGGGCTCAGCTTGCCGCGACGGAGCCTCTGGGCGTCCACGCGGCCCTCGGCACACAGGAAGCGCTGGACTAACTGCTCCTTCGACATCTCCAGGGAGAAGATGGCCACCGTCGTGTTGTGCTCGATGGCCGCGGTCTGCGCCACGTTCAGGACCCAGGAGGTCTTCCCCATGGAGGGCCGGGCGGCCACCACGATCAGGTCACCCTTCTGCAAGCCCGTTGTCATGCGGTCCAGGTCCCTCATGCCGGTGGCCACGCCCGTGATTCCCCCGGCGGACTCCTGCAGCCGCTCGATGCGCTCGAAGGTCGGCCACAGGATCTCCTTGATCCACACGAAGCCCTCCCGGGCGTGGCTCTCGGCTACCCGGAAGACCCGCTGCTCCGCCTGGTCCAGCACCTCCTCTACGTCCCGCTCACCCTGGTCGTAGACGTCCCGGATGATGTCCGACGCGGCGTCGATGAGCCGCCTTAGGAGCGCCTTCTCCCGGACGATGCGCGCGTGGTACTCGATGTTGGCCGCCGTCGGCACTGCATCCAGCAGCTCCGCCAGATAGGTGGCGCCACCGGCCGACTCGAGCTCATTCGTCTTCTTGAGCTCTTCGTTGAGCGTGATCACGTCGACCACGTCGCCGCGCTCGAAGAGGCGGGTCATGGACCGGAACAGGCGCCGGTTGGCCTCCCGGTAGAACATGGAGTCGTCGACGACCTCGATGGCCCTGGCGACGGCATCGTTGTCGATGAGCATTCCACCCAGAACCGAGACCTCCGCCTCGAGGGAGTACGGTGGCTGGCGGTCGTACTCGGGCGCCGCCGCAGGGATCGATGCAGTCTCCATCAGCTTTCGTCCATCACCTGTCGAAGGAGCTGGAGATCGTCCCACATGGAGCGGGTCCAGCCCGGATTTCGTAGCAGCGCCGCCGGGTGGTAGGTCACCACGAGGGGCACACCTTGGTAGCTATACACAGAGCCCCGCAGCTTCCCGAGGGGTCGATTGGTCGCCGTCAGGAGCTGAGCGGCGAAGGTGCCTACGGCCAGAATAACCTCCGGCGCAACCAGCGCAATCTGCCCCTTCAAATACGGCGCACAGAGGTCGATTTCGTCGGCCATGGGATCGCGATTCCCAGGCGGACGACACTTGAGCACGTTGCAGATGTAGACGGACTCCTGCCGCGACAGATCCACCGACGCCAGGATAAGATCGAGAAGCTTCCCCGCATGGCCGACGAAAGCAAGACCGGTGCGATCCTCGTTGGCGCCGGGGGCCTCTCCCACGACCATGAGGCGCGCGTTTGGATTCCCGTCGGAGAAGACCACGTGCGTTCTCGTGCGGGCCAGCCGACAGAGCTGGCACACCTCGGCGGCGGCCTTGAGTCCTTCGTAGTCCAAGACGCCCAGGTCGCGCGGCCGCGCAGCGGCGCCGTCGTCCGGTCCCCCTGCACCCGCTGCACCCGCCGGCGAGGCAACGCTCTCCCCCGTCGACCGGGCCCTCGCGAGCGCTCCTGCGGTGGTCGCCAGGACCTGCTCCCTGGAGAGCTCGTCCAGGAAGAGTTCCGGCATGCCGAGCTCCTTCTTCTGCCCCAGGAAGCGCGCGACTCGTTCGATCTCCCGGGGGCTACGGCTCACTGGCGGCTCTCCAGGAGGCTCGTGACCCGGTCCAGGATGATCTCGGCCACCTCGTCCTTGCTCAGGAGAGGTAGCTCCTCGTTGGGCTTCCCCGGGGTGAGCAGGGTCACTCGATTCGTGTCCACCTCGAACCCGGCACCCTCCTCGGTCGCGTCGTTGGCCACGAGCAGGTCGAAGTCCTTCGTCTCGAGCTTCTTCTGGCCGTTCTCCAACAGGGATCGGGTCTCGAGGGCGAAGCCCACCACGATGGACCCCGTCTTCCGACGCTCCCGGGTTCCCCCGGCAACGTCGGGATTCTCGGTAAGGCTCAGGGCCAGCTCGGGCCCCACGTCGGCCCGCTTGAGCTTCCCCTCCGATGAATCCGCCGGGCGGAAATCCGCCACGGCCGACGCGAAGATGGACACGTCCGCTTCGGGCAGGCCCTCCGACACATGGTCGAACATCTCCTTGGCCGTCTCCACCCGAAGGACCTCGACCCCGTGCGGGTCTGGGAGAGCCACCGGCCCGGACACCACCCTGACCTTGGCCCCCCGCCTCCACGCAGCCGCCGCCAGGGCGAAGCCCATGCGGCCTGATGAACGATTCCCAAGGTAGCGCACCGGATCGATGGCCTCTCGGGTCGGACCCGCCGTCACCAGAACGCGCTTCCCGTCGAGGGGCGAGGGCGTGACCAGAGCACGCCCCACCTCTTCGATGATCTCGGCAGGCTCGAGCATTCTCCCAGGCCCCTCCCCCTCGCCGTAGGCCAAGGGGCCCACGGCCGGTCCGGCGATGCGATAGGACAAGGACTCTCGCAGATGGGCGATGTTGGCCTGGGTCTGGGGATGCGCGAACATGCGATCGTTCATGGCTGGACAGAGGACCACTGGGGCACGGGTTGCCAGAAGCGTGGTCGTGAGGAGGTCGTTGGCGCGTCCCTGGGCGGCCCGTGCCAGGAAGTCGGCCGTGGCCGGCGCCACGCACACCACATCGGCCTCCTGCCCGAGTCTGATATGGAGCGCCGCCCCCTCGGCGGAGAAGAGCTCGGTGAGGGCCGGGCGGCCGGTTACGCCCTCGAAGGAGAGGGGTTGGATGAACTGCCGGGCGCCGCGCGTGAGAACGGCATCCACGGTGGCACCGAGACGCGTGAGGTCACGGGCGAGCTGGACGGCCTTGTAGGCCGTGATCCCCCCTGTGACTCCAAGAACGACCCGGCGTCCCTCCCAAGGACGCCGCGGACCCAATACGCTTCCGGGCAAGGCCCCTCGCTTCTGGCAGACGCCGGGCCGGTGGCGGCTATTCCTCCCGCTTCCGACGCCCTACCAGGCGGAACTCGATCTTTCCGGAGGTGAGTGCCTCCAGCGACTTGGTGGTGAGCTTCTTCTCCTCACCGAGAGGGAGCGTCTCCCTCGGCAACGCGTTTAGCTCCCGAGCGTACTTCGCTGCCACGAGCACGCCGAGATACTTGCTCTGGGTGTGCTTGGCAGACTCGTCGGGTGTGAATACGCGCATCAGCGAACTCCTGGGCGACGCCCTCTTATGTTGTTTTCCGGTAAGGACTTAAGGTACTTCAGCTCGGGGCGGAGGTGAAGCCCGCCTCGAGGATCTCGTCGATTCGCCCTTGAAGTTGGCGAATCGTGCCGGATAAGTCGATGGCCCGAGAGGCCGGAGATCCCTCGTCGGCGGCGATGGCTCTCACCTCGCCGACGGCCTGATCCAGATTCTCGTTGACTACCACGTAGTCGAAATCCAGAGCCCGCTCCAGCTCTCCTCGGGCGTTTCGAAGCCTCCGCTTCACGCGCTCGTCGTCCTCCGTTCCCCTCCCTCTGAGGCGCTCCACGAGGGTATCGGCGGAGGGCGGAAGAACGAAGACGAGGATCGCGTCCGGGACACGGGTCCGCACCTGCATGGCACCCTGGACGTCGATGTCCATGACAAGGTGCTGTCCCCGTTCCAACGCCGCGGGGAGGTTCCTTCCCGGCGTGCCGTACATGTGCCCATGCACCTCGGCCCACTCCAGCAGCTCCCCGGCGTCCAGCATGCCCTGAAAGTCCGACTCTTCCACGAAGTGATAGTGTACGCCGTCCGCCTCGTGCTCCCGGGCCGGGCGCGTCGTGGCTGAGACCGAGAACACGAAGTCGTCCCATCCTCGGACGAGGGCCTTGGCAATGGACGTCTTCCCCGCCCCGCTTGGGGCGGCCAGAACCACCGCTGCGGCTTCGCGGCCGTCCGAGCTCACTCCACGTTCTCCAGCTGCTCGCGGAGGCGCTCTATCTCTTCCTTGAGGGAGACGGCCGCCTCACCGATCTCCGAGTCGTTGGCCTTGGACCCGACGGTGTTGGCCTCTCGGTGCATCTCCTGGATCACGAACCCCAGGCGCTTGCCCACAGGCTCGGGAGGATCGGTCGTCAGGGTCTCACGGAAGAGCTCAACGTGAGAGCGGAAGCGCACGAGCTCCTCGTTGATGTCCCACTTCTCGGCCAGGTACGCGATCTCGCGGGCCAGCCTGTCCTCATCCACTGGATGGCCTTCCATGAGCTCGGCCACCGCCTCCCGAAGGCGATCCCGCTCTTCGACAAGGCGCTTCGGCGCTCGTCGCTCCATGAGGCCGAGGTGGGTCTCGATGGCATCCAGTCGCTCCTTCAGATCCGCCTGTAGTCTGGCTCCCTCGGTCTCCCGCATGCCAACCACGGCCCCGGCGGCTGCCTCCGTGAGCTCCTTGATCACGGCCGTGTCCACTTCGGCAGACGCGCTCGCCGGGTCAGGGGCCCTGAAGATCTCCCCGAAGCGCGCCACGTGAGACAGCTCCACGGGCCCCTCGAGATTAAGCTCGCTCCTGAGGGTCTCCAAGAGCTCCCGGTAACGCGTGGCCTTGTCCAGATCGAGCTCCGGAAGGGCCTGGTCTCCGCTCGTGAGGCCGCGGTCCACTGTGAGGGTGTAGGTCACGTGCCCCCGCCCGATGAAGAGGCGCAGCCAGGACTGGATCTCGGTCTCGAGCCGGTCGAAGCCCGGCGGCGTCCGCAGGCTGGCGTTGAAAAACCGATGGTTGACGGTCTTGATCTCGACACGGACGAGGCCGGCGTCGGTGGCCTCCTCGGCCTCGCCGAAGCCGGTCATGCTTCGAATCATCTCAGAAAGTCCCTCTTGAATCGCAGAATGGAGGGGAGCCCTTCTAATTATTCATGGTCCAGCGAACCCCGTACAGTGTGCGAGAGCGGGGCTGCTGGCGACCGGGAAAGTCGAAGTTGTCGTCCTTCCCCGCGACGTTCTCCAAACGAATGAAGATGTTCAAACTGACGATCCGCACCTGGATCAGCGTGTACCAGTCCTGGTAGAAAGGCACCCGTAGCAGAGGCGGTCCGGCCGGCTCGCCGTCGGGATCCGGCTCCGGGTCTCCCCCAGGGTCTACGGGATCGGCCACCGGCGGATCGGGATCGATGATGGGCAGAAGCATGGGATCGCGACCGGCCACTCCAATCGTCCCCCAGAGCTCCAGGTTCCTCGACTCCTTGAAGACCCGGTGGTAGGTGATGGCCCCGTCCCAGGTGCGCTTGGGGAGGTAGGCCTGCTCTTCGTCCCACGACTGGAAGGCCGCTTCCACCCTGAACCCCGACAGGGGGAGGGGCAGGCTGGCGGATACCTCGTAGCCGGTCCGCTTTCTGCCCTCCAACGCCACGGCGTCCCGATCCAGGAGAAGCCCCAGAGGACGCAGCGAGTCCGCCTCCATGGAGAGCCACGCTCCCGACAAGCTCAGACTCCTCCAGTTGAAGGTGGCTCCGGCACGTATTCCGGTCCGTTCAGTGAAGCGCGCCACGGGCCTCTCCAGGGGCTGGATGCTGTCCGGCGGTTCCGGCTCGGGATCCGGGGGCTGGATGCTGTCCGGTGGCTCCGGCTCGAGGGATCGGAGGTACTCCTCGAACTCCGGAACGAAGGGCACACCGCTCTTGCCGTCCTCGTAGGAGGCGAAGAGGGACAGTCCCAGCAGGGGTGCCGTGACGGCACGGGCTCTCCAGGAAGAAGCGCTCTCATCGGACCAGCGCTCCAGCCGCAGCGATCCGTCGACCGAGAGCGCCTGCGGCTGGGACCCACCCACCGCAAGCTCATAGGTGCTGGTCGGCAAGCCCTCACCGGAAAGAAACCGGGCGGCGGCGTTCCCCCAGACTCCTCCCCTCTCGTAGCCGGCCCGGAGCCCGAGCTGGGAGCGCCTGGCGTCGATGCCTCCGTACACGGGGTCCTCCACGTCGCCCGTCAGGGACGAGGCGCCCCAGTGGGCCTCGCCTATCAGGTCATCCGTGAAGCGCCACCTTCCCCTCACGTTCCAATCATTCCGGGTGAGGTTGGTGGGAAAATCCTCCACGTCGGTCTTTGTGGCGG
The DNA here is from genome assembly GCA_965218295.1 of Longimicrobiales bacterium. Lineage (GTDB taxonomy): Bacteria > Gemmatimonadota > Gemmatimonadetes > Longimicrobiales > Gaopeijiaceae > CBDCKN01. The sequence goes on along the minus strand of CBDCKN010000011.1, from coordinate 9,851 downwards.
AGCGTCGGAGCTCCGCCGAGAGTCCGCCCCGGTTGCTTCGGGCCAGTGCGTACCTGAGCCCGACGCCGCTGAGGGAGCCGGCGTCGTCGAGGCCCGGCCCCCGGGTCTCCAAACGATCCAGGGTGAATGTGAAGGCGCCGCCCAGCGAGTTGGGATGGGCCAGGACGCCGCGAAGGACGTTCGTTCCCAGATCGCCCGTTCCGACGTTCACTATGCTCACGGGCTCCGGCTCGGTAGGCTCCCGGGTTCGGATCTCGATGCGTAGCTCTCCGGGATGCCGCTCCACCCGCACCTCGTCGAGTCCTGCCAGGCCGATGCGCGACAGGTCCGCCACCCCCCCATCCAGGGGGACCCACTCGAAGCCGTCCCAAAGGACCCGGACGCGCCCTCCCGCGGCGCCGAACGCCATGGCGGCCAGGGGCGTCCCGTAGTCTCCCCCCTTCAGCGCGATCACTCCCGGAACTTGACTGACCAGCTCGGCGAGCGTGAGCGCTCGATTGGACGCCAGTGCGGATCGATCCCAACTCCACACCGCCGCTTCCCAGGAGGGCGCTACGCCGGACGGGAACTGCGGAAACGTATCCACGGCGCCGGACAAGGAGTCGACCACGGCCGCCAGCGAGTCCAGAACCTGCTGGAGCGAATCCGACACCACCGGCAGACTGTCCGGTACCTGTAGCGTGTCCGGTACCTGCAGACTGTCCGGGACCTGCAGACTGTCCGGTACCTGGAGCGTGTCCGGTACCTGGGCGCTCGCGATCCCGGGCATCAAGACGCCCGTGAGGGCAAGCCCGGTGGCGAAGCACCCAACGCGCAACGCCCCGGCCGTGCGGGCCCGGGGCGCGTAAGAGCGGCGGAAGGCCAGGCTCACGCGGCCCGGCTCCGAATCCACTGAACGAGGAGTCTCGTGGGGAATCCGGCGGCGCCTTTGCGCTGATACGAAAGCTTCCCTTCACCGTATGCGGTGCCTGCGATGTCCAGATGGGCCCAGCTAAAATCGCCCACGAACTCCCTGAGGAAGCAAGCCGCCGTGATGCTGCCGCCAGGACGTCCGCCGACATTCACGATGTCGGCCACCTTGCTGTCGATCTGCCGGCGGTAGTCGTCCCAGAGGGGGAGCGGCCAGCAGCGCTCGCCGGCCAGATCGCCGGCATCCCTGAGCTCGTCCACGAGATCACTGTCCGTGCCCAGGACGGCGGCGGCGTGATGCCCCAGAGCGATGACGACGGAACCCGTAAGCGTCGCGCAATCGACGATGGCGGCGGGCCCCAGGCTCTGGGCGTACGAGAGGGCGTCGGCCAGGATCAGGCGACCCTCGGCGTCGGTGTTCACGACTTCGATGGTCTTCCCCTCCCGTGATCCGATGATGTCTCCGGGCCTGAGGGCGCTCCCGTTGAGGAGGTTCTCGGAAGACGGCACGATCCCCACCACGTTCAGCGCGACCTTCAGCTCGGCCACGGCCTGCATGGCGCCGATGACCGCCGCCCCACCAGACATGTCGAAGATCATGTCCTCCATGCCCTTCGCCGGCTTGATGGAGATTCCACCGGCATCGAAGGTGAGGCCCTTTCCCACCAGGACCAGGGGTGGGTCCCCCTCTCCTCCTCCGTCATGGCGGAGGACGATGAGCCTAGGCTCCTGGTCCGAGCCCTGCGCCACCGCGAGGAGAGCGTGCATGTTCTCGGCCCGGAGCTCGTCGGGCCCCATCACGGTGACGTCGAGACCCCGCTCTCCGGCCATTCTCGACGCCTCGTCGCCGAGGTGGGTCGGCGTCGCGACGTTGCCGGGTCGCGACTGGAGCGTCCGCGCGAAGTTGGCCGCCCGGCCGATGATGTGGCCGACCTCGGCGCCCCGCCCCGCTTCTTCGAGGTCCGGTGGATCGGTCATGACCGTGAAGTCAGACACCTCGGGCGGATCATCGCCGTCGGAGGCACTCTTCATCTCCGTGAAGCGCCAGGCCGCTAGCACCGCACCCTCGGCCGCCGCCTGTCCGGCATGCTCGGCTCCGGTCTGCTCCATCCCACCCAAGTACAGGCCGACTCTCGCGACGCCGATGGACTCGGCCGCCCTCACGGCGTGCCCGGCCCAGCGCCGAACCGCCTCGCAGTCCAGCTCCGAGGCCTTCCCCGCCCCGAGCAGGAGGAGTCGACGTGGCCCGCCGTCTCCACTCAAATATGCGACGACGAACTCGCCCAGCTTCCCCTTGAGATCTTCGGACAAGTAGGAGCCCGAAGCCACGTCCGCCAGATCCGCCGGAAGAGCCGGGTCGGCACCCTCTTCGGTCTCGAAGACCGGAACGGCCAGGAGTGGTATGTCGAAGCCGGCTGCACCGGCCGAGGAGACGTGATGAACGTTCATGTCGTCTTTCGCTCTACATATGCTCGATGACCGCCTGGCCGAACTCGGAGGTCTTCACCGTGGTGGCCCCCTCCATCTGGCGCTCGAGGTCGTATGTGACGGTCTTGGCGTCGATGGCGCCTCCCATGCCACGGTTCACCGCCTCGGCCGCTTCGTTCCAGCCCAGATGCTCAAGCATCATCACGGCTGAGAGGATGAGCGAACCGGGGTTCACTTTGTCCAAGTCGGTGTACTTGGGGGCCGTTCCGTGAGTCGCCTCGAAGAGCGCCACCTCGTCGCCGACGTTGGCCCCGGGCGCCATGCCGAGACCGCCGACCTGTGCGGCGCACGCATCGGAGAGATAGTCGCCGTTGAGATTCGGGGTCACAATGACGTCGTACTCGTCCGGTCGCAGAAGCACCTGCTGGAACATGGCATCGGCGATACGATCGTTGACGAGCAGCTTGCCGGCCGGATCGGCGCCGTCCCAGACTGCCGACTCGGCGATCGTGGCATCCGCAAACTCTTCCTGAGCCACCTCGTATCCCCAATCCCTGAAGGCCCCCTCGGTGAACTTCATGATATTCCCCTTGTGGACCAGCGTGACGGCCCTCCTGTTCCGATCGAGGGCGTATCGGATGGCGGCGGCCACGTGTCTCTTCGTCCCAAAGGGGCTGATCGGCTTGATCCCGATGCCACTCTCCTCGCGGATGGACGAGCCCATCTCGTCGACTAGGAACGCCCGCACACGCCGTGCCTCGGCGCTGCCGGAAGCCCATTCGATTCCGGCGTAGACGTCCTCCGTGTTCTCACGGTAGATGACCACGTCGAGCCTCTCGGGCTCCTTCACCGGTGAGGGCACTCCTTCGATCCACCGGACCGGTCGGATGCAGGAGTAGAGGTCGAGAACCTGTCGAAGGGTAACGTTCAGTGAGCGGATGCCTCCACCCACGGGTGTGGTCAGGGGTCCTTTGATCCCAACCTTGAACTCCCGGAGAGCCTCGAAGGTCTCCTCCGGCAGCCACTCGCCGGTCTTCTCGTTCGCCTTCTCGCCCGCGTAGATCTCCATCCACGCGATCCGGCGCTCGCCGCCGTACACCTTCGCAACGGACGCATCGACGACGGCCTGGGTGGCACGCCAGATGTCGGGACCGATCCCGTCTCCCTCGATGAACGGGATGATCGGTTGGGCCGGTACGACCGGCTTACCACGCTCTATCGTGATCTGCTCGCCATCCGCCGGTACGGTGGCGTAGCTGTATTCGGTCACGGAACGCTCCGCTGCGGTGTCGTGGACTGTAGAATCGGGCAGGCCCGGCCTCGAAGAGAGGGCCCTGGTGGAACCCCGAAGATACCCAGGTATTGAGGTGGGCGCCATCGACCCCGCGCCGGATATTCCTGCGCGTCGTCACTTGCCTGGTTTGTCCCCAGGGTCGATCTTCCAAGGGCTAGTTGAGATTCGTTCTCAACTAACTGAGCATCGAAGGATGATCCCTTGAAATCGTGATTCAACGTCGTCGCAGGGAGTTGTTAATGAAGCGGTTGCACGTATCGGGCCTCTGTACCGTCATGGGAGTGGCCCTCTTGGCCGCCTGCTCCGGAGATGGACAGCCGGAGGGTACCTCGGAGGATGCCGGCGTCGTCAACGTCTACAGCCATCGGCACTACGACACGGACCAGGAGCTCTTCCGCCGCTTCACCGAGCTGACAGGGATACGGGTCAACGTCCAGACGGCATCCGCCGACGAGCTGATCACGCGCCTCGAGACCGAGGGTGCAAGCACGCGGGCCGACCTGCTGATCACGGTGGACGCCGGTCGTCTGCAGCGGGCCAAGGAGCGGAACCTGCTCCGCAGCGCCTCCTCCGAGGTGCTGGAGTCGAACGTACCCGCGCGTCTGAGGGACCCGGAGGGGTACTGGTACGGACTCACGCAGAGGGCCCGCGTCATCGCCTACTCGCTGGATCGAGTGTCACGGGACGAGCTGTCGACCTATGAAAACCTGGCCGACACCAAGTGGCGAGGCCGCATTCTCGTGCGGAGCTCCGAGAACATCTACAACCAGTCGCTCCTGGCATCGATGGTCGCCGTTCACGGTGAGGACGCGGCGGCCGAATGGGCCCGGGGCGTCGTGCAGAACCTGGCCCGAGCCCCCATGGGCGGGGACCGCGATCAGGTGAAGGACGTGGCGGCCGGGGTCGGCGATCTGGCCATCACGAATACGTACTACGTCGGACTGCTTCTCAACGGGGACGACCAGGGTGATCGCGAACTGGCCCGTAAGGTAGGAATCTTCTTCCCCAATCAGGACGATCGGGGCGCCCACGTGAACGTGAGTGGCGCAGGAGTGACGGCGCACTCTCCCAATCCCGAGAACGCCGTCCGCCTCCTCGAATTCCTGACGGACACCGAAGCGCAGACGGGGTACGCCGAAGCAAACTTTGAGTACCCGGTGAAGTCTGGAATCCCGTGGGCGGAGACGCTCCAAGAGTGGGGCGAGTTCCGCCCCGACACCCTCAACCTATCCGTTCTCGGAGAGCTCAACTCCCGCGCTGTGATGATCTTCGACCGGGCGGGGTGGCGATAAGGACTGCTTAGCATGGCCACGGCCATTCGTTCGAGAGCCCGGAGCGTATGGAGCGCCCTCCGGGCTTTCTGGCGTCAATCGCGTAGCGAGTTCCGAGGTGGGCTCACCCCCTGGAGCGTGTCGGCACTGGTGGTGGTGGCTCTCACGACCCTCCCTCTGCTGGTCATCGCCCGGGGGGTCTTCGAGCCTCGCACCGAAATCTGGCAGCACCTCGCCAGTACCGTGCTTCCGGTGTACGTAGCGAATTCGGCGTTGCTCGTGGTGGGCGTGGGTGCCTTGGCCCTCGTCCTCGGGCTGGCGCCGGCCTGGCTCGTGTCGGCCTACGAATTCCCGGGACGGCGCACCTTCGAGTGGAGCCTGGTCCTGCCGCTGGCCATCCCCACCTACATCATCGCGTACACCTACGCCGGCGTCTTCGAGTACGGAAGCGCCATGTCTGGCGCGCTGGATGCTCTCTGGCCCGGGGCCGAGACGTGGCGGATCCGATCGGCGATCATGTCCCGCGAGGGTGCCATGGTCATGATGGCCCTGGTGCTCTACCCGTATGTGTACGTCATCGCCCGCGCCTCCTTCGTCCAACAGTCGGGAGCCGTCCTGGAGACCGCTCGAGGTCTTGGGCGGGGACCGTGGAACACCTTCTTCAAGGTAGCCCTTCCCATGTCACGTCCGGCGGTCGTGGGCGGGTTGACGCTCGTGCTCATGGAGGTGCTCAACGAATACGGAGCCGTGAAGTACTTCGGGGTGCCCACCTTCACGACGGGGATCTTCCGAGCCTGGTTCCCACTGAACGACCCCGTCTCCGCCATGCGCCTCTCGGGCATCCTACTCCTCTTCGTCTTTTCCCTCATCGTCTTCGAGCGGGCACAGAGGGGCCGGGCCCGTTTCGACGATGGCGCCCGGGGGTATCGACCCGCGGAGAGGCGGAGGCTGGGAAGGCGGGGGCGATGGCTCTCATTTGCCGCATGCCTCCTACCGTTGACGCTGGGCTTCCTGGTTCCGGTCCTCCAGCTCCTGGGGTGGGCGGCCCAGGCCGGCTTCAGGGCACTGGACGCACGCTTCGTGCAGCTCACGCTCCACAGCTTCTCACTGGCCCTCACCGCTGGGCTGTTGGCGGTCGTCGCGGCGCTGCTCATCGCGTACGCCGTACGGCTCAGCCCCACCCCCCTCCTCCGCCTCGCGTCGAAGGTGGCGGTCCTGGGCTACTCGATTCCTGGAGCCGTCATCGCGGTGGGCGTCTTCATCCCGTTGGTGTGGGTGGATCGACACGTTGACGCGTTCATGAGAGCATCCTTCGACCTGCCGACAGGCCTCCTCTTGAGCGGCACGCTGGTGGCCCTGGTGTTCGCCTACATGGTGCGCTTCCTGGCCGTGGCGCTCAACCCGCTCGAGTCGGGCTTCAAGCGCCTGTGCGGCAATCTCGACGAGACCTCGAGATCGCTGGGAGTTCCACCCTTGAAGACGCTCTGGAAGGTGGACCTACCTTTGCTCAAGGGCACGATCCTGAGCGCCGCCCTTCTGGTCTTCGTGGACGTCCTCAAGGAGCTGCCCCTCACCCTGATTCTCCGCCCGTTCAACTTCGACACCCTGGCCACCCGGGCCTTCCAGCTCGCCACCGACGAGCAGTTGACCCAGTCGGCCGTGCCCGCTCTGCTCATCATCGCCGTGGGTCTGGTGCCCGTGATCGTGCTGAACAAGCTGATCGGGAGGGGCGGCCCCGGGGACAGCGGAGGCGGTTCGAGCGGCAAGTAGCGCAGGATCCTCACGGAATCGATCCAACCACATCGAGGTCCGCTTGCTCTTCCTTTCTCTTCGACGTACCTTGGACTTTCGGTTTTTATTCGGTATCCGTTAAGGCCTGTTTGTCTATGTCCGAGCCCCGTTCCCGTGTGTACAGTGGTTCCACCCACCCAGCCGTTCGTGGGTGGGAGACCAGGGGCGCCACCACCACCCAGCGACGTGGAAGCCGCCAAGCGCTCTGCGCCTGGCTGCCCACCTTCGAGCTCCGGCTGGAGCTGGTCCGGAGCCCGGAGCTGGACGCCACGTCCGTAGCCCTTCTCTCCCCCGGCGAGAACACCCGGAGAACGGTCTGGCAGGTCTCCGAGCGGGCCTCCACCGCTGGCGTACGCCCTGGGCAACTCATCTCTCAGGCCGTCGCCCTCTGCCCTTCCCTCACCCTCCTAGAGCCCGATCCGGCCCACTACGACACTACCCAGGAGGAGCTCCTGGAGACCCTGTCGGGCCTGAGCCCCATCGTGGAGCCTGCCGGCCGCGGAAGGGTCTTCGTGGGAATGGACGGGCTCGGACGGCTTTACGGCTCACCGCCGCGCCAGGTGGACAGAGTTCTCGGAGCGCTCCTCACGATCTTCCCCCGTCCACTGGTGGCCGCCATGAGAATGGGGTGGGCCTCGGGGAAGTTTGGAGCCTGGGTGGCCGCGGCCGGAGCGGGCCCCGGACGACCCGTGATCGTGGAAGACGAGGAGCTCCTCTCCTTCCTGGGCCCCTGCCCCGTCTCCGTGCTTCCGGTCGATACGGTCATGGTCGAGCGGCTCGAGCGGCTCGGCATCGACACCCTGGGCGATCTGATCCGTCTCCCGACCCCGGCCTTGATCGGTCAGTTCGGATCCGACGGGCGAAGGGCTCGGGCCTGGGCCACGGGCGAGCGGATCGATTCCGTCCAGCCGTACCATCGACCCCGGCCGATCCGATCTTCACTCGACTTCCACACTCCCGTGGGGCAGGTGGAAACGCTCCATGGGGCACTGGACCGGCTCCTGGAACGAGCGTTGGCCCGTCCGGAGCGTCAGGGCCGGAGCATACAGGGTGTGGGTCTGGCCGCTCGCCCTGGAGGGTGGGGGCTCGTGGTCCCTGAAGACGGTCCTTCGGGAGCCCACGGCGCATCGCGAGCGAATCGCCTTCGTCCTTCGCGCCCGGATGGTCCTGTCACCTCCCCCTCGGGCCGTGGAAGCCCTGACCGTGGAGTTCTTCCAGTTCGGCCCTGCCACGTCTCAGAACGACCTCTTCGACCGGGGGGAGTCCAGTGGCAGAGAAGAGTGCGGGCGGGAGCTGTCCGAGGGCACCGTCCCCTCCGCCCTCAGGGAGGCCGTTCAGGAATTGAAGCTGAAGCTCGGCCACTCACCACTCTACCGCGTCGTGGAGGTGGACCCCTGGTCCCGGATCCCCGAGCGGAGACATGCGCTGCTGAATTTTGAGCCGTGATTTAACATCTGATCAAGGATACGTATCATCAATTACGTCAAGTACGTACGGGAACTGTCAGGCACCTAGAGGCGATAGAGATGACCATGATCCCCCTCAAGCTCATCATCCTGCTGGTGGTCGCGGCAGCCGGCTGCTCAGACGGAAGCAGTAGCCCGGGGATCGTCGAACCGGACACCGCCACCGGACCCGTCAACGGACGCATCATCATCTCCGAACTCCTCAGTGGAGGGTGTGGGACTTCGTCCCGGATCATCAGCTACGGCCGCCGACGGGACCGATCCCTTGGTCCTGGTCGCTTCCGGTTCGAACATCATGCCGGCCGCCACCGGACGGTAAGACTATTCTTTTCAGCTCATGCGTCGGAGCTGTCAGGGAGATCTTCGCGATGGACAGCAACGGCCCGAATCGCCGGCAGCTCAGCTTCGACACCCAGGGCAGCAACTTTACGCCCGTCTACTCACCCGACCAGCAGCGAATCGCCTTGAGCGCCGTTCGGGATGGTGACACCAACCCCGAGGTGTGGGTCATGAATGCCGACGGCACCGGGGCCGCAAGACTGACGCAGACGCCGGCGGCGCTCCCGGGCCAGCAGTTCGTCTGGAGCCTGCATCCGACCTGGTCGGCCGACGGCCGGCAGATCGCCTACGCCTCGACCGCCAGCGGCAGCACACAGATCTGGATCATGAACAGCGACGGTACAGACCAGCGCCAACTCACGTTGGGGCTGGGATCGGACTACCCCGATGCCAACGTCCCCCACTGGTCCCTGGACGGATCGAAGATAGCCTTCTGGTCGGGCTTCGAGGGACAGTACGGCGACGTCTGGACCATGGACCCTGACGGCTCGAACCCGGTCCGCATCACCGACACGCCGGACCAGGTCAACAGCGACGACCCGCACTGGTCGCCGGACGGCACGAAGATCGTCTTTGGCCGCGGGGGACCCGAGCAGCCGCGGTCCATGTGGGTGATAGACCTCGCCACCAGAGACGAGTCGGAGATTCTTACCGGCGTGCAGTGGGCCGATTGGCAACCAGCACCTCAGTGACCCGACGTACGTCGTTCCCGCCGGCCCAGGCCGGACGCTCGTCGGCGCCCGACCCCTCGTTCAGATAAGGCCTGAGGCCTGTATACGTATCATTCTCGAACTTTTATACGTATACGCTAGTGTGGTGTCCCAGAAGTTCGCGAGCCACCGAGAGTGCCGAGGCGCCGGATCCGGGGTACCCGCGCCGTTAGGCGTGGGTCAGGTGGCGGCGGATTTTCGGTCCCGGGTCCTCCGGCTGCACCCCGTGCCGTCGAACTTCGGTGTAGCGATTCTTCGTCGTCGCAAGTGCCCGGCCGAACGCGTAAATTACGGAATACCAGGACATGACAGACGGCCTTATCCGTCGGGAGGCCGGACGATGCCAGGTTCCGATGTAGTCACAGTCGAGTTCGAGTTCACCCCCGAAGACTGGGCCAGGGCCAACGCCACCCACTCATGGAACTCGGAGTTGACGAAGAAGGCGCTCAAAAAGATGCAGGTGCTTTTCGCCATGATCGTCGGGCTCATGGCCCTGCTCATGCTCCTCGGCGGATCGCCAGTGGGTGCCATCGCCATGTTGCTCGCCGGCACGGTCTTGGTGGGTGTGCTCAAGCCTCTCGTCCGCATCTCCCAGCGGCGCCAGATCAAGAAGGTCGCCGACCTCGGCCTCATCAACGGCATC
>CBDCKN010000010.1:0-82303 GCA_965218295.1 Longimicrobiales bacterium | reverse complement strand
TGCGTCCCCATGTGGTTGGACGACTGGATGTACTGCGCGTTCACGCCGTGCTCGGACTTGCGCTTGATGTACTTCACCTCGAACGGCGGATAGTACGGCCAGGCGAACGAGTCCTGGTTGAGCGGCTGGGAAAGGTCGTAGGTCTTCATGAGCCGTTCCTCATGCAGGTCTTCATGCGTCGTTCCTCATCAGGAGGAAATAGAGAACGAACGAGACGATGGTCGCGCTGAACCACGCGCCGTTGAATAGGAAGGCGAGCGAGGGGTGCAGCAAGCCGGAGAGGGCGACGAGCACGCCGGCGGCGAGCGCCATCAGCGCCCGCGGGTTCACGCCGCCGGAATAGGCGTACGCGCCGTCGGTGGAATAGAGGCCCGGCAGGTCGAGCTGCCCGCGCCGCACGGCGACGTAATCGCTCACGATCACGCCGCCCACCGCGCCCAGCAGGCCCGAGTAGGTGATCAGCCAGACCTGGTACAGGTCGAGCAGCTTCCACGGCACGATGACGATGCCGATCGCCGCGGCGATGAGCCCTCCAGCGCGGAACGAGATGCGGCGCGGGTTCAGGTTACTGAAGCTGTTCGCGGGCGCCACAACGTTCGCGGCAATGTTTGTGCTGAGCGTGGCCACGATGATCGCCACCATGGCGAGCAGGCCGAGCAGGGGCCGGTTCTGCTCCGCCGTGAGGCGCGCTACGAGGTCGACCGGGTTCCAGATCGCCTCGTCGTAAAGCAATACGGTGGCGCTGGTCACGGCCACTCCGATAAAGGAGAACAGAGGCATGGTGGTGAGCAGTCCCACCGCCTGCCCCACCGCCTGGTCCTTCTGGCTCTTCGCGTAGCGCGTGAAGTCGGGGATGTTGAGCGACAGCGTGGCCCAGTAGCCCACCATGGCCGTCACCCAGGGCAGGAACAGAGTCATGATGAAGCGGCCCGCGGGCAGGTCCTGCGCGGTGCCCAGCCGATGGGACGCGGCCAGCATCTCACCCAGACCGCCCACGCGCAGGATCGCCCAAGCCAGCAGCGAGAGACCCATGAGGATCAGGAACGGGGCTGCGACGGTCTCGAGCACGCGAATGGATTCCGTACCGGCGATCACGAAGTAGACGTTCACGCACCAGAACAGCAGGAAGCTCACGTACAGCGGGGCGCCGTGGCCCATGAACGTCCAGTCACCGCCCAGTGCCAGCCAGCCGGGCCAGACGATGCCTAACGCGGCGTTCACCGCCAGGCCGCCGATCCAGGTCTGGATACCGAACCAGCCGCACACGACAACCGAGCGCATCAGCGACGGCACGTGCGCGCCCACGGGCCCGAAGGACGCCCTCGAGTACACGGGGAACGGAATGCCGTAGCGGGTGCCCGCGTGGCCGTTGATGGCCATGGGCACGTACACGATGAGGTTGCCGAGCAGAATCGCCAGCATGCTCTGCCACCAATTCATGCCCGTCTCGATCATGCTGGCGGCCAGCATGTACGTGGGAATGCATACGCTCATGCCCACCCACAGCGACGCGATGTGCAGGGTGCTCCAGGTGCGGTCGACCACCGCGGTGGGCGCGATGTCGTCGTTGACGAGCGGCCCGGGCGGGACGGGCTCGTCCAGCTCGACGAGACCCGTCAGGATGTCGTCCGACTGTGCGGGTGCGGTGCGCATGCGGCTCCTCAGGGGCGGGGGCTCACGTGGCTCCTTCGGGCATGACACGCGCGAACGCGGTCTCGAGCGCCCGGCGCGTCATCACCTCGACCAAGTGGCGCCGGTACTCCGCCGAAGCGTGCATGTCGCCCGGCGGGTCGACGTCGTGCTCGGCGGCGGCGGCCGCGGCCGCGCGCACCGATTCCGGGCCCGGGGCCTCGCCGATGAGCGTCGCAGCCCCCTGCCCCGCGAGCACGGGACCGTCGCTCACGCTGATCAACGCCACGCGCGCATCCGCGCAGTTGCCCGCCTCGTCCAGCGCTACCGTCGCGGCCACGCCCACCAGCGCGAAGTCGCCCTGGCGGCGGGCGATCTCGGTGAACGAATACCCCGTACGGCCCGCGGCCGGCGGCGGCACCTCGATCTCAACGAGCAATTCGTCGGGCCCCACGGCCGTTGCGAACAAGCCGGTGAAGAAGTCCTCCGCGGCCACCCACCGCTCGCCGCCGGGGCCCATCACGCGAAACCGCGCCCCCAGCGCAAGCATCACTGCCGGTACCTCCGCCGCCGGGTCGGCGTGCGCCAGCGTGCCGCCGATCGTGCCGCGGTTGCGGATCTGCGGGTGCGCCACCCACGGCATGGCCTCGGCGAGCAGCGGGACCCTGTCAGCCACGAGGGCGGAACGCTCGACCGTGCGCTGGCGAGTTATGGCACCGAAGCGCACGCCGCCGTCACGGGCCTCCTGGATGAAGTCCAGGCCGGACACCCCATTGATGTCCACCAGCATGGCCGGCTGGGCGAGCCGGAAGTTCATCGCCGGAATCAGGCTCTGCCCACCGGCCAGCACCCTCGCGCCGTCGCCTATGTCCGCGAGCGCCGAGAGCGCCTCCTCGGCAGACCCCGCGACCAGGTACTCGAACGGCGCGGGCTTCACGGGGCCTCCAGGCAAGCGTCGAGTTCGATGATCATGCGCCATCGGCCTCGCGAATGAGCTCGAACAGCCGGTTGGGGCTCAGGGGCATCTCGCGGATCTCGAGACCCGGCAGTTTCAGCGCGTCCTCGATCGCCTGGGCGAACGCCGCGCCGGTGGGGATCGCCCCGGCCTCGCCGACCCCTTTCACGCCCAGGGGATTCAGCGGCGACGAGGTGGTGACGTGATCCGTCTCGACGTTGGGCACGTCGGTGGCCGTCGGCAGCAGGTAGTCCATGAACGACGCGTTCTGGAGCTGTCCGTTGTCGTCGAACACGAGCTGCTCGTAGAACGCGTTGCCGATGCCGTGCGCGACCACGTAGCGCAGGATATCGACCATGGCCGTCTCGGGGTCCACCTCGACGATCATCGCGTGCACGCCGTTGGCCGTGGTGCCTCGGTCGGGGCCGAAGTAGGCCGTGGCCTCGAGCCCGGGTTCGGTGCCGGGCGTCACTGCGCCGCGCAGCGGGTTGGCGATGACCGCCAGACCGCCCAGGTCGAAGCCCCGGTCCGGATCGCCGTGCACGAAGGCACGGCCCCCGGCCAGCTCCAGCGCGTCGGGGTCGACGCCCAGCTCGTCCGCGGCCAGCTCGAAGATCTTCTTGCGCACCGCCTGGGCCGCCGCGTGGCAGGCCCCGCCCGCCACGACGATGCCGCGGCTCGCGAACGTGCCCGTGCCCCATCCGAACTCGCGCGTATCGCCCGTCGTGACGAACACGTCCTCGATGTCCACGCCCAGCGCGTCCGAGACGATCTGGGCGAAGGCGGTGAAGTGTCCCTGCCCCTGGGTGCCGACACCGGTCGCCACGCGCACGGCGCCGCTTGGCTCGATCGTGACGCGCGCGCCCTCGTACGGGCCGATGCCGGTGCCCTCGACGTAGCTCACGACACCCAGGCCCAGGTGGCGGCCGGCCCCGCGGGCCCAGGCCTGTTCCTCGCCGAAACCGTCATACCCGATCATCTCGGCCGCCCGCTCCAGCGCGGGAAGATAGTCGCCGCTGTCGTACACGAGGTCGGCTGAGTCCTGGAACATGACCTTGTGGTTGTACGGGAAAGCACCCGGCTCCAGGTAGTTCCTCTTCCGGATCTCGACGCGGTCGATGCCCAGCTCGCGGGCCGCGATGTCGAGCATGCGCTCCATCACGAACACGCCATGCTGGCGGCCAGCGCCGCGCACCGGCGTGACGATCATCTTGTTGGTGAAGACGACCTTGAACTCACCGTGGTAGTTCGGTACCTCGTACGGCCCCAGCAGGGTGCATTGGGTGTTGATCGGCACCGTGAGACCGTACGGGTTGTAGGCGCCCGTGTCATGCAGGAACACGTTCTTCACCCCGACGAGCCGCCCGTCTTCGTCGAACGCGAACACCGCGTCGTGAACCTGCCCGCGCTCCTGCGTGCTGGCGTAGAAGCTCTCCTGGCGGTCCTCGATCCACTTGAGGGGCCGGCCCAGCCGCATCGCGGCCCAGGGCAGCAGCACCTCGTCGGGGTAGAACATCATGATCTTGGGCCCGAAGCCCCCGCCAACGAACGGCGCGACCACGCGCACCTGCGACTGGCGCAGGCCCAGCATGGCGGCGAGGCCGTTCCGGATGGGGATCGGCGCCTGCGTGGTATCCCACACGGTCAGCTCGCCCGCGCGCGCGTCCCACCGGGCCACAACGCCTCGGTTCTCCATCGCGCCGGCCACGCCGCGGTCGTAGAGAAAACGCCGCTCGATCACCAGGTGCGCGTCGGCCACGGCCGCCTCGAAGTCGCCCTTCGTCTGCACCACGTGCGCGGCCAGGTTCGTGCCGATCTGGTCGTGGATCACGGGCGCGTTGTCCGCGAGCCCGGCCTCGAGGTCGACCACCACGTCCATCGGAGCGATGTCCACCCACACGTCGGCAATCACGTCTTCGGCGATGTATCGGCTCTCGGCCACGATCATCGCGACGGGCTCGCCGGCGTAGCGCACCCGATCGCTGGCCAGGGGCCGGTTCGTGGCCTGGTTGAACACCAGGTCGTCGATAGGGGGCGGCCCCACGAGCAGTGGCCCCGTGGCGTTGTAGTCACCCAGGTCCTCGGCGGTGTACACGGCGACGACGCCCTCTCGGGCGAGCGCCGCCGAGGCATCGATGCTCACGATGCGCCCGTGCGCGAAGTCGCTGCGCACGAACGCGACGTGCAGCATATCGTCGAAGTGCACGTCGTCCACGAAGAGCGCGCTGCCCGTGAGCAGCGCGGCGTCCTCACTGCGGAGCACGCTTTTGCCGACGCGATCCTCAGCCACCGTTTCGCTCCGCGACGTGGCGCACCGCGCGAACGATGTTCTCGTAGCCGGTGCAGCGACACAGGTTGCCGGTAATGGCTTCGCGGATCTCGTGCTCGGTGGGGTCCGGGTTCTCCTCGAGGAACGGGATCAGCGTCATCAACATGCCGGGTGTGCAGAACCCGCACTGAAGCCCGTGCTTCTCGTGGAAGGCGGCCTGAAGGGGGTGGAGCGCGGGGGCCGCGGGGGCCGCGCCCGCCCCCGCCAGCCCCTCCACGGTCGTCAGCGCCTGCCCGTGCGCCTGCACCGCTAGCACCAGGCACGACCGGATCGCCTCGCCATTCATCAGGACCGTGCAGGCCCCGCAGACGCCGTGCTCGCAGCCGACGCGCGTTCCGGTAAGGTCCAGGGAGTGGCGAAGGAAGTCGCTCAACAGCAGGCGCGGCTCGACGTCGCGCTCATACTCGGTGCCGTTGACCGTGAGCTGGATTCGCATAGGCGACTGAGGTTAGGCGGCGTTTCGGCAGACAGCAAGGTGGTCGGGGCCGCTACCGTGCGCGCTATCCGTCCTTGCGATCCCACACGCACGATACCGATGATGGGGCTCCGTCCCCGTCGCCCCGGAGCGCCCTTGAGCCGCCAGCCGATCCACTACGACTTCGACGACCGCCCGCCGCTGCGCGAGCTGGTGCCGCTGGGCTTGCAGCACACGGTGGCCATGCTGCTGGGCAACATCACGCCGCCGCTCCTGATCGCGGGCGGCCTGGGGCTGGCGACGGGCGAGACCGCGCTGTTGCTCCAGATGGTCTTCCTGATGGCCGGGGTTGCGACCGTGATTCAGGCCTATCCGGTGGGGCCCGTGGGCGGCCGTCTACCGATCGTTATGGGCACTAGCATCGCGTTTGTGGCAGCGTGCATCGCAATCGGACAGCGGTGGGGCCTACCGGCGGTGTTCGGCGCGTGCCTCGCGGCGTCGGTGGTCGAGGTCGCGCTCGGATTCTCGATCAAGACGCTCCGGTGGCTCTTCCCGCCGCTGGTGAACGGTGTGGTGGTCATGCTGATCGGGCTCACGCTGATCCCGGTGGGCATGGATTACGCCGCGGGCGGAGTGGGCGCGTCCGACTATGGCGCGGCCCCCAACCTGCTCCTGGCGGGTCTCGTGTTCGTGATCACCCTGGGGCTGAACCAGTTCGCGCGCGGCTTCCTGAGCTACGCCAGCCTGCTGATCGGCGCCGTCGCCGGGTACGTCGCCGCCGCGGTAGCGGGACGCGTCGACTTCGCCCCCTTCGCCGAGGCCGGGTGGATCGCGCTGCCCCGTCCGCTCGCGTTCGGCGTCGAGTTCGTACCGGCGGCGATTCTCCTGATGGCGTTCGTGTACGTGATCAGCGCCATGGAGACCATCGGTGACATCAGCGGTATCACGTCGGCCAGCGGACGCGAGCCCACCGGTGACGAGCTGCGCGGGGGCCTTGTGGCCGACGGCATGATGAGCGGGCTCGCCGCCGTGTTCGGCGCGTTCCCCAACACGTCGTACAGCCAGAACGTGGGGCTGGTGAACTTCACGGGCGTGCTGAGCCGGCACGTGGGGGCGGCCGCGGGCGTGATTCTGTTCTGCCTCGGGCTGGTGCCCAAGGTTGGCGCGCTCTTCGCCACACTTCCCGCCCCGGTCATCGGCGGAGGCGGCCTGATCATGTTCGCGATGATCTTCGTGAGCGGCATGGCCATCGTGCACCGCGGCACGGACTTCGATCAGCGTGACATGGTCATCGTGGCCGTCGCGCTGGGGTTGGGGCTGGGGGCCGAGCTGAGGCCCGCGGCCCTTCAGCACTTCCCGGAAGCCGTGCGCACGCTGTTCGGGTCGGGCCTCATCACGGGGGGGCTGACCGCGCTCGTCCTGAACCTGGTTCTGCCCGGCGCGGACTCCGCCGAACCCGCCTCGGATCCGGGCGAGGAACCCAGCGGGGGAGCATCGGAGCCGGGGTGAGACGACCGAGCACACGGTGGCGGGCGGCGACGAGCACCGCCTCATGGTGGAGCACTTCGCCGACTGCGTCCTGAACGGCCGTCCCCTGCGCTACACGGCCGAGGCAGCGGCACGCAACATGAGCGTCATCGCGGCGCTCTACGAGTCGGCTCGAAGGGGTGGCACCGTCGTGGAGGTGCAGCGGTAGATCCGCCCCCGCTATCTTTCCTGCGGAGGCGCAACATGTGTCGATTCACGCTGTACCTCGGTCCCCCCATCCGGCTCGCCTCCCTGCTGACCGAGCCGGAACACTCCTTGATTCGCCAGAGCGCGCACGCCCGCGAGCGGGAGCCCCTCAACGTCGACGGCTTCGGCGTCGGTTGGTACATCTCGGACGATGGAGAGGAGCCGGCCGTGTTCCGGTCGGTGCGGCCCGCGTGGAACAACCGCAATGTGGCGAACCTCGCTCGGGCCATCTCCTCGCCGTGCATCCTGGCCCACGTGCGGGCGGCCACGTCCGGCATCTCTGTGAACGAGGCCAACTGTCACCCGTTCCAGTTCGGGCGTTACCTCCTGATGCACAACGGGTTCGTCGGCGCGTTCCCGCAGATACGGCGTCCCCTCATGGAGTCGGTGGGCGATAGGGCCTACGCCAACGTGTTCGGCAGCACCGACACGGAGCACTTCTTCGCGGTGTTCATCGACGAGCTCCTAAAGCGCTCCGAAGAGGACCCCGCTCTCCTTCTGGCCCGATCCCTGGCGGCGGCCATCACCCGGGTGCTCGAGCTGGTGCGGGTGCATGCGAACGGCGCCGCGAGCAAGCTGAACGTGGCTGTTTCCGACGGCCGGGAGGCCGTGATTTCGAGGTACATGGAGGGTGGTTCCGATCCGCCGACCCTGTACTACATCCAGCGCGAGCTCTACGAACCTGCGGCAAAGGACTCGCCGGGACGGCGGCGCTACGAGCGCTCCGGATCCGTGGTGGTCTCATCGGAGCGCCTCACTGGCGATTCCGAGTGGACCATGGTGCCGTCCAACCATCTCGTGGCTCTCAGCCGTGAGGCGCCCCAGCGACTCTTCAGCCTCGAGCAAGGCGAGCTGGTAGAAGTCTGAACCGCGGCCCTCCTCAAGGCCCGGCAGACACGGCATCCTCGCGCCGGATCTCGGGTCGCGCCGGATCCGGCGTCGCGCCGTATACTGGGCGGATGGCGACCGACGTTCAGCCCAGACCGATCTCGATCTACCCGATCCTCTCGGTCAACTTCGTGGGGACGCTGGGGTTCAGCATCGTCCTCCCCTTCCTGGTGTTCCTGGTCACGAGGCTGGGCGGCAATGCCTTGATCTACGGGATCATGGGCGCCACCTACTCGTTCTTTCAGCTCATCGGCGCGCCCATCCTGGGCCGCCTGTCGGACCGGTACGGGCAAAGGCGGATCCTCCTCGCAAGCCAGCTCGGCACCCTCAGCTCTTGGGCCATCTTCCTCGTTGCCCTGGCCCTGCCGGTGACGCCGCTGATGGAGGTCGACTCGCGGATGACGGGTGCCTTCACCGTGACCATCCCGCTGATGGTCCTCTTCTTCGCCCGTGCCTTGGACGGAATCACCGGGGGAAACGTGTCCGTGGCCAACGCCTATCTGGCGGACATCACAGAGGAGAGAGAGCGGAGCGCGAACTTCGGGAAGATGGCCGTCTCGGGTAACCTCGGGTTCATTCTGGGTCCGGCCATCGCCGGAGCCTTGGGGGCGACGGCGTGGGGGGAGGTCCCTGCGGTCGTCGCAGCGTTACTCATATCGGTCCATCGCCAGCCTCATCATCGGCTTCAAGCTGCCCGAGTCCACCCGCTACATCCTCACCAGCGACCCGGAGCACACGAGTGTCCGGAAGATCCTCGGCCAGGAGCAGAAGGAGTGCTACCGGCTCGAGGGGGCACCGGAGCTCTCCATGGGGGAGATCCTGTCTCTCCCAAGCATTCCTTTGCTGCTCACCCTGTACTTCCTGGTGTTCCTCGCCTTCAACCTCTTCTACATCGCGTTCCCGGTGCATGCCGCGACCCGGCTCCGGTGGTCCCTCACCGAGATCGGCATCTTCTTCTCCACCATGGGCTTTATGATGGTCGTGGTCCAAGGCCCGGTCCTGGGGCGGGTCTCGAAGATCTGGACAGAGCGGACGCTGGTCATCGTCGGGAGTCTCGTGCTGGCGGTCAGCTTCCTTCTCTTCACCATGGACGGGAAGCCCCAGGCCTACATCGGTACGGCTTTGCTCGCCATGGGCAACGGTGTGATGTGGCCCTCTCTCATGGCGATCATCTCCGGGTCGACGGACCAGGAGGTCCAGGGTGCCGTCCAGGGCTTCGCTAGCAGCAGCGGAGCCGTTGCCAGCATTGCAGGGCTCCTGGTGGGCGGTCTGCTGTACGGAGTCCTGGGGTCCAGCGTTTTCGTGCTGTCCGCCGTCATCACGTTCCTGGTGGTGGTTCTGAGCGTCCGCATCAAGCCACCGGCCGCACAGAAGGCTCCCGCCTAGTGTTCCGTTGCCGAAATTCGCGAGCCACCAAGAGGGTCGGGGCGTCGTTGGATCAAGGCGGGACGATGCGGCGTAGCGCAAGCGGGCCCCTCTCGGGACGCCCCCTCGCCTCAGCCGGTAACGGCCGAGCCTGCTTTCACGCGCTTACGGGCGGTATGATATCCGCGTGTACAGGTACCGGCCGTTGAAGCCCATGCCGGAGGAGTCCAAGTATAGGCGCCTCCTGGTCATCGATTCTCGAAGAGGATCAGGAGATCGTCCACCTCGTCGATCCCGCTGACGTCCAGATCTCCGTCGTTGTCACGGTCGTGGAGGATCGCGCATGAGGCCGCGGTCGGAGCCGTAAGCGAGATCGGAAGGCGGGACAAGAAGCCATCCCCCAGGTTTTCGTGGACCTCGAAGCGTCCCGACCCGAGGTGGGACGAGACGGCGTCCAGGTCGCCGTCTCCGTCCAGGTCACCCAGGTCTATTGCGAGGGGAAACACGCCCAGGAAATAGTTCTGGTCCAGCGTCAAGCCGCCCTCTCCATCTCCGACGTATACCGCCAGGGTCCCCTCGGATGCCTTCACGGCGGCGAAGTCCACGTGCCCGTCCCCATTGAGGTCGCCGCCCGCCAGCATCCAGGGGTCTCCACCGGTCGGTATCCGGTCCCCTTCGGTGAAGGTCCCGTCCCCGTTGGACACGAAGGCCGCAATGTCGAGGCTCAACCGTGACCCGATCACGAGGTCCATTAGACCGTCCTCATTGAGGTCTCCCGTGGCGCAGGACCACTCCCCGTCCCCTGCCTCGAAGGTGCCCCGCGAGCTGAAGATCCCGGATCCGTCGTTCTCGAACAGAGCTACGTGGTTCCCATCGCGCGTCGCGGCCGCGATGTCCGGGTCTCCGTCGTTCTCGAAGTCGAGAAGGCAGACTCCACGAACCTCGGCTCCAGCCTCCAGATTCTGCCGGTGCACGAGGCCGCCGGCCCCATCGCCGTGGAAGATGGCCACATAGCTACCCTGGGCGCTCCCCACGGCAAAGTCGATGTCACCGTCCCCGTCGAAGTCGGCCCCTTCGTTCGTGCTCGGCTGGTTGGCCTCGGGGATCGGCACTACGGTGAAGGGGCCATACCCCCCGGTCCCGTCGTTCATAAAGACCCGTAGGTCGTCGGACTCCTCGTTGGGCAGGATCAGGTCGGACCAGCCGTCGCCGTCCAGATCCCCCGCGTAGGCGCCATAGGTCTGGATGCGCTGTTCACCGGGGCGTCGCACGTCGAGCGTGCTCACGTGATCGAGGGTCATCGAGGTGGGTGTGACCGATACCCAGAACGTCCAGGTGTGCCCCCGTTCCAGCTCGGCACCGTCCAAGGCGCGCACGGACCCCGTCGGAATGGTCGCCGTCACCCACTCCCCTGCCGAGAGGGACCTCGAGGGGGAGAACCGAAGCGCGCGATCCCCGTCCGCCAGGGTCACAGAGCCCGCCAATACGCCGGACCACCGACCGAACACCCGGACGTCGTCAGGCGACACGGTGGCCGCATCGAGTGGTCGGTCGAACTCCACGACCAAGCCATCGGAAGCGCCTACGGAGATAGTGTTGGGCGTCGGAGTGACAGACCGAATCTGGAGGGGGGTGCCGGGACCGATTCCGTCGTCGGAGCTCGAGCACGCCAGCACCAACGGAGCCGAGGCAGTCAAACCGAGCATCGTGGCCCTCACGAACGGAAATCGTGACACTCCGATAGCTCCCCGTGCAGGGTGGACTGGGACCCACACGACCCGCCAAGACGCCTTCTTCCACCCCCGAACACGGCCACGAGGGCGGGTGTACCTGAAAGCTGGTAGATTTTATGTTATAGTGCATTCATAATCCCCACCACACGTTCGTGCCAAAGTGGGAAGTGGATCCAGGAATAATACACACCGGAAGGCTTCGCTGAGGCGCCAAGCCAGTGCTTTTCGGCCTCGCCCGTGCGGCATGCAAATTGTTTCCGCCTCGTAGCGATGCATTCACAATCCCGTCGATCAACCGAGCGTCGGTGCAAAGGTCTAGGCTGCACGTGCCGACACTCATGGGGTTTAGGGATGGCCCGCGGGCTTTTTTTGCGGGGGCCTCAATTTCATAGACGTTTAATCTCGGATGGACCCGACTATGGCTAAGCCCGCTCTACCTTTGATCGTCAAGTGGAGAGACCTGGCCGAAGAAGGCTACTTCTACACAGACATCGCCAAAGCTCACCCCGAGTATACCGCCAGTCAGATCCGGCACTATTGCCTCGGGCACTCCGGCGCGAAGGCTCCTGGACCGCTTCAGCGTCGCCGTCGCTGGCCCGACAACCCGTGGCTGCAAGGTGAGAAATCTCCTCATGCCCTTCTCAAGGAGGAAGACGTGAAGAGCGTGCTGGAAGACTGGGACGAGAAGAAGGGATACTGGGGACACGCAGCTGGCCACTGGGCTCAGCTCCTAGACGTCTCCCCCAGCACGATCCTGGCTGTCCGCCGCGGCGATACGTGGAAGCACCTCAAGCACCCGAACGCCGGACGGAAGAAGAACTAAGTCCGGCGACAGGCCTCTTCGATGCGACGCCGTGCGCGGCTCTCGGAGGAGATGACCTCGTAGAATTCCTCGGTGTACTCCAAGGCATCCTCGATCTTGTCCTCCTCGAGCCCCTCCATCTCCGTGTAGAGCGCTTCGAACTCGGGCCGGAGTTCTTCGAACTCCGAGTAGACGTCCGGAAAATCCACGTCCGGTCGGCAGAAACCTCGGTAGAGCCTCTGCCGGACCGTCCGGATGTCGAGGCTGGCGTCGGGCTTGGCATACGACGGTGAGACGAACCCCGCCCAGTCGAAGTCGTACGGCACCGGAATGTGGACGTTCTCGGCAGTCCTCAACAGCTCCACGTGTGGAAGTAGATCATGGACCAGTCGGTATTCCCCACCATGTACTGGAACACTGCCATGCGAGCCGATTCGCGGGCACTCAGGTGGCGGGGGTGGACCTGTTTCACCTGGAGGATTATTCCCCCCAGGCGCTCGGCGATGGCGTCCTCCTCCTCGAGGAAGAACGCGTAGCGCGTCACGGGATCGTCATCACCGCTGGTGTCCACGTAGGTGATTCGCGCCAGGCGCACCCGGAAGCTCTGGTCGGTGATGACATTGTAGGTCCGATAGACCAGGTACTCCTCGAGCACGTTCTGCTCGTCGCCGTCCCGGTCCCGGCAGTGGGTCACGAGCTTGATCTTGTTCTGCCCGTCGAACACGGTCCCCCCCAGGGAATTCTTCGGCAGGTTGACGCGTAGCGGAGGGAAGCGGCATCTCTTTAGCCTGAATTTGCCGCGCGTTCGCACCTTGAGCTCGATCTCCCGCATGGAGCCGTCGTCCGCCGTCACGGTCAGGACGCCGGGGCGATACTCGCTGTCCTCCTTGCGATCTCCCTTGAGCTTGTCGAAGTCGGCAGCCAGGGTGAGCTCCAGGAGCTCGTTGGACGTGAAAAGAGGGGGCGGAGAAGCCAGCTCCTGAGCGGCAGCTGATGGTTTACACAATGGCCTACACTGATGGTTGACAGGTTCCTATCAACCAGGGTTCTGCAACAAGGAGAGCCCGATGGACTGGAACCAGTCGACCATGTACGAGCAAAGAGTACGTTTCATCCTCGAAGTTCAGCAACGCACCTTCAGTTTCGCCGAGTCCTGTAGGCGCTACAGCATCAGCAAGGCCGCCGGATACAAGTGGTGGACACGGTTCCTCGCGGAGGGATTCGAGGGACTCCACGACCGCTCTCACCGGCCCCACCACTGCCCGCATGCCGTAGCGGAAGGTGTCGTGGAACACGTCGTGGATCTGCGTCAGCGCTACGGGTGGGGATCACGCAAGATCCGTAAACTCACAGCTGAGAAGTTCGGCGAGGCACCAGCTCGCAGGACGATCGACCGTATCTTCGAGCGTCACGACCTGATCACGAAGAAGCGCCGACGCTCCGGTAAGCCGGGCCATCCCGGTAAGCCACTCACCCCCATGGACGAGCCCAATGCGGTCTGGACGGTCGACTTCAAAGGCCAGTTCAAGATGCTCAACGGCCGCTACTGCTATCCCCTTACCATCCAGGACGGTTTCAGCCGATTCCTGCTCGAGTGCAGAGGGCTGTACTCCACGTCGATCGAGCTCGCCAAGCCCGTATTCATCAAGGTCTTCCGTGAGTTCGGCGTTCCCGCCGTCATCCGCTCCGACAACGGCACGCCCTTCGCTTCCATCGGCCTCGCTCGGCTCACACGCCTCAGCGCTTGGTGGATCCGGCTCGGCATCCGTCCTGAGACCATCGAGCCTGGTAAGCCGCAGCAGAATGGCCGTCACGAACGCATGCACCGAACCCTCAAGCGCGAAGCCACTCGGCCGCCGAAGGCCAACCTCCGTGCCCAGCAGCGTCACTTCAACCACTTCCGCCGCACCTTCAATTCCATCCGGCCGCATGAGGCGCTCGACGATGCGACGCCCGATTCAGTCTACCGATCGGCTCTTAGAGCCTACCCCGATGTCCTTCCGCCTATCGAATACCCCGAGCACTTCGAGGTCCGTAAGGTCTCTACGAACGGAGGCATCCGCTGGCACTCGCGTTGGATCAACATCAGCTCGGCGCTCGGCAACGAGTTCATCGGGCTCGAACCCATCGGTCCCGCTCTGTGGCAAATCTACTTCGGACCCATTACCCTCGGGTGGTTTGACGAAGAACTCTTCGTCATTTTCGACACCCACGGCAACACAGGACGTAACCCAATCTGTTAACCATCAGCTGGCACCATTGTGTCAACCATCAGGTGCGCTGTTCACATGGCCAACGGCAGGCGGACGACGAACTGGCGGGATTGGGCGGTCGTAACCCCCCCACCCGAGACACCCCGAATCTCCGAAGCGATGAGGTCCGACACGACCCGGAGGTTGTCGTGCACCTTCGCCCGCTCCACCACCAGGGCGTAGAAGTCGTTCTGGGCCCAGAACACCGATGCCACGAGGGCCACGATGAGGGAGGACAGCGTGAGGGCCAGAATCGCTTCGAGGAAGGTGAAGCCGCGAGTGTTCCGTGAGCCTACCAGGATCGGATGACGAAGGTCGACCCCGTGAAGGACGGGCCCGATCCGCTGGAAGGGAGCAGCCACACCTTGAGGTGCCGGGCCAACGCCGTCGAATCCGTTACCGTTACCAGCCAATAGAAACTCGATCCCCGAACCTCGGTGGTAGTGAAAGTCGTCCCAACAGTCAGCGTGTCGTAGTCCAGAATCTCCAGACTGTCCAGCCGCTCCTGCCCCCGAACGGCAAGCTCCGACCGGATCGCCGCCGCCTCCATCCGAAGGGACAGCGTTCCCGTCAGGTTCATGACCATGAGCACTCCGACCGAGAAGATCACCAGTGCTCCGATGACCTCGATCAGGGTGAAGCCGCCTGCGGGGGCGCGCAGGCACCTGCGACGCCGTGTAGTCAACGTTTGTCGACCTTTGAGGCCCCCATGCCGTTGAAGGACACATCGTATCCCGTGTCGCCGGCGAAGAACCGGGCCACGCCCAAAGACGAGCCGACACCGGTCAAGTCACCCACGCCACGCGAATTGAAGACCAAGCTGTCTCCAGTCAGCTGAAGGTCGATGGAGTCGAGCCAGATTTCGTCCGTCTGGCTGAACTCCCGCTTCACTATCGTATCGCCGGACTCGGACCGGACCAGGTAAGTCACCTGCGACTCGTCGAAGTCGATGACCACGGTCTCTCGACTTCTCACTGCCATCGTCCTCGCGAGCCCGATGTCCAGTGCAAAGACCTGGGCCGCTCGCTGAGCGGCCGTACGAGCCTGATAAGCCGAAAACACCCCCGCCGCCGCCGCGAGCGAGAGTGATAGGAGAAGCATGACGACCACCAGCTCGAGCAACGTGAAGCCTAGGCTCGCCTCGTGGTCACCCCTCCTCCACAGGCCATTGTCTCTCGTAGACCCCAAGTATCTGTCTTCCAATGCGTTACTTAAACATTGCCACGGTGTGGCCCACTTCTCAACCATTTTCTGCGATACGAGGCGGACGGGTGTGCCCTGTTCCGTGGGAGGACGGGAAGTATACCTTGTTTCGACCGATTCAAGTACCGTTCGATCCCAGGGCGGAACGAGGAGATCCCCATACCCCGCAAGGCATTCCGTCTGGAACACCCTCTGGTCGCGGGGGGGCTTCTTCTTGCGCTGGTGTCACCTCTACCCGGCCGCCTTCACGCTCAGGGCCCTGACGAAGGTGCGTCCACGGACGCCGTCAGGGCCTCCATCGGCGCTTTCTTTCGCGGCGCGAGAATCAGAGGGGGAACGGAGGCGATGCTGGGGGGCGAGGCCTCTCTCCACTTCTCCCAACACTTTTCCATCGGGGCGGCCGGAGGAGGCTTGCTGAAGGCCGTGCCCGCAGTTGAGTCCAGCTCCGACCTGGGTACCGACCTGCGCATGGGGTACGGAGGCCTGTTATTCGGATACGAGTCTCGGACCGACCACACCGTCTCGCTGGCCGGACGCTTCCTTCTCGGCGCCGGAAATGCGGAGGTGCGGGCGGTGCCCGTGGGCAACGAGCTCGGAGCGGACAACTTCCTGGTCCTGGAGCCCGAGGTCCACCTGCGCGTTCACACCGTGGGGCGACTTTACCTCGGATTCGCGGCCGGGTATCGACTGGTTCTCGGAGTCCAGGATCTGCCCACGGTGGTCGCAGACGATCTCGAGGGGGCCAGCCTGACGATCACCCTGCTGATTTCGTAGCGGGCCTCAGATGCGGTTCTACGAACACCACCTGAAGCGCGGGCCCCTACTCGGTGGATCCGTTGGCGCGCTCGGCCATGAGGGCGATCTCCCGCACGGCCACCGAGAGCCCTGACACGGACATGGACTCTTCAGCGCGGATCTCTTCCATGAGCTCCTGAAAGTGTCCGTACTCACCCGCGCCGGTGCTGAGAGCGCCACTCCCATCCCCAGACCCCATCACCACTGTCGCGAGGGAGTAGTGCGCCCGGCTCAAGTCGGCCGCCAGTGCCTGTGCGGCCCGCTGCTCCCACCGGTCCTCGGACGCCGATCCGAAGATCGCCTGCCTGAGCCATGGAATGTGGAACAGCTCGGACACCTTGTAGTACGCCCGGGCAGCCACCAGCGGCTCGGCGCCTGTCTCCCGGGCCACTCGCAGGATCTCCAAGAGCTGGTCGAGGAAGCGGAGGGTGATCAGGCTCCGGGCGAAGGCGGGCTCGGCGCCGTGCCGCTCGATCTCGGCGACGCGACGCTCGAACACGACGCGATCCTCTCCCGCCACGAAGTCCCCGAAGTCCTCACGCAACTTCTCGAGCTTCGGTTCGATCCTCGTTGATGAGGGTGGCCGTCTGGCTCTCGCTGTCAACGTTGGCCAAAAGCCAACGGGTCGTCCTCTCCAGGACTCGCGACAGCCCCAGCAGCCAGCGGTACGCCACCCGTGACGAGAGCCCCGCCTCGGTGCCGCTCACCCGCCGAACCAGTTGGTTGTGCCCGGCCAGGCGCGCTGCCACGAGCCAGGCCCGGGCGACGTCGGCGGCTTCCCGGCCCGTGTCCCGTGCCACCCGGTTCACGAATGTCGCCCCCATGAGGCCCACCAGATCGTTGGTCAGCTGGCAGGCGACGATCTCACGGCGGAGCCGGTGGAGCCCGAGGCTGTCCCTGCCGGCGGCCTCAAGTGCGGCCTCGGGGAAGTAGTGCAGCAAGTAGTCCTCCGTAGCCGCATCGTCCGGGAGCTTGCTCTTCAGCAGGCGCCCCATGAGCTCCATCTTGGCATACGCGAGCAACACGCTCAGCTCCGGGCGGGTCAACGAGCGCCCCAGCTCTTCGAGCCGATCGAACAAGACCTCCCACGTGGGCAGATGCTCCGCGGCCCGCTCCAGCCCACCGGTCTTCTCCAGAGCGGACATGAGGTTCCTGAAGTCGTCCAGGCCGTCCTTGGCCCGAAGCTCGTCGAGGGAGATGGCGAGACTCTGGCCCTCGTTGTCGGCGAGAACCAACTGGGCCACGGAGTCGGTGACATCCTCGAGGAGCTGGTTGCGCTCGTCCTCACTCATGGCACCGGAGCGGACCATGGGCCGGAGCAGGATCTTCAGGTTCACCTCCCGGTCGGAGAGGTCCACGCCGCCCGAGTTGTCGAGCGCGTCGGTATTGAGCCGCCCACCCCGGAGGGCGAAGTCGATCCGGGCGCGCTGTGTGAAGCCCAGGTTTCCGCCTTCGCCCACGACCCGGCAGCGGAGCTCGTCGGAGCTGACGCGGACCGCTTCGTTGGAGGGATCACCGGCGTCGGCGTGGGACTCGTAGGGAGCCTTCACATACGTGCCGATCCCGGCATTCCAGAGCAGCTCCACAGGAGCCTGGAGCACCACGCGGATCAGCGACTCACCGTCGAGGGTCTCCACTTCATCCGGCACTCCCAGGGCCTTACGGGCCTCGGACGTGAGATCGACCTCTTTCGCACCCCGGGGGACGATCATGGCGCCCGCGCTCAGGCAGTCCCGATCGTAATCGTCCCAGCTCGAGGGCCCTAGCCCGAAGAGGCGCTGGCGCTCCTTGAACGAGGTCGCCGGATCCGGATCGGGATCGATGAAGACATGGCGGTGGTCGAAGGCCGCGATGAGCTTGATCTGGGTGGAGAGGAGCATGCCGTTGCCGAAGACGTCGCCGCTCATGTCCCCGATCCCCACCACGGTGAACGGCTCGGACTGGATGTCCTTCCCCTCCTCCCGGAAGTGCCGCTTAACGCACTCCCATGCACCCCCGGCCGTGATGCCCACCACCTTGTGGTCGTAGCCCTGCGATCCTCCGGAGGCGAAGGCGTCGCCCAGCCAGAAGTCGTACTCGGCGGCGACACCGTTGGCCACGTCCGAGTACTTGGCCGTCCCCTTGTCGGCAGCGACGACCAGATAGGGGTCGGCCTTGTCCCAGCACACCACGTGCTCTGGCGGAACGATGGCACCCTCGTGGTCCAGATCGTCCGTAAGGTCCAGGAGGCCCCGCATGAGTGTCTTGTACTGCTCCCGTTCCTCCTCGGCCATCTCGTCGCGGTCGGCGATGTTCCGAAGAGTGATGTACCCGCCCTTCGAGCCAGCCGGTACGATGACCGCATTCTTGACCATCTGGGTGTTCACGAGCCCGAGGATCTCGGTGCGGAAATCGTCGGGTCGGTCGCTGTAGCGGATCCCGCCACGGGCGACCCTCGCCCCGCGAAGGTGGACACCCTCCATCCGGGAGGACCGCACCCACACCCCGTAGAGGAGCCGGCTACGGGCCACGTCACGTAGGGCCCTGGCGGACATCTTGAAGGAGATGTAGGGCACGCCCCCGGAGCGCCGGGTGGGCGATCTGCCCCCGTTCCGGAAGTAGTTGGTGCGCACCGTCGCGTCGAGGAGCGCCACCATCCTGCGTAGCACGCGGTCGTCGGCCAGAAGCGTCACCGAAGTCATGAGGTGAGTGAGTAGGGCTCCGGAGATCCCCCACGAGGGCCTCGCGGTCCTTGAGGGTCGCCGGGCCCTCGGGATCGAACTTGGCCTCGAAGATGTCGAAAAGGACCTGGGCGATGTTGGGGTAGCTCACGAGAGCCGAGGGCAGCGACTGCCTGCTGGGAACCGCTCCCAGCTGGAATGCGTACGCCGCGTACGACCTCAAGACGTCGGCCTCTCTCCAGGAGAGGCCGGCCAGCAGGACGAGGGCGTTCAGGGAGTCGTTGGTCGCGTCGCCGAAGCGGACGGCCAAAATGGTCTCGGCGAGGAGCGTCCCCTGATCGTCGGCCTGCAGCGGCCGTCCCACGGAGTCC
Source organism: Longimicrobiales bacterium (assembly GCA_965218295.1). Classification (GTDB taxonomy): domain Bacteria; phylum Gemmatimonadota; class Gemmatimonadetes; order Longimicrobiales; family Gaopeijiaceae; genus CBDCKN01. Next base: position 63,172 of record CBDCKN010000010.1, on the reverse strand, counting down.
TGAACCGAGAACGAGTAGATGATGGCGTCGGGCACGCCCTGCCCCTTGATCTCGTAGGGCACCACCGCGATGACCCGAAGACCCGAATTCTCCAGGATGGGCATGAAGTCCGAGAGGATCAGCCTCTCCCCTAAGAGGTAGAGCTTCAGCTCGGTCGTGGCCCCCTCCTCGTCTTCGGGGCCGCCCGTGGCCAGCGAGATCGACACCATGCGATCGTCCGCCAGCATGGCTTCCAGCTCGAGGATGTCCTGCACCGCCACCGCCGGCTCTGTGGCCGCCTGGTATTCGGGACTGAATCCCTGGCCGTACCGGCGCGCCAGGCGCCGAGCCTCGTCGGGAGGACGCACCTTGTCGAGGCCTCCTCGGACCCGATCCGACCAAGACCGGATGAGCTCCCGGACCAGGTTCTCGAGGTCGCGGCCCTCGACTCCCAGGATCTTGTCACCGGGAGCCGCCATGTAGAAGTGCAGCCGGGCCTGGTCCCCCTCCCCCAGCGCCAGATGGTAGTTCAGGACCTCGGCCTGGAAGCGCCGGACCAGAGCTTCCTCGATGGCACGCCGGACCTCCCCCGAGAACCTCTCCTTCGGGATGATCACCATGACCGAGAACCCCCCGGCGCAGGGGGTCTTTCCGCAGCGTGACGCGGACGTCGGCGACGTGGTACGACGTCAGGACGATTTGGACGTCGGCGCCGATCTGCTCCACCGAAGAGACGAACAGCTCCTCTTTTGGCATGGAGCTGAAGATCGTCTTGATCTCCTTGTAGTCGTGCTCTCCTTCGGCGGCGCCGGCGTTCTCGAGGATCACCTGAAGTTTGCGGCGTAGGATGGGGATCTTCTCCGCCTCCTCCGCGTAGGCCTTCGAGGTGAAGAGGCCGATGAAGCGGTGCTCGCCCACGACCTCCCCATCCCGCGAGAGCTTCTTGACCCCGATATAGTCCATCCGGGCGAGGCGGTGTACGGTTGAAAGAGCGTTGGTCTTGCTGATGATCAGGTGTGGCCCGCCCCCCACCAGGTCCCTGAGCCCGGGGTCGAGGTCGCTCAGGAGAACCGGCTCTGCATAGGACGACTCGGCCTCGTTCCGCATCACGCCCAGCCCCGAGCCCGGCTCGACGACGATGGCCTTGCCGCCCTCAATGTCGACCAGTTGGTAGCCCCGGTATCCGAGGAAAACGAATCCCGCGTCCCGAACCCAACGGAGAAACGACTGGATCTCCCCGAGCTCCTCGCTGATGTCGTCGCGCTCTCGCATACTCTCCGCGAGCTCGGCCACCGTTGCGTTCACCGCGTCGATCATGGGATGAAAGTCGTCCGTGGCCCGCACCACGTCCTGAAGGCGCCGGCTGGCCTCGTTGCGGAGGTAGTCCTGGAGCTCCGGGTCCGTCACCCGGGCCACCTCGCAGTGCACCAGGGACTCCTTGGTCTCCCCCTCCCGGGAGGGACGCACCGCGGTGATCTCGCCGTCTTCCCTCCGCTCCACGTAGATCACCGGATAGATAAGATGCTCGATGGAGAGATCCTGCGTGTGCAGGAACTCCCGCAGGGAGTCCACGATGAACGGACGCTCCGAGATGTTCGTCCGTAGAACCGTTATGGGTGCGTACCACCCCTCGTTGTCGACGTCCGGATTGAACACCTCCACGTCGACCCGGTCCGGACGGGCACGCTGGAGAAAGCGCCAGGCGCCAAGGGCTATGCGAGCCAGCGCGTCGGAGCTGCGCTCCTGCAGAAACTCCTCGGTCGCCTTGGAGAGGAAGATCTCGGCGAACGAGATGGCGAGATCTGCCTCGTCCGGGGAGATCTGTTGCTCGAGCTGCCGGCAGACGGCATCGATGGTCGGGAGTCCTGCCGGAGTCGGCGGACAGTTGCTTCGGAAGTGTCCCTCATGGGTAGGTTAGCTAGAGCCTGTAGCGCGTTAGCGTCGGGACGGTCAGGGGTAAGAGATGAGTCGCTGCCCGTGATCGTCAAAGATAGAAACGGCCTTTGCTCCCTTCAAGAAGTGCCTTGGTCCTGACACCGGATATCGGCAGTCATGGAGCGGAAGGCAAGAAGCGTAACCGGATGCTGGAGCAGACGAGGATCGCCCTTTCAGCCCTGGCCCCCGCCCACCGGCTGCGCCTAGCTTTGGAACGCCGGCCCACGCGTTGAGGATCCCAGGCAATTGATGCGCTTCATTCACGCCGCCGACGTACACCTCGACACCGCATTCTCGAGTCGCTCGGACACGGTCCGTACGCGTCTGCGAGAAGCGTCGCGCGTCGCATTTCGACGGCTCGTGGATCTGGCACTCGATGAGCGGGTGGACGCCGTCCTCTTGGCCGGTGATCTCTTCGACGACGGACGGCTTTCTTTCCAGACCGAGCGCTTCCTCCTCGAGCAGCTCCACCGCCTCGACCAGGCGGGCATCCCCGTAGTGTACGCCACAGGAAACCATGATCCCGGGCGTGAAGGGCAACGATCCGCGGATCTGGCATGGCCCGGGAACGTCACCGTCGCGCGGGACCGCGACCCCGTGCGCATCGCAGTGGAGAGCTGCGACGGGGAGACCCTGGGGATGGTGACCGCCGCCGGGCATGAGACCTCGTCCGAGACGGTGGATCTGTCGGAGGCCTTCCCGACCCCCGACGGACGCCTCCCGGAGGTGGCGGTCCTCCACTCCCAGGTAGTCGACTCTCCAGGATCCGCGGATCATCAGCGGTACGCTCCCTCGTACCTCGAGACCCTGAGCAGCTCGGGCTTCGACTACTGGGCGCTGGGCCATGTCCACAAGCGCTCCTGCCTCTGCGAGCACCCGGGCATCCACTACCCCGGGAATCTCCAGGGACGCACGCACGGCGAGCGCGGAGCCAAGGGGTGCCTTCTCGTGGAGCTCTCCCCGGGAGCGCCCCCACGCGTGGAATTCAAGGAGATGGCTCCCATCCGGTGGGAGGACGTGGAGGTTCAGGATCCCACCGACGCCGACACGCTCGACGCCCTCGTCCGCACCGTTGCTTCGCGGTGGGACGAGGTGGCGGATGGCACGGGCGTATCGGGGTGGATCGCACGCGTCCGCCTCAGCGGGGCCACGCCGCTGTGGAGGGAGCTCTCGCGGGAGGAGGACCAGGAGCACCTGCGGGAGGAGCTGGCTGATCGACTCGGCGTGCTGGACCTGACTCTCCAGATCGGCAGCGTCCATCCGGAGATCCGGGCCCAGGATCACGCGGTCCGAGAGGACGTGCTCGGCCAGGCCCTACGACTGGTGGCCGCGCTCCGATCCGGCGAGACCACCTTGACCGAATCTCCCCAGCGATCGGCTCATCGGCCTCGATGATCAGGATCACATGGACGAGTACGTCAGGAAGCTCCTGCATGCAGGCGAAGAGGAGATCCTGTCACGCATGCTCAAGAGCGTGGTCGAGCAGAGATGAAGTTCGAGCGCATACGCGCCTGGGCGTTCGGCCGCCTGGAAGAGTTCGACACGGGCGAAGAGCCGCTCGCGAGCCTCACGGTGGTCGTGGGACCGAACGAGTCCGGAAAGACCACCTTCTTCCACATGCTCGGCTCGGTCATCTACGGGCTCTATCCCACCTCCCGGGATCAGCATCCATATGCGCCGTGGAGCGGCCGTGACCTGGACGTGGAGGCCGACCTCCGCCCGGACGACGATGAGTTGTGGAGCGTCCGCAGGCGCCTCCTAGCGTCCCCCGCCGGTCACCTCACCCGAGGTGATCACGAGGAGCCCCTGCGAAACCAGACCCTGTCCTGTGCGACCCACGTCACGCGCGAGGTCTTCCATCAGGTGTTCGCCCTGACCCTGGCCGAGGTGGCCACCCTGGAGTCGGAGGCCTGGTCAGAGATCCAGGACCGGCTCATCGGCGCCATGGGGGCCCGGGATCTGGTACCGGCCCGCTCGGCAGCTGAGGTTCTGGAGGTCGAGGCCCGGGGGCTTTGGCGGCCCGACCGTCGGGGCAAGCAGGAGATCCGTGAGCTGCGAGACCGGATCCATCGCGCGTCCACGCGACGGCGACAAGCGCTGGACACGGATCGACTTCTGAGAGGGTCAATGAAGAAGCTGCAGCGGACCCGGGAGGAGCTGAAGGAGGCCAAGCTCCTGCGCGAGCAGGAACGACTCCTGATCGAGCGCACCACCACGCTCCTCCCTGTGAGAAAGCTCCTCGACCGTGCGACAGAGCTCGACGAGGAGGCGGGCTCGACCCAGAAGCTCGACGGGATCCCCCCGGACCCCGTCGGCACCCATGGCCGCCTCGTAGCCGAAGTGGCCAAGCTCCAGAGCCGTCTCGAACGCGCATGTGAGGAGGCCGAGACACCCCGGGAGCGAGCCGCCCGCTTCGGATCGGCCGAGGAGCGCGTGCTCGGGGCTCGAGCGGACATCGAAGATCTGGTGGTCGAGGTGGCCGGCCTAAAGCCTGCTAGTACTCGTCTCGGTGCCCTCGAACGCGAGATCCAGGACCGCCGCCGTCGCGCCGACTCCTCGCTCAACCGGCTCTTCGCGCGAGATCTCACCGAAAGCGAGAAGAAGGTCATCAGGCGCATCGTGCCCAGGGAGCTCCACGATCGGGTCAGAGACGCCGCCAGAGCCCGGGACCGGCAGCGTGAGCGCGAGGTACGCTCCACGCTGCGCCAGGCCGCTCCGAGGCCCTCCGCCCGTACGCTGGTGGTCGGAGCCGCGTCCGGCCTGGCGGCCGCGGCTCTGTTGCTTCCCGGGGGCGAGGAGGCCTGGCCGCGGGTCATCGGTGCAGTCCTGGCCCTGGTCTCCGCAATGTACCTCACTCGCTGGTGGACCATGCACGAGGCGTTCGAACGGGGTGAGAGAGGCGGACCCTCCGACTTCGCTACCGTGGGAGATGGCGGCGCCTCCCAGGGCGTGGCCGATGATGCCGAGGGCGTGGAGTCGGCCGTCCGGGAGCTTCGCAAGCTCCTCGCTGATCTGCCGATTCGTGACGACGTTGTCGAGGAGGCCGGGCCCGAGCTCAGCGTCACCGTCGCGCGGCTTCAGGAGCTGTTGGACGAGTTGGATGCCCGGACCGTCGAGGCCAAGCGCTCCAGGGAGGCCTTCGACCAGGTGCACGAGCGCCTCGCGACGGCCGGCCGGGAGCTCGGGATCGATCTTCCCCTGGACGATTCGGTGGCGGTTCACGTGCTGGAGAGCAAGCTGCGGGAAGTGGAGAGGGCGGAGGAGGCGTCCAAGTCCGCCCAGCGCGAGCTCGAGAGCCTGGACCGAGCCCAAGACGACCTCCGGAGCGAGCTGGACGCGCACACCGCCGAGCTGCGCTCCCTCGAAGAGGCCCTCCGAAGGCTGGGCGGCGACGATGTGGCCGCCGGATTGGAGGCGGCGGAGCGGAGACGGCGAGCCCGCGTGCGTGCGGAGCAGATCCGCGAGGACCTGAAGCGCTCCCACCCCGATCTGGACGAGCTCGTGGCTCGACTCGACGAGCTCGGAAACTCCGACGGGCGTCCCATAGGAGACGACGAGCTGGCGGTTGCACGCATCGCCCTCGAGGAGCAGTCGGACCGGATCGAGGAGCTCACCGGGCGTGTGAAGGAGCTCGAGCACGAGTGCGGCCGTGCCGAGGAGCAGATCACGACCGATCAGATCGACGGGGAGATCGAGGCCTTCGAAGCCGAGCTCGCCCACTTGAAGGCCGAGCACGACCGGAAGCTCCTGTTGGCGCATCTCATCCGGGAAGCCGATCGCCGATTCCGCGAGGAGCACCAGCCCGACGTTGTGTGTAAGGCCTCGGAGTACCTGAAGACCATCACGAGCGGCAGGTACGATCGCATCACCGTGGGGGAGACCGGGGACTTCTACGTGCGTGGGCCCGGGACCGGCGGGGCCGTGGAGGCGTCAAGCCTGTCCACGGGAGCCCAGCAACAGCTCTACCTGGCGATCCGGTTAGCGGTCATGAGTCATCTGGACGAAGGTAGAGAGCGTCTCCCCGCCTTCGTCGACGAGACTTTCGTGAACTGGGACGATTCCCGGCGCGCCCAGGGCTTCGAGCTCCTGCACGAGCTCTCACGGACCCGTCAGGTGTTCGTCATGACCTGTCACGCACCGTGGGCCGACGAGTTGGCGGAGCACGGTGCTCAAAGGATCGATCTGGAGTGACCACCTGGACCACGCCGGGAGCGTACGCGCTGCCCCTCCACGTGGAGTGCTACGGGGACGGCGGCAGCCCTGTCGTGCTCCTGCACGGCTACGCAGCGAGCTCCTTCTCCTGGCGGCATTGGATTCCCGCTCTGGCGGAGCATCACGAGGTGTGGGCGGTGGACCTCAAGGGGCACGGCTCGGCGCCGGCTCCTCCGGACGATCGCTACTCTCCTCATGACCACGCCGAGTTGATTCACCGCTTCATCATCCAAAGGGACCTGCGTGAGCTGACGCTCTTCGGGCACTCCATGGGTGGGGGGATCGCGTTGCTCGTTGCCCTTCGACTGCTGGACCAGGGACGGCTCCAACGATTGGTGCTCGTCTCCAGCGCCGCCTACCCGCAGCGTCTGCCCCCCTTCGTTAAGCTGGCCCGCAGGGGTCGACCGACTCGCTGGTTGTTCGCGGTGGTCCCGAAGCGGCGGCTCATCAGGTGGGTGCTCCGGTCCATCGTCCACGATCCGTTAGCCATCAGCGGAGCTCAGGTGGAGGCCTACGCCGAGCCGCTCACAAGCGCACCTCATCGCCTGGCCCTCATCAAAACGGCACTGGGCATCGTCCCGTCGGGTCTCGACGAGTTCACCGCCCGTTTTCGCGAGATCGACGTCCCCACGCTTCTCCTCTGGGGGCGTCACGACCGCGTGGTGCCCCTCTCCGTGGGTGAGAGGCTCTCGGACGCCCTACCCCAGGCCACCCTCGAGGTATTGGAGGAATGCGGACATCTACCGCCCGAGGAGCTCCCGAAGGACTCTCTGGAGATCGTCCAGAGCTTTCTCAGGGGCGGCGTCTCAGACGCTCCGTGAGAAGGGTAAGGAGCATCTTGCTCCCGGCGCGCACCGTGCCCATCACCGAGCCCGATATCTTGGACTCTCCAGCGAATCGAGCTCCGTGGGCGACCTCGATCTCCACGATACGGAACGCGTGTCGAGCCGCCCGGATTTGCATCTGCAGCGTCCAGCCCCAGTTACGATCGTCCATCTCCAGCTCGATGAGCTTGCGGAAGTCGATGGCCCTGAACGGGGGCAGGTCACGAAAGGTGCGACCGAAGAGGAGACGAATCATCGAGGTGACGAGGCGGTTTCCGAGACGCGCATGCCTGAATACGGTGCCGACCTTTCCGCCCCCTCGACGTCTGACGCCCAGCGTTAGGTCCGCCTCTCCTCGCAAGATCGGATCGACGAGCATCTCGATCTGGCCCGGACCTTCCCCGTGATCGGCGTCCAAGAATACCAGGGCCGCAGGTGGATTGGGCATGGACCGCAGGAAGTCGATGCCCGCCAGGCACGCCGCTCCGTAGCCCCGCTGGGGCTCGGTCACCAGGTACGCCCCTCCTTCCACGGCCACGTCCGGGGTCTGGTCCCTGGAGCCGTTGTCCACCACCACCACCAGCCCCACGGATCGGTCCCGCAGGTCGGAGAGGAGCCCCGGAAGTGTTTCCTCCTCATCCAGGGCGGGGATCAGCACTGCAACGGAGTGGGTCACGGGGAGACCGGGTACGGTGGCGAGCCAATGAAGCGTCGGCGGTGAACATAACGCCTCCGGAGAAGGAACCCCTCATGGGCTCGGGCCGTTTCCTCGCGGCCATGGGCGGCGTCGAGCTCGTCCTCCTGGCCACCGCCGCATGGTGGCCCGGGCGAGGCTTCCCCTCGCCCGGTCTCGGCCTCGTGGGGGGCGCCTTCTTGGCGTACGGGCTTGCCGCATACGCGACCGGACGGGGGGGCCCACCACACTCCGTCCGTACAGAGCTCATGATCATCTGGGTTTGGGCCCTCGTCTTCCGCCTGGTCCTGCTTCCAGTGCCCCCCGAGCTCACGGACGACTTCTACCGATACCTCTGGGACGGGCACGTCCAACTCCAGGGTGTCAATCCGTACCTCCATGCTCCAGGCGACCCAGCGCTGGAGCCGTTCCGAACCCCTTGGCACGCACACATCAACAGTCCGTCGGTGTCCACCATCTACCCACCCCTGGCCCAGATCGTCTTCCTGCTGAACGCCCTGCTGGGAGGGACGATCCTCGGCCTGAAGGTGGTGTGGGTGGGCCTGGATCTTGTGACCGCGTTCCTCCTGGGAAGGGTGGCTAGCCGGTCGGGACGTGACCCCCGGGGGGTGCTGACCCTCTACCTGTGGTCCCCATTGCTCATCATCGAGACCGCCTGGAACGGGCACCTGGAGGCCTTGGGGCTCGTGTTCATCGCCCTTCTCCTCTACTTCGGCGCTCACCCGGCGCGCGTGGGCATGGCCTTGGGCCTGGCAACCGTGGCCAAGTTCGCGCCCGCCGCCGCTCTGCCTCCGCTTTGGAGACGGTACGGATGGCGGATGGCGCTGGCATTCGGTATCACCCTCGCCGTGCTCTATCTGCCGTACCTATCGGCCGGACGGACGCTCTGGGGGGGCCTGGCCACGTTCGCCGAGCACTGGCGATTCCAGGAGGGGGCCTTCGCGGTCTTGGAGTGGATCATTCCCGGCCCCGTGGCGCCCCGTGTGGCGGCGGGGCTGATCGTCCTGGCGGTCATCGGATGGACGACCTGGAGGTCGTACGATGCCGAGAGAGCCCTTTTCTGGATCCTGGGAGCTGGCCTGCTCCTTTCCCCCACCGTCCACCCCTGGTACGTGCTCTGGGCCCTTCCGTTCGCGGCCCTGCGCGGGAACCGGGGCTGGATCCTCCTAAGCGGGCTCGTATTCCTCGGCTACTGGGGCCTCGAGACGTATCACACCCAGGGAGTCTGGCTGCAGCCCGTGTGGGCTCGCGTGCTGCTCTGGGCGCCGGTCTTCGGATTGCTTGCCTACGATGCCACGGGGCTCTCCGGGCGAGGCGTGGAGGCGACCGAGGTGGAGGCGGCCGAGGTCGTCTAGCCCCTTCAGTCCCAGGCCCAAGTATCCGGAGCCGAAGAGCACGATGAACGGTACCGACCCGTAGAACCCGGCCGCGAGGGCCCCGGCGAGGTAGCCGACCATGACCACACCCAGGGACAGCTTGAGAATCAGATCACGGGCGGGGATCGGAGCCCGGTACGAAGCCTGGGTCGCCTCGCCCTTCTTGGGAGTGCGCACGAACGGATCGTCGCCTCCATGGAAGAGCCCCCGGATCACGGACCCGGTAACCGCCACCGTCAGCCCGATGCCCAGAGCCAAGGCCTGCGGCACTGCCCGCAGGCTCCAGCTCCGGTTCCGGCCCCGCTTGGCGGCTGCTTGGGAGTAGAACACGAGGAACGGCACCGTGGCTGCCGTGAACACCAGGAGGTCAGGCAGCAAATAGTGCTCGACCCCCAGCGCACGTCTGGCGATTTGGGAGGGGAGGAGCAGTAGCCCCAGAAGCAGCGTCAGGGGGTGGGCTAAATGTCCGCAGAGGTGCACGGTCGCTTCCAACTTCACCCCCAGCGGCCATGGTCCCCGGAGCAGCTCAGGGAGGACCCTCTTCGCGGTCTGGATCCCTCCCTGGGCCCAACGCCTCTGCTGTACCTCCAGGGCGCCGACGGTAGACGGGATCTCGGCCGGAACGCCGACGTCCTCCAGGAAGGCGAAGCGCCACCCCTTCATCTGGGCCCTGTAGCTGAGATCCAGATCCTCGGTCAGCGTGTCGGCCCGCCAGCCCCCGGCCTCGTGGATGCAGGTGCGTCGCCACATGCCGCCCGTGCCGTTGAAGTTGAAGAAGCACCCGCTCTTGTACCGACCACCCTGCTCGAAGAAGAAGTGACCGTCGAGGAAGAGACTCTGGCCCCTGGTCAACCAGCTCTCGTCCGAGTTCAGATGGTCCCAGCGGGCCTGCACCATGCCGACCCCCGGATCACGGAAGGGGGGCAGGATCCTCCGGATCAGGTCGGGCGGTGCGACGAAGTCCGCGTCGAGGACGAGAAGGAAGTCTCCTCGCGATCGCTCGGTCCCGTAGGCCAGGGCGCCAGCCTTGAAGCCGGCCCGCGTCCCTCGGCACATATGCTCCACCGCAACGCCCCTGGCTCGCCACCCCTCGGCCAGCGCCTCCGCGATGCCGGCGGTGCCGTCGGTGGAGTCGTCCAGGATCTGCACGTCGAAGCGGTCACGGGGATAATCCTGCCCGCACGCCGCATCCACGAGCCGTTCGATGACGTGGAGCTCGTTGTAGACGGGCAGCTGGATTGTAACCCGAGGAAGCTCGGACTCGGGCCAGGGGTCCAGAACGGCCGACTGCCGCCGTCTGGAGAGCACCAGCAAATACGCCCGGTGCAGCGCGAAGGGAAGGAGCAGGGCGAGCACACCTGCCGTGAGAATCAAGGTGATGTAGGCCAGTACTTCCGGCATGCAGCTCGTCCGGGTGATGAAGGAGATGAGAAGCGGGATCTCGTTGCTCCAGTGTACCCCAAACCCGGCCGCCGGTCACGGGGTTCCTATTGACCCTCCTCGACCTCAGCAGTCCAGGTGATCTCCACCGCACCCTTCAGGCTCTGGGCAGTCGGGCATTTGTCCACGTGCCGCTCCAGCGCCTTGTCCACGATCTCCCGGGTCCCTTCGGGAATCTGGATGGTGTGGTGGACATGGATCTTGGTGAGGATCGGGATCTTGTCCCGCATTTCGTTGAAGCCCTCGGCACTCGAGCGGATGTGATCGCTCGGTAACTTGACCCCGCGCACTTCCAGTGCGCCGATAAGAGTCCCGAGTAGTCAGCCGGCCGCCGACGCCACCAGATAGTCCACGGGCAGGGGCAGGTTGGGCTCCGAGTCCAATCCGTAGTGGGCCTTCACCGGTCCGTGCACGCCGAAGTCGATCTGGGTGCCATCCTCCAGGAGAGCCCGTCGATGGACCCCAGACAGCCTCCCAACGTCAGCCCGGGCGACGTAGAACGGATCGCTCATTCTTCCACCTCCCCCTCGTGTTCGTTAGCCGCCACCTCGAAGCCCGGGCAAGCGAGCACGGGGAGCGGTGGATACTTGGGATAGCACGAGTCCTCGAAGGATCGCTCACAAAGATAAAAGATAGACGCCCGCTCGTTCTCGACCAGTCGGACGAAGGCGCACTTCTCACAGAGTCCCACCGCCCTGTTCACGGCCGAATTCCCAGCAGCGCCGCCTGGCGCTCGGATCGCCCTGCCCGGTGTGAGAACAAACCGGCGGTTCCACACAGAGTGCAGTGCTCCGAAACCGTGATGCGGCTCTCTTGGACACCCAGTGAGCGGGCCCGCGAGACCAGAAGGGCTCGTACGTCCACCGGCGTTGGACCGGACCGCGTTGGCAGCCCCAGGGCGTCGCAGACCTCCGGGCCGACCTCGTAGCAGGCCCCGCAGATGGCCGGGCCGAGATGCGCGTGTAGGTGGGCAGCGTCCGAGGCGAACTGTGTGTGGAGCGTCCGGACACCCTCGGCCATGATGCCGCCCGCTGTGCCCCTCCACCCAGCGTGAAGAAGAGCCACGACTCGCCGCTCCGGGTCCACGAGGTAGACCGGCACGCAGTCGGCCACCGTCACCGCGAGCAGCACCCCGGGCGTGGATGTGGCATGCCCGTCCGCCGGACCGCCCTCGACGTGTACCCCCCGCGGAAGAGCGTCGTGCACGGCCACCCTGGTCTCGTGGACCTGACGAGCGTGGGCGACCGTGCCGAAGCCTGTGGCCTCCAGAACGGCTCGCCAACGATCGTCCGCCCGGGGGTGTGGAGACTCCCCAAAGAGCCGGAGGTCGAAGGGATCGTTCTCGGAGCCCGCGTGGGTAATGCCGGCCACCACCCATGGAAAGCGGTCCGCCCACACACTCACGGGATGAAACGGGATACTGGTGTCGGCAAGCATGTCGCAAACTCTAGAAGGCTGTTGAGGAAGTACAGTGGGTCGCGCGACCCACGCCTCAGGCGTGGGTGCCCCGTGCTTGCGCGCGTTCAGGCAACGCCGCGGACTTGATGTTCGCCGTTGGAAAGTGATTCCCGCGGCACCTGAGCCGAAGGCGAAGAACGAACGACGACGAGGGTCAACAACGCGAAGCGTTGTCGGCCGAGCTACGGCGGTGTATCGCGGAGGCGCCTACTCTTGCCGATCCGTGGTCGTCGGTCTACCGCACTCCAGTCACGCGGAGACCCGCCATCAGAGTCCGGGGCAGTCCGGGACGGAGCCCAGCCGGGCGCCTCGCCACGCTGTACCGCTCGTCCGAGAGGTTCTGGACGCCGGCGAACACGGTCCCCCTGCGGTCGAGCTGCAGCTCCCCGGCCAGGTTGAATACCACGTACGAGTCCGTGCCCTCCCCCTCTGGGATGGGACCTCGACCGGCCTGCGTTCGCATAGCGCCCGACGCCATCGTGGAGAGCGTGACGCTCCACCGCGGATGGTCGTACCCGATGCTCCCGCTCATCTGGTGCGCGGGGAGGTAGGGGAGGCGATCGCCGATCTCAACCTCGCCCCAGGGACCGTAGTCGGAGTCGAAGGAAGACCGGAATTCGGCACGCGTATGCGTATAGGTGATCCGTAGGGGCACCCTACCCGCCCAGTCGCGTCCCCAGGCGAAATCGTAGTCCACGGAGACCTCGACACCCGCTACCGCGGCGTCCCCTCCGTTGTACGCCTCGCCCGTGCCAGCTTCGGCGGTGGCCAGCGTCGCCCGTCCGAGGATGTTCGTGTAGTCGCTGTAGAACGCGCTCGCCTGGGCGGCCAACCCCGAGTTCCGCCACCTCCCACCGAACTCGTAGTTGACGCTGCTCTCCGGGCGCGTGGCCTCGGCGGCGCCGGGTCCCTGCGGTCCGAACCCCTTGTGAACACCCCAGAAGAGGTTGAGGGCAGGGGCGGCACGATACGAGAGCCCGATTCCCGGGATCCACGCATTCACCCGGTTCTCCCGAACCCGGGTGGGCTCCGTGCGGGCGGGGTCGTCGCTGGCGTAGTCCGTTCGGGCGAAGTTGATGTGCTCGAACCGGACCCCGGGAGTCACGATCAGGCGTCCGAGCTCGACTTCGTCCTGCACGAAGAAGGCAAGCACGTCGGCCGAGCTCACCCGATTGGACTGGCTCCCAGGCTCACCAGGGGTGGTGAGGACCATGGTACTGCCCTGCATCTGGAACGCGTCCTCCCACTGGAAGCGGTCCTCCTGGTCACGGTGGAACCGAAGGCCCAGCTCGAGCTCATGACGGCCGAGGCCGAGGCCCACCGTCGACTGCACACCCTCGGCGAAGTATTCACGATTGTTCGCCCGAACCCTGAGTGCGTCGGGGTCGCTACCCTCCCCGCGCAGGATCGCGAGGGCCGGCGCGTTCTCGTCAGGAGCATCCAGGACCTTGCTGATGCCTGTGCCGAGCACGCTCTCCAGCTTGTACCAGTTCCGCAAGAAGTCATTGCGATACGCCGTCGTCGTTACGTCGACGGCACCGCGGGTCCAGAAGTGCCGGAGTTGAATCTGCGAGTGCTCGGCCTTCATCACATCCGACTCGGAGGCCGGGTATCGGTACAGTGGATTCATGGTGAAGTCCACGTCCGTAAGGCCGAGATAGGTCTCTGCCGACTCCTCGTCGGTGTAACCGAGCTTGAGCTCCAGCTCCTGGTACGAGGGGCCTTCACGATCGCTGTTGACCCGAACCTTCCCCATGAAGTCGGCCACGTCGAAGCCCGTCCCCGCGCCGGTGGCCAGCTCCTTGAAGCCGTCGGTCTCCAGCGAGTACGCCTCCAGGAGCCACCCAAAGCGTGTGCCGGAGTCACCGATCCGCCCGTGACCCCTCAGGGTGCCGTTCCCACCTGCGGCTCCCTCCATGAACCACGAGAACCGATCGGGGATAGGCGCCGAGACGAGGTTGATCGCGCCACCGATGGTGCGGGGACCATACTTGACCTGGCTCGATCCCTTCTGGACCTCCACGGCCTCCATGCGCCCGGCCACCGGAAAGTAGTAGGCGGACGGAGCCGTGTAGGGGGCCGGGGCGATGAGCACGCCGTCCTCCATGAGGGTGATCTTGGAGCTCCGGTCCACGCCCGTCCCCCTGAGCCCGATGTTGGGACGAAGCCCGAACCCGTCCTCGTCCTGGACGTTCACCCCCGGAACGAGGCGCAGGAAGTCATGGATGTTGTCGAACACGAAGGCCGGAGAGTCCAGGTCCGCCGCGACGAGCACGTGCGCAGCCCCGGGGATTTCGTCGATGCCAAGGGGGTCGCCGATCATCCGGGTACGCTCCATGAGGACGCTGATCGGGTCGAGGCGGATCGGTCCGGCACCCATCTCGGCGGTCACCCGGAGCACCTTGTCGTCGACCACCGTCACCGTCTTGGTGAGGGTCGAATAACCGAGGCGCACGAACCGCAGCGAGACCGTGCCCAGAGGGATCCCCCTCAGCACGTAGCGTCCGGCGTCATCGGACAGGGCGCGAAGGGATGTGCCCACCACTTCGACCGAGGTTCCAGCAAGGGCCGAGCCGTCCTCGGTGGTCTCGACGAATCCTGCAATCCTGCCGGGGCCGTCCTGTGCATTGAGAGATGGTGAGAATAGCGAGGCTACGACGATCAGCGGGAAGATCCTGCGAACGGAGACGTTCATGGCCCTGGCTTCAATCGGCATCTATATGTAAACCCGGCGTTGGTGCTCTCAGCGCGTCCCGTCGGGCGTCAAATGAGAACGATTCTCAATCACAACGGAGAAGGTACATCCCATCAGACTTGGGGTCAACAAGGAATTCGGAGCTGAGTCGGGGCTCCCTGAGGCGGGAAATTCCACTAGTTTAAGAGTTCCATTTTGAGGTCGATGGGGACGGCCTTTCCGGCCCCGTCTGAAGCCCGAGAGCGATGGAAGAGAAGCCCTTCGACAGTCAGAACGCCGGGTACGTCCAGGCACTCTATGAGGAGTTCGCCCGGAACCCCGACGCCGTGCCCGAGGAGTGGCGACGGTTCTTCTCGTTGGGTCCGACCGCCGCCCGGGAGGCAGGGCTCATGGTGCCCGAAAGTCTGGCGGCGAACGGGGGCGGAGCGGTTGTGGACGCACCCGTCCGCGGCGCGGGCCAGGCCCCGACGGCGGAGCTCGACGCCGTGCAGGACCAGGCGGACACCATGCGGCGCATGGTGCCCGTCGTGGCGAAGGCCACCTCTTTCGCTCAGGCGTTTCGTGATCATGGGCATCACCTCTCTCAGATCGACCCGCTGGGCTCTCCTCCGCCAGGGCACCCGCAGCTCGACCCCTCTTTCTTCGGCACGAGCATGGAGGAGCTCGAGGAGCTACCGGCATCGCTCGTCATGGAGGGCGGGGGCGACGAATCCCTCGCCAATGCCCTGAAGAGGCTTCAGGACGCCTACTGCGGCACCATAGGCTACGAGTTCGAGCACCTCGAGGACCCATCCGTCGTTCGGTGGCTCTGGGATCAGGTGGAGTCGGGAGTCCATGCGCAGCCCATCGAGGCGGGAGAGCAGGTGCGACTCCAGCAACGACTCACTGAAGTCGAGGGATTGGAGCAATTCATCCACAAAGCCTACCTGGGTCAGAAGCGCTTCTCCATCGAAGGGACCGACATGATGGTCCCCATGATGGACCTCGCCTTGGAGGAGGCCGCCCGGGCAGGAGCCGAACGGGTCGTCCTGGGAATGGCTCATCGCGGCCGGCTCAACGTCCTCGCCCACTTCGTGGGTGTGGGATACGAGGAGATCATTCGCGAGTTCGAGGGCGTCGAAGCCAAGGGCGCCTTCACAGTGGAAGGCACGGGCGACGTGAAGTACCACCACGGAGCAGAGGGAGAGCGCATCCTCCCCGATGGATCCGTGATCCATATCATCCTCGTACCGAATCCAAGCCACCTCGAATTCGTGAACCCCGTGGTGGAGGGGGTGGCGCGCGCCCTCCAGCACCGTGGAGACCAGCAGGGCGCCGAACAGGATACGTCCGCCGTGGTGCCCATCCTCATCCACGGTGACGCGGCGTTCGCCGGCGAGGGCGTCGTGGCCGAGACGCTGAACCTCGGAAGGCTGAGGGGCTATACGACGGGCGGAACCATCCACGTCATCGCCAACAACCAGATCGGCTTCACGACCCTTCCTATCGACGGTCGCTCCACTCGCTACGCCAGCGACCTCGCCAAGGGATTCAGCTTCCCCATCATCCATGCGAACGCCGACGACGCCGAGGCGTGTCTGACCGCGGTTCGGCTCGCCATGGCGTACCGGGCCGAGTATCGAGACGACGTCGTCATCGACCTGGTGGGCTACCGCCGCTATGGCCACAACGAGGGTGACGAGCCTGCCTACACCCAGCCCTTCGAGTCGAAGATGATCAAAGATCATCCGACAGTGCGTGCCATCTACGCCGAGAAGCTCATGAAGGCGGGGGTTCTGAGCGCCGAGGACGTAGAGGCCATGGAGGCCAGCGTGTCGGGCTACCTTCGCACGGCTCAGGACGAGGTCCAGAGCGAGGAACGCTCTCCCCACGAGGTAATGGAGGACTCGAACCTGGAGCCGCCCAAGGGGTTGGTCCCGTCGCTGCCGCTAGAGGTTCTGGCGGAGGTGAACGCCGCTGCCGTGGCGACCCCCGAGAGCTTCAGCATGCACCCCAAGCTCAAGAGACAGCTGGCGAAGCGTGACGACGGCTTTGGGCCGCACTTCTCCCTGGACTGGGGTCACGCCGAGGTTCTGGCGTTCGGCTCACTCCTCTGGGAGGGTATCCCGGTGCGGCTCACCGGACAGGACTCCCAGCGCGGCACTTTCAGCCACCGGCATCTCGTGCTTCACGACTCGGAGACGGGCCAGGAGCATACGCCTCTGGCACACTACGGAGACGCGTGCTTCACGGTCCTCAACTCGCCCCTGTCCGAGATGGCCGTGCTGGGCTTCGAATACGGCTACAGCGTTGCGTCGGAGAAGGACCTGGTTCTCTGGGAGGCCCAGTTCGGCGACTTCGCCAACGCCGCCCAGGTCTCCATCGACCAGTTCGTGTCTTCGGGTTGGGAGAAGTGGGGGCAGGTGGCCACGCTGGCCATGCTCCTTCCGCACGGCTACGAGGGGCAGGGGCCGGAGCACTCAAGCGCGCGACTGGAGCGCTTCCTACAGCTGTGCGCGGAGAACAACATGCGTGTGGTGTCCCCCACTAATCCGGCGCAGCACTACCACCTCCTCCGGCGACAGGCGCACGTCCGGCCGGAGCGGCCCCTGGTGGTCATGATGCCCAAGAGCCTCCTCCGTCATCCGAGGGCCACGTCCACCGTCTCCGATCTGGTGGAGGGAAGCTTCCAGCCCGTCCTGGACGATCCCTCCGTGGTCGAGCCCGAGGCCGTCACCCGCCTGGTGCTCTGCTCCGGAAAGCTCTACTACGACCTGGTCGGCAGTGAGCTGCGTGAGGACCTGCCCGGCGTGGCCGTGGCGCGACTGGAGGAGCTCTATCCGTTCCCGGGATTCGGGGTCGAGGAGCTCCTAGCTCGCTATCCGTCCGTTCGTGAGTTGGTCTGGGCTCAGGAGGAGCCGCGAAACATGGGAGCCCTCTCCTACGTGGGCCCGCGCCTGAGGGCCGTGGTTCCACGGGAGCTGAAGCTCAGCCACGTGGCCCGCCCCGAGCGGGCCAGCCCCTCCGAGGGGAAGTACATCGACCATGTGGTGGAACAAGCCCGAGTAATCCGGGAGTCGCTCAAGACGGGCTAGTGTCCGTCACTCCCAGCGGATGAGGAGCTTTCCGAAGTTCGCATTGGCCTCCATCACCCGATGGGCATCGGCGGCCTCCTCGGGGGAGAACATGCGGTCGACGACCGGACTCGCCTGCCCGCGCAGGAACAGCGGAAGGACGCGCTCCTCGAAGGCCTCGGCCAGGGCCGCCTTCTCCTCGAGGGACCGGGCTCTCAGGACCGTGCCCCTGAGTGTCGCTCGACGACTCATCATGGTTCTCAGGTCGATGGTGGCGACGGCCCCTCCGGGTACACCCACGACGATATGGCGACCCCGGGTCGCCACGACCTTCTGATTCCCCTCCAGGTAGGGTCCCCCCACGAGATCCAGGATCACGTCCACCCCCCGTCCCTCCGTGACCTTCAGGACGTGCTCGGGCCAGTCGGTGTCACCCGGGACGGCGTGGTCCAGCCCCAGTGCCGCCGCCCGCTCGAGCTTCGCGGGGGTTCGGGACGTACCGAGGGTGCGAGCGCCGAGGGCCTTGGCGATCTGCAGGGCCGCGGTTCCCACGCCGCTCCCCACCGCGTGGATGAGGAGGGTCTCCCCCGACCGGAGCCCCATCTGCATCACCGCTGCGTCGAAAGCGGTCATGAACACCTCGGGAATCGCCCCCGCCTCTTCGAGGCCGAGGGAGTCGGGCACCGGAACAACGGTGGTGCCGTGGGTCTTCACGTATTGGGCATATCCGCCGCCGCCCAGGATCCCCATGATCCGGTCCCCCACCTGCCACCGATCCACCTCGGGCCCCAAGGCGTCCACGATGCCGGAGAACTCGAGACCGAGAATCTCCTCCGGCCAGCCCTCGGGGACCGGATAGTGTCCCATCCTCTGCAAAAGGTCTGCGTGATTGACGCCGGACGTAGCGACCCGCACCCGGATCTCCCCGGCCTCCGGGACCGGCATCGGCGTCGATTGGAGCGAGAGTACCTCAGGCCCCCCCGATCCGTCCATGACCACCGCTTGCATGCTGCCTGTTGCTTCCATGCCCGCTATCATAGGCTGATGCAGACACTGCGCCAGGCCGCCTGATGCTCCTCCCCGTCGAGCTCGACCGTCCCATCGTCTTCCTGGATCTTGAGACGACGGGACTTAGCACCCGGGATGATCGGATCATCGAGATGGCCATCCTCCGCGTCTCTCCTCAGGGCGACGTGTTGGAGCGGGTTCGCCGCTTCAACCCCGGCATACCCATTCACCCCGAGGCCACGGCTGTCCACGGGATCACGGACGAAGACGTGGCCGACGAGGCGCCGTTCGCCGCTCGAGCCAAGGCCCTGGTGCAACTGCTGGACCCTTGTGACCTGGCCGGCTTCAACATCCGCCGATTCGACCTTCCCATGCTCTTGGCCGAGTTCAAGCGGGCTAAAGTCGAATTCGATTACAAGTCGCGCCGGATCATCGACATCCAGGGGATCTTTCACCGGGAGGAGCCCCGCGATCTCTCGGCAGCCGCACGATTTTACCTGGGCCGTGAGCATCAGGAAGCCCACAGCGCTCTGGGCGACATCCGAACCACGGCCGCCGTTCTGGCAGCCCAGATCGAGCGCTACCCCCATCTGCCCCACGACATGGACGCGCTCAATCAGTACTGCGACGAGTTCTTTCCCATCCGGACCGCCGTCGATCTGTGGTTCGAGGACGGAGACGAGGGACGCGTCTTCCGGAGGGGCAAGCACAGGGGTCGAGCCCTCTCGGAGGTGGCCCTGATGGAGCGGGATTACCTCGAGTGGATGCTCACCGCCGAAGACATGGACGACGAGGTGCTCGCCATCGTGCGAGAGGCCCTGGCGGGCCACGTGACACCCACCTAATTCTACCGTCCCGCCGAGCATGCGTGGCGTCGGCTCCGTGGGCGAGAGCCGACGCTCGAGATGGTGACGCCAGGACTGGAGTCGGTAATGTTTCGCGCCACCCACAAGAGGTCTCTGTCGACCTTGCTCGCGGCCTTCCTGCTGCTTCCGGCACAGGCGACCGCTCAGAGTGCTGCGATCTCGGAAGATCAGCTCTGTACTTTCCAACCCAGACTCATCGGGCCTGCGGTGACGGGCGGACGAATTCACGACCTTGAAGCTCTCGCCGACGACCCTTCGACCATATTCCTGGCTACTGCCTCCGGCGGGCTATGGAAGACCACCAATCGCGGTCACACCTGGCGAAACGTCTTCGCCGACAAGGAGGTGAGCACCTTCGGTGACGTGGCCATCGCTCCGTCCGATCCCGACATCATGTATGCCGGCACGGGGGAGCAGAACAACCGGCAGAGCACGTCCTGGGGGAATGGCGTCTATCGATCCGATGACGGAGGAGACACCTGGCGCCACCTCGGACTGGTGGAGACGCGGCACATCGGCAAGGTGCTGGTGCATCCCACCGACCCCGACGTGGTATACGTCGCCGCTCTAGGAAATCTCTGGCGAGGCAGCGAGGAGCGCGGTGTCTATCGATCCCGTGACGGGGGTAGAAGCTGGGATCGAGTCCTGTTCGTGGACGAGTACACGGGCGCCGTGGACCTGGTCATAGACAGCTGGAACCCGGTCATCGTCTACGCCGCCACGTACCAACGTCTCAGGAGGACCTGGGGGTTCAACGGTGGAGGGCCGGGAAGCGGGATCTACCGGACGACGAATGGGGGAGAAACGTGGCAGGAGCTGACGAACGGTATCCCGGACGGGGACAAAGGCCGGATCGGCCTCGCCATCTCCGAGTCGAACCCCATGGTGCTGAACGCCCTCGTCGAGCACGCAGACGAGGACGTGCAGGGGACCTATCGCAGCGAGGACGGCGGAGCGACCTGGCGTCGGGTCAGCTCGATGAACCCCCGGCCCATGTACTACTCCGAGATCTTCATCGACCCTTCCGAGGAGGATCGTGTCTACGTGTTGGGGACCTCGTCGAACAAGAGCGAGGACGGTGGCGTGACTTGGAGGGAGATCGCGGAGCGACCCACCTACGACGTAGGAGTCCACGCCGACCACCACGGCCTCTGGATCGACCCCAACGAGCCGAACCACCTCTACCTAGTTGGTGACGCGGGGCTGTGGGAGACGTACGACCAGGGCGTGAACTTCAGGAAGATCAACAACTTCGCCATCGGGCAGTTCTACGCTATCGGTGTCGACAACCGTGATCCGTATTGGGTGTACGGCGGCATGCAGGACAACCACTCCTGGATGGGCCCCTCCGAGACGCGCCGGTGGATCGGCATCATCAACGACGACTGGAAGCAGACAGGCTTCGGGGACGGCATGTACCAGCAAGTCGACCCCACCAGTCATCGCTTCGTCTACGCCAACTCCAACGGGGGTGCTTACTACCGGCTGGACGCTGAGACAGGCGATATGCTCGACATCCGGCCTCGAGCGCCCGAGGGTGAGCCCTCGTACCGATGGGACTGGGTCTCACCGAGCCTCGTTTCCAGGCACGACCCGTCGGTCGTCTACCTGGGCGGGAATCGGCTGTTCATCGCCCGCGATCGCGGCGAGTCATGGACGCGGACCGAGGACCTGACGCGCAACATCGATCGGGACGAGCTCCAGCTCATGGGTGTCTACGGCTCGGACATCCGGAACTCGCGGAACGACGGGACGTCCACCTTCGGCGAGATCACCGTCATCGCCGAGTCGCCTCTGGACCCCCAGATCCTTTGGGTGGGCACCGACGACGGGAACCTCCAGGTGTCGCGAGACGGCGGCCGGAGTTGGACCGAGGTGAGCCGGAACGTCAGGGGTGTCGCCGATGGCACTTACGTGAGCCGGGTGGTCGCCTCGCGGAAGGGTTCGGGAGGGGCCTATGTGGCCTTCGATGCACACCGGGACGGGGACTTCGACCCCTACCTCTTCCGCACGGAGGACTACGGGCAGAAGTGGGACCCCGTCATGAAGGGACTGCCGTCTGGCTCTGTGAACTCCTTGGTGGAGCACCCCGACAACTCGGACGTGCTCTTCGCGGGTTCCGAGCACTCGGTGTTCGTCAGCACGGATGCGGGTGCGAGCTGGGCCAAGATGCCCAACCTGCCGACCACCCATGTCGATGACATGGTCATCCATGCGAGGGAGAAAGACCTGATTATCGGGACACACGGCCAGAGCGTCTGGATTCTGGACGATACGAGCCCGTTGGCTGAGTGGACGGCCGTGGTGGCCGCCGCCGACGTCCACGTCTTCAGCATCCAGCGAGCCACCATATTCAACTACTGGAAAGACACGTCGTATCGCGGTCAGGCAGAGTTCGCGGGAGAGAACCCGGTGTCGGGTGCCATCATCACGTACAGCTTGGGGGCCGGTGGCGGTGGCGCCACCCTCCGTGTGACCAACTCATCCGGTCGCGTGGTCCGGGAGCTCGCCGTTCCTTCGGAGCCCGGCATCCACCGGGTGAACTGGGATCTTCGCAACTCCACCTCGAGTGACAGGGAGACATGGCGGTCTCACGACGACCCCCGGCTGTCTCGTCCCGTCGACAACCGGGGACCCTGGGTGTCACCAGGGCGGTTCTCGATCACCGTCGAGGCGAGGGGCGTGACGTCCAGCCAGACGCTGGAGGTGAGAGGCGATCCGGAGATGCCCGTCACGCAAGCCATGTACGAGGAGCGGGAGGCGTTCCTCCTGGACCTCATCGACTTGGCTCGAGACATTCGGGAAGCCCGGCCCGGTTTGACCTGTGAAGAATTCGGGTTCGGTAGGGGTGGCCAGAAACCCGAAGGTACCGACGGCGAACTTTGCCAGATTCAGCGAGGTGCCGAGCAGCTTTCCCGGGCCCTGACCGGCAATGAGGTGCGTCCGGGTTCACTGTACCCCCCCACCCCGGAGCACCAGGCGAGAAAGTCCTCGTGGGAGGCCCGACTGGCTCGGACCCTCGACTCCATGTGATCCGGCCGTGGATCGTGAGACCGAACTAGCCTTCTAAAGACCGACTGAAACCACATACAGCCCAAGGCCAAAATGAACAACTTTTTCCTACAGTTCCACTCCGGAGTCCGCTACCTGATCCTCCTCGCAGGCGTCCTGACCGTGCTCTACTCCGTCTACGGAGCCGTTTCGGGACGTGCTTACGACAAGGGGATGCGAATCCTCTCCTCCAGCTTTGCCGGGCTCCTGCACCTCCAGATCCTCCTGGGCCTGGCGCTCATCTTCTCCGGACGTTTTCAACCGGCCGTGACCGGCCACATCTTCATGATGCTCTTTGCCGCGGCGGCCGGTCAGATTCCGGTCTCGGTCATGCGCCGGCGGCCGGAGGAGGAGAAGACCTACCTTCCTCACGGTGTCTGGGCCCTGGCGGCCCTTGCCATGATCGTGCTGGGGGTCATGGCGATCGGGCGGCCCATCGTGGGATAGGCCTGGCCTGGGCACAGACCGGCACCCGTGTGAAAGGATCCGGGCGCGGCTCGCAGGGCCGGCGGCGACCCGCCCCGGATCGCCGGCCTCCGTGCTCGAGTGAACCTGTGAGGTGGGGACCTGATTGGGCGCCAGCAAATGGCCCGTGGCAGGAGTTGACGCTCCTATAATGCGTAGAGAGAATAGAACTGTCCCTTCTGAGATGGGCGGTCCGAAAAAGCCGAAGATGACGTCGACACCAGAGCACTCCCCGGACGCCCCGTCTCCCTCTCTGACCCAAGGCAGCCCCGATCTGGGTCTGGTAATGGGCGGCGGCGGGGCACGAGCCGCCTATCAGGTGGGATTCCTCCGGTGCCTGGCCCGACGGTTCCCCAACCTGCGGGTTCCCATCGTCACCGGCGTTTCCGCGGGAGGGATCAACGCCGCCCTTCTCGCCTCGCACCACGGCTCCTTCCACCAGGCCGTGGAGGAGATGGTCTCGCTCTGGGAGCGGCTCACGGTCGAAGACGTCTTCCGGGTCGACACGCCATCACTGGGTTGGACGGGTCTTCGCTGGGCGTTTCAGCTGTTGTCCGGGGGTGTCGGTGGCGCGGTGCGGGTCAAGGGCCTGGTCGACACGTCGCCTTTGCGGGGCTACCTGTCCGAGGTGATGCACGCCGTGAACGGCGAGCTCACCGGGATCCAGTACAACATTGCAGTGGGCCGGCTCAAAGCGGTGGCGCTCAGCACCTCGAGCTACACCACGGGCCAGTCGGTAACCTGGATTCAGGGGTGCGATCTCCAGGATTGGACGCGGCCGCAGAGGAGCTCGCGGAAGACAGTGCTCACCGTCGATCACGTGATGGCGTCGGCTGCCCTCCCGCTCTTTTTCCCGGCCATCTGCATGGGCGACGAGTACTATGGTGACGGGGGGGTGCGTCTCGCCGCACCGCTGTCCCCGGCGCTCCATCTCGGAGCCGAGAAGATCCTGGCCATCTCCACCCGCTACGAGCGCTCACCAGCCGAGGCTCGGGTTCCCGAAGTGACCGGCTACCCGCCCCCGGCCCAGGTGCTGGGTGTCCTGCTCAACTCGGTCTTTCTCGATCTCCTCGACCAGGACGCGCTGCGGCTCGAGCGGCTGAACCGTCTCATCGATCAGGTGCCCCGGAGTGGAAGGGACGGTCTGCGGCGGGTCAGCCTCCTGATCCTGCGCCCCTCGGTCGATCTGGGACACCTCGCGAGCGAGTTCGAGCCCAAGCTTCCCAGGACCTTCCGCTTCCTCACGAGAGGGCTGGGCACACGTCAGACCGCCAGTTCGGACCTCCTCAGCCTCGTCCTCTTCCAGCCGGACTACACGCACCGCCTCATCGAGCTCGGCGAGACCGACGCCGAGGCAAGGGCCGACGAGATCGAGGAGTTCATCGTGGCGGAGGGCTCCGACGACTGATTCCGACGGGACCGCTCGAGGCCTGTGCGCGACCCACTGTACTCCTTCAACCAGCCTGTTGATCTCCCTCCCGGAGAAACGGCGGGCACACGTAGACGGACCGCACGAGTTAGATTTCTAGGGTGCAGCGGACCATAGCTGGAGTCCCGCCCCAGCCCGCAACCAGGAGAGAACGGTCATGTCGCAGGAGCCCCACAAGGCCCTGGCCAGCGTACAGGAAGCACGGCAGGTCGCCGAGGCCGCACGAGAAACGGAGTGGAAGAACCGGAGCTTCGCCCGGGGGCTGTTCGACGGCCGGCTAGACCTTCATGTGGTATATCCGCCGCCCGAGCCGAGTCCTGAGCTGGAGGCCAGAGCCAAGCCGTTCCTGAAGGCGCTGGAAGAGTTCACGATCGCCCACATCGACGGCGATGCCATCGACCGCGATCGATGGGTTCCCCAGGAGGTTCTGGATGGCCTGGCGGAGCTCGGCGCCTTCGGCATCAAGATCCCCCAGGAGTACGGTGGTCTCGGGCTCTCGCAGTATCACTACAACAAGGCTCTCGGCATCGTCGCCAGCCGGTGCGGCTCGACGGGTGCGTTCCTGTCCGCGCATCAGTCCATCGGCGTCCCGCAGCCGCTGATCTACTTCGGCACCGAGGAGCAGAAGAGGAAATACCTCCCACGGCTCGCGGCGGGAGAGCTGTCGGCCTTCGCGCTGACGGAGCAGGACGTCGGTTCAGACCCGGCAAACCTGTCCACCACGGCGGAGCTCTCGGAGGACGGCAAGCACTGGATTCTGAATGGCGAGAAGCTCTGGTGCACCAACGGACCGCGGGCGGACATCATCGTTGTCATGGTACGGACCCCGGCGCGGGAGGGCGTACGGGGGCGAAAGCCTATCAGCGCACTGATCGTCGAGACGGCGTGGGAAGGCGTCGAGGTCGGACACGTCTGCACGTTCCTGGGCCTCAACGGCCTATCCAACGGCGTGATCCGCTTCAACAACGTCAAAGTCCCCAGGGAAAACCTGCTTTGGGAAGAGGGTCGAGGGCTCAAGCTGGCTCTCATCACCCTGAATACGGGACGGTTGTCCATTCCGGCGTTCTGCGCCGTGGGAGCAAAGGGAGCGCTCCTGTCGTGCCGGCAGTGGGCAGCCGAGCGCGTCCAGTGGGGAGCGGCCGTGGGCAAGCACGATGCCATCGCCCAGAAACTCGGCACCATGGCCGCCAATACGTTCGCCCTCGACGCCGTCGTCGACCTGACCGCCCGCATGGCCGACGCCAAAGGCTTCGACATTCGTATCGAGGCAGCCATTGCGAAGATGTGGAACAGTGAGACCAGCTATCAGGTCATCGATGACGCCGTGCAGATCCGGGGCGGGCGGGGGTATGAGCAGGCCGACTCCCTTCGCGCACGTGGGGAACATCCTTACCCCATCGAGCGCGCGCTCCGGGACAGCAGGATCAACCTCATCTTCGAGGGATCCAGCGAGATCATGCACCTCTTCATCGCCCGGGAGGCCGTAGACAGCCACCTGAGCGTGGCCGGCGACTTGATCAATCCCAAGGCACCCATGGGGAAGCGCTTCGCCGCCTTGATCCGGGCGGGCGTCCACTACGCCTGGTGGTATCCCAGCCGCTGGCTCACCTGGGGCCGGTGGCCCCGGTATCGGGAGTTCGGTCCCTTGGCAGGCCACCTGAGGTACGCCCACAGAACCTCGGCACGGCTGGCGAGATCGATCTTCTACGCCATGGCTCGCTTCGGCCCTGGCCTCGAGCGAAAGCAGGCGGTTCTCGGGAGGATCGTCGAGATCGGCTCCGAGCTGTTCGTGATGGTCTCCACGGTCGTGCGGGCCCAGAGCCTCGTGAGGGCGAGTCCGTCGGACCGGTCGCCGTACACGTTAGCGGACCTCTTCTGCCGTCAGGCCAGAGCCCGGATCAGGGACCGCTTCGATCGCCTGTTCTCGAACAACGACGCCGCCACGTACAAGGTGGCACAACAGACGATGGAAGGGATGTTCGCCTGGGTGGAAGAGGGGCTGGTGAAGGAAGACTGGATTCCATCCGAGGAACCGGCCACCACCACCCCTGTGGCGCCCGTGGCACCCCCGGTGCAACCCGCACCGGCGGACTCACCGGAGCCGGCACCGACGGGATAGTGTTCCGTTTCCGAAGTTCGCGAGCCACCAAGAGGGCCGGGGCGCCGTGGGATCAAGGCGGGACGACGCGGCGTAGCGCAAGCTACGGTAAGGAGTCCCAACGCCGAGCCCGCGGATGCACCGTGCCCTCGACTGGCCGAGACACTTTGGTAACGGGACACTAGACTCAGAACACCAGGGCGTCGCTGGACTGTCGCCGATACAGGCGGTCGTAGACGTCACTCCTCTCGAGGAGCTCCCGGTGCGAGCCCTGGTCCACGATGGTGCCCCGGTCCAGCACCAGGATTCGGTCCGCCCGTATCACCGTCGACAGGCGGTGGGCGATGACCAGGGTCGTGAGCCCCTCCATGAGGTGCTCGAGAGCGTGCTGCACCAGCGCTTCGCTCTCCGCGTCGAGGCTGCTCGACGCCTCATCCAGGATCAGGACCTTGGGGCGCTCCAGGATGACCCGAGCGATGGCTACGCGCTGGCGCTGGCCGGCACTGAGGGTAAGGCCGCGCTCACCCACCACGGTCTTCTTCGGGCTCAGGCGCTCCCGTGGCGGCATGGAAGCGTCCTCTTATCTATTGGATCCATGAACGGATGGGTAATTTGTTGGGTTCTCTGGGGCTAATCCCCCGAGCAAGATATTGGCGAGGATCGGGTATGAACACCGCGCAGCATCATAGAGGCTTCTACGTCACCACGGTCTGGACCCTGGGGCTCCTTTTTCTGGGGAGCGTCGTCCACGCCACGGAATCCAGTCTTGCGTGCCCGGACTGGCCCACATGCCTCGGCACCATGGTCCCCGAGATGACAGGCGCCGTCTTTTGGGAGCACCTACATCGCCTGGTAGCCGGCGGCCTGGTCCTGATCTTCTCCGCGGCGACCTACGTGTCCTGGAAGCCCGAGGCGCACCGGCCAGCTATCAGGAGGTGGGCCCTTGTGGGAATCGGCCTGCTCATCGTTCAGAGTGTCTTCGGTGGGCTCACGGTCCTTCTGCAGCTCCCCGACGCCATCTCGACGACCCACTTGGCGCTGGCCTTCCTCTTCCTGGCTCTGGCCACGGGCCTGACCGTGGTCACCTCGCCCCGGTGGACGTCGGGGGAGGGGCCCGCGAGCGGCCTCGTGGGTCTTCGCCGGATCGCGCTGGTGGGGGCGGTCCTCACCTTCCTCCAATCGGTCCTCGGAGGAGCCGTTCGGCACATGGACGCAGGACTCGTGTGTCCCGATGTCCCCCTGTGCCTCGGCCAGTGGGTGCCTCCCCTGGAGACCGCCACTGTCGCTGTCCACTTCGGACACAGGGTGGTCGGCATCCTGCTGTTGGTGTCCCTGTCGGTCCTCGCGGTGCGGGCGATGAGGGAGCTGGAACCCTCGGTGGCCAGGACGCTTGCTCTGACGGCCGGAGCCCTCGTGGTCCTTCAGGTGACGTTGGGGTTCCTTTCGGTGTATATGCGGCTGGCCGTCATGCCCGTGTCACTCCATACGCTGCTGGCCGCCACCATCCTGACCCTCACCGTGGCGTTGGTGGTGATGACCTGGGCTCCGCAGGCAGGCACTTCCGGCACCGTGGACGTAGCCACCGAAAGCGAGGCCGTAGCACCCAGGAGCTAGAAGGCAGAGCGGTCACGGCCGGGGGTTCAGGCCAGCGGAACGGCGATCTCTACCTCCGCGCCTCCGTCGGTGCGGTTCCTTAGGTGGATTCGCCCGGCCTGTTGCTCCACGGCCCTCCGTGCGTGCGAGAGGCCCAAGCCCAACCCCCCCTCGGTCGTCGTGTAGAAGGGATCGTACGCCCTGGACAGGGCTTCCGCCGTGAAGCCGGGACCTTCGTCCTGAACGAGCACCCGGCCCCACTCTCCGTCGCTGGACACCGTCACGACCACTCCCTTTCCCTCACCGAACACCGCCGCATTGTGAAGAATGAGGTAGAGCGCATCGAGGAGTGCTTCGGTATTCACCTGGACGGGAACCGGCCCCTTGGCGGACACCCGCACGGACAGATCCCAATCCGCCTCGTAGTCGTGGACGGCCTCCTTCGCGATGCGCAACAAGTCGTCCTCGTCGATCTCCCCTGTCGGATCTTCGAGGAAGAAGTGGAGATCATCCACCGCCGCGACGGCCTGCTCCGCTGCCTTCCTGAGAGAGAGCCTTCGGTCCTTGAAGGCCGCGGACAGCGGAGCATCCACGTTCTGGCGTAGGTACCCCCCGATGCGGGAGAGGGCGAGGCTGAAGGCCTCGTCCGGGCCGCCACCCCCACCTGAGGCGACGGAACCGGGCTTGGCCCCGCCAGAGGTGCCCCGCTGTGGACGACTCGAGCTCCTTCCTACGAAGAAGCCCATCAAAGCCGCCACCAGGGCGGCCATCACCGATACCGCCGACAACCCGTCCATGTACCTCCTACTCGGGCTCGCAACGCGTGGGAGCCCCGTGATGTTTTGAGAACTACGGACCAGGTCTCTTAGCGATAAGGCACCTGCTCCACCCCTTCTGGAATCCCCCACCGGCAAAAGGCGTCCCCGCGGGCCTCACAGGCCAGATGATCCACTGCCGGTGCGCCGTGGATCGTGGCGCTCAAAACGGCAGAGCAGAGACCCGACACGAGGCCGCATGCGTCACCACCGGGGTCACTCTGCATGAAGAGGAGCGCACGACCCTCCAAGGTGAAGCCACCGCGGGCGAACCCCCCCAAGCGTCTTCCGAACAAAGCCTTCAGCCGGCGGCGTACGCGCCGACGGGCAAGGGCCAATGCCAGCCTGCGGGGCGTGAAGCGAGTCCGACGATCGTTCTGCTTGTTCGCGAGCCGCCTGCCGCACTCGAAGAACACGTCCTCGGAGTCGGGCCTCTTGATGACGAGACGCACCAGATTCCCGAACTCTTCGTCGGAGATCTTCCGCCCTCGCTTCGTCTCGTCTTGATAGCTGCGGATCTGGCGCTCCACGACATCGCTCAGCCCCAGCCGCCGGGGCATGGTGACGGACGTGTCCTCCTCCTCGAAAACCTCGGAGGGTCGATCATGCGCCCGAATGACCTCCAGAAACGTGAGGGCGACCACCGCAGAGACCCGTGGGTGTCCGTTGGCGGCAGGCTCGTGAGTTTGGCTGTGGCGCATCGCGATGGTTTCGGTGATCGCCGGTCCTCGAGGGGATCTGTCTCAACCTCACCGGGTGCGGCCTGGGGAGGCGATGGCTACGGCTAATCTCGCTGAGCATCCCGCAACCGGCAACGCACCCGTCTCAAGACACATTTCGAACCCGTACCGATATGAGAGTGACATCTCATTGCGCCGGTCGTATATAGCGATACGACTACCGACGATCAGGTTTGACACCGTCTTGTTGGGGCGGGTGCAGTGTAACGGGAATCGTGCGGCCACCCTGGGGGGGCTGGTTTCGAGCCGCGACGACCGTTCCTACATCCGCCCCTCGTCGTTTCCGATTGTTCCGTCCCCCGGATAGCTTGGGTCTGACACCGGCTCGCCGAAGCACCACACCGATCTGGACCATCACGAATGAAGCGGCACCCGACATACGACCCGCCGGAATACCTGGAATGGACTCCGGATCCGGGGATCGTCGATGCGTACGAGCGCGCGTTCCTGGAGGACGAGGAGCGGGCCGAGATCATCGCCGACCTGGGCGGGGCACGGCTGGGCGCCCTGTACCGCGACCTATTGCTCACCCGCTTGCACGACATCGGACTCAAGCGGTGGGTACGGCAGGGTGTGCTTACGAAGGCCTGGCTGGGCACTGGCGAAGAGGCCGTCACGGTGGGCTCGGTCGCGGCGCTCGACTGTGAGCGAGACTTTGTCTGCCCCATGATCCGGAATGCCGGTGCCTGCCATATGATGGGCATGCCCATGGCCGATCTCTTCAGAGCCTATCTGGCTACCGCCGACTCGCCCAGTGGCGGGCGGGACCTCCATGCCGGCGATCCGTCGGTAGGGGTCATACAACCCATCAGCCACATGGGCACGAGCGTCGCGGTCATGGCGGGTGTGGCGCTGGCATTCAAGCTACGGGGCGAGGATCGTGTCGCCATGACTTGGGTGGGCGACGGGGCGACCCGTACCGCCGCCTGCCACGAAGGGATGAACTTCGCCGCTGTCCAGGATCTCCCCGCGGTCTTCGTGATACAGAACAACCAAGTCGCCCTCGGCACACGACTCGACCAGCATGGGGCCGGAGACATGGCACACTGGCCGGACATGTATGGCATCCCTTCCTGGGCCGCCGATGGAAACAACGTCCTAGACGTACTCGCGACCACGACCCTAGCCGTTCGCCGATGCCGGGAAGGACGCGGGCCGGCTGTCGTGCTGGCGGAGACTTTCCGCATGGGTGGACACGTGACCCACGACGAGGGCGAGGCCCGCGCCACGTTCCCGGCGGAGATGTTCGAGACCTGGGGACACCGGGATCCCGTGGGGCTCTTCGAGGAGTTCCTGAAGAAGAAAGGAATCTCTCAGGCGCAGTTGACCTTCATGGAGGAAGAGGCGGCTGCCCTCGTTGATGGGGCCGCAGAGGCGGCTCTCACCTCGCGGGACGATCTCCCCAAGCCCGAGCAGGCGCTATACACAGGCTTCTCACAGGGGGGTCGCTTGGCTACCCTGGAGCGTCGGCCCGTATGAGGTCACGCGTCCCGTGCCGGCAGGGGGGCCTTGTAGGTGAGTATCGGACGGAGCATATTTCAAACTGAAAATGAGAATCATTATTGGTAATCGCCATGCCATAGTCGAAGTCCGATGACTCTCACCGACGGCCGTACCTCACTGGAACACCACATGGTAAAGTCGAACATAGACGAGCAGTTAGCGCCGCACGTCTTGGAGGAACCTCTCGCTCAACTCAGTGACGAAGATCTGGTCACCGCTCACCTCCAGGGCCGAAACGGCGCCTTCGAAGACCTTTACGAGCGCTATCACGATCGCCTCGTCCACTTCGTCACCCGCAAGACCGGCGACGGCGACAGGGCCCAGGATCTCGTTCAGGAGGCCTTCATTCGCGTGACCCGACACCTCCATCGGTTCGACACGACGAAGAAGTTCTCTACGTGGGTCTACACCATCGCCAGTAACCTCGCCAAGAACGAGCTGCGCAACCGATCGCGCAGTCCTCTCATTCTCTTCCAGCGGCTCACCGGCAATTGGGACGACGACCACCGGCCCCTTCAGTTCGAGGACTTCCGCATGAAGCCCGACGACCTCTACCGGAAGCGATTCCTGAGACGCCTCGTCGAGGACACAGTCGAGGAGTTGCCGGAGCACCACCGGTTGGTGTTCAGGCTCCGTGAGCTCGAGGGAAAGAGCTACGAGGAGATCGCCCAGATCACCGGCGTCAACCTCGGAACCGTGAAGAGCCGGCTGCATCGTGCCAGGAACTCATTCGCCCAGAGGATCGAGCCCTTCCTCAATTAGTGTGCCGTTTGCGAAGTTCGCGAGCCACCAAGAGGGTCGGGGCGCCGTGGGATCAAGGCGGGACGACGCGGCGTAGCAATAGCAGGTACCGCGCGAAGCGTGGTCGCAAGGAGTCCCAACGCCGAGCACACGGATGCACCGTGCCCTCGACTGGCCGAGACACTTTGGAAGCGGGGCACTAAGCGCGATGTTCCACAATTAGGCACCATGTTCGACAAGCTGCGCCGAGCCTTCCGAGAAGCCATAGACAACTTCAAGGAAGAACTGGACCGGGATGACGTTCCGGAGGCCGTGGATCGTCTCCTGAGGGAGATGAAGCGTGAGGCCGCAGACACCCAAGCCGAGACCAAGCGGCTTGAGGTGGCCATCAAGAAAGCCCTCAAGGCCACCGAGACCGAGAAGCGCGAGGGCGAGACTTGCCGGCGGCGGGAGAAGATGGCCTCCGAGATCGGTGATGAGGAGACCGCCCGGGTCGCCCGGGAGTACGCCGAGAAGCATGAGCACCGCCGGGACGTCCTCGAACAGAAAGCCTTGGCCCTCAAGGAGGAGTTGGACATGCGGCGGGGCGAGTTCCGGGAGATGATCGAGGCGATCAAGAGCGCCGAGAAGAACCGGGAGGCGCTCACGGCAACCGCCGGACGGGCGTCGGCACGAAATTCCATCGAAGGGGCGGACGATCTATTCGCCGAGCTGGATCGCATCGCCAGCGACATCAAAGACGACGATGCTCGTCGAGAGGCCCACCTGGAAGTGGACGAGGCGTTGGACGACGATCCGCTGGAAGAGTTCAGATCGGCTCCGGAGCCGCCCCCCATTGACGTGGACGCCCGATTGGAAGCACTGAAACGTGCCATGGGGAAGAACGAGTAGGACCAGAAGGCTGCTACTCCAGATCCAACTCTTCTCCGGCCTCGGCGAGCTCGCGGAAGAAGAGCAGGCCGGCACACTCTCCCGCCAGAAAGAGTAGGTCCTCCCTCGTCCCGGCCGTCACGGGTTCGTTGGCGGCGCCGCAATCATCCAGCACGAGAAACCAGCTCTTGCCGTCTCGGCTCCCAAGATACACCGCCACCGCGTCGCCCTCCTCGAGGACCGTGGGTGCCTCCCCGAGGTCATCGCCTTCGACAGCCGGGAGCGTGAAGTCGGTCCGGGCGGGCTCCGCTGCCAGGTCCAGGACGAAGAGCGCCTGCGGCTCGGAGTCTCCCTGCTCGGCCACCCAGACCAGGCCCCCCCTTCCCCCACCGACCAGGTAGATCGACCGCCAGATGGGTAGGGCGAAGCGCGATCGCTCCCCGTCACCACCCCAAACGGAGAAGCTGCTGCGCGAGCCGTCCGGTTCCCCAGCGGCGGGGGCTCCGCCCAGATACTTGGTCAGATCGATGACATCGTCGTTCACGATCCAACCGTAGACCCGCGGGCCCCGGGGCACAATGAGATCCGTATGGGGTGAGGCAGAGGGCCACAATTGAGCTCGCTAACGCTCGCTCGTCTCGGCGGTCGACTCCTAGGCCGCATCGCGGCAACGGCCGACTGACGCCTCGGCTAGGTTCAGCTGGGGTCCTGCCGGTGGCGCCAATCGGCGGATCATTTAGATTCCCCTTCCTGAGGCTTCGGCCTTTGACATCGAGACCACGCTTGACCCCAAACGGTGACCAATGGAGAACTGGATCGGCATCGGCATCTGGATCGTGATGGGAGCCTTTGTCGGCCTCCTCATGCGGATAGCCATCAAACGACCGGAAGAGACCTCCGGTCACGTCCCTCTCCTCATGGTGCTCGGCGCCTTCGGTGCCGTCATCGGAGGCATGCTGGGAGTCGGCATATTCGAGTTTGACGAACCCCTCGCGCTGAGCGCCGGCGGAATGGGCGGCGCCCTGGCGTCTTCAGCGTTCATGAGCTTCGTCTACCGGTGGGGCATTCGCGGTCTCATCTGATCGGTAGCACGGCCAGGTGTTGGACATGCAAGAGGCGGCGGCCCGCAGGCCGGCGCCTCTTCGTATACCCCTTTTCAAGAACATCGAGCATGAGTGACGTTCAGAAGTACATCGGAGAAGAACTGCAGCGCTTTACAGACGAGATCTTCGACTTTCTACGGATCCCTTCCATAAGCGCCAAGTCGGACCACAACGCCGACACCCGCTGAGCCGCCGAGTGGCTGCAGGCGAAGCTGATAGACGCCGGTCTTCAGGCCGAGGTCATCGATACGGCCGGTCATCCGATAGTGCTGGGGGAGTGGCGGGGTGCCGGTGACGACGCCCCCACAGTCCTTGTATACGGTCACTACGACGTGCAGCCTCCCGAGCCACTGGAGCTCTGGGAGTCTCCGCCTTTCGAGCCGGAGTTCCGGGAGAGCCGCCTCTACGCCCGTGGCTCGGCCGACGACAAGGGTCAGCTCTACCTTCATGTGAAGGCGGCTGAGGCGCATCTGAAGGCCGGAGGCGGACTCCCGGTGAACCTCATCATCCTGGCCGAAGGCGAGGAAGAGGTGGGCTCGCCCAACCTGGTGCCCTTCGTCGAGGCGAACAGGGACCGGTTGGCGTGCGACACCGTCGTCATCTCTGATACGGCGATGTTCGCCCCGGGGCTTCCCTCTCTCCTCTTTTCGCTGCGGGGCCTCGCCTACTGCGAGATCCACGTGGACGGACCGTCCAGCGACTTGCACTCCGGCGCCTACGGCGGTCCTGTCGTGAACCCCGCCATGGCGCTGGCACAGATCCTGGCTACCCTGTTCGACGACGAAGGCCGCATCACCATCGAGGGCTTCTACGACGACGTTCTCGAATGGGACGCCGAAACTCGGGACGCCATCGGGAGCCTGCCCTTCGACGAGGAGGAGTTCGCCGAGTCGGTCGGAGCTACCCTTGCGGGTGGTGAGAGCGGGTACTCGGTCCCCGAAAGGCTCTGGACCCGGCCTACCTGCGAAGTGAACGGGCTGCTCTCGGGTTACACTGGCGAGGGGGCGAAGACAGTGCTCCCGGGCAAGGCCATGGCCAAGGTGAGCTTCCGCCTGGTGGCGGACCAGAATCCCAGGCGCGTTTACGAGCTACTGCAAGCACATGTCGCCAAGGTCACTCCTGCCGGCGTGACGGTCCGGATCGAGGAGCTACCCGGCGGCATGCCCTGGCGGGCCCAGCTGAGCGAGAGTCTCAAGGAGGCCGCCACGACGGCCTTGATGAAGGCGTTCGGGGCGGCACCGGTCCTGGCCGGCGAGGGCGGAAGCATACCCATTGTGGGAGAGTTCGAGCGAATCCTCGACGCCCCCGCCCTACTCCTCGGCTTCTCCCTTCCGGGAGCCAATCTGCACGCGCCCAACGAATGGTTCCCGGAGGAGCACATCGAGAAGGGCATCCGGACTCTGGCCTACCTCTACGAGGAGCTCGGCTAGTGTGGTGTCCCAGAAGTTCGCGAGCCACCGAGAGTGCCGAGGCGCCGGATCCTGCAAGGCGCGACGACGAGGAATAGCAACGCTATTTCGAGGAGAAGGAACGCCGCAGAGCCGGATGCATCGGTGCTCGAATGGCCGAGACACTTCTGGGACACCACACGAGGTTGGGTCAATAGGTGTGTAAACGTATTAGGCGGCGTTCTTCCGCTGTTGGTGTGAGACGGGCTTTCCGTCTTCGAACTTTCTTCCTTCAAATACGTCCTTGAGGAGGTGAGGAGCGTCGAGCCTTCGGAACCGCTTCTCAGCCACCAAGAGCAACTTCCAGATTAGCGCCGTAGCGCTCTCGACCCGCTTGAACCGCTTCGCTGCTGTCGTCCTGAGCCGTACCGCGGCGAACGGGCTCTCGACCACGTTCGTCGTGCGTAGATGCTTCCAGTGGTCCTCGGGGAAGTCGTAGAACGCTACCATCCGCTCCCAGTCGTCCTCGAGTACGTCCACTGCTTTCGGATACCACGGCCTATAGCGTCGGGCGAACACCTCGCGGGCCTTCAGGGCCTCGGCCCGGCTCGGTGCGTAGACCACGGCCCGGAGAAGATCCTTCGCCTCGCCCTGCTCCCGCTGAGGTAGTCGGTCCAGCACGTTCCTCATCTTGTGGTTCCAGCACCGTTGCTCACCCGCCTCAGGCCATACCTGCCGTACTGCGCCCCAGATCGCAGCGTTACCGTCCGCCATCAGAAGCCGGGGCGCCTCGATGCCGCGTGCCTTCAGGTCCCGCAACACCTCGGACCAGGACTCGACCGACTCTCGGTAGCCCGCTCTCAGGGCCAACACCTCTTTCGTCCCGTCTCGCATGGCACCCAGCACCACCAGCAGCGCCGCTTTGTCCCGCTCCAGCCCTGCCTTCACATAGATCCCGTCCGCCCACACGTAGACGACCTCACGACCCTCCAGGCGACGCTGGCTCCATTCCTCGAACTCCGCCGTCCATCCCGCCCGCAGCCGCCGAATCGAAGACTTCGACAGCGGTGCCCCCTCGCCCAGCAGGCCCCGCATCGCCAACTCGAAGTCTCCCTCCGCCAGTCCGTGCAGATACAGCTCCGGAAGCAGAGCGCCCAGCTCCTTCGTCCGCCTCGCGAACAACGGCAGCACGCGGCTCTCGAACCGCTCCTCAAGGCCTCGAACTCGAGGGCGTCGGAGTGTGATCGTGCCCGAGCTCATCGCCAGCCGCCTCGGCTTGCCGTATCCGTTGCGGTAGCCTCGGTCGCGTCCACCACCCTCCTGCGCTCTGACTTCTCTCGCCCTAGCAACTCCGTGACTTCCTCCTCCAAGATCTGTTGAATGAACTCCTGCGCCTTCTCCCGAACCACTTCTTCCAGAACTTCCCACACGGGCGTCCTGGACTCACCCTCGGGTCCCACCGTATTCTTCCTCACGAGGCGTCGTTCCTTTCCCCCGGGCTGTCACCCGGAGTTCGCTGGTTATTACTCAGCGGAAAGGTACGTCGCCTCTCTTTTTACACACCCTTTGATCCTAGCTCGTCAGAAGCTTCCGCTGCGCCAGAGGCGCAGGGGAGTGGAAGGCAGCCGAGATCCGCCAAGGTTGGAAGCACCACGGCAGCCTGAAGGCCCGAAGGGTTCACGCTGCCTCCGAGTGCTTCACTTCGAAGTTGACCGGCGACTTGTAGCCCAGCGCTGAGTGCCGGCGTCGCGGGTTGTACCAGCTCTCGATGAAGCGGAAGACCGCCATCTTCGCCTCCACACGATTCGCGAAGCGCCTGCGTTCGATCAGCTCGCACTCGAGCGTGGCGAAGAAGCTCTCGCAGAGCGCGTTGTCGTAGCAGTCGCCCACCGAGCCCATCGAGGGCCGAACTCCCACGTGCTTGCACCGGAGTCCGAACGCGATCGATGTGTACTGCGTACCCTGGTCTGAGTGATGGATCACATCCGCAGGCCGGCGCTGCAACAGCGCCATGTTCAGTGCTCTGACGACCAGGTCCGTCCTCAGGTGGTTCTCCATAGACCAGCCGACCACGCGACGGCTCCACGCGTCCACGACAACCGCTAGGTACAAGAACCCACTCCCGGTTGGCACATACGTGATGTCGGCCACCCAGAGTTGATCCGGCCCCTCGGCCGCGAAGTCACGCTGTACCAGATCCGGCGCCGGACGGGCGTCCTTGTCGCGCTTCGTCGTCCGCCACTTCCGTCGTCTCGTCACACCCACCAGACCCCCACGCCGCATCAACCGCGAAACACGGTTCAGACCCACACTCTGTCCCTCGTCCTGGAGCTCCGCGTGGATCCGCGGCGAGCCGTACGTCTCATCGGATAACTTATGGATCTCTCGGATCCGCTCGAGCAGTCGCTCGTTGGCCCGTGCTCTCGCCGACCGCGGACGAGCTCGCCACGCGTAGTAGCCGCTGGGGGAGACTCCCAGCACTCGGCACATCGTCCGCACTGGATACGTCGCCTGATGCGTGCTCACGAACTCGAATGCTTCGGTGGCACCGAGTCGGTCTCCCGCGCGAACCAGGCTGCGGCTTTTTTTAGGATCTCCCGCTCGACCTTCAGCTGTTTGACCTCTCGGCGCAGTCGTCGGACCTCTTCACGTTCATCGCTCGTCAGACCATCGGACCTCAGGCCCTCATCCCGATCCACTTGCCTCACCCAGTTGTGGATCGTCTGCGCTGTCGGCTCGAACTCCCGGCTCAGCTCCTCCGGCGTCCGCCCTGCTCGTACCATCTCAACCATTTGACGCCGGAACTCCGGCGCGTACGGTGGTCTCGTTCTTGGCACTGTGGACTCCTTTCTCTCTCAAGAGATTGGGTGTCCACTCAATCGGGGCAACTCCACCTGACGACATGGCGCAAGGCGGCGCATAGC
The DNA here is from genome assembly GCA_965218295.1 of Longimicrobiales bacterium. GTDB lineage: Bacteria > Gemmatimonadota > Gemmatimonadetes > Longimicrobiales > Gaopeijiaceae > CBDCKN01. Next base: position 24,912 of record CBDCKN010000010.1, on the reverse strand, counting down.
GGGTCCCTGAAAGCGCTGTCGAAGAAACGAGGCCGTAAGCGCGAGCGCAATCCGCTGGAGGAGAAGGTGCGCAAGCTGGAGCGCGAGAACACTCGCCTCGAGAAGGAGCTCCAGAAGGCGCACTTGATCATCGACGTCCAGGGAAAAGTTGCAGGGCTGCTGGGATTGAGCCTCGAGGACGGGACGAACTCATGAAGGCGACCCAGGAGCTAGCCAAGCACGTAGGGGTGAAGCCCGCGTGCGATGCGCTCAGGGTGCCGCGAGCCACGTTCTACCGTCGTCGGAGTGCATCGACCGGGCATCAGCAGCCCCGCCCGACCCCCGCCCGGGCCTTAAGTGAGAGGGAGCGGGACAAGATTTTCGACACCCTGTGTTCGGAGCGGTTTCGTGGACCGGTCCCCAGCCGAGGTGGTGGCGACGCTGCTCGACGAGGACGTCTACCTGTGCAGCGAGCGTACGATGTATCGCGTTCTGGCTTCCCAGGTGCCGGTTCAGGAGCGTCGAGCGCAGCGGAGTCATCCCAAATACCAGAAGCCCGAGTTGATGGCGAGGGGCCCGAACCAGGTCTGGTCCTGGGATATCACCCGGCTGCTGGGGCCGAAGAAGTGGAGTTACTTCTACCTCTACGTGATCCTGGACATCTTCAGCCGCTACGTCGTGGGATGGATGGTGGCGGATCGGGAGAACTCTGCCCTGGCCAGCCGGCTGATCCAGCAGAGTTGCTTGAAGCATGGCGTCCAGCCCCACCTCCTGACCCTGCATTCCGATCGAGGGGCTCCGATGACGAGCCAATGCACGGCTCAACTACTCGCCGATCTCGGCGTGACCCGCTCGTTGGGCCGACCCCAGGTCTCGGATGACAATCCGTTCTCCGAGGCTCAGTTCAAGACCTTGAAGTACCATCCCTCGTTTCCCGGCCGGTTCGGGGATCAGGGGCAAGCCAAGACCTTCTGTCGCTCGTTCTTCCGTTGGTATAATGCCGAGCACCGCCATGGCGGCATCTCGATGCTGACCCCCGAACAGGTCCACTTCGGTCACGCCGATCGGATCATCGCCTGCAGGAAGGCCGTGCTCCGTGAGGCATGGGCCGCTCATCCCGAGCGCTTCGTCTCCGGTGAGCCGAAGCCTAAACCACTCCCGGAGGCCGTCTGGATCAATCCTCCCACCCCATCCCTCACTACACAGGAGATTGCTCTCTAATTGATTTCCAAGAGTGTCTCACTGGCGTTGACAGGTTCCGCCATGGATCGGTGGGCATCTGATCTGGGGGAATGCCGCCAAGCTACTGACGGCAAACGACATGCTCGAGGCCCACGGTATCCCGCGTATCTCCATAGACGACAAGCGACTAGGAGAATCAATAGCGAGGTGGAACCACGATCCGGTACTCCTCGAGAAGGCTGACAAGCTGGTACAGGACGATGGCACTCTGGTACCGACAGCCTTTCCCCGCGGGTGGGAACTGGGAGAGGAGACGACGGCCGTGGTTCACATGTGGAGGGGTGAGCTGCTCCACCTGCTTTGGAATTCCCAGACCGATGAGCGTGAGGCGGTCCTGGAGCTCGCCCTCTCGATGACATTCGCTCACGATGAGAGTGGCGAAGACATCTACAGCTACGAGACTCCCAGAACAGATCGGCAGGAATTGGTCATACTCTATATCCCGGTTGTGGGATGCCTCGTCTTCGCGCCGATACTCGTTGCCGTCTTCGGCCCTTGGGGTGGGATCATCGGCTCCGTCCTTTCAGCTTTCGCGTGGTTCGGCCTAGCTCAATTCGGGGGCTACATCGGGGGGATCCTGACGCTGCTCGTGCTGGGTGTGAACCTCATGATTTTCCTCCTCTCCCTCACGATGCTCATCGGCCCACCAGCTTGAGTGGCCATCATCACTCTTCCCCAGTCGACGAAAGAGCCAGATATGCGTAGCAATGACGATTGGCACAACGAACGTGATCAATAGGCTGAGTGGCAGGCGCAGCATGGGAGCCAAGGATGTTGGATCCGCCAGAGTAAGTCGGGTAGCCGTCGCTACGACGAAGAGAATGTCCGCCAGACCGGCTGCATTCCACACCAAGTATGCTGTGCGCCGCGGTCCGTCCGGCGGACCTGTCGCGATCAGTAAAACCGCCAACGTCGCGATGATGATGTCACCCCAGCCACCGATCACGGCGAACTCGTACGGCAACTGCCCTCGCCCATATAAGACAAGGAAATAGACGCCAACAAATCGCGTGATATGGAAGGCCACGAATAGCCGCGCATCAACTAGCGCTGCCCATCGGCGCACAGGTCCATCGGACCACAGGAAGGCGAGACTCAGAAGCGTGAGCCCAACCAGGATGACCTGCGGCCACGGTGGTAAAAGGTCGACCAGAAGGCCGGCCGCACCGACCGCGGTCGCGGCGAGAAGCCACACTCCCAAAACTGACGGGACAACCCAGCGAGATTCGTTCACGGTTCCAGTTCACTCCCGAGGAGGGAGACGAGGCGATCCAGCGATCCAAGCAGCTCCCGGATATTAGAACGTCTCGCGATTGACTTACGCCCGCTTCGCGGTGCTCGGTCGGCCATGGTCAGGGCTACGACAAGTCGCCATTCTATTGAGCAACCGACAACGAGGGCAATCGAAGACATGACACCCGCCGCCCGGACCCCCTGCCATCGATGAACCCCGAGCGCCTTTCCAAGCTTACTTCGGCACTGCGCCGGCGCCAGCCGGACCTTACGGTGCTCATGGAGCGGGTCCATAAGAGCCACAACCTCTCGGCCATCCTACGCAACTGCGATGCCGTGGGCGTGCTGGAAGCTCACGCGGTGCCACCACCGGAGGGGTTGGACATCCACGGACACACGTCCGCAGGCACGTCCAAGTGGATCAAGGTGGTCCGGCACGCCACCACGAGAGATGCTGTGGAGACCTTGAAGGGCCTAGGATTCCGCGTACTGGCGGCCCACCCCGGACCCGACGCTACGGACTTCCGCGCCGTCGACTACACACGGCCCACAGCCATCATGATGGGTGCGGAGCTCCTGGGACTCAGCGAGGAGGGGCTCGCTCTCGCTGACGAGCACGTCGTGATCCCCATGGTGGGGATGGCTCACTCCTTCAACGTCTCGGTGGCCACGGCGATCCTACTCTTCGAGGCCTTCCGCCAGAGGCAGGCTGCCGGCATGTACGACGCCTCTCGCCTGGACGAGACCGAGTTCGAGCGGATCCTCTTCGAGTGGGCCTATCCAAGGGTGGCCCGGCACTATCGGGAGCGAGGAGCACCCTACCCGCCCCTGAGTCCCGACGGCGGGTTCGAGCACGCGAGCTAGTGTTCCGTTTCCGAAGTTCGCGAGACACCAAGAGGGTCGGGGCGCCGTGGGATCAAGGCGGGACGACTTCCCTGCCCAGCTGATACCGCAACGACTCCTCCAAACCGGGATATATGAACTCGAACCCGGTCTCCTCGGCCACGGCCGGTCGCGCCCGGGCACTCGAAAGCAACATTTCGGTGCCCATCTCCCCGAAGAGAACCTTCACCGCCAGGCTGGGGACGGGCACGAGGGTCGGTCGGTGGAGCACCCTGCCCAAGGTGCTGGTGAATGTCGAGTTGGGCACGGGATAGGGTGTGGTGGCGTTCACGGGCCCCCGTATGGTGTCGGTGCGTATCACGTGGAGGATCAAGCTCAGCACGTCATCGTGATCGATCCAGCTCACGTACTGCCGGCCGCTCCCCAGCCGACCTCCGATCCCCACCTTGAAGGGGAGGAGCATGGTGCCCAATGCGCCTCCAGCCGGCGTCAGGACCAGGCCGGCACGGAGGTTCACAACCCGAATGGCCATTCTGGCGGCCGGTCGCGTAGCCTCTTCCCAGGCCTTACAGAGCTCCGCGAGAAACCCCTTCCCGGGCTTGGAGCTCTCCGTGAGCACCTGATTGCCCCGGTCGCCGTAGTACCCCACAGCCGAGGAGGCCACGAGCACCCGGGGAGGCCGTCTGAGCTGGGCGAGGGTGCGGGCCAGCGACTCCGTCGCCTTCACACGGCTCCGCCAGATGCGCTTCTTCTTCTCGTCGGTCCATCGAAGGCCCAGCAGAGGCTCCCCAGCCAGGTGCACGACCGCGTCCAGTCCCTCGAGCTTGCTCATGTCCTCGGGCTCGCCACTCGGATTCCAGAGCGCGTCGTCGGGGCCGAGCGCCCCTGCATCCCGTCGCAGCCGGACGACCCGGTGTCCCCCCGTGGTGAGCATGGCGCACAGGGCATGGCCGATGAGGCCGGTAGAGCCGGTCACGCCGACCTTCAGGGTCCGGTCCTCCCGGTAGCGGTCGATGCGGTCGAGATCGTTGGCCAGCCTCTGGTGCCGGAACGTGAAGAGGCGCTCGAGCTCGTGCTCCACGGTGGACCCTCCGAGCAGCTGCCCGGCCACGCCCATGGGGAGCTCCCAGTCCACGTGATCCTCCACCAGACACCCGCCCGTCTCCGTAGGCTCGAATCGGTGCGTGTGGACCCATCGCGTGAACGGACCGCGAGTCTGCTCATCCCGGAACGACACGCCCTCCTCGAAATCGGTGTGCCTCACCTCCCACTTGACATCGGTGGGCCCGCGTCGAACCCGGAAGAGGATCCGGCCGCCGTCGGCCGGCGTGCCTGAGCGCTTCAGGATCTCGACACTCTCCCAGGGCGGAATGAGGCGCTCGAGGGCCCCTGGGCGCATATGCCAGGCGAAGACCTTGTCGAGAGGGTGATTCAACCGGCTCCGCAGAACGAACTCAGGCATGCCTCTCAACCGTCGGTCGATCCGCCATCCGTTTCGGCCGACGCCAATGGGAAGAGCGTGGTTAGGAAGCTGCGCAGCCGATCGGCGAACCCATCCCCCTTCAGAACCACCCCCGAAACCTTGTCGGACAGGAGCTCCATTTCCGCGTCAGAGAGGTTCTTGCCCGTGATGACGATCACCGGAAGACCCATGTGGTATGGATTCTCCCGGAGCCGATCGAGGAAGGTGAGACCGTGCATGCCCGGCATGGCCAGGTCCAGGAGGATGGCCCCGGGCGTCTCCCTCGCCACCTCCTCCAAGGCTTCCTGTCCGGAGGTTACACAGTGGACGTCCAAGCCCTCCGGCTGTAGCTGGGCCTTGATAAGGCTGTGGACCTCGGGATCGTCGTCTACGACGAGAACCCGATGTTCCGCTCGATTTACCAGGTTGCGCCACAACACGCGAAGCAGTTGCGTCCGATCGACGGGCTTGTTGAGAAGATCGATGGCCCCCAAGAGGCGGCCTCGCCCCTCGGTGGCGACGATGCTGACAACGACCACGGGGATATCCTTCACTTCGGCGTCAGCTTTCAGGCGTCGGAGCACCTCCCAGCCGTCCATCTCCGGCATTTGCAGGTCGAGTGTGATGAGGTCGGGCCGGTGCTCCCGCGCCATAGCCAGTCCCTCCGCCCCCGACGCGGCCTCCAGGACCTCACACCCGAACTCGCCCAGGTAGTGCTGCATCAGGACCCGGGAGTCCACCTCGTCGTCTATGACCAGGACCTTGAAGTGCTGGATCTCGCCCTGGGACCGCATGGGTGCCGCCGCGTCAGGCACCGGCGTTCCTCCGTCGCCTTCCGGAGCCCCGACCTCGGCCGGCGCACCATCCCCGGTCGATTCGGCGCCCTCCTCGGACGATTCGGCACCCTCCTCGGACGATTCGACACCCTCCTCTGCCTCCACATCGCCCTCTGGCTGCTCGACCACCCCGAACCCACCAGTGAGCTCGATCGCGAAGGTGGTTCCCTTCCCCACCTCGCTCTCCACCGTGAGGTCATAACCCATGAGCAGGCACATGGATCGCGAAATCGTCAAACCCAGCCCAGTGCCGCCGAACTGGCGGGCGGTGCCGGCCTCGGCTTGCTGGAAGGCCTCGAAGATCGCCCCCAGCCGTTCCGGTGGGATCCCGATCCCGCTGTCCTGGATCTCGACAGTGGCCGGCGTGCTCGTGCCCTCCTCGACGGTCGCCCGAACAACGATCTCACCGGTCTCGGTGAACTTGAGGGCGTTCCCCAGCAGGTTCACGATAACCTGCTTCAGCTTGGCCGAATCGGCGTCGAAGTCGTCGATCACGTCCGGGACTTCGACTCGCACTTCGACCTTTCCCTGCTTCTGCCTGATCTGCCCATCCACCAACGCTACGGCCTCGTTGACCAGGGTAGGCAGGGAAACGGTGTGAAGATCCAGCTCCAACCGCCCGGATTCGACCTTCGCCAGGTCGAGGATCTCGTTGATGAGTACGAGCAGGTGCTTGCCGTTGACCTGGATCCTCTCCAGGAATCCCAGGTCGGATTTCTCCAGGTTCTGCCTCTTGTTCTTCAGGAGGATGTTGGCGAAGCCGATGACAGAGTTGAGCGGCGTGCGCAGCTCGTGGCTCATGTTGGCGAGGAATTGGCTCTTGGCCCGGTTGGCAGCCTCGGCCTCCTCCTTGGCCGTGACGAGATCTTCTTCGGCTCGCCTCCTCCTAGTGATGTCCTTGCCGAAGACCACGACGCCCGACGATCCCTGCTGGTCCTGGATGGGGCTGAAGAAGAGCTCGAAGTGCCGCAGCTCGCCGCCCACCTCATCGGCTCGCACGCGGGACATCCGCTTTCCATTGAGGACGATGCCGTAGACCTCCCGGTACCAGGCGGCCTGGTCCTCGGGATAGAGATCTTCGGGGGCGTCGCCGACCTGGGGCTCGAGGCCCGTACGAGCCTCCACCTCCAGAGCGAAGGCGGAGTTGAAGGTGATGAGACGGTGTTGGCTGTCGACCGACCAGATGACGTCACCGGTGTTCTCCACCAGGGCGTTCAAGTTCGCCTGCGAGACGGCGAGCTCCCGCTCCGCCATCATGGTTTCGGTCACGTTTCGAATGATGGACCGGATGGCCACCACCTTCCCGTTGTCTCGACTCGGGGTGGCGCTGATGGCGCAGATGACCGGGTCGCCCGTCCGGGTGCGGAACTCGGAGATGTAGCGCTCGAGGGAGCCACCATCGCGCAGGGACTGGAAGACCTCCTCCAGACCAGTCCGATCCAGGGGCTCCAACACGTCGAAGACGTTCTTCCCTTCGACCTCGCTGTCCTTGTAGCCGAAGGCGGCCTGCCACGCCCGATTTACGTAGACTAGGGCGCCCTCCGCATCCGTGATCTGGATCAGGTCGTTGGCGTTATCGAGAAAGTCCCGGAGTCGGTGCTCGGCCTCGGTCCTGTCCTTCACCTCCCGAGCCATGGCCAGGTTGGTGTCGCGCACGGCTCGCAGGGCATCGGTCTCGGACCGGAACGTCACGAAGACGCTCACCATAAGGCCCGCTAGCACGCATAGATGGGCGCTGATCTTCAGGAGGTGAGCCGCGTCCGCCATGCCGTCGAACTCGCTTGTGGCCTGCGACATGTACATCGCGTGAACGAACACGCTGATCATGAGCGAGATCAGCAGCCAGTGCTCGAAGGGCTCCGTCCGCCACTGGCCTCGTCGCAGATACCCAGCCCACGCGGCGAAGAAGAAGAGCGCAGGAAAGAACTCCGCGGGACGTATCACCAGGAAGTCCGGGTAATGGGCGCGAGCGAGGGGAACGAAAGACAGGACGCCGCTCGCCTCCCGAGGGAAGCCCAGCGCCGAGAAGAAGATGAACACCGTGACGGCCAGGGTCGCCGCCATCATGAACACCCAACGCTCGTTGATGCGGTACTCCTGGAGCCCTTCCTCCTTCGACCACAGGAAGACCGTGGCGAAGAGGAACAGGGAGAGGAAGAGCCGTGACGCCGTCCACGACCACGCCACGCCGTCGGCCGTCTGGAGACCCATGGCGCCTCCACCCACCAGAACGGATGTCATGACGGCGTGGTACCCGTTCAGGACCCCCGCGCCGAGGAAGCCCGTCCCGATGAAGAGGAAGGTGCCTTGCTTCTTGCTGTAGTACCGGACCAACGAGAGGCTACCGACGACCAACGCCAACGTGGTGCTTATGAACTCCCAGATGACGTGCCGGGCCGGGTCGTCGGCGAACGGGAAGCGCCTGAAGAGACTGGCTCCCATGAAGAGGACCGCCACCAGAATCCAGTAGACGGTCGTCCGCTCTTGGGTACGATCGTCGTCCGACTCGAAGTCGAGGTACTGCAGGGAGTCGATGTCGGAGGACGATTCTTCGGCCTCCGTTTCCGGCAGGCTGGGGTCTAGGGCTGCGGGTGGGACCTCCATGTCCGTGACCTCAGGTGCGTCCGCCGCCGGACCGGCTCGGTTCACGGCGTTCCGGTCAACAGTCGCTCAATGGCCCCCATGAGCAAGTCCTCGTCGATGATCGGCTTGGTCAGGTAGTCGTTGAACCCCATTTCCAGGTACTTCTCCCGATCGCCCGACATGGCGTGGGCCGTGAGTGCGATGACGGGGAGGTCGACAAACTCGTCTTGAGAACGGATCCACTCCAGGACCTCGGTGCCATCCATTCCGGGAAGGGAGAATGTCCAGGAGCACCAGATCGGGCACGTTCTCGGGCAGGCCCGCGACGGCCTCAGGGCCCGTCTCGTACTCCGAAATCTCGTACTCGTCCTCGAGAAGCACTTCCACCAACAGCCGAGCTAGGATCAAAGGGTGTGTAAAAGAGAGGCGACGTACCTTTCCGCTGAGTAATAACCAGCGAACTCCGGGTGACAGCCCGGGGGAAAGGAACGACGCCTCGTGAGGAAGAATACGGTGGGACCCGAGGGTGAGTCCAGGACGCCCGTGTGGGAAGTTCTGGAAGAAGTGGTTCGGGAGAAGGCGCAGGAGTTCATTCAACAGATCTTGGAGGAGGAAGTCACGGAGTTGCTAGGGCGAGAGAAGTCAGAGCGCAGGAGGGTGGTGGACGCGACCGAGGGCTACCGCAACGGATACGGCAAGCCGAGGCGGCTGGCGATGAGCTCGGGCACGATCACACTCCGACGCCCTCGAGTTCGAGGCCTTGAGGAGCGGTTCGAGAGCCGCGTGCTGCCGTTGTTCGCGAGGCGGACGAAGGAGCTGGGCGCTCTGCTTCCGGAGCTGTATCTGCACGGACTGGCGGAGGGAGACTTCGAGTTGGCGATGCGGGGCCTGCTGGGCGAGGGGGCACCGCTGTCGAAGTCTTCGATTCGGCGGCTGCGGGCGGGATGGACGGCGGAGTTCGAGGAATGGAGCCAGCGTCGCCTGGAGGGTCGTGAGGTCGTCTACGTGTGGGCGGACGGGATCTATGTGAAGGCAGGGCTGGAGCGGGACAAAGCGGCGCTGCTGGTGGTGCTGGGTGCCATGCGAGACGGGACGAAAGAGGTGTTGGCCCTGAGAGCGGGCTACCGAGAGTCGGTCGAGTCCTGGTCCGAGGTGTTGCGGGACCTGAAGGCACGCGGCATCGAGGCGCCCCGGCTTCTGATGGCGGACGGTAACGCTGCGATCTGGGGCGCAGTACGGCAGGTATGGCCTGAGGCGGGTGAGCAACGGTGCTGGAACCACAAGATGAGGAACGTGCTGGACCGACTACCTCAGCGGGAGCAGGGCGAGGCGAAGGATCTTCTCCGGGCCGTGGTCTACGCACCGAGCCGGGCCGAGGCCCTGAAGGCCCGCGAGGTGTTCGCCCGACGCTATAGGCCGTGGTATCCGAAAGCAGTGGACGTACTCGAGGACGACTGGGAGCGAATGGTAGCGTTCTACGACTTCCCCGAGGACCACTGGAAGCATCTACGCACGACGAACGTGGTCGAGAGCCCGTTCGCCGCGGTACGGCTCAGGACGACAGCAGCGAAGCGGTTCAAGCGGGTCGAGAGCGCTACGGCGCTAATCTGGAAGTTGCTCTTGGTGGCTGAGAAGCGGTTCCGAAGGCTCGACGCTCCTCACCTCCTCAAGGACGTATTTGAAGGAAGAAAGTTCGAAGACGGAAAGCCCGTCTCACACCAACAGCGGAAGAACGCCGCCTAATACGTTTACACACCTATTGACCCAACCTCCAACAGCCGGTTGTCCGGATTGTCCTCCACCACCGCGATCTTGGGCTTCATTCGGATGATCCTTGCAAGATGTTTTCCAGTTCCGTCCAGGCCTCGGCAAAGGCCTCCTCCAGATCGGGGAGAAGCTCACGGACACGTTGGGCCTCACCGGCCGAGGCCGCGATCTCGATCTTGTCGGCGATCCGTCGCACATGCTCCGCTCCCATGTTCGCCGCGCTGGACTTGAGCGAGTGAGCCCCTCGCTCGGGCTGGTCCAAGCCGCCATCCTCCAGCACAGTCCGGATCTGATCCATACGGGTAGGACCGTTCTCAAGGAACAGCCGAATCATCTCGTTGACGAGCTTAAGCCCTCCCCAACCCTCGAGGCGTTCGAGGGTGTCGAGATCGATGATGGTCGGTTCCATAGGCATCCTTTTTCCAGTCTAGCGTTTAGGGCACGACAATTCCAGGATTTGCGTCGCTCGGCGCCTCGTCATGACCCTACGATCACGCCGGTCTTTCCGGATGCGGTTCGGAGACACCCGGACGGTGTGGCAATAACTGGTCGACGAGCCCGCCGCCACGCTCGGTCAATCAGCCGCCACGCTCTCCGCCGACTCTCTGATGAGCCGGATGGCCTCGGCGATCCCGCCCGGGTGTCGATACACCGCCGATCCGGCCACCAGCACGGTAGCGCCCGCACCCGCCGCGGCTCCTGCCGTATGGTGGTCCACGCCCCCATCCACCTCGAGCTCGGCGCCCTCCACCCCGTTCTCGTCGAGCATCCGCCGGAGGCGTGCGATCTTCTCCGTGCTCGAAGGTATGTAGGACTGCCCACCGAAGCCCGGATTGACCGACATGACGAGCGCAAGGTCCAGGTAGGGCACGATCTCCGTGAGGGTCTCCACGGGTGTGACCGGGTTCAGAGTCACTCCGGGACGGACGTCCAGCTCACGGATCTGCTCCAGCGTGCGGTGAAGGTGCCTGCAGGCTTCCTGGTGCACTGTCAGAAAATCCGCGCCGGCGTCGGCGAACGCCTCCAGATACCGTTCCGGCTGCTCGATCATGAGGTGCACGTCCACCGGAAGATCCGTGGCCGCCCGCACCGCCGCCGTGACCGCCGGCCCGATAGTGATGTTCGGTACGAAGTGACCGTCCATGACGTCGACGTGGATCCAGTCCGCCCCCGCCTCGGCGGATTCCGCTACCTGCTCGGCCAGACGACCGAAATCGGACGACAGGATGGAAGGCGCGATCTTGACGCTCATGATGATCCCCCCTCGGCGTAGAGATGCCGCACGCCGTCCTGAGCGCCTACCACCACCTCCGTGGCCATGCCTAGGAAGAGCCCGGACTCGACGATTCCTGCCCTGGAGGCCAGGGCGGCGTCAAGCGCCTCGGGATCGTCGATGCCGTCGGGGAAGTGGCAGTCGATGATGTAGTTCCCGTTGTCCGTGGTGAGAGGCTGCCGATCGGAACGCTTGCGGATGACCGGTCGGGCACCCTGCGACTCCAGGAATTTCTCGTGGACCTCCCAGCCGAACTGGACGACCTCGACCGGCACGGGAGATCTCTGGCCCAGCCTGTCCACCACCTTCGCGTCGTCCACGATGATGGCGAGCCGCGAAGAGGCCTGGGCGACCATCTTCTCCCGCAGGAGCGCACCGCCCAGGCCCTTGATGAGGTTCATGTGGGGGTCCACCTCATCCGCGCCGTCTACGGTCAGGTCCAGAAAGGGGTGCTCGGCCAACGACGTCAGGGGGATCCCCAGCTCTCTGGCCTCCCGGGCCGTCCAGAGGGACGTCGGCACGCCCAACACGTTCCGGAGCCCGCCACGCTTGAGCCGTTCGGCGAGAAAGAGGAGGAAGTGAGCTACGGTCGAGCCGGTGCCCAGACCGACACGCATACCGGCCTCGACGAGTCCTGCCGCCTCCAGGCCGGCGGCTCGCTTCAGAGTTTCGGCGTCGGCCAAGCCCGATTCCCGAGCAGGCAGGCGTGTGGATCGCTCAGGCCCCGAATTCCTTCATCATGTCGTGAACCCGCTCGCTGATGGCCAGCGCCTCGTCGAAGGGCCTCTGCCACATGTTTCGGCCGAAGATGAGCCCAGTGGCACCCGCTTCCATGGCGGTGCGGGCTTTGTTCATCAGGTCGTCGTCGCCGAGCCTGCTCCCTCCGGAGAAGAGCACCAGGACGCGACCGGCAGACACGACCACGCGCCTGGCGCCTTCGCCGTAGTCGTAGTCGATCTCTGCATAGTCCTTGGGCTGATCCCCATCCTTGGGGCCGTGCTTGGGAATGTTCAGCTTGACGATGTCCGCTCCCAGCTCCAGGGCCACCCGGGCGGCATAGTCCACCGCGTAAAGGCTGTCCCGTCCGCCCTTCCCCTCGATGGCCGATCCGCGCGGATAGGACCAGACCACGAGCGGCATGTTGTACTTGTCGCAGTCCTCGCGGACCATCTGGAGCTGCTGGATATCCTCATCCTGCCGAGGCGAGCCCACGTAGAGCGTGTATCCGACGGCGTCGGCTCCCAACGCCACCGCGTCTTCCACACTGCCCGTCATCGTCGAGAGGGCATCGGCATCCGAGGGGATCGTCGTCTTCCCGTTGATCTTGAGGAGGAGCGGCACCTCACCGGCGTACTTGGACATGTACTTCCGGGCGAGACCGTAATGGCACGCCACGGCGTTGAAGTTTCCCTCCAGGGCGAGACGCCACTGGAAGTCCGGATCCTGTGACGGAGGGTTCGGGAAGAAGTCGATGGGTCCATGCTCGAGGCCCTGATCGATGGGCAGCATGAGGAGCGTCCCGTTCTTGAGCCCTCGGCCATAGAGCAGGCGGCGGAGACGCACGCGCTTGCCGAGCGGCAGGTCGAGCTCATCCAAGACGGGTCGGCCAACGGTGCCGGTCACCGGGGTCTCGGGAGCCGCGGTGGCAGTGGACATGGACGATCCTCCAAGAGTCGAGAAACCAGGGTCTCATGGGCGATTTTCGTGGCGAAATCTATCGGTCCCAGTGGGCCGAGACCAGCCCGCTCCTTGACTCAACTCGGGCGTCTGGGCAGCTTACGCTCCATGATTTGTCAGCGCGCATGCCAGGCCTATTATTTTTTCTATCGCCCCCCCACGGGAGCCGGCGGCTGACGCGCGCGCACTGAACACGGAACGCGCTCCGTCCCGAGGCTCCCGACTCAGTCGGGGGCTTTTTTTGTAGGGTGGCGGACACGACACGAGAAAGAAACCATGATCATCATCACGCGCCATGACGTGACGGACGACGAGCTCGACCACATACGTGAGCGAGTGGAGGCCCTGGGGCTCCGCACCCATCTGTCCCGGGGCGAGCACCGGACCGTGATCGGGTGCATCGGCGACGAAGAGCGGCTGGCCCACGCGCCCCTGCTCTCGATCCCAGGCGTAGAGGCGGTTCACGCCGTCATGAAGCCCTACAAGCTGGCGAGCCAGCAATTCAGTGCCGGGCCCACGCAGGTGTCTCTGGGAGACGGCTCTATCGGAGGCGAGGCGCTCATGGTGATCGCCGGCCCGTGCTCGGTCGAAGGGATGGGGATGCTCTCCGAGACCGCCAAGCGCGTGAAGGCCGCGGGGGCCGTGGGCTTGAGAGGCGGAGCCTTCAAGCCCAGGAGCTCGCCCTACTCCTTCGACGGCCTCGGTGAAGAGGGCCTCAAGATGCTGGCCGAGGTCCGGGCGACCACCGGCCTTCCCGTGGTCACCGAGGTCATGGATACCCGGCTGGTAGAGCTGGTGGCGGCCTATGCCGACGTGCTCCAGATCGGCGCCCGCAACATGCAGAACTTCTCGCTGCTCACCGAGGTAGGCCACCTCCACCGGCCCATCCTGCTCAAGCGGGGGATGTCTGCCAAGATCAAGGACCTTCTCCTGGCCGCCGAGTACGTCATGAAGCAGGGCAACATGAACGTGATCCTGTGCGAGCGGGGGATCCGGACCTTCGAGGACGCCACCCGGAATACCTTCGATCTGGCCGCCATCCCGGTCCTCAAGAAGGAGACGCACCTCCCGGTGATCGCCGATCCGAGCCACGCCGGAGGAAGGCAGGATCTGGTGGCCCCCCTCTCGTACGCAGCCATCGCGGCCGGAGCCGACGGTCTCCTCATCGAGGTCCACCCTGATCCGGAGATGGCCGTGTCGGACGGAGAGCAATCCCTGAAGTTCGGGGAGTTCGACTCGCTGATGGAGGGACTGGGGCCCTTCGCGGCGGCGGTGGGAAGGAGCCTAGGGAGGGTGCCCGCCGAAGCTTAAGAACCTGACTTAGGAGCCGAGCTTGCCGGCCGCCGCCTCGATCTGCGCCTGGACCGCAGTCCGCGCCGTGCCGCCGGACGCGCTCCTAGCCTCCACGGAGCGATCCCACGAGAAGACGTCCAGCACGTCCGATCCGAAGGACGGGTGTGCCGCTCGGAAGTCGTCCAGCTCGAGACCGTCCACCACCACTCCACGCTCCTCCGCAATGCGCACGACGTTAGCGACGGCCTCGTGGGCCTTCCGGAACGGAACGCCGGCCCTCACCAGGTAGTCGGCGAGGTCCGTGGCGAGAAGCTGCGTATCCAACGCCGCCTCAATGCGAGCGGGTTGGAACTCCGCCGTACGCACCGCGCCTGCCACGGCCGGTAGCACCACCGCCAGCGTGTCCACCGAGTCGAAGAGCGTCTCCTTGTCCTCCTGCAGGTCACGGTTGTAGCCCGTGGGCAGACCCTTCAAGACCGTGAGGAGCGACATGAGGTTGCCTATGAGGCGCCCCGCCTTGCCACGGACCAGCTCGGCCACGTCGGGGTTCCTCTTCTGGGGCATGAGGCTGGAGCCGGTACTGAACCCGTCGGACAGGCGCACGAACCCGAACTCATTGGATCCGAACAGCACGAGATCCTCGGCCAGACGCGACAGATGAACGCCGATGCGAGCCGCGGCGAAGGAGAGCTCCACCGCCCAGTCGCGGTCACTCACTGCGTCGATGCTGTTCTCGGAGACGCGATCGAACCCCAACTCCTCCCGGATGAGCTCCCGATCGATGGGGAACGGACATCCGGCGATGGCACCGGAGCCCAGCGGTAGGACGGCCGCGTGTGCACCGGCGGCGTCCAAGAGCTCTCCGTCACGCTCCAGCGGCCAAAAGTGGGAGAGCGCCCAGTGCGCCGCCCGGACGGGCTGGCCCTGCTGGAGGTGTGTGTAGCCCGGAAGGATGATGTCCAGGGAGTCCCGGGCCCAGTCCAGCAACGCACCCTGAACACCGCGGAGCCCGGCACGGAGAGCATCCACCACCTCCATGCCCCAGAGCCGGAAGTCCGTCGCCACCTGGTCGTTTCGGGATCGTCCGGTATGGAGCTTCCCGGCCACGTCTCCCACCTCCTCGTGCAGGAGTCGCTCGACGAGCGAGTGGATGTCCTCGTCGTGCTCGCCGGAGTGGTCCCTGTTCGTGAGGCGCCCCGCCACCCGGTCTAACCCTTCGATCAGCGTTTCTCCCTCCGCCTCGCTGAGCACGCCCGCCCGCTCGAGGGCGCGGACCCAGGCACAGCTCCCTCGCACGTCCTGGGGCCACAGCCGGATATCTACATCGAGGCTGCGGTTCAGCGGAACCATCTCCGGAGACATGGAGCCTTCGATCCGGCCGCTCCACAGTGGGGCCTCCGGTGGCCCTTCGGCAGTGGTACCCGTGGGAATCACCCCACCGGAGTCTTCGGCACCACCGACTTGAGGATCTCGTTCACGGCCGCTTCCGACTCGCGCCCGCCGGCGTCGCGCTCGGCAGCTACCCGGGCAGGGAGCCCGAAGAGCTTGATGAACCCACCTGCGTCGGCGTGGTCGTACGTGTCGTCCTCGCCGAAGGAGGCGAGACCGGCGTCGTAGAGCGACTGGGAGCTCCAGCGCGAAGCCACGCCGGCAGAGCCCTTGTAGAGCTTCAGGCGAACCACGCCCGTGACCCGCCTCATGAGAACATCCATGAAGGCGTCGATGGCTTCGCGCTCCGGCGTCCACCACCAACCCTCGTAAACGAGATCGGCGTAGCGCGCCGCCAGCTGGTCCTTGTAGGCCAGGGCGCGCCGATCCAGCGTGAGCTGCTCGAGCTCCTGGAGGGCGGTGTGGAGGAGGGTGCCTCCGGGCGTCTCGTAGATGCCCCGCGACTTCATGCCGACCAACCGGTCCTCAACGAGGTCGATGCGTCCGACGCCGTGCCGGGAACCGATTTGATTGAGAGTCTCCAGGAGGTTCACGGAATCCATGGCCTCACCGTTGACCGACACCGGCAGTCCCTCTTCGAAGGAGATCTCCACATACTCCGGCGTGCTCGGCGCCAGCTCGGGGGACACCGTCCAGAGATAGATGGACTCATCGGGCTCGAAGGCCGGATCCTCGAGGGGACCGCCCTCGTGGGAGACGTGCCAGAGGTTCTCGTCCCGGGAGTAGAGCTTGCCGTCGTCGACACCGCCTATGGGAATCTGGCGTACTCGAGCGTACTCGAACGCCTCCTCCCGGGAGTGGAGATCCCACTCGCGCCACGGGGCGATCACCCTCAGGTCCGGCGCGAGCGCCGTGAAGGTGAGCTCGAAGCGAACCTGGTCGTTCCCCTTGCCGGTGCACCCGTGGGCCAGGGCGTCTGCCCCGACCTCGCGAGCGATCTCCACCATGCGTCGACCGATGATCGGCCGCGCCATGGAAGTCCCGAGAAGGTACTTGCGGCCATACACCGCCCCGGACCGGAGCGTGGGCCAGACGAAGTCCTCGACGAAGGTTTGCCGCAGATCCTCTCCATGGAACTCCGAGGCGCCCGTAGCCTTGGCCTTTCCCTCCAGTCCGTCGAGACCACCCCGTTGGCCGACATTGGCCGCCACACAGATCACCTCCGCGCCGTAGTTCTCTCGGAGCCACGGCACGATGATGGAGGTGTCCAACCCTCCCGAGTATCCTAGGACGACTTTGAGAGCCATGAGACGCCTTCTTCGTCTCCTTGGTCGCTTCGAGACAAAAAACGCGGGCCGGGAGCGGAACCAGCCACTTCCCGCCAAAGTGCGCTGGTGACGGCGGACCGTCTTAACACCACTCCCGTACCCGGTTTTTTACAAATATCCGACTAGATCGAATATTTATGTTCCAACTATGGGTAGCTAGTGGGACGATGTCAAGTCCCACAAACTGAATGAAAACTTGGTCTTAGGTAAGGATCTGGTGTGTCGGAGAGGGCCTCCTCACCCCAGATCCCCACCCACAATTTCTATCAGTCGATCGCGGATGGTCGTCATATGTTCCCTGTCTCTCAAGACCATGATGATCGTGTCCTCGCCGGCCACAGTTCCGACCACCTCAGGCCAGTCCTCCCAGTCGATGGCCGTGGCCACGGCGGCGGCACCGGACATCAAGGTGCGGATGACGACGAGATTCTCCGTCCCCTCGGCCGAGAGGAAGAGGATGGGCAGTAGGGCGCGAGTGGGGGCTTGTACTCCCACGCCTCCGGCAGCCGGTAATGCGACACGCCATGGGCTCCCCGGACCTTGACGAGGCGGAGCTCCCGGATGTCCCGGGAGAGTGTGGCCTGCGTGACCTGGATCCCTTCCCCCTCCAGAAGCTCCCGCAGCGCCTCATGACTGGTGACCCGGTTGGACTTCACCAGGTCCAGGATGACGGCCTGCCGCTCTTGCTTGCTATGGCTACTCACTGCTCGACACCGTTCCCATGGCTTGCTCCACCATGTCCCGGACTTTCTCGGGCTCGAAGCCGACGCTCCTCGCCATCTCTTCCCCTCCCTTGAAGAGGATCAAGGTCGGGACTCCTCGTATGCCGAGACGCTGGACGATGTCCTGGGCCCGATCCGTATCCACCTTGGCCACCAGCATCTCGCCCGTGTGCGCCCCGGCGATCTCGTCCACCAGGGGGGCCACCATCTTGCACGGCCCACACCAATCCGCGTAGAAATCGACGAGGACGGGCGCCATCGAGCCCAAAACCGTACGGTCGAAGTCCTCTGCGGTCACCTTCACGGGCCGGTCCAGGAGCATGGGCTTTCCACAGCCGCCACATGCCGGCCGGTCCCCTGCCCTGCTCAGATCCAACGCGTTCAGCTTCAGGCAGAACGGACAGCGTACCGTCACCCGGTTGTCCTTCCGATCCTCATTCACCCACTACCTCACTCACACACTACCTCCTGGCGGGTTCGGCAATCCGTACCAACAGGGGGTCGTCCAGTTCCTCCCGACGATGCCAAAGCGGGGCTCGGAGACGCTTTCCCGAGCCCCACCTGAAGCCGCCACCGACCGATGTCTACCGACCGCGGCCGAGTCCCTATTGGGACACCACACTAGAACAGGTCGTACTTGACCTGGGCCATGATAAACTGTCCGATCTCGGGCACGCCGACGAAGCTCCGGTACCCCACATCGAAGAGGTTCGAGACGGTCACTTGAAGCGTGGCCCGCGTGTTCGGGACCTTGTATCCCGCCGTGACGTCCACCAGGGTGTACCCGTCCACGCACTCCTCCTCGAAGAGGATGGTGTTCGCGGGAGTACCGGTCTCACAGGTGATGCCTGTGTAGCCGGCCGACTCCGCTGGGAATCCGGCGTTTGCCCGGACACGGACTTCGGCGTTGATGCCGGCCCTGGCGTTCCGGTACGCCAGCGAGAGCGAGCCCTTGAGTGCGGGCGCATTGAGAGCGATGGGAGCGATCCCGTTGTCGATCTCGGTGAGGTCGAAGTAGTCATCGCTCACCCAGGATCCCGTGGCGGCCAGAGTCCACTCGTCGTTCAGGAAAGCCTTCACTGCGAAGTCGGCGCCGTACATGTCAACGTCGCCGGCGTTCACGTACGTCACCAGCGCATTCACCGCGCTGGATGTGACCCCGTCGGACGAGACCACGCCCAGGGGGATCTCGGCCAGGCCCGGAATACCGCCCACCCCATCCCCGCCGTCCGCCAGCTGAGTGGCCTGGGCGACCGCCAGGCCCTGGGCCGTGGCCTGATCGAGCAGGCCTCCCGACTGCGCGATGATGACCTGGGTCAGCGTCGGCACCAGGAATGCGACCATGGAGGCGCCGTCGAGGAGGAGGAGCGGCGTCCTGAAGACCAGCGGAGAGACGAAGTCCGTCTTCTTGGAGTACCAGACGTCCGCCGCGATGAGGACCTTGTTGTTGACGAGGCCCTGATACCCCAGCTCGAACGTTGTCGTCGTGGCCTCCTTGAGCGTTCCGACGTTCGCCACCGAGCCATTGGCCAGAGGTGCCACGACACCGGTGTTCAGGTCCAGGAAGTTGAGACCGATGTCCGTGGCGGAGGGGTTCAGGCTTCCAAGGAGCGCCGCGGTGGCGGCGTCGATGGCTCCCTGAGCGGCGAGCAAGCCGACCCCGAGCTGCCAGAGCGTGGCCGCGTTGGCCGGAAGGAGCTGTCCCGGACCACCCGGGTTGAAGGGCGAGCGCATCCCGACCAGGCTTCCGTCCGCATTCGTGAAGGTGAAGCCCTGGTTGGGGCCCTGGGCCCGCACCCGATAACCCAGCGGGCTCAGCGCACCTAACCCGCCACCGGAGATGTCCAGGAACAGGTTGAGCGTGCTGGGCGTCGAGAAGGCCCGGTTGTAGGTGAGGCGGATGCTGTGGTTCTCCTTCGGCTCGAAGACGAGGGCCGCGCGGGGCGAGAAGACGTTGTCGTCGAGCTCGGAGTGGGTGTCGACCCGGCCAGCGAGCACCAGGTCGAGCTTCTCCGAGAGCTCGGTCTTGGACTGGATGTAGGCCCCGAACTCGGTGATGTTGTCGATGTCCTCGTTCCGGCCGTTGATCGTCCCTTCGGTCCGCGGGTTCGTATAGAAGTAGTCGACCCCGTAGGTGAAGTCGTACTTGCCGTCGGAGAGATCGCTGCCGTGCTGGATCTGCCCGACGAAGAGTCGGGAATTGTCGACCAGGGGCGCACCGTCACGTAGCAGGAAGCTGTTTCCGGCATCGCTGGTGTTGAGGTACACCTGGGCGAAGAGCCGGTCCACGTTCAATCGCGTCTGGAAGTACTGGTACTTCCAGTCCTCGACCTGACCCGCGCCCAACCCGGTGAGCTCGATCCCCGTCGCGCTGGTGAGCCCGTAGTTGAGGCTCAACCGGCCGTCGTCGCCGAAAGCCCAGTCGGCCCTGGCGTCCAAGGATTGGCGCTGGAAGTCGAAGTCCCGATTCCCGACGTTGACCAGCGCGGCGTCCGCCTCGGACTGGCTCAGGCCGCGTGCCAGGCGCTCGGCGATGAACGCGGGCTGATCCGCAAAGGCGGCCGCTCGATTCGCCTGCTCCTCCGGATCCACGAAGCGCCACTCGTTCCCCGCCACCGCCAGCCCGGAGATCTTGAAGGCGAAGTTGTCGGAGAGCTTGTGGGCGGTTCGGAACGAGCCCTGGAACACGTCTTTGCTGGGCCCTGCCGCCAGCGTGACTGTGGTCCCCTGACTGGTGAGGGGCGACTTGGTGATCATGTGGAGGACGCCGTTGGCTGTCTGGGGACCGTACAGCGCCGAGCCGGGGCCGAGAACGACCTCGATCCGCTCCAAGTCATCATTGGTGATCGGGACCCAGTGGAGGAGGTTGACCCTCAGGGACGGAACGCCGGCGAGCCGGTTGTCGGTAAGGGCGTGGAGGGCCCCGGAGAAGATGTTGTTGAAGCCCCGAATCACGACGTTGGTGGCCTGCGTTCCGTGTGAGATCACGTCCACGCCCGGCACCGCCTTCATGTGATCCACGAGAGTCACTGCCGGCCGCTCCGCGATCTCGGTTTCGCTGACCACGTGGGTCGTGGCGGGCGCTTCCGTGTTCTTCTCTGCCCTCCGAGACGCCGACACCACGATGGCGTTGAGCTCCAGGGCCTGGGACGTCATGGTCACGTCGAGCGTGGTGGTGGAGCCGGCTCGGATGGAAACACCGTCCTGGCGGTAATCGCGGTACCCGAGGCTCGAGATGATGATCGCATACGTGCCGGCCGGTGCGGAGAGGGTGAACCGCCCGGAGTCGTTGGTAAGCATCAGGGGGGCCCCGCCGCCCAGGACCTCGACTCCGGCATTGACCAGGGGCATGCCCGTCTCCGCGTCGGTGATGGTTCCGGAGAGCGTTCCGGTCTGGGCAGCCGCAGGGCTCGTCCCAGCCAGAAGGAGCCCCAGCGTCACGGCGCACATCGTCGGCTTCAGGCGCATGAAACGACCTCTCGATCAAGGGTGAGGGGACGTCCGGGGTCGTTCCTGACCCCCAACAATCCCTACCGTGAGGCCCCGTAAAGGCGCCCGGCGCCGCCTCACGGGCGAGCGGGACAGACCGCACCGGGTTGCGAGGCCAAGGTACACCAGGGACAATAGGTGGGCAACGTTCGTTTACGCCGTTCTTCAGGCTTCTCTTGACGGTCCTCCATGACCTCGATTCCCCACATCGATGACCTGAACGCGGCCCGGGCGCGAATCTCCGCCGCGGTGCACCGGACGCCCACGGTGTCGAGCCGCACGCTCTCGGAGCTTGTCGGCCGGCCCGTGCTCCTGAAGTGCGAGAACCTCCAAAAGACGGGCTCGTTCAAGGTGCGGGGTGCGTTGAACCGCATCCTGCACCTCGACGACCCCGCCCGGGAGCGGGGCGTGGTGACGATCTCGGCCGGAAACCACGCGCAGGCCGTCGCCTGGGCGGCGGCCCGGATCGGCGTCTCCGCCACTGTCGTCATGCCCGCCCACACCTCCCCGGCCAAGGCCCGGGCCAGTGAAGGATATGGGGCGGAGGTGATTCTCCAGGGAACCGTCTTCGAGGCCTTCGACCTGTCTTTGGAGCTGGCCGAAAGCCGGGGGCTCACCTTTCTCCACGCCTTCGACGACCCGCTGATCGTGGCCGGCCAGGGCACGATCGGGCTCGAGGTCATGGAGGACGTTCCCGACGCCGCCACGGTGGTGGTGCCCATCGGGGGCGGTGGACTCATCTCCGGCGTGGCCCTGGCCGTCGCGAATCTCGGCCCCTCGACCCGGGTCTTCGGTGTGGAGCCCCACGGGGCATGCGCCATGCGGCAAAGCCTGGACAAGGGCGAGGCCGTCCGCCTGGATAGCGTTGACACGGTAGCTGACGGCCTGGGCGCGCCCATGGCCGGCGAGCTCAACTTCGAGATCGTTCGGCGTCACGTGGAGGACGTGGTCCTCGTGAGCGACGCCGAGATCCAGGAGGCGATGGCGTTCATCCTCGCGCGCACGAAGCTCCTGGCCGAGCCGGCGGGCGCAGCAGCAGTGGCAGCTCTCCTCGCCGGAAGGATCCCGTTGGTCGAGGGGCCCGTGGTGGCCGTGCTCAGCGGCGGCAACGTGGACCTGGAGCGTCTGCCGGACCTTCTGGCCGACGCCGCACCCGAGCACTGACCGTGTGCCGGCTTACCGCTTACCTGGGAGCTCCCCTGGAGGCCGACACGCTGGTCTTCGGTGGAAGCCACTCCCTCTACGAGCAGAGCTACCTGCCGCAGGAGCTGATACACGGGAACGTCAACGCCGACGGATACGGGGTCGTCTGGTATCGCGATCACACGCCGGTACGCGTTGGAGGATCCCGGCCCATCTGGCAGGACGGAGAGCTGCGGGGCGTCCTCGAGTCCAGTACGTCCCCGATGATCCTCGCCGCGGTCAGGAACGCCACGCCGGGGATCCCAGTGGACGACAGCGGCAACCTGCCCCTAACCCATGGGCGCTGGAGCTTCATCCTGAACGGCTTCGTGGAGGACTTCCGAGCGAGCTACATGCGCACCCTTCGGTCCGGCCTTCCCGACGACCTGTACGGGGAGCTCAGGGGCTCGTCGGACAGCGAGACTCTCTTTCTGCTCGCGGTCTCAGCCCTCAGGGACGGCGCCTCGCTCGCGGAGGCACTGGAGCACGTGCGGACCGTAGTGGTGGAAGTCCTCCGGACCGATCACCAGACCCAGCTGACCATGGTCCTGGCCGACGGCCAGGGCCTTGCCGCCCTCCGGACCGCCTCGGTCGAGGACACGAACTCGCTGTACTTCGCACCCGGTCACCCGATGGCGCCAGGCGGTACCCTCCTGGCCTCCGAGCGCCTGGACGACGACGGGTCGTGGAATCCGGTTGAAACAGACCAGGTCCTACAACTCGTTCTGTGACAAATACTTGATGCTTGTGATCTCACAAGATGCTGGAGACGTTGGAGGACCTCGAAGATCGGGGACATCGGCCGGCGGTCGAGCGATCCGGGAAACCGCCAGGCCCCCGCAGGGCCGGGTCGAGAGTCAGACCGGGGATCCCAGCACCATCGAGTAGAGGCCGCCCTCGTCGTCACACCACCGGTCCACCCGGAGGCCGGCCTCGCCGAACAACCCGTCCACGGTGGGGCGATCGTACTTGCAGCTCAGCTCCGTGCGGATCGACTCCCCTTCGGCGATCCGGACGGGCTTCCCGCCGGGGATTCTCACTTCCTGCGGGCTCAGAGCGACGAGGTGCATCTCGATGCGACCAAACTCGTCCAAGTAGAACGCCTCGTGCCGGAAAGCCGACAGGTCGAAGTCCGTCCCCACTTCCCTGTTGAGATTCGCGAGGATGTTGAGGTTGAACTGAGCGGTCACGCCCTGGGCGTCGTTGTAGGCCGCCTCGAGCAGCTCGACGCTCTTCTCGCGTCCTGGTCGTCGATCAGCGCCCAGCAGGAAGAGATCCGCCTCCTTCATGGATGATCGCACGTTCCTGAGGAGGTCCGCGTCGGCTCCGGGCTCGAAATTTCCCAGGGTGCTGCCCAGAAGCACGAACAGCACAGGAGACGGCAGGTCCTCGATGAAGTCCAGCGGGGTGGTGATGTCCTTCACCTGGGGGCGGATGTCCAACGAGGGGTAGTCCTCCCTCAGCGCGCTCGTGGTCGCGCGGAGGAACTCCCCCGCGACGTCAACGGGCGCATAAGCACGTCCGCGTCCGTCGTCCACCATGGCCGATAGGAGGATCCGTGTTTTTTGAGCGCTTCCGGCGCCCAGCTCCACGAGGGAGGCCGGAGCCATGTCGGTGACCCAGGCGGCCACCTCATCTTGGAGCAGATGCCGCTCCGACCGCGTCAGATAATACTCGGGAAGCTCGGTGATCGCCTCGAAAAGCTCCGAGCCCCGGGTATCATAGAAGTACTTGGACGGAAGCTGCTTCTGAGGCTGGGCCAGGCCCCACTGCGCGTCCTCCAACATGCGGGCACGAGCGCCCTCCACAGTCCCGATCACCAACGTGCCCTCAGCCGTCCCGGGTGCACCGGAGCCCACTGAAGATCTGGCGGCGGATGGGATAGTCCCAGTTTCTGAACGTGCCCCGGATGGCCCCTGCCCGGGTGGCCCACGCGCCACCGCGCAGAACTTTGTATTCGTCCCCAAAGAACACCTCCGAGTACTCAGGATAGGGGAAGGTCTGGTATCCCGGGTACGCCCGGAAGTCGGAGGACGTCCACTCCCAGACGTCGCCGATCATGCCGTAGCAGCCTATGGGTGACACGTTGCGCGGGTAGCTCCCTATGGGTGCGGTCTGGAACGAGAGCGCGTCGATGTTCGCCAGTTCGGGGGTTGGGGGCTCCTCACCCCACGGGTAGGAACGCTTCGACCCGGTGTCCGGATCCCAGGTGGCGGCCGCCTCCCACTCGAGCTCGGTGGGCAGCCGCTTCCCGGCGAACCGGCCATACGCCTCCGCCTCGTGGAAGCACACATGGCAGACGGGCAGACGGGGATCGAGGGGCCGGACGCGATCCATGATCAGTACCGTCCATCCCTCCCCTTCTCGCCGCCAGTGCTTCGGAGCCGCCACCCCGGACTCCTGGAGCCAAGCCCATCCCTGGTCCGACCAGTGATCCCGATCCTGGTAGCCGCCCGCCGCCACGAAGCGGCCGTACGCTTCCTCGGTCACCGGAGCAGCGTCGATGAGAAACGGCGTCACATCGACTTTATGCCGGGGTCTCTCGTTGTCGTAGGCCGTGCTCCGATCATCGGTGCCGATCTCCACCCGTCCACCCGGAAAACGAACCATCACG
>CBDCKN010000009.1:0-579090 GCA_965218295.1 Longimicrobiales bacterium | reverse complement strand
TCGCCGACCTCGCCAGCTCGACGACCCACGCCGAGCGCTTGGGACCCCTGAGCTACAGCATGATGCTCCGGGATCTCTTCACCGACGTATCGGAAGCCATCCTCGCCTGGCATGGTGAGGTGTATCAGTACGCCGGGGACGAGGTCATCATCAGCTGGCAGATGGAGCGGGGGGTACGAGACGCCGCATGTGTCCAGTGCTTCGTCGAGATGGTCGCCTCCCTCGAGGAGCGCGCTAACCAGTATCGAGTCCGCTACGAACTCGAGCCCGAGCTCCGCGGTGCCGTCCACGGCGGACAGGTGGTGACCGCATGGGTGGGGGAGGCGAAGAAGGAGCTGGCATTCCACGGCGACACGCTGAACGCCACGGCTCGGATCCTGTCACTCTGCAAGGACCGGGGGGCCCGACTTCTCGTCTCCCAAGAGATCCTCGACCTTCTGACGCTGCCCCCCAGGCTCGTAGCCACGTCCGTGGGCGAGGTGGAGCTGCGAGGGAAGCGGGAGCTCGTTCGCCTGTCTTCCATTCAAGCAGAGCCGACGACAGGCACGGTGGAGACCGATCACCCCTGACACCCTCCAGAGACCATTCTCCGAGTCATGGAAAACAATTTCAGGATCCGGAAAAGACTTCCGGCGAACGCCGTTTCGCTTCCGGCGGCTTTCCTTTCCGAGACTCGATCCTCGCTCCTGGCATGGCCGTTGCAATAGTTCTGTCATGGAAAGGTCCGTGCGCGAAGACGCAAATGAGGTCTCCGCTGAGGATTCGGACCATGACGCATCGGAGCGTACGCGCCGGAACACGTGTGGAGCGGTAAGCAAGAAGCAGTGAACTCCGGCGTTTCGCGAAAGATGCACTGAGGTCGAGATGAGACGAATACGGCTTACGCAAGGCAGGGGGTGACTCTTCGCCCTTACGCTGGCCGCCGTGTCCATCCTCCCTCTCACCGATGCGTCGGCAGCCGTGACCGCATCCCGGAACCTGTCAACGCCAGTGAGACACTCTTGGAAATCAATTAGAGAGCAATCTCCTGTGTAGTGAGGGATGGGGTGGGAGGATTGATCCAGACGGCCTCCGGGAGTGGTTTAGGCTTCGGCTCACCGGAGACGAAGCGCTCGGGATGAGCGGCCCATGCCTCACGGAGCACGGCCTTCCTGCAGGCGATGATCCGATCGGCGTGACCGAAGTGGACCTGTTCGGGGGTCAGCATCGAGATGCCGCCATGGCGGTGCTCGGCATTATACCAACGGAAGAACGAGCGACAGAAGGTCTTGGCTTGCCCCTGATCCCCGAACCGGCCGGGAAACGAGGGATGGTACTTCAAGGTCTTGAACTGAGCCTCGGAGAACGGATTGTCATCCGAGACCTGGGGTCGGCCCAACGAGCGGGTCACGCCGAGATCGGCGAGTAGTTGAGCCGTGCATTGGCTCGTCATCGGAGCCCCTCGATCGGAATGCAGGGTCAGGAGGTGGGGCTGGACGCCATGCTTCAAGCAACTCTGCTGGATCAGCCGGCTGGCCAGGGCAGAGTTCTCCCGATCCGCCACCATCCATCCCACGACGTAGCGGCTGAAGATGTCCAGGATCACGTAGAGGTAGAAGTAACTCCACTTCTTCGGCCCCAGCAGCCGGGTGATATCCCAGGACCAGACCTGGTTCGGGCCCCTCGCCATCAACTCGGGTTTCTGGTATTTGGGATGACTCCGCTGCGCTCGACGCTCCTGAACCGGCACCTGGGAAGCCAGAACGCGATACATCGTACGCTCGCTGCACAGGTAGACGTCCTCGTCGAGCAGCGTCGCCACCACCTCGGCTGGGGACCGGTCCACGAACCGCTCCGAACACAGCGTGTCGAAGACCTTGTCTCGTTCCTTCTCGCTTAAGGCCCGGGCGGGGGTCGGGCGGGGCTGCTGATGCCCGGTCGATGGCCTCCGACGACGGTAGAACGTGGCTCGCGGCACCCTGAGCGCATCGCACGCGGGCTTCACCCCTACGTGCTTGGCTAGCTCCTGGGTCGCCTTCATGAGTTCGTCCCGTCCTCGAGGCTCAATCCCAGCAGCCCTGCAACTTTTCCCTGGACGTCGATGATCAAGTGCGCCTTCTGGAGCTCCTTCTCGAGGCGAGTGTTCTCGCGCTCCAGCTTGCGCACCTTCTCCTCCAGCGGATTGCGCTCGCGCTTACGGCCTCGTTTCTTCGACAGCGCTTTCAGGGACCCGCTATGCGCCGCCTTGCGCCATGTCGTCAGGTGCGACGAGTACAAGCCCTCCCGCCGTAGGAGTCGGCCAACCTCTCCGGGCTCCGTGCACCGGTCCGCTTCTTCGACGATCCGCAGCTTGTACGACGGAGCGAACCGCCGGCGCAGCGGCCTATCTACCACCTCCGAGTCCGCAGGAGCTGCCGCGCTTCGCTTACCGTCCCAGGTTGGTGGGGCTATTCCATTCTCTTTCATTCTCTCTCGGTGTCTCAGCATCCTCGGTTTCTCTGCCTTCGCCCTACTCTAATTCCTTAGCTGCTCCGTGTCTCACGTAAGTTGGCAGAGAGGGTCCCCGTCCAGCGGTAGCGTCGGCGATCAGAAGGCCGAGATCGAGGGCACCGCCTCGGCGCTCCAGCTCGGCAACGCCTTCGCCGCGGTGGCCGGCGCCGTTCAGCCCGCTGTCGTCTTCATCATGGTCGAGACGGTGACCACGGGCCTCGGGCCACTGCGGGACCTGCCGACAATTCTGCAGGGCGCCGTGGCCGGCGCCTTTGCCCGCGCTACCACAACCAGCGGAACCGGATTCATCGTCCTTCCCAACGGCTACATCGTCACCAACCATCACATCATCGACGGCGCACGTCGCGTGTTCGTCCGTCTCTTCGACGGTCGTGAGTACGAAGCCGAGATCGTCGGGGAGGACGCCCTGAGCGACATCGCGGTCGTGAAGATCGACGAGACGAATCTGCCGACGGCGTCCCTGGGCGACTCCGACCAGTTGCGGGTGGGCGAGTGGGTGCTGGCCATCGGCAACCCCATGGGCAACACGCTGATGTTCAGACAGCGGGGATCGTGAGCGCCACGGACCGCTCCATGGACATGCCCAACTTCATGGGCTCGGTGC
Organism: Longimicrobiales bacterium; assembly: GCA_965218295.1. Lineage (GTDB taxonomy): Bacteria > Gemmatimonadota > Gemmatimonadetes > Longimicrobiales > Gaopeijiaceae > CBDCKN01. Next base: position 575,996 of record CBDCKN010000009.1, on the reverse strand, counting down.
AGGAGTTCATCCAGACCGACGCCGTGGCCAACAGCGGCAACTCGGGGGGGCCCTTGGTGGACCTCCACGGCCGCATCGTCGGCATGAACTCGGCCATCGCGAGCCAATCCGGATACTACCAGGGGTATACGCTGGCCATCCCGGCCAACCTGATCCTCCCGGTGGTGTCGCAGCTCATCGAGCAGGGGCATGTCACACGGGGCATCCTGGGTGCCACTACCTCGCGGGCAACCGTGGAGGACGCCCTCGCCGTGGGGCTCGACACGGTCTGTGGCGTGGTGGTGCAGGACGTAGGAAACGAGGACAGTCCGGCGTACCGCTCGGGCCTGCGCCCGGGCGACGTGATCGTCGAAGTGGACGGCCGTCGTGTGATGTCCGTGGCCCAGCTGGAACGGAGCGTCTGGTTCAAGGCGCTGGGCGAAAGCATGGTCCTGATAGTGCATCGGGAAGCCGGTGGCCCCGAGACCCTGACGGTGTATCTGGGCACCGAGGAGACCGAGATCGGACGGCTTCCCCACGGGCGGAATACAGCCAGCTTGAAGTGCACGTGCCATGCGCGAACCACCCGCTGGGTGTCTGCCTGGTGGCCTTCGAGATGGCGCTCGGCCTGCCGAGGAATATCGACCCGGAGGATGCCGGACCCGTGGTGACGGGCGTCTACCCGGCCGGCCCGTCCTACGGCAAGATCTACGCCGACTACGAAATCATCACCCACGTGAACGACGTGCGCGTCCGCTCCGAGCGTGATCTCGAGGACGCACTGCGCGAAGCCGACGAGGGTGACATCGTGTCCGTGCAGACCTACCGCTTCCACTCGGACGAAACCGGATTCGCCCGAATCCGAATTCGTTGAGGCCCGTCTAACCTCCCTCTTTCCAGCTCAGGCCCCGCCGTCCCGCTTGCGGCGGTCCGACCTCCAGCGAAGGTTGTTGACGAGCTCGTCTGGGCGGTTCCTCTTCCGCCATGAGGTACCGGCCCGCGCGGGCGACGCGCGGCGAGCTCCAGCGTTGCCTCGGGAGTGATCGCCCGGTATTGAATGATCTGTGAAAGCCCTCGTCACTCGGCTGAAGAGCCTGGCCCTCTACCCTCTCTGGACGGAAACCGACGCCCACAAGTCTCGCCGCCGCTGTCAGCTCCTCCTGTCCATGCCTTTCGTCCTCCTTGGGGGACTGACCTGGGGTTGGTTTTCTGCACCGGCCATCGGCCAGGGGTCCGGGCTCCTGTGGAGCGCCCTGGGGGCGTCGGGCTTCGGATTCTTCTTCTACCTGGAGCAGAGGCTGGTCCCGGCCGTGGCGTCGATGGCCAACCGCATCGGGCTGGGCGGCTTGGCGGTCCTGGCGTGGGAAGTCGGAGTGGTCGGCGGTCTCATCTTCCTCTTTACCAGTGTCCTGGGCGCACCAATCGTCCCGGCGGTAGCCATTGCCATCGGTGTCGGAGCGGTCTACAGCCTCGGCATGGAGTACCTCGTCTGTGGTTCGGGCGCGGACCACATGGTGAATCTTCTTGGCATCGGCCGTGGCTGGTCCGGTGCCAGGGGATCGGACTACTCCCACCCCGAAGCGCTGGCTAAACGGGGAGACATGGAGGGTGCGGCGAAGATCTACAAAGAGGCCATTCGGATGAACCGGCGGGACCCCCTGCCCTACCTTCGGCTGGCACGCATACGCACTCGGATGGGCGTCCACGAAGAGGCCATCGACATCCTACGCACGGCCTTGCAGGTGGCGCACCTCAGCGCCAACGAAGAGGCTATGGTCGTCCGGCACATCCATGAGATCTGCTCTACGCAGCTCGGGGATCGCGCGCGTGCCGCTCCCGATCTCGCCCGATATCTGGAGCGCCAACCCGAAGGCGAGCACGGGGAGTGGGCACGCCGCGAGCTCATCTACATCAAGGAGCGTATCCGCGAGGATGGCTGACGCTCCTTCACCGGATCGGGATCGACACCGTCACCCGGTGGGTGAGCACGCGGGCATCCTGTAGCGTCAGCGGACCGCTGGGCGCGACGATAAAGTCGGCGTCCATCGCTGCCTGGGCTCGCGGCCCCGTCCACTGGACGCCCGGACGCCCCGACCCCGTCGTCATGCGGCCTACGTAGCCGAGCTCGAACTCCGGGAACTTTACCTTCGCTCCGAAACTCGGCGTCCACTCCATCCAGCTCTCGTCCTCGTCTCGCAAGGTGTTCTCGATGTTGTCGCGCTGCTCGAGAGTGTAGTCGTAGGAGCGCACCTCCACGCCCACCTGGAACGTGAGCCGCTCCGTCTCGTGAGCCAGCCCGAGGCGCATCTGCACATTCGTGAAGAAGAATTCGTTCTCGATCGTCTTCTCGCCCTTGTTGATGACGGCGCCGTCGGCCGACGTGGTATCGGCTTCCGCCTCCACCCAGGTGTCGCTCCAGATGGGCTCGAAGACGAGGTCGATGCCGAACGTCGCCGGCCCGCTCGACTTCGCGATGCCGATGCCGAAGTCGTAGGCCCACGAGATGCCCGGATCCCGGGGGATGTTCATGATCTCGTAGTTGGGGATCTTGGGATGGGACTTCCGGTTCACGGTCCACGTCCCCCCGATCCGCCATCCACTCTCGGTGATGGGCCGAGCGAATCCCAGCTGGAAACCCGTCGTGCGGGTCTCGTCTTCGTTGGTCTCGAGACGGGTGGTGAGGATCGGAACCATGTCCGTGTCGTCCCAGACCCAGTCGATGTAGGTGACGTCGTGGGTCATGCTGAAGCGGTTATGGACGATCACCGCTTCGAAGTGCCGTCCCTCCCGGTTGGAGAACAAGCCGAGACGGTAATCCACCGCATGGCCCGACTGGTCGATTCCGTCGGCCAGCGAGTAGAGATGTTCCACACCGTCCAACGCCTTGAGGCCGGACCACGAGACGCCGGCGCCCAGCGACAATCCGGTCTCCCCGAGCTCCAGGCCGATGACGCCGTCGGCGTACACGTTCGTGGCTGACAGCTCGTTCAGCCGTGCCGGGGGGCCGACCCAGACGGCATCGACCGGAAGGAAGAAGACTCCTCCGCGATCCCCACCCTCGATCTGCTGAAGCGCAAAGGAGAATCCCCCGAACCCCTTGTCTGAGCGGAAGAGCACCGACAGGGGCAGGGTCCGGCCCGCCCCGTTTCCGTTGGAGATCCCGTAGAACGTCGGTGCACTGAGGAGCGCCGACTCCTCGATGAGGGAGCCCTTGGCCGGGTTCACGAAGGGGTCGAGGAGCGCGTCGTCGAGGGCGATGGCCACGCCCCCCATCCCGAGCCTCTCGGAGGGGAGCGTCAGGAACTGATCGCCCGTGGCCACCGGCACGGTCTTCAGCGAGATGAGCTGACCGGCGACGGGGGCGGGCACGGCGGCGATGAGGACCGTGCATAGGAGGACCTGGTATCGTAGCGGAGCGTTCATGGGGTTCTCCAGCCCAGAGGATCGGTGCGGGGGTCGGCACGTCGATACGCCGGACCCGGGTGCTGCAGGAGAAACGAGTCGGAAGCGGGATTTGTGACGTATCCGCCGCTGCCGTCCGCTGCGGCCGAACTCGAGATGCGCTGACGCCGATGGAGCGACGGCCGGCGGTTCGGGCTACGTTTCCGGCACCGAGTCCCTTCGCGTTGAGACGGCCGGAGCCCATGATCTCGAGCTTTCTGCGGCGCTTGGAGTGCCGACATCGAGCCTGGCGATATCGGACCAAGCTGGCCCCCGAGGAGATCCGCTGGATGCGGGGCGTCCTCGGACCCGGTGACGTCGTAGTCGACGCTGGAGCGTACAAGGGCGGGTACACTTACTGGATGCGGGGTGAGGTTGGCGCCTCGGGACACGTCTTCGCTTTCGAGCCACAGCCAGAGCTGGCGGCGTTCCTGCGGCGTGTTGTAGAAGCGTTTTCGTGGGCCAACGTGCACGTCGAGGAGGCAGGGCTCTCGGCTACCGGAGGCGAGCTCACGTTGCACGCCCCGGGAAGTGGCCCGTCTCAAGACGCCTCGCTCGTCGGAGCTCTGGCCGGTGCCGAGGCGCGCCGTTACACGGTCCGGATCGACACGCTCGACGACTTCCTGAAAGAGAGGCGGCTCGGCCGGCCGGTCGACCTCATCAAGTGCGACGTGGAGGGGCACGAGCTCGACACGTTCAGGGGCGCGGAGGGCGTCCTCACACAGGACCGCCCCCTCCTGCTCTTCGAGTGCGAGGCCAGGCACAACCCGGGCCGGGCGGTCACAGACGTCTTCGAGTACCTTCAGGGTCTCGGATACCGGGGCTCTTTTTTCTGGCACGGGGAGCTGCTCGACGTGCGCCAATTCGACCTCGAGGCCCACCAGACGCTCGGCCGGGCGCCCTACGCGAACAACTTCGTCTTCGAGCCCCTCTAGTGTTCCGTTGCCGAAGTTCGCGAGCCACCAAAGGGGTCGGATGTACCGTGCCCTCGACTGGCCGAGATACTTTGGCAACGGGACACTAGAACCGCCACTCCAGTCCGAAGACCGGGAGGATCGTGCGCTCCGCCAAGGGGCGGAGCTCGTCGTCGCGCCAGGGTTCGAAGTAATAGAACAGCGCGTCGCGCTGGTCCAAGGCGTTGATCAGGCGGAGGTATGGACGGATCTCCACCGCGCGGCCGCGAATGCGGGGGGTGAAGCGAGCGAAGAGCTCGAGATCCAACCGCAGGAATCCGTCGTCCGGATCCCCACTGAACACCGGATCCTGTTCGGCTAGATCGCCCGGAAGCTGAGGGGGTGGAGCGCCGCCGTCGACGGCTGCCTCAGCGCCTCTCTGACCGAAAGGTATACTCGTGTACGGAAGGCCCGCGCTGTACGCCACCTTCAGGCTGCCGCCGGTCCGTCCATCGAGCGTTCCGGTGACCCCGGCGCTCAGGAGCTGGCGCCCGGCGAAGTTGGACGTGCTCCCGAAGCCACCCGTCCCCGACCAGAACCAGGCCAGGTTGTACCCCAGCCAGGCGGTGGCTCGTGGACCTTCGTGAAGAACGCGGAGATCGACCCAGAGCTTCTCAGCACATCACCGCCCGTTCCGAGCCCCGAAAAGCCCTTCCAGAAGCCCTCGATGCCCAGACGCACGCCGCGGCCGAGCTTCTGATCCAGCGAGAGCACCACGTGGTCCGCCGCGGCGATCGAAAGCAGCGGACCGGTCACACTCGCCGGAGCCCCATCCGAGACCGCCAGCTCCACCTGCTGATCCGAGGCACGGGTATATTGATGATACCGGCCCGCTGCCACAGTGAGCAGCGCGTCCGCGCTCAGACTCCAGAGGAAGGCCACCCGTGGAGCCAAGTGAACACTCCCCTCCGTGGAGAAGGCATCGGCTCTGACCCCGAGTCGGAGGTCGAGGCCTGGAGCGAGTGGACGGACGCCGTCCAGATAGGCTCCCGCCACGACGCCGTTCGCCTCCTTCGCGTCAGTGGGCTCCAGCCCCAGGTCTTCGAAGCGTCGGGCCGAGTAGCGCGTGCTCACGCGGTCGACGGCCCCCCCGAAGCGCACCCGGCTCCCGCCGAAGGGAGCCGAGGCATCCAGGGTGAGTCTCAGACGGCTCGTCTCGGCGCTGGCTAGCAGGCCCTCCGACGTGTCCGGGGGTGGTAGGGCCACTAAATTCGTGGGCTCCCGGTCCACCGAGAGGCGGACCGACTCCCGGTTCCAGAACGCGGTGGCGCTGAGCCGGTGACCCCCCCCGAGCTCGGCGTCTACCCGACCCAGGGCATCACGATAGCCGTAGGGCGTGTGGGAGCCGCCCAGGACGCCGGCACCGAGATCGTGCAGCGTGCGAGTTGTAGCCGCGAAGCCAACCTTCTCACCGAGGGGCCCCTCCAGGGCCACGTGCCCGCTGAGCAGGTCTACGCCTCCCCGCCCTCTCCACCGGTCCCGCCGCGGACTTCTCGTTCGGAGGTCCAGGATGTAGGAGAGTCCACCGTCGTAGCGGGCTGGCGCGCCTCCCACGTGAAGGGCGGCCCCACCCAGGATGAACGCGTCGAAGCTGCTGAGCAGCCCCCCCAGGTGGAAGGGCGTGTAGACGGGAGCCCCGTCGAGGAGGACGAGCTTCAGATCGGTCGTCGAGCCTCGCATGAAGAGGACGTCCGACGGATCGGCCGGGTCGTTCCCGGGCAGGGTCGCCGCCGCCTCGCCGAGCCCCACCTCGCCGAGACCGGGGCTCAGAGCGAGGGCGATCACCTCCACATCGGGGATGGGAGGATCGACACCCGTCGGCGCTCTTCCCCGGGCGATGGGCTCGCTCAACACCTCGATGGGTGGCAACAGGATGGGACGTTGCTCCAGGTCGACATCCAGGGAGACCGTGCCACCGGCCGGAACCTCGACGTCCACACGCACCGACCGATGTCCTGGATGGCTGATGCGCAACCGCACGAGCCCCGCCGGCAAGGCCTCGAAGCGGTATCGTCCCAGGGTGTCGGTCAAGGCGCTCCGGTGCTCTCCTGGCGTCGACGCCTCGACGATAGCGTAGGCCAGGACCCTTCCGGAGGTCTGCTCGTTTCCACGCACGACGCCCTCAATGGTCCCGCTGGTGGGGACCTGAATCGCCAGAAGCACTGTGGCTAGCGTCAGGTGCAGTGGCATCGGTCTGCGTATCTCCGGACTCGCGCCTCGAGACTATTGGACCCTCAAGAGGATCTCGCCGGGCGTCTGCGCGACGATCGGGCCTGCCACGTCGAGCTCATCCCCGGCCTTTCTAATGTACATACGCCCATTCACCTGTATGGATACCACGTCCACAGACCTCGGAATGTCGACGCGTATCCGGCCCGAGCCCCCAATGACCTCGATACGCCCCTCCGCGGTGCGAAAGCGCGCGGGCTGGGCGGCGAACGCAGCGGCCTGAAATCCGTCCACGAAGCGTACATCCAGCACGGTCCCTGGCTCGATATCCTGGAGTAGGACGAGGAGCTCCCCGGTCTCCACCTCGAGGCGAACGCCGGCCGACTCGGGTGTCTGGGCCGAGAGGGCACTGTCCGCCGGCAGTGCGGCACTCTCGTCTGCTGCCGTTCCCGTGAAGAGCTCCACGGCGCGATCCCAGCCAGCGGCGAACCACCCACGGACCGGCGAGGCAGGCAGGGCCGTTGCCACGACGGCACCGAAGAAGAGGACGATGATGGCGGCTCGGGCGAAGGTGAAGCGCGCTTCCCGCGCATCTCCGGAGCCCATACTGACCCGGGCCAGGACGGACTCCTTCGCCCCCGCCGGGGGCGCGACCGTGTCGAGGTGCCGGAGGGCCACACCAACTACGGTGCTCGCCTCCCCGAGCCCCGTGAAGAGTGCCTGGCAGCTGTCACACTCGTCGAGATGTGCTCGCGCGGATTCCGCGTCGCTGTCGCTCAGCTCACCGTCGAGCAGAGTCCGCAGTCGTCCCTCACCCAGATGCGTCATCGTTCTCCTTTGCGGGCTCATAGGCGCTTATGAAGCGCCTCTCGGCCCGTGCAAGCAGCGTACCCACCGATCCCGGCGCCACGTCGAACGCTTCGGCGATCTCGCGGTAGCTGAACCCTTCGTATCGTGCCAGCAGCATTTCCCGGTCACGCTCGTTCAGGCCCTCCAGGGCCATCCGTACTCTTGCCACGTCTTCCTTTCTTTGAACGCCTCGGTCCGGCTGCTCGAGGGCCGCCGGTTGGACCGGATTCGCCTCGAGAAGCCGTCTTCGGTTCTCGGCGACGCGGTAGCGGTCGCGCACCAGGTGCGTCGCCGTGCGGAAGAGCCACGCGCGCACACCGCGCTCATCGCCCTCGACCCGATGGTCGTAGAGCCTGACGAAGGCCTCCTGTGCCACATCGTCGGCAACATCCGCGTCACCGGTCAGCCGGTGACAGTACCGGAACAGCCCCGGGTGCAACTCGTCGAATGTCTTTTCGAAGTTCACGTGGATCAGGATCCCCGGAGGTGCGCTTCAATCCAACCGCAAGGATTTGACCCGGGCGCCTCGTGCGGGGCAAGGGCCGCGCCAGCCAAAGCCCGGAGATAGAACGAGCGAGCCGGCCCGATTGTGACAGGCCGGCCCGCTCGACAGCGCTGTCCAGATCACGGGCTCGCCTCTATGGGTCACCATGACCGGAACCATCATCTTCGTGTCGGCCCTTCATTCCTCCGACTGCCCTCTCCCCGTGGGAGGCACCCGGTTCCACAGCGGTATGAGGAGTAGGCCGGCGACGAGAGCGGCGGCGGAGAAGCCGTAGAAGAGAATGACGGTGGTGTCGGCGCCTGGGAACCAAGCCATGAGATAGCCTGGGAGGGCGACGCCCAGGATCTGTCCGAACGAGCCCCACCCGTTGATGAAGCCGGCTGCGCTTCCTGCGCCCTTCGCAGTCCCGAAATCGACGGCGGCCGTCGCACTCACCATCGAGTCCGGACCGTACAGGAATAAGCCGACCAAGAAGAATGCGACGAGTATCCCCCCGCTGCTGCCGGAGCTCGTCAGCGGTCCGAAGAGGAGAAGGACGATCGACAGGAGCAGAAGGCTGACCACGCAAGCCGGAAACCGGCGCGCTTGGAAGAGCTTGTCGGAAACGAACCCGATGGCGATCGGCGCTACGAGACCGGCTGCCTCAAACGCCGCGGGAAGAGTGGCTGCGAGGGCGAAGCTGTTGGAAGCGATTCGCTCACTTGCGATGACAGGACCCCAGAAGAGGATCGCGTATCGTACCGGCTTCAAGAGGAAGTAGACCACTGCCATGACCAGCACGGGAGGACTGCGGAATACTTTGCCGATGAGCTCCCAGGATCCCTCCTTCTCCTCCTCGAGTGCGTCGCGGGCATCGACTACGGCCATCCGCTCGCCGTGATACTCCTCGATCTTTTCGAGCCCCACATCTCGGGGCCGATCGCGCTGGAAAAATCGGGGCCGATCGCGCTGGAAAAAGTAGAAGGGAATCCAAATCAGGAAGAGCACGGCGGCGCCCGAAAAGAACGCCCAACGCCAATCGTCGAAGATCGAGTAGGCGACGTACCCTGCAAACGGGGATGCAACCATCCCCGCCAAAGGCGTAGCTCGTGCACCAGAAGCCCATTACCCGGCCCCTCTCCTTAGTGGAGAACCAGAATCCCATGTTCTTGGTCAGGGGCGCCCACCCGGTGGATTCGCAAAGACCTTGGATGAAGAAGAAGATGCCGAGGAGAACGACCGTCGAGGAAAGCCCCATGGCCACGGCGACGACGCTCGAGGCGAGCATCCCCCCGAGCACCACTCTCCGGGGGCCGAATCGGTCGGCGGACATGCCCCACAGGAACTGGCCCACACCGTACGCGACGCTGAACGCGATGTCGATGTTGCTTGCCATGACCGGCGAGAGCCCGACCGCAGGGTCCTCGAGAAGCCCGAGCTTGGCCACCGAGAATCCCCTGCGCGTAAAGTAGAACCCGGCGTAGGCGAGCCAGGTGATGCCGAAGATCCGCCAGCGCCAGCGCTCGTAGACCGGATCCGTCCTCGGCGCAGCTATGGTATCACCAGTAGATCGAGTCTTCGATGGCGGCGATCAGCGACCGTATGTCACTAGGGAACACGTGTCCGATCGTTCCGATGCGGAAGGTGTCGGCCTCGGTCACCTTTCCCGGATAGATGACGAAGCCCTTTCTCTTGAGATCGGCGTAAAATCTGTTGAACTCGTAGGTGCTCTCTTCCGGGTCGTGAAAGGCGGTGATGATCGGAGACTGCTTTGACTCGCTCAGGAAACACCGGAATCCGAGGCGCTCCATCCCTTCGACGAGGACGCGGTGATTCTCCTTGTACCGCTCGCCGCGCTTCTCAACGCCGCCCTCGTCCTCGAGCTCGATTAGCGCCTGGGCGAAGGCTCGCACCGTGTGCGTGGGCGAGGTGAAGCGCCACTTTCCGGATTCCTCCTCCATCACCCGCCATTGGTCGTACAGGTCCAGCGCCAGAGACCGCGCCCGGCCTTCGCATTCAGCCAGAGCGCTCTCCCTGGCAAGGACGAAGCCGAACCCGGGAACGCCCTGGATGCACTTGTTGGCGCTACTCACCAGGAAATCAATGCCGATCTCATCGAGATCCAACGGGATCCCACCGAAGGTGCTCATGGCATCTACGATGAAGACGCGATCCCGGCGTCGGACCACCTCACCCACGGCAGCAATGGGGTTGAGCATTCCGGTTGCGGTCTCTCCGTGGACCATGGCCACGTGGGTGATGGCGGGATCCTCGGCCAGAGTCTTGTCGACGTGGTGTGGATCGGGGGTATCAAGCTCGCCGCTGTCGATTACCGTGTGGTCGATCGCCAGCACTTGGGCGATCCGAGCCATGCGCTGTCCGTACGCACCGTTGCTCAGGACGAGCAACTTTCCGTCACCGGCGATCGCGGTACCCACCGTCGCCTCAACGACGAACGTGCCGCTCCCCTGCATTAGCACGCTCGTGTATCCCTCGGCCCGTGTGGCCAGCTCGACCAGCTTGCCTCGGATGACTTGAACGACGCCCCGGTTGTAGTCGTCGTCCCAAGTGCACCAGTCGCGGAGCATGACCTCCTTCACGCTCAGGGTAGTGCTGAGCGGTCCGGGGGTGAGAAGCAGATAAGGATTCTCGACCACCGCGCTAGCCGTGCTGGGGGCGTTCGCCCCTGGCGAGTCGAGCCTCGATGTCGTCGAGGCACGGCATCAGGTCCCAGATGCCGTCGATGACGTAGTCGGCGCCCGCCCGCTGCATTCGCGCGTATGCCTGGGTGATACGGCGCCCATAATCGTCTGCCGTCAGAGCCTCGATCTCACTCTCCGTCAGGCCGATCTCGTTGCCCGACTTGGCCAGGCCGACCGTCCACATCCCGGCGTTGATGCCCTCCTCGATGCCCGGCAACGTGTCGTCGACCTTCACTATCGACTCGAGGGGGTAGGCTCCGAGGTGCTTCGCGTTCTCCAGGCACATCCAAGGCGCCGGCCGTCCCTCGGGGACCTCGGCCGCGGATACACTGTGATCGGGTTCGTATCCGCGCTGGGCGGCCTCCTTCTTGATCAGGTCCATCATCTCGACGGTGTAGCCGGTGGTCGATCCTATCTTCAAACCCCGATCGCGTGCTTCGGCTACGAAGTCGAGGGTACCGGGGATGAGCTCGGCATAGTCGGCGAGGCAGTCCAGCTGCAGGGGAACGAACTCCTCGAACATGGCCACGACGTCCTCTTCCGTTGGGAGCCGGCCGTGCGCTTCTTCCCAACGCTCGGCCACGTCCGGATTCTCGGAGATTCTACGGATGTGCACCTTCTTGTGGGCGCCCATAGGCTCACGCGCTTCCTCCATGGAGATCTCGACGCCCTGGCGCTTGAATACCTCTGTGAAGACGACTGCCGGGGCGTAGCACCCGTAGTCCAGCGTGGTCCCGGCCCAGTCCAGGATCACCGCCTTCAGTGGACCTCGATAGCGGCGAGCGTAGGTGAATGTCATCGTCGTACTAGCTCCCCTGGTTCCTTTCGTACACGATCCTGCCACCGACGACCGTCGTGTGCACCACGATATCCTTGATCTCGTCGACGGGTACCGCGGTCGGGTCGGTCGACAGAATCACGAAGTCCGCCAACTTCCCTGCCTCGATCGATCCCTTGATGTCTTCCTCGAACACCGAAAAGGCGCTTCCCATCGTCCATACCCGGATCGCCTCTTCGGGCGATATCCTCTGCTCGGGGCCGTAGACCTTCCCTTCCGCGCTCGTGCGCGTCGCCATGCTCTGAATGCGAAGCATCGGAATCGCAGCGCTGACCCCGTAGTCCGAATTACCGGCTACAGGGATGCCCATGTCGAGCGCCAACCGGTTGGCATGCATCATGCCCCATCGATCGACACCGAACGCCTCCATCTTGTCGCCGTGCTCGTAGACATACGAGTGGAGAACGAGGACGAGCTCGAGCTCGCTCGCCTTCTGGAGAATGACGGGACTCACCACGCTGGAATGCTCGATTCGGTGCCTGTGGTCCGGTCTGGGCAGCCTGGCGAGAGCCTTCTCGAACACCTCGAGAAGCATCGTGATCTCCCGGTCACCGTTCGAGTGCACACCCACCTGGAATCCCGCCTCGTGGATCGTGAAGATCAGGGAATCCAACTCGCTCTGGGTCTGATCGGGCGGAATCCCGTAGTAGTCTCGCTCCCCCGTGGCCGGATTGACCATGTCGTAGGGCTCGAAGAGCCAGGCGGTTCTCCCCGATAGGGAATTGCCGTGATGCGCTTTGATGGGCCCGACCTTGACCCAAGGATCCCCGAAGCCCGTGCCGAGTCCTCCCGCCCGGAATTCATCGAGGTACTCACTGAGGACCATCATGACCACGCGAACGGGAGATCCCGGACCCACTGCCGCGCGGAACAGACCCAGTTTCTCGGGGGTTCCCCCCGCGTCGACGACCGTCGTGATCCCGGTCTTTGCGAACTGCCGGAGCGTCCGCTGGATCCCCTCCACTTCGTCCTGCCTCGTGATAGGAGTCTCGGGCACGGCTTGGCGGAGCACACGGCAGGCGACCTCACGACAGACGCCGTTCGGTGCTCCATCGTCCCCTCGATCGAACGCTCCTCCGGGAGGGTCCGGCGTGTCCCGGGTGATCCCGGCGGCCCTCAGTACGAAGGAGTTCGAAACCCCGAGGTGACCACTCGAGTGCGTGAGGTAGATGGGGTGTCTGCTGGAAGCCTGATCCAGATCCGCTCGCGTGGGGTGTCGGCCGAGCTTCGTGTCCTCGTAACGGACGCCCCGAATCCACTGGCCCTCCGGAACCAGCGCTGCCTTGGCCGCGAGCGCATCGATCACATCGGCCATCGAAGCGACGCTGGCGGGGCGAAGATCCACCGTAGCGAGGGGAGACGACTCCGGATACGTGGGCCGAGGATGCATGTGCGCGTCGATGAAACCAGGAGTGATGGTGCGTCCTTCCGCGTCGATCACCGTCGTAGATTCACCCACCCAGCGGCGGATCTGCGACGTGGAACCCACAGCGATGAACTTGTCTCCGAGGACCGCGAAGGCCTCGGCTCTTGGACGGGTGCCGTCGACCGTGATCACGTTCCCATTCAGTACCACGAGATCGGCCCGAATATCGGGTCCCGATTGGCAGGCGCCCAGAGCCAAGCAGATGCCCCACAAGCCGAGATGCCCGGACCTCGCGCGCGAGCTGTGATTCGATCTTCCGTCACGGCGGGTCCCCCGACAGGTGGCTCGGGTCGACATGAGCTGCACTTCCTTCTCAGTTATCCAACCCATCACCGTGAACCTGCAGGTAGAGCCGATCCTCAAGCCGAGATGAGGGAACTAACACTTTATACCGATGATCGGTATACCTACCAACGAGAGTCGCGTGGGTCTTCACGGTTTGCCACGACCGCGCATTCTATCGATCATTCGGACATGGTGAATGTCCAAGACGGGCCCGACGCGTTTCCGATCCTGCTCTACGACGGATTGTGCGGGTTTTGCGACGGCACCGTTCAGTTCATCCTCCGACGCGACCCCTCCGGTGCCATGAAGTTCGCACCGCTCCAAGGTGCTACGGCTCGAGCGGTCCTCGAGCGTAACCCGGAGGTGCGCGGCGTGGATTCCCTCGTCCTGGTCGAGCGCGACCTCAAGGGGCACGAGTTGGTGACTGCGCGCTCAGAAGCCGTCATCCGCATAACCCGCTACCTCGGCGGTGTTTGGACGATCGCTGCCATCGGCCGAGTGGTACCTCGACCTCTGCGTGACTGGGCCTACTCGCTCTTCGCCAATTGGCGGTACCGGCTCTTTGGTCGTTACGACGCGTGTCCCGTCCCGTCCGCGAGGGTTCGTGCTCGGTTCCTCCCTTAGTGATGTCGCATCCGACTCCACGTGCCCGCTCAGAGCGATTGGTCGAAGACGAGGACGGGGCTCGCCACCGCCTCGGAGCTTATAGCCCTCCCTCAGCGCTGAAGCGGCTTACGCAGAGTAATTGACGCTATCGTCCCCCGGGGTCAACCTGATTCTCGTGATGACCTACGACGAGTTCTCCCGCGTGGCCCAGAAGGCCTTTCAGAGCATTCCAGAGGCGTATCGGGAGGGCATCGAGGGCGTCACGACCGTGGAGTCGACGGAGGCCCATCCCGAGCTCCCCGGCGTGGTCACGCTCGGTGAGTGCCTCACACAGGCCTACAACTCGGATTGGCAGGGCCCCGAGACCACTCGCTCGCGGGTGGTCCTCTACTACGGCTCCTTCCACCAGATGGCGCAGGACAATCCAGAATTCGACTGGGAGGGGGAGCTCTGGGAGACCCTCACCCACGAGCTTCAGCACCACCTCGAGTCCCTGGCCGACGAGGACGGCTTGGAGGCCATGGACTACGCCATGGATGAGTCGTTCAAGCGAGAGCGGGACGAGCCCTTCGATCCATGGTACTTCCAGTGGGGCGAGCCGGTGGGCGAGGGGATGTACCGGGTGGAGGACGAGGTATACATCGAGCGGGTCCTCACGGCGGAGGAGTTTGACCGCCTGGAGGAGATCGACTTCACGTGGGAAGGCCAGGCCTACCGGATGCCCCGGCCCGGGGAGCTGGGCGACATCCACTTTGTCGTCGTGGAGGGCACCGATCCCTACATCCAGGTGGTCTTGGTCCAGCGGGCCTCGTGGCGTCAGCGCCTCCGGGGCGCGCTACAGTCCGAAGGCCCCACCGTCCTGGAGAGCGGCGCCGAGGCGCGACGGGTTGCCCCTAAGGGCGACGAGGCCTGACTGGGATCCTGTCCGTCCTCCCTATTCCGGCGTCAGCGCCGTCACCGGATTCACGGTGGTCACCCGCCGCGCCGGGATGAAGCTCGCGAGCACTCCCACCCCGGCCAAGACGGCTACCACCGCACCGAAGACCATGGGGTCGCGGGCGTTCACCTCGAACAGGACGAACTGGAGAGGGCCCGCTGCCAGGGCTGCAGTGCCCAGACCGATCACCAGGCCTACCACCAACTGCACGATTCCCTTCTTCATCATGAGCTTCACGAGCTCGCTGCCCTGGGCTCCCATGGCCATACGGATGCCCATCTCCTGTGTGCGCCGGGCCACAGCGAAGGACATGACCCCGTACAGCCCCACCGACGCCAGGAAGAGCGCCGCGGCGCCGAACGCCATGAACAATGTGCCGAACACCCGATAGAACCAGGTCGTGTTTTCGACGACGGTCGTCATGGCGTACACGTCGAAGATGGGGAGGTTGGAGTCGACGGACATGACCGTCTCCCGAACCGCCGTGGTCACCGCCATGGGCCGACCCTGGGTGTAGACCGCGATGCTCACGAAGTTGCCCACGCCGCTCTGGGCGATGGTGATGTAGAAGCCGGCAGGGCTGGCGTCGTCGCTGCCGAAACCCTCCATGCGCATGTCGGGCACCACGCCGACGACGGTCAGCCATTCGGCATCGGTATCCTCACGGCCCATGCGGATCCTGCGACCCAGCGGGTCACCTTCGAGGAAGAACCTCTGGACGAACGTCCGGTTGACGATGGCGACCGGAAGGGCCTCCGTGTGGTCGTTGACGCTGAACGCGCGCCCCTGGAGCACCTCGGTGCGGAAAGTCCGGAAATATCCAGGCGTCACGATTCCCTCGCGGGCGGACGGATAGTCGGTAGCGGCCGCGTAGGACTCGCCCTCTACCTGGAAGACGCGAGAGCCGTTACCTGACGCCGGCAACCCGTCGGACAGCGTCGCCGCCTCGACTCCAGGGATCGCCTCCAGCTTGGGGAGGAGCTCGGCGTAGAACTGCAGCCGGCTCGTGGTATCCGGGTACGTGAGCACCGGCAAGTTGATCCGGGCGGTGAAGACGTTTTCGGTGGCGAAGGGCAAATCCACTGTCCTTAGCTTCGCCACGCTGCTGATCATGAGGCCGGCGGCGATCAAGAGCCCGCACGACACAGCCACCTCGGCGATGACCAGGCCGCCGGTGAACCTGCCCGCGCTCAGGCTCGAAGAGCCGCGACCCTCGTCCTTCAGCGCCTCCACGATGTTCGACCCGGACGCCTTGAGTGCCGGCGCGAGCCCCGAGACCAGGGCCGACAACGACGTCACCGCGACCACGAAGATCAGAACCGGGAAGTCCAGTTCGAACACCATCCAGAAGGGTGGCGGATTCGATTCCAACGACCTCGTGAACCACTCGACACCGAAGTACGCCAAGCCGACCCCGATCGTACCGCCGATCAGGGCGAGGATCATCACCTCGATCAGGAGCTGCTGGATCAAACGGACCCGGCTGGCGCCCAGAGCGGCCCGCACCGTCACCTCCCGCGTCCGCACCGACGCGCGGGCCAGCAGAAGGTTGGTCACGTTCACGCACGCGATGATGAGTACGCCGAGCGCCGCACCGAGCATCGTGTACAGGAGCCCGTAGATCTCGGGGCCGAGAAAGCGCTCGGTGTACGCCTTCACCTCCACACCGATACCCTCGTTGCTCTCAGGGAACTCCTGCGCGAGGCGCGAAGTGATGGACGCCATCTGTACCTTCGCCTCGTCCAAAGATGTGGAGGGGTTGAGCCTCCCCACCACAGTGTATCTTCGCCCCTCCGAGCGATCGGTGTCCGACGGGTCCAACTCCAGCGGCAGCCACACCTGCTCTTGCAGGGGAAACCCGAAGCCCTCGGGCATGACTCCGACCACGGTCCGTGTCACCCCGTTGGCCCGCACCGTTTCTCCCAGGATCTCCCGGGAGCCCCCGAAACGGTCCTGCCATAGGTCGTAGCCGATCATGATGACCGGCTCTGCTCCCGGCCGGTCCTCCCCTTCCCGCCCTCTCTGCCAACTTACGTGAGACACGGAGCAGCTAAGGAATTAGAGTAGGGCGAAGGCAGAGAAACCGAGGATGCTGAGACACCGAGAGAGAATGAAAGAGAATGGAATAGCCCCACCAACCTGGGACGGTAAGCGAAGCGCGGCAGCTCCTGCGGACTCGGAGGTGGTAGATAGGCCGCTGCGCCGGCGGTTCGCTCCGTCGTACAAGCTGCGGATCGTCGAAGAAGCGGACCGGTGCACGGAGCCCGGAGAGGTTGGCCGACTCCTACGGCGGGAGGGCTTGTACTCGTCGCACCTGACGACATGGCGCAAGGCGGCGCATAGCGGGTCCCTGAAAGCGCTGTCGAAGAAACGAGGCCGTAAGCGCGAGCGCAATCCGCTGGAGGAGAAGGTGCGCAAGCTGGAGCGCGAGAACACTCGCCTCGAGAAGGAGCTCCAGAAGGCGCACTTGATCATCGACGTCCAGGGAAAAGTTGCAGGGCTGCTGGGATTGAGCCTCGAGGACGGGACGAACTCATGAAGGCGACCCAGGAGCTAGCCAAGCACGTAGGGGTGAAGCCCGCGTGCGATGCGCTCAGGGTGCCGCGAGCCACGTTCTACCGTCGTCGGAGTGCATCGACCGGGCATCAGCAGCCCCGCCCGACCCCCGCCCGGGCCTTAAGCGAGAAGGAACGAGACAAGGTCTTCGACACGCTGTGTTCGGAGCGGTTCGTGGACCGGTCCCCAGCCGAGGTGGTGGCGACGCTGCTCGACGAGGACGTCTACCTGTGCAGCGAGCGTACGATGTATCGCGTTCTGGCTTCCCAGGTGCCGGTTCAGGAGCGTCGAGCGCAGCGGAGTCATCCCAAATACCAGAAGCCCGAGTTGATGGCGAGGGGCCCGAACCAGGTCTGGTCCTGGGATATCACCCGGCTGCTGGGGCCGAAGAAGTGGAGTTACTTCTACCTCTACGTGATCCTGGACATCTTCAGCCGCTACGTCGTGGGATGGATGGTGGCGGATCGGGAGAACTCTGCCCTGGCCAGCCGGCTGATCCAGCAGAGTTGCTTGAAGCATGGCGTCCAGCCCCACCTCCTGACCCTGCATTCCGATCGAGGGGCTCCGATGACGAGCCAATGCACGGCTCAACTACTCGCCGATCTCGGCGTGACCCGCTCGTTGGGCCGACCCCAGGTCTCGGATGACAATCCGTTCTCCGAGGCTCAGTTCAAGACCTTGAAGTACCATCCCTCGTTTCCCGGCCGGTTCGGGGATCAGGGGCAAGCCAAGACCTTCTGTCGCTCGTTCTTCCGTTGGTATAATGCCGAGCACCGCCATGGCGGCATCTCGATGCTGACCCCCGAACAGGTCCACTTCGGTCACGCCGATCGGATCATCGCCTGCAGGAAGGCCGTGCTCCGTGAGGCATGGGCCGCTCATCCCGAGCGCTTCGTCTCCGGTGAGCCGAAGCCTAAACCACTCCCGGAGGCCGTCTGGATCAATCCTCCCACCCCATCCCTCACTACACAGGAGATTGCTCTCTAATTGATTTCCAAGAGTGTCTCACTGGCGTTGACAGGTTCCGCCGGAAGCCGCGCCCCAGGATGGGCTGCACGTTCAGGACGTCGAGCATCTCGGCCGTGAAACTCGCGCCCGCGAAGCGCTCCAGGCGCCCCTCACCCAGCGCCAGGTTGACCGGACTGAAACTCATGGCGGCCATGCTCTCGAACGCGCTCTGACGGGCCCTCCAGTCGAAGTAGTCCGGAACGGTCACGCCCAGCTGATTCCGGTCCTCGGAAGGCTTGTTGCGATGAACCCACGCGATCCGCTCCGACTCTTCGAACGGAAGGCCACGGTACAGCGCTCCGTTGACGATGCTGAAGACGGTGGTGGTGAGCCCGATGCCGAGGGTGAACGTGACGATGGCAATGAGGGCGAGCGTCGGCTGCTTGACGAGCATCCGGAAGCCGAAGCGGAGGTCCTTGAGCAGGGAGTCCATGGCGGCTCCTCTAAATAGTGGCGCGTGCGTCCGTCGGCGTCGGGGGATCCAGAGGAAGCCGAGTGACGAGTGCGCCCCGCCCTACGTAGATAGACGTGGTATGGTTTCTCAGGCCTTCGCCGGCTCCATCTCGACCTCGATGTGCTTCCACTTCTCGCGCTTGAAGACGAATGCGCTGAGCACGGCACGCGTGAGGTGGCCCAGCACGATGGCCAACCAGATGTCGCTCGCGTCCAGCGTCGAGAAGGTCTGGATTGTGACGCACATCCCAAGGGGGATCACGATCTGCGAGACGAGGGAGATGTAGAGGGGGCTCTTGGTGTCGCCGGTGCCCTGGAGCCCACCGGTGAACGCGAGCGCGACCGTGATGAAGAGCCCGGAGACGGCGAGGTAGCGGAGAAGCTGGACTCCGAGATCCACGACGACCGGGTCCTCCATCCCGAAGACTCCCAGGAGGTGCGTCGGGATCAGGAGGAACGTCGAGCCGATGACGGCCGCCAGCATGAGTCCGAAGCCGGCTGCCACGTGCACCGCCTTGCTCGTCCGGTCGGGGCGCTCGGCACCTAGATTCTGGCCGGCTACCGCGGCCGTGGCCCCCATGATGCCCACCGACGTCCAGGTGATGAACGAGAAGAGCTGCGTGTAGCTCACCACATAGGCCGCCTGCGCCTGTGCGCTCATCGCCAGCGACCCGATGAACGCCAGGAGCACGACCCCGCCCACGTTCATGGCGACTCCCTGGATGCCGGTGGGCAAGCCGAAGCGGAAGAGCTGGCGAATGATGGGCCAGTCGGGCCGCAGGCTCATGCCGCGATGGAAGCGCACCCACCCATTTGCCTGAGAAGAGCCGGCTCAACGCATACAGGCTGATCACGCCACCGGCGATAACGGTGCCCATGGCTGCCCCCGTTGTTCCGAACGCGGGAATGGGACCCAGGCCACGGATCAGAATCACGTTGAGTACGATGTTTAGGACGGTGAGCACGATCCCCAGCCGAAGCGGCGTCTGGGCGTCACCCGCGGAGCGGAGCGCTCCACCCAGCATGAAGAACATCAGCATCCCGAAGGAGAAAACGAACAGGATCCGCAGGTACGGGAGCGCCTCCAACTGCACTTCCGGCGCGGCGTTCACCAGCCCCAGGAGCGAGGGCGCCGCGACGTACCCGATGGGCGCAAGGATGACCAACACGAGCAGTACGGAGGTCAGGAACGCCTGATGGACGGTCCGGTTCACCTTGTCCGGCTCATTCGCCCCCGCGAAGCGGGCCACGAGCACGCCCATCCCCGTGAAGAGCGAGCTGATGAAGACCATCACGACGAGGAAGATCTGCCACGACACGCCGATGGCGGCATTCCCGGTGTAGCCCACGTAGTGGCCCACCATGGTGTGATCGACGATGCCCTGAACGCCACCGATGATGTTCTGGAGCATCGTGGGCCAGGCGAGCTTCCACACCGCGCTGCGGATCGGCCCCTCCACGATGGACCGATCGAAAGTCTTGGTCTTCTGTGTGCTCAAATCACCAGATCAGATGGAGTGCGGTCTGTGGCCGCCGACCTCGGACGGATCGATCGGCACGGTTCTGGTGGCCGACCCGGGACGTTCGCTCATCAGGAGCTTCCCCGCCAGGACCCCCCAGATCGTGCGCGCCGCCGTGGGCAGCGCATTGATGGCCACCCAACCGCTCGGGTTGATCTTCCCCGGCGGGCCGGACCTGGGCAATTGACACGCTCCGAAACGAGTGACGGGGCAAGGAAGGAGCATGGGAGTCACGTCGATGGGATACTCGTCATTATCCATACCCCACCGTCGCCATGTCCCCTCTCAGAAGAGGTAGCCCAAGTTGATGTAGAACGGGGCGGTGGCTTCACTGGAAATGACCCACGTCGAGCGCCACCACGAAGTTCTCCCCCACGCCCACTCGTACTCCGCCACCCACGGCAGTGTGTAGATCGGAAACCAGTGACTCCCACTCGAGCCCGTTTTCCCACACACGGCCGGAATCCACGAAGCCCGAGAGGACCAGATAGAAGGGCCTGCCCAACATGCTGAAGTCGTGGGCCCGCCACCTCAGCTCGGCGTTCCAGAGGAACATCCCCTTCCCCACGTAGCGGTTCTTGAGGATCCCCCGAAGGGTCTTTGCCCCACCCAGCCCTTCCTGCTGCTTGAAGGATGTCTGCACGATGTACTGGTCGTAGAAGGGCGCGACGCCGTCGATGTCCTGAATCAGAAAGCGATTTGCGAAGGTCAGGCGGTCGCCCAGGGGAAAGTACCGGCGGTCGGCGAACGTCCAGCGGACGTATCCCGACTCGCTGCCGAGGAACTCGGGAACGCCCTGGACCAGAAGCTCGGTCCAAGTGCCCCGGCGCGGACCGGTCTCTCGGTCCCGTGTATCCCAGACCAACCCTATTCGGACGTGGTTGGACCAGCCATGTGGAATCGTCCGCCCCACGTAGTCCCGGCGGAGGAGCGTCTACACGGCGTCCTTGGGCTGGGATTCGATGGTCGTGTGGGCAACGCCCGCCCCCACAAGGACGTGGAGGGGCAGGTCCCCGATAGATCGCTGCAGATTGAATGCCGCCTTCCTTCGGGTCCGTCCGAAGCGGTAGAAGTACTGACCCTCCGAGTCCTCCAGGGCCTCGTCGAAGACCGACCGGTTACCGGGCCCGTAGTAGGGCGTCGCGATCTGCTTTTCGCTGCCGAGGCTGACGTCCATTCGCCACCCGGCGGGGAGCAGGTGGGGCGCGTCGAAGAAGAGGGTGAAGTCCCGCCGGCCTCCCGTGGTCAGGAAGACGGTGGGCTGCAGCGTGAAGCGGTAGGGCGCGTATCCGCCGCTCCCGTAGTTATAGAGCTCGAGGAGGACGCCGTAGCCGAAGCCCTCGTCGGAATCGTAGTTGATGGCGGGGAGCCCGTTGGGCTCCCAACCGGTGGGGCCCTGAGCCTCCTGGGCGAGGACCACGGAAGTCGGAAGGCCAACAGGATGGCCAGTTGGCGGGTGGCTACCCCCAAGGCTGATTCAAGAGTCGACCTCAAGATGTCCTCCTTTGATCACAACGTTCGAGGGAAGGATGCCGGATCCGGACCTCTCCGAGACTACGTCAGAAGCCGTAGGAAGAGGCTCCCGATTACGTATGCGCGAGCGGAGGTGGCGAAATGCCGGCCGATGCTATTCTATATATTCCAACGTGATCACGCTCCCAACGTGATCATGCCCTCAGGGTCTCCAAGGGAGCGCATAAGTGGTTTGAGGCGATAATCCGAGAAGAGACGGGCTGCGCGGCCTACATGATCGGCTGCCAGAGCACGGGCGAATGCGCCGTGTTCGATCCCCTCTGGGATAGCGACCGCCACTCCTGTCACAAATCCCACCCCTCACGCGTTATGTCTATTGTGGGTCGTCGGCATCCGCGGAGCTCTCGAGTGACCCCCGCGACCTTCTGAGGTGCAGAAAACTGGATGGATTTCAGACCAGAACGACGCTGGAGATAGATAGATGGGCATGAACGGAAACTCAGTCGTGTCTCGTTGGGTGACGACGTATGGGATGCTCCTGGCCACCGCCACCCTCGCGGCGTGCGAAGCGAGCGTGAGCGGGCTCGATCTTCGGGATCAGTTGATCGGTGGGGTCACCTACAGTGTGACGAGCTTCGCCATCGCCGAGTCCTTCCCAATCCAGATCGGGGTCACGGTGGAGATCGAGAACAAGTCGACCACGTCGCAGTCGGTGACCTTCCCCGACGGGTGCGTGGTGTTGATGAGGGCTTACGTCTCGGGTAATAGCGAGCCGGTGTGGGATATGAGCGGTGCCGTGTTCTGCACCCTGGCGCTGGTCCAGGTCGACCTCCCCCCCAGCGAGAGCAAAGAGTTCCAGACCGGACTCGTGAGCGCCCAAACGATCCTAGGGGACAGCCTCCCGAACGGGGAGTACCGGATCACCGCGTACCTGCGTCCCGGACAGATCGTGGAGCTCGACGCGGGAATGGCGGATCTAGCCGTTCCGTAGAGAACGGCTGGACCCCACCCCCATCGCACGACGTTTCCGCGGAAACGTCCCCAAGTACAAACGCGCAATTGGTATCTGGGAGCGACTTCTTGCCAAGTTGCCCCTGCTCCCTGCAGTACGATACCGGCAGCGCGCTGGCCGATCAGGCCCCTCGCCCGCATCTTGGCGATACTGTTCTGATTCCGGTCCTGGAGGAGACGCCCTAGAGATGACCACGCACAGCCTACCATGAGCACGGACGCCCGCTCCTTCGAACAGCTGCGACACGAGCCTCGGACGTTGCTCGGGCCGGGTCCGAGCAACATCCATCCGCGGGTTTTCCAGGCCATGACGAGCCCCGTCCTCGGGTATCTCGATCCCGATTTTCTGGTGATCATAGACGAGACCATGGCCCTGTTGCGCCACCTCTTCCAGACCAAGAACGAGCTGGCTATCACCCTTCCCGGATCG
The DNA here is from genome assembly GCA_965218295.1 of Longimicrobiales bacterium. Taxonomy (GTDB): domain Bacteria; phylum Gemmatimonadota; class Gemmatimonadetes; order Longimicrobiales; family Gaopeijiaceae; genus CBDCKN01. The sequence continues at coordinate 552,876 of CBDCKN010000009.1, read as the reverse complement.
GGCATGGCCGGAATGGAAGCGGCCATCTGCAACGTCGTCGAGCCGGGCGACACAGTGGTCGTGGGCATCCACGGCTTCTTTGGCCAGCGGATGGGAGAGATCGTCGAGCGCCATGGCGGCACCGCGATCCGAGTGGAGGTCGAGTTCGGTCAGGTGGTGGAGGCCGACCAGATCCGCGCCGCCCTCGACGCCAACCCCAACGCCAAGATGGTCGCAGTGGTCCACGGCGAGACCTCGTCCGGCGTGGCCCAGCCTCTGGCTGAGATCGGCCAACTGGTGCGTGAGTGGGATAAGCTCTTCCTGGTGGACACCGTCTGCTCCCTAGGCGGTGCGACCATCCCCGTGGACGACCTGCTCATCGACATCTGCTACAGCAGCGGGCAGAAGTGCATCGGCGGGCCGGCAGGAATCTCCTGCATCACGTTGAATGACCGAGCCATGGGGGTCATCGAATCCCGGAGCAAGCCCGTGGACACGTGGTACCTGGACCTGTTGCTGCATCGCAAGTACTGGTCCGCCGATCGCGCGTATCATCACACGGTTCCCGGACCGATGATCTCCGCTCTCCGTGAGGCGCTCCGCCTGATCCATGAGGAAGGCCTCGAGGAGCGGGCGGCCCGTCACCAGAAGTGCGGTGACATGCTGAAGGCGGGGCTCACCGATCTGGGGATGGAGCTGTTCGGCGATCCGGCGCACCGGCTACCCATGCTCACGTGCGTGATGATCCCCGACGGCGCCGACGACGCCACGGTCCGGTCGCGGCTACTGCAGGACTACCGAATCGAGATCGCCGGCGGCTTCGGGCCCCTCAAGGGCAAGGGATGGCGCATCGGGCTCATGGGCTACAGCGCCAGCGAGCGGAACGTGCACTACCTGCTCGCCGCGCTGGGGGAGATCCTGGAGGCGTAGGGGGGCTCTCGGACGTTCAGAGGGCGGCGACCTTATATTCTATCGGCCGGAAGCCACGAGGTCCTTAACATCTTCTCCTACGGGTACAGCTTTTTCGCTGTTGGGTGTTTCTTAGGATTTGGTAATTATATACCCCTTGCACGACAACTGCGGGTCAGTTAGCGTGGGGTATGAATCTGAGAGGTTGGCTTGGCAGGCCATACACTGCGGTGTGTGGTCTCGCAATGTTCACGGGTTTGTTGGTCGATTTTCAGGGTGCGGCCTCCTAAGATGTCCAAGGTCGTGCCTGTTCTTGCGGCGTTCCTCCCTATAATAGCTATAGGTGGAACGACGTTCTTTGGGCTTTGGTCAATAACGTCTATTTGGACGTTCCTTTAGGTCACGGCGCCCTGCTGCGAGGTTTGGAACATACTATCACACTGTGGTTCAATGCCGTGATGCCGCCAGGTTCGCGATGGAATGTTCCACGCACAGTGCAGAACTGTATGCTGACTTGCGGCAACTTTCCGAAATATTGGGAAGGTTGGGCATAGAGTGTCCATCCGTATTCCCAGATGACCAGAAATATTCAAGCATATGGTTCGCCTTTCTGACTGAATTGAGCTCACTGGCTTTCCATGGAGATTTGACCAAAGCGCGCAGGCTAAAAAAGTTGATGTCCCTGTGAACAGACAGATGTTACGCGGCGGCTGTCAGCTCGCGGTACCGGAGGGCCTGGCCGTCCAGGAGACGGATCAGGACGGCCTCGAAGATGTAGGGGTTGTTCCGGTGGTTGATCCTGAACTCGACTTCGGACAGGTAGGCGTCCAGGTGCTTGGCGCTGACCTGGTGCCATGCTCCGACGATGGAGCGCTTGAGAAGGCTCCAGACACCCTCTACGCTGTTCGTGTGGACATCTCCGACCACCCACTCCTCTTCGGAGTGTTTGACCGTCTCATGGCGCGTGTCGTGATCGGCGATCCCGAGGTAGGACTTAAGCTCGTCGGTGTAGATGGCCTCGGTGTCGGACCGCGTGTTCCTGGCGATGAAGGCGTGGAGCGTGGCCCGCTTGATGTTGGGGACCGCCTCGATACGCACCTCGCCGCCACGCTGGACGGCTCCGGCGACCCACGTCTTGCCGACGCGGTTGCCGGTACCGACGCCGCGCCTCTTGCCGCCGACCAGGGTCTCGTCCACCTCGACCACGCCGAACAGGGTCGGCCCGCCCGAGAGATTGCCCCGCATGGCCGACCGGATACGATGGCACAGGTGCCACGCGGTCTTGTAGGTGACGCCGATCGTCCGCTTGATCTGGTTCGCGCTGATGCTCTTCTTCGACTCGCAGACCAGGTAGATCGTTACGAACCACTTCCAGAGCGGAAGGTTCGTGTTGTCGAAGATGGTTCCCGAAGTAACGCTGAAGCGGTAGCGGCACCCGTTGCAGTCGAACTGGTCGCGGGTGCTGATCTCCGAGACGGACATGTCGCCGCAGCGCGGGCAAGCAACCGCCCCCGACCAGCGCAGCTTCTCAAGGTATTCGCGGCAAGTCTCTTCGTCGCGGAACTTTTCGATCAACGAAATCAGATTGATTCTGGAGGTGTCAACCATGGGTCATACCCGGCGTAAAGAGGACAAGCTACCGAAGGACGTAAGGCACCTAACGGGCGACCAGGTGATGGAGAAGTTGTTCTCTAAGAAAGTGGCTAAAGAACTGAAGAAGGTCGCCCATGAGAAGGGCCGGAAAGCGAAGTGAATATCCATACACTGAATCTAATACAACCGGCCCTGCCGTGCAAGGGGTATATAATTACCTAGGATTTGGATATTACGTGCTTAGCTTGAATAAGCGATTGTATGGGAAAGCTGCAATCAGATAAATGAGCTTGGGATTGCCTGCTCAAATAGCCCAACGGAGACGATTGACGGGGCCTCGATGATCGGTTAAGGTCCGGCCCAGACATTGCCTGCCCAAGAGGATCAGTCGAGATTCGCCGTGTCTGTCGATCTAAACAAAACCTACGACGCGATCGTCGTCGGTACCGGCGCGGCCGGCGGAGTGGCCGCCAAGGAGCTGACGGAAGGCGGTCTCGAGGTCCTACTCTTGGAGGCGGGACCGAAGCTCGATCCGGCTACCTTCCTCTCCCACCGCCAGCCGTACGAGATGTCGTTTCGGGGATTCGACAGGCCAGGCGACAGGGAGAAAATCTATCCCATTCAGTGGACCTCGAGTGAATACGTCCGGCCCCTCTACATCGACGACCGCGAGCACCCCTATACGACCGCGCCGGGGACATCCTGGATCTGGGTGCGGTCGCGGTGCGTGGGCGGAAAGCTCCTTCATTGGGGCCGCAATGCGCGCCGGCTGAGTGATTACGACTTCAAGGCCGCCGACCGCGACGGTTACGGTGAGAATTGGCCTATCACCTATGAGGACCTCGCTCCATACTACGACAAGCACGAGAGCTTCGTTGGTGTCAATGCGTCGTTCGAGAACATCCCGCACTGGCCCGATGGGAAGTTTCTGCCGCCTTTTCCGCTCAACTGCGGAGAGCGCATCGTCCAGAAAGTAGCGCCCACGCTGGGGCTGGGGATGCGTGTGGTTCCTAAACGCGCTGCCATGCGTACGCGTAGCATCAACGGCTTGGCGGCTTGCCACTATTGCGGTGGGTGCGGCCGGGGCTGCGATATCGGGGCGTTTTGGAACTCGATATCGGACACGATTCCGGCGGCGGCGAAAACCGGCCGGCTGACACTGAGGCCGGACGCCATCGTGCGCGAGATCATGGTCGACAACAACGGCAAGCCCAGCGGCGTGCGGTTTGTCGACCGCCTGAACAAGCAAGACTATGAAGCGAAGGGGCGGGTCGTCGTCCTGGGCGCGTCGGCCTTGGAGTCCACCCGCATCATGCTGAATTCGGTTTCGCGCTTCTGGCCTGACGGCATCGCGAACTCGAGCGGCGTGCTGGGCCACTATATAATGGACAACATAGGCGGTCCGAGAGTCACAGGCCTTTTGCCTCAGCTGCGGGACCGCGACGTGGTGAACGAAGACGGCAAGTCCAGCGGGGTCGATATCGTGCCCTACCGCAATATCGATTCGCGCCATCCGAAGTTCATCCGCTCCTATGTGCATGAGGGAGGCTCGGGCGCGCGCCAGTTTCCTGGCTTCGCGCGGTCCATGACCGGCTATGGCCAGAAGTTCAAGAGGACCGTGCGGAGCTACTACACGACTCCCATCACCTTCATCACCCGCGGCGAGATGCTCGCCCGTTTCGAGAACTATGTCGAGATCGACAAAGACGTCGTGGATGCCTGGGGCATTCCGGTGCTCAAGTTCAACTGCCGCATGAGCGACAACGAACGCGAAATGGCTAAGGACGCCATCGAGAACCTAAAGGCGTTGTTCGAGGCACTAGGGGCGGAAAACGTCAACGCTCGGGACCAGCTCATGGATCCGGGCTATTCCGTACACGGGATGGGAACGGCGCGCATGGGCAACGATCCCAAGAAGAGTGTGCTGAACAAGTTCAATCAAGCGCATGACCTGAAGAATCTTTTCGTGGTGGACGGCGCCAGTTTTGTGACTTCGGGAGGCTATGGGCCGACCCTCACGATCGGGGCTCTGGCATCGAGGGCATCCGATTACATTGTCAACCAGTTGAAAAGGCGCGAGCTGTAGAGGCGTGGCGTGCTACGCGCGCCGCCCGTGCAAGGAGAACCCAGAATGCAACGACGCACACTGCTCAAACTGATGATTGCGGGCGTCGTGGCCGAGCGCCTTCAGGTCGCCGGCCAGCAGTTGAACGCTTTGGCCCGGGCGCCCGCCGAATACAAGCTCCGCTTCTTTAGTGAGGGCCAAAACGAGCTGCTGGATCGCCTCACCGAACTGATCATTCCCGCCGATGACCACTCGCCAGGTGCCCATGAGGCGAAGGTGAGCCTGTTCATCGATCTCATGGTGTCCCACAGTGATCCGGGCGTGCAGGACCAATGGACCCGCGGCTTGGGCGTTGTGGAGAAAGAATCACAGGCACGGTTCCAAAAGCCGTTCCTCGAATGCGATGCAGCCCAGCAAGACCGGATCATGCAGACCATGTCAGGGAACGAGAATCACCCGACGACCGAACTCGAGAAGTTCTTCGCGATTCTCAAATCGAGAACCATCGACGGGTACTACACCTCGGCGATCGGGATTCACCAGGAGCTGCAGTACAAAGGCCACCGTCCTCAGGCCGAGTTCGTCGGCTGCACCCACCCCGAGCACGGCGCGTAAGGCCTCAGCTAAGCTGCCGCCGGTGCGCACCCACCGGGACTAAACTCCAGGATATGGTTCGTCCAATCGTAACTCGGGACGCGCCTCGAGGAACGCCCGGACCCGGTCCTCCCGCCCAAGCGCCACCGGGATGAAGTCCAGCGCCTGCTCGAGCCGCTCGTCGGATACGGCACAGCTGAACCGTAGGAAGCCCGCCCCCGCGTCACCGAAGCACTCGCCTCCCAGACAGGCCACGCCGAACTGGTCGTCGGCCCCCTCCAGCAGGTAGAGGGCCAGGCCGTGGCTCGTGATTCCCATGCGATTGCAGACGGCGGACACGTTCGGGAAGACATAGAACGTGGCGCGAGGCTCGAGGGAGTGGAAGCCGTCGATCCGGTTTAGACCCTCGGTCAGTAGGCTCACCTTGGCGCGGAACTTGTGCATCGTCGCGTCCCGCTCCGCGCTGTCGAGTTCCAGGGCCGCTTTGCCGGCCAGCTGCACGAAGGGCGGCGTGCAGGACATCGTGGTGTTGATCATTGTGCCCATGCGCTCGGCGGTGGTCGGCGAAGACACCGCGAAACCCAACCGCCACCCACCCATGCTGTACGACTTGCTGAACGTGTAGGCGGCTACGCCGTGGTCCAGCATGCCGGGCTGGGCCATCAGCGAGTGGTGCCGACCCTTCCACACCATGTGGCAGTAAGGCTCGTCACTGAAGACGGCGATCTGCCGGCCCCGGATGAGGTCGGCGATGGACCGGAGGTCTTCTTCGGTCGCCACTCCGCCCGTCGGGTTGTGTGGCGAGTTGAGGAAGATCCCCTTCGGGGACGGGTCATCAGCGAGGAAGCGCTCGATCTCCGTGAGATCCGGGCGGAAGTCGTTGGCCTGCCTGAGCGGCGCGAACACTGGACGTGCCCCGCGCCGCAGGATGTTCGGCACATAGGTGGGGAAGTACGGACTGAAGACGAGCACGCCGTCGCCCGGGTTCAGAAACGCTTCGCAGAAGAACTGCTCGAAGACCTTCGCACCGGAACCGACCACCACGTTCTCCGCCTGGGCCGGGACGCCGAAATCCTCCCGGACATATCGAGCCGCCGCTTCACGGAGCTCCGGCAACCCTGGTGACGCGCAGTAGCGGGAGTGGTTGCTCCCGATCGCCTCCATGCCGGCGGCCTTGGCCGCAGGCGACGTGTTGAACGGGCTGTCCCCGATCTCCAGCTCGACCACGTCCTTCCCCGTGGCCTGAAGTTCTTTGGCGATCGCCAGGACGGTGAACGCGGTCTCGGCGGTGAGGGATTTTGCGAATGAGCTGAGCTCAACGGTCACTGTTGGGAGCTCACCCGGCTGTGGTGAACATGAACACGAGCCCATAGGTACCGTTGGAGTGCGGTGATCACGATCCGCCGGGGCGAGGTAGTCTACGAGGACGGCCGGGTTACGGGGCAGCCCGGGAGCGGAAGGCCGGCGGAGAGGCGGCCGCAAGGAGCGTAGCGGCCGGGATCATCCGGGCCCGACGCAGCGCACCGCACTCTCCTCGGTTCTCACACTTTCCTCGCCCTGGACCAGGTAGCGGAACGCGAAGTCGAGCCGGTACGGCTGCGTGCCGAAAAACACATAATTGACCGACGCCCGCGTCTGCCCCGCTCCGAGCCGGTCCGATCCCCAGAAGTCCACGAGCTCCTCCATGGACCACACGGTGGAGTGCCGGAGCTCGTTGTTCGAAAGCCAGCGCCACGTGACGTCCGCGCTCTGCCAGTGGATGGTGCTTTCGCGGTCCCCGCCGGACAGCTTGGCGAGCTGGTTGAAGCGGCAGACGTAGCTGAAGGTCTGGTCGGGAAAGGACACCCGCTCGGTGATGCTGGAATCGGGAGCTATAATCTCGAGCATGAGAGGCCCCCCCAGGAGCTGCGAGTCGACTGCCTGCGGCTCGGGCGACGTCCCGTCACTGCACACGGCGGAGCTCATGACGGCGGTGAAAACGAGGGCGGCCGCGGTACGGCGGGGGGCGAAGAAGCCCCAGAGGCTGGTCATCTGTCTAAACTCCTGCGCGGGACACCCGAATTCATACGTGGGATAGGTACAGGCCGTCAAGTGCGGCCATGGGCGATCGCGTGCCCGCCGACCGCCGAGCAGCGGGCGCCATCGTCGACGGCGCTAAGGGAAACAAGCGGGTGGGGCACCGACGCCTCGCTTACCGACGGCCCGCTCACTCTTGCGGTGGGCCAGGGTCCCCTCGATCGTTGCGGTGCAGCGGGCTCCCTTCGATCGTTGCCATCCATATGGAGAGATCGTGTTGAAGCAAGACTGGCCAGCCCCGCGCGCAGCGAAGTTCCGTCAAGCCGGGTTCGTATACCTGCTCGTCGCCATGCTCTACGAGTCGGCGGCGTATGCCATGCTCAAGGCGGGCCTCCTACCGGCCCGGTTCGGCTCCCCGTGGCTCTGGCTCGGAGCCGGAGCCCTGGTGGCGGGCTTCGTCTTCGTCGGCCTCTACCGGTGGCAGAACGTCTGGTTCGCCCGAATCGTATGGGCCGTCCACGGCCTGCGACTGCCGAGCCTAGTTGGGGGTGCCTTCTTCGCGGCTCCCGACGCCGTGACGCCCCCAGCGTTCTACATCACCGCCATCCTGATCGTGGTGATCAACCTCTGGATGCTTGCCCGGGCGGGCTGGGATCTCTGACGACACTCCACCCCACGATACGTACCCAATCCCACATCGACGCCTGCTCTTACTGAACCGTGAAAAGGCCAGCAATTTCGCAGCAGACGGGGTTTTCGCCACCCACAGGTGAGTGTTTTTGCTCCCCTAGATCGAGCAGGTCATGTCCTGGGCGCAGCACATGGGTGACTTGATCATCCCGTGTCCCTCAGGGCACTTGGACACGTCTACCGTGCCGCCGTCGTCCTTCGTCAGGGTGTCGTGAACGAGGTCTTGCCCGCAGTGTCCGCAGGTCATGTTCACGCTCATGCCGCACTTCTCGCAGGTGTACGCCGCCATTTGGAAAGCTCTCTCGCTGAGGTTGAGGAACGGTCGTGAATCGCCGACAGACGAACATTATGCAAACCGAGGCGGATCGTCACGAGGACGGCAGAAGCACGTCGTCTTGTCAGGCCTCGATCACCTCGATGTCGTATTGAGCAATCTTGGGATCGGCGGTCATGAGGGGTACGCCGGTGAGCTGGGCCTGAGCCACCAGGAGTCGGTCGAAGGGATCGCGGTGGTGGCCCGGGAGAGTCGCGACCCGAAGCGTATGGCTGTGGAGGAGAGGGAGGGGCGTGACCCTGGTTTGACTCATCATCTCGCCGATCACCTCCTCGGGATCCCCGGGGAGCTCGAGCCTCCCGATGGCCCACTTGATGGCGATCTCCCACGTGCTAGCCGCCGAGAGGAGGACCTCGGTCTCCCGGCTCTCCAACAGTGAACGTGACTCGGCCCTGAGCCGCTCCGGATCGGCTAACATCCAGAGCCACACCCGAGTGTCGACGAGGACCGTCACCCCCGAGTCCGTGGAGGATCGTCACACTCGATCCCCCGAGGATCGTCCCCCTCGAACTCCTCCGGCATCTCCTCCGGAAGGGTGGCGTCGAAAGCATCCGACACACGGATCCGGTCTCGGTAGACTCCCAACGCCCGGGGCCGCGGCATGTCCTCCATCGGAACGAGACGCGCCACAGGTGTGCCACTTCGTGCGATGACGATCTCTTCTCCCGCCGATACCCGACGGAGGAGCTTCGAGAAGTGCGTCTTCGCTTCGTGGATGTTCACCTTGGCCATGTCGCAATATAGACTAAGTCCTAGACTAAGTCCAGTGACGTTTCCGCGGAAACGTGGATGCACGCCTACACGAAGCCCCCCTTACCCCGGCAGGCTGCAATCTGCCGGGGGTGGCTCGACCGAACACAGGCTGGCTCTCCCCGCTCCATCACAGCATATTTACCGATACCGTGCCCGCTGCGCCCAGGCCATCTCGCCCTTTACGGAGCCGGTCGAACCATGACAAAACCGTCGGTTGTCTTCCTCGTGCTGGCTCTCGCGACCGCTTCGGCGGCTTGCTCCAGTACCGGGACCACGTCGGGCAGGGCCGCCGGCGCGAACAGAAACCCGAACCTGATCACGGCCGCCGATCTGGCCGACTTCATGCAGCCGAATGTCTTCGACGCCATACGTCGACTGCGGCCCAGGTGGCTGAGGGTGCGTGGACGCGGCATGGTCACCATCTATGAGGAGTCCACAATACCGGTCTACATCGATGGGGTCCTGAGGGGATCCACGCGCGTGCTGGGACGCCTCCGGCCCTCCCTGGTGCAGGAAATACGGTACCTCGACCCGAACGACGCCGCCCTACGCTACGGCTCGAGCCACAGCGACGGTGCGATCAGGGTGACGTTGAAGCAGCCAGGGTAGAGTGAGAACGATGGGGCAGTGAGACTTCCTGCGCGCGTTACCCCCCGACGATCTCTGCCAGCAACCGCTCCGCGTAATCCTGATCCCAGGAGGCAAAGTTGCGCCTGGTCGAAACCTCGAGGTGGGTCCCGCGGTCGCGGGCCTCGAGCGACACCGTTACGTCCAGCTCGTCCACCGAGCCCTTGAGCTCACGCTTGCTGCCGGAATCCTCCATGCTCTCCCCGGTGATCTCGATGCCCATCCGCTTAAAGGCGGCCCGTGGCGCCCTGGATGTTCGACTGAACCTCCGCCTCGGCACCCTGGGAGGTCAGGTGGATCCCGGCAGCGGCTCCCGCTCCCGCGGCCGCCACGACACAGCCCGCCGTCAAACCCGCTGCGAGAATCGCCACCGAAGCTCGGATCTTCCCGTTCATCTCAACACCTCCGGACCCCATGACAGACCTGTGAATCGCCTCCTCACCACGATGCCCCGCGGGGGGGTGAACGGCAAGGTAGGGAGTCGGGCGCTGCGGCGGCTCGGCAGACTCTACGCGTCGGCCGGAGTCTCAGGCGGATGGTCGAACCCGTCAGTGGCGAAGGCCATGAAGGTGAACACACCGATGCTGATGATCCCCCAGGTCAGGCCGAGCAGGACCCCCAGATCAACGATCCCGCGCCACGGCTGAACCATCCGGTGAACGGCCAACACCAGGCCCACGATGCCGATGGTCAGCAGGATCGACCGGATCTGTACGCGGCGGATGGCATGGAAATACCCAATGCAGAAAAACGGCGCGAGGAGCGAGCGGACCGCGTGCGGGTGCTTTGTCAGGTACTTCGCCCGGGCAGCCACGCGCGGAGAGAAGGACCGTTGAAAGCCGAGGTACCCCTCCAGGACGACCATGAGGGCCACCCCAAACCACTAGGAAGACCCAGTGGCGGATGTCGAGGGGATAGTCGAAGGCACGAACGGCGACAGTGGTCAGCCGGTAGACGCGCGCCCCCGAGGAGGAGACCGACCCCACCGACGCCCCATGCGGCCCCCAGCGCTCCCACAGGGCTCATCGGCCTGCTCCTCGGTTCATCGCTCCGCCTCGAGGCTCATCGCTCCGCTCCCCCAGCCGCCCGGCGTCTAACGGCCCCTGCCCTGGTCACGAGGTCCTCGAGGATGTCGTACGGCTGGGCGCCCACCACGCCGAAGCCTTCCGAGACGAAGGTCGGAACCCCAGTGACGCCCATCTCGGTGGCGCGCCGCCAGTGGTCGTCGATGGTCTCCCGGTGCGGGCGCTCCTCGACGACGGCCCGGGCCCGCGTCCCGTCGAGCCCCACGGATTCGGCTACATCCACGAGCACGTCAGTCTCGGCCAGGTTCCGGACATCGACAAAGTATGCGCGGTAGAGGGCGTCGTGGAGGGCATCGGTCACAGATTCTTCATCGCCCCACACCGCCAGCTCCTGGGCCAAGGCGGCTGTTGTATGTGTGGGTGCGGTCACCGTACTCTAGGCCTTCTTCGTCCATGAGCGCGACGAGACGCGAGCGCATGCCGGCCAGCCTCTCCTCACGACCGGCGAACAGATCCACGAGGGAGCGCCCCTCAGGGGGGGTCTCGGGGTGGAGGGGAAAGTAGGTGTACCGGACATCGAGGTCGTACGCGGCTTCCAGCCTGCGAACGCGCCCGGCGCTCAGGTAGCACCAGGGTCAGACGAAGTCCGTGAAGACTTCGAGGACTCTAGTGGCCGTCTCGTGGGGCATCGCCACTCCTCCTGGCCGTACTGCGATGACTCCTCTTCAAGATGCAGCTGTATTGGACAATCGTGGGTGGGGCGGCGATGCTGTGCAAGAGCCCGCTCATCGTCACGCCCACGGAAGTCGCACGGCCGCGTTTCTTCTACATTCCTGCATCCCAAGGCCGACTACGACACTCGAGACACACACCTTTGCGTCCCACGATTCCCTTTTCCTCCTTCTTTGCACTCCCCTCCTTCTCTGCACTTATTCCCCGAGGCCTCGCGTAGTATCGGAGGCGTGTCGCATCTCCCGTACGAAGGCCCGCCCCATGCCGGGTACAAGGCCCCTTCGATTTCTTGCAAAAACCTTGGTAATCCCCCAGTCTGCCCTTCTGCTCCCGCTCGTCCAACTGGAATCTCCCTGCCAACGGAGCGCTCAGTCATGAAACGACGGACCTTCCTCCGATCCACGATCGCGGCTGCGGTCGCCACCTCGATTCCAGGGAGGCGGTCGCTGGCCGCTCTCTACTGGCCGGTGGCCCAGGTGGCCCCCCGACGTCGATGCCATCACGGGAGACGGCCGGGAAGTCTCGCTGAAGGGCAAGGCAGTCCAGGAGCTGGCCGCCAGCTTGAAAGGGCACCTGCTCCTGGCTGACGACGAGGGCTACGACGACGCTCGGCGCGTGCTCAACGCCTCCATCGACAAGCACCCCGCCCTCATCGTTCAGGCGACCGGTGCCGCCGACGTAGCGAGCGCGGTGGATTTCGCACGGGAGAACAGCCTGCTAGTGGCGGTGAAGTGCGGCGGTCACAGCCCGTCCGGAAAGTCCACGTGCGACCGCGGCATGATGATCGATCTCTCGCCAATCCGGGGCGTCCGCGTCGATCCGGTGGACAGGAGAGCCCGGGTCGCGGGGGGGACGCTGATGGGCCTGCTCGACCACGAGGCCATGTCGTACGGGTTGGTGACGCCCATGGGGACCGTGTCGCACACCGGTGTGAGCGGCTTGACCCTGGGCGGCGGATTCGGTCGCGTGGCGCGCCGGTTCGGTCTCGCCCTCGACAACGTTATGGCCGTGGACGTGGTGACGGCCGACGGCAAGCTCCGTCGTGCCAACAAAGACGAGAACGAGGATCTCTATTGGGGAGTGCGCGGGGGTGGTGGGAACTTCGGTGTGGTCACTTCCTTCGAGTTCCAGCTGCATCCCATGCAACGTCAGGTCGTCGGCGGCCGCATCATGTTCCCCATCGCCAAGGCTCTCGACGCCCTGAAGTTCTACGCCGACTACGCCCTCGAAGCTCCCGACGAGCTCTATATGGACTACTTCATGGCGTATCCTCCGGGGGGTGTGGACGGCGTGGCGGGGTTCAGCGTCTGTTACTCCGGGCCTGAGAGCGGGGCGGAGAAAGCGCTCGCGCCGATTCGCGGCTGGGGCACGCCGGCAATGGACGGTCTCGCGGCCATGGACTACGTGGCGCTTCAGCGATCGGGTGACGTCGACGACCCGCGCGCCTTGGGTAGCTACCTGAAGAGCGGCTTCGTCACCGAAATCGCGCCGGACCTCGCCACCGCCATCGTGGAGAACTTCGAGGGACATCCCAGACGCGCAACCCAGCTGTTCTTCCAGCACGCCGGAGGAGCCATCGGGCGAGCGGCGCCGGACGCGACGTCGTTCGCGCACCGGTACGCACAGCTCAACATGCTGAACGCCGTCGGCTGGAACGTGGGCGATGACTCGACCGCGCACGTCGACTGGATCAGACGGTACTGGGCCGAGCTCGAACCCTTCACCAGCGGGTTCTATACCAACGAGGTCGACCAGGAGACGGCGGAGGAGATCAATGCCAACTACCGGCGGAACCACGCCCGGCTCGTGCAGATCAAGAACCGCTACGACCCGACGAACCTGTTCCGGCTAAACGCGAACGTGCAGCCGACGGCCTGAGCCCCCCTACCGGTGCCCGCCGCGTCGTCGACGTGTACTCGGGAGGGCCCACGAGCTCAGATGTCTTGAACCAGCTCCCGCATGCGCCGCTTGGTCGCCTGGTCCGGCAGGCGGCCGAGAGCAGCCTGGATATTCTCCTCCATGTGCTCCGGATTCGTGGTCTCGGTCAGGACGCACGTCACCGCGGGATGGGCGAGAATGTATTTGAGTGAGAACTGCGCCCAGCTCGCGCAGTCGAATTCGGCGGCCCATTCCGGCAGGGCCCGCCCGCTGACCCGCCCGAAGTAGCTGCCGTTCATGAACGGTCTGTTGATCAGGACTGCCATCCCGAGATCCTGGGCCAGCGGTAGGAGGCGCTCCTCCGCTCGGGTTTCCATCACCGAGTAGTTCATGTGCACGAAGTCCAGCGGCTCCGTTTTCATAAACGATTCCAGGCGATCGTGCAGGCGGTCACTGGAAACCGTCACGCCGATGTAACGCGCCGCACCCGTCTCCTTCCACTCACGAACGTTGGGCCAATGGGCCTCCAAGTCTCGCATGCTCTCGACCTGGACCAAGTCCAGGGCGCGCCGGGCCGAAGAGCCTTTGCGTCTGCCGCATCTGCGCGATGCCGGCTTCTCTCCCGTCCGTGTTGATCTTGGTGGCGAGAAAGAGGCGGTCGCGTAAGTCCGGTGCCATCAGCACTCGACCGAACTCGGCGTCGACCTCCTCGGTTCGGGGCGAGGTGTCGACGACGCGGCCCCCGTGCTCGACGAGCGTTCGCATCACGGACGCTATGGGCCCCGTGCCTTCGTGCGGGATTTCAAGGACGGGCTTCGTGGATCCCAGCCCGACTACGGGCAGGGTCTCACCGCTGGTTGGTATGGCTCGGGTGGGCAGCGTCTCCTGCGTGGGCAGGGTCTCCTGCGTGGGCAGAGTCTCCTGCACGAGAATCCCGCCGGGTCGGGACAGCAGGACGCCGAGGCTCGGCAGCTGCATCAGGAAGTCGCGTCGAGTCGTCCCGCTCGTCGTTGCCATGATGCCTCGCTCCCCCCCTACCTGAGCCCGATCCAGTAGCTCGCCTTCAGCGCCAGGAAGTTGTCTCCCGGCGCGGTGATAGCGTCGCCGAGGGAGCCGACCCCAATGAGCTCGCCGGTGCTCGTGAACGCAGTCCGGTTCTGCTGCCAGATCACGTATAGCGTGCTGCCCGGTGCCCATTCCCACCGGATCACCACGTTCGAGCGCAGGAACAGCCGGTTGAAGTCGAGGTTGCCAATGGTGAAGCTCGTCGCTCCGTCGGTGACCAGGTTGGACCCGTCAGCCTGTCGGGTAATGGTCGTTCCGTCGGTACCGTACGTGCGCAGGTCCCGGGCCTCGGGGGCGGGAAGCTCGCCCAAGTCCGAGTACCGGCCGCTCGCGGCGAAGGGCTCCGCGTAGATCTCGATCGTGAGATCAGGACTGAGGGCATAGTTGAGCCGGATGGGCGTGGACAGCTGCGAGCGTTCGATGTGGGAGAAGATGTACCGGTCTCCATACGTGACGGCGGAACCGTCGTCCCGCGTCGTGACGTACTGCCGTGGGTCCAGCGACCGCGAGTAGGCCAGGTTGACGGACGCCTGCCACCGGGGCGCAAGCCGGAACTGGAGGCCGCCATTCAGCTGGCGCCGCCACCCGTCGAGCTCGTCGTGGAAGTAAGTGAATTGTGTGTTCCACGCGATGCGCGCGCCGGGGTTTCCCGTGAGCCTGGCCTGGTATTGCCAACCGCTTGGCGTGCCCATGAGCGGCCCGCCGCGCGTCAACTTGTCGCTCATGCCCCGGAACGTGCGGGACGTGGAGTACCTGAAGTTCCAGAAGTTATGGAAGTCGAGCGTGAGCCTCTGGTTCAGGCTCGAGTTCCGCCGCACGCCGCCGTACGACCAGCTCGACTGCGTGTCGTGACCGAACTGCCAGAAGCGGAAGATCTTCCCAGGCTGAGTGTCGCGCAGCTGGTAGTCGGCGTGGAAATCGATGTCGTCCGACGACCGCATCTGCCCCAGGTCGTTGATCTCGAAGCCCGGTGACCGAGTGATCAGCCCGATGCCCCACAATGTCCACCTTCCGGCGTTCTTGTCGGCCCGGACGCCAGCACTGTAGCCACTCAACGACGTCTGGTGAGGGTCGTAGGTGACGTAGGTCTGGTCAGGTCGCTGGAAGTAGCGGGCCGACGAGCGCTGGAGCCGCTGCATGGCGAGGGAGTCGCCCTCGACCCTGCTCCCACCGACGAAGCCGGTCAACTCGTACATCCCGTCCTTGAGCCGGGCCTTCCAGTCAATCCCAGCGGTGTATGCTGCCCGGCTCATCAGGTCCGACATTGGATCACCGTCATCGAGGAATCGCCTGGTACCGGTCAGCACCACTCCGATCGCCGACTGCTGGCGGCCGACCTCCCGCTGGAGTCGGACCACTCCATAGGTCGACGCCGGCTCCACCGGCACCTCCGTCGTCAGGCCCGAGGCCACCTCGTAGGTCCGCGCGTACTCGCGCGGTGTGACCGCCGCGAGCGCCCCCACTGACAGGCCCGAAGCGAGACGTCCGGTGATCTTGGCGGCCGACGCGATGGTCGTGCTGGCCGGTCGTTTTACCGAAGTCCCCGTCGGCACTCCCCCCCGGTGGCGCGCCGATGCGACGGGAGTAGTACCACTTCGGCAGTGTGATGTAGCCCTGCTGGCCGTCGAGCATCCCGCTCCCCTCGATGAAGAACGGCCGGCGCTCGGGGAAAAAGGTCTCGAACGCCGTCAGGTTCACCTCGGCGGGGTCCGCTTCGACCTGCCCAAAGTCGGGATTCCCGGTGACGTCAAGCGTGAGGTTGGGGCCCAGACCCATCTTCAGGTCCGCCCCCGCGCGTCCCCGCGTCTTCTGGTCGAACGGATCATCGGGATCGATGTCGGACCGGAGCGTCAGATCGCCGGCGGCATACGGCAGAATCTCGATCCTGCGTGAGGGCCGGATGCCCTCGATCCCGTTCAGGGTGCCGAAGTTCGACGCGTAGCCCGCCGCCTCGCGGGGGATCAGAACCCATTGGATCTCTTCGTTCCGCTCTGGAATGAACCGGGCGATCTCGAGTCCCCACACCTGCGGGTCGGCCGCGTTGAACCGCAACTGGGTGAACGGGATGCGCATTTCCGCGGTCCACCCCTGATGGTCGATGCGCACGCGCGCCGTCCACACCGGGTCAAACTGTGACTCGCCAGTGTCCCTGTCTTCCGGGTGGAACGTGTCGAAGCGTACGCCCGCTGCCGATACGCCGAAGCTGTAGGCGGTTCGCCTGTCGAGATACGTGTCGAGGGAGATGACGAGCCGCTCCGCGTCGCTGCTCCCGTCGCGGCGCGTCAGCGTGGTGCGGATGCTCGCAGGATCGGGGTGATGCATGCGGGCACCGACGTAGAGGGCATCGCCGTTGTAGACCAGCCGGACCTCGGTGGCAACTGACGGTTCCGCACCCTCAAGGGGCACCTTCTGGGAGAAATCACGAATCGGGGCGACGGCACTCCATGCCGGATCGTCCAGCACGCCGTCGACCGACGGGGCTCGGCCCCCTACGCGGGTGGCGTAGGCGCTCTTGGGAGAGCTTTGAGCGAGAAGGACCGATGGCGATGCGAGGGCCGCCAACACCGTTCCCAGAATCCCGATGAGCCTAACCAGACGCATGTACCGGTCCTGTTCCGCCGAAAGCTCTACATCCGGGCAAACCGCCTTCCAGCCATCCCACTTCCGCCCGGAACGCCTACGTCATCTCTGCGCGCGACTACGTACTATGTCGTATCCAGCTCGACCACGCCTCATGGCATCCTCTTTGGAGAGCGGAAACACCGCCTTCGTCAACGAGCAAGGAGGACACCATGAAGTGTCTACTCTCCGTACTGACCGTCGCCTCTTTGGCGATCGCCGCGACCGCGTGCGATCGCAATCCGACGGATGTCGAGGAAGACTTCCTGCCGGCGGAGGAAGGGGCCTCTGAGCAGGAGCAGGTCACTCCACCCACCCGCGCCATCACGGTCATGTCGCGAAATATCTACCTGGGCGCCGACCTCGACCCCATCATGGCCGCCGGCTCGCCGCAGCAGATTCCGGAGCTCGTAGGTCAAGCCTGGAACAGGATCGTCTTGAACGACTTTCGCGCACGAGCGGACGCGCTCGCGCGCGAGATCCAGAGCACCCGTCCCGATGTGATCGGACTACAGGAGGTCGCGACGTTCCGGGTCCAGAATCCAGGCGACTTCCTGGAGGGGAACCGGCAGGCGGCGACGGTGGTCGAGTACGACTACCTGCTGCTCCTGCTGGATGCCTTGAAGGCGCGTGGTCTGGACTACACGATCGCATCGGTGGTGGAGAACGCGGATATCGAGCTTCCCGCGGTCACGACGTCGGGCCTGATGGACCTTCGCTGGACGGACCACGATGTGATCCTGGTGCGCGACGGAATCCAGATCACCGGCGAGAGCTCGCGCAACTTCGCGCTGAACGTCACCATTCCGGTGGGCGGGGCGTTGCCGATAACCATCCGGCGCGGCTGGAACCGGGTCGATCTGATGATGGAGGATCAGCCGTTCCATATCGTGAACACACACCTCGAGACCGACGAGACGGGTCCGACCACTCAGGAGTCGCAGGCCGCCGAGCTGATCGGGATGCTCTCGAGCCTCCAGGTCCCCACGCTTCTCATCGGGGACTTGAATGCGCTTCCGGACGCGGCCACCACCGCGACGTATCCGATCTTGCTGAACGCGGACTTCGAAGACGCCCAGACGAGCTCCATGGCGCGCGGGTTCCTCCCCGGATATACGTGCTGCTTCCACCCTGATCTTCGGACCAGCGGGCTCTTCGAGCGGATCGACTACGTGATGGCACGTGGGACGCGGGACCTGAGGGCCAACGTCGTCAACTTCGCCATCACAGGAGACCTGGAGGCGGACGAGACCGTGACCGGCCTGAGGCCCTCCGACCACGTGGGAGTGTTCGCCCGGGTGGAGTTCGTCGCGCGCTAGAGTCCTGTTGAAGGAGTAGAGTGGGTCGCGCGCAGGATGTGGCCTCGACGACGCGGCCTGGCTCGACGGACGGGGATCCGCACCCGCTCCGCTCGAGCCGGGTCGCGAGGCCGACATCAGGGGATCAGTTCGTATCGATAGCGCTCCGGTCCCGATGCCCGCACCTATAGGAGGGCGGTCCGCCGACCCCGCGAACACTCGCGTGAGACCGCTTGTTGACCAGTTGGGTCCTGCCCCTCACGTTGTCCCGACCGGTGCGAGGGCTTTCGCCTTGCCGATCAAAGGCGAGCAAATACATGAGCGACATGGGCTACACCTACTACGGCTTCCGGCGCTGCGTCGGGGCGTTCTTCGAAACGGCAACCACGGATGCGCGCAAGCTGCTCCCTCCGCACCTGGAGCCGCTCGAGATGCAGCACGAGCGCAGCATCCTCGCGCTGACTGCGTTCCAGTTCCACGAGAGCGAGGTGGGTGAGTACGAAGAGATCGTCCTTGCGGTGATCGTCCCTCCGATGGTCGAGCCGGGGAAACCGCTCCCCAAGGCAGCGTTCTACCGTTCGTGGTCGGCACCTCCACCGAAGCGTCGCGGCTGCACGCCATGGAGCGCTGGCACCTCCCTCACTACATGAGGGACCTGGAGATCAGGTTCACGGAGAGCGACGAGGGCATGGAGGTCAACGTGCTCGACGGTGCCGATCCGGTTCTGGACCTCCTCGTGACCCAGCACTCGTACGAGCCGTCGAAGAACCTCTACAACGCGTTCACGGTCGAGGGCGACAAGCGGTTCAAGGCCAACATCTACATGGAAGCCCCGCACTCCGAGCACGAAGAGGAGCGCGGCTCGCTCACGCTGTACGAGCATCCGATGACGGCGGGCCTCACGATCGACGACGTGAACACGTATCCGTTCCGTGAGCAGTGGTACCAGGAGGGGCTCCAGACCTTCGAGCCGTTAGAGATCCTCTGACAGCGCGCCACCTCCTGGCCTCACGTGCGCAAGGCTACGTGTCACTCAGGAGGTCTGGAAGCCCGCAGTGGGGCGCCGCCCTCTAGGGTGCGGCGAAGCACGGGAGGCTCTCGATGACCTCCTCTGCTGCGGTGTGCTTCGGCCCCACGGCCAGGAGCTCATGGTCGGCACCCCAATGGAGTGACGGGTTCGCCAGGTGCTCTGCCAAAGCGGTCGATTCGTAGAGCCGGTATCCACGCTCCGATAGCACGGCATGACACTCGTCGTAGCAGGAAGGTCCGTGGATCGAGATGAACAGCAGCGTCTTTTCTGAAAGTAGGTCACCGGCGCCTCGCAGCACCGCGGCCTCATTTCCCTCTACGTCGATCTTCATGATGTTCGGTGTCGACAGACCCTCCTCGACCTTCAGACTCTGCAGCGTGGCCACGCGCACGCGCTCACTCCCCTGGCCCAGGCGAAAGGTGATGGACGAGCCCCGCCCTCCGAACTGATCGTGGCCATCCCGGTCACTCACGGCTACCGGGAGAATCCGGACGTTGGTGAGCACGTTCCAGTCGATGTGCGTTCGGAGGAACCAGAGATTCGTACCGGAGGGCTCGAAGGCCACAACCGATCCGGTGGGACCGACTCGCCGAGCCAGCGCCATCGCCACGTAGCCCTTGTGAGCGCCGATATCCCAAACCCGGTCTCCCGGACTCACGAGGGCGTGGAGTGCCTGGATCCGGCCGGCTTCGAACCGGCCTGAGCCGTAGCCCCGGCCCGAGCTGGCGAGGCTCCATTTGAGACCTTGGTTCGGGCCGGACCTGATTCGGACCGGCATGTGGCGCACCAGCCTGGCCCCTGCCGCCCTGAGGGAGTAGGGGAGTCTCATGGTCCGATCCTCCATTCGATTAATGCAAGACTAAGCCCTGCAAGGCTTTACGGTCCTAAGTGGCCTCTGTGATTAGACTACCGATTGTCCTGCGGTGACGCTAGCGGTGACAAACCTCTGGTTTGAGGGTCCACCCCGCTCCATCCACCGCTGCCCATCCACGCATGCGCTCGTCTCGTCCTTGCATGACCGGACGGCGAGCGTTCACCTTAGCCTGAGGTCAGTTCTGCAAGGGGAGGGTCCCGCCTCGCTCAAGAGGGTGCCGCACTCGGAAAGCGTCTTTGAGAATGCCTATCCGTCCTATCCCTTCCCCATCCAACGCTGGCCGTATCTCGAACGGCGCGTAATATGAGCATCCCTCGTATCGTCAAGACGGGGTCAAGTGAGGCGTTTCTAGTGCAATCACGAATCCCCGCTGAGCTGCTGGAGAGAATCGAGCGGTGCGGAGTTGTTGCGGTGCTCGTCGTGGACGAATTGGCTCATGCCGTGCCCCTGGCAACAGCGTTGATGGACGGCGGTATCGATGTCATGGAGTTGACATTGCGGACACCCGTGGCGCTGGATGCGCTACGCGCTATTCGGGCTGAAGTGCCAGGCATGGTGTCCGCGGTGGGAACCGTGCTGACGCCGGAACAGGCGGGTGAGGCAGCAATCGCCGGTGCCGCGTTCGGCGTCGCGCCAGGTCTGAGCCCGCGTGTAGTGCGGGCCGCCCGGAAGGTCGGGTTGCCATTTGCCCCGGGTGTTGCCACGGCGTCCGACCTGGAGGCGGCTCTGGAATTGGGTTGCCGCGAGGTCAAGTTCTTCCCGGCCGAGTCGACTGGAGGGATGTCCTACCTGAAGAGCATGGCCGCGCCGTACGCGCACCTGGGCGTTCGTTTTGTTCCGTTGGGGGGCATCAAGCCAGACCACGTGCGCGCGTATCTGTCAAGCTCACTCGTTCTGGCGGTCGGAGGGTCATGGATTGCGCCTCGCGACGTGATCCAGCGGGAGGACTGGGATGCCATCAGGATCAACGCAGCCCGCGCCCGGGCGATCGTCGACGAGCAACGCGACGCCGGGGGGTAGAACCTGCGGCTTCGCCGCGATCTTCCTCATGACAGCCCCAGGCTCCGCGCGATTCCCAGTTCGAGCCCGCGTAACTCGGCCAGGCCGCGCATGCGACCGATGCAGGAATACCCCGGATTGGGGGCGTCGGGCTTGTCCAGATCGTCGAGCATGGTGTGGCCGTGGTCGGGTCGGAAGGAGAGTCGCCAGTCCCTGCTCCCCGCCGCTTTGCGCCCCATCTGCTCCTCCAGGAGTGCCCTGACCACCTCGTACATGTCCACCGTTCCTTCCAGGTGATTCGCCTCGTGGAAGCTGCCATCCGGGCTCCGTTCCGTGCTGCGCAGATGCACGGCATGGATGCGGTCTCCGTGGCGGCGGATCATGCCGGGCAGGTCGTTGTCGGGGCGCACGCCCAAGGATCCTGTGCAGAAACACAAGCCGTTGGCGGGCGACTCGACCATGGTCAGGAGCGCCTCGACATCGGCCTCGCAGGAAAGGATGCGAGGAAGACCGAGGATGGAGTACGGGGGGTCGTCCGGATGGACGGCCATGCGCACCCCGGCCTCCTCGCAGGCCGGAATTACGTCTTCCAGGAAGTGCCGGAGATTGCCCGCCAGCTCCTCGCGCCCGACCCCCTCGTAGCGTGCGAGCATGTCCCGCACGTCCTGGAGGGTGAAGCCGAAGTCGACTCCCGGGAATACGTTGATGATCGAACGCTCGAACTGCTCTCTCGCGGCGGCGTCAAGGGTGCGGAAAAAGGCCTCGGCCCGCTCGAGTTGCTCCGGGGTGTAGTCGTCCTCGGCACCTTCGCGCTTCAGCAGCAAGATGTCGAAGGCGGCGAAACGCGCCGGGTCGAAATGAAGGCACTCGCTTCCGTCGGCCAGCACCCGCTTGAGATCCGTCCGGACCCAGTCGAGCACCGGCATGAAGTTGTAGATGACGACCTCAACAGCTTCCGCACCCAGGTTCTGTACCGTCTGCCGGTAGGCGTCGACGTGCTGTCTGAATTCGCCGCTGCGGGTCCGGATGTCTTCCGACACGGGCACGGACTCGGCCGCGCTCCAGCGGAGTCCGTACTCCGCCAACTCGGCTTTGCGCCGCCGGATGTCCTCCAGCGGCCAGACGTGGCCGTACGGCACATGGTGCAACGCGGTGAAAACGCCCTCGCATCCACATTGCCTGACATCCCGGAGGCTCACGGGGTCGCCCGGGCCATACCAGCGGAATGTTTCTTCCATGTACATGGCTACACGCCGCTGAACGCCGAAAACCCGCCGTCGACCGGCAGGACGACCCCGGTTACGAACGAGGCCGCGTCCGAGATGAGGTAGTGGATGGTGCCATACACCTCATCCTGGTTTCCCGAAGCGACGGAACGGCGTGTTGTCGATCACCTGCTGCCCGCGCGTCGTATAGGAGCCGTCTTCGTTGATCAGCAGGCTGCGGTTCTGCTCGCTCACGAAGAAGCCGGGCGCGATAGCGTTCACGCGCACGTGGTACCCGTACTTGAGCGCCATTTCCGTGGCCATCCAGCGGGTGAAGTTGTCGATGGCCGCCTTTGCGTTTGAATACCCGAGGACGCGGGTCACTGCCAGAGGGGAGGACATGGACGAGAAGTTCACAACACAGCCGGTCCGTTGCGCCTTGAACGCCTTTGCGAATGCCATCGTCGGCAGGACCGACCCTTTGAGATTAAGGTCGAGCACCTTTGCGTATTCCTCCATCTCAATGTCGAACACGTCCTGCTCCGGATCCACCGTGGCCCCCGGCATGTTCCCTCCGGCACCGTTGATCAACGCATCCACGCGGCCGTACCGGTCCATCACCTCGCCATATGCGGCGTCGACCGCGTCCTGATACAGCACATCGCAGGTGATGCCACAGCAACGGTCCGAGATCCGCACGGCTTCCTGCAACGTCGCCTCGAGCCGCTCCGGATTGCGGCCCAGGTAGGCGACGGTGGCGCCCTGACGCTGCAGGTAGCTGGCCGTGCCGCCCGCCAGAACACCCGTCGCACCCGTCACCACCACCACGTTGCCTTGAATGTCAAAGAGGTTCTCACTCATGCCTGCCGCTCCAGGTTCAGTCCGTTGCGCCGTGCTAGCCGACTCGTTTCGACGCCTGTTCCAACCGGCACGCTGCAGATTATGCACTCCGACTTCATAATATGCCTGATCGACATGCTGATTGCCGCGGTTGGAACGTCGTCCAGGGTCGGGAACCAGCCCTCTCCCATCTGTTGTTTGCGGCAGGCCTCGTCAAGCTTCACCATGATATAGGCGTCGTCCGTCTCCAGATCGGCCGGCGGATCGTTGAAGGCCAGGTGACCGTTCTCTCCGATTCCGACGAATGCCACGTCGACAGGATGTTCGGCGATGATGGTTCCCAGTCGTTCGCACTCCGTCTCTGCGTCTCCTTCGCCGTTGACAAAGAAGAACTGCTTCGGGTGCACCAGCAACGTCTCGAACTGGGATGTGCCGGTGGCTACGATGATGTTGGCACGACCCTTCGAGGCGATGGCGCGGTTGAGGAGGACCGCGCCCTGCTTTGCGGCCCGGGCACCAGCTCCGCCTTGCTCGGCGATACGAAGACGTTCATTGCCCCACGGCCTTCATGGGGTTCGTTCTGTCAGCTGGTTAACAACCACGGCGTTCAGTCCGAGACCCTCGATCAGGTTCGCCCGGCTCTGCTTCATGGGGACCGCGGAACC
This sequence comes from Longimicrobiales bacterium, assembly GCA_965218295.1. Lineage (GTDB taxonomy): Bacteria > Gemmatimonadota > Gemmatimonadetes > Longimicrobiales > Gaopeijiaceae > CBDCKN01. The sequence goes on along the minus strand of CBDCKN010000009.1, from coordinate 529,086 downwards.
GGCCAGGTTGTTCTGTCCGGGCTGCCGCACGACCTTTCCGTCGTGGACGGATGGCCGGCCAGTATCGCACCCGCCGTCGGCGATGTCCAGCGACCGTGACCCTTTCGGGCGATCCCTTTCAGACCATATATCTTTGTCCCGGAAAGACATCGCAGCTGCGGTATGACGCAGGGTATCACACTGGTCTTCAGGGAGATTCTTATGGCCGGGGTCGTAACCTTTGGCGAGGTCATGGGGCGGATGGCGGCGCCGGGTTTCTTACGTCTTCGGCAGGCGTTACCCGGGTCGCTGGACGTGACGTTTGGCGGCGCGGAGGCGAATGTGGCCGCATCGCTTACCATACTCGGTGCGCAGGCGGCGTTTGTTACGGCGCTTCCGAATAACGCCATTGCGGATGCGTGTGTCGACTCCCTGCGGGCACTGGGAATCGATACCCGACACATTGTCCGTACAGACGCCGGTCGCGTAGGTCTCTATTTTCTCGAGACGGGCGCCAACCAGCGGCCGAGCCAGGTGGTGTACGATCGCGCGGAGTCTACCGTCAGCCAAACGGCCGCGGACCATTACGATTGGCCGGTTGTTTTTGAAGATGCGGAGTGGTTCCACTTTACCGGCATTACGCCCTCCTTATCACGCACGGCGGCCGAAGCGACACTAGTGGCCGCTCGAGCCGCGAAGGCGGCCGGTGATGGTGTCCCGCTGACAGTTGAAGGTGGTGGCTCCGGAGAGTCTCCTTGTTAGCCTGCCTTTCCTCATTTCGGCAACCGGTTCATGGTCGTCGAGGTGGGCCCTGAGCATCCAGAGCTGGTCGTAGCCGATGATCCTCCGGTAGCTCTTCTCGGTCTCCACGAACGAGGCCGCAGCCCAGCGCAAGGCCATCGCTCCGTTCTTCCAGTTGGTCACCCTGCGGGTCTTCTGTCTTACGCCCGAGTGGGTGCTGTCGATCAGGTTGGTCGAGCCCAGGCACTTCCTCAGCCCGCGGCGGGAGGCCGAGCCGGTTGATCGTGAACATCTCGCTGAGGCCTTCGCGTAGGCTGGCCGAGGCCGAGGGGTGGTCGCGCTCGAGCCATCGGGCGAGCTGCTCGAGCTTCTGCTCGCCCTGCTTCGCGTCCAGCTTCATCGCCGCCCGGAACGCCGCCTTCACCTGAGGATGCTGATCCTTCGGCAGATGACCCAGCACGTTGCGGAGCTTGTGGTTGCGGCAGCGCTGGATGGGGTGACGTTGGCCGAACACCTTCTCGATCGCCTTCCTGAGCGCTTTCGAGCCATCGATCACGAACAGCCGCCGCCTGCCCGGGTCCAGGCCGCGCTCGACCAGATCCTCTAGGAGCGCCCCGGTCACCTCGGCGTTCTCACTCGCTCCTTCCCTCACGCCCAGCACGTGCTTCTTTCCGTCTGAGTCCACGCCTACCGCAGCAAGCACGTGGTGCGAGCCCATCTGGATCCCGTCCAGGTAGATCACCAGGAGGTCCCACGCATCCAGCCGGCGCTCCATCAGCTCCTTCAGCACGCGCTCCGAGGCCTCGACCGTCTCACGGCTCACCGCCGACTTGCTCACCCCGACCGTGTCGGCCATCTCACCGATCACACGGCCGTACTTCCGCGTGCTCACCCCCGCCATCAGGACCTCGAGCATCCGATCCGCCACGGCGCCCGGTCTCCGCATCGCTGCGTACGCCGGCACCTCGACCTCGCCACCCTCCCCGGCGCCCCGGCGCCTGAGCCGTGGCCGCTCCACACGCACCTTCCGGTCCGACAGGTAAACCACACCACCCTGCCGGCCATACCACACCGTGTCGTCTTCCGCTCGTGACCGACCTGCCTGCTTCACGCCTGCCACACCCTCGGCGCTCATCTCCAGCACCGCTTCGATCGTCGCTCGTCCCATCACCTGGATGACTTCGTCGATCGCGACCTCCGTCTGCTCCACGAGCTCAAGCATCGGAAGCAGAAACTGCCCCTCCCGCTTCAGGAACTCCCTGATCGCGCGCTTGTCCGCCCGATCCCTTACCTCGTACGTTCTCTTCATCGTGGTGGCTCCGTGTTGGGGTTTTTGCCTACCCGAGCCTATCGGCCCGGGACCCCCGGAGCCACCACTTTTCTTTCTCCCCTATCAGGAACCTTCAACTACGGTTGGGACAGCTTCCGGCCGGTCTCACCGTGTCGTGCGATCTCAACTTCCGCAACAAGCTCTGGCGCTGGGACGCTTCCAGTCTGCCCAAGGAACTCGCTGAACAGACGATGCGGCAGTTGTTGCAGCACGTGGATGTCGTGATTGCCAACGAGGAGGATTGCGCGGCGGTGTTGGGAATCCAGCCGGCGGAAACGGACGTGGCGGCCGGCGATCTGCGGTTCGCGAGTTACCCGGACGTGGCTCGTCGGCTCGTCGCCCAGTTCACCAATGTCGCGAAGGTCGGCATCACTCTGCGCGGGAGCGTTACGGCATCGCACAACAATTGGGGCGCGATGCTCTACTGTGCGGACGAGGACCGGGCCTGGTTCGCGCCGACCAAGGGTGAGACGTACCAACCCTACGAGATTCGCAGCATCGTCGATCGTGTGGGTAGTGGCGACGCGTTCGCGGCCGCCCTGATCTTCGCACTGACCAGCGGCGAGCCGAACTCGCCGCAGACCGCCGTCCGGTTCGCGACCACCGCGTCCTGCCTGGCGCATTCCATCGTCGGCGATATCAACTACTCCACCAGGGGCGAAGTGGAATCGCTCATGGCCGGGTCAGCCTCCGGGAGAGTGGTGCGGTAGGGCGGAACTCGGCGTTGCTCGGGCGCTCACCGGGAGCGGCGCAGTGCCCCCCCCTTCACCCCCTCCAGGCTGTAGGGGAACCGCTGGGGCCTCGACAACAGGGAGTTGGCCTCGTCGTCGTTGTGGAACCGCTCGTTGATCGGATCCCAGTGCAACGGGCGCTGGAGCTTCATCGCGATGTGGGAGATGAGACACGCGCTGGTGGAGCGGTGCGCAACTTCGACCGGAGCGACGGTCGTCCGCCGGCTCCGGATGCAGTCGATCCAGTTCTCGTGCTGTTCTGGGCTCTCGTAGAGATGCAGCTCGTCCGGGCCGATCTCCGACTCCAGGATCTTCGGATCACTGGCCTGGAGCGGTGAGCCGCGCTGCCCGGAGGTCGGATCACTGCTCGTGACCGGCGCCCCGCTCCGCGTAACGAAGATCCATCCGTTGGTACCCTCGAACCGCACGCCGTTCGGGAATTCGCCTGAGATCAACATGGTTACGCCATTGGTGTACTTCGCTTCTACGTGGAAGTCTCCGTGCACGTCCCACAGCCCGTCAGCGGCGAACTCGGCGGTTGCCTCGATGTCGATGGGCCCGGTGAATTCCGTTCCCATTCCCCAGTGGGCGGTGTCGACGTGATGCGCTCCCCAGCCGGTGATCATCCCGGCCGAGAACTGTTCGCACCGCAGCCAGCCGGGGCGTGAGTACTCCCGCCCGGGTGGAATTCGCTCCTGCGGATGCACGCGGTCGAGCGTGTAAGGCACCTCGGGAGTCGTGCCCAACCACATGTCGTAGTTGAGATTCACGGGCACGAGCGTCGGTGTCGGATCGCCGCCTGGAGGATCGCCCGGGAGGCCGACACGCACGGTACGGAGTTCACCGATCCGGCCGTTGCGCACCAACTCGCACGCCTTCTTGAAGTGCGGCCACGGCTCCGACGAGCGCTGCTGGCTACCGACCTGGAACACAATTCCGAGACGGTGCAGCACGTCGCTGAGGATCCTGCCTTCCTGCACTGTCAAGGAGAACGGCTTCTGCAGGTAGATGTCCTTGCCGGCCAGCGCCGCCTCCAGAGCCGGCAGGAAGTGGTGATGATCCGGCGTGCTGATCACCACCGCGTCGATGTCCGGTTGGGCGACGAGGTCGCGATAATCGTGGTACACCCGAACGTCCGGGGCGCTGGTGTTCGCCCTGGCGTGGAACTCTCCGACCAACTGCTTCCCCTCGGCCGCACGCAAGGTGTCGAGATCACACACGGCGATCATGCGCACGCCGGCGTTCTGCATGGTCAGCGGCATGTCGTGATCCCGGGCGATCCGGCCGCACCCGATCTGCCCGATGTTGATCGTGTCGCTCGGCGCCACGCTTCCGCGTCCAAGCACCCGGGCGGACAGTATCGTCGAAGGGAAGAACGCCCCGGCGGTTCCAATGACCGATGCCTTCAAGTAGCTCCGTCTCGACATGTCCGTGCCCGTGGCGGGCGATTGTTTTTTCTTCATCGTACCTGCCTCATGAGGATGGTACGTGCCACTCCGACGGCTGGCTTCCGGAACCTAGCGCGACCCTCCTGTGACTACCCAGCGAATCCCGCCAAGGATGTGTCGCACGAACCTCGGATCCTGGTATTCGTCGGCTCGGTGTCCGAGAGCGGTGTACCACTCACGGCCTCCGTCAAACTCCTGATGCCAGGCGAGGGGATTTGCATCGCCGAATCTCGTTCCCGGAAACTCCGCGCGTCCCGAATCGGCGACTGTCGTCAGATCGGCTGCCAGGAGGACACGGATGCCCGAATTGAGCCTGGTCAGATAGTAGCACTCGTCGTCCGTTATGTCCCACCGGTCAGGCAGGAATGCCGTCGATGGATGTGACCGATCGACGATGTCGACCGTAAAGTCCTGTCGTGGGGCGTGCCGGACGAACGTTCCGCCCAGCAGCTTGAAGTACCACGGCCAGTTGCGTTCCGAACCGCTGGCCGAGTGGATGCCAACGAACCCCCCGCCGCCGCGGATGTACCTCTGCAGGGCGAGACGCTGCGCGTCGGATGTGAAGGCCTCGTTGTTCGTGTTGGCGAAGATCAGCGCATCGTACTGCCGCAAATTGTCAGGTGTGAAGACCGTTGGATCGTCCGAGACATCCACGGCGAAGCCGTTCTCGGTGCCCATCTTCTGGATGGCGGCAACGCTGGCGGCGATGTTGTCGTGGACGAAGCCCACACCATTGCGCGTGTAGACCAGTACCCTGGCACCATCCAGCGCGCCGGTCGGGAAGGTCTCGACCTCCGGGGGCTCCGCGAAATCCAGCCAGTACCGGTTGGCGACGTGCTCATTGATTTTTCCGTCGTACACGAGCATGCGGTACTGCAGTGCGTACGCCCGGCCGGGCTCGAGCTGCCAGTCGCGGTCCTGCGCGGGATTGAAATTGACGTAGACGTTTGCCCGGCCTCGATTCATTCCCGTCGGCCAGATGCGCAGGTGCTCGGGGTAGTTGTAGTTCGCCGGATGCGTCATTATCAGAATGCCGGACGTCCCGGCTTGCGTCGCTGACACGCCGTTGACGTCGATCCACCGCGCCCGGGTGCTGTTCGCATTGCTCTTGTCGAATCCTTCGGAGGTGAGCAGGGTCACAGTCGAATCACCCCACTTCTCGGTAGCCCGCAGGCTGAAGCCCTGGTAGCGGTAGGCCGTAATCTTCAGCGGTTTGTCCAACGGGTTGAGCTTCGAGACGAAATCGATCAGCCAGATCCGCCTCAACGGATCGACGTTCCAGACCCGCACCTTCCACTGCTCCTGGAGCGCAACCGTCTCCGTGGACGGAGGGGTGAAAGCGACGTGGCTCAGTAGAGCCTCAAAGCCGCCAGCCAGCGGTCCGGATCTACGCTCCAGCAGTTGCTGCGGTCGGACCGTGCCCTGTCGGCTTGCAAGGTTCCAAAAATCGACCGTCCGGCCTTCGAACTCCGTGTGCGTCCAGGGATTCCAGATACCGTAATGGTGGTAGTGGTCGGGTGGTTGAATGCGCGTGAGCACTTCTCCCTGTGGCGAGAAGAGCGGATGGAGGAAACCCCCGCGACGGAAGATCGTGTCGACGTCCGACGGGACCGGCTGAACTGCATATCGGTAAGCCAGCACCGGCCTGTCGCCGACGCGAATCCAGAGGCTCTCCCCGTCGTCATCCACTTGCACGTTCTGCCGCCTATCCGTTCGGGGCGGCAGCTCGGCGACGGCGCGCAGCTCATAATTCCGAACCTGACCCGCTGCGAGTTCGCCGTCCACGATCCACAACAGGCGCCCCGGGGCGCCGGGTTCCAATTGCGACGCGATCGGGATATCATCTCCGCCGGTGATCTCGTAGAGCTGCAGCACACCGGCAGTCGAGTGCAGCGGAACGCCGGTGAGCGTCGCCGAGACCGGTACGTCGACCCGGCTGTGCCGGCCGGCATGCACTGCAAACTCGGCTACAGCTTGTGACTGCGCCGCGGCCGGGCTCGGCTGCACCGGGAGTGTTACGGTGGCAATCACCAGCGAAGAAAAAGCGGAGCAGGACCGTTTCCCCGTCATCTTACCCGCACCTGTCGGAGTCGTCGGTTGTCAGAGGGTCGTGCAAATCAAACACGACTTCCCGCCTGCGGGCAAGAACCCGAGTGGCGTTGCTGTGCCTATGGACGTCACTGAGCGTCGGGCCTATCATCGCACGTGACGCGCAGCCCCCACGTGCGGGACACGTCTCGAAGGCGCCCCCGCCCTCCGAGAGCCGCGGAGAGAGAGAGAGAGAGAGAGAGAGAGAGAGAGAGAGAGAGAGACCCCGTTAGAGAATGGCGGGAATCGGGCGGGCAGCTTCGTGGGAATCGAGTCAGGAATGTTGGAAGGGGGGATGATGCAGGAACTCACTCGCAGAGATCTCGTGAAGAGGTCGGCGGGAATCGTTGCAGGAGTGGCCGCTGCCGCGGCCGTGCCCGAGCAGCTCGTGGCGGCCGTCCACACGGCACGGCGCGGTCGGTCCGCGCCACGGTTGCGGTTCGGTGTGATCGGCATGAACCATTTTCACATCTACCTCATGGTCGACGCCGTGACGCACGGAGGCGGCGAGCTGGTGTCGGTCTTCGTCCGGGAGCCCGATCTCCGGGCCGCGTTTGTGGAGCGGTACCCGAACGCCCGGGTTGTCGCGGACGAACGAGCGATCCTGGAAGATGACTCGATCCAGCTGGTACTCTCCTCCATCATCCCGAACGAACGCGCTCCCCTCGGCGTCCGTGTCATGCAACACGGTAAGGACTACATCGCCGACAAACCCGGCATCACGACACCGGAACAGCTCGCCGAGGTGCGGCGCCTGCAGGCGGAGACGCAACGGATCTATTCGATCATGTACTCCGAGCGCTTCGAGAGTGCGGGGACGGTCAAGGCGGGAGATCTGGTCGAGGCGGGCGCCATCGGAAAGGTGATCCATACCATCGGACTGGGACCGCACCGCGTTCACCCGCCGGAGCGCCCCGAGTGGTTCTGGGACCCCAACGCGTACGGCGGCATCATCTGCGACATCGGGTCGCACCAGGTTGATCAATTCCTCTTCTTCACCGGCTCCACGCAAGGCGAGGTCGTCGCGTCCCAGATCGCCAACTACCGTCATCGGGACCGTCCCGGGTTCCAGGATTTCGGCGATTTCGTGCTGCGTGGTAACGGAGGAACGGGGTACGTGCGGCTCGATTGGTTCACTCCGGCGGGATTGGGGGTCTGGGGAGATACGCGGATCATTGTGGAGGGGACGGACGGCTACATCGAGGTGCGGAAGAACATCGACATCGGTGGACGCGAGGGCCCGGAACATCTGTTCCTGGTGGACGGGAACAACATCCGTCACATCGACTGTAGCGAGGTCGAGCTGCCCTATGGGCCGCAGGTCGTGGACGACGTCCTGAACCGGACGGAGACGGCCATGACGCAGGCACATTGCTTCCTTGCGACCGAATTGGCGCTGGAGGCGCAGCAGCAAGCGACGTGGATCGCGGGGGCGCCGGCATAGCCCGGCCGGGGTTCGGTTATCGGTGGACGATCGTCGTGCTGCTGTTCGGCGCGACCACGGTCAATTACGTCGACCGCCAGGTCCTCGGCATCCTCGCCCCCACGCTCACGCGCGAGCTGCAGTGGAGCGAGTCCGATTACGGGGCCATCGTCTCGTGGTTCAGTATCGGGTACGGCTTCGGGCTCCTGGTCATGGGCCGTGTCATGGACCGCATCGGTGTGCGGCGCGGCTTCACCCTTGCCGTCTCGTCCTGGAGCGTGATGGCGATGGCGCACGCCCTCTTTCGCACGGTTGCGGGATTCTCAGTGGCGCGCGCGCTTCTCGGCGTCGGCGAGTCGGCGAACTTCCCCGGCGCGGTGAAGGCCGTAGCGGAATGGTTTCCGAAGAAAGAGCGGGCCCTTGCGACCGGTATCTTCAATGCCGGGACCAACGTGGGGGTGGTGGTGGCCGCGCTGCTGGTCCCGTGGATCACACTCACGCTGGGGTGGCGTTGGGCGTTCATCCTCACCGGCCTGCTCGGCCTTCTCTGGATCCCCGTCTGGCGCGCCGTGTATCGGGACCCAGCCGCGCATCCCAGGGTCTCGCCAGCCGAGCTGGCGTATATCCGCAGCGACCCGGCCGACCCGCCGGTCAAGGTCCCCTGGCGCCGCCTGCTGGTTCACCGCCCCACCTGGGCTTTCATCGTCGGCAAAGCGATGACGGATCCGGTGTGGCTGTTCTATCTGTTCTGGCTTCCCAAATTCCTCGACGAGAACTGGAATGTGCAGCTGTCCGGCCTCGCGCTGCCGCTGATCGTGATCTACGTGGCGGCCGACGTGGGTTCGGTTGGGGGCGGGTGGATGTCGAGCGCGCTCATCAAGCGAGGCTGGAGCGTCAACCGCGGCCGGAAAACAGCCATGTTGATCTCGGCCCTGCTGATCGTGCCGACCATGGCCGCACCGGCCGTCAACAGCATGTGGGCTGCCGTCGCCATCGTGAGTGTCGCGGCGTCGGCGCACCAGGGATGGTCCGCCAACCTCTTCACCACGGTGAGCGACATGTTCCCCCGGCGGGCGGTTGCGTCGGTGGTCGGCATCGGTGGCTTTGCGGGCATGTTCGCCGCCTTCCTGTTCCAGCGGTTCACGGGCGACCTCCTGGACGCCACCCACGGCAACTACGCCCCGATCTTCGTCGTCCTCGGACTCACATACATGGCGGCGATGGTCATCATCCACCTGCTGGTTCCCCGCATGGAGCCGGCACGGCTCGACCCGGCGGCCTCCAAGTGAAGTCGCGCCACATCGTCGTTTGCGGGATGGCCGGGCTGGCAATACTCCGGGCGCCCGCCTCCGCCCAGTCGCGACTGCTGGAGCACGTAACCGTCATCGACGGGACGGGCGGCGCTCTAATGCCGGATGCGTTCGTACTGGTCGAGAACGAGCGTATCGCACGGGTATCCTGCACTCCACTCAGCGCGGACGGTGCGATGACGATAAACGGTCGCGGCAAGTACGTGATCCCGAGTCTCACGGACATGCACATCCACCTGGCGGGGGGCGCAGGTCTTTGCGATCTCGATAGCTCACGGCGACTTCCGGACCCAGATCGGACTTGACCACGCCATGACGGCGCGACCCCTAATGCTGCCACGCTGCCGAAGGTAGTAGACCGAGTCGTCACGGAAACCATCATCGGTTCCCGACCACTCGTAGTCGAGTGCATCGGGATGCAAACCGTAGATAACCCTGAAACCGCCGTCCGATTGCGAGTATCGCAAGATTTCCACCGACTCAATGACGTCTGTCCCGTGGGCGGTGACGCGCAGTCGAGGTGCACCGTCCGTAATTGTCTCACCGCCCATCGGCTCGCCGTTGGCGCGGAAATCGAGGAGGATGCGAGCGCCCGTCGTCCCATACGTCCTTCGTGTGTAGAGTGCGTCGAAGATCGACTCACGCGTCAGCGCCGGCGCCGTCACCGCCATCCGAGGCGGCTCGCGAGGTTCTTGACAGGGTCATGCGCGATCGAGGACGGCCTTTCGATGCCTACCGATGATGGCGTGTTCGGTAGGCATCGAAATCAGAATCTCTCATTGAACCGCTAGTGTTCCCCTACTGCCCAATCATAATGCAGACCGGCCCGATTGATGATGTCCGGAAGGTCGGCGGTCAGGAGATAACCTCTGTTCACCAGATTGAGCGCGGCTTGGGTAATTCGTCCAAGGTAGTCGTTTTTGTCTCGGTAACGCTCTTCGATGGATAGTCGGGGATCACCAGACTCCTCGCGTTGTGCACGTGTTCGCGCAAAGGCGAAGTAAGAGCCAATTTCGCCCGACAAACGATCCGGAGCGCCGATACTCTCGTGTCGGTAATTCCATCCAGTGTGCGTTGCCAGCGGTACTACCAGTTCGGGCATCCGGATACCGGCACGGTCGTTCCCGTCAGTATCGACGGCCGGCACAAGTTGGATGAAGGGGGCACCAATTTTTGGTGGCTCATATGTCACGATGCCTCGGTTCCAATCGGGACCGAAATCGAGACGTAGTGCCGTCTGCGGATCTTTTGGCAGACTGACGCCAGGTATATTCGGCCAGCCCGCGTCAGTAGGCGACACGAGTGTCCCATTGTCGATGCGCGGATAAAGGCTTGGTGGCGGCTCGTGTCCTTCGGCGACCCAGGCGTCGAGTGCTTGGAACAGAGCGCGTATCACTGACGAGTAGGCCAAGATATTCATGGGTGCTTGTCCGAGAAACGCCTCCTCCCGGTTGGGTTGAGGTGGAAAGCGCCCGAGGGTGTGGGGTGCCGACGAAAGGAAGTAGATTCGACTCGCTGCCGGTGGATCGATATCTCGTGAGCCCGTCACGTCGGTGTGAGTGAGCGATCCGGCGCGGTTGAAGTATTCCGAGTTTGATAACACGTGAAACACCTTGGGCGTGGTACCCGTTGCTTCGGTCCGGCGCAGCAGACCGTCGGTGTCGCCTGTTACTGGGTCAGTGGTCGTCACGTCAGTAAACGGAAACATGTCGACTGGGAAAAGGAAATTCAGGTGCTGTTCTGCATCGCGTGAGGCTTGCCCAAATCGATGGTTAAAGGAGCCTCGGCCCGCACCACCGACCTGATTGAAGACTCCGTCAAAGACTTGGCGCCCGTGCTCGTCTTCATTGAAGCCTTGATATAGGAAGTGTCGCAGGAAGCGTCCGCTCTGCGACACACCCCAGCCGATCGCGTATTTGATGCCGGGTAATGGATTTGCATCGCTCGTGTCGTACTTGAAGAAACTTACGATATCGCGTGTGCCTGCGAGCCCAAGGCCGACCACGCGTGGATTTTGGCTGAGATAGACCACGTCGTAGATTCGACCTGGTTCAAATCCGCCATCGAGTTCCACAACGCCAGGGTTCGGTAAATCGCCAGCTGGCACGCGGCACGATCTCAAGCCGATCGGTCGTGAGGTCTCGCACGGTCATCGCGTGCTCGTCATTCTCGGGATCGACGAAGGAGTAGGCTTCATGACCACGGTCAGCGACTAGTGCCGTCCGGTCACGAGCACCGACGACGAAGTTGCCACGCACCAAACCCGTAATTGGCTCGCCACCATCGGTCGCGATCGGGATTGTCATGCGCATCCGTCCCTCAGGTACGTCCCACTGCCAGCCCATCCAGAGTAACGAGAAGCCTTTACACATCAGTGAGCCGTCGCCAAACTCTTCGGCGGTCATCGGATCTGACGAACGCAGCGCCTCCTGAAATGTCGCGAGAATCCACTTATTGCCCCGGTTACCTACTTCGTAAAGAAGCCTGCCGTTGCCACGAGTTGGATCGACAGGTTTCAGGAGATAGAACTCCGCGCTGTACTCGACGTCGCCATCAACGTTTCTTTGCGCGAGGGGTAGATCGACGACGATTTGATTCTGTGGTTGATCAGGATCGAGGGTGAAATCAGCCATGCCGACGAGCTTTTCGTAGGGTCCAGCCAAACCGAACGCCTTGCCGTTCGCTACGATTTCTCGGCGTTCAACGCGTAAGCACACCAGCTGAGCTTCCGCCATCCCAGTTGCTACGATCAAACAAAAGACCGTCGTGGCTGTAATCACTCGCATGAAGTTCCTCCGCGTCTTGCTGACGTTTGTTTTTCCTCTTGGATTCCGAAGCACCTCTTCTGAAATCAGATCCGTTCCCTTTCCAGAGAGACTATAGCTGTCTGACGACGCTTTCGATGATCTCCAGGGAATCATCAATGTCCTCTTCGGTGTGTGCAAAGGAAATGCTGCATTGTTTGGTCGGCATTGGGCAATAATACACTCCCGATTGTACCAACCTCTGTCGAAAAGCGACGTCCAGAGCCATATCATGATTCCGGGCAATATCGTTCCAATTCTTGGGTTCATGATCCATGAAATAAGTCGAATAGGCTGAGCCCAGGCGCGCAGTATGGAACGGAATGCCCTTGGCCGTCCAAACCGAGGCAAGCCCCTCCTCCATCTTCGCACCGAGCTTTTCCAGGTGTCCGTATATCTCCTTCTCTCGGCTCCTGAGTTTTTTCAGGACCGCTATACCCGCGAGAGTTCCCACGAAATGACCGTTGTATGTGCCAGCAACCAGCACGAACTTCGACGGATCCTCGTGGAGAAAATACTGCATGTACTTGTCCGGGCCCGCGACGATGCCCAGTGGAAAACCGTTAGCGACAGCTTTTGCGAGAGTGGTGAGGTCCGGCATCACACCACAGATCGATTGATATCCTCCTATCCCGTGGCGGAACCCCGTCTTCACCTCGTCAAAGATCAACACACATCCGTAGCGATCGGAAAGAGCTCGCAAACCTGGTAGGTAGCCATCTTCCGGTTTGACGACACCGATATTCTGGAGCACCGGCTCGAGGATGATCCCGGCGATCTCTCCGGTTTTCATCAGGTTCTCAACCGCCTCGAGATCGTTGAACTGGACTGCCACGGTGTTCTGCATTTGATTCGAGGGCATTCCCGAGGTGAACGGCAGCAATTCCATCGGATGCCCTTTCCGATATGATGCGACTCTTTCCCAAGGGTCCATGAGATTAAACGCAACGTCATTGTGCCATCCGTTGTAGCCTCCTTGGACGACGATGATCTTATCTCGACCCGTTGCTGCCCGAGCCACTCGAAGGGCAAGGTAGGTGGCCTCACTTCCCGTATTCACTACCAGCGCCTTCTCGGCACTGGGAATACTCTCGACGATAAGGCGCCCGAACTCCTCCTCCCATGGCGATCCGCCAGATCCGAACAAGGATGCCTCTTGCCTGAGTCCGTCGATGAGAGCCTGGGTTACATCGTCGTCATTATGCCCAAGGAGTATGGGGGCAAACGCCGCATGATAGTCAGTGTATTTCTTGCCCTCACTGTCCCAGATGTAGGCACCCTTCCCCCGGACGAAGAGAAGCTGTCCCAACCGTAGTTGAAGGTTCCTGATAGGGGAGAAAGAAAAGTGGTGGCTCCGGGGGTCCCGGGCCGATAGGCTCGGGTAGGCAAAAACCCCAACACGGAGCCACCACGATGAAGAGAACGTACGAGGTAAGGGATCGGGCGGACAAGCGCGCGATCAGGGAGTTCCTGAAGCGGGAGGGGCAGTTTCTGCTTCCGATGCTTGAGCTCGTGGAGCAGACGGAGGTCGCGATCGACGAAGTCATCCAGGTGATGGGACGAGCGACGATCGAAGCGGTGCTGGAGATGAGCGCCGAGGGTGTGGCAGGCGTGAAGCAGGCAGGTCGGTCACGAGCGGAAGACGACACGGTGTGGTATGGCCGGCAGGGTGGTGTGGTTTACCTGTCGGACCGGAAGGTGCGTGTGGAGCGGCCACGGCTCAGGCGCCGGGGCGCCGGGGAGGGTGGCGAGGTCGAGGTGCCGGCGTACGCAGCGATGCGGAGACCGGGCGCCGTGGCGGATCGGATGCTCGAGGTCCTGATGGCGGGGGTGAGCACGCGGAAGTACGGCCGTGTGATCGGTGAGATGGCCGACACGGTCGGGGTGAGCAAGTCGGCGGTGAGCCGTGAGACGGTCGAGGCCTCGGAGCGCGTGCTGAAGGAGCTGATGGAGCGCCGGCTGGATGCGTGGGACCTCCTGGTGATCTACCTGGACGGGATCCAGATGGGCTCGCACCACGTGCTTGCTGCGGTAGGCGTGGACTCAGACGGAAAGAAGCACGTGCTGGGCGTGAGGGAAGGAGCGAGTGAGAACGCCGAGGTGACCGGGGCGCTCCTAGAGGATCTGGTCGAGCGCGGCCTGGACCCGGGCAGGCGGCGGCTGTTCGTGATCGATGGCTCGAAAGCGCTCAGGAAGGCGATCGAGAAGGTGTTCGGCCAACGTCACCCCATCCAGCGCTGCCGCAACCACAAGCTCCGCAACGTGCTGGGTCATCTGCCGAAGGATCAGCATCCTCAGGTGAAGGCGGCGTTCCGGGCGGCGATGAAGCTGGACGCGAAGCAGGGCGAGCAGAAGCTCGAGCAGCTCGCCCGATGGCTCGAGCGCGACCACCCCTCGGCCTCGGCCAGCCTACGCGAAGGCCTCAGCGAGATGTTCACGATCAACCGGCTCGGCCTCCCGCCGCGGCTGAGGAAGTGCCTGGGCTCGACCAACCTGATCGACAGCACCCACTCGGGCGTAAGACAGAAGACCCGCAGGGTGACCAACTGGAAGAACGGAGCGATGGCCTTGCGCTGGGCTGCGGCCTCGTTCGTGGAGACCGAGAAGAGCTACCGGAGGATCATCGGCTACGACCAGCTCTGGATGCTCAGGGCCCACCTCGACGACCATGAACCGGTTGCCGAAATGAGAAAGGCAGGCTAACAAGGAGACTCTCCGGAGCCACCACCTTCAACTGTCAGCGGGACACCATCGACGAAGATTCTTATCGGATCTGCGTTCCGCTGAGCTGAACACACGCCCTGCGGTAGCACTTCCAAGTGCCGTGCGAACTTCGCCTCAGTCGAGTCCATTCTGCCCTCCCTGAACAAGTGGTCTTAGGGATAGCCAAAACAAAAGCCCTTTCACGGGTCGCGATAACGTGAGGGGGGGGATCAGACCGGTCAACCAGGGATTCTCGTGCCAGCGCTTGACGATCAAGCGTGCGCACAGACTTTCGCAATCTGAGCTACCAGATTGTACGCATGTGTAATGTTCTTCGGATTGCTCGGGACTGGAGTGGCTCGGTAGCTCTCGGCGACGGGTTCGGTACGGTAGAGGGAATCGCCGTCACGCCCGTCGGTGACATACTCGTGGCAGGCTTCTCTTCCGGAACCTGTCAACGCCAGTGAGACACTCTTGGAAATCAATTAGAGAGCAATCTCCTGTGTAGTGAGGGATGGGGTGGGAGGATTGATCCAGACGGCCTCCGGGAGTGGTTTAGGCTTCGGCTCACCGGAGACGAAGCGCTCGGGATGAGCGGCCCATGCCTCACGGAGCACGGCCTTCCTGCAGGCGATGATCCGATCGGCGTGACCGAAGTGGACCTGTTCGGGGGTCAGCATCGAGATGCCGCCATGGCGGTGCTCGGCATTATACCAACGGAAGAACGAGCGACAGAAGGTCTTGGCTTGCCCCTGATCCCCGAACCGGCCGGGAAACGAGGGATGGTACTTCAAGGTCTTGAACTGAGCCTCGGAGAACGGATTGTCATCCGAGACCTGGGGTCGGCCCAACGAGCGGGTCACGCCGAGATCGGCGAGTAGTTGAGCCGTGCATTGGCTCGTCATCGGAGCCCCTCGATCGGAATGCAGGGTCAGGAGGTGGGGCTGGACGCCATGCTTCAAGCAACTCTGCTGGATCAGCCGGCTGGCCAGGGCAGAGTTCTCCCGATCCGCCACCATCCATCCCACGACGTAGCGGCTGAAGATGTCCAGGATCACGTAGAGGTAGAAGTAACTCCACTTCTTCGGCCCCAGCAGCCGGGTGATATCCCAGGACCAGACCTGGTTCGGGCCCCTCGCCATCAACTCGGGCTTCTGGTATTTGGGATGACTCCGCTGCGCTCGACGCTCCTGAACCGGCACCTGGGAAGCCAGAACGCGATACATCGTACGCTCGCTGCACAGGTAGACGTCCTCGTCGAGCAGCGTCGCCACCACCTCGGCTGGGGACCGGTCCACGAACCGCTCCGAACACAGCGTGTCGAAGACCTTGTCTCGTTCCTTCTCGCTTAAGGCCCGGGCGGGGGTCGGGCGGGGCTGCTGATGCCCGGTCGATGCACTCCGACGACGGTAGAACGTGGCTCGCGGCACCCTGAGCGCATCGCACGCGGGCTTCACCCCTACGTGCTTGGCTAGCTCCTGGGTCGCCTTCATGAGTTCGTCCCGTCCTCGAGGCTCAATCCCAGCAGCCCTGCAACTTTTCCCTGGACGTCGATGATCAAGTGCGCCTTCTGGAGCTCCTTCTCGAGGCGAGTGTTCTCGCGCTCCAGCTTGCGCACCTTCTCCTCCAGCGGATTGCGCTCGCGCTTACGGCCTCGTTTCTTCGACAGCGCTTTCAGGGACCCGCTATGCGCCGCCTTGCGCCATGTCGTCAGGTGCGACGAGTACAAGCCCTCCCGCCGTAGGAGTCGGCCAACCTCTCCGGGCTCCGTGCACCGGTCCGCTTCTTCGACGATCCGCAGCTTGTACGACGGAGCGAACCGCCGGCGCAGCGGCCTATCTACCACCTCCGAGTCCGCAGGAGCTGCCGCGCTTCGCTTACCGTCCCAGGTTGGTGGGGCTATTCCATTCTCTTTCATTCTCTCTCGGTGTCTCAGCATCCTCGGTTTCTCTGCCTTCGCCCTACTCTAATTCCTTAGCTGCTCCGTGTCTCACGTAAGTTGGCAGAGAGGGTTCCGGCCAACTGCAGCGAGGGGCACAGCTGAGTTGACGACATTCGAGCACCTCACCTCACCGGGGAACATGCTCCCCGGCACCGTGCGCTGCGAGCTCGTTATCCGTCCCGGAGTTTCGTGGGCGGTGAATTTTCGAGATTGGGACCCGCGTTCAGCGCATGGAGTGCCTGCAGCACCCGATCCAGAATATCCGACGGTTGCTCGCTTCCCATGTTCTCTTCTTCCGCGACTTGAAGTTGCAGCGCGTCGAACTTCCAGCGACGCAAGATTTCGATCTTCTGTTCGCGAGTCAACTCGTCCCGTTTAAGCACATCCTCGGGACCAAGGAATACAAGCGCCGGGTTCAGCATTGCTTTCCTGAGATCGATCCGCCTTTCGCTGTTTGCCACTGTCAGTCACCCTCCGCAACGCTTCGACCTTATGGAAATTTGATTTTCGTACGTTATCTATTCTCTCATACCCAGCACGAATTGGGGAGTCTTGAGACGAGTTTCGTATTACGTGGGTAGCGAAGGACCTGGAGTGGTCCGGGGCGGCGGAACGGAGTTTCCCGGAACTTTGACCTTTCCAGTCTTGCGCTTTCCCCCGACGGCACCCGGCTCGTCACGTCGATTACGGACTCAGACGGGACCACAGACCTGTGGGTCAAGCAGCTGGACACCGGCCCTTTGTTCCGCCTCACGTTCGAGGGAACGGAGAACCTCAGGGCTCTGTGGTCGCGGGACGGGGAATTCGTCACATTCGTGTCGAATCGTGCGGGACAAGGGGATTTGTGGAGAAAGAAAGCGGATGGGAGCGGCCTGGCCGAGCTCGTGCTGGACAGGGAGCGGCCTATCCAGGAATTCGTCTACTCGCCCGACGGCACCTGGCTGATCTTTGTGGAATCAGACGGCTTGACCACCAACTCCGACATCTACGCGATACGCCCCGGGGTGGACAGCGTAGCGACTCCATTGGTCACGGAGGGAGCGGCGCTTGAGATCTCACTTTCCCCCGACGGTCGCTGGCTAGCCCACACCTGGCTCCAGGACGACGGCGATATTCAGGTGTATGTGCGTCCCTTCCCCGACGTTGATGCGGGCAGGTGGCAGATATCCACGACTAGAGGCGATGAGGCCGTGTGGGCACACAATGGTCGAGAGTTGTTTTATCAGGGAACGGCGAACGCTGACGAACAAATGGTTGCCGAAATCATCAGAGATCCATCGTTCGCTGTGGGGCAGCAGCGAGTCCTGTTTCCCTTGGCCGCCTACCTAATCGGGAACGGTCACGCGCAATACGATATCAGCCCGGATGACCAGCGATTGGTGATGCTGAAGGTTGGAGAGTTCGACACTCAATTGATCCTTGTCGATAACTGGTTTGAGGAGTTGAAGGAGCGGGTGGGCAACTAGCGGCCTCGCAGTAGTCCCATGTTTCCTACGTGCTTGCAAGGGTGGCAAGATCACGTCATGGTGGGAGCTAGGATCAAAGGGTGTGTAAAAAGAGAGGCGACGTACCTTTGCGCTGAGATTTAAACCAGCGAGCCCGGGTGACAGCCCGGGGAAAGGAACGTCGCCTCATGAGAGAGGATATCGCGGGACCCCAGGGTGCGTCCAGCAGGCCGATGTGGGAGACGCTCGAGGGGATGGTTAGGGAGAAGGCGCAGGAGTTCATCCAACAGATCATGGAGGAGGAAGTCACGGAGTTGTTAGGCCGGGAGAAGTCAGAGCGCAGGAGTACGGTGGACTCGGCCGAGGGCTACCGCAACGGATATGGCAAGCTGAGGCGGTTGGCGATGAGCTCGGGCACGATCACACTCCGACGCCCTCGGGTTCGGGGCGTCGAGGAGCGGTTCGAGAGTCGGGTGCTGCCGTTGTTCGCGAGGCGGACGAAGGAGCTGGGCGCTCTGCTTCCGGAGCTGTATCTGCACGGACTGGCAGAGGGAGACTTCGAGCTGGCGATGCGGGGACTGTTAGGCGAGGGGGCACCGCTGTCGAAGTCTTCGATCCGGAGACTGCGGGCGGGATGGACGGCGGAGTTCGAGGAATGGAGCCAGCGTCGCCTGGAGGGCCGTGAGGTCGTCTACGTATGGGCGGACGGGATCTATGTGAAGGCAGGGCTCGAGCGGGACAAGGCGGCGCTACTGGTGGTGCTGGGCGCGATGCGAGACGGGACGAAGGAGGTGTTGGCCCTGAGATCGGGCTACCGAGAGTCGGTCGAGTCCTGGTCGGAGGTGTTGCGGGATCTGAAGGCACACGGCATCGAGGCGCCCCGGCTTTTGATGGCGGACGGCAACGCGGCGATCTGGGGCGCAGTACGGCAGGTATGGCCTGAGGCGGGCGAGCAACGGTGCTGGAACCACAAGATGAGGAACGTGCTGGACCGGCTGCCTCAGCGGGAGCAGAGCGAGGCGAAGGATCTTCTCAGGGCCGTGGTCTACGCACCGAGCCGGGCCGAGGCGGTGAGGGCCCGTGAGGCGTTCGCCAGACGCTACAGGCCGTGGTATCCGAAAGCGGTGGACGTACTCGAGGACGACTGGGAGCGGATGGTGGCCTTCTACGACTTCCCCGAGGATCACTGGAAGCATCTACGCACGACGAACGTGGTCGAGAGCCCGTTCGCTGCGGTACGGCTCAGGACGACGGCGGCGAAGCGGTTCAAGCGAGTGGAGAGCGCTACGGCGCTGATCTGGAAGTTGCTCTTGGTGGCTGAGAAGCGGTTCCGAAGGCTCGACGCTCCTCACCTCCTCAAGGACGTATTTGAAGGAAGAAAGTTCGAAGACGGAAAGCCCGTCTCAACCCAACAGCGGAAGAATGCCGCCTGATACGTTTACACACCTATTGACCCAACCTCCATGGTGGTGAAGGCGATCACTCCTCCAGCGAGCACGCAGAGCACCAGCTTCACTGGGGCCCAGCACCTTCCAAGTACGGCTTCGCGTGGCTTCGTCTCAGACGTGCTCCTCTTGAGGCTCCGAACGTCTCGGTCACAGACATGGCCCAACGGAATCGATGTTGGCGGTGCGACGTCAACGACTCCCCTCGGCCATCAACCGAAGTCGTCGTTCGGCAGCCAGCTCTGCGTCGAGCAACGCACCTGCAGCCGCGGCGCAGCGCGCCACCTGCCAGTAGTGCTCTGCCGAGCGCGCCAGCTCTTCGCGATTCACGAGCATCGTGTTGTCCTGCCACCCGTTGAGCCAACTGATGAAGGCGAGGCCAGCCTTGTAGTGACTCGTGGGAGCCTCGAAGACTAGGCGCCCGAGTTCTTCACACGGACCCATGATGTCCATGTAGCGGTCGACTTCACCGTGGGCGAGCAACCTCAGCGCCAAACCGGCCGGCTCGGCGATTCCATCGAAAATGCCGAGAAGCGCGTGGCTGAAATCACCGGTGGGCAGCGGGGCCCCGGCGAAGTCGGCGCTTCCCTCGATGGTAGGCACGCTGGCGGGCGGCGCACTCGGGTCACCGCCCAGAATCAGGCGCGCGAAGTTGAAGTCGTCACCGGTGAAGACCACCTGACCCTGCTCGGCGAGACGACGACGCACGCGGAGTTCCAGCGCATCATCGAGCAGTGAGAGCTTGCAGCCGCGCACCTTCTCCGGGTCGTGATCGAGAATCACGTCGAAGCTGTCGTCGGGGAAGTAGCCCGCCAGTTGCGGTGCGAACATCTCCCCGAGCCAGTGCACTAGAAGAGGGCCGTCGAGTTGATCGATGATGGACGTGTAGACATCGGATGGTGTCCCGCTGACAGTTGAAGGTGGTGGCTCCGGAGAGTCTCCTTGTTAGCCTGCCTTTCTCATTTCGGCAACCGGTTCATGGTCGTCGAGGTGGGCCCTGAGCATCCAGAGCTGGTCGTAGCCGATGATCCTCCGGTAGCTCTTCTCGGTCTCCACGAACGAGGCCGCAGCCCAGCGCAAGGCCATCGCTCCGTTCTTCCAGTTGGTCACCCTGCGGGTCTTCTGTCTTACGCCCGAGTGGGTGCTGTCGATCAGGTTGGTCGAGCCCAGGCACTTCCTCAGCCGCGGCGGGAGGCCGAGCCGGTTGATCGTGAACATCTCGCTGAGGCCTTCGCGTAGGCTGGCCGAGGCCGAGGGGTGGTCGCGCTCGAGCCATCGGGCGAGCTGCTCGAGCTTCTGCTCGCCCTGCTTCGCGTCCAGCTTCATCGCCGCCCGGAACGCCGCCTTCACCTGAGGATGCTGATCCTTCGGCAGATGACCCCAGCACGTTGCGGAGCTTGTGGTTGCGGCAGCGCTGGATGGGGTGACGTTGGCCGAACACCTTCTCGATCGCCTTCCTGAGCGCTTTCGAGCCATCGATCACGAACAGCCGCCGCCTGCCCGGGTCCAGGCCGCGCTCGACCAGATCCTCTAGGAGCGCCCCGGTCACCTCGGCGTTCTCACTCGCTCCTTCCCTCACGCCCAGCACGTGCTTCTTTCCGTCTGAGTCCACGCCTACCGCAGCAAGCACGTGGTGCGAGCCCATCTGGATCCCGTCCAGGTAGATCACCAGGAGGTCCCACGCATCCAGCCGGCGCTCCATCAGCTCCTTCAGCACGCGCTCCGAGGCCTCGACCGTCTCACGGCTCACCGCCGACTTGCTCACCCCGACCGTGTCGGCCATCTCACCGATCACACGGCCGTACTTCCGCGTGCTCACCCCCGCCATCAGGACCTCGAGCATCCGATCCGCCACGGCGCCCGGTCTCCGCATTCGCTGCGTACGCCGGCACCTCGACCTCGCCACCCTCCCCGGCGCCCCGGCGCCTGAGCCGTGGCCGCTCCACACGCACCTTCCGGTCCGACAGGTAAACCACACCACCCTGCCGGCCATACCACACCGTGTCGTCTTCCGCTCGTGACCGACCTGCCTGCTTCACGCCTGCCACACCCTCGGCGCTCGGAACCTGTCAACGCCAGTGAGACACTCTTGGAAATCAATTAGAGAGCAATCTCCTGTGTAGTGAGGGATGGGGTGGGAGGATTGATCCAGACGGCCTCCGGGAGTGGTTTAGGCTTCGGCTCACCGGAGACGAAGCGCTCGGGATGAGCGGCCCATGCCTCACGGAGCACGGCCTTCCTGCAGGCGATGATCCGATCGGCGTGACCCGGAACCTGTCAACGCCAGTGAGACACTCTTGGAAATCAATTAGAGAGCAATCTCCTGTGTAGTGAGGGATGGGGTGGGAGGATTGATCCAGACGGCCTCCGGGAGTGGTTTAGGCTTCGGCTCACCGGAGACGAAGCGCTCGGGATGAGCGGCCCATGCCTCACGGAGCACGGCCTTCCTGCAGGCGATGATCCGATCGGCGTGACCGAAGTGGACCTGTTCGGGGGGTCAGCATCGAGATGCCGCCATGGCGGTGCTCGGCATTATACCAACGGAAGAACGAGCGACAGAAGGTCTTGGCTTGCCCCTGATCCCCGAACCGGCCGGGAAACGAGGGATGGTACTTCAAGGTCTTGAACTGAGCCTCGGAGAACGGATTGTCATCCGAGACCTGGGGTCGGCCCAACGAGCGGGTCACGCCGAGATCGGCGAGTAGTTGAGCCGTGCATTGGCTCGTCATCGGAGCCCCTCGATCGGAATGCAGGGTCAGGAGGTGGGGCTGGACGCCATGCTTCAAGCAACTCTGCTGGATCAGCCGGCTGGCCAGGGCAGAGTTCTCCCGATCCGCCACCATCCATCCCACGACGTAGCGGCTGAAGATGTCCAGGATCACGTAGAGGTAGAAGTAACTCCACTTCTTCGGCCCCAGCAGCCGGGTGATATCCCAGGACCAGACCTGGTTCGGGCCCCTCGCCATCAACTCGGGCTTCTGGTATTTGGGATGACTCCGCTGCGCTCGACGCTCCTGAACCGGCACCTGGGAAGCCAGAACGCGATACATCGTACGCTCGCTGCACAGGTAGACGTCCTCGTCGAGCAGCGTCGCCACCACCTCGGCTGGGGACCGGTCCACGAACCGCTCCGAACACAGGGTGTCGAAAATCTTGTCCCGCTCCCTCTCACTTAAGGCCCGGGCGGGGGTCGGGCGGGGCTGCTGATGCCCGGTCGATGCACTCCGACGACGGTAGAACGTGGCTCGCGGCACCCTGAGCGCATCGCACGCGGGCTTCACCCCTACGTGCTTGGCTAGCTCCTGGGTCGCCTTCATGAGTTCGTCCCGTCCTCGAGGCTCAATCCCAGCAGCCCTGCAACTTTTCCCTGGACGTCGATGATCAAGTGCGCCTTCTGGAGCTCCTTCTCGAGGCGAGTGTTCTCGCGCTCCAGCTTGCGCACCTTCTCCTCCAGCGGATTGCGCTCGCGCTTACGGCCTCGTTTCTTCGACAGCGCTTTCAGGGACCCGCTATGCGCCGCCTTGCGCCATGTCGTCAGGTGCGACGAGTACAAGCCCTCCCGCCGTAGGAGTCGGCCAACCTCTCCGGGCTCCGTGCACCGGTCCGCTTCTTCGACGATCCGCAGCTTGTACGACGGAGCGAACCGCCGGCGCAGCGGCCTATCTACCACCTCCGAGTCCGCAGGAGCTGCCGCGCTTCGCTTACCGTCCCAGGTTGGTGGGGCTATTCCATTCTCTTTCATTCTCTCACGGTGTCTCAGCATCCTCGGTTTCTCTGCCTTCGCCCTACTCTAATTCCTTAGCTGCTCTGTGTCTCACGTAAGTTGGCAGAGAGGGCTCATCTCCAGCACCGCTTCGATCGTCGCTCGTCCCATCACCTGGATGACTTCGTCGATCGCGACCTCCGTCTGCTCCACGAGCTCAAGCATCGGAAGCAGAAACTGCCCCTCCCGCTTCAGGAACTCCCTGATCGCGCGCTTGTCCGCCCGATCCCTTACCTCGTACGTTCTCTTCATCGTGGTGGCTCCGTGTTGGGGTTTTTGCCTACCCGAGCCTATCGGCCCGGGACCCCCCGGAGCCACCACTTTTCTTTCTCCCCTATCAGGAACCTTCAACTACGGTTGGGACAGCTTCAGACATCGACGTAGCTGTCGCTGTCTGACCCGGACTTCGGGAGGTGGGCGAGCGGCAGCAGGATGACAGAGCCGCCGCACTCCTGGATGAGGCTGGCCTGTGCGACGACACCATCCACGAGCTGCGTCATCGAGTCCACGGTCTTCAGATGATCGACGCCCGCACCCGCAAGGAAGCCGTGCTCGAGGTCGAGGGCGCCGCACTCGCGGATCAGGCGCTCTGCGCTCGGCCAACCCAGGAAGAAGCGCTGCGCGGTGTCCATCGCCTCGGCGATCCCGAAGCCACGAGCAGCGAGGTGGCGGCGCAGCTGCATGGTGCTCTGCCAGTCGATCCCGTCAGCGATCTCGTCAGCGTCGCCCGGATGATCTAGGCGATGGTCCCGCTCAGCGTAGTCCGGGCGCATCACCACGCGTGTCGCAGCGTACGCTCGGCGGGCAGGCGGCACGTCGCCGACCGACGCGAGGCGCGCGCGATGCTCGTCTAGTTGGCGGTCATCTATGGTGAGCGGGCCACGTGGGGTGTCCACGGTGAGGCGCGAGTCCTACCCCTCGACCTGGTTAAAGTAGGTGTCGAGGTAGCCGGGCCGTATTGGATCATGTACCAGGCGAGGAACACGACCATGAAGACGGTGACGGCCAACATGGCCCCGAACCAGACGCGGCCGCGTGTGCCCGACACTAGATCGTCGCCCATGTAGCTCTTATTGCGCTGCAGCAACGTGAAGCCCAAATAGGCCGCCGGTAGAAACAAGCCCGAGAGGATGTTCGTTGGCACCGCCAGCCACAGCAGCTTCGTCCACAGCACGGGTCCGAGCACACCGGGCGTCGGAATCAACATCGCCAACTGGTGCTTTCGTGATCCGACTTCCCAGCCCAACAGCTCGGTGGCGACGAAGCCGCACGTGAGCATCTGCAGCGAGATCGAACTCAGAGCCATCCCAATGAGGCCGAGGTCGAAGATGCTTCGACCGAGCTTTGGACCGATGACTGCCGCCAGCGACTGCGCGGCATCGACCGCACCGATCGAATCGCCGGCGAAGCCATCGTAGAGTGTATTGGCCGAGGCGATGACGATGAGACCGGTGGCCAGCACGTACGGGATGAACATGCCGACGTACAGGTCGAAGCGGGCCACGCGGCGGTGCTCCCGCCCCCAGCCGCGTGCCAGCAGACTGTAGGGGTACAAGAACAACATGTTCACGCCGACGGCCGCAGACAGTCCGCTCAGCACCAGCGTGACCGCGGCCACGCCTTCGCGGCTTTCCGGAAGCTGGAACGTGAGTCCCTCGGCGACTCCCGACCAATCGACACCCGTCTTGAACACGACGTAGCCGAAGCACATCACGATGCCCCACACCATGTACTTGAGTAGGCGTTCGTACAGACGCACCCACTTCGCTGACTTGCCGTACAACAAGGACAGGCCCGATGGCCCAGGCCAGAACCACGAAGCTCATGTACTGTGGCCGCCACGTCTGACCGAAGGCCGCGCCGATGTCCACGAGCCCGGCGGATGCCAGCGAGTACTGAGGGAAGTGCCAGATGATGGACGACATCAACGCGCCAATGGCCCAAGCCCATGCCAGGGGCTTGCCCGCGAAGCGCGCCATGGCGTCGAACGGGCGCATGCCGGTGGACAGCGTCTGATGGGAGACAGCCGTCAGCATGATGATGCCAAGCAGCATCGCAGTGGGCGCCACCCACAGCAGCTTGTAGCCGAACGCGGCACCGGCGGAAGCTGTCCCAACCGTAGTTGAAGGTTCCTGATAGGGGAGAAAGAAAAGTGGTGGCTCCGGGGGTCCCGGGCCGATAGGCTCGGGTAGGCAAAAACCCCAACACGGAGCCACCACGATGAAGAGAACGTACGAGGTAAGGGATCGGGCGGACAAGCGCGCGATCAGGGAGTTCCTGAAGCGGGAGGGGCAGTTTCTGCTTCCGATGCTTGAGCTCGTGGAGCAGACGGAGGTCGCGATCGACGAAGTCATCCAGGTGATGGGACGAGCGACGATCGAAGCGGTGCTGGAGATGAGCGCCGAGGGTGTGGCAGGCGTGAAGCAGGCAGGTCGGTCACGAGCGGAAGACGACACGGTGTGGTATGGCCGGCAGGGTGGTGTGGTTTACCTGTCGGACGGGAAGGTGCGTGTGGAGCGGCCACGGCTCAGGCGCCGGGGCGCCGGGGAGGGTGGCGAGGTCGAGGTGCCGGCGTACGCAGCGATGCGGAGACCGGGCGCCGTGGCGGATCGGATGCTCGAGGTCCTGATGGCGGGGGTGAGCACGCGGAAGTACGGCCGTGTGATCGGTGAGATGGCCGACACGGTCGGGGTGAGCAAGTCGGCGGTGAGCCGTGAGACGGTCGAGGCCTCGGAGCGCGTGCTGAAGGAGCTGATGGAGCGCCGGCTGGATGCGTGGGACCTCCTGGTGATCTACCTGGACGGGATCCAGATGGGCTCGCACCACGTGCTTGCTGCGGTAGGCGTGGACTCAGACGGAAAGAAGCACGTGCTGGGCGTGAGGGAAGGAGCGAGTGAGAACGCCGAGGTGACCAGCGGCGCTCCTAGAGGATCTGGTCGAGCGCGGCCTGGACCCGGGCAGGCGGCGGCTGTTCGTGATCGATGGCTCGAAAGCGCTCAGGAAGGCGATCGAGAAGGTGTTCGGCCAACGTCACCCCATCCAGCGCTGCCGCAACCACAAGCTCCGCAACGTGCTGGGTCATCTGCCGAAGGATCAGCATCCTCAGGTGAAGGCGGCGTTCCGGGCGGCGATGAAGCTGGACGCGAAGCAGGGCGAGCAGAAGCTCGAGCAGCTCGCCCGATGGCTCGAGCGCGACCACCCCTCGGCCTCGGCCAGCCTACGCGAAGGCCTCAGCGAGATGTTCACGATCAACCGGCTCGGCCTCCCGCCGCGGCTGAGGAAGTGCCTGGGCTCGACCAACCTGATCGACAGCACCCACTCGGGTGTAAGACAGAAGACCCGCAGGGTGACCAACTGGAAGAACGGAGCGATGGCCTTGCGCTGGGCTGCGGCCTCGTTCGTGGAGACCGAGAAGAGCTACCGGAGGATCATCGGCTACGACCAGCTCTGGATGCTCAGGGCCCACCTCGACGACCATGAACCGGTTGCCGAAATGAGAAAGGCAGGCTGACAAGGAGACTCTCCGGAGCCACCACCTTCAACTGTCAGCGGGACACCATCCACCGGCGCCGAGTGAGGCGATTGCGGTGCCACCGCCGAGCGTCATGGCGCTCTGCATGTAGCCTGGGCCGGTGAGCTTCAGGAATCCTCGAGTGCGCCGCAGAGGAGTCGCGCTTTCGAGCTCGGTGAGAAGCTCTCTCTCTGCCGCGAGCTTCTCGGGATCGGGTGGGTGCGACATGCGCAGCCCACGTCGCATCTCTCGGAGTTGATCGGCGTCGACGTTGCGGTCGCTCATCGTTGTGCCTTCTTGATCTCCTTGAGACGCTTCGCTTCCGGGGTGTCCTTGTAGTACGGGTCGAGCGGATAGCAGCCACTGACCATGCCATTTCGCGGAGCGGTGGTGCAGTCGCTGAAGGTCCGGCAGATGCGTTTCTTTCCAGCGGCTTACGGGCGAGTACGTCTTTGGCCAGGTCCGGGTAGATGAGCGCCATGCGACCGAGGCCGACGATGTCCACGTGACCGTTACCCGACTTCGTGCTGGGCGACGTGCGGCAGGTACTCCTGCAGGTAGCTGTACCCGGTGCCCACGATGACGAGGTTGGGAAAGGCCGCCTTGGCCCGCCTCGCGCACTCGAGGTGTGCGATGACACTGAGCAGCGGGTCTTCCGGCGGTAGGTAACCATCGCTGGGCGGATACGTTGCCGGACGCTGCAAGTGCGGGCAGTAGTAGGGTGATCCGAGCGTCAAGTTGACCAGTCGGATGCCGAGGCCTTCGACCAGCTCGAGGAAGCGCATGCCGTCAGCAAAGTCGAAGCGGCGCGGATCGTCGGCGTCGACTCCGAAGCCGAGGTCGTACGGTACGTGTCGTTCCCAGTCGGCGGCTTCGCCCAGGCGGGTTTCCGGGTTCGCCCTGTGCGGAAACACATCGACCAGCGAGACGCGCACTCCGATGTCGAGCTTCGGGCAACGGCTGCGGATGCCGTCCACGATGCGACGGAACAAGCGCGTGCGGTTCTCGAACGAGCCACCGTATTCGCCCTCACGTCGGTGGGCTCCGAGTAACTCGTGCAGCAGGTAGCCGTGGCAACACTTCACGTCGACGAAGTCGAAACCGGCGCGCTCGGCCGCCTCAGCCGCGATCACGTAGTTGTCGCCGATTGCCTCGAGTTCGGCGTCCGTGAGTGGCTCGATGCCGCTGTCGATCCCGTATTTGTCCTCAAGCGGCTCGTGGTGATACGCAATGCGTGGCTCGAGAGGCCCGTTCGGCCGTGCGAAGCGCCCGGAGTGGGTCAACTGCAGCCCCGATGTACGGATCCTCGGGGTCCAGCCCTTGCTCGGCGTGGCCGGCGCGCACCTCGGCGATGAGGCTCTGGAGACCCCCGACGACGTCTACATCGTCGTTCATGTACAGCTGGTTGGGGTTGGCTCGGCCGTCGGCCTGAACCGCGAAGGCCTCGCCACCCCAGATCAGAGTGGCACCGCTGGAGCCGAACCGCCTCCAACGGCGAAGCGTCTGTTCCGAGGGCAGGCCTTCGTCCGTGGCGTCCCACCCTTCCATGGGTTGAGTGGCGAAACGGTTTCCCAGCTTTCGATGACCGAGGTCCAGCGTCTGACCGAGAGGGCCGGCGGCACCGAGCAACTCTTCGTCACAGTCGAACGCCGGATTCAAGGCGCGCAGGTGGTCACGGAAGTCGGCTACGCTGCGGTGCCTTCCTGGTGGTTTGTACTCCACGAACTACTCCCTCTCGAGGTCGGGATCGCCAACAGCGCCATACCCGGAGCGCTGGAGCGAATGGAGCTTCAACTCGCCCGCCTGAATGTCGAGCCGCGCACCGCCGTCGTGTCTCGTGTACAACTCGGGGTGCTCTGCCAGCGCGTATTCGATCTCCCGTTCGGAGAGATGGTCGAGCCCACGGAAATAGTGATGGCCGTTGCGTTCCATGAAGATCACCAGGAGGTCCCACGCATCCAGCCGGCGCTCCATCAGCTCCTTCAGCACGCGCTCCGAGGCCTCGACCGTCTCACGGCTCACCGCCGACTTGCTCACCCCGACCGTGTCGGCCATCTCACCGATCACACGGCCGTACTTCCGCGTGCTCACCCCCGCCATCAGGACCTCGAGCATCCGATCCGCCACGGCGCCCGGTCTCCGCATCGCTGCGTACGCCGGCACCTCGACCTCGCCACCCTCCCCGGCGCCCCGGCGCCTGAGCCGTGGCCGCTCCACACGCACCTTCCGGTCCGACAGGTAAACCACACCACCCTGCCGGCCATACCACACCGTGTCGTCTTCCGCTCGTGACCGACCTGCCTGCTTCACGCCTGCCACACCCTCGGCGCTCATCTCCAGCACCGCTTCGATCGTCGCTCGTCCCATCACCTGGATGACTTCGTCGATCGCGACCTCCGTCTGCTCCACGAGCTCAAGCATCGGAAGCAGAAACTGCCCCTCCCGCTTCAGGAACTCCCTGATCGCGCGCTTGTCCGCCCGATCCCTTACCTCGTACGTTCTCTTCATCGTGGTGGCTCCGTGTTGGGGTTTTTGCCTACCCGAGCCTATCGGCCCGGGACCCCCGGAGCCACCACTTTTCTTTCTCCCCTATCAGGAACCTTCAACTACGGTTGGGACAGCTTCTCCGACCGCTTCGAAGAGCGCCACGAGTTCGTCGAGTGTGTGGAACTGCTCGTTGCCGTCCACCGTGACCTGATAGTCGTCGAGCGTGTCATCGAAGAACTCGGCAAGCGACTGCAACCGGGCCACGTCCACGTCGTGCCCGCCGCCGATCTTCACCTTGAAGGTGTCGAGTCCGTAGACGGCAATGTCTTGCTTCAAAGCCTGCGGGAAGCCGTCGTTTAGTGGGGTCTCCAGCTCGGCCTCACGTAGCGCATCCGTCAGGCCGATGGTATGACGAACACGGACCCGAGTAGCCGGAGCCTCGGCCAACGATGCCGAAAGCAACCAACCGGCGAGGGCGGCATACAGGAGGTGGGGCTGGAACGCGAACAGGTCCTGCCTCCACGCGGTGAAGAAGCTGACGTCGGCGGCCCGACAAGCCGCATCCATCAGCGCCCGCTCACACAGCGCGACTCCGAAGCCACGTACGAGCTGATCCCCTTGGCCGAACGGCTACGACTCGACCCGCTGCTGATAAACCGACCACCAGCTGTCGAAGACAGTCGAAGGTGGCTCATCGCGAAACGCGCGTGCTGCGGCGTGGGCGCTGGCCAAGAGGTCCCGCGAGTTTTCCTGCGGGGACTTGGCGGGATCCTTGTCGAACCACTTAGGCACCAACAGGTCCGACGAATATCCACGAGTCCGTCGGCCGTCTTCGGTCTCGATCTCCAGCATGGCCAGGCACAGGGGTGCCTCCGTCATGGTGACCGCGCCGAAGCGGAAGGGCAGGCGCGTGCGACAGTCGGTGACGAACAGACCGCTATCGACGACGTGCAGTCGCATGTGGAGCCTTCCGGAGTGAGTTGGAGATGGCAGGGCAGGGCGAAGCTTGCCACCCCGCTCGTGCACCCGGCATTATGCTCCCCGCTTCCGCAATGCGCGAGAGGAACTTCCACGGGAGAACAACTAGTGACTGCCCATCCTGAGCCACTGTTCAAGTACTGGGTGTCGGCTCGTGCGTGGGTGGTCATGGGTGCGGTGATGTTGGGCTGTAGCGCACCTGATGCGAACCCGCGCCCCGATGCCGACGGGAGTGTCGCGGCCGCGGAGACCGGGGACGCCGACCAGAACGTGGACGTGGTGCATCCGGACAGCGTTCCTCCCGCCCCAGTCCTCTCCGCCGAAGAAGCGCTCGCGGATTTGGCTCTCGAGCCGGGGTTCGAAGTGCAAATGGTCGCGGCCGAGCCGGACGTGGTCGATCCGGTGGCGCTCTCCTTCGATGAAAACGGAGCGATGTGGGTCGTCGAGATGCGGGGCTACATGCCCACGCTGGACGGCACGGGAGAGGACGAGCCCGTGGGACGCATCGTGGTTCTCCGCGATCTAGACTCCGATGGCCGGTACGAGTCCTCCACGGTCTTCATGGACGAACTCGTTCTCCCGCGAGCGATTGCCGTGTACGCCGGGGGGATCCTAGTAGCTGAACCCCCCAACCTCCTCTTCGTGGAGAAGCGTGGCTATGGAGCGGGGCAGGTCACGATCATCGACTCGCTCTACGCGGTGGGGGGCAACCCTGATCACCAGCCGAACGGGCTGCTGGTCGCGGCCGATAACTGGATCTACAGCGCGAAATCGGATGTTCGCTATCGATTGAAAGACGGCGAATGGTTGAGGGAGACCACCGAGTTCCGGGGCCAGTGGGGCATCACGCAGGACGACTGGGGGCGTCTCTTCTACAATGACAACAGCACGACGCTGCGCGGAGACGACTTCCCGCCCAGCACCTTCCTCAGCAACCCGCACCACCGGGCTTCTTCGCCCTCGCCATACGGTGCGAGAAGGGTCTCCAACCAGGTCTTCCCGAGCCGCGTCACTCCGGGCGTAAACCGGGGCTACCGGCCACAAACGCTGGCCGACAACGGGCGCCTGGCCAACGTCACGTCGGCGGCGGGGCCTGTCATCTACCGGGGGGACAACTTCCCGGAGGCGTATCGGGGGAACGCGTTCGTTCAGGAGCCTGCGGGTCATCTCGTGAAGCGCGTGCTCCTCGAAGACGTCGATGGACGAGTCGAGGGTGCACTCCCCTACGAGGGAAGGGAGTTCCTCACCTCGGGTGATGAGCGATTCCGGCCGGTGAACGGGTATACGGCTCCTGACGGCAGCCTCTACGTCGTGGACATGTACAGGGGCGTGATTGAGCACGTCACTTACCTGACGGATTACCTCAAGCGCCAGATCGCGAGCCGCGGGCTTGCACTCCCCATCGGGCTCGGACGGATCTATCGGGTGAAGTGGGCTGGAGCGGAGCTTGGTCCGGCACCGGACCTCGGGAACGCCTCGTCCTCGGAGCTGGTGGGCCATCTCGCCCATCCGAACGGTTGGTGGCGGGACACGGCACAGCGGTTGCTCGTGGAGCGGCAGGCCATGGACATACAGGGGCAACTGGAGGCCATGGCCGCCGGGCATGCGGACCCGCGAGCCCGCTTCCACGCGTTGTGGACTCTAGAGGGTATTGGGCGACTCAGCGTGGGGGCTTTGGAATCTGCAGTGGCCTCAGGCGACTCGAGACTCATTGGGGCCGTTGCCGGTCTCACATCTGCAGTGCCCACGGGGCAGGCCGCACGGGCGCTGGGCCTGCTGGAGCGTCTGGCGGAGTCGTCTACGGCCCAAGTCGCACCGCAGATCGCTGCAGCGGCTGCCACGCTCTCTGCGACAAATAGGGACCGAGCCTGGGGCATTCAGCTCACACTGGCTGACCGGCACCGCGAGGCCCCCATCCTCATCGATGGCATTCTTGGTGCACTCGAGGACCGTGAAGACGCGTTCGCGCAGTTCGCTTCCGAGTCGGGAGTCGAGGAAGGGCGGGTTGTCGGCGCGGTGAGAAGTGCGGCGGGCCTCGCGCTCGCGACTCCGGTGGCTGAGCGCCCCCTTCCCGCCGAGTTGGCGCCCCAGTTCGCAGCCGGTGAGGCGGTGTATTCGGAGTATTGCGGGACGTGCCACGGAACCGATGGAATGGGACTCCCTGCAACCGCGCCCCCACTCGTGCGCTCGCAGTGGGCGTTGCAGGACGCAGATCGCCTCGTTCGTCTCGTTCTCGATGGGATGAGTGGTCCCGTGTCCGTGGACGGAACGACGTACGATGTGCCAGAGATCGTGGGTGTAATGCCCGCGGTGCGCTCCACGCCCTTCACGGACGAACAGATCGCCGACGCGCTGACTTACGTGCGTAACGCCTGGGGGAACCAGGCCACCGCCGTCTCGGCGGACTTCGTGGGCGACGTGCGGGCGAGTGCGCCGGCACGCTTGGAGACGTACACGGCTGAAGAGCTGCGCGCTTCCGAAGGGGGGTGGACGCCGCTCCTCGACGGAGAGTCGCTCGACGGATGGGGCCTCCTGAACGGCACGGCCAGCTACGAGGCGCGGGACGGCAGGATTGTCGGGACTTCGGTTGCGGACTCGCCCAACAGTTTCCTGGCCACGGATCGGGAGTATTCCGACTTCATTCTGGAGCTGGAATTCCTCGTGGATCGGAACATGAACTCGGGCGTCCAGATCAGGAGCCACAGCCTACCGGAGTACCAGAACGGTCGGGTTCACGGCTATCAGATCGAGATCGACCCATCGGATCGGAAGTGGACCGGAGGGCTCTACGATGAGGCCCGGCGCGGGTGGCTCTTCCCGCTGGACGGACGTCCCACGGCGCAGGCTGCCTTTCGCCAGGACGAGTGGAATCACTTCCGCATCGAGGCCGTGGGGGATCACATCCGCACCTGGGTGAACGGTGTGCTGGTCACGGACATCCTGGACCCGCTCACACCGAGCGGATTCATTGCGTTACAGGTCCACTCCGTCCCGGATGAGAACGTGGGGCTCGGGGTGCAGTGGAGGGGGATTCGGATCAAGGAGATCCAGCGCTGAGGGTAGGGGGGGCGCTTTCGAGAGACGACGTTGACCGAGAAGGGCGAATTGGTGAACGGCCGGGTCCGGCCAGAAGGGACGAATATGGAGCACGATATACTCACGGGTTCGGATTCGCATGGCCGGTCCTTTCCCCATGGCCAGGGCTTTCCTCCAGGGGTACGGGCAACTCGGGGTCAACAAAAACCTCACCTGCGACAATTGGACCTATGGCGGCCCCGACGGCAGCGCCATGATCGGCCATCATGACCGCCTGAGTTCATTTAACACCTCGTGGAATTCGTCGCACTCGACATCGGGATGCTCGCTGGAGAAATTCAACGAGACCAGAGGCGCAGGACGCTTTTATTGCTTTGCCCTCGACTAAACTCGCTTGGGACGAATCGGTATCATGATCGAAGGTCTGCTTGTGGCCGACTGGTAACGGTAGAGGCTGCCTGCAGGAAGTACTCACGACAACGGGTGGAACGACGGGGGTGGACGATGATGATGGACTCCTTGGGACACGACGCACGGCTCGCATTCCGGACAGTCGTGAAGAGCTGGGGCTTCAGCGGGGTGGTGGCCGTGACTCTCGCCCTGGGGATCGGGGCCACAACGGCCATCTTCTCCATCGTGAACGGCGTCCTCCTTGCGCCTCTCCCCTATCACGACGCCGACAACCTCACCGTCGTCTGGCAGAATGATCGCGCCACCGGCACGATCCGCGAGAATGCCTCCACGGCCGACTACTTCGACTTCGTGGAGCGGAGCCGCTCGTTCGAGTCCCTGGCCATGGTTGGGCAGGGCTCTGCGAACCTGACCCGGGAGCAGGGTGAGCCCCGGCGCCTCAACGCTGCCGTCGTGACCCACAACCTTGACGACGTGCTGGGCGTCGGCTTCCAGCTGGGGAGGGGGATCTCCGAGGTGGAAGACGTGCCCGGCGGCCCCACGGTCATCGTGCTGAGCGACCGGCTCTGGAGGACATCCTTCGAGGCGGACCCCGGTGTGCTGGGGAGCACGGTCTCCATCGACGACCGACCGGCAGCCATCATCGGCGTGCTTCCGGCCGAATTAGACTTCCCGACCAAGGATACGGATATCTGGGCACCCATCCAGCAGTCGATCGCCACGGCAGCCCGGAATCCGCACAGGGTTCGGGTCATGGGCCGCCTGGCGCCCGGGGTCTCGGTGCCGCAGGCCCAGGGCGAGATGACGAGGATCGCGCAGGAGCTGGAGAGTGAATACCCCGCCAACCGGAACCGGGGGGCCTTCGTCGAGCCCATCTCTGAGTACCTCCGTGGCGACGTTCGCCTGACCCTGTGGGTGCTCTTCGCCGCCGTGTTCACGGTGCTGCTGATCGCGTGCGCCAACGTGGCCAACCTGCTGCTCGCTCGCGGCGCGGCCCGGGCTCGGGAGACGGCCGTATACGTGGCGCTCGGCGCCGGCCGGGGCCGTCTCGCCCAGCGATTCCTGGTCGAGAGCCTCTCCCTCACAGCCATGGCCGCCGTCGGTGGAGTAGCTCTGGCCGTCATCGGGACCAAGGTGCTCCTCGCATTGGCTCCGGCGGAGCTCCTCACCCTGGGTGAGATCAGCGTGGACCGCACCGCCCTGGCCTTCGCGCTCCTGGTGAGCACCACCATCGGGCTGGCCTTCGGTCTCCTGCCCACGCTGCAGGCCTCTCGACTGAACCTCCAGGATCAGCTCAAGGAAGGCCGCTCTCAGGGAGGTACCGGATCGAGGATGCCCGTGCGCCGGTTCCTGGTGTCGGGTCAGATCGCCATGGCCGTGATCCTGCTGGTGTCTGCCGGCCTGTTCATCGTGACCTTGATGAACCTGCAGAGCGTCGATCCCGGATTCCGGTCCGCGAACGTGCTGCGAATGGACTTCATGCTGCCGGCGTCCCGCTATCCACGGGATTTCTCGGTCTGGCCCAACTGGCCCGAGGTGAACGGCTTCACCCACCAGCTCACCGACCGAGTGAGAGCCCTTCCGGGAGTGGAGTCCGCGGCCGTCACCACCAACCATCCTCTGGACGAGGGCTTTACCAACAGCTTCTCCATCAACAGCCAGCCGGTGGGTCCCAACCAGGGGGAGATGACAACCCGCATCGTGACCCCCGGATACTTCGAGACCGTAGGCGTTGAGCTGGTGGCCGGCCGACAGATGGACGCCACCGACGAGACGGACACGCCTCTCGTCGTAGTCATCAACCGTGCTGCAGCGGAGCGCTACTTCCCCGACGGCGACGCCCTGGGATCGACCCTCAGCTTCTGGGGACCGATCCCGAGAGAGATCATCGGCATCGTCGAGAACGAGCGCATCCACGGCCTGGACACCGATGCGCCTCCGGCCATGTACGCCAATATGTACCAGGCTCCACCCCGCCCGGTGCCGATCACGTTGATGGTCTCGACCACCGGCGATCCCGCCGCCATGGCCACCTCGGTCCGGGAAACGATCTGGTCGCTGGATCGGGACCTGGCGGTCTCCAACGTGTCGACCATGGATGAGACGCTTCGCGACGCCACGGCCAGGGAGCGCTTCGCCGGAGTGGTGCTGGCGGTCTTCTCCGCCTTCGCCCTCTTCCTGGCGCTCCTCGGCGTCCACGGGGTGCTGAGCTACGCCGTGACCCAGCGGCGCCAAGAAGTAGGCATCCGCATGGCTCTGGGCGCCACCCAGCGGGACGTCCTGAGCCTCATCGTCTCCCAGGGCATGATCATGACCGTGCTCGGGCTCGTCATCGGGCTGCTGGGTGCAGCGGCCTCGACCCGCCTGTTCGCCAGCCTGTTGTTCGGCGTGGAGCCCTTCGACCTCAAGGCCTACGCGGCTGTCACGGTCCTGCTCGGTGCAGTGGCCCTCTTGGCCTCGGCCCTCCCGGCCCGGCGCGCCAGCCGTATCGACCCTATGACGTCGCTCAGGAGCGAATAGGGCCCGGCCTCACCTCAGTTCCGGTTGCTTCCCCCGATCGGATCCCTTTCGGGCCATGGACGCACTCTTCGGCTCTGACGGCATCATCGCCGGAACCCTGAGGATGGACAGTCGCGTTCAGATCACAGGCTTTGGTACGTTCGAGGCGAAGCACCGCAAGACCCGTATGGGCAGGAATCCTCGTACAGGCGCTACGATTCACATTCCGGCTTCTAAGACCCCCGGCTTCCGCGCCAGTAAGGGTCTGAAAGACGCAATTGGCGCTGGTGGGGACGACGACGACCGCGGGCCGCCACCCCCATATCGTCGTTGACAAGCTGGACCCCGAACTTCGCTTTGAGGAGCTGGGCGAGAAGAGCCGGTCGTCAGGTGAGGTGGTCAGGCACAGCCGTCTAGACCTAGGACTTGACCCCGTACCGGACTACGGGGTTAGTGTGTGGTCATGTCTGAGACCTCCACGCTGACAATCGGTGCCTTGGCCCAACGGAGCCTGTCAACGCCAGTGAGACACTCTTGGGAATTAATTAGAGAGCAATCTCCTGTGTCGTGAGGGAGGGGGTTGGAGGATTGATCCAGACGGCCTCCGGGAGCGGTTTGGGCTTCGGCTCACCGGAGACGAAGCGGTCGGGATGAGCGGCCCAGGCCTCGCGTAGCACGGCCTCCCTGCCGGCGATGACCTGATCGGCGTGACCGAAGTGGACCTGTTCGGGGGTCAGCATCGAGATGCCGCCATGGCGGTGCTCGGCATTGTACCAGCGGAAGAACGAGCGACAGAACATTTTGGCCTGGCCCTGATCCTCGAACCGTCCAGGAAACGAGGGATGGTACTTCAAGGTCTTGAACTGGGCCTCGGAGAACGGATTGTCATCCGACACCTGAGGTCGGCTCAGCGAGCGGGTCACCCCGAGATCGGCGAGGAGCTGAGCCGTGCATTGGCTCGTCATCGGAGCTCCTCGATCCGAGTGCAAGGTCAGGACCTGGGGCTGGACGCCATGCTTCAGGCAACTCTGCTGGATCAGGCGCCCGGCCAAGGCCGAGCTCTCCCGATCCGCCACCATCCATCCCACGATGTAGCGGCTGAAGATGTCCATGATGACGTAGAGGTAGAAGTAGCTCCACTTCCTCGGCCCCAGCAGCCGTGTGATATCCCAGGACCAGACCTGGCCCGGGCCCGTCGCCATCAACTCGGGTTTCTGGTATTCGGGATGACTCCGCTGCGCTCGGCGCTCTCGAACTGGCACTTGGGAGGCCAGAACGCGATACATCGTACGTTCGCTGCACAGGTAGACGTCTTCGTCGAGCAGGGTCGCCACAACCTCGGCCGGGGACCGGTCCACGAATCGCTCCGAACACAGCGTGTCGAAGACCTTGTCTCGTTCCTTCTCGCTCAAGGCCCGGGCTGGGGTCGGGCGGGGCTGCTGATGCCCGGTCGATGGCCTCCGACGACGATAGAACGTGGCTCGGGCGACCCTGAGCGCATCGCACGCGGGCTTTACCCCTACGTACGTGGCCAGCGCCTCGGCCGCCTTCACGAGTTCGTCCCGTCCTCGAGGCTCAATCCCAGCAGCCCTGCAACTTTTCCCTGGACGTCGATGATCAGGCGCGCCTTCTCGAGTTCCTTCTCCAGGCGAGTGTTCTCGCGCTCCAGCTTGCGCACTTTCCCCTCCAGCGGATTCCGTTCGCTCGGCTTTCGACCTCGTCTCTTCGACAGCACTCTCAGCGACCCACTCCGCACCGCCTTGCGCCATGTCGTCAGGTGCGACGAGTACAAGCCCTCCCGTCGCAGGAGTCGCCCTACCTTCTCCCGGCTCCGTGCACCGGTCCGCTTCTTCGACGACCCGCAGCTTGTACGACGGACTAAACCGTCGGCGCGTCGGCTTATCTACCACCTCCGCGTCCGGAGCAGCTGCCGCGCTTCGCTTACCCTCCCAGGTTAGTGGGGCGATTCCATTCTCTTCCATTCTCTCTCGGTGTCCCAGCATCCTCGGTTTCTCTGCCTTCGCCCTACTCTAATTCTTTACTCGTTCCGTGTCTCACCTAAGTTGGCAGAGAGGGCAAGCGGCTGGAATCGGAGTCGAGACTGTCCGCTTCTACGAGCGCAAGGGTCTGCTACCAGAGCCACCACGGACACTGTCGGGGTACCGTCAGTACCCCGGTGACGCTGTGGACCGCGTGAAGTTCATCCGGCGGGCGCAGGGACTCGGCTTCGCGCTCCGGGAGATTTCGGAACTGCTCAACCTGCGCGTGAATGAGGTCGCCGCGTGCGGTCCAGTCGAGGCGCAAGCGCGAGAGAAACTAGAGCAGGTCGCCGGTAAGATAGAGGCACTCCGGCGGATTGAGACCGCACTCCAGCGTCTGGTCGAAGCATGTGAGGCGCGGGAACCGACGGGTGCGTGCCCGATCCTTGAGGAACTCGATCACTCGGGCTGGCCAGACCGCTGACGCAGTTCTCCCCGGCTGATGTCCGACTCCACCACCACCAGCCCTTGACTCCGTACTGTGGTACAGGGTTTAGCTTGTATTGGTCGAGGCTGGTCCACGACGGATCAGGCCATTAGGTGCTCGAGGACGATGACAAAAGGGAGGTAGACTGATGATGAACGAGACACCCGACATCGATCAGTATTGGCAAGCACTCGAAGCAGTGCTTCCGACGTTTGCGGAAGACGAGCAACGTGCCGCCGTCACACTTTACCGCGAACTAGCTAAAGGCAGTCCGGTATCCGCCACGCAACTTCCCGCAGCCCTGGATGTGCCGGTCGCGAGTGCTGAGCTGCTAGGCAGGGATTTCATCCGATCCTTCGTCTACCCGGATGAAGAGGGCCACGTGTTGGGTTTCGGAGGTCTCGCTGCCGCACCGATGTCTCACAAGCTCGATCTCGACGGGCGCACTCTGTGGACGTGGTGCGCCTGGGACAGCCTTTTCATCCCTGAGATCCTCGGAGAGCAAGCCCGGGTCGAAAGTCGGGACCCCCAGACCGGGGGTACCATCCGACCCCACGGTCGCGCCCGAAGGTGTTCGGTCTCAGGAGCCCGAGACCACCGTGGTGTCTTTTGTCGCGCCTGACGCCGAGGGGTTCAAGTCAGCGGACAACGTGATGGCGAGCTTCTGCCATTTCGTCTTCTTCTTTGAGTCGCGGGAATCGGGTGAAGCCTAAGGCGACCAAGCACGAAGGCACGTTCCTCCTTAGGCTGGATGAAGCCGCCGACCTTGCCAAACGATTGAACGCCAGGAATTGGGGTGCTGCGTTGGCGAATTCGAGCCTAACGGAGCACGTCACGGCTCACACCCTCGGCGACGTGGTCGAGTAGTCGGAGGACGCCGTGAGAGATTCGATGAAGGCGACATTGCCAGGCGTGGGCGGGGTCTTCGCAGCCGCTAGCTCGGCCCTCTGCTGTGCCGGGCCGGTCGTGGCGGTGAGCTTGGGCGTGTCGGGAGCCGGGCTCTCGGCATTTGAGCCGTACCGACCGTACTTCCTGGCAGCCACGGCGTTTTTCCTCGTCCTGGGATTCTGGCTCCTCGACCGAGAGGAGAAGGCGGCATGTGTTCCGGGCAAACCGTGCGCCGACCCTGCGGTCAGACGGCGCATGATGGTCATGCTTTGGACCGCCACCGTCGTGGCCGTCGTCTTCGCCACGTTCCCTAGTTGGCAGACGCTCATCCTATAACAGGAGATTCCAAACGATGGGTTGGAAACAATGGTCGGCTGTGGCCGTGGTGATCGGGGGCGGCATTCTGCTCCAGATACCCGGACACGAAGACGCGGCGATGGACCACGGAGCGACCTTGCAGGGGGATGTACCTGCCGACATGGCCGACGTGGAGGGAACGCTTCGAACGGTGGCGCTAGATGTCACCGGCATGACCTGAGACGGCTGCGCCACAGCGGCCGGGTTGGCCGTGGAGCGAGTCGAGGGTGTGCAGGAGGCGCGTTTCTCGTACGAGGCGGCAGAGGGTTTCGTGACGTTCGACACGACGGTGACCACCGTCGCGGAGATCGTGAGCGAACTCGAACAGATGACTGCCTTCAGTGCGACAGAGCGGGCCGACGAAGGTGAGTAGCCACCTCTTGGCCCATGGAGAATAGAGAGATGAAGATGCCACGAATCGAGTTGGTCTACTTCGACGGATGCCCCAACACGGCGCAAGCACGAGACAACCTGAGAGAGGCAATTGAGGGGGCCGGTCAGGTCCTGACTTGGTCAGAGTGGGACCTCATGGCGGAGTCAACACCGGCTGACTTCCGGCGCTTCGGGTCACCCACCGTCTTGGTGAACGGTGAGGACGTGACCGGAGAGAACGTCAGCACGGCAGCGATGGCCTGCCGGGCAGACGGAGCGCCGTCGGTGGCCAGCATAACAGCGCGGATCTCATAACCGGGCAGGCTCGCTCCACCAGTAGCTTCCACTGGCCTGCTCCAGGGTCTGCTCCCGCGGCGGCTTGCGCCTCACCCTCAGCCCATAGGATACTGGGCTCGCAAGCCCGAAGCGGCGTTCGGCGGCGTACTCACCCTCCATCCTGTGACCTGACCATGCTTGCTCCGGGAGATCCGGCACCGGACTTCTCACTCGCCCGGCTGGACGGAACCGATTGGCGACTCGGGGAGGAGACGACCGAGGGTCCCATCCTCCTCTCATTCATCGAGACCGACTGTCCCACCTGCCGCCTTACGGTCCCGTACCTGAAACGCCTGGCCGAGGCGCTCGGCCCCAATGGCCATCGGGTCGTGGCGGTCTCGCAGGACGGTGGCCCTGAAACACGAGAGCTGGTGGAGGCCTATGACGTGAGCTTCCCGGTGCTCTTGGACGTCGATCTGGATGCGTCTCGCAGCTTCAATCCGCCCAGCGTCCCGGCGCTATTTCTCGTGGGCCACGGGGGACAGATCGAGTTCTCCGAGGTGGGCTTCCACAAGGGGGACCTCAACTCGGCCGCGGAGAGAATGCTCTCTGACCTCGGACTTCCGGTGCGGACAGTGGCCGACCTCGACGATGGGGCTCCCATGATGAAGCCCGGCTGTGCGTCCCGCCACCTCGAGTCGGCGGTGGCCGTCGGGGCTGTCGAAGCGTCTGACGAGGCGCCGCCCGAGCCAATCGATCCGCTTCCCGATCGCGCGCCGCGGGCCTCACGCCTCACGTTGGCCGAGGACGAAGATCCGTACGAGTATTGCATGAGCGCCGGCTTCTCGCCATTCGTTCCCGTGGTCCCACCTACGGCGGAACGGGTCGACGCCTTCTTGGCGGCGATCCCACACTCACCGGATCGTGTGGTGGGACTGGTCCCGCCCTGCTACGGGCCCGCCACGGTCGAGAAGATTGCCGCCAACGCGGTGATGGCGGGCTGCAAGCCGGAGTACATGGAGGTTCTGATCCCTGTGGTCAGGGCCGCTTGCGACGAGCGCTTCAACCTGCACGGGGTGCAGGCGACGACCCACTCGGCCACTCCGTTGATCATCCTGAGCGGGCCGGCCACCACGCGCTTGGGCTTCGCGAGCGGGGCGGGGGTGTTCGGAAACGTGGCTCGGGCCAACAGCTCGGTGGGCCGGGCGCTCCAACTCGTGATGGCGAACCTGGGGGGTGCTCTCCCGGGTGAGATCGACATGTCGGCGCTGGGAAGTCCGGGACGCTTCTCGTACTGCGTGGCCGAGAATCACGAGGAGAGTCCCTGGGAGCCTCTCCACGTAGAGCTCGGCTTCGGTCAGAACCAGAGCACCGTCACGCTGTTCGCCGCCGGCGGGCTCACGGAGGTGAGCGAGCACACGGCCCGAACCGGGGCCGGAGTGCTCCGCACGATTGGCGCCACGCTCTCCATGATCTGGAGCTGGAGGCGGTGCGGGCGGATCGACGCGCTGGTGGTGTTGTGCCCTGAGCACGCCGCGACCTTGAGCTCCGACGGATTCTCCAAGAGCGACGCGCGCGACTTCCTCTTCGAGCAGACCGGCGTTCCCCTCCGGGCGTTCGACCACGAGGGCACGGAGGGTACCCAGCTCCGCGATACCTACGAGGAAGTCCTGATCGACGGTGAGCCCCACTATCGGAAGTTCGAAGACCCGTCGCAGATTCGGATCATCGTGGCGGGCGGCACGGCCGGAAAATTTTCCGCAGTCCTGGGGGGTTGGCTGGCGGGCGCCGGAGGCTCTCAGATCGTGACATATCCGGTGTTGGTAAATACACGAATAGAGTGGTAAGGACGCAAAAGAACATGCAACAAGGAGATTCCATGTCCACGTTGGTGAACCCTCTCGATGAACGCTCCCAAGACCGGCTGCCTCCTGCGCCCCGGCTCGATAGCCTCGAGGGCAAGACCCTCGCCCTGCTCGACATCAGCAAGCCCCGAGGGAAGGAGTTCTTGGATCGGCTGGAGGAGATTCTCAAGGAGCGCTACGGCGTTTCCCGAATCGTTCGCGAGGTCAAGCCGACCTACACGAAGCCGGCTCCTAGAGCCCTGCGGGAGAGGCTCGCTTTCGTGGATGGGGTGATCGAAGCGCTGGCCGACTGAGGCTCCTGCACAACGTGCAGTTTGCACGACAGCGTTCGACTCGAAGCGGAAGGCATCCCCTCCGTGCCCCTCGCCACGGAGGAGTTTCGCACAGCTGCCAGGGTGCAGGCGAGCCGCCTGGGGCGGCCCGACCTGGACGCGGTTTTCGTCCCACACCCGATTCAGGATCGGACTCCGGCCGAGATCAAAGAACGGGCGGACGCCGTCATCGAGGAGATCGTCAGCCGGCTCACGAAGACATCCTGAATCTGGTCGAGTAGCACGAGGCGGGAGTGTGACACCGTCAGCGAACGCCACGCAAACCTACCGGCTACTCGCTTTAGGGATGGTTCGTAGAACCGGCGAGCTAGGTTTTCGATAAGGGATAGGCATTTTAAAGACCCTTTTCGAGTCCGGCACCCTGCTTGAGCAAGGCGTTATGCTGTTGTGGTGTATTGGGTTCAGAGGAGAGCACGCCCATAATGGCCCTCCAAGCCAGGAGGGCGCTCCAGCCTAACGACCTCGGCTCCCTTGCTCGACGTGCGACCGACTGCGAGCTAAACTGGAGAGGGCTGCCGTGCAGTTGGAGGAATGATGAACACATCCGCCCGACAATTCGCCGTCACACTACTCCTGCTGATCGCCATCGCTGTTCCGAGCGAAGCGCGTGCGCAGAGCTCCATGCCGTCGCACGGCTTCAAGGTGGGCAGACCGTTCCCCACTCTGTCGCTCCCGTCCCTCGACGACGGGCGGC
Source organism: Longimicrobiales bacterium (assembly GCA_965218295.1). Taxonomy (GTDB): domain Bacteria; phylum Gemmatimonadota; class Gemmatimonadetes; order Longimicrobiales; family Gaopeijiaceae; genus CBDCKN01. Next base: position 485,762 of record CBDCKN010000009.1, on the reverse strand, counting down.
CCGCGTCTATCGCCGACTTCCGCGGTCAGAAGGTCATCCTACACATCTTTGCATCCTGGTGAGCAGGCTGTAGGCGACACGTGCCCGGGTGGCACAACGCGACCGAGAGCCTCCAGGACGTCGGCAGCGTACAGATGGTCGGGATCATCCAGGAGCAGCACCCCGACCGGGCCCTCCTCTTCATGCAGTGGAAGCAGATGGGGTGGCCCATTTTGGTCGACTCGTACGATCTGCTGGGGGCGCCCTACGTGCCGATCTCCCTTGCGATCGACGAGAGCGGCGTGATTCGGAAGGTTCTGCCGGCGATGCAGAAGGACGGCAGCGTCAGCGACGACTTTCTGGAGGAGAGCTTCGGCTCCGTGCGGGGCGAGCCGTCGCCAGCCACTCCTCCGCCGGACGTGGCTGCCCTCTATGCGCGCGCACGGTCCGAGGGCAGCGCGGAGGCGTGGAGGGCCTATGGTGACGCGATCGCCGTGTGGGGTGGAGCCGGCCGAGTGGATCAGGCCGTCGACGCGTACGAGTGGGTGGTGCGCGAGCAGCCGGAGGACGGCATGGCGCACTTCCGCCTGGGCGTCGCCCACCGGATGCGCTACGACTCGGACGGTCGGCGCAAAGGCGACTTCCAGAAGGCCGTGGACGAGTGGTCCGCCGCGCTCGAGATCGATCCCAACCAGTACATTTGGCGCAGACGCATCCAGCAGTATGGCCCGCGGCTAGATAAACCGTACCCCTTCTACGACTGGGTCGTCACGGCCCGCGAGGAGATCCAGGCCCGGGGCGAAGAGCCTGCTCCACTCACCGTCGAGCCTCGTGGCTCCGAGTTCGCCAGCCCGCAAAGGGACTTCGTCGTCGGCCTGGACGCCCCCCCAGAGCCCGACCCTCTGGGTCGCGTGCTTCGCGACGAGGACCAGTTCATTGAAGCCGAGGCCGTTGCGGTCCCGGCCAGGGTCGCTCCCGGGGACGTCACGCGGCTGCATTTCTCGTTCCGACCGATCCAGCGGACGAAAGCGCACTGGAACAACGAGGCCGAGGAGATGGTCCTCTGGCTCGATCCGCCCGAGGGATGGGAAGTCGAGACCAGGATGTCCAGCTATCCGCTCCCTCCCGAGGTGGTGTCACTGGAGACCCGCGTGATCGAGGCTGAGATCCGTGCGCCCCAGGAGCTCGGCCGCGGCCCGATCACCATACCGGGATACGCCCTCTACTACGTCTGCGAGGACGTGAACGGGATCTGCATGTATAGGCGTCAGGATCTGGAGGTGGAGGTGCGGCCCAGGAGGTAGGCTGCTATCCTGTGCGCGCAGGCCAGTTGGGTGAGGGCGGGATGGCCATCGTTTACCTGGCTAACGATCTCAAACACAATCGCAAGGTCGCGCTCAAGGTGCTGAAGCCGGAACTGACATCAGTCGTCGGAGCCGAGGTATGACCCACCGCGACTGGACCGACCCGAGGGACGGCAAGCACTGGCTGCTCTGGCTCGAACGGGGTGAGCGGCGCGGAGTGCTGGCGTTCGCGGCGGAGGGGAAGCAGTTCACGGCGGAGGTGCGATCGGATACGCCGCTTGCCGACGTGACCGACGACGAGATCGAAGCGCTGCTGGATCGGGCCAGGGCGTAAGAGGGACGATCATGACTATTACCTCGGAGGTATATCTTGCCGGGAAAAAAGAAGGCCCGGTTTAGCAAGACGGGCATCGAATCACTGGCCCAGGACAAACCTGTCGTCTACAAGATCCGCAACCGAGCCGGGACCCACACATACACCGGGGTGGCTAAGAGAGGACGTGTCGCAGAGCGGCTCAAGGAACATCTGCCCGGAGGACCCGACGCGATTCCGGGTGCCACAACTGTGGAGATCACCCCCAAAGGCACGATCGCTGAGGCGCGTGAAGCCGAGGCGCGCAGCATCAAGAGGTCCAAGCCGAGGCACAACAAGTTGGGGAAGTGATGTTTCACCAACGTTGGCCCTGATCCACACGGCAATGATCTTCGCGCTGGGATTGGCCCCTTGGGCGTGGCTGTAATGGCGTGGCAGAGGCCGAGCCCCTAACGGCCCTCTAAGCCACGAGGGCGCTCTGCCCTACCCAGGGATGCCGAATAAAGCCCGAAGACGCTCAGAACGCCTTTACAAGCGTCTGACGTGGCTCTGCTTGCGCCTACCGGACCGCTCTCGGGAGCATGAAGTCCTGTTCCTGGACCACTACCTCGTACAGACCGTCGGGTTGCCGACAACCCGCCAGGAGACAAGACAAGAGAAGACGAGGACCACGCCGGGGGTTACTGTACGCCGTGTCATGCTTCGATCTGCTTCGCTACTCGTCTCACCCGTTCGAGTCGTTCCTCCCTCATCGTTTGGAGGGAACGATGGGGAGGATGACGTGCGACGGGTACTGGGAGCTATGATAGATGGTGTTGTCCGCCTTGATCTTCCGCCGCTCCATGCCCAGGGATTCCCCGGTGTTGGGGTTCACGTCGAACCGGGGGAAGTTGCTGCTGGAGATGTCGATCCGGATCCGGTGCCCCTTCTTGAACACGTTGGCGGTGGGGTACGGTTCAATGGTAAACTCATAGACCTCACCGGGGGTCATCAACTCCTGGCTGGACGGAGAGTTCCGGTACCGCGCCCGGAGGATCCCGTCGGTAAGGCCCAAGTCGTAGCCCGCTGGATAGCCCAGGCTCGCGGGGTAGACGTCCACGAGCTTCGCCGTGAAGTCGGTGTCCAGGGCCGTGGAGAAAGCGTAGAGCTTCACCACGATGGGTCCCACGACCTCCACGTCTTCCTCGAGCGGCTGGGTCTGGAAGACGACCACGTCGGCCCGGGCCTTCAGGGGCAGGTAGGGCGGCTCGCAGCCGAAGCAGTCCTCGTTCTCCCGCTGATTGAAGCCGCCTTCCGCGCCGTAGAACGATCCCCCGATGCTGGGGACGGGATCGTCGGGGTCGAAGGTGTAGGTCGTGGACTCCGGCCCGGAGGCCGGCCCCGTCGTGCTGAGGCTCCCGTCCCCGTGGAAATAGTACTCCCTAAACCGGGTGCCGGGCAGCGGCCAGCGCTCCTCGTCCCTCCAGTAACCCCCGTGGAAGAGCCGCCCGTTCCCGTCCCTGTGTCCGTCCCCGCTCCCCATGACGAACAGCCGGACGGGAGGGTGGTCCTCCACCCCCGTGCCCTTCCCCTTCAAGTAGTGGTCGAGCCACCGTAGTTGGAAGTAGGTGTGGAAGTCCCGGATCGTGGCCTCGGGCCCGAACTCCGCGTCACCGGCGAAGCTCTCGTCGTTCCCACCGTGGGTCCAGGGGCCCATAAGCAGGCGGATCGGTCCCTCCTTGATGGCCGAGAGCCCCACGAAGTTGTCGATGGTGCCCCCGCAGAAGTAGTCGAACCATCCGCCGATCTGGAGCATCGGGATGTCGGCGGTCTGCTCGTAGTACTCCTCCCAGTTGACCCCCAGCCCCTTCCACCAGTCGGCGTCCCCCTGGGTGGCCTGCTTCAGGTAGTACTCCTCGAAGTCGGGGGAGACGGAGAGGGGGTTCTGGCCCTTCCTCAGGGGCAGCGCGTGGAGCCACTCGTCCGCCTTTTCGATCGCCAGGATCCCGTCCACCAGGGCGTCGTTGTCGAGCTCGCCCCGCAGGTTCGAGAGGGCCCACGAGAGCTGCCACCTCTGCTCGAACGCCCCGTGCCAGCGCACGCTGTTCTTCCACCCGTTGGAGATCCCACCCTGGTTGACCACGATGGTGGTGAGATGCGGCGGGTTCATCTTAGCGGCGTCGGCCTGGGTGTGGGCGTTGTACGAGGTGCCGTACATCCCGACCTTGCCGTCCGCGTACGGAAGCTTCGCCAGCCACTCGATGGCGTCGTAGCCGTCCGGCGCATCCAACTCGTTATACTTCTGGAAGCTCCCCTCCGACTTGTACCGGCCCCGGGTGTCCTGCACCACCGCCACGTACCCGTGCCGGGCAAAGAACTGCGCCTGCTCCGCCCTCCCGGGAGTCGTCTTGTTGTACGGCGTCCGGTAGAGGACAATGGGCAGGCGCTCCTCCACCGGCACCCCGTTGCGGGCGGGCCGGTAGATGTCGGTCGCGAGCTTCACTCCATCGCGCATCGGGATCATGAGGTCCCGCTCGTGGAGAATGGCCTCTGGGGCCGTTTGCTGGGCCGACGATGCCGTCGACGGCACCAGCACGACCGTCCCCACTAGAAGCAGACAGGCGGCAAACGATCTCACGGCTTGCTCCTCTTCAAAAGCGGTAGCTAAACGCGCTTCCGCAGCACGGATTCACTCTCCCGATCCCCGCTCCTCACTTCGTGATCTTTGGGTTGTTGAGCCGCTCCTGTCCATACGCCACAAATCACCCACGATCTCTGCACCTTCGCATTCTGGCGACTGGCGAAGCTCTTCGTTCAGGATCTCAAGCAAGCGCTGCTCTGTGACTACTTCATGCGTGTCAATCGAAGCGGTCGATTGCCGGCACAATAGGACGGGGCAGGCCGAGGCAACAGGGCTCAACGATGAGCTTTGGCAGGGTGACTGCCCGCGGGGTCCGCCGAATAGGCGTTGCGAAAGCGGTGACGACGAACGACTAACCCTCCTGCTCATGCAGCATGAGGTTCGTCAAGAGGTACCGAACGCACGCCACCTCGGCGCTGACGAATGAGAGGCGTACCTCGCCGGAACCTGTCAACGCCAGTGAGACACTCTTGGAAATCAATTAGAGAGCAATCTCCTGTGTAGTGAGGGATGGGGTGGGAGGATTGATCCAGACGGCCTCCGGGAGTGGTTTAGGCTTCGGCTCACCGGAGACGAAGCGCTCGGGATGAGCGGCCCATGCCTCACGGAGCACGGCCTTCCTGCAGGCGATGATCCGATCGGCGTGACCGAAGTGGACCTGTTCGGGGGGTCAGCATCGAGATGCCGCCATGGCGGTGCTCGGCATTATACCAACGGAAGAACGAGCGACAGAAGGTCTTGGCTTGCCCCTGATCCCCGAACCGGCCGGGAAACGAGGGATGGTACTTCAAGGTCTTGAACTGAGCCTCGGAGAACGGATTGTCATCCGAGACCTGGGGTCGGCCCAACGAGCGGGTCACGCCGAGATCGGCGAGTAGTTGAGCCGTGCATTGGCTCGTCATCGGAGCCCCTCGATCGGAATGCAGGGTCAGGAGGTGGGGCTGGACGCCATGCTTCAAGCAACTCTGCTGGATCAGCCGGCTGGCCAGGGCAGAGTTCTCCCGATCCGCCACCATCCATCCCACGACGTAGCGGCTGAAGATGTCCAGGATCACGTAGAGGTAGAAGTAACTCCACTTCTTCGGCCCCAGCAGCCGGGTGATATCCCAGGACCAGACCTGGTTCGGGCCCCTCGCCATCAACTCGGGCTTCTGGTATTTGGGATGACTCCGCTGCGCTCGACGCTCCTGAACCGGCACCTGGGAAGCCAGAACGCGATACATCGTACGCTCGCTGCACAGGTAGACGTCCTCGTCGAGCAGCGTCGCCACCACCTCGGCTGGGGACCGGTCCACGAACCGCTCCGAACACAGGGTGTCGAAAATCTTGTCCCGCTCCCTCTCACTTAAGGCCCGGGCGGGGGTCGGGCGGGGCTGCTGATGCCCGGTCGATGCACTCCGACGACGGTAGAACGTGGCTCGCGGCACCCTGAGCGCATCGCACGCGGGCTTCACCCCTACGTGCTTGGCTAGCTCCTGGGTCGCCTTCATGAGTTCGTCCCGTCCTCGAGGCTCAATCCCAGCAGCCCTGCAACTTTTCCCTGGACGTCGATGATCAAGTGCGCCTTCTGGAGCTCCTTCTCGAGGCGAGTGTTCTCGCGCTCCAGCTTGCGCACCTTCTCCTCCAGCGGATTGCGCTCGCGCTTACGGCCTCGTTTCTTCGACAGCGCTTTCAGGGACCCGCTATGCGCCGCCTTGCGCCATGTCGTCAGGTGCGACGAGTACAAGCCCTCCCGCCGTAGGAGTCGGCCAACCTCTCCGGGCTCCGTGCACCGGTCCGCTTCTTCGACGATCCGCAGCTTGTACGACGGAGCGAACCGCCGGCGCAGCGGCCTATCTACCACCTCCGAGTCCGCAGGAGCTGCCGCGCTTCGCTTACCGTCCCAGGTTGGTGGGGCTATTCCATTCTCTTTCATTCTCTCACGGTGTCTCAGCATCCTCGGTTTCTCTGCCTTCGCCCTACTCTAATTCCTTAGCTGCTCTGTGTCTCACGTAAGTTGGCAGAGAGGGGTAGGCGCAAGCAGAGAGGCTCCTCCGGCGGGTGAGTCGAAGGCTTATGGCTCCGTATTCCTTGCGATCAACGGATTGGCGACACATGCTCGGTACGTGCCTTAGACGCGCTCTGAGCGGCTTCGGTTGTCTTCGGTATTTCGGGGGTAGGCTGGAGCGTCCTCGTGGCTTAGAGGGGCGTTAACGCCTTGTTGAACTGAGCGAAACCAAAGAGTGCATGCCCATGCGCTCAAGCTATGGGTGATGATGAGGTTGGGCGATGGCTGGAGGGGACTGATGCGAGGAGGTTAGTTCCCCACAGTGAGGGCGAGTCTGAAGGGGGCCCCTCTCTGCCAACTTACGTGAGACACGGAGCCCTCTCTGCCAACTTACGTGAGACACGGAGCAGCTAAGGAATTAGAGTAGGGCGAAGGCAGAGAAACCGAGGATGCTGAGACACCGAGAGAGAATGAAAGAGAATGGAATAGCCCCACCAACCTGGGACGGTAAGCGAAGCGCGGCAGCTCCTGCGGACTCGGAGGTGGTAGATAGGCCGCTGCGCCGGCGGTTCGCTCCGTCGTACAAGCTGCGGATCGTCGAAGAAGCGGACCGGTGCACGGAGCCCGGAGAGGTTGGCCGACTCCTACGGCGGGAGGGCTTGTACTCGTCGCACCTGACGACATGGCGCAAGGCGGCGCATAGCGGGTCCCTGAAAGCGCTGTCGAAGAAACGAGGCCGTAAGCGCGAGCGCAATCCGCTGGAGGAGAAGGTGCGCAAGCTGGAGCGCGAGAACACTCGCCTCGAGAAGGAGCTCCAGAAGGCGCACTTGATCATCGACGTCCAGGGAAAAGTTGCAGGGCTGCTGGGATTGAGCCTCGAGGACGGGACGAACTCATGAAGGCGACCCAGGAGCTAGCCAAGCACGTAGGGGTGAAGCCCGCGTGCGATGCGCTCAGGGTGCCGCGAGCCACGTTCTACCGTCGTCGGAGTGCATCGACCGGGCATCAGCAGCCCCGCCCGACCCCCGCCCGGGCCTTAAGTGAGAGGGAGCGGGACAAGATTTTCGACACCCTGTGTTCGGAGCGGTTCGTGGACCGGTCCCCAGCCGAGGTGGTGGCGACGCTGCTCGACGAGGACGTCTACCTGTGCAGCGAGCGTACGATGTATCGCGTTCTGGCTTCCCAGGTGCCGGTTCAGGAGCGTCGAGCGCAGCGGAGTCATCCCAAATACCAGAAGCCCGAGTTGATGGCGAGGGGCCCGAACCAGGTCTGGTCCTGGGATATCACCCGGCTGCTGGGGCCGAAGAAGTGGAGTTACTTCTACCTCTACGTGATCCTGGACATCTTCAGCCGCTACGTCGTGGGATGGATGGTGGCGGATCGGGAGAACTCTGCCCTGGCCAGCCGGCTGATCCAGCAGAGTTGCTTGAAGCATGGCGTCCAGCCCCACCTCCTGACCCTGCATTCCGATCGAGGGGCTCCGATGACGAGCCAATGCACGGCTCAACTACTCGCCGATCTCGGCGTGACCCGCTCGTTGGGCCGACCCCAGGTCTCGGATGACAATCCGTTCTCCGAGGCTCAGTTCAAGACCTTGAAGTACCATCCCTCGTTTCCCGGCCGGTTCGGGGATCAGGGGCAAGCCAAGACCTTCTGTCGCTCGTTCTTCCGTTGGTATAATGCCGAGCACCGCCATGGCGGCATCTCGATGCTGACCCCCGAACAGGTCCACTTCGGTCACGCCGATCGGATCATCGCCTGCAGGAAGGCCGTGCTCCGTGAGGCATGGGCCGCTCATCCCGAGCGCTTCGTCTCCGGTGAGCCGAAGCCTAAACCACTCCCGGAGGCCGTCTGGATCAATCCTCCCACCCCATCCCTCACTACACAGGAGATTGCTCTCTAATTGATTTCCAAGAGTGTCTCACTGGCGTTGACAGGTTCCGCCTTGGGTGTTGCTGTAGTCGCTTACACATGAGCACGCCGATAACGGCCCTCTAAACCACGAGGGCGCTTCAGCCGGACCCAAATACCGAATACACCCCGAAGACGCTCAGAGCGCGTGTAAGGGCGGTTCTCCACCCTTCTGCTTGCGCCTACCAGCCCCCTCATAGGACATTGACCTCGGTCTGATCCCGGAGTGCGCCCGTGTACGATCCAGTTGTCCGTCTTGGTCGGTTCCGGTTGCTCTCCAACGGCCAGATCACGGAGGTCTCTATCCGACCCACAAAGCGGCGGTCACGACGGGATAGGCGAGGGAAGCGATGATCGCGATGCAAGCGACGATGACGCCGGTGACCTCGATGAACACCAGGGCCCTCGACTCTTTCTTTGCTTCCTTTGCTGCCGATTTCATCTGACCCTCGCTGTTCCACTCGATGAACTCGGCGAAGGTCACGGTGCCACCTCCTCGGGTATCGTTGGGTTGCCTGGGCATGTCCTGTGTCGAATCGCTTGTTTTCATCCCTACTGCTCCTTCTCTGTGAACCGACTCGGGGAAGGCATCCCCGCATGGTCATGACTCGGGTCATAACTATAGACGAGATTTCACCGCCGGAAGTTGCATCCTTCGAAAAATCAGCGGACCAGGTCCTGCCGACTCTCGGACCCGCCGCGGCGCAGGACGATCCGACCCCCGAATGTCTCGGCCTCGATGGTGGCTCAGACTGAGAGCACACCCCCATGCCTTCGTCCCTCTGGTTTGAGGGTCCACCCCGCTCCATCCACCGCTGCCCATCCACGCATCCGCTCGTCTCGTCCTTGTATGGCCGGACGGCGAGCGTTCACCTTAGCCTGGGTCAGTTTTGCAAGGGGAGGGTCTCGCCTCGCTCAAGCAGGGTACCGCACTCGGAAAGGGTCTTTAGAATGCCTATCCGTCGTCAGAGGCGTAGGAGAGACGCATCCGATGGTGATCGCGAACTGCTCGTAGAGCCGCTCGGCACGGTCCTCCAGGGTGCGGAGATCAAGGTCTCGTACATCGTCTGCGGTCTGCCCGATGACGAGCCGTTCACGGGGCGAGTGACCCTCAGGCCCATTGCTGACGGAGGTGTGGTAGGCGGAGTGCGTCGCCTTTTGGGAAGGGCCCCAGACCCAGTAGACCCAGTCCGCATCAGCTGGGACGATCACGCGGACGGGTTCGCGACCTCCCGCAGCCGGACGATCACACCCAGGGAGATGGAGGCGGGATCGTACCGCGTCACGCTGCGCATCGAGGATAGTGGCGGGCGCCAGATCGAAACGAGCCACGATTTCACAGTTGTGGACCGATAGGGGTGGCAGAAGCAGTATCATCAGTGGCTCCCGCAGCAGTCGCTCACTGTCGGCGTACAGAGGCCCACCTCGGTTTGCGGCGACTTCCTTGGTCCAGTCGGTTGTCTCGTCGATTGAAGCCGTCAGATCGCTGTGAGCCTATATTGGGGTCGATGATTTTGTGTTCGTGGAGGATAGATGTCCGGCATCGGAGGGGGCACATGAATAGGTCCTTTTGGATACTCGCGGTGGCAGGGGTGCTGGGCGGTTGCAGCGTTGCGCTTACCGCGGAGGCGCCTGCGTATCCTTTAGCAGACGAAGTCTACGACATCCCACATGGGCAGATGCCACCTCCCGGAGGCTGCCGCGTCTGGCACCCGGGAGAACCTCCTGGCCAGCAGCCCCCACCTGGGGACTGCGATGAGCTCCGCGAGGCGGTGCCACCGGATGCGTGGTTGTTGTACCGGCCTAACGAGAACCGCCGAGTCTTTCGAATCGGCTGAGGGCGCTTCAAGACATGTTCCATCTGCAGAACATAACTCTCCTCCAACCAGAGGAAGTGATGGCGCCACGTCTGTCGGGTGGCCCCGACGCTTTGTCGGAATACCTCAACGGCGTTCAAGACGTCCTCACTTCACATTACGCCACGAGAGAAAACACCGGCGCTCGCTCACTGATTGTCGCTCTCGGCCCGAATGCTCGATGCCAGTTCTGGCTTGTCGCGGATTCTCTGTCGCCCGAGGAGAAGGTGGTGGTCCAGGATTTCTCGCGCCTAGTACAGCCGCCTGCGATACACGAGGGGCCGGTCATTCTAGCGCTTGCTTACTCGGTAGGCGCGGAACCCATCCCACCACAGGGGCTGACCATGCCTACCGAGTGGCTAGCTGTTGTGGACAGTGCAGGAGGTCCGCTTTCAGTGGATGACATCGTCCTGAAACTGTGGGCCAGCGCTGGCTAGCCAGCGTATCTGGACTCCTCCGGGGCAAGCCGCAAGAGACAAAACCGGCGACCGGGCTCTACTCCTGTGCGTGACGGCTCTGCTGGCGACGGAAGTACCGGCCCGAAGGGCGGCGAACCTGGACCCGGCGAAGACGTTGCGGCAGGAGTAGGGACACACGATGACCATTTTCGAGTCCGCCGAATCGGCTCACGCCCACGTCGTAGCGACCAAGCTCGAAGGTCCTTCTTTCGAGCTCGCGATCTCGGACGGGATGACCTTCGACGGCGATCCGGATCTCATAGGGGCGGGCATGGCGTTGGTCCTCGACGCCATACTCGCCCAAGGCTACGAACCCGACGGCCTCGAGCAGCGTGATGGGTACCGACTCTATCGCTATGTGCGCATGGAATAGGCGCTCGTCTCTAGAGAACCCGCTAGATTTCAGCTCAGGCACCACCCACGAACAGGACAATCTTGTAACTGCCATGCGCGAGCTGCCCGCGATGACCGAGAATCATGGATCGAGAGGATTCTTCACCCACCAAGAAACGTTCATTTTGCTCGCCATTATGGCAGTGTTCTACGCGCTCATCATCCCGAGGTTGGCAAGGTGGATCGACTCCGGCGCTGTCATCGCAGTCGTCCAAGCCCGACGGCACCTGGCTGGTCTTCGTGGAATCGGACGCATTCATCGCGAACTCCGACATCTACGCGATACGCCCCGGGGTGGACAGCGCAGCGACTCCATTGGTCACGGAGGGAGCGGCGCTTGAGATCTCACTTTCCCCCGACGGTCGCTGGCTAGCCCACACCTGGCTCCAGGACGACGGCGATATTCAGGTGTATGTGCGTCCCTTCCCCGACGTTGATGCGGGCAGGTGGCAGATATCCACGACTAGAGGCGATGAGGCCGTGTGGGCACACAATGGTCGAGAGTTGTTTTATCAGGGAACGGCGAACGCTGACGAACAAATGGTTGCCGAAATCATCAGAGATCCATCGTTCGCTGTGGGGCAGCCGGAACCTGTCAACGCCAGTGAGACACTCTTGGAAATCAATTAGAGAGCAATCTCCTGTGTAGTGAGGGATGGGGTGGGAGGATTGATCCAGACGGCCTCCGGGAGTGGTTTAGGCTTCGGCTCACCGGAGACGAAGCGCTCGGGATGAGCGGCCCATGCCTCACGGAGCACGGCCTTCCTGCAGGCGATGATCCGATCGGCGTGACCGAAGTGGACCTGTTCGGGGGTCAGCATCGAGATGCCGCCATGGCGGTGCTCGGCATTATACCAACGGAAGAACGAGCGACAGAAGGTCTTGGCTTGCCCCTGATCCCCGAACCGGCCGGGAAACGAGGGATGGTACTTCAAGGTCTTGAACTGAGCCTCGGAGAACGGATTGTCATCCGAGACCTGGGGTCGGCCCAACGAGCGGGTCACGCCGAGATCGGCGAGTAGTTGAGCCGTGCATTGGCTCGTCATCGGAGCCCCTCGATCGGAATGCAGGGTCAGGAGGTGGGGCTGGACGCCATGCTTCAAGCAACTCTGCTGGATCAGCCGGCTGGCCAGGGCAGAGTTCTCCCGATCCGCCACCATCCATCCCACGACGTAGCGGCTGAAGATGTCCAGGATCACGTAGAGGTAGAAGTAACTCCACTTCTTCGGCCCCAGCAGCCGGGTGATATCCCAGGACCAGACCTGGTTCGGGCCCCTCGCCATCAACTCGGGCTTCTGGTATTTGGGATGACTCCGCTGCGCTCGACGCTCCTGAACCGGCACCTGGGAAGCCAGAACGCGATACATCGTACGCTCGCTGCACAGGTAGACGTCCTCGTCGAGCAGCGTCGCCACCACCTCGGCTGGGGACCGGTCCACGAACCGCTCCGAACACAGGGTGTCGAAAATCTTGTCCCGCTCCCTCTCACTTAAGGCCCGGGCGGGGGTCGGGCGGGGCTGCTGATGCCCGGTCGATGCACTCCGACGACGGTAGAACGTGGCTCGCGGCACCCTGAGCGCATCGCACGCGGGCTTCACCCCTACGTGCTTGGCTAGCTCCTGGGTCGCCTTCATGAGTTCGTCCCGTCCTCGAGGCTCAATCCCAGCAGCCCTGCAACTTTTCCCTGGACGTCGATGATCAAGTGCGCCTTCTGGAGCTCCTTCTCGAGGCGAGTGTTCTCGCGCTCCAGCTTGCGCACCTTCTCCTCCAGCGGATTGCGCTCGCGCTTACGGCCTCGTTTCTTCGACAGCGCTTTCAGGGACCCGCTATGCGCCGCCTTGCGCCATGTCGTCAGGTGCGACGAGTACAAGCCCTCCCGCCGTAGGAGTCGGCCAACCTCTCCGGGCTCCGTGCACCGGTCCGCTTCTTCGACGATCCGCAGCTTGTACGACGGAGCGAACCGCCGGCGCAGCGGCCTATCTACCACCTCCGAGTCCGCAGGAGCTGCCGCGCTTCGCTTACCGTCCCAGGTTGGTGGGGCTATTCCATTCTCTTTCATTCTCTCACGGTGTCTCAGCATCCTCGGTTTCTCTGCCTTCGCCCTACTCTAATTCCTTAGCTGCTCTGTGTCTCACGTAAGTTGGCAGAGAGGGGCAGCGAGTCCTGTTTCCCTTGGCCGCCTACCTAATCGGGAACGGTCACGCGGGATACGATATCAGCCCAGATGACCAGCGATTGGTGATGCTGAAGGTTGGAGAGTTCGACACTCAATTGATCCTTGTCGATAACTGGTTTGAGGAGTTGAAGGAGCGGGTGGGCCTGTCAGACGGCGGGTTACGACAACCGCTTGGTGATCCAGACCGTCCGGAACACCGCCGTGCCTACCGTCCCGACTGCGACGAGCCCGAGGATTCCGGTGAGCAACGTCCCGGGAGCCCAGCCGGCCCACTCGCTCACGGCCGGCTCGAGGATGCCGCCGAACCCGATCAGGAGGAGCCGTTCGGCTCGCTGCATGACACCCAGCTTACACACCACGCCGACGCTCTCGCCCCTCGCCCGGGCATAGCTCACCAATAGGGATCCGCCCAGCGCGGTGACGGCCAGGGTCAGCGCCAGGGTCGAGTCGCGGAAGAGGACGGCCAGGCCGACGAACGCGCCGACCTCGGCGAAACGATCGAGCGTGGAGTCCAGAAAGGCCCCACGCTCGTCCGCCATCCCTCGCGCCCGCGCGACTCGGCCGTCCAGCACGTCCGCCGCACCGCCCATGAGCACCCCCCAGCCCCCGAGGTTCACGTATCCGAGTCCGAAGCACACACCTGCCGCGATGCCGAACGCGGCGCCGAGCAGGTTGAACGCGGTCGGTGAGAGCCTGAGCGCCACGGATACGACCTCGACCGGCCGGATAAACCAGTAGAACCAGCTTCGCACGAAGCTCCCAAGCACGAAGCCCCCCCGGTCCGCCACGTCGTGTGGGTCTTCGGACCTCCGCCCGGGGCCCAACGCGTAGACGGGCATCGAGCCCACGGCCACGCCGAGGATGAACAGCAGGACGACGAAGTCCGTTCTCATTTCGAGATCTCTCGCGGAGGACGGGTCAGGAGGACCTTGATCGCGCGCGGCCACAGGAAGATAAGGGGCAGCTTCCGCTCGAGCGTGGTCAGGTGGATGGGGCGGCCCGTGTGGCGCTCCACCTTCCGCACCACGTACGGCAGCCAGTTGGCGAAGGTCAGGATGTGCTTGAACCAGCGAAGCGTGGCGTGGACCTTCGAGCGCCGGAAGTGGCGACGCCAACGTCGCCTGACATGTGCCGGTGCGGGGGTGGCCAGCACGAACGCCTGGCCCTCCCGGCGCAGGACGCCGTCCTCCTCACCCCGCGCGAGCACCGCGCCGAATTGCTCCCGAAAATGGCCGTCCTGGGCATCGGAGAGCCGGTCGGGCCGGCCCCGTGACTCGGGCCGGAGCTCGCCCTGGTAGCAGACCTCGAGCATGCGGCGGCCGAACCCCGCCGCGTCCACGGGCGCGTCGAGGTACGGGACCATCCATTCGAGCACGCGGCCGCGCGCGCCGGCCAGCTGCGCATCGATCCAGGACTCGTCCTCGGGACTCGCGATCCACACCTTCCCCAGCATCTGGACCATGCGCCCCAGCAGGAAGTGGTCGGGCGGCTCGGATCCGAGCACCTTCGTGAGATGATCCCGGCTGACGATCACGCACTTCGCGATACCCTCCTCGCCCTCGTTCGGAGCGAACGCGATGACGTTGGGCGGCAGCACACGTGCCATCTGTGTCATCAACCATACGGGACGGTGCAACTCTCCAGCGGCGCTGAGCCCCGAGTAGAACGACGCGTAATCTCCCACCACGACGACGAAGTCGAACGCGCTGTGCCGGTCGGGGCTGGCGTCGGTCAGGTGGGATCCGTAGAGGAGGATCACGCGGACCGACGAGCCCGTCGCACCCACGAGGGCCGCAGCCAGCTCACCGACACCGGGCCAGGACATATCGCTCACGCGACCGGCGCTCCGGCGCGCATGTCGGCGAGTGTCCGGACCATCAGTTCACGTACTTGGTCGATGAACGGCCTCGCATCGGCCTCCGGATCCGTCCAGTTCAGGACGCCGGCCAGCTCCACGCGTCCCCGGAGCTTCGAGACCCCTTCGACGAAGTCCTTGAGCTTCGCCACATGCCAGAAGCCGTCGGCGACCAGGACGTATACCCTCCACGGCCGGGCCCTCAGGATCACTCTCATTCCAGAGGTCCTGAACTTCCCGATCTCGCCGTCCTTCGCGCGTGTTCCTTCGGGGAAGAGCGCCAGCGGCACCTCGGAGGTACGGGCCGTTTCGCGCAGCTCCTCAAGGGCTGTCCGCATCTCCGAGGCCGTTCCCCTGGGGTTAACCGTCGGGTATTGATAGAGCCTCGTCATATGCGAGATTTGCGGGATCCACCTGGTGTATCGCTTCCGGGTTACGATCCGGGGTGTCCGGGCCTTACGGATTGCACGACCATCGGGACGTCGAACATCGACTGGTGGTTCATGAGGATGAGGACCCCGGGCTCGAAGGGGATCTTCGGGGGGACCGGAAGTTGCGCCCTGCCGATGACCGACACGGGCCGCGTGACCAGCCAGGCCATGGTCTGTATCCACCGGCTGAGGATCGCGATCCGACGCGAGGGCCGAAGCCAGGTCCACGGTGTGATGACCAACCGTTGGGCCAGGTCGGCTGCGAGGAGGCAGAGGCCCACGAATGCTACGGCCAGATATCCTCTGAGTTTCACGCGAGGCGCCTCCGGCGCGACGGGGGGGCTTCGAAGAACAACACCTCCATCTCGGCCCCGTGCTTGGCCCGAAACTCGGGCACCAGGAGTCGGAGGAGGAGCCGGTAGACCGAACGGCCCAACGGGTGGATCATGTGGCCGCTTCGCCCGAGGCCACCCTCTCCAGGGCCACGCTGGCGAGTGACTGAAGCCGGTTGGCTTCGGCGGCCAGAATGCGAGCCCCCGACGTCGTGATGCCGTAGAAGCGCTTCTTCTCGCTCTCGCCCTTGGGCCGCTCAGCGGGTTCGGTCAGCTCCGAGATCCAACCCTTGGCCGCGACATCCTCCAGCGAGCCGTACAGCGTGGCAGGCCATAGGCGCAGCTTCCCGTCCGTCTGCTCCAGCACCGCGCGCACGATTCCCGAGCCGTGCCGTGCCTTTTCGGAAAGCGCGAGGAGGATATGGAACCACTGTGGCTTCAGGGGCAGCGAGTCCTCGATCCGCTCTCCGTCGCGTCGGTCATTGTGTTCCACGACATGTCTCTCCGGATATGATACTGGGCAGTATTATATGGAATAGTATAATATGGGGCGGAGTGGAGCAAGGGGGGTCAGGTCGGGAGTAAGCGATGGTTCAGGGAGACGGGGTTTGCATCGCGCCGCATGTTCTAATATTCTATAGAATTCTTGAAACAATAAGCAGATCCACCTCCTCAGGCGCGATGAACCATGGAACTCAAAGCCGCGAAGCTCGAGCTGTTCGAGCACTTTGCGCGCGTGGGCAAGGCCGTCGGGAGTCGACCTCGGCTCGTCCTACTGGATTCTCTTGGCGCAGGGGGAGAAGACGGTGGAGACCCTCGCGCGTCAGGCCGGGCTCACGGTCGGGAATACGAGCGCTCACCTGAAGGGGCTTAGGCACGCGTCGCTCGTGTCCACTCGCAAGGAGGGAGCCCACGTCTATTACCGACTCGCCAGCCTCCGTGTCCACGAGTTTGTGCGGTCCTTGCAGGCCATCGCAGGTGGGCAACTGGCCGAGGCGAGAGAGATCATCCACGACTACTTCCATGATCCGGACCTGCTGGAGCCGGTTTCACTCCACCGATCTCCTCGATCGGTTGCGTGCCGGTGAAGTGACCGTGCTCGATGTACGTCCGCCGGATGAGTACGCGGCTGGACACATCCCCCGGGGGCGATTTCCATGCCGGTGGGTGAGATCCAACAGCGTTTGGCAGAGCTGCCGTCCGACGGAGAGATCGTCGCCTATTGCCGAGGTCCGTATTGCATCTACGCCGTGCGCGCGGTCGAGGCGCTCCGCAGGGTCGGGTTCCGAGCGCGGCGGCTGGAAGAAGGCATTCCTGATTGGACCATCCGCGGCCTGCCCGTGACGGTAGGCGCCGCACCTTGACGATTCAAGAGTCCTGATCCTCAACGAATCGAGGCAGTAACGATGCTTTTTCGCCAATATCTGGACAGAGAACCCGTGATCGCCGCTTCCTACCTTCTCGGATGTCCGACGAGGGAAATCGGGGCGGTCGTCGATCCCATCGGAGACATCGGGCGTTACCTGAAGGAGTCGGAGGCGGGCAACCTGTCGATCCGCTACGTGATCGACACCCATGTGCATGCCGATCACATCTCCAGCGGGCGGGAGCTCGCCCAGGCGACCGGAGCCGAGTATGTGATTTTCGCCGGTACGGAGACGGCCTATTCGTTCCGGGGGGTCGAGGATGGCGAGATCCTCGATATGGGGAACACGCAGGTCGAGGTGCTCCATACGCCGGGGCACACGCCGGAGCATATCTCTTTGGTGGTGACCGACCACCGGCGGGGCGACGAGCCGTGGCTCGTGGTGACGGGCCACACGCTCATGGTGGGGGATATGGGGCGGACGGAATTGGCCACCTCGGCCGAGGAGGGGGCGAGGGCGCTTTTCCGGAGCGCGGAGAAGCTACGGAGACTGCCCGACCATCTTGGGGTGTACCCCGGGGCGTTCTCCGGGTCGGTGTGCGGTCGCGAACTCAGCGGGAACCCGAGTTCGACGATCGGCTTCGAGCGCCGGCTCAACCGCGTGTTCGCGCTCGAGGACGAGGAGGAGTTCATCCGCCTCATGCTCGAAGATATCCCGGCACCGCCGCTCCACGCCGAACGGATCCGGGCGACGAACCTCGGACTCGATCCCGCCCACGTATGACGAATCTCGATCTCCGTCCCGCCCAGGCGTGACGAACTTCGGCGTCGATCCCGCCAGCCCCTAGTGTTCCGTTTCCGAAGTTCGCGAGCCACCAAGAGGGTCGGGGCGCCGTGGGGTCAAGGCGGGACGACGCGGCGTAGCGCAAGCTACGGTAAGGAGTTCCAACGCCGAGCCCACGGATGCACCGTGCCCTCGACTGGCCGAGACACTTTGGTAACGGGACACTAGTGCCGAGCGACCTGGGCGGTGAGCCGGCGGCGCCCCCATCGGCTTCCGTCGAGCTTGGGCTGGGCGCGAATTGGCAACAGTTCAGCCTCCTGGTGCTCATCAACGGGTTCGTGGGCGCCATGGTCGGGCTCGAACGCACCGTGCTGCCCCTCCTGGCCGAAGAGGAGTTCGGGCTGGCGTCCAGTACGGTGGTTCTCTCGTTCCTGGTCTCCTTCGGGCTGGTAAAGGCCGCGACGAATTTCTTCGCGGGGCGGCTGGGAGATCTCTACGGACGGAAGCCCATCCTGGTGATCGGCTGGTGTGTGGGAATTCCGGTGCCGCTCATGATCATGTGCGCACCATCGTGGGCCTGGGTGGTCGCCGCCAACGTGCTTCTCGGAATCAACCAGGGGCTGGCGTGGTCCACGACCGTCATCATGAAGATCGATCTGGCGGGCCCGCGGCAGCGGGGCCTCGCCATGGGTCTCAACGAATTCGCCGGCTACGTTGCCGTGGCCCTGTCCGCGCTCGGGACCGGATACGTTGCCGCGGCGTACGGGCTTCGGCCGGAGCCCTTCTATCTCGGGCTCGGTTTCGTAGCGCTCGGCCTGGGATTGTCCGTCCTCTTCGTGAGGGAGACGCAGGGCCACAGCGCGTTGGAGGCGAAGCAGGCGGACGGCGGGGCCGGGTCTGGCCCAACCCTCGCACCCTCTCCTCCTGGCCCCGCCGTACTCAGTGCTCGGGAAATCTTCGCGATGGTGAGTTGGAGGGATCCCGCGCTGTCCAGCGCGAGCCATGCCGGGCTGATCAACAACCTGAACGACGGACTCGCTTGGGGGCTGTTTCCGCTTTTCTTCGCCGCGTCTGGATTGGGCGTCGCGAACATCGGAGTCCTGACGTTCGCCTATCCCTTCACGTGGGGGATCGTCCAGCTCTGGACCGGAGCGTGGTCGGACCGGGTGGGCCGTAAGTGGCTGATCTCCGGAGGGATGCTTGTCCAGGCGGCGGCGCTGGCGGCCATCGCGATGCTGGATGGATTCGGTGGCTGGGTCGGCGCTTCCGCGCTGCTCGGAGTCGGCACGGCCATGGTGTATCCGACACTACTAGCCTCCGTCGCGGACGTCGCCCATCCAAGCTGGCGCGGTTCGGCCGTCGGGGTGTACCGGCTCTGGCGCGACAGCGGCTACGCCGTAGGCGGGTTGATGGCGGGCACGTTGGCCGACCTCTTCGGGATGCGCGCTGCGATCATGGCGGTGGCGATCCTCACGGGGCTGTCCGGGCTTGTCGTGGCGAAGCGAATGCCGGAGACGCTAGCGCGGACCAATGACGTGTAGCTGACAGCTCCGCTCGCCGTTAGTATGGCATTTGTCACTCAGGATTCCGACGATCAGCCGCACGCCACCTGTGCCAAGGGTTGGAATAGCTTTTCGGGCTTCTGGGGGATTTTGAGGATGGCCGGAGGTTGTGGCGAAGCTCGAGCTGCAGTCGCCGGGCACTCGAGCACGACGTGGCTTGTCGCAAGCGCGTCGTTCCCGCGAGACCTATCTTTTGAGAATGCCCGAACGCACGTTACCCATCGGCACGGCCGTCGTCGACCAAGATCCCTAAGGTATTCCGGCTGGAGAGCATCAAGAGCCGGATCGTGGGCCTCGCCTTGCTGGCCACGCTGATCCCGTCCCTGGGGATGGCCTGGATCTCGTACATCCAGAACCGCGCCGCCCTGACCGACAAGATCAACGAAGAGCTGCAGAGCGTGAGTGCGCAGACCGCGCGCGAGATCGACCTCTGGCTCAAGGAGCGGCTCTACGACGTCCGGGTCTTCGCGAGCTCCTACGAGATAACCGAGAACATCGAGCGAGCGCGACGGACGGATGGCGGCGGTCAAGCGGGCACTCGGCTCAACGGTTACCTCACGTCGGTCGGGGAGCGGTTCCCGGACTACAACGAGTTGCTCGTCATCGACCGGCAGGGCCAGCGGCTCGCAACGAGCGCCGAGCGCCCCGGCGACGTTCATCTCCCACCCGGCTGGCTCGACCGCGTGGCGGCAGACCAGGCGGTAATTGGGGACGCGTACTGGGACGAGCAGCTCGGCCAACCGCTCATGACCGTTGCCGTCCCGGTCACCGCAGCAGACCGCACCTTCGTAGGCGCGCTCGTCGCCAACGTCACGTACCGGGCCGTCCTGACCATCCTGCTGGTCTTCGCCCCGGGCGAATCGGGCAACTTGTACGTGATCGCGCCGGACGGGGCCGCGATCGTCAGCTCAGGCGGCGACGCGCGGCCGTTCGCCGAGCGGAAGCTCGCGTCCGCCACGACGGAACTCCTGTTCGGGAGCGAGGGCAGTCCCGTCACTTACGCCGATCGTGATGGAAACGAGGTCATCGGCACCTTGAAGCGGATTCCGCGGTTGGATTGGGCGGTCGTGGCGGAGATCCCGGCGAAGGAGGCCTACGCTCAGATCGTGCAGCTGCGCGACGTAACGGCGCTTCTTGTCATGGGGCTCCTGGTCGTGGTCGGCTTCATCGCGTACCGTTTGGGCCTCCTGATCGTGCGCCCGCTGGATTGGCTGACGGCGGGTGCCCGGGAAGTTGCCGCGGGTGACCTCGCGGTGGACCTGCCCGTGGGCAAGGGTGAGGTCGGGTACCTCACCGAAGTGTTCAACGGGATGGTGTACCGCCTGCGCGAAGGACGGCAGCAGCTCGAGCACCTGGTGGTGACCGACCCGCTCACCGGGATATCGAACCGCCGGCACCTGATGGAGACGCTGGAGAGCGAAATGGGCCGCGCGAGCCGCGCGAAAGCGCCGTTCGCGATCCTCATGGCGGATATCGACCGTTTCAAGAAGTTCAACGACACGCACGGCCACATCGCGGGAGACGAGGCCCTCAAGGCCGTTGCAGAGATCCTGCAGGAGGCGACGCGCGGGATCGATCGCGTCGCGCGCTACGGAGGGGAAGAATTCCTGGTCGTGCTGCCGGAAACGGGCATCGACGGCGCGGTCAGGGCAGCCGAGCGAATCCATGAGCGGCTGGCCAAGCGCGGTGTGGCCGTCGGGGAGCAGTCGGTCACGCTGACACTGAGCACCGGCGTCGCCGAGTTTCCCACCGACAGGGACTCACCCGAGTCCTTGATCGCTTCGGCAGACGCGGCGCTCTACCAGGCCAAGCGGGGTGGACGCGACCGGGTGGTGCGTTCGAGTCGCCGCCGACAGACAGCCGCAGTAAAACCAACGAAGACGAAGACGAAGAAGAAGGAGGACTCGTCGTAGCTACTGGCCACCCTCGCGGGGCCTCGTAACGAGGTTGTGAAAGATCCAGCCATCGCGTCCCTCGTCGTCGGTGATCCGCACCCACTGTTCCGTATACGAGTGCCCCACCAGGTGCGTCGCGGGATCGAGCGTAAAGAGCACACGAAACCCGAGCCCCGGCCCCGCGCGCACGTTGCTGCGCCGCGCCGTTTCGAGCGGCAACGGAAGCGCGAACAGCACTTCCCCGGGCTGCCGGTCCCCGCGCTCACCGATGGTGAGCCGGACCTCGCCCGCGCGGGCCACCCTGCGGGCCTGGCTCGCAAGGTAGAGCGCACCGCCGTAGTTCTCATCGGCGAACTCGGTCGTGCTGAGTACCAGGAGGTGCCGCGCCTGGGCGGCCTCGGGCACTTCCTCATCTCCCGCAGCTCTGGTTAGGGCCTCCAACCCGATCTCCGCCTCCGCCATCACCGACGCCGCTTCCGCACGACTGGCCAACGTCTGCAATCGTGCCATTGCGCGCACGATCTCTTGTCGCGCCGCTTCGAGCTGACGTTGGAGGTCTTCGACCTGGGCGGCGCGTTCCAAGAGTTGGAGCTGGAGGGTGGCGGCGCGCTGTTCGAGCTCCGGACCGCGATCCGGTCCCACGCGAACCACCACCGTGTCGACGACCACCACCGTGTCGGGCGTCGGTGCCGGTGTCGTCGGCCGTGCGCCGGCGGCGCACGCCGCGAGCGAGACGCCAAACGCGCAGCACAGCGCGCTCCCGAGTCGACGAGCCAGTCGGGGCATCATGGCAAGAAGATGTACGCGCACGACCCACACCGCCATGGGATCGACGTCACACGCCTCAGACCCGCAGCACCACCTTCCCGTAGCTCTCCCGGGACTCGATGAGACGATGGGCCCGGGCCGCCTCGTCGAAGCCGAAGACGTGGCCCACCTGAGGCCGGATCCCATGCTCCATGCAGAAGGCCGTCACCTCGTCCCAGGTGGCCCGCATCCGCCGGGAGGCGGGGAGCAGGTAGCCGAGATGGGCCGAGGACATCCCCCGGGCGTTCGTGTACATCTCCTCCAGGCTCATCCGGGGCTTGCCCTGCCACGTACGCCACCAGGACAACGGGTTCCAGAGGGAGTAGTCCAGGGCCGCATACCCGCCCACCACCACGTGGCCGAAGGGAGCCAGCACGCCCTTGGCGGCGGCGAAGACCTCGGCGCCTACCATGTCGAAGGCGATGTCGATGCCCTCCGCGCCGGCGGCATCCTCCAGGGCCTTCTGCCAGCCGGGGCGTCGGTAGTTGACGGTCTCGTCGGCGCCTAGCTCCCGGATCCGCTCCAGCTTGGGGTCGGCGCCTGCCGCGCCCACCACGTAGCAGCCGAAGTGGTGAGCGATCTGCACCGCGGCCGTGCCCACTCCGCCACCCGCCGGGGAGATGAGGACCCGGTCGCCGGCCCGGAGTCGGCCCATCTCCACGAGGCTCACCCACGCCGTGGCGTAGTTGACGCCAAAGGCGGCGTTCTCCTCCACGCTGAACCCTTCCACCGCCGGCCAGGCCTTGGATTCGTCCACCACCAGCCGCTCGGCGTAGGCTCCGTGCTGCATCCCTACGACGACGGCTTCGCCGGGTCGGCGCTCGACGCCGTCGCCCACCGAATCGATGCGTCCCGTGGCCTCCATCCCCAGGACGTAGGGCAGGTCGGGGGCCCAGCCGTACAGGCCCTTCCGGGAAAGGACCTCAGCGTAGTTGATGCCCACGGCCTCTACCCGCACGGCCACCTGACCCGGTCCGGGGGTGGGATCGGGCAGCTCCGTGGGTCGGAGGACGTCGGGCAAGCCGTGGCGGTTCAGGAGGTAGGCCTTCATGGCAACAGCATGGTCGAAGACCACGAGCTGGACGAGCTCCCCAGGCTCGCCGATGGAGGGGCTATTAGGGTGTGAGACTCATGCCGGCGAATAACCCACTCCGGTCGGGATCATGCAACGAACCTGGACCTCCCGGCGGTCCCGCCACCAACGCGTCAGCCGGCTCCAGCCTCGGCGGATCCGGCCGCGGTTCCTCCCGCTCCCCGGGCGTAGAGCATGCCGATCACGATCCCGCCGGCAGCTCCCTCTGCGATGTGCCAGGCGCCGTCGACCAGACCGCTAGTCAGCGTGGTCTCGTACGCGCCGGCGAGAACGACATTGGCCGGCAGCCACCACAACAGCCCGATCACGGCACCGAAGCGGAGTCCCTCAGCGACCCCCGAGCCACCCTTGTATCCGATCGGGTAAACGTACGCCATGACCACCGCAGTGATGAGATACCCGGCACCGATTAGCACGAGGTTCGGCTCGGCCCGCGCCACGCTCGCGAGGATCTGCGCGTAGTAGTCGCCCATCAGCACTTCGTGCCAGATAAAAGACAGCACGAACATCACCGCGAATGCCGCGATCGCACTGGTCACTTTCACGCCGTTCATCGGTCCCTCCAATCCACGAGGTAGAGAACGCGCGGGTCCTGGACGTCGGCCCCATCTCGGCGGAGGCTTCGGGTGAGCTCATCCGGCGCGTTTTCGACGTGGAGCCCGGCATCTCCGACGGGCTGGCCGCGCGCATCCACGGGCGGACCGGAGGTAATCCGTACTTCGTCGAGGAGATCCTGAAGGCTCTCGTCGATTCGGGAAGCCTCTACCTCCGGGACGGCACCTGGCTGGGGTGGGAGGGTGGATGACCTGGACCTGCCGGACTCGGTGGGCGCGGCTGTGGCCGCTCGTATCGGCGAGTTGTCGCCAGCGGCCCGGCAGGTGGCCCATGTGCTGGCCGTGGCAGGAACGAGCGCGACCCATGAGCTGTTCGGAGCGGTGGCGGATTTGGAGGAGGACGCCCTCCTAGGCGGCATTGACGAGCTGCGGGCGAAGCGGCTCGTGGAGGAATCGGCCGAGGGGAGCGACATCGTTTATCGCTTCTCCCACCCGCTCATCCAGGAAGTCCTCTACTCCGAGATCGGCCTCGCCCGTGCCCGGAGCCTCCACCGTACCGTGGGAGAGGCGCTCGAGCGGGGAATCGGTAGTGCACTCGATGACCGAACGCACCAGTTGGCGCACCACTTCTCTCTCGCCGGGCCGATCGCGAGGCCGTGGCCTTCCTGGGTGACGCCCTGTCTCGCGTTACTAGGGACGGTGGTGGCGGCGACGGTAGGGACGGCGGCGACGAGGATGCGGACCTGGACGTGTTGTCCTTGCGGGAGGATCTGGCCCGGGCGCTCCAACGCTCCGGGGACTACGGTGCGGCCGCTGAGCACTGGTCGGTGGCGCTGGCTCTGACCCTCGAGAGGGGAGAGGACGCCCGGGCCGCCCGACTCCACGGCCGCATCGGGCAGGGCGCCTACTTCCGTGGGCAGTACGACGATGCCCTGGCGGCGTATGAGCTCGGTCTGGAGAGAGCGGTAGCGGCGAAAGATCCCGTGGTCGAGGCGCACCTGCGGCTTCACAAGGGGAATGCATTGCAGTCCTTGGGGCGGGCCAAGGAGGCCCAGGAGGAGATGGAAACCGCGCTGGAGCTGGCCGAATCGGTCTCCGACCCCGGCCTCCTCGCCAGAGTCCACCGGGGGCTGATGATTCTCCACACCTATCTGGGAAATCCCGAGAAGGTTCGCGAGCACGGACGTGAGGCCATCCCACTCTCCCGGGCCGCCGGGGACGCTCACGTCACCTACTGGGTGTACTGGCAGCTCGCGGTGGTCGAGGGGTTCTTGGGCTACCCGGAGACGATGGAGGAGCACATCCACCGCTGCCAGGAGTTGGCAGAAGAGCTCCGATCTCCGGTGCTGGAGCTCTGGACCGCCGAGATCTTCATCGAGCACGCGGCGAGCGCGGGCCGCTGGGACACGGGGATCGCCCTGGGAGAGCGGGCCGTCGCCAAGGCCCAGGTTCTCGGTCAGGAGGCCCTGCTGCCCCGTCTCCTGGTTTTCCTCTCCCTGATCTATCTCGGCCGGGGCGAGATCGAGCGGGGTAAGGCGTGTGTCGACGAGGCCTGGGAGCGGTCGGGTGCGGCGGCGGGTGATATGCTCCGGGTGCACCTGGTGGTTCCCGCGCATATGGGCAAGGCGGCCTACCACGTGGCCGAGGGTGAGTACGAGGAAGTGATCCGGGTGGGGGAGGAGGGACTCGCCATCGCCGAGAACTCCGGCTTCATCGTCTGGGCGGTCCACCGTCTCCTACCCCTCATCTTGGAGGCGTACCTCCAGCTCGACGATGCCCCCGGGGCGGCGCACATCGAGCAACGCCTGAACAAATACGGGAAGCGCATGGGCAACCGGCTGGCCATGGCCTGGAGCAAGGCGTTCGAGGGCATCAAGGTGTGGCATGCCGGTGACATCGAGGGGTCCACCGTTCTCCTGCGAGAAGCCGCGGAGGCGCTGGAGGCACTGCCCATGATCTTCGACGGGGCTCGCGTGAGACGGCAGCTCGCCGGGCGGTTGGCGGACCTGGGGGACCGGGAGGGGGCTCTGCGTGAGCTCAGGCACGTCCACGGCGCCTTCCTGAAGATGAAGGCCGAGGGTGAGCTGCAGAAGACGAGGGTCATGTTCCGGGAGTTGGATGTGCGCCCGCCGAGCATGTCGGCCGGTGTAGGGGCGGGAGGGCTCACCCAGCGTGAGCTCGAGATCGCCCGGCTCGTGGCGATGGGTAGGTCCGACAAGGCGGTGGCCAAGGAGCTGGACATCGCCCGGCGCACCGTAAGCACGCACCTCTCCAACATGTACCGGAAGCTGGAGCTCGGCTCGAGGGGTGAGCTGGCGGCCTACGTTACGGAGAACAATCTCCTCGCCCAGGAGCAGGGGGGCTGAGGCGTACCGGCTCTCCGGGCGTCAGTCCTGGAGGTCCTCTTCCTGGGCTTGGACTCCGAGCTGGGCCTCTTGCAACCGTCCGGGCATGACACTCTCCACGCGCTCCAGGAAGGCAGACGAGGTGACAATCGCCAAGATCTGCTCCTTCGAGAGGTCGATCTCAGCCGAGCGACCGCTGTCGCACCGTATCTTCACGGTGGTGGGCGTGTAGATGCTCGCTGTCAGGGCGCTGACCAAGCCGTTCAGGAATGTCTGCTCGTTGTGGATGGTCGCGTTGCCGGAGGGGCACAGCAGCTCCACGTCGAGGTTCTTCTCTCCGATGAGGCCGCCCAGCCAGTGATTGTGCCACTCTTCGTAGACGACCGGGCCGGCCGGTGCGCCTTGCCCGACCGTGTAGGTGTGCTCGTAACAGCCTGTGGTGACGATGACCAGGCCCAGCGTCACCGCCACTCGTCCCATCTGGATCATTGCGTCTTTCTCCTGAGAGTAGAGTCCTGAACTTGAACGGGCGGGGACGTCCGATTCTGTCCTCGGACGGGCGCGCTGGCAAGAGGTCGGCGCTCCGTCGGGTCGCAGCGGAAGCAACCTCCGTGCCAAATCCTACGGACACGCAATCTAGTGTCGTAATTGAATTTACTAGCTGGTGGTGACGGAAAACCGTCGACGCTTGTCCTCTCCAGAGGACAGGGAACACGGTTTGAGGCATGAGGAGTCGGATGACATCGCTCTCGTCCGGCCCGGAAGTCTCGACGTGCACGGCGCTTGGAAACTGGACGGCGGACCGGGCCCGGGACATCTTGGGGCTTCCCTCGAAGACCCTCTGGCCCCGACACGCCGTCATAGGAGAGACCGCCATGGATCGGAGATCGCCGGGAGCCCCGTCCCTCACCGCTCTCCTCCACGTCACCGTCATGGGGAGTGCGTCCGGCCAGGAGGGCTCCGATCCGGAGATGCCCGAGGCCGCGTGGGCCCGCGCCGACATCTGGATCAGGGCGTCTCGCGTCTAGTGGCAGGCCACTAGGCGGCTCGGAGTGAGGGAGCTCGTGATCTCGATCATCAAGGTCGCCGTACTCGCGTATGTGGGCTACACGGTTCTCCTGTTCCTCATGCAGCGGCGGATGCTGTTTCCCGGCGGCGAGAGGGATGCCGGGCGGGATGCGTCCTCACCCGTCCCGCTGGGCGTGCACCGCGTCTGGCTGGAGCTACCGGCGGGGCCGGTGGAGGCCTGGCACCTGGCTTCCGGACAGGGCGATAAACCCGGGCCGGCACTCATCTTCGCCCACGGGAACGGGGAGCTCATCGACGACTGGACGAGCCTTGGGGAGCTGACCCGGTTCGGAGTGAGCGTGCTACTCATCGAGTTTCCGGGCTACGGCCTCTCGGCAGGCAAGACTTCCCGACGGGACATCGGCGAGGCGTTCCGGGGCGGGTACGACTGGCTGGTGGAGCGCCCGGAGGTCGACCCCGAACGCGTGGTGGTCATGGGGCGCTCCGTCGGAGGAGGGGTCGTCACCGATCTGGTGGCCACCCGGCCCGTCCGGGCGCTGATCCTCCAGTCCACGTTCAGCTCACTGTCGAGGATGGCGTGGGAGGGATACAGGGCCCCGGGTTTCCTCATCCGCGACGCGTTCGACAGCGAGGCGGTCATTCAGTCCTTCGATGGGCCGGTGCTGCTCATGCACGGCCGCAGGGACGAGGTCATCCCCTTCACCCACGCGCGCGCGTTGGCCCGGGCCCGCCCGGACGCGAAGCTGATCGAGTGGGATTGTGGCCACAACGACTGTCCTCCGAGCTGGAGTGAGTTCATCGCGGATGTCGGGGACTTTCTGGTGGCGCACTCGGTGATCGAACGCGGCGGGAATGGCGGGACGTGAGTCGCGACCCGACGGTTTCCGGACGCCCGCGGGCAAAGAGGTTTTGAATGCGAGATTGGAGCGCCTCCTCAAGGCAGGTTGATCGCCGCCCCAGTCACACCGCCGTCAAGATCGCCCGAGGCCTCGTCTTTCTCGGAGAGGACCCGGTGAAGGCCAAGCTCCTCCCGCCAGGCGCTGCCCAAACAACCTCACACCTCTTGCTCGAGGCCGGACTCCTCAAGCCTTGGATGGTCTCTCTTTACGGCCACCCCTGGTTCCAACGGTTGGTGTCCTTCTTCGAACGCGCCACAATTAACGGCCAGATGACCGGGAGTGCTCTCCGGAAGCGATTCGTCGACGATGAGACCAGGGCCGGCATCGCCGACGGCGCCACCCAGGTGCTGGTCGTGGGGTCCGGGTTAGACACGCTCTGCGAGCGGCTCGCTCCGGAGTTCCCGGACGTCACCTTCGTGGAAGTCGACCGCCCCGCCACGGCCAACCTCAAGCGACGCGCCATAGCCGATATGGGAGCCAACCGACCCAACCTCCACATCCTCGACATCGACCTCGCGTCGGCTGCCCTCGCCGAAGCGCTGGCAGCCGTTCTGGAGTGGGATCGCGGTGCCCGGAGTGTCGTGGTGGCCGAAGGGGTCCTGATGTACATCCATGAGGCGGAGGTCGTGACGTTTCTCAACTCGATCCGATCCGGGTGCGGTGCGGGTACGCGTCTCGTGTTCACGTATCTGGCGATCGACAGAAAGGGCCGCCCCCACGTGGGCAGGTTGAGCGGCCTAATGCGGCTCACGCTGAGGGTGATCGGGGAGCCGCTCCACTGGGGCACGAATCCGGAGCACCTGGAGGGATTCCTGGAAGAGCACGGATTCCGCGTGCTCTCTCCGCGGGACCGGTACGATCTCCGCCGGCGCTACCTGGAGCCCGCGGGCCTGGGAGACATGACCGAGTGGGGCGTGGAGTTCCTTTCGGTCGCCGAGGTCACACCGGCTTAGTGTGGTGTCCCAGAAGTGTCTCGGCCATTCGAGCACCGATGCATCCGGCCCTGCGGCGTTCCTCCTCCTCGGACCACGGCCTTCGGCCGCGGTGCCCGCGTTGCTATTCCTCGTCGTCGCGCCCGACCCACGCCTAGCGGCGCGGGTACCCCGGATCCGGCGCCTCGGCACTCTCGGTGGCTCGCGAACTTCTGGGACACCACACTAGGAACCGCCTACCCGGGCTCTTCCCCGAAGACCTCGAGCACCACGGACTCGAAGGTCCTGAACAGGATCGTCCCCGGCTCCTCCTGAGTTCTCTGGTTGAAGGCCCGGACCAGAGAGCGATAGTACCACGCCTGCTGCTCCTTCGAGCGGCTGAACTTGGACCATGCCGCCTCTCCCACCGCGGCCAGGTCGTCACGGGTGGCGCGGATGTTGTCGAGCTTGTCGGCGCAGGTCACCAGAACGACCTCCATTGGGGCCGACCGGAGGTGCTCGATGGTGTGCCTCTTTCGTTCCTCCCAGGGAGCGGTCTTGTCGGGCTCCGAGCAGCCCTCGACGATGTCGGCCACTTCGGGGCCGAACTCCCCGCGAAGATCCTCCAGGGTCACGTGCGTGTCCTCGACCGTATCATGAAGCACCGCGGCTGCCAGGAGGTCCTCGCCGCACCCCAACTCCACCAGCGTCCAGGCGGTGGCGATGGGATGGAAGATGTAGGGGACCCGCCGTCCCTTACGGTATTGGCCGGCATGGGCCTGGACAGCGAACTCGATGGCTTTGAAGACCTTTTCCATTCACACGTCCTGATCACAGTCCTTGCCCACCTTCCCTCAGGATGGAGTCTTCGGTGGAGATGGGGAAGGGGCGTAAAGCGAGGCCGCCAGTCGCGGCGATGACGGTGGACCCGCAGGACGGACGGCGTTTATCTTGCGCTCCATGAGTACCGAGACGGCCCTTCGCGATCACTTGGTGAGGCTCCTCACGAGCGGCTGGGCGCACGTCACGCCGGAGGACGGCATCGCCGGTGTGCCCCCCGATCAGCGCGGCGCTCGCCCACTCGGCCACCCGCATACGATCTGGCAGCTGCTTGAGCACCTCCGGATCTGCCAAGACGACCTGGTGGAGTACAGCCGAGATCCGAACCACACCTCTCTCGCCTTTCCGGATGGATATTGGCCCGAGTCGGACGCCCTCGAGGATGAGGAAGCGTGGGAGACGAGCGTGGCTGCCTTCAAGAATGGGCTCCAGGAGATGATCGCCCTCGTGTCCGATCCCACGAGGGACCTCTTCGAGACGCTTCCGTGGAGCGAGGAGGGCCACACGTTGCTCCGGGAGGCGCTGATCCTGGCGGACCACAACGCGTACCACCTCGGACAGATCGTGCAGTTGAAGAAGGCGCTGGGGGTCGGACAGAACAATACGTGGGAGATGCCGGCACCTCCTCCGTCGTGACCGACTACCCAGCATGGCTAGCCGTCACTCCTCTCGGGGTGGGTCACACTCGACAGCCCGGGCGGGATTCTCCTTTTGCGCCTATCTTGGGAGCTGCCGATCGTGCGCCCGACTCAACCTGAGCATGCATGGAGACTCCCATGAGCAACGAATCGGATGTGCCACTCGACCGGAGAGATCACAGCGAGGTTGGGTCAATAGGTGTGTAAACGTATTAGGCGGCGTTCTTCCGCTGTTGGTGTGAGACGGGCTTTCCGTCTTCGAACTTTCTTCCTTCAAATACGTCCTTGAGGAGGTGAGGAGCGTCGAGCCTTCGGAACCGCTTCTCAGCCACCAAGAGCAACTTCCAGATTAGCGCCGTAGCGCTCTCGACCCGCTTGAACCGCTTCGCTGCTGTCGTCCTGAGCCGTACCGCGGCGAACGGGCTCTCGACCACGTTCGTCGTGCGTAGATGCTTCCAGTGGTCCTCGGGGAAGTCGTAGAACGCTACCATCCGCTCCCAGTCGTCCTCGAGTACGTCCACTGCTTTCGGATACCACGGCCTATAGCGTCGGGCGAACACCTCGCGGGCCTTCAGGGCCTCGGCCCGGCTCGGTGCGTAGACCACGGCCCGGAGAAGATCCTTCGCCTCGCCCTGCTCCCGCTGAGGTAGTCGGTCCAGCACGTTCCTCATCTTGTGGTTCCAGCACCGTTGCTCACCCGCCTCAGGCCATACCTGCCGTACTGCGCCCCAGATCGCAGCGTTACCGTCCGCCATCAGAAGCCGGGGCGCCTCGATGCCGCGTGCCTTCAGGTCCCGCAACACCTCGGACCAGGACTCGACCGACTCTCGGTAGCCCGCTCTCAGGGCCAACACCTCTTTCGTCCCGTCTCGCATGGCACCCAGCACCACCAGCAGCGCCGCTTTGTCCCGCTCCAGCCCTGCCTTCACATAGATCCCGTCCGCCCACACGTAGACGACCTCACGACCCTCCAGGCGACGCTGGCTCCATTCCTCGAACTCCGCCGTCCATCCCGCCCGCAGCCGC
This sequence comes from Longimicrobiales bacterium, assembly GCA_965218295.1. Classification (GTDB taxonomy): domain Bacteria; phylum Gemmatimonadota; class Gemmatimonadetes; order Longimicrobiales; family Gaopeijiaceae; genus CBDCKN01. The sequence continues at coordinate 454,398 of CBDCKN010000009.1, read as the reverse complement.
CGAATCGAAGACTTCGACAGCGGTGCCCCCTCGCCCAGCAGGCCCCGCATCGCCAACTCGAAGTCTCCCTCCGCCAGTCCGTGCAGATACAGCTCCGGAAGCAGAGCGCCCAGCTCCTTCGTCCGCCTCGCGAACAACGGCAGCACGCGGCTCTCGAACCGCTCCTCAAGGCCTCGAACTCGAGGGCGTCGGAGTGTGATCGTGCCCGAGCTCATCGCCAGCCGCCTCGGCTTGCCGTATCCGTTGCGGTAGCCCTCGGTCGCGTCCACCACCCTCCTGCGCTCTGACTTCTCTCGCCCTAGCAACTCCGTGACTTCCTCCTCCAAGATCTGTTGAATGAACTCCTGCGCCTTCTCCCGAACCACTTCTTCCAGAACTTCCCACACGGGCGTCCTGGACTCACCCTCGGGTCCCACCGTATTCTTCCTCACGAGGCGTCGTTCCTTTCCCCCGGGCTGTCACCCGGAGTTCGCTGGTTATTACTCAGCGGAAAGGTACGTCGCCTCTCTTTTTACACACCCTTTGATCCTAGCTCATCACAGCACCCCTGACACTCTTCGCCTTAGCAGCATCTCGCCTGCGTTGACGGTCGGAGACATCGACGCGAGCGTCGCATGGTATCGGGACGTGGTGGGCTTCTATGTGAAGGAGACCTGGGAGCACGAAGGCAAGTTAGGGGGCGCCTCTCTCGTGGCTGGAGCGGCCCACCTCTTCCTTGGACAGGACGATTGGGCCAAGGGCCGCGACCGTGGGAAGGGTGAGGGGTTCCGGCTCCACCTCGCCACGGCCGGCGACGTGGACGAGATCGCGGCTGGGATCGAGGAGCGGGGCGGCACGCTGGAGTCCCCACCCGCCGACATGCCCTGGGGTGGGCGAGCCTTCAGCCTGGTGGACCCGGACGGCTTCAAAATGACGATCTCCTCGGAAGGTTGAGCGGGAAGCCTTCTGAACTATCTTTGTGCGGCTTTCCAGCGGAGGCTCGTCAAGTCGAGCTCTCCGGACGACACCGATCGCGAAGAGGGGCCATAGCTCAGTTGGGAGAGCGCTGGCTTTGCAAGCCAGAGGTCGCCGGTTCGATCCCGGCTGGCTCCACTGAGGTAAAGCGGTGTGATATATAGCGTTACGTGAGACCGCTTCGCCTGGTGGGCAGAAGGGGTCTCTATGTTGGACTCTATGTTGAAGCCCCTTCTCTACCGCTACAAGTCGAGTGGAAGGGTGACAGCCAGCAAGGACTACGAGAACACCGTCTCCGTTGCTCAGGCACTCTACGGGCACTCCCGCATCACCATGCCGTTCTCGTTGTGCGTGATTGGCTACTGACCGCGGTTCGCCGCCCGCCGTACAGAAGGCGCGTCGCACAAGCTATTTGGTTGGAGCTGGTAGGGGCAGGCACTAGGCAATGAACGAGGCCCGGAGCGACGAGGCTTCCGAAGGCTTCAGGCCCGCACACCCTAATCTGCCCTATACTCGTATCTATGGGCACGGGGTTGCACGCACACTATCCTCCTGTACGTTATACCGTAGAATTTTATGCTCACAGGGAGGGCAGCGTGGCGATACGAGATGATATCGTAGGCGTGCTTACGCGGGCTGAAGACCAGCTCACCTCGCGACTTCAGAAGGCGCTGAAGGACCGGGAATACTCTGATGTGGCCGAGCTAGCCTCAGTTTCACAGCAAGTTCAGGAACTGATCCAATCCATGGGCGGGGACGAGAGGGCGCCCGCGAGAGGCACTGTCCGAGCCAAGGCTGTGACGCATTCCGAAGCGGACGACTCGATCCGAGGGCGGCCGGCGGATAACGGTCGGGGCGGGCGGGCGGAGACTTACCCGAAGTTCGTTCGTGATGGCGACCGACTAGTGAAGATCGGGTGGTCAAGGAGGGACCGTACCGAATACGAGCATCGGGCGCTGACGTTCGCGGTGTCGGCCGTAGTGTCTGCTCTTCAGAGGTTGGGGTCGAGTGAGTTCTCGATGGACGCACTGACTCCGGTTCGCGACGAAGACGGAACGGAGGTCCCCTCCTATCAGGTCTATCTAGTGGTGGCCTGGCTGCGAGCCTGCAAAGCGGTGGAGAAGGTAGGGCGCGGAGGCTATGTCCCCATTCCTGAGCGTCTAACCGTTGCCGCCGTGAAGGAACATTGGGCCCAGCTGGGTGGGGATCCAGCCTCGGAAGGAGCATTGATCGATGACTAACGACACGAAACACGCGCTCGCGCTCTCACTTCTCCACGCAGACTCAGAATCAGATGTGATTGCGATCCTCCGGAAGCATGACCTGTGGGACAATCCCAAGAACTGGCGGCTCTACGGGGACCGCGACGGGAACTTCTCGGTGATCGGGAATCAGCAGAGCCGACCGGAGGCCGCTCTCGTCGAAAAGATCGTCAACTCCGTGGACGCCCGGTTGATGAAAGAGTGCCTCGAGAGGGGCATCGACCCGAGTTCGGCCGAGGCGCCTCAGTCGGTGCGGGAGGCGGTCGCGACGTTCATCGAGGGCGTCGAGCCGCTCGGTGAGGAAGCCGGAGACCTCCGGTTCTGGTCTCCCAAGAGGCAGCTCGAACAGTCCCGCAGTATCACCCTCGCTGTCACGGGATCGAAGCCCAAGCAGGAGGGGGGCACCTCGATCACGATCGTGGACCTCGGGGAGGGACAAACACCGGCAAAGATGCCGGATACGTTCCTATCGATCGACCGCGAGAACAAGCTGCGGATCCCGTTCGTTCAGGGGAAGTTCAACATGGGTGGAACCGGCGCCCTCAAGTTCTGCGGCCGCGAGGGTCTTCAGCTGATCATTAGTCGGAGATGTCCTGAGATCTCCGGGGGCATGAGCGGACCAGAGGCTGCCTGGGGGTTCACCGTCGTCCGACGAGTACGTCCGACCCATGGGGCCGGGGAAGTCCGCAATTCGGTCTACCGTTACCTAGCGTCGGCGGGAGCTGAAGAGAGCTCGAACGGTGGCGAGGTGCTGCACTTCTCAGCGCCAAGTATCGATGCTCTCCCCGACAAGAACATCCCCTACGCCCGGCCGCTCGATTGGGGTTCAGTGCTGAAGCTCTATGAGTACGACATGAAGGGATTCGGCAGCCACGCGTTCATGAAGGCCGGGCTCTTAGGTCGACTCGAACTCATGCTCCCAGGCATTGCGCTGCCCGTTCGGGTCCATGAGTGTCGGGCCTACCGAGGTGAGGCGGCGAGGAGCTTTGAGACGACGTTGGTTGGCCTCTCTGCGCGGCTGGAAGCCAATCGGGGCCAGAACCTCGAAGAGGGCTTCCCTACGTCGGCGTCGGCTCGGGTTGCCGGGGAGGATCTCACGGTCGAGATCTACGCGTTCAAATCCGGAAAGGCAGACACGTACCGCTCAACCGAGGGCATCATCTTCACGATCACTGGCCAAACTCATGCGGCGTTGTCGAAGACCTTCTTCAGCCGGAAAAAAGTGAAAATGGGACGGCTGGGCGACTCACTGTTAATAGCTGTCGACTGCTCGCGATTGTCGGTAGACGCGCGCGAGGACCTCTTCATGAACAGCCGCGACCGGTTGAGCAATGGAGAGCTCCGGAAGGCAATCGAAGAGGAGCTGGAGGACCTGATCGGACGCCATCACGGCCTCAAGGAGCTTCGTGAACGCCGTAGGGCGAACGAGATCGCCCAGAGACTCGAAGACTCCAAGCCGTTGGAGGATGTACTCGGAACAATCTTGCGGACCTCTCCTAGCCTCAACCGGCTGTTCCTCCAGGGACAACGGCTGAACCGGCCCCATCGAGCGGGCGAGGAAGGCGGATCTGCGAGTGGGACGGGCCTGGGCGGGGGGTTCGTGGGGAAGCCCCATCCTACCTTCTTTCGTTTCGTGAGGACGCCCGAGGCCGACTCAATCCACCGATCGGCGGAGACTGGGCGGAGATGTCGGATCAAGTTCGAAACAGACGTGGTGAATGACTATTTCAAGCGGGCGTCGGTTCCCGGTCACTACTACGTCGAGGTGCTTGACGGCCCCGTGGAGGGACTCGATCTATCGCATAACCTCGTTCTGTACGATGGAGTGGCCAACTGGAGCATCAGCCTCCCCGACGAACTTGACGTCGGTGACGAGCTGACGGTCCAGTGCACAGTTACGGACGATACCCTGATCGAGCCCTTCGTGAAGATCGCTGTGATTACCGTATTGCCGACAACTCAGCGGAAGCCTGGAAAGGGCAAGCGTGATAGGCGGCGCGATTTGAACGATCCGACGAAAAGCGGCGGGGGGCACGGTGGGAAGGGGAAGAACAAGGACGCAGGGATCCAGTTGCCGCAGATCCATCTAGTGAAGGAGGGCGACCAGCTCTGGCAAGACCACCAATTCGACCACTTCACAGGATGTAAGGTGGTAGATGACTCCGACCCCGGGCATCCGGAGAACGGCTCCGAGCTAACGTTCTACGTGAACACATCTAACAGGTCCTTCGAGACAGACCTGAAGAGTAGCCGCGAGGACCCGATGGTCGCCGAGGCGAAGTTCGTGTTCGCCAATGTGCTTCTGGGACTCGGACTCCTGAACGATTCACGCACGAACCACGAGAACGGGACCGAACCGACTGAGTCGCCGGAAGATCGTGTGGCTTCCACCACGAGGGCGTTGGCCCCCTTCCTTCTTCCGATGATCGACTTCCTCGGTTCCCTAAGCCCCGACGAGGTCTCAGCGGGTGGGGTCGGCGACGATGACTAGGAGCCTAGCCCGCTTGGTGCACCAGGACGACCTCTCGAGCCGCGGGCGTTGCACGGCGTTGGGCCGCGTACCACCGGCGCCCGGGCACATCGCGCCAGATTCTGGCGCCCTCTAGCTGAGGTGTCTCAATGAACCCGCTAGCCTGCATGGTCTCTAAGTACAGCTTCAACTGCACCGCGGGTCGGGAGAAACCCACGACCTGAACAAGGAAGGCGCCGTCCCGCATCACCTCCCGAATGGCCGTCATTCTCACGCCAAGCCGTTCGAAGTAGGTGCGGCTGCGGCGGCCACCCATCGTGTAGTGGGACTCCCCTTTCCCGTCTCTCGCGGCTGCGATCCAAAACGGGGTGGCGGTCTCCTTGCCCCCTCCGGTCTGCCAGCGGTGATAGAGAACGTGGATCCCAGGGTACGGAGGGCTAGTTACCACGAGGTCGACAACCGTACCATCCGCAAGGGGAGACACGGAGCCCACGCGGAGAGCGTCTGCGGTAGCGAGGTACGGAGTCTTGGCGCCAACGGCTTCCCCTCGCTCCCACAGAAGTCGGAGATCATCCAGCATCTTGTGGACGGTAGCTTGGAGGCGGCTGCGGTAGGCACCCACCTCGGCAACTTGTCGACGCCCATCTATCGCCCACTGCGCTGTGCCCAGGATAGCCCCACGCGCGATTGTCTCCACGGTCGGATCGGGATCATTGGGAATGCTCGAGAGAGCAACTCCGATCAGCTTACGGATCGCGCGCGTAGCCGGCCCGCAGAGATTCCGATCGGTTCCCGGGGGCGGTTGGCTCGACTCGCTAACCGGGTCGCGGTAACGAAGCAGGGGAACCGTATCCTGAGCCCAGGCACGGAGCACAGTCGCAGCGCGAGGTGGAACGCGGGCCGTCTTCAACCTCGCAAGGAAAGTGGCCAGTTCGCTGATATCGGTACCGACCACTCTCCGACCCATCGCCGCCGCCTCCACAACGGTAGTGCCCCCGCCGGAAAACGGGTCCAACACCAACTGGCCTGGCTCCGAAAAGAGTCGGATGGCTGCTCTCGCAAGCTGAGGAGAGAATCGGGCCGGGTAACGATAGAATCCGTGAGTAAGACCTGTTACCGGATCAGCGCTCAAAGCTGCCTCGCGAAGCGCTTCAAGTTCCCAACGAATGTGATGCACGGTACTCCTTCTGGATGGTATTTCGACGCGCCCGGTCGAACTTAGGAAAAGACACGCTTCTCCAGAATACAGCAACGGTCTGCTCCGGGCTTCTCGCGCTCGAGGCCTCTCGCGAACACGGTTCGCGGCGCTCAACCTCGGATCCCACGGGAAGGCTGTGCACCTCGCACTCAAACCGCTGCAGCTGCTCTGCACCTGAGCCTACGCGTTCCTCTCCTGCCGTGTTCGCTGGGCCGGGGTCAGTTCTTCGGGCGCTGGATCTACCTCTCCAAGGGATCTCAGCCGACGAACGCCCGGGGCTTCCCAAAGCCGTAGAGCGCGGCTGCGTTGGCCTCCAGCTCCTCACCGCCCCTAAGCTGGTCCAGATAGTCGGCCCATTCCTGCATCAGCTGCAGTATGATATTCATAAGTCATTATTGTTACGATAGATATGGGTCATCCCCACACTACCGTCCCCTCATTCAATCCCTCTTACAGGACGGGAATCCAGTGGACCGTAACGGAGGTCCGCGGACGAGTTGTCCGTGAACCGAACGAACCTCGCGTAACCGTTCGGCCAATCCTGGATGATGGTGCGGATTGGCGTGATGCTGGCCTGTGGGACGCACGGGGTGGCAAGACTGAGATCGGTCACGCCCGCACGGGCGGACAGGCTTCTGATCAAGCCATTCGCCGGGGTCAGGGCGCCGCCGCCTGGAACGACGAGGCGAAGCAGTCCATAGGCATTGTCATATGAGTGGTACCCTGGTCGATCAGTGAAACTCAGGCGGTCCCCATGGACCTGCTGATATCGATGACGAGGACATCGATCAATGGGCGTCGCGCCTCAAGCGATCGATCAGCATCTGCCTGAGCGTTTCAGGTGTCGCAGGCCGTTCGAGACCCTCCGGATGTCCTGGGATCTGCTTCCCGGGAACGTCGCCGAACCAAAGAACGATGTACACGCCGCGGCCTTGCGCGCGCCAGTCACGCGCATATTTCGTATCGAGTTGGTCGCTCGCGGCGTTCCACACTTCGCGATGCCATTGGCACTTGATCTCGACCGGTAGCCCGATGGTGTTCCGGATCGCGGCGATGTCCACCCGCGTCTGACCGGGCATGTGCATCTCCGGCTCGAACCGAATCGACTCCGGCAACGCGCCCGAAATGTGTTCGATAAGGCGGTTCCGGCAGAAGGTCTCCTTCCTAGGTCTGTCATCGACCCAATAGGCCTCCCACATGTCCGTGTTGCTGCCACGCATCCGCCCTTGGAGATCCGCTATACGGTCTGCAAAGAATGCCCGCATGTCATCAATGGTCTCGGGTAGTTCGTCCGTCATCACAGCCCTAAGCTGTTCGAGCGTGGGTGCGGTATATTCGGAGTCCCGCCGGGTCCTGAGCTGAAGCGCGAGCGCGTGCCTTGCCGTATCAGCGTACGTCGGGGCGTAATCCGCGATCAGGCTTTGCAATGCTTCGGTGGCTTGAGGCGATGGGCGGCTAGCGATCGCATGGATCGAGCGCTCGATGAACTCGCTTGCATCCCACGGGTTGCCATCGCCATGAAAGACGGTGTTGGGAAATGTTCTTCTGGGCCAATGCGTGCCGAAAGTCTCTACGATGAAGACGAGATGGTCGAGCGAGAGCCGGTGGAATCGCTCCCGACCTCTCGGCCGAACCTGGTTCCGGATGGTCCAGAGCAAGTTTCGGTTATCCTCAGCTGCCTCCTCAAGCACGTTGCGGTGACTGTCGAAGTCGACGATATAGTCCGCCAATAGCCAAATTGTCTTCGTCTCGTCATCCCAGTGGCCACTCGTCTGGATGTCAGCTCGGAGTGCCCGGACCATTTCAGACGTGGCGTTATTAAGCGCGCAGGTCAGGAGTTGCCCCTGGGTGGAGGTGGACAATGCAGGGTATGCGCCCAGCCATTCGACAGCGAGGCGGAAGCTGTCCCGTCGGTAGTTGAAGGTCCCTGATAGGGGAGGAAAGAAGTGGTGGCTCCGGGGGACCCGATCCAGGTAGGATCGGGCAGGGAAAAACCCCCAACACGGAGCCACCACAATGAAGAGAACGTACGAGGTCACGGAGCGAGCGGACAAGCGAGCGATCAGGGAGTTCCTGAAGCGGGAGGGTCAGTTTCTGCTGCCGATGCTTGAGTTGGTGGAGCATGCCGAGCTCGCGATCGACGAGGTGATTGAGGTGATGGGACGCGCGACGATCGAGGCGGTGCTGGAGATGAGCGCCGAAGGGGTAGCGGGTCCGAAGCAGGCGGGCCGGTCACGAGCGAAAGACGACACGGTGTGGTACGGCCGGCAGGGTGGTCTGGTCTACCTGTCGGATCGGAAGGTGCGTGTGGAGCGGCCACGGCTCAGGCGGCGGAGCGCAGGTGAGGGAGGCGAGGTCGAGGTGCCGGCGTACACGGCGATGCGGAGGCCAGGCGCCGTAGCGGATCGGATGCTCGAGATCCTGATGGCGGGGGTCAGCACGCGGAAGTACGGCCGTGTGATTGCAGAGATGGCCGACACGGTCGGGGTGAGCAAGTCGGCGGTGAGCCGCGAAGCGACCGAGGCCTCAGAGCGCGTGCTGAAGGAGCTGATGGAACGCCGGCTGGATGCGAGGGACCTGCTGGTGATCTACCTGGACGGGATCCAGATGGGCTCGCACCACGTGCTGGCGGCCGTTGGTGTGGACTCAGACGGGAAGAAGCACGTGCTGGGCGTGAGGGAAGGAGCGAGTGAGAACGCCGAGGTGACCGGGGCGCTTCTGGAGGACCTGGTCGAGCGCGGGATGGACCCGAACAGGCGGCGTCTGTTCGTGATCGACGGCTCGAAGGCGCTCAGGAAGGCGATCGGCCAGGTGTTCGGCCAACGCCACCCCATCCAGCGGTGCCGCAACCACAAGCTCCGCAGAAGTTGGGTCAATAGGTGTGTAAACGTATCAGGCGGCATTCTTCCGCTGTTGGGTTGAGACGGGCTTTCCGTCTTCGAACTTTCTTCCTTCAAATACGTCCTTGAGGAGGTGAGGAGCGTCGAGCCTTCGGAACCGCTTCTCGGCCACCAAGAGTAACTTCCAGATCAGCGCCGTAGCGCTCTCCACTCGCTTGAACCGCTTCGCCGCCGTCGTCCTGAGCCGTACCGCAGCGAACGGGCTCTCGACCACGTTCGTCGTGCGTAGATGCTTCCAGTGATCCTCGGGGAAGTCGTAGAAGGCCACCATCCGCTCCCAGTCGTCCTCGAGTACGTCCACCGCTTTCGGATACCACGGCCTGTAGCGTCTGGCGAACGCCTCACGGGCCCTCACCGCCTCGGCCCGGCTCGGTGCGTAGACCACGGCCCTGAGAAGATCCTTCGCCTCGCCCTGCTCCCGCTGAGGCAGCCGGTCCAGCACGTTCCTCATCTTGTGGTTCCAGCACCGTTGCTCGCCCGCCTCAGGCCATACCTGCCGTACTGCGCCCCAGATCGCCGCGTTGCCGTCCGCCATCAAAAGCCGGGGCGCCTCGATGCCGCGTGCCTTCAGATCCCGCAACACCTCCGACCAGGACTCGACCGACTCTCGGTAGCCCGATCTCAGGGCCAACACCTCCTTCGTCCCGTCTCGCATCGCGCCCAGCACCACCAGTAGCGCCGCCTTGTCCCGCTCGAGCCCTGCCTTCACGTAGATCCCGTCCGCCCATACGTAGACGACCTCACGGCCCTCCAGGCGACGCTGGCTCCATTCCTCGAACTCCGCCGTCCATCCCGCCCGCAGTCTCCGAATCGAAGACTTCGACAGCGGTGCCCCCTCGCCTAGCAGTCCCCGCATCGCCAGCTCGAAGTCTCCCTCTGCCAGTCCGTGCAGATACAGCTCCGGAAGCAGAGCGCCCAGCTCCTTCGTCCGCCTCGCGAACAACGGCAGCACCCGACTCTCGAACCGCTCCTCGACGCCCCGAACCCGAGGGCGTCGGAGTGTGATCGTGCCCGAGCTCATCGCCAACCGCCTCAGCTTGCCATATCCGTTGCGGTAGCCCTCGGCCGAGTCCACCGTACTCCTGCGCTCTGACTTCTCCCGGCCTAACAACTCCGTGACTTCCTCCTCCATGATCTGTTGGATGAACTCCTGCGCCTTCTCCCTAACCATCCCCTCGAGCGTCTCCCACATCGGCCTGCTGGACGCACCCTGGGGTCCCGCGATATCCTCTCTCATGAGGCGACGTTCCTTTCCCCGGGCTGTCACCCGGGCTCGCTGGTTTAAATCTCAGCGCAAAGGTACGTCGCCTCTCTTTTTACACACCCTTTGATCCTAGCTCGCTCCGCAACGTGCTGGGTCATCTGCCGAAGGATCAGCACGCTCAGGTGAAGGCGGTGTTCCGGGCAGCGATGAAGCTGGACGCGAAGGAGGGCGAGCAGAAGCTCGAGCAGCTCGCCCGATGGCTCGAGCGCGACCACCCCTCGGCCTCGGCCAGCCTACGCGAAGGCCTCAGCGAGATGTTCACGATCAACCGGCTCGGCCTCCCGCCGCGGCTGAGGAAGTGCCTGGGCTCGACCAACCTGATCGACAGCACCCACTCGGGCGTAAGACAGAAGACCCGCAGGGTGACCAACTGGAAGAACGGAGCGATGGCCTTGCGCTGGGCTGCGGCCTCGTTCGTGGAGACCGAGAAGAGCTACCGGAGGATCATCGGCTACGACCAGCTCTGGATGCTCAGGGCCCACCTCGACGACCATGAACCGGTTGCCGAAATGAGAAAGGCAGGCTAACAAGGAGACTCTCCGGAGCCACCACCTTCAACTGTCAGCGGGACACCATCGCGAGGCGGCCTGCCAGCGCGGAGAAGCGGGGTTGTTCGACAAGCCGGTGCAACTCGCGGATGTGTTCTAGGTTGCGACGCAGCTGAGGCTCTATGCTGGTGCGGAAGTGGGCTTCCTCGTCCTCTTCCGTTGTGAACAGGACCGCTTCGAGGGCCGGCCCGATGTCCATTGGCCCAACAACGTTTGACTCTGGAGCTCGTTGCCATGCCATGTAGACTGCGGCGAGCGTGCCCCGATCGACGGTATCGATCGGGCAGCCCTGGCGAAGCATCCCGGCGACACCGCATATCATGGGCGCCTCGACGTTCCAGTGTTTGTCTTTGCAATGCGCTTGGGCGACTTCGGAAGCGCTCGGCAAGTCGCTACGACTCAGGACCGCCACGAAGCCTGAGAACACCTGCTCACTGAGTGTGTCGCCGAGAAAAATGCTCAGACGCTCTTGCGGGGATGCCTCGGAATCAAGACGGAAATGTCTAGGGAGCGCATTGCTTCGATTGAGATACACAGCGGCCGGCAAGGCCAGAAAGCGGAAATCGCCAGCGACAACGTCCGTAGCGTTCTCGGCAAGCGTATCGCGATGGGATTGATAACTCTCCTGTTGCTCCGCTTTCATGCGAGCTCTGCGCTGCTCCTCTCGGACCCTCCATTCCGGCGCGACTACCTCAGACATCTCGGTGACTATGGACAGCAGTTCGGGGTCCGCGTTTGCCACTTCGGCAGCCGTATCCCGCACGATGGGAGAACAGTCAAGGCGCAAGAGGTCGCGCCACATGTTTGGATCTATCGGGCCATCGTCTGCCCGTGTGCGCAGGGCCCTCAGCACGCCCGCAAGGTCCTCACTTGTTGGATCCAGGCCGAATCCCATTTCCCCGAGGCGATCATGGGCCATCCAGAGATTGTCGGCGCGCGGCGTCAGTAGCACATGTTTCAGAAGCGCCGCACGAAGAGCTCGGTTCTCTCGGAATACTGCGGTGAGCTGTTCTCGGCTGTCCCTGGCGAGAGAGTCGCGTTCTTCTATCCAGCCGAGCCACGCCCATAGGCGCTCCGGCTCGATTTCGGGATCGCCCTCGAGAGTCCGGATTACGAGGTGTGTCACCGAGTCCGTGAGGAATGACCTCGCGGAGTGGTTGGCGTCCTCCAGCGACGGTCCCACCCGTTCGACCAAGCGGTCGAGAAGTGTCGGGATCTCGTCGACACCAAGGCCACGGAAAAGACTGTCGGGCGGGTACCAGATCTCGCCGGATGTCGAAGTGGGATCACGCTTCGCGTCAAGCCCCGGAAACGCCAAGACGGTGTCCAAGACAATATCTGCGGAAACGGCCCCCGCCCCGACCTCGTGGAGGAGGTAGAATGCGAGCCGCGCAGCATCGCCGTCGTTCAATTCGAGAAGCTGGCGAATAAGGGCTTCCCGATCGTAGACACTGCCTTCAGCGGATATTGCAGCGGTAGCTCGCAACCGCTCCTGATAGTCACGGTCTCGAGCGAACAGGAGGTTGGGTCAATAGGTGTGTAAACGTATTAGGCGGCGTTCTTCCGCTGTTGGTGTGAGACGGGCTTTCCGTCTTCGAACTTTCTTCCTTCAAATACGTCCTTGAGGAGGTGAGGAGCGTCGAGCCTTCGGAACCGCTTCTCAGCCACCAAGAGCAACTTCCAGATTAGCGCCGTAGCGCTCTCGACCCGCTTGAACCGCTTCGCTGCTGTCGTCCTGAGCCGTACCGCGGCGAACGGGCTCTCGACCACGTTCGTCGTGCGTAGATGCTTCCAGTGGTCCTCGGGGAAGTCGTAGAACGCTACCATCCGCTCCCAGTCGTCCTCGAGTACGTCCACTGCTTTCGGATACCACGGCCTATAGCGTCGGGCGAACACCTCGCGGGCCTTCAGGGCCTCGGCCCGGCTCGGTGCGTAGACCACGGCCCGGAGAAGATCCTTCGCCTCGCCCTGCTCCCGCTGAGGTAGTCGGTCCAGCACGTTCCTCATCTTGTGGTTCCAGCACCGTTGCTCACCCGCCTCAGGCCATACCTGCCGTACTGCGCCCCAGATCGCAGCGTTACCGTCCGCCATCAGAAGCCGGGGCGCCTCGATGCCGCGTGCCTTCAGGTCCCGCAACACCTCGGACCAGGACTCGACCGACTCTCGGTAGCCCGCTCTCAGGGCCAACACCTCTTTCGTCCCGTCTCGCATGGCACCCAGCACCACCAGCAGCGCCGCTTTGTCCCGCTCCAGCCCTGCCTTCACATAGATCCCGTCCGCCCACACGTAGACGACCTCACGACCCTCCAGGCGACGCTGGCTCCATTCCTCGAACTCCGCCGTCCATCCCGCCCGCAGCCGCCGAATCGAAGACTTCGACAGCGGTGCCCCCTCGCCCAGCAGGCCCCGCATCGCCAACTCGAAGTCTCCCTCCGCCAGTCCGTGCAGATACAGCTCCGGAAGCAGAGCGCCCAGCTCCTTCGTCCGCCTCGCGAACAACGGCAGCACGCGGCTCTCGAACCGCTCCTCAAGGCCTCGAACTCGAGGGCGTCGGAGTGTGATCGTGCCCGAGCTCATCGCCAGCCGCCTCGGCTTGCCGTATCCGTTGCGGTAGCCCTCGGTCGCGTCCACCACCCTCCTGCGCTCTGACTTCTCTCGCCCTAGCAACTCCGTGACTTCCTCCTCCAAGATCTGTTGAATGAACTCCTGCGCCTTCTCCCGAACCACTTCTTCCAGAACTTCCCACACGGGCGTCCTGGACTCACCCTCGGGTCCCACCGTATTCTTCCTCACGAGGCGTCGTTCCTTTCCCCCGGGCTGTCACCCGGAGTTCGCTGGTTATTACTCAGCGGAAAGGTACGTCGCCTCTCTTTTTACACACCCTTTGATCCTAGCTCGCGAACAGCATTGCCTCCAATTCGGGGCGAAGTTGCCGCGCGAGTGGTGTGCCAACCATAGCTTCAAGGAGGAAACTCGTGAGCTGCGCGTGGTCGGGCGCATCGATGATGGCCAGGATGTCGTCCTTGAGTTCCTCACGCATCAGTCCCGCAGCGGCATGTGGACCCCAATCCTCAGATCTGAAATAAGGGTCTTCCACCGATAGCTGCTTCAACGCATCGAGCAATGCCCGCGCCCGCCCGAGGCTGAGCGTCTCTGCATCTCCGTACCGCAGAACGGCATTCCCAAACCACGAGTATGTCGTGTAGCCGAGGCCAGAAAGGGCTTCAGTCTTCTGCCGATCTCGTTCACGGTTCCGCTCAAGTTTCTCCTCCCAGTAGGCGGAATTCCTCTTTGGGACCGTCCCCCGTGGACACCCCTTGTGGTAGTGCCAGAAACATCCATGTACAAAGAGCGCCTTTCGCTTGGATTTGTTCGCAATGTCCGGGGAGCCCGGAAGATATCTCACGTTCCCTCTCTGCCAACTTACGTGAGACACGGAGCAGCTAAGGAATTAGAGTAGGGCGAAGGCAGAGAAACCGAGGATGCTGAGACACCGTGAGAGAATGAAAGAGAATGGAATAGCCCCACCAACCTGGGACGGTAAGCGAAGCGCGGCAGCTCCTGCGGACTCGGAGGTGGTAGATAGGCCGCTGCGCCGGCGGTTCGCTCCGTCGTACAAGCTGCGGATCGTCGAAGAAGCGGACCGGTGCACGGAGCCCGGAGAGGTTGGCCGACTCCTACGGCGGGAGGGCTTATACTCGTCGCACCTGACGACATGGCGCAAGGCGGCGCATAGCGGGTCCCTGAAAGCGCTGTCGAAGAAACGAGGCCGTAAGCGCGAGCGCAATCCGCTGGAGGAGAAGGTGCGCAAGCTGGAGCGCGAGAACACTCGCCTCGAGAAGGAGCTCCAGAAGGCGCACTTGATCATCGACGTCCAGGGAAAAGTTGCAGGGCTGCTGGGATTGAGCCTCGAGGACGGGACGAACTCATGAAGGCGACCCAGGAGCTAGCCAAGCACGTAGGGGTGAAGCCCGCGTGCGATGCGCTCAGGGTGCCGCGAGCCACGTTCTACCGTCGTCGGAGTGCATCGACCGGGCATCAGCAGCCCCGCCCGACCCCCGCCCGGGCCTTAAGTGAGAGGGAGCGGGACAAGATTTTCGACACCCTGTGTTCGGAGCGGTTCGTGGACCGGTCCCCAGCCGAGGTGGTGGCGACGCTGCTCGACGAGGACGTCTACCTGTGCAGCGAGCGTACGATGTATCGCGTTCTGGCTTCCCAGGTGCCGGTTCAGGAGCGTCGAGCGCAGCGGAGTCATCCCAAATACCAGAAGCCCGAGTTGATGGCGAGGGGCCCGAACCAGGTCTGGTCCTGGGATATCACCCGGCTGCTGGGGCCGAAGAAGTGGAGTTACTTCTACCTCTACGTGATCCTGGACATCTTCAGCCGCTACGTCGTGGGATGGATGGTGGCGGATCGGGAGAACTCTGCCCTGGCCAGCCGGCTGATCCAGCAGAGTTGCTTGAAGCATGGCGTCCAGCCCCACCTCCTGACCCTGCATTCCGATCGAGGGGCTCCGATGACGAGCCAATGCACGGCTCAACTACTCGCCGATCTCGGCGTGACCCGCTCGTTGGGCCGACCCCAGGTCTCGGATGACAATCCGTTCTCCGAGGCTCAGTTCAAGACCTTGAAGTACCATCCCTCGTTTCCCGGCCGGTTCGGGGATCAGGGGCAAGCCAAGACCTTCTGTCGCTCGTTCTTCCGTTGGTATAATGCCGAGCACCGCCATGGCGGCATCTCGATGCTGACCCCCGAACAGGTCCACTTCGGTCACGCCGATCGGATCATCGCCTGCAGGAAGGCCGTGCTCCGTGAGGCATGGGCCGCTCATCCCGAGCGCTTCGTCTCCGGTGAGCCGAAGCCTAAACCACTCCCGGAGGCCGTCTGGATCAATCCTCCCACCCCATCCCTCACTACACAGGAGATTGCTCTCTAATTAATTCCCAAGAGTGTCTCACTGGCGTTGACAGGCTCCGAGTGTCTCACTGGCGTTGACAGGTTCCGTCCAGCTCGGGCTGCGGATTGGCCGTGTAGTACTCGCGGATCTGCTCACGGACGCCAATCGTCAGCGTGAACTCCGCCGTGATCTCGGCGGTGACCTTCGCCTCTTCCTTTGCCTTCTTGCCTCGGCGCTGGCCTTCAGCGTCCTGAGTGGAGAGCAGGAAGAAGGGAAGCGCCAGGGCTAGCCCAATGGCATGGCGTTGGAGTGTCGTGCGCATAATCTGCAAGCCTATCTCGGGGAACAGACCACCCAAGGAACGGTGGAAGCACTACTTCAAAGGTAGTTTCGGTATCGGAGGACCTCCAATGAAATCTCAGGGGGGGACCTGAACAGGGCTACAAGCACCTTCAGCAACCCCTGGCTTCCAACCGAAGATTCAAAATCCCGAAAATTTGCGAGGACCAATGTAATGAATAGAACTAGCGCGGCCCGTTGAAGAATCTTTAGGCTGGTGGATGCTTGAGGTGGAGCTACGAAATCGAGATCCCACGAGTACATGCCCGATCGGGGCTATTCCATTCTCTTTCATTCTCTCTCGGTGTCTCAGCATCCTCGGTTTCTCTGCCTTCGCCCTACTCTAATTCTTTACTCGTTCCGTGTCTCACCTAAGTTGGCAGAGAGGGAAGGCCGACCCAGTGGGAGTCCTCGTAGCCGTCAACGGTGGTTGAGTGGGACACAATCGGGACACACCGCCAGAAGACGCGACGAAGCCCCGGCACCACAACTGGTGTCAGGGCTTCGTCTTACATCAATGGGCCTGGGTAGACTCGAACTACCGACCTCACGCTTATCAGGCGTGCGCTCTAACCACCTGAGCTACAGGCCCTGCAACAACTTTTGGCTGCGGTGTGCAATGTTGTGTGCAAGAATGGCTTGTTCATGCCTTCCGCTCCCTCACTTCACCGCCGCCGAGAACGACAGATAAGATAGTATCGGCATCGGCCTGCTGGTAGGCGCGTTTGAGGCTTACGGTGTCCTTCCAGCCGCCCGCCGCAGCTACGTCAACATCGGGCATGTGCTTGCGCTCCGAGCCCCACTTCCGCCGGTACGCATGCCACAGGCTCCCCTTGAGCGGCTCCAGCCCCGCAAGCCTCTCCGCCTTCCGCAGCCACTTGTCTGCAAGGTGGCGCGTCATGGGCTTTGTGGGATCGCCTGGCGAGGGAAACAAGGGCGCTGCCCCGATGCCTGGCCGCTCTGCGAGGATTCTGTCGAGAGCGGCCCTTACGGGTGGCGAAATAGGCACCGTGGATTCGTGGCCCATCTTGTCCGTGTCGGCAGGCCAGCAAATCAAGCCGTAGGGGCCCTCATGCAGCTTTAGATCATCAAATGTGAGGGAACACACCGCTGAGATCCGGCGGCCTGTGCCATTGATGATGTCGAGGATCTCAGAAAGGTAGCTGCGCTGGCCTTCCCTCTTGCTGTTCACCCGCATCTCCATCGCGAGCCGATCCGAGACCGCCCTGGTCGTGACACCGGAGCGATACTGGGAGGACGATCTCCAGGCCACCATCGACATACGGTGGGGGATGGAAGAAATAGACAGGTTGGAACTTATCTACAGAGACAGGATCGACAAGCTGGAGATGAGGGAGTATCGCCTTGAGATGGGACGGACGATGGGAGTGTGGGCGTTCTTTATCCAACTGCTGTTTTGGGTCCTCCTGATCGCCTTCACTCCCTAGTTGATCTTTGCTCGTGGACCGTGAAGCCAAACCCAAAGCTACGCCCGTGCGCTCAAGCTATGGGTGATGCTGAGGTTGGGCGATGGCTGAATGAGCCTGATTGGCGGGAGGAGGAATTGTCAGCTAGGCGGTTTCGCCACCTAGTTTCCGGCCCACTACCACCCAATAGATCGGTGCGCCCATCCCCACCGACCGATTGTCGCTCTCCGACCGTCCTTGGGCGCTGGCGGCGGCAACGACGAAGTCCATCGGAGGTCCCGTCGCGACTAGGTGGGGCTGGTGAACTGCGCGATCGTGCCCTGCAGATGGGTTTCGGACATCCCGACGGCCGCGGAGATCTCCCCGACGAGGATCTTCTCCTCTTCGGCCACAGCACCGTCCGCAAGCGCCACCATGAGCGCCGCCTTGACGACAATCTCCTTCCCTTCATCGTTGAGATGAGGCGACAATGCAGTGAGGGAGGCTAGGAGGTCCGCCCCGTCTGACTGTGCGACCGCCGCCTCAGCTCGAATCGCGTCTTCCGCAAGTTCAACACCCGTCAATTGCTGATACACCGCGGCGATCGTCGACACCTCATCGTCACCAACGCTGCCATCCGCCAGCATCATTCTCATCATGGCAAGCCTGATGGCCTGTTCGAACTCCGCCGTCACCTCCTCCGCTGTCTTCCTGCCCGAGCCCAGTCCGAAGGCGGTCACCATTGCGAGCCCAAAGAAGATGAAGTCCATTGGGGCGAAGCTTCCGAGAAACCCCCCCTGGGAGATCGCTGCCCGGAGCTCTGGCAGGCTCGCTTCGACGTTCGCTCGTGTTTCCGCCTCCCTTTCCCGGCGGAACGTAGCGCGCTCGTCATCGCTCCATTCGGTCCAGCGTCGACCCGCCTCGGCCCATACCGCGGGGTGTGCTGAGACGGTATTCACCTGACAGTTGACCACGAGAGAGGACGGTGGCCAGCCGCCCTCGCCGGAGCTAATTGAGAGATGTCGAAGTCACTCACTTAGCACGGGAGAGAAGATGACCACCGTCCAGGGGGAGAAGATAGCGCGCCGCAAGCTGAGCCTGCTACAGTTGGCCCAGGAGCTCGGCAACGTGAGCAAGGCGTGCAAGATCGTGGGCTACAGCCGGCAGCAGTTCTACGAGATCAGGAGGAACTTCCAGCTTTACGGGGCCGAGGGGCTGATCGACCAGCTTCCGGGGCCGAAGGGACCGCACCCGAACCGGGTGAGTGAAGAGATTGAGCAGGCGGTCTTGGCCCACGCCTTGGAGGCTCCGACGCACGGAGCTCAGCGGGTCGCGGACGAGTTGCTGCTCGGAGGGATCCAGGTGAGCTCAGGAGGCGTACGGGGCGTGTGGAGCCGGCATGGCCTCACCACGAAGCACGAACGGCTGCTCAGGCTCGAAGAGACGGCCAGGGAACGGAAGCTGAAGCTGACCGACGAGCAGATCGAGCTGCTGGAGCGCTTCAGTCCCGAGTTCCGGGAGCGCCACATCGAAGTCCATTACCCGGGCGACCTCGTCGCCGTGGACACGTTCTTCGTCGGAACGCTGAAGGGGGTCGGCAAGGTGTACCTGCAGACCGTGCTCGATTGCTTCAGCCGCTACGCCTGGGGCCGGCTCTACACGAGCAAGCTCCCGCTCACGGCGGTGCAGGTGATGAATAACGACGTGTTGCCGTTCTTCGATGAGCACCGGGTCCGGGTGAAGACCGTGCTCAGCGACAACGGCCGCGAGTTCTGCGGCCGTCCGGACCGTCACCCATATGAGCTGTTCCTTCAGCTCGAGGACATCGAGCACCGCACGACGAAGGTGGGCAGGCCCCAGTCCAACGGCTTCATCGAGCGCTTCCACCGCACGCTCCTCGACGAGCACTTGAGGGTGAAGGGCCGCACCACCTGGTACGAGACCGTCGAGGAGATGCAGCAGGACCTCGAGGCGTATCTGGAGACCTACAACCGGAAGCGGCCGCACCGCGGTCGAGCCATGGAGGGCCGCACGCCCTATCAGGTCTTCAAGGCCGGTCTCACCGACGCCAGGAAGGCCGCAAAGGCCAGGAAGGAGGAGGCTAAGACGAAGGCAGCCTAGACACAGCTCCGGCGAGGGCCAACTGTCAGGTCATTACCATCTCTGTACACGCGGGGGGATAGTCCGACTGACTTGACGCGTTGGCCGGATCGACCCCCTGCGGCCAGACCATCTCACGGCCGGCTGATCGGAACTCGCCGGCAACGTCGTCTGCGAGGAACGAGACGACATACTCTTCGTCGTCGAAGCGCTCTGTGAACATCCCGACCAGCTCGGCGTCGCTCGGCATGAGCATTTCGACAGCGGCGTACTTGCCCGCCACAATGGAGAGGGCTGTGATTACAACGGCGAGAGTGCCAGCAGCCGTCGGAGATCTGCCGCGATCCTTGTTACCGAGAGCTACGCAGAAACCCACAAGCCCGCCGACTCCCAAGGCGATCCAGCCGATTTCGTATTCGGTCACATATACTACCGCGGCCCAGACAAAGGCACCCACGGCACCGCCCACTAGTCCGAACGCCACATCCTTCATGTCCGGCCTCCTATTCCACTCGTATTCCGTGCGGCCAATACGCACATGTATAGAACTCGCGCCAGTCAGTACCGTCTCACGATTCTGCTGACCTTATAAAGCGGATGGCCTCCCAACGGCCGGCGCACTACGCTGGCACTTCCCCAAGTAACCTGCGGCTGCCAACCACCAGGAGGCCATCATGTATGTCGCAGGAATCGATGCTCACGCAACGTACCTCGTCGTCGCGATCGTGAGCAATGACGGAGCGTTCGTCCAAAAGCCGCTCCGCATCCGCAACACCGAGTCCGACCGGCTCGTTGAGCTGCTGAATGCCTATCGGCCGCTCGAGGTCGTCGTCGAGACGAGTCCGTCCTGGCCCTGGCTATACGAGTTGCTCAACGGACCGGATTGTCGCTTCGTGCTCGCCCACGCGAAGAAGCTGCGTGCGATCGCCGAGGCCAACTACAAGAACGATGCGATCGACGCCACGCTGCTCGCTCGCATGCAACTCGTGCGCCTCATCCCTGAGGTCTACTGCAAACCCATCAGCCAACGCGAGCAGGCCACCCTCGTCCGGCACCAGGCCCGACTCGTCCGGATGCGGACCTCCTCGGCGTCGCGCATTCATGCCGAGCTCCACTCTCTGGGCTTCTGCCTGCCCCGCGGTCGGTTGCTCACCGCCGAGGGACGTGGCTGGGTCCATACCATCGCCTGGCCCCGCATGGGGCCCGAGCAGCAACGACTCATCTGCACGCATGAGCGCATCGCAGACGAACTCAAGGACATGATCAAGTCGCTCGACCGTCGCATCCTCGAGGTCGGCCGCGAGATCCCGGCCGTCGAACTCCTTCGCACGGTTCCCGGCATCGGACCCTACCGCGCCCTCTTGATCGCCACCGAGACCCTGCCGATCGAGCGCTTCCGAGGCCCGAAGCACCTCGTGAGCTATGCAGGACTCGCTCCTCGTTCCTCTCGTTCCGGGATGACCGTCCGCTACGGGCCGATCCCGGCCGGTGCCAACCGCTGGCTCCGTAATGCCTTCGTCCAGACCGTCGTCATCCATCATGGCCGATCTCCCGATAGCTGGCTCAGCCAGTACTACGACCGGCTCAAGGATCGGCTCGATTGGCGTGTCGCTCGCATCGCCACCGCACGCAAGCTCGCTCGTGCGGTGCACGCGATGCTTCGCACAGGTGAGGCGTGGCGCCATGTCGCTTGAGGTTCAGGATCCACGGGGTGAGCTCCTGGTCGCGCATGTCGTTCGACGACCTTCTTCTGCTGACTGAGCCCCCCACCTCGCACAGGAGATCATGGGACGTGCCACGCTACAGAGGCCGAACCCCGAATAGGTGCTCGAGTCCCTGACAAGACTCGCCTTCGATCGGTCGCGTGATCCAACCACTTCTCAACATCACGCCGCAGGAGACTTGGGGATGCTGAAGGATCTGAAGAACACCTACGATGGCCTGCTCGCGCAGGCCCTAGGTGGCGTGCGTCCTATTGACCGGGTCCGCTTTATAGGTGCGCGACCAAGATGTGGACCGCAAGCAAGAACGGCTTGTTCATGCTTCCGCTCCCTCAGTTCACCGCCCCGAGAGATGGGACTGATGGGAGACCGTTAGTTGCCCACCCGCTCCTTCAACTCCTCGAACCAGTTATCGACAAGGATCAATTGCCTGTCGTCCTCTCCCCCCACGGCCTTCAGCATCACCAATCGCTGGTCATCCGGGCTGATGTCGTATCCCGCGTGACCGTTCCCGATTAGGTAGGTGGCCAAGGGAAACAGGACTCGCTGCTCCCCCACCGCGAACGATGGATCTCCGATGATTTCGGCAACCATTTGTTCGTCAGCGTTCGTCGTGCCCTGATAGAACAACTCTCGACCATTGTGTGCCCACACGGTCCTCATCGCCCCTAGTCGTGGATATCTGCCACCTGCCCGCATCAACGTCGGGGAAGGGACGCACGTACACCTGAACATCGCCGTCCTGTACCCAGGTATGGGCGAGCCAGCGACCGTCGGGGGAAAGTGACATCTCATCGGCGCTTGACCCCTCCGTGACCAACGGAGTCGCTACGCTGTCCACCCCGGGGCGTATGCCGTAGATGTCGGAGTTGGCGGTCCCGCCGTCTGATTCCACAAAGACCAGCCAGGTGCCGTCGGGCGAATAGACGAATTCCTGGAGAGGCCGCTCCCTGTCCAGCACGAGCTCAGCCGGGCCACTCCCGTCCGCTTTCTTTCTCCACAGATCCCGTTGTCCCGCACGATTCGACACGAACGTGACGAATTGTCCGTCCCGCGACCACAGAGCCCTGAGGTTCTCCGTTCCCTCGAACGTGAGGCGGAACAAAGGGCCGGTGTCCAGCTGCTTGACCCACAGGTCTGTGGTCCCGTCTGAGTCCGTGATCGACGTGACGAGCCGGGTGCCGTCGGGGGAAAGCGCAACACTGGAAAGGTCAAAGTTGCCGGGAAACTCCCATCCAGGATCGACCTCTCGGACGGTTCCGTCACGCTCCACCCATACCGGGGTGACGAGATCCCCTCCCCTACCTGTCCGGTAAACAAGCCTGCCCGATGCGGATATGTCGAAGAACGGCCATGCCTGGGCGTGTTGCAGCACTTCTTCCGCCACTGGCACCGCCGCGCCCGTAAGTTCCAGCTTCTTCGCGTCGAAGGGGGCGGCCAAAAGGGTGCCCTCGTTCGCGTCCATGAAGAGCAGATCGCCGGTGGCGCGGCTGTACCGTGGGGTCTGGCCCGGTGTCAGATCCTTGATCTCGCCGGTTTCCAGGTCCAGGGCTTGGATTCTTTGGTTGGTATTCCCAGCCCCCGCCGCCATGTACAAGACGCCCCTGCCACCCGGCAGCACATCCACCCACAAATTGATAACGTCTCCGGCTGTGTTATCCACCTGGGTGACAACCTCGGGCGGTCCACCGCTCGCTGGCACGCGGCTCAGTCCTCGCGACACGTTGACGTAATAGACCCAATCACCCTCCGGACTCCAGCTTGGGCAGCACCAGGCTGACTCGGTGAGGGTCCGCGATACCCCCCTGGAGGGGGACGACCCGAATCGAGCCAGCCACTCCAAAAACCACCTCGCGACCGTCAGGAGAAATCGTCGGGCTGAAAGCCCCGTCCGTGTTTCGGATCGGAGTGGCCTCCAAGGCATCCCACCGCCTCACCCACACCTGAGGTTGCCCTTCATCACCTCGACCTCTGTAGACCATGAGCGATCCATCGGTCGAAAGGTCGAGTACTCCGAAATTGGAATGAAAGGACTGATCTTCTCCCATCAGCACGGAAACCCGGGTGATCGGCCCAGGAGGCTCGGGAGGCTCGGAACGGAGGAGCGGCCAACCGAGGGTGACGGCAAATACAGCAGCAGCGCTCCAACCCAGGATCGCCACTCGATTCCACGGACTCGCGACCGCACCATCGACTCTCGCAACTGCCTCCCCATACCGGAAGTGCTCATCACCCAGCGCCCTCACGAAGTCCTGCGCCGAGGTGAACCGATCCGCCGGTATCTTCTCCAGGGCCTTCCGCAGCGCCGCGTCCACGTTCGCCGGAATCGCCGGACGTTGCTCTGTGGCCGAGACGGGCTTACCCGCGATGATCTTGCCCAGCACTGCCTGGGCGGTCGTTCCTGGATAGGGAGGCTCGCCCACCAGCATCTCGTACAGCACGGACCCCAGGGCGTAGGTGTCGGTGGAAGCGCCCACCGGCTGATCACCCGTCGCCTGCTCCGGGCTCATGTAGAAGGGTGTGCCCAGGCTGAGTCCCGTCTCGGTGAGTCGGGTGCCCCCTGCTGCTCCGACAGCCAGTGCGATCCCGAAGTCCGCCACCACCGGCTCGCCGTCCTGGAGCAGGATGTTCGCGGGTTTGATGTCCCGGTGGATGACCTTGTGACGATGCGCATGATCCAAGGCGTTGGCCACAGCCGTGGCGATCCGCACGGCCTCATCCACCGGAAGCTGCTTCTCGCGGTCTATCCGGTCCCGAAGGCTCTCCCCTTCCAGATAGGGCATGACATAGAACAGGAAGCCGTCGGCTTCCCCGGAATCGTGGAGAGGCAGGATATGCGGATGATTCAGGTTGGCGGTGACCTTGATCTCGGTCAGGAACCGTTCGGCACCGACAACCGCAGCCAACTCAGGCTTCAAGACCTTGAGGGCCACCTTGCGGTTGTGCTTGATGTCCTCGGCCAGGTACACGGTGGCCATCCCGCCCTCACCCAACTCACGCTCGATGGCATAGCGGCCTTCTAAGGCAGCGTTCAGGCGGGTGATAGCATCAGACATGGCCGCAAGATGCGCCTAAGTCGTGCTGGGCCACAAGCGTCTCAATGACCCAGGCGTGTCGCTCGAGGTCATCCGGGCCTTGCTGCGCTGAGCGCCCGGCTCGACACCTCGTGGACCCGGTCCACCAGGAAGGCCACCGCGTCGGGATCCGTCGTCCGCTCGATCCCGTGACCCAGATTGAACACGTGGCCGGGCGCGGAGCCCGCTTCCGCGAGAACCCGGTCGATCTGGCGGCCGAGCTCGTCCCGGGAGGCGAACAGAGCCGCCGGATCCAGATTCCCCTGCACGGCCAGGTCGGGACCCAGGATCTCCCGGGCCCGGGAGAGGGGTAGCCGCCAGTCGACGCCCAGCACGTCGGCTCCAGAGTCGCGGGCAGTCTCCAACAGCGTGGCGCCCTGGTTCGGGAAGTAGACGAGCGGCACGTCGAGGGGCCGAAGGGCCTGCATCACACGCTGAACCGCCGGGAAAGCGAAAGCCTTGTACGCCTCGGGCGCTAGCAGGCCCGCCCAGGAATCGAAGAGCATGAGGGCCTTGGCTCCCGCACGGACCTGTGCCCCCATGTACCCGATCATGGTGTCGGCCAGCTTCTCGAGAAGCTTCCGGGACGCCTCGGGCTCGGCGAACAGGAAGCCCTTGGCCTCGGCGAAGGTCTTGGACCCCCGTCCCTGGACCAGGTAGCAGAAGAGCGTGAAGGGAGCCCCGGCGAACCCGATGAGGGGCGCCGAGTCGGGAAGCTCCCGACTCAAGATGCGCACCGTCTCGAGAACGAAGGGCACGCTCTCATCCGGATCCGGGATCCGGAGCGCCTCCACCTGTGCCAGGCTCCGAACCGGGTGCTCGAGGACGGGCCCCGGAGCGAAGTCCAGCGAGACCCCCATCCCTTCCACTGGGGTCATGATGTCGCTGAAGAGGATGGCCGCATCCATACCGAAGCGCCGGATGGGCTGGAGCGTCACCTCGACCGCCAGATCCGGAGTCTTGGTGAGGGTCAGGAAGTCCACGTCGGCCCGGATCTTCCGGTACTCCGGTAGGTAGCGTCCCACCTGCCTCATGATCCAGACCGGCGTGTGCTCCACTGGTTCACGACGGCAGGCGGCCAGGAAGGGGGATGTCGCCGTCGAGCCTGCCTCGGTCTCGGGGGTTACGGCCACTGAGGCATCGCTCACGTCACTCCCCTCCCTTCAAGGCCCGGGCGGCGTCCTTGGCGAAGTAGGTGAGGATGAGGTCGGCGCCGGCCCGCTTGAGCCCCACGAGACTCTCTATGACGATGCGATCCTCGTCCACCCATCCCTTGTCGGCCGCGGCCTTGATGATGGAATACTCACCCGACACCTGATATGCGGCCGTGGGCACGCCGAACGCCTCTTTTACCCGGAAGATCACGTCCATGTAGGGCCCGGCGGGCTTCACTATGACGATGTCGGCACCCTCGTCGATGTCCAACTCGACCTCGCGAAGCGCCTCGTCGCCGTTGGGCGGATCCATCTGATACGAGCGCCGGTCCCCGAAGGACGGGGCCGAGTGGGCCGCATCACGGAAGGGACCGTAGTACGCTGACGCGTACTTGGCCGCGTACGAGACGATGACCACGTCAGGAAGCTCGGCCACGTCGAGGGCGGTGCGGATGGCGCCCACACGGCCGTCCATCATGTCGCTGGGGGCCACCGCGTCGGCGCCGGCCTGGGCGTAGGCCACCGCCGCCCGGGTCAGGAGCGGAAGCGAGGAGTCGTTGTCCACCTCCCCCGCTTCGGTGAGCACGCCGCAGTGGCCGTGGTCGGTATACTCGCAGAGACAGACGTCCGCCCACACCAGCAGGTCGGGCACGGCGTCCTTGATGGCGCCGATGGCCCGGGGAACGATCCCCTCGGGATCGAAACCGGCAGAGCCCTGTGCATCCTTGTGCTCGTCGTCGGGAACGCCGAAGAGGATGACCGCGGGAATGCCCAGCTCGTGTACCTCCCTCGCTTCCTCCACGACGAGATCGACGGAGAGCTGAAAGACCGCGGGCATGCTCGCCACGGGGTTCTTTACGCCCTCTCCCTCCACGACGAAGAGGGGATAGACGAGATCGTCCACTGACAGTGAGGTCTCCCTCACCGCTCGCCGCCAGGTCTCATTCTGGCGAAGCCGGCGCAGGCGGCGCCTCGGAAAGCTCATTCCGCTGCCTCTTATTGCGACTCCAGCACGACCGTGATCTCGGCCGCGAAGAGCATCGTTCGGTCATGGTCTCGCGCCGCCCACTTCCGGAGGGTCGCGACGCTGGGCTCTACACGCCCCTCGAAAGATACTTCACCATTGGTCACGACGCGGATAGGCCGGCCGAGAGCGAATGCGTCGGGCGAGATCAGCAGTGTGAATCGCGGCACGTGGTAGGCCTTGATGGTAACGGTGTTCCCAGGTAATGCAGAAGGCCGGGCCGACATCGGCCCGGCCTTCCTGAAACAGCTTCCTACGATAAGCGCGAGCCTACATCCCCCCGTGGAGTGCGAGGTTCTTGATCCGCATGTCCAAGTTGTGGTTCAAGCGGACGCCCCACACTCCGTCGGTGTAGATGTCGGCCGTCTTCTCACGATGGACCTCCTGGCCGTTCATCTTGAAGATGACGTCCTCGGCCCCCACCTCGACGGACATGTCGTTGGTGGCGTGGCCCGCATCGTCACTCTGATGGATCGATCCGTGCGGCGTCCACGGAGCCAGCTCGAAGGTCTCGCTTCCGGTCCTGGTCTTGATGATGTAGTAGCCGTCACCGCGAACTAGGAAGTACGTGTACACCTGGTTCGGGCCCTGCAGATCGTCACCACCGACGATCAACCCGATGCCGTGACCGTGGCCCTTGGAGCTGAGCTGCTCGAAGGTGCCCGACGCCGTGTAGCTTCCATGCGCCATGTTCTCGGGCCGATAGAGCACGATGGCAGGTCCGACACTGATGTCGAGCGTGCCGCCCTCGTCGCTGAACCGAACGTTGTCGAAATTCTGGCCTCTGTCGGTCCGGCCCATCCAACCCTCGGCCAGCTCACCCCCGCCCTCGATCTCCCGGTCGGCGTCCATCGGCTCCTGCGCTGCTAGAGGCACGGCAAGCAGGAGCGTCATCAGTGCTACAAGACTCGATCGCATCGTTTCTACCTCCGTCGATACATGAACCTCAAGTGAAGAACCGGCTTCTACTATTGGGATAGTTCATTTGATCCTGTGGCGCCGTCCAAAGTGCCGGAGCCGAGGTAGGGGCGCTAGTCCCGCGGGGTCGAGGGACCCTCAGTGGTTCCAAGCGTCCTTGGGTACTTCCACCCGATCTCCGCCCTGAGCCCAGGCGGTGACCAGGGCGCCCTTGAGTGCCCGGAGCATGTCCTCCTTCGTGCCCTCGTCGTCTCCGCGATAGCTCGCCACTGCCGCACTCACGGTGGTTCCGGTCTTGCTGGTGTAGTCGGAGATGGCATCGCGGATACGGTCGGCGAAGATCAAGCCGCCCTGGACGTTGCACAGGGGCAGAAGACAGATGAACAGATCCTCCCCATAGCGAGCGGCCAGATCGCTCGATCTCGTGACCTGGCGGATGGCCGATCCAAGCTCGGTTATCTGCTGCTTCGGGTCGGGCTGTTCCTCGGCCCAAGAACCCTCGTCGATCCCGAACAGAACCAACGTCATATTCACACCACGGTGTGCGATGGGAAAAACGAAGTCGAAGAGGATCTCGAAGTGCCGCTCGGTGGAGAGGCCCGTCGCTGGATCCCTCAGTCGGTCGGAGCCGCGCACTTCCCTACTCACCTCCCGGGGGCCCGTCGGGGTGGGTGCTGCAGTCCGGCGGCATCCGCACCGTGTAGCTGACCAAGACGACCTTCCAGCCCTCCGGGGTCTTGGCGAGCTGGAAGGCGTCGGTTCCACAGTGGCTGAACTCCAGGCCACGGTAGAAGTCGTAGGGCGCCCACAGCGTCGCCACCGGCCCGGACCTCGGGATCCCACATGCGCTCGTACATGGGGCTCGTCACATCCGCCAGGCGAGTCGCGAACTGCTCCCGGGTGGTCCGCTGTGTGGTCTCGAATCCGACGGCCGTGAGCAAGCCCTCCGGGATCATCGAGTCCCGGAAAGCTCCAGGATCGAGGGCCTCCATGGCGTCGAACATGGCCTGGGACGGCCTCGATCACCGCACGCTCCTCGTCGTTCTGGGCATCGACGCCCGACGCCACTCCCAGAAGCGAGGCCGAAACGGCGATGAGGGCGAGGGAGCGCCATAGCGCCCGCGGTAGGCCGGGCCGACCCACTGGGAGGAGGGTATCGTCTCGCATCAGTTGATTTCTACCCGCCCTCAGCCACCGACATCGGGAGAGCCACGGCGAGGCCTGCGAGGAGGAAAAGCATGCGTCTCATGGTACCGCTCCTTCGAAGCGCCCTCACGCTGGGGGGGTCCAATGAACCGTGAAGGCCCTCATCATACCGGCCTCGGCGTGCTCCGCAACATTACGGTGCATCGCTCAGGCCCGTCACCCAACCGCCCTACGGCCCTCTTCGAAGGCACCGACGCGGACCGCTCATCCGCACCCTACCCGCTCACTTCGCCCTCACGGTTCACCGGAGTGATCTGGTGGAGGCGGCGCGGCTCGAGCTGGAAGGTCACGTGCTCGATGCCGCGCTCCCCCATCCGCTCCCGGATCTCGTCCAGCACTCCCTGGTGGTGAGCGGGGTCCTTGAGGACGGCGTGCCCGCTCAGCGCCACGAACCCGCTCGTGAGGGTCCAGACGTGCAGGTCATGCACGTGGTCCAGGTGCGGGATGGCCTCCAAGTCCTTGAGGACCGCCGTCATGTCCACGTGCCGGGGCGCCATCTCCAGGAGGATCTCGGTGGCCTCCCGGACGAGGCGCCAGGCCCCCAGGAGGATCAGCCCTGCGATGATCACGGAGACCAGAGGATCCGCCGGAGTCCATCCGGTGAGCAGGATGATGGCGCCGGCTCCGATGGCTCCCACGGAGCCGAGAAGGTCACCGAGGACGTGCAGATACGCTCCCCGAACGTTGAGGTTGTCGCTGGCGTGCTCCTTCAGGAGGCCGGCGCCCACCAGGTTCACGATGAGGCCGAGGACGGCTACGGCCATCATCAAGGGCCCGTCCACGTCTTGAGGCGCCCGCAGTCGCCCCCAAGCCTCCCAGGCGATCCACACGCTGACCCCCAAAAGGACCGCTCCGTTGACCAAGGCCGCCAGAATCTCCAGGCGAACGTAGCCGAACGTGCGCTCCTGGCTCGGCGGACGCATCGCCAAAACGCATGGCCATGAGCGACAGGGCCAGCGCCAGCACGTCTGTGAGCATGTGGCCGGCGTCGGCCAGGAGGGCCAGGGAGTTGGCCAGCGCTCCGCCGACCACCTCTGCCACCATGAACGCGCCGGTGATGAGGAGCACGATCCACAGCCGGCTCGCTTGAGAGCGCCGATCCAGACCGCCGTTTTCGACGTCGTGCCTGTGGGCGCCGAAGGCGTGACGGTACGAGGATCCGTGAACGTGAGGCATCTAGCTCGCCACCACCGCTACCGGTGACTCCTCATGAAGAGCGGAGGGCAAGCCCATGCCCAGGAGCACGAGTCCCAGCGTCACTGCGCGCTGGGAGAGGAGGCCCTGCCACGTCTTGTGACGGATGTCGGCCGACGCTCCCGCGCGGGCGAGCCCCACCCGGGCGCCCCAGTAAGTCAGGGCGGCACGGCCGGAGAAGATGACAAGAGCGGCGAGCCAGAACTGACGCACGGCGGCCACCACCACGACAAGATAGGCGATCCCGAAGAGCAGGAGCAGCGTCAGGGAGAGACCGATGATTCTCACGAAGAACGGTTATTGGTGAACGGTCGACGAATGGACGTGTGCAGGGGGCTTGCGCGTGAACTCGGCTCACCCTCTCGTGTCGGTCAACTTACATCGGAGCCCACGAGAGTGCAGCCATCACACTTTAGCGGACACACGGGAGCGCGGCCATCACCCCAACCACCATCGAGTCACGACGCATGACACGCTTCACGCGACGCGTTTACGCGGTCGTGGCGGCCATCCCCCCAGGCCGCATTCTCTCGTATGGCGACGTCGCGGCCATGGCCGGTCGACCCCGGGCTCCCAGGGCCGTGGGCGGAGCGCTGTCGGCTCTCCCCGACGACCAGGACGTCCCGTGGTGGCGGGTCGTGAGCAGCACCGGGAGGATCTCGACGTCTTCTATCCACCATATCGCCCAGGTCCAACGCGCTCTCCTGAAAGATGAGGGGGTGGTCTTCAGCGCTGGTGGACGGATCGACTGGGATAGGTTCGGGTGGTCCGCGGAGGATGACGTGGTCAACAACCTTCTCCTCATGGAGAAGCGCCTCGGAACCCTTTACGGGTACGGCGCGGATCATCCCATTCAGGAGCAGGCGGATGAGGAGATCAAAGCGGCCTTCACCGACATCTGGAGCCGGCTGCCAGGACTACCGATGACCGTCTCCGAGGAGGGGCTCGAGTGGGAGGCCGAGACGGTTCTTGCGGTCGACGAGGAGTCCGAGGGTCTGGCAGGGGCTCTTTTCGGGGCCGGCATCCGCTTTGTTTCGTTCTCTCCGGGGGCGGAGCAGGAAGAGACGCCGGTCCTTGACAGCTTCGGAGAAGACTCCTAGCTTGCCCTAAGCCGCTGAGGAGAGCGATCGCGACACCGCCAAACGGGAGTGCTACGGTAGGCAACATCGAATCGGATACCCTCTACGGAACGCTGAACCTGCTGGTCCTCCGGACGTTGGCCGAGGGCCCCCTCCACGGCCTGGCTATCAGCCGCCAGATCCACGCCGACACGGAGGACGCGCTCAAGGTTGAGGAGGGAGCGCTCTACCCCGCCCTCCACCGCCTCGAGCGAGACGAGCTCGTGCAGGGCAGCTGGGGCATCTCGGAGACCCGGCGCCGAGCCAAGTTCTACGAGCTCACCAAGAAGGGCCGCAGCCACCTCGAGCGGGAAGTAGAGAGGTGGATGAGCCATGCCAACGCCGTGGCCTCGGTTCTGAGGCTCGGCCCCGCGTGGACCGAGTAACCGGCTCTAGGGGCGGACGAAGGGGGGCCGAGCATGGTCTGGCGACAACTGAAGGGCATGCTCTCTCCTGAGCGCGTCATCGCAGAAGACGTGGAAGAAGAGCTGCGCTTCCACATCGAGGAGAAGGTGGGGGAGCTGGTGCGGGACGGCTGGTCGGAAGACCGAGCCAGAAGAGAGGTGATGCGGCGCTTCGGTGACTACACGACGGTAGAGGCAGCCTGCAGGAAGTACTCACGGCAACGGGTGGAACCACGGGGGTGGACGACGATGATGGACTCCTTGGGACAGGACGCACGGCTCGCATTCCGGACCCTCGTGAAGAACTGGGGCTTCAGCACGGTGGTGGCCGTGACTCTCGCCCTGGGGATCGGGGCCACGACGGCCATCTTCTCCATCGTGAACGGCGTCCTCCTTGCGCCTCTCCCCTATCACGACGCCGACGACCTCACCGTCGTCTGGCAGAATGATCGCGCCACCGGCACGATCCGCGAGAATGCCTCCACGGCCGACTACTTCGACTTCGTGGAGCGGAGCCGCTCGTTCGAGTCCCTGGCCATGGTCGGGCAGGGGGCGGGCAATCTCACCCGTGGGGACGACGAGCCACACTGGCTCAACTCTGCCGTCGTAACCCCACAACCTGGACGACGTGCTGGGCGTCAGCCTCCAGCTGGGGAGAGGGATCTCCGAGGCGGAAGACGTGCCAGGGCGGCCCTACGGTCATCGTGCTGAGCGACCGGCTCTGGAGGACATCCTTCGAGGCGGACCCCGGTGTGCTGGGAAGCACGGTCTCCATCGACGACCGACCGGCAACCATCATCGGCGTGCTTCCGGCCGGATTAGACTTCCCGACCAAGGATACGGACATCTGGGCACCCATCCAGCAGTCGATCGCCACGGCAGCCCGGAATCCGCACTGGGTTCGGGTCATGGGCCGCTTGGCGCCCGGGGTCTCGGTGCCGCAAGCCCAGGGCGAGATGACCAGGATCGCCCAGGAGCTCGAGAGTGAATACCCGGCCAACCGGAACCGGGAGGCCTTCGTAGAGCCCATCTCCGAGTACTTACGTGGCGACGTTCGCCTGACCCCGTGGGTGCTCTTCGCCGCCGTCTTCACCGTGCTTTCTTATCGCGTGCGCAAACGTGGCCAACCTGCTGCTGGCCCGCGGCGCGGCCCGCGCACGGGAGACGGCCGTATACGTGGCGCTCGGCGCCGACCGGCTCCGCCTCGCCCGGCGATTCCTGGTCGAGAGCCTCTCCCTGGCCGCTATCGCCGCCGCGGGTGGAATCGCCCTGGCCGTCCTCGGAACCAGAGCGCTCCTCGCACTGGCCCCAGCCGAGCTCCTCACCCTGGGCGACGTCAACGTGGACCGGACCGCCCTGGCGTTCGCGCTTCTCGTGAGCACCGCCATCGGCTTGGTTTTCGGTCTTCTGCCCACGGTGCAGGCGTCTCGACTGAACCTCCAGGATCAGCTCAAGGAAGGCCGATCGCAGGGAGGGGGGGGGGCGGGATCCAAGATGCCCGTGCGCCGGTTCCTCGTGTCGGGTCAGATCGCCATGGCCGTGATCCTGCTCGTGTCGGCCGGCCTATTCATCACGACCCTAGTGAACCTCCAGAGCGTGGACCCCGGGTTCCGGCCCGCAAACGCGCTGCGAATGGACTTCGTGCTCCCAGGGTCCCGTTATCCAAGGGATTTCTCGGTCTGGCCCAACTGGGTCGAGGTGAACGGCTTCAATCACCAGCTCATCGACTTGGTCGAGGCCCTTCCGGGTGCGGAGTCGGCGGCCGTGACCACGAATCATCCCCTGGACGCAGGCTTCACAAACAGCTTCTCCATCAACAGCCAGCCGGTGGACCCGAGCCAAGGGGAGATGACCACCCGCATCGTGACTCCCGGCTACTTCAAGACCGTAGGCTTGCAGCTTGTGGCCGGCCGACAGATGGACGCCACCGACGACACGGACATGCCTCTCGTCGTGGTCATCAACCGTGCTGCAGCGGAGCGCTACTTCCCCGACGGCGACGCCCTGGGATCGACCCTCAGTTTCTGGGGACCCATCCCGAGAGAGATCATCGGCATCGTCGAGAACGAGCGGATCCACGGCCTGGACACCGAAGCGCCCCCGGCCATGTACGCCAATATGTATCAGGCCCCACCCCGCATCACCTCGACCACTTTGATGGTCGAGACCACCGGGGATCCCGGCGTCATGGCCGCGTCGGTGAGAGAAACTATCTGGTCGCTGGATCGGGACCTGGCGGTCTTCAACGTGTCGACCATGGATGAGACACTTCGCGACGCCACGGCCAGGGAGCGCTTCGCCGGAGTGGTGCTGGCGGTCTTCTCCGCCATCGCCCTCTTCCTGGCGCTCCTCGGCGTCCACGGGGTGCTAAGCTACGCCGTGACCCAGCGGCGCCAAGAAGTAGGCATCCGCATGGCTCTGGGCGCCACCCGGCGAGACGTTCTGAGCCTCATCGTCTCCCAGGGCATGTTGATGACCGTGCTCGGACTCGTCATCGGGCCGCTGGGTGCAGCGGCCTCGACCCGCCTGTTCGCCAGCCTGTTGTTCGGCGTGGAGCCCTTCGACCTCAAGGCCTACGCGGCTGTCACGGTCCTGCTCGGCGCAGTGGCCCTCTTGGCCTCGGCCCTCCCGGCCCGGCGCGCCAGCCGTATCGACCCTATGACGTCGTTGAGGAGCGAGTAGGGCCCGGCCTCCGTTTCCGAAGTTCGCGAGCCACCAAGAGGGCCGGGGCACCGTGGGATCAAGGCGGGACGACGCGGCGTAGCGCTAGCTACGGCAAGGAGTCCCAACGCCGAGCCCACGGATGCACCGTGCCCTCGACTGGCCGAGAACTTTGGTAACGGGACACTAGTTCCGGTGGCTTCAATTCCGGTTGTTTCCCCCGACCGGATCGCCAGCGGGCATCAACCCCGATACGGGCCAGCCGGGATCGTGGCCCGAGTGCTCGCCCTCGCGACGCGACTGATCACAGCGGCGGTAGACTGAGGAACGAACAGGGCACTTACCAGAAGCGCCACACACGAACGAGGAGGGTGCGTACGAGCGCCCACGCGGCACAGTCAGCACAGCGTCCCACGAGGAGCGAATGGCCACGGGAACGGAGGGGAGGCGGGCACGGTACTCTGAGAAGTGCCTGCTTTCCCTCATCCGATCGCGGACCATGCGCAAAATCTCGACTCTGCTCTCCCTCGCCGCCCTCGCCTTCCTCCTCTCCCTCTCCGCGTGCGAGCGACCCAGGTCGTGGGGGGAGTTCAACAGCATCATTGTCGGCACGTCGGAGGAGCAGTGGGCAGCCGTCTCGGACCTGGTGGAGTCGACCCTCGAGGCGCGGATCGTGACCGTGCGCCCAGAGAAGACCTTCGTAGTCACGTATCAGGACCCCTTCCGGCCCGAGTGGGAGAGGCTGCAGCTCTTTCGGCAGCTCCTCCTCATCGGAGCGGCCGACGACCCCTGGATGACCGAGGCGCTGGCTCTCACGAGGCGCACCTCGTTCGATCCCCCGGAGCTATTCCAGGTGGAGGACGTGTGGGCCCGAGGTCAGACCGTAACCGTCCTGCTGCTCACGTCCGGCGACGCTGCGGGAGCCGAGCCGGTCATGGAGCGCCTCCACGACCTGCTGGACGGCCAGTATCGCGAGTGGGTGAGGCGGCGGATGTTCATGTCGGGCCGGAACGAGGCACTCGCTGACTCCCTCTGGGATCTGGCCCAGTTCAGCATCGTGCTGCCCCAGCTGTATAAGCGGAGGCAAGAGGATTCGGTGTTCATGTTCCGTAACGACAATCCGGATCCGTCCGAGCTCATCCGGCAGATCACGGTCACCTGGCGGACGTATTCACCCGAGGGAATCAGCGAAGACGAGCTTCTGGCATGGCGCCAGGAGGTGGCCGACGGCCACTTCGGATATCCCCAGGTTCTGGACCTCTCGCTGGCTCAGACGCGCCGACTCCAGCAGGGTGACGTCATCATGGACGAGGTCCGGGCCGTCTGGGCCAACCCGCCCGAAGACCTTTTCCCGGCGGGCGGACCCATGATCACCCGGACCATTCCTTGCCCGCACCAGGGCCGGGACTACCTGGTCGATGCCTGGCTCTACGCACCGGGCAGAGACAAATACCAGTACATCCTGCAGCTCGAGACCATCCTGAACTCGTTCCGCTGCCGCGCCCCGGAAGGGACGGTTACCGCGAGCCTCTGAGGCGAGCGGTCGCGGCCCGTCCCCTCATTCAGCCAGCACCCTCACCGGATCCACCTTGCGGCCCGTGGGAGCTTATTATATCATTATATCCGGATTTATGGATACTGTGCTGACGGAACCCCGGGTCTTCGACCGAATGAGCGCGCTGGGCGATCTGGCGCGTAGCCGCATCCTGGTGCTGCTGGAGCAGGGTGACTTCACCGTCTCGGAGCTGGTGAAGGTATTCCAGCTTCCCCAGTCGACTGTGAGCCGTCACCTCAAGGTCCTGGCCGACGATGGCTGGGTCACGTCCAGATCCAGCGGGACGAGCCGACACTACCGTATGGCACCGGACCTGCACGATGCCGCCCGCGAGCTGTGGGAGCTGGTCCGACCCGACGTAGTGTCAGCCGGCTACACCGAGGAGGACGTGGAGAGAGCCCGGGCGGTGCTCGCCGAGCGACGTGAGCGCTCCAAGGAGTTCTTCGCGTCTTCGGCCCACCGATGGGATTCCCTCCGGGACGACCTCTTCGGCGCCGACTCGGAGCTGCTTCCGCTCTTCGGTTTTCTGGACCCGTGCTGGGCCGTGGCCGATCTGGGCGTCGGCACGGGACACTTCAGCGTGCGCGTGGCACCGTTCGTGGAGCGCGTTATCGCCGTGGACGGCTCCCAGGAGATGCTCGAGGCCGCGCGGTACCGGTTGGACAGCTTCCCGAACGTGGAGCTGCGGCGGGGCGAGCTGGAGGATCTCCCCCTGGCCGACGCGGAGGTAGACCTGGCGGTCCTGCTCCTGGTGCTCAACTACGTCGTGGAGCCCGTGGCGGTGCTGAAGGAGGCATGCCGAGCCCTCACGCCCGGCGGCCGACTGCTGATGGTAGACATGAGGCTGCACTCACGGGAGGCTTTTCTCGAGGACATGGGCCAAGTCTGGCCCGGCTTCGACGAGGCCACGCTGGCGGGCTGGAGCCGGGAGGCCGGGTTTTCCTGTTTCACCTACCAGCCCATTCCGGCCCGGCCCGAGGCGTCGGGCCCCCTGCTCTTCGTCGCCTCGGTGACGAGGACCAACTGATACGAGAGTCTTTTTCGCCTTCTCATGATGAGGATTGAAGCATGGATACCGCGGTGATCAACAAAGAGACTGGGGCCACCACCAGCGAAGCACGCCTTCCCTTCAAGGTCGCGGACCTCTCGCTGGCCGAGTGGGGCCGAAAGGAGATCCGGCTTGCCGAGCACGAGATGCCGGGGCTCATGGCGGCGCGCGCGGAGTACGGCCCCCAGCAACCTCTGGCCGGCCTCAAGGTCATGGGCTCCCTACACATGACCATTCAGACGGCGGTGCTCATCGAGACCCTGGTGGACCTCGGGGCGGACGTGCGCTGGGTGTCCTGCAACATCTTCTCCACCCAGGATCACGCTGCAGCCGCCGTCGCCGTGGGCCGTGACGGAACGCCCGATGATCCCCGGGGTGTACCGGTCTTCGCCTGGAAGGGCGAGAGCCTCGAGGAGTACTGGTGGTGCACCGACCAGGCCCTGGTGTGGCCCGACGGGAGCGGCCCGAACCTCATAGTGGACGACGGTGGCGACGCCACCCTTCTCCTCCACAAGGGCGTCGAATACGAGGAGGCCGGTCGGGTCCCTGACTTCGACGCCGAGAGTGAGCCCGAGGAGTGGGGGGTCATCCTGGAGCTACTCCGCCGGTCGCTGGCCGAGGACTCCGGCAAGTGGCGCCGGATCGTCGAGAAGATCCGCGGCGTCTCCGAGGAGACCACCACGGGCGTCCACCGGCTCTACGAGATGGAGGTGGCGGGTGAGCTTCTCTTCCCCGCCATCAACGTCAACGACTCGGTGACCAAGTCGAAGTTCGACAACATCTACGGCTGCCGTCACTCGGTTATCGACGGCCTAAACCGGGCCACTGACGTGATGATCTCCGGGAAGATGGCCGTCGTTTGCGGCTACGGAGAGGTGGGCAAGGGCTGCGCCCAGGCCCTCAAGAGCCAGGGCGCCCGCGTGGTGGTCACGGAGATCGATCCCATCTGCGCCCTCCAAGCGTCTATGGAGGGCTTCACGGTCCGGCGCCTCGAAGACGTGCTCGGCGACGCAGACATCTTCATCACCGCCACGGGCAACAAGGACATCATCACCGCCGAGCACATAGCCGGCATGAAGGACAAGGCCATCGTCGGCAACATCGGCCACTTCGACAACGAGATCGACATGGCCGGCCTCGGGAAGGTCCCCGGCATCCGGCGGGAGAACATCAAGCCCCAGTACGACGAATGGATTTTCCCCGACGGCCACAGCGTGATGGTCCTGGCCGAGGGTCGCCTGCTGAACCTGGGCTGCGCCACGGGCCACCCGAGCTTCGTCATGTCGGCGAGCTTCACGAACCAGGTCCTCGCCCAGATCGAGTTGGTGCAGAACACGGACCAGTATGAAAAGAAGGTCTATGTGCTCCCGAAGACGCTGGACGAGAAGGTCGCCCGGCTCCACCTGGACAAGCTGGACGTCCGGCTCACGGAGCTGACCGACGAGCAGGCCGACTACATCGGCGTCGACAAGGCCGGGCCCTACAAGCCGGAGATGTACAGGTACTAGGCGAGTGACGCGATGGCGTCCACTACCGTCTCCACGTCCGCAAGCGTGTT
Source organism: Longimicrobiales bacterium (assembly GCA_965218295.1). GTDB lineage: Bacteria > Gemmatimonadota > Gemmatimonadetes > Longimicrobiales > Gaopeijiaceae > CBDCKN01. The sequence continues at coordinate 416,425 of CBDCKN010000009.1, read as the reverse complement.
GTAGATGTGGGGACAGAGCCGGATTCCGGCGAACTCCCCATCCCTGGGAGCACCCGCGATGGTGTGGTCGGTGTAGAGCGTGTTCAATGCCTCCTGGGGGTTGAGGCCCGGCGGCAGGAACACCACGACGCCGGCGCTGAGCGCGGGATCTCGGGGCGTGTGGAGGCGAGTCCCCGGAAGCCGGTCGGCTACTCCGTCCTTGAGTGCGGCAGCCAGCTCTCTCACCCGAGCCTCGACCCTCTCCGTGCCCACAATCTCGTGGAACTCGACGGTGGTGCCTACGGCGGATACGGCGGCATCGTCACGCTGGCCCAGATTCTCGAACTTGCGAGCCCCACCCCGGACGGCGTTGGCCCACCCGACCCCGACGTGGGTGGCCCACAGGTCCGCCTGCGCCTCGCCGCGCACGTATAGGACCCCCGCCTCCTTGGGCCCCACGAACCACTTGTGGGCGCTCCCCGTATAGAAGTCGCACCCGATATCGTGGAGATCGACCTCGAGGCATCCGTAGGTCTGGGCGCCGTCGATCATGGCCAGGGCGCCCCGGGAGTGGGCCGCCGCCACGATGTCGCGGGCCGGAAGCATGACGCCCGAGATGTTGGAGGCGTGGCTGAAGGAGACCAACCGCGTGCGGGAGGTCATGGCCGCCAGGAACGGATCCAGGAGCTCCTGCGCGGTCGTGGGCTGCGGCGGCGTGCTCACGCGCTTGACGGTGTATCCATACCGCTCGGCGCGGACGTCCCATGCCGTGCTGTTCGTCGGATGGTTCTGATCCCAGAGCACCACCTCGTCTCCGGACCCGAAATCCTGCCCGTTCACGACCGTGGCGTTCGCAGCGCTGGTGTTGCGGACGATGGCGATCTCGTCGGCGTCGGCCCCCAGGTAGCGGGCGAGGCCGGTGCGCGCCTCTTCTAGCAGCCGATCGAACTTCTTGCGGTTGTTGAACGACGCGTCTCGATCCACGTCCCTGGTGAACTCGAAGACCCGCTGCTGCACGGAGATGGGCGAGGGGCAGAGGTTGGCCGCGTTCATGATGATCAGACCTTCACGGAGGGGGAACGCGTCCTTTACCAACCGCCAGAAGTCCTCGTCGGCCGCGGCCCCGGGGCCGAGGCGCATGGCGGCTCTGCGCAGACGATCCATCCGATGACGAGCTTCCGAGGAGAAGAGATCGGTGGGGAGAGAACCTACCAGACCAGTGGGTTCCTCCGCCCGCAGAAGTGAGGGGACCGAAGCCGAGGCCACCACGCCCCCCGCCACATGACCGAGGAAACTCCGTCGACTTTGACTGCTCATGGTACTCCTCCGGACCGAGCGCCTGTGTTGATGAGGACAAAATAGGGGGCGGGCGCCACCCATGACAGATCGCGAGCCTACCTGCTCGCTCCCTCAGCCTCTCGCCATCACCGCCCGGATCTCCTCCTGGTCCCGGACCGACGGGAAGCCCCATTCGGGCCGGTAGCCGAACATCTCGTAGAGGTTGGAGGACCCGAAGCGCCCGTCCAGAATCTCGATGTGCTCCCCCGAGAGCAGCCCCGGGTGAGGCACGCCACACGCCCGGCTCAGCTGCAGGATCTCTTTACGCAGGCAGATCACGTAGTTGGCCAGCCGAGCGGCCTTGGACGTCGGGTCCAGGCCCCGGATCAGCCAGCGGTTGTGCGTCGTTACGCCGGTGGGGCAGTGGTCCGTGTGGCAGCGCTGCGCCTGGATGCAGCCCACGGCCATCATGGCCTCCCGAGCCACGTTGATCGTGTCGCACCCGAGGGCGAAGGCGAGCATTGCAACAGCCGGGAACCCCAGCTTTCCGGATCCCATGAGGACCACGTTCTCGTGCACTCCGGCCTCGGCCAGGATCCGGTAGACCCGGCTGAAGGCGATCTTGAAGGGCAGAGCCACGTGATCCGAGAACGCGAGCGGTGCGGCTCCCGTGCCCCCCTCCCCGCCGTCGATGGTGATGAAGTCCACCCCGCGATCGCCCCGGGACATGAGGTTCGCGAGCTCCTCGAAGAAGCGATGGTCGCCGACGGCGGACTTGATCCCCACGGGGAGACCACTCGCCTCGGCCAGGCGCTCCACGAAGTCCAGCATGTCATCGACGTTGGAGAAGGCGGAGTGGGTCGCGGGACTGTAGACGTCCTCGCCGACGGGAACGCCCCTGATCTGGGCGATCTCCGGGGTGACCTTGGCCCCGGGCAGCAATCCCCCGAGACCCGGCTTGGCACCCTGGCTGAGCTTGATCTCCACGGCACGGACTGGATTCGCGTCCACACCCTGCAGGAACCGCTCCATGTGGAAATACCCAAGCCCGTCCCTGCAGCCGAAGTACCCCGTCCCGATCTGCCAGATGAGCTCGCCACCCCGCTGATGGTACGGAGAGATCCCTCCCTCCCCCGTGTTCTGTAGACAGCCGGCGATCTTGGCACCTTCGTTCATGGCCGCCACCGCCGCGCCCGAGAGGGAGCCGAAGCTCATGCCGGAGACGTTGACCACCGAGTCGGGCCGAAACGCTCCCGCGCGGCGCCTCGGCCCTCCCAGTACCTTTGCGCAGGGCACCCGGCAGCTCTCGTCGCCCCCGGACTGCCCGTAGGCCTTGCCCTCGGCGCTGGGGCCCGAGCCCATGACCCGATGCTTGATGATCAGATAGTTAGACGTCCGCTCCAGCTCGTTGTCGGTGCCAAATCCGAAGTAGTTGTTCTCCTTCTTGGAGGAGGCGTAGATCCAGCTCCGCTGGTCCCGCGAGAAGGGGCGCTCTTCGTCGTTGCCCGTGACGATGTACTGCCTGAGCTCGGGGCCGATGGACTCCAGGAGGTACCGAAAGTGGCCGATGATGGGGAAGTTCCGGAGGATGGCATGACGCTTCTGCGTGACGTCGTAAAGCACTACCAAGAGCAGGGCGATCCCCAGGATCCAAGGCCACATGGCGAAGTCCGGATTCGGGTCGATACGACGGGCGTCCCACCTTGATACGCGGTTCGGCGGCCGCCCACAAGGCTGCGGGGGCCGGGCCCGATGTTTATTCTTGGGCTCTACGCCGCCGCGCTAGTACATTGTATGATGGAGCGCACCCGCATCGCTGACCCTTGAACACCGGAACCCCGCCCGACAGGCCGAATGACCGAAGAAAAGCACCCCCCCTCTCGCCCGGAAGACAAGACCGGTAGCGAATACGGCGACGCCCTATCGGACGTTCTTGCCGATCAGCGGCGCCGCTCGGACCGCCGCCAGCACGCCTCGGCGCATCCGCTCCGCCGCCAGCTCAGTCCTCTCTTGGCGCCTGCGCTGGCCGGCATCTCCTTCTGGCTCTGGGTCTTCCCCCCGCCGCCTCTGCAGCCGACCCCTCCCCCGCAGGTGCCGGTGGCCGTGCAAGAGGCGGGACTCAGGATCGAGATGTACCTCCAGCTCACCCGCATCCAGAAGTTCCTGAGGGACAACGGGAGGCTTCCCAACTCTCTCCTGGAAACGGAAGAGGACGTCCTGGCCGGCGTCGAATACATAGCCATGGCCGACTCAACGTTCCTACTCCGTGGGAGCGTCTCCGGAGTCACCATCGACTATGTCTCCACACAACCCGCGGAGGAGCTCCTGCAGGATGCCAAAGAGATCGTAACCACACAGGCGGCGGGCGGATGACTGATCGCAGAGGGTTCTCTTTAGCCGAGCTGGTGGTCGTCGTCCTCATCCTCAGCATTCTGGCCGCCATCGCCCAGCCCAAGCTGAGTGACGTTCTGGTGAAAGCCAGAGCCGCGGACGCGTATGCCGACATAGAGGTCGTTCGCGTCGCCGCCCTCGAGTTCCAGGCGGACCAGAACACCTGGCCCCCGGACGCCAGCCGGGGCGTGGTTCCCACGGGCATGGCTGCGTACCTCCCCGACGGCTTCGACCTGACGAAGTCGGACTACGTGCTGGACTTCGACAACTGGGGTGGCACGCCCTTCTTCGTCGGCGTGACCCTGATCACCTCCGACGCCACGCTCGGCCTCACGCTCCTGGACATGCTGCCCCCGCCCAGGTGGAACTCCGGGGAAAAATACAGCTGGGTCATCGAGTAGCGAGGGCCACTCCCGGGGGCCCACGGCACTCGACGCCCCCCCAGTGGCGGAGTTCTCGAACCCCAAAGCGCGTGGTTACGCCATCGGCGCATCCGGTTCTTTGTGACCTCTCCCCACACGGTGTAGAATGGAGGGTCGTCGACCGCTTTCGTCGCTGAGAAGTGTGCCCGACCGCCCCCTCAACCTGACTGTGTGAACCGAGCGCTGTGAGCTTCGTCCACCTCCATACACACTCCGAGTACTCCCTCCTCGACGGAGCCAACCGCCTCACCGACCTCGTTCACCGGGCCAAGGAATTCGAGATGCCCGGACTGGCCCTTACGGACCACGGCTGCCTCTTCGGCGCCTGGGCATTCCACAAGCTGGCCAGCAAGGAAGGGCTCAAGCCCATTATCGGGATGGAGGCCTACGTGGCTCCCGGGGATCGCCGGGACCGCTCGAAGGTCGGCCAGGAAGAACGGGCCTACTACCATCTGGTCCTTCTGGCCCGGGACATGGAGGGCTACGAGAACCTCGTGAAGCTCTCCTCCATCGGATACACGGAGGGCTTCTATCACAGGCCGCGGGTGGACCGGGAGGTCCTGGCGGCGCATTCCGGCGGCATCGTCGTCAGCTCCGCCTGCATGGCGGGGGAGGTGGCCCGGAACCTCATGGCCGACAACTGGGAGGGGGCCCGTGCAGCCGCCGACTGGTACGCCAACCTCTTCCGGGACCGCTACTACCTGGAGGTCCAGGCCCACGACTCGGAAGGACAGGCCGAGCTCAACACCAAGATCTTCAAGCTGAGCGAGGAGATGGGGCTCCCGGTCATCGCCACGAACGATGCCCACTTCCTGCAGGCGGAGGACCACGAGGCCCACGACGTGCTCCTGTGCATCGGCCTCGGGAAGGACCGAAGCGACCCGCGCCGCATGCGCTACGACCAGGGCCTCTACTTCAAGAGCGCCCCGGAGATCGCCGAGCGATTTCCGGACCGGCCCGACGTCCTCGAGAACACGCTCAAGATCGCCGACGAGGTGAACCTCGGCTTCAAGAAGACCTACCACCTGCCGGCGTTCCCTCTGCCCGAGGGGCACGAGGATGAGAACGAGTACCTGGTCCACCTGGCGATCCAAGGCGCCGAGAAGCGCTACGGCAGTCCGCTGCCGGAGCCCGTTCAGAAGCGACTTGACTACGAGCTCGGCGTCATCACCGAGACGGGCTACGCCGGATACTTCCTGATCACCTGGGACTTCATCGACTGGGCCCGGCGTCACGGAATCCCCGTGGGTCCCGGAAGGGGCTCCGCCGCCGGGTCCATCGTGGCCTACGCGCTCTGGATCACCAACCTGGATCCGCTGGAGTTCGGGCTCCTCTTCGAGCGCTTCCTCAACCCCGAGCGGATCTCGATGCCGGATATCGACATCGACTTCTGCTACGAGCGTCGGGGAGAAGTCATCGACTACGTGAAGGACAAGTACGGTCAGAACGCCGTCGGGCAGATCATCACTTTCGGGACCATGAAGTCGCGGGCGGTGATCCGGGACGTGGGGCGGACTCTGGGGTTCGAGCCATCCGAGACCGACCGCATCGCCAAAATGATCCCCAACGCGCCCGGCCAAGCCTTCACGGTGGAGGAGGCCGTGAAGGGGCTCAAGGAGGTCAGGGAGCTCTACGAGGAGGGGGGGCGATACCAGCAGCTCTTCGACTACTCGATGACGCTCGAGGGCCTCTCGAGGCATTCCTCGGTCCACGCCGCCGGCGTCGTCATCGCCCCCGGTCCGCTGGACGACTACGTGCCGGTGTGCATCCAGACCGGGAAGAGCGGGTCGAACGGCGACGCCGGCGAAGCAACGTACGTCACACAGTACGACATGAACTGCCTCGAGGACGCGGGGATGCTCAAGATGGACTTCCTGGGCCTCAAGACCCTCACGGTCATCCACGACGCGGTGGAGGCCGTGAAGGCCCGGCTCGGAGAGCTACGGCACCCGGAGAGCGCCGACGTCTACGAGACCATGGACGACGTCCCCCTGGACGACCCCGCCGTCTACCGGATGCTGGCTCGGGGCGGCACCTCCGGCGTCTTCCAGTTCGAGTCACGACTGGCGGTGGACAAGCTGCGAGCGATGCGCTGCGACCGCTTCGACGACCTGGTGGCCACCAACGCCCTCATTCGGCCGGGCCCGCTCGACTCGGGCATGACCGACGCGTACATCCGGCGCAAGGTCGGCCAGGAGCCGGTGCGCTACGACCATCCGGATCTCGAGCCCGTCCTGGAGTCCACGTACGGCATCATCGTCTATCAGGAACAGGTGATGCGCATCGCCAACGTCCTGGCGGGCTACAACATGGCCGAGGCGGACGTGCTCCGGAAGGCGATGGGAAAGAAGATCGCCAAGCTCATCCGGGAGGAGCTCGCTCAGTTCATCGACAAGTCGGTGGAGCGGGGCGTTGACAAGCGTGTCGCGCAGAACCTCGCCGAACAGATCGAGACCTTCGGGCGGTACGGCTTCAACCTGTCCCATTCGGTCGCGTACTCGCTCCTCTCGTATCACACGGCGTGGCTCAAGGCGCACTTCCCGGCCGAGTTCATGGCGGCCATGCTCTCGGCGGTGCTCTCCAACACCGACGACGTCGTGAAGTACATCGCTGAGTGCCGGGATCTGCCTCGGTACCTCCCACAGCTGAACGACGGGCTCGAGGTCCTCCCTCCGGATGTGAACGAGTCGGGGTGGAAATTCACGGTGGTGAGCGAGACGCAGATCCGATTCGGGCTGGGCGCGGTCCGGGGCGTCGGGTCGAGCGGGGTGAAGTCGATCCTGGCCGCCCGCAGCGACGGGCCCTTCAAGACCATGTTCGACTTTCTGGAGCGGGTCGACCTGCGGGCCTTGAACAAGCGCGCGGCGGAAGCCCTGATCGCTGCGGGCGCCCTGGATTCGTTCGGATACCGGTCCCAGCTCCTGGCCGGCCTCGACACGGCGTACTCGGAGATCAGCGCCCGGAAGGCCGAGGAGGAGGCCGGCCAAGGGTCGCTTTTCGGAGTCAGCGAGACGGCCCTCGAGAGATCCGATCCGGGCCTGCCGGGCGTGCCCGAGTGGCCCGACCAGGAGCGCCTCAAGAGGGAAAAGGAGGCGCTGGGCTTCTTCATCTCCGGGCATCCGCTGGATCGCCATGGGGACGTGGTCCGGGCCTTCGACCTTCTGAACTCGAGCAATCTCAAGGACCACGCGGGGCAGCCCGTGCAGCTGGCTTGCGTGGTGACCAAGGTGGCGCGGCAGATCTCGCGCCGGGACAACTCGGAGTGGGGGAAGATCACCGTAGAGGACTTCCACGGAACCACCACCATCCTGGCCTTCAAGGACAACTGGCAGAAGTACACGGAAGTCCTCCAGCAGGACGTTGTGGTGCTCATCTCCGGGAAAGTCAGCGGACGCGAGCGGGACGAAGAGGATCCGCCCATCTTTCTCGACGAGGCCGTCCTGTTGGAGGGGCTCGCCAACAGTGGCAAGCTGGCCCTTCAGATCGAGCTCCCCATCGGGGCCGAGCTGGACGCCCACGTATTCGCACGGGCCAAGGAGGTCCTGGTGGCCCACCCCGGAACGGCGCCCGTGGAGCTCACGCTGGGCAGTGACAACGGCACGCTCTCACCACTTCTCCGGTCGCGGACACTGAAGGTCGATCCCAGTGGGGAAGCCCTGGGCGAGCTTCAGGAGATGTTCGGGAAGGCACGCGTGCGGCTCGTGAAGGTGGGCAACGATGGGGTGCAGGCGAACGGGCCTTGAGGTTCCGCCGACTCCGGGTGCGCCCCCCTGACATCTGTTCGGCGACCTCGGACGCCTCCCTCCTCCACCATCCTGTGCGCCCAGATGCGCGTTCAGGGATCTCGGGGGGGGGTTCCTCTCCCAGCTTCCGTACATAGGGTTGGGTAGGATGAAGAAACGCACCCCGAAATCGGCGAGCGACTCGGGCTCCGCGTCGCGGAGCTCCTGGGATCCTCCCGGAAAATCCTGGATGTTGTCCCCCACCCAGGCCACGACCTCGAGTCGAGGCAGGCCGGCTGACGTACCTCCCTCCGCGACCGCACGGAACTGGCCCTCTTTGCCCCCGGGGCGCTGCCGGCACAGCACCACATCGACGTCCAACCCCACGGCCTCCAGGTTACGCCGCGTCGGATCGCACACCTCCTCGTCACGGTTACTGACGATGGCCACGCGCCCTCCCATCTCGCCGATCCTGCGCACGAGCGCCACGGCCCCTGGGAGCGCCGGTGCGGCCTCTTCCCGCACCCAGGCGTTCCAGCTCTTGGGAGTGTAACCCAGGCCCTGGCGGGCCCGGCGAAGCTGATACTCGGAGTTGTCCAGGACCGTCTCGTCGGCATCCATGATCACGGCCCATGTGCCCCGATCCCGTCCCTGTGCTTGGGCGGCCACGCGCTCCCCGATCCACCGGAAGGTCTGCTCGTATACGGCCCGGTGCTCCGCCGCGGTGCGGGCCCAGTGGAGGGCCAGGGGATCTTCGAGCGCTGTCGGGGCCGGCGCCTCGAGCCCGGGCGGGGTCGCACAGGCGACCACCGAGAACGCAGCGAGGAGCACTCCGGCGCGGCACGGTCTTCGCTTTGAGTTCATAGGTGAAGGCTGGGGTCTTTCGGCCTCCACCGCCACTCCCCCCCACAATCCCACTCCACCCCCGCAATCTCAGGCGTTGGTGCATGGTCGCCACGACGCTGGAGGCCAGCTTCGTACTCAGACCAATTCCGTAACCGATACTGAGATTTCGCGTGCTTGTACTGGCTTCGCTTCGGATACTTCACGGCTGCTGACTCCAGGTCACGGGCTTCGCATCACGATCAGCGGAGGCACCCCCAGGTCCCGCGGCGGGAGCTCACTTCTCGATCAGGTAATCCTCGACCACCAAAACATCCAGGCCCGTGGTGTAGAAGACCCCCAAGGCATCCTCCAACGAATGGATGATGGGCTTGCCGAGCACATTGAAGCTCGTGTTGAGCAGGAGCGGCACGCCGGTCTGATCGTAGAAGGCCCGGATCAAATCGTAGAACCGCTCGTTCCACTCGCGCCGCACGGACTGCAACCTGCCGGTCTGGTTCACGTGCACGATGCCGAGCACCTTCGTACGGGCGCTCTCTCTGAAGACGAGTGCCCGCTCCATGTACGGTGAGACCTGGTAGTCCTCGAAGTACTCATCCCCGAACTCATCCAGGATCGATGGGGCGAACGGGCGGAATTCCTCCCGGAACTTCACCATCGAGTTGATCCTCTCCTTCACGTTCTCGTGGCGAGGATCGGCGAGGATGGAACGGTTGCCGAGGGCGCGCGGGCCAAACTCGGCGCGACCCTGGATCCATCCCAGCAGCTTGCCTTCTGCCAGCAGACGGGCGGCATCCTGGTGCAAGGTATCCGGAACGTGGCGCAGCCCGGGGATGCGCCCGAACCTGGCCAGGTTGCCGAGCGTGCGTTTCGAGATGGGCGATCCGAGGTAGGGGCTATGCACGCTGGCCCTGGGCTTCCTCTCCGGATGATCCTTGTAGTAGGCCAGGAGCGCCGCTCCCACGGCGTTCCCGTCGTCGGCCGGAGCGCTCGGAACGTGCAGTTTCTTGAAGCCCGTCCGTCCCACGATCTGACCGTTGTAGGAGGAGTTGAGCGCGCAGCCACCGACGAGGACGAGATTCTCCGAGAGGCCCATCGTATAGAAGCTCTTCAGCAGCCCGTCCATCACTTCGCCGTAGAAGTGCTGCGTCGTGAACGCGAGATCCGCGGCCGCCATGGGATCAGCGTCCTCGGGGCGCGCCCAGCGTCTCATTCCCCTCGACCCACTCTCGGACGCGTCGGGTGGGTGGATACCGGAAGGTCATGCTGTTGGTCTTGGCCAGCGACTTGAAGGCGTGGTGGATCTCCGGGTTCAGCCTTCCGTAGGGCGCCAGCCCCATCATCTTCCACTGCTCGCCCTTCTCGGAGCTGAATCCGCACAGATCGGTGCAAAGCGAGTAGAGCGTGCCGAGACTCTCCGCCCCCTGCATGCGCTTGACGAGCCGGATCCGCCCCTCCCTGTACTCGAAGTAGCTGATCGATCCCCCCTCGCCGTGGCCGTCGACGACCATGCAGGCGGCCTGCTCGAACGGGCTCGTGAAACCGCCGGTAGCGGCGTGGGTCAGATGGTGCGGAAAGGCGACGTAGGACACTCGGGGACGGCCGAGCCGGGAGAGAACGTCGGCGAAATGCCCGCCGGAGAGTTTGTTCGCTGTGTGCTGCTGCCACACGGATCCGAACAGAGCGCGCCGATCGGCGAGGAACCGGCTCGGGACCCCGGGTCGATGGGGCAGCCGCTCGTGGCGTGCGAAACCGAGAAGGTAGAGAAGGTCCAACGCCCTGGTCGCTTTGCGGCTCCACGATTTCGCGATGACGTACTCGCCTCGTAGATCACAGTAGTCCCTAATGATTCGCCGGACGGTTTCACGGACGTCCGCGGCAGACCCTTGGGCTCTCTTGTCCTGTAGGTATCGCTCCGACGCCTCGGCGAAGACGACTTCCCCCGACGAGTTCACCACGGCCACTGCGGGATCGTGAAAGCTCGTGGCGAGGCCGATGTAGAACCTTTCCATGGGCTAGAGGGTCAGCCGGCAGTGCCAGCTCAACCGCGGAGTGCTATGCAGGCGCCAGCCTCCTGGTCACGCGGGGCGAGGGTGCTCATGGGTTGTGGTCGCCCGTGGATACGTCGGAGTCCATTCGGGGATTCCGACGCGCTCGACGAGATCGGAGTAGCGCGGATCCTCGCTGTGCCGTTCGAAGGAAGGGTCGGCGCGGAGCATCACGAGCCAGCCATCGCGCGCCTCGAACGAGCGCTCCATCCACTTGAAATAGGCATCGGCATCCTCAAGCTGCCCGAGCACCAGTGCGATCGCCAGCGGGGGAACGAGCGGGGGCGCCGTTGCGTTCGTGTGCCTCTCGATCAGCTCCTCCACGACCGCGCGGGCGTCGTCGACTCGGCCGGCGGCCGCGTGGAGCATCCCGCTGAGAGACACCATCCAGGGATGTGCGCCCGAGGCCCTAACGGCCGCCTCCGTGGGGTCGATCGCTTCGTCGAACCTCCGGAGCTCCCGCAGCACCCCACCTTTGACGCGGTAAGCGTCGGAGTAGGTGGCATCCTGATCGATGATCCGGTCGCACACCGCAACCGCTTCCTCGTGACGGAGTGCGAGGAACTGGGTGATGGCGAGCCCCGTGCTGACCGACGGATTGAGTGGATCGAGGGATCTCGCGCGCTCGCAGTCTTCGACCGCCTCGCCGAGCGACGACAAGTACGTCGCGAACAGCACGTTGACCCATGGATCATTCGGGTCGAGGGAGACGGCGCGCTCGAAGTGCGTCTGTGCCTCCTGCCAGTCCCAGTCGAACCAGAACGCCGCACCTCCAAGCTCGGCGTGTGCGCGCGCCAGCCTGGGGTCGAGCTGCAGCGCGGCGTCGGCCAGCTCGCGCACCTTCGGCCATCCCATCCGTGGCGGCACCGCGCAGTAGTGTGTCAGGATGCTGTACGCGGTCGCCAGCTCCGCGTACGCCGGAGCGTATGCCGGGGCGCGTGCGACCACCTCGGCCAAGTACTCCATCCCTCTCTTCATTCCCTCCGCGCGCTTCGCGACGAAGAACCGGCCCCGCAGGAAGAGCTCGTACGTCTCAGAATCGATCGCCCGTTCCGCCTGCGGCTGCGCCCGCCCGAGGCCGAGCAGCCTCTCGCTGAGCGCGTCGCGGATCGCGGCGGTAATCTCGTCCTGAACGGCAAAGATATCCCTCATCTCCCGATCGTAGCGCTCGGACCAGAGCTGGTGTCCGGCCATGGCGTCGACGAGCTGCGCCGAGATCCGCAACTGGTTGCCCGCCTTCCGAACGCTCCCTTCCAGTACCATGCCCACACCCAAGCGCTCACCGACCTCTCGCACGTCCAGGTTTACGCCCTTGAGGGCAAAGGACGACGTGCGCGCGATCACCCGAAGGCCCGGGAGTCTGACCAGCGCGTTCAGGATTTCTTCCGTGATCCCGTCGCTGAAGAACTCGGTGTCGGGATCGGCGCTCATGTTGGTGAAAGGAAGTACGGCTTGGTGAAAGGAAGTACGGCGATGGACTTCTTCGCCTCCTCACCGTTCTCTGACGTGAGGCCCGCCGAGGAGATCGCGTCGGCGAAGCGCGCGGCGCTCTGGAATCGGTCGCCCGGCTCGAGGGCCATGGCCGTTCGAATCGCAGCATCGACTCGATGCGACACGCTCGGGCGCCTCTTGCGCACGCTGGGTGACTCTTGGATGAAGCGCTGGGCGATGACCGCCTGTGGCGACGCACCGGCGAACGGCGGATCTCCGGCCAACATCTCGTACAGCACACAGCCGAGGCTGAAGATGTCGCTGCGCGCGTCGACGTGCTCCTCTCCGGCCGCCTGCTCCGGGCTCATGTACGCGGCGGTGCCGAGCCTCTCATGGGCGATCGTCATCCGCTCGCTCCCCTCCGCCGTCGGCGCCCGGGCGATGCCGAAATCCGCGACAACCGGTTGTCCGTCATGGAGCAGAATATTTTCTGGCTTGATGTCGCGGTGGACGATCCCCTGCTCGTGCGCGTAGTTGAGCGCGCTCGCCACCACTCGGGTGATCTCGACCGCCTCGGCCCCGGCCAGCGGCTTCTCCCGGTCAAGCTTCTGGCGCAGCGACTCCCCGTCCACGTACGGCATCACGTAGTACAGGAAGCCGTCGGCCTCGCCCGAGTCGAAGAGCGGCAGGATGTGCGGGTGCTGCGATTCGCCGTCGTCTTGATCGCCCTCAAGGTCCTGAAGCCTGAATTGGCCGCAGTCGTCGGTGCCGAGCGTTTCGTGGTCAACATCTGATGCGGGGGCCGGTACGCGCAAGCGGAAGCCGGACGCGCGACTCGCAGGAGGCGAGCGCCTACCCGGTACGGTCTCGACCTGCGGGAGGAGCGGGTCATCCCACTTGAGGAGGCGGTGAAGAAGCTGACTTCGCTCCCGGCGGGCAACCTCGGCATCGCCGGCCGCGGCAGCCTGAGCCCGGCCACTTCGCCGACGTGGTGATCTTCGACCCCGAGACCATCATCGATCACGCCACCTACGAGGATCCCCACCAGTACGCCACCGGCAGGGTCCACGTGTTCGTGAACGGCGCGCAGGTTCTGGCTGACGGCCCACTCGCCGTCGGCCTCTCGGCGTCCGCCCCTCCTTGTGAGCTTCCGGGCGAGGGGGCATTCTCTTTGATTCGAGCTGGGGCGGTCCGTTCTCGAGGAAGGGCTACCCTCCGACGACCGAGTTGATCATGAAGTCAATCTTCCGGCAGGCAGCTCCCTAAGGCAGTCACGGGGAAAATCCAACGTTTCAGGCTGCGTTGAGGCGCATCACGGACGGCATCTGACCACAACTCCCCCGATGAGGCGACCTTGATCACGATCACCCCCGTTCCCCGCGCCCTGGTCCCCATCGACTCGGAGGCTGCCGCCCGGATCAGCGCCCCCAACTACGACGAGTTCCAGGGCGACCGTGAGATCTGGGATCTGCTCCAGGGAAGCCCCATGAGTATCCTCCGGGTCACCATGGCCCACTGCGACACGCCCTCGCCCACCGACATTACAGCGGGGGAATCGGTGGCGTCCCTGACCCGGGCGAAGCTCAACATGGACGAGCTTATCGAGAGCGACCTCACACGCGAAGTCCGGAACATGCTGTGGGTCTACGAGATCGAGGACCCGAGGCGACCGGACGCTCCCCAAATCGGACTGGGCGGGATGGCGCGCACGGCCCAGATCCGAACCGGGGCCACGCCCGGGGGAACGATCATCCGGAACGAGGGCATCCGCGAACCCAAGGCCCGCGGCCGGGCCGACCTCATCGAGGCCACCGTTGCTTTTATCGGGACGGTGAACAACGCCATCGACGACACGTCGGGTGAGATTCAGGCCGCGCTGGAAGCCCAAGCCGCCTCCTCTGCGCCCGACTTCGAGGTCCCCGATCACCACGGGAACTGGCACCGGGTCTGGATCGTGGACGATCCGAGCGCCATGGGACACTTCCGGCAACTCTTCGCCGAGGAGCCCCACGCGTACGTGGCGGACGGGAATCACCGGAGCGCCGCCGCCGCCATGCTCGGGTACGAGAGCTTCCTAGCGGTGTTCTTCCCCGCCGCTACCATGAGCATCTACCCGTACAACCGTCTCGTCACTGAGGCAGGAGATCCGGCTTCGGGACTGACAGCCGCAGTAGCGAGGAAGTTCGAGATCGCAGGGTCCCGGGAGGCGGCTGCCTATCAGCCCACCGAAACCCACCAGATCGGACTCTATTCACCCGAGCAGGGCTGGATGCATCTGCGCCCACTCCCCGGCACCTTCGATCCGAAGAACGCCGTGGAGGCCATCGACGCCGACATCGTGCAGCGGAACCTCTTCGCCGAGGTCTTCGGGATCGACGATGCAGGGGACCCCCGCCTGACCTTCGTGGGAAGCAACAAGGACGCCGCCTGGCTCCAGGCCGCCGTGGACGAGGGACGGGCGGCCTATGCGGTGATGCTGCCGGCGGTCACCATGGAGCAGTTCATCGAGGTGTGCAGGCAGAATCGCCACATGCCGCCCAAGTCCACCTGGTTCGAGCCCAAGATCCGCAGCGGGCTGGTGATGGCGCTGCTTTAGGACCTAGTGTTCCGTCTCCGAAGTTCGCGAGCCACCAAGAGGGTCGGGGCGATCGAACCGGCTTGGGCCCCGGGAAGATGCCGCCCTTCGGTCGGAACATGCTCAGGGCGCAGGAGGACGGCAATCGGGATCCGTGGGAGTTCACGGCTTCTCTTCCCCTTCGGGGAGATCCTCACCCCTCGGAGCGGCGTCACCGTCTCCTTGGGTCTCCCCCTCGCCGGAGGTGCTTCTCAGGAAGGCTTCCTCGTCGAAGTGCCCGCTCTGGAGGGCGGCCGTGATCGGATCCACCGCCTCCGACTCGGCGGGGCTCTCGTCCGGCTCGGTAGCACTCTCCTCCGGCTCAGTAGGACTTTCTTCCGCGGGGCCGTCATCCGATCCATACTTTATAGAGGCGTAGAGCCGCTGACCCGCCGACTCCTCTCGAGCCCGGCTCAGCGCCCGCACCTGTCCCAGGTACGTCATTGTCGAGAGCACAACCAGCACGGCGGTCCCCATCCCGACGCTGCCTGTAACGCGTACAGGGAACACCCCCGGCAGCGTCGTCACCATCAGGACGACGCCCGCAAGACCCTCTACGAGCGTCAAGACCGAGACGCCCCCGCCAGCACGCCTGCTCGAGCGGCCTTTCAGGCCGGCTGAGAGGAGCGCGAAGGCCCCGAAGAGGAAGAAAAGCGTCCGAAGCGGAAGCTCACCCATTCCTAGCGCCCGATCAGCCCTAGCGCCTGATCAGCAGGATGCGATCGTCGCCGCCGAAAGGGTTGCCACGGCCATCGCGATTGCTCGTGGCCAGATACACCCCCCCACCTGGCCCCACCAGAACGTCGCGGAGGCGCCCGAACTCCCTTTGGTAGAGGGCCTCACGGCCCACTACCCGCCGTCCGTCGGCGGAGAGCTCGAGGCGGTACAGCGTCTCGCCAATGAGCGACGTGACGAGCAGGCTCCCCTTCCACTCGGGAATCAGATCGCCGTCGTAGTAGTCCGCCCCGGAGATCCCTATGGTGGGAGTCCAAGCCTCCAGAGGCTCCTCCACCACATTGCTCGCGCAGAAGGCCTGCTCCCCCGACGTGTCTCCGTCACAGAAGCCGTGAACGTCGGGCCAGCCGAAGTTCCCGCCCCTCACGATCCGACTGACCTCGTCGTTGTCGCTGGGACCGTGCTCTGCCACGTAGAGATCTCCCGTGCGCGGGTGGAACACGATGCCCTGGGGGTTCCGGTGCCCGTAGGAGTAGACCAGGGAGCCGAAAGGGTTGTCGGGCACCGGACGGCCATCCAGCGTGACGCGCAACACCTTTCCGGAAAGGGATCCCAGGTCCTGGGCCAGGCTCGCCCGGCCCGCATCTCCCATGGTCATGTATAGATATCCATCAGGGCCGACGGCCAAGCGCGACCCGTCGTGGTTGCTGCGACCGGGGATGTCGTCGATGAGAATCTCGGTTTGGCCTAGCCTCGCGCCGTCATATCGCATGCGAATCAAGCGATTCTTGATATCCCCTCCGTCACCGTAGGAATGGGCCAGGTATACGTACGGCTCATTCGCGAAGTCAGGGTGGAAGGCCATGCCCATGAGGCCGCTCTCTCCCCGCTCCAGGACCTCTACCTCACCCACGGGCGTGACCGTGCCGGTGCTCGGGTCGACCCTGGAGACCAGCCCGGGCCGCTCGGTCACCCAGATGGAGCCGTCGGGTCCCCAAGCCAGATCCCAGGGCGTGTCCAGTCCGAACACCAGAATCTCGACCTGCAGGGGCGACGAAGTGACCACCGTGGTTGTGGGAGTCTCGGCGGGCGTCGTGCACAGCGTCAGGGCCGCGCCGGCAACGGCCGCCACTGCAACGGCGCGGCCGGTAATTCCGAACGAAGCGAACCCGTCCCGTGCGGATAGCGGTTCCTTCATGGCTCATCCCTCCCGGGCTTTGGGTGGGATCGAATTCTGCCGTCATCCCGACGGAGTTGGCAATCTTCGACCTCGGCCATCCTGGCTGATTTGCGCGACGCCAGCCTTCACTACACCATAACGGCGCCCTGTGTCCGACACTGCCCATCGAAGAGGCGTCGAGCTTGAGAGATCCGACATCCACAGACGGTGATTACGACTCGGCAGCCAGCCCCACCGCCTACTGGCGCCGGAACCTCACGTACGTCGCGGTTCTGCTCACCATCTGGTTCCTGGTCTCGTATGGGGCGGGAATCCTGTTCGTCGAGCAGCTCAACACCATCCGCATCCCGGGCACAGGCTTTCCTCTGGGCTTCTGGTTCGCCCAACAGGGCTCCATCTACACCTTCGTCGTCCTGATCTTCGTCTACGTGGTCCTCATGAACCGCCTGGACCGGAAGTTCGGCCTGGACGAGGACGGCGATTGATGACCGTCCAGGCCTGGACCTTCGTCCTGGTGGGCCTCTCCTTCGCCCTGTACATCGGGGTGGCCATCTTGTCGCGGGCGCACTCCACCAAGGAGTTCTACGTCGCCGGCACCGGCGTCTCGCCCCTGGCCAACGGCATGGCCACGGCCGCCGACTGGATGTCTGCCGCGTCGTTCATCTCCATGGCGGGCCTCATCTCGTTTCGGGGTTACGACGGCTCGGTCTATCTCATGGGGTGGACCGGCGGGTACGTGCTCCTGGCCCTTCTGCTGGCTCCCTACCTCCGGAAGTTCGGAGCCTACACGGTCCCCGACTTCGTGGGCGACCGCTACTACTCGCAGACGGCCCGAATGGTGGCGGTCGTCTGCGCCATCTTCGTTTCGTTCACGTACGTTGCCGGCCAGATGAGGGGTGTGGGGATCGTCTTCGGTCGGTTCCTGGAGGTGCCGGTGGAGATCGGCGTGCTCATCGGCATGGGGATCGTGTTCTTTTACGCGGTCCTGGGCGGGATGAAGGGCATCACCTATACCCAGGTCGCCCAGTACTGCGTGTTGATCTTCGCGTACCTCGTCCCGGCGATCTTCCTTTCCCTTCTCATCACCGGAAACGCCATACCGCAGCTGGGCTTCGGAGGGATGGACCAGGAGAGCGGGACCTTCCTTCTCGATCGGCTCAACGGACTGCACGAGGAGCTGGGATTCACCCCATACACCTCCGGGACGAAGACCACCATTGACGTGTTCGCCATCACCGCGGCCCTCATGGTGGGGACGGCGGGGCTTCCCCACGTCATGGTCCGCTTCTACACGGTGCCTAAGGTTCGGGACGCCCGCCTCAGCGTCGGGTGGGCCCTGGTCTTCATCGCCCTCCTCTATACGGCCGCGCCTGCCGTGGCGGTGTTCGCCCGCATGAATCTGATCAACACCGTCTCCGAGCAGCTCTACTCGGAGATGCCCGAGTGGTTCACCAAGTGGGAGGAGACAGGCCTCATCTCCTTCGACGACAGAAACGGAGACGGGCGCATCCAGTTCGTGGGACCGGGAGCCGAGGACGCTCGGGGAGCTACGGTGGAGAACGAGCTCGCGATCGACCAGGACATCATGGTGCTGGCCAATCCGGAGATCTCGGGACTCCCCAACTGGGTGATCGGGCTCGTGGCGGCGGGCGGATTGGCCGCGGCCCTCTCGACGGCGGCGGGACTCCTTCTGGTGGTCTCCTCGGCGGTGAGCCACGACCTGCTGAAACGGGGCTTCAAGCCGGACATCACCGAGCGAGGCGAGCTCATCGCCGCCCGCGTGAGCGCCGGGGCGGCCGTCATCGTGGCGGGCTACCTGGGGATCAACCCTCCCGGATTCGTGGCTGAGGTGGTGGCCTTCGCTTTCGGGCTCGCGGCGGCATCGTTCTTCCCGGCGTTCATCATGGGGATCTTCTCGAAGCGCATGAACCGGGAAGGGGCCGTCCTGGGGATGATCTCCGGGATCTCGCTGACGGCCGCGTACATCGTCTACTTCAAGTTCGTGAACCCCGCAGCCAACACGGCCGAGCACTGGTGGTTCGGGATCTCGCCCGAAGGGATCGGCACCGTGGGCATGCTCGTGAACTTCGCGGTGGCGTGGACGGTGTCGCGCTTCACCCCCGCGCCTCCGGCCAGAATCGCACATCTGGTCGCCCTCATCCGCGTGCCCAGAGGCGCCGGAGAGGCACACGAGATCAGCGCCTAGTGTTCCGTTTCCAATCCGCGAGCTACCAAGATACCAGGTCCGGCTTCTCGAATCATCGCGGCATCCGCGCACGGATCTTAGACTTGTGTGGCGTTGCAGCCACACTGAGAGCTTGAGCCGGCTGAAGGCCGACACTAGGAGTGGACGAAATGGACGATGAGACCGCAGGAACCGAGCGTCAGATCGAGGGAGACGCAGGAGGCAAGACCCGCGAGGAGCACAGGGTCAGCGGCGACAAAGTGATCGGCAAGATCAAGGAGCTGATCCATCAAGGAAACGTACGGCGGATCATCATCAAGAACGAAGAGGGCAGGTCACTCATCGAGGTGCCCCTCTCCGTGGGCGTGGTGGGGGCAGTGCTGGCTCCCATGTGGGCAGCTATCGGCGCAGTCGCGGCACTCGTCGCGAGCTGCTCCATCGAGGTCGAGCGGGGGCCGGGCTCCGACAAGGTCGAGGAGTAGGACCTCTGGCGTGACCGTAGAGCGCCGGCTCGCGCTCGCTGCCGTCGTTGTGCTGTTTCTCGCCTGCAGCTCGTGAACAAATACGACGACACGGAAGTCCAAGAAGGGCGGAGCTTCCGTTTCTCCTGGCCGGTTATCCGGCACTTTCACGTCCGACCACCTCCGAAGACCATGAGGCAGAGGAGTGACATCATGAGGACCCACAACCGACCCCTGGCGCGCAGCCTTTTCCTTCTGCTCGGGGCGGCCGTTCTCGGGCAGCCTCCGGCGGCGGCTCAGATACAGCTCCCCGAAGGGATGACCGCCAAGGAGCTGGCTGACATTCAGCGCCGGATGGGCACGGCCGCCCAGCCGGGTGAGGAGCACGCGCTCATGGCGACCCTCGTCGGAGAGTGGCACCAGGTATTGAAGCTCACTCCCGCCCCGGGGGCCGACGTTATGACCATGGAGGGGATGGCCACCAACGAGATGATCCTCGGCGGGCGCTTTCTCAAGACCGAGTCGGACCTGCACCTCCCCGGCGTAGAAGGGGGAAGTATGTCCCTTCTCGGCTTCGACCGGAGGTCCGAGGAGTTCAACACGATCGGGATGGACACCGAGGGCACCTACTGGGTAACCGCCAAGGGCACGTACGACGAGGAGACCCGGACCATCACAATGTCCGGTGAGGATTATGATCCCATCTTCGGCCATCTCCAGGAGTACGACTTCAGGACACGCTTCGTGGACGACGACACGTACGTCATGGAGATCTGGTTCAAGGACGCCCTCCACACCCGAGACGGACCGCCATTCATGATGATCGAGATCACATCCACCCGACGCTGAATCCCTCGCTGCCCCCCGCTCCGGCCCGGCGTCCCCGGCGAGATCCTGAGCGTACCCACGAAGGGACGGAAGACGATGAATGACCCAGGCAGAAGGCAAGGCATAGCATGACGGATCTTTCCACCGACGCGTCCGGAGACGGCGGCACCAGGGATGAGGGGAGGTCGGCTGGCATCTCGTGGTGGGTCAAAGGCCTCCTCTTCGAGAACTGCAACTGCCAGGTGGTGTGCCCTGGCCACATGCACTTCTCCAACCACTGCACCCACGAGCGCTGCGTCGGTTACTGGGCCCTCCGGGTGGACGAGGGCGCGTACGGAGACGTCGACCTCGCCGGAGTGAGCGCCGTCATCGCGTACGATTCCCCCCAGCACATGATCTCGGGCGGTTGGACCGAGGTGCTCATTCTCGACGAGGCCGCGTCGGATGCACAGCGCTCGGCGGCGGAGGCCATTCTCACTGGTCATGCGGGTGGGCCGTGGGAGGTCCTGGACCGCTTCGTCGAACGGCGGCTCCCCACCCAGGCGCTCCCCATCGACATCGCCGACGAAGGTGCGGTGAAGCGGATCGTCATCGAAGGTCTTTTGGAAGGCACGGTGGAGAATATCCAGGGGAGGGACCGGGATCGGCCGGTGACCTTCCAGAACATCTTCAATCAGATCCACGCCCCCACCCAGGTCATCGCCCGGGGCAGCACCACCTACGACGACGGCGAGATCGTCGTCGCGAACGAGGGCACCCACGCCCTCTACTCCGACTTCGACTGGGCGGTCGACGCCGCATGATTACGTCCACATCCCATGGAGCCGGCCTTGTGGCGACCACCGCCATGTGGATGCTCATGATGGTGGTCATGATGCTGCCGGCCGTCCTCCCGTGGCTCATCGGCTTCGCCGCCCTCGCCAGAGACCGGGAGTCGGGCGCGGTCCGAGGCGGCTGGGTGGCGCTCTTCGGCCTCGGGTACTTCGCCGCGTGGCTTGCCTTCAGCGTGGTGGGTGCGTCGCTCCAGATCGGCCTCCGCTCATGGGGGCTCCTGGGAGCGTCTGCGGCGTTGGCCACGCCGTTGGCCGGCCTGGTTCTCGTGGTAGCCGGTCTCCATCAGGTGACACCGTCGAAGACGGCGTGCCTCGAGCACTGCCGTACACCGATGAGCTACTTCCTCTCGCGGTGGCGTAACGGCCCAGGCGGCGCGTTCCGCATGGGTTTGTCACACGGCGCCTTCTGTGTGGGGTGTTGCTGGGCGCTCATGCTCACAGGCTTCGCCCTTGGCGTGATGAACCTGGCGTGGATGGCAGTCCTCACGGTGGTGATCGCCGCGGAGACTCTCGCGCCCCGAGGCGAGCGGATCGGTAGGCTCGCCGGGGCAGCGCTCGTGGTGTGGGGGCTGGTCCTGTTCAGCGTGGCCTAGTCCTGCCCAGCGTGGCCAAGTCCTGCTCAGTGGGGCCAAGTCCTGCTCAGCGGGGCCTAGCGACCTCGATCACCGCAGAGGGTGCTCAAGGACTATCTTTAGGCCGCCATTGAAGGCCACGAGGCCGAACCCACCCCGATCCTGCGACATGTCAAAGAAGCCCAAGGTCACCGGCGCTAGCCTCCGAAACGCCTTCCACGAGATCATTTGGCCTCGCCGGAAGCTCATTTCCCTCGGTCTCTTCCTCATCCTGCTCAACCGACTGAGCGGGCTCGTCCTTCCAGCCTCCACCAAGTACCTCATCGACGAGGTCCTGGGGCAGGGACAGATCGACCTCCTCTTCAAGCTGCTGGGCCTGCTGGCCGTCGCCATAGCCATTCAGGCCGGTACCGCGTTTCTGTTGACGATGCTCCTCAGCGTCGAGGCTCAACACCTGATCGCGAATCTCAGGGCCCAGGTACAGAAGCACGTGCTCCAGCTACCCATCCGGACGTTCGACGACACCAAGACGGGTGAGCTGGTGTCTCGGATCATGGACGACGTGGAGGGCGTGCGGAACCTGGTGGGCACCGGGCTCGTGCAGCTGGTGGGCGGCACCATCACGGCCGCGGTGGCTTTTATCTTCCTGGTGCGCATCGACGTGATCATGACGCTCCTGGCGCTCGTCCCGCTGGCGCTCTTCAGCTTTGTCGCGACAAGGGCCTTTCAGACGCTTCGGCCCGCTTTCCGCCAACGCGGCGAGATCCGCGCGGAGGTCACCGGGCGGCTGACCGAGGCCCTGGGAGGGATCCGCGTGATCAAGGGCTTCCACGCCGTGGAGAAGGAAGGCGCGATCTTCGAGGCCGGCGTGCTCCGCATCTTCGACAACGTGAAGACCACGCTCACCACGTCCAGCACGGTCACCAGCCTGGGCACGTTCTTCATGGGCCTCGCCAGCGTGCTCATCGTGGGGTACGGCGGCCGAATGATCCTCCAGGGCTCCCTCACGCTGGGAGAGTTATTCTCATTCACGCTATTCATGGGCTTCCTGGTGGGACCCATCGTCCAGATGTCCAACATCGGCACCCAGATGACCGAAGCCTTCGCCGGCCTCGACCGCACCGAAGAGCTCCTCTCCTGGCCGGGCGAGGACGACGATCCCCGCCGGACCGAGACCATGCCTCCCATCGAGGGCCACGTGATCTTCGAGGATGTGTGCTTCGCGTACGATGAAGACAAGCCCGTCCTCAAGGGCATCAGCTTCGAGGCGGATTCGGGCACGGTCATCGCACTGGTGGGCAGCTCGGGCTCGGGGAAGTCCACCCTGGCCGGGCTGGCCGCCACGTTCCTCACACCGGACACAGGGCGGGTGCTCGTCGACGGCGTCGACCTCGCCACCGTGAAGCTGGCCAGCTACCGGGAGCAGCTCGGCCTGGTCCTCCAGGACGATTTCCTCTTCGACGGGACCATCCGTGAGAACCTGCTGTTCGCCCGCGCAGGCGCTTCGGATGCGGATCTGAAGACAGCCACCCGGCAGGCCCACGTGACCGAGTTCACGGATCGCTTCCCCGAGGGCCTGGACACCGTGATCGGCGAGCGCGGGGTTAAGCTCTCGGGCGGTCAGCGCCAGCGCGTGACCATCGCCCGGGCGATCCTGTCGAACCCGCGGATCCTCCTACTCGACGAGGCGACGTCCAGCCTCGACACCGAAAGCGAAGCGTTCATCCAGGAGAGCCTGGGGCAGCTGCTCCAGGGCCGAACCACCTTCGTCATCGCGCACCGGCTCTCGACCATCCAGCGGGCCGACCTGATCCTGGTCATCGAGGACGGGCAGATCGTAGAGCGAGGGCGCCACGAGGACCTCATCGCCGTCGACGGGCGCTATCACCAGCTCTACACGGTGCAGGCGAGGATCTAGGGGGCCTGCGCGACTCGGGGCAAAACGGCTACGCCCGTAGACTGCTACCCTTCTTCGAGTCGCGCGACGCATATTGTAGTCACGCCCCGAACTGCACTCGGCACCCGGAGATCGCATTGTCCGACAACTCTTCCCCGCCCACCGGAACACCGAGCCGGGCCCGCCCCCGTCTGCTAACGGTCGTCACCCCGGCGCTGAATGAGGCCGAGGGTCTGGAACGACTGGTCAATGAGTTGTGTGCGGTCCTGCCTAAACTCGCAGACGACTTCGAGCTCATCGTCGTGGATGACGGCAGCGAGGACGGCACGCTCTCCCTTCTCGAAGAGCTGCACGCGGGTGACCCGCGCGTCCGATACGTGAGCCTTTCCCGGAGTTTCGGACACCAGGCGGCCATCGTGGCGGGGTTGGAGCACGCACGAGGTGACGTCGTGGTCTCCATGGACGCCGACCTTCAGCACCCGCCGGAGCTGCTGCCCGAGATGGTGGAGCTCTGGAGGTCCGGGTACGACGTCGTGTACACCATCAAACGAGGCTCCCTGCAGGCGCTCTCGCTGCACCGCCGCCTGTTCATGAAGATGGGGTACGGTGTGCTCCGCTTCGTGTCGGGGATGAAGCTGCAGTTCGGTCAGTCCGACTTCCGCCTGCTCGACCGGGCCGTGGTGGACGCGCTCGTTGCGATGCCCGAGCGCGAGAAGTTCCTTCGCGGCCTCGTCGACTGGATCGGCTTCCGGCAAATCGGACTCGACTACGAAGTGCGCCCCCGCTTCGCCGGCGAGGGGAAGTACGCCTTCCGGCAGCTGCTCCGTCTGGTGACCACCGGAATCTTTTCGTTCTCGATCCTGCCGCTGCGACTCTTCACCGTGGTCGGTATCTCGCTCGCCTTCCTCTCATTCTTGTACGGTGTCGTCGCTGTAGTCGCGGGTGCGTACGCGCTCATCACGGGAGAGACGGCCGTCTCCCCGCCCGGCTGGGCAACCCTAGCCGCCGCGATCACTTTCCTCGGTGGCGCTCAACTCATCGGGATTGGGCTGCTCGGCGAATACCTGGGGCGTGCGTACGACCAGACGAAGGGTCGGCCGACGTACGTCGTGCGCGCATCGTCGTTCAAAGAAGCGGCCGACGTCGGGAGCCCGTCCGCGGAGCCAGCCACGACCAAGACGGAGTCCCTGCCCGAGCCCGTCACTCCATCCGTGAAGGAAGCATGAGTGGCCGGCTCCGGCCCAGCTGATCGCATCCTCATCGTGAACGCCGACGACCTCGGTTTGCACACGGACATCAACCGAGGCATCGAAAAGGCACATCGGGAAGGCATCGTTACGAGCGCTTCGTTCTCGGTAGTCGCTGAGGCGTTCGAGGACGGCGTAGCGACCTGTGCCCGGTGTCCCCACTTGGATATCGGGCTGCATCTCACACTGGTCGAAGAGCGCCCGCTCTCGCCGGCGAAGTCGCTGGGAGGACTGGCCCGGTCTGACGGCCAGTTTCCGAAGGACCATTCGGCCCTGGTCGGCCGGGTGCTCACCGGACAGGTCTCCGGAAAGGCGGTGCGCCGTGAACTCGAGGCCCAACTTGCCAAGCTGCTCGAGGTCGGCATCCGGCCGAGCCACTTGGACGCCCACCAACACGTTCACCTACTGCCCACGATCTGGCCGGCCGTCGTGGAGCTGGCGCTCGAAAACGACATCCGCTGGATCCGCGTTCCCCGCTTCGATCCGATCGGGGCCGGGACGCCGAGCCCGACTCTAATGGTGATGAGATCCGGGCTGAACGTGCTGCAAAGCGTGCGGCGCGCCTCGCTGCGGCCGCTCCGTTCGCCCGACTCGACCCCCGCGTTGGGCCACAGCGGACACCTGAGCACCGATCGCATCCTGCGCGGCCTGAGAACCGACAAGGCGGGCGGGGGGGTCGCTGAGCTGGTCGCCCACCCGGGCGTCACGTCACGCTCGCTCCAGGAGCGGTGCCCTTGGGGATACGACTGGAGTGGTGAGACCGCCGCGCTGACTGATCCGGAGCTAAGGAACTCGCTCGAGCGAGAGGGCTACTCGCTGAGCACCTTCGCCGACTTGGCCGCCTGACCCATGCAGGAACTGGTGTACGTGCAAACCCGAGAGATCGAGGAATCCCATTGGTGGTTCCTCGGCATGCGAGAGATCTATCGGAAGCAACTCTCTCGGATCGTGTCGGGCGAAGGGGGGGAGGGCCGGCAGAGCGAGCCGCCCTGGAAGGTGTTGGACGTGGGTTGTGGCACCGGCGGCAACCTCGCGCTGCTCGAGACCTATGGTCGTCCGTATGGCGTCGACTACTCGCCGTCGGCCGCGGCGTTCGCCCGTGACCGCGGCTGGCCGAAGGTCCTGGTGGGCTCGGCGACCGAACTCCCGATGCCAGACCGGACGTTCGCCCTGGTCACCGCGCTCGGCGTGATCGAGCACGTGCCCGACGACGTCGGCATGCTCGAGGAGATGCGCCGTGTGACCAAACCCGGAGGGCACCTATTGCTCATGACCTCCGCGCACAGGTGGCTGTGGAGCACACACGATGACGCGGTGCACCACGTTCGGCGGTATCGGTGGCGCGAGCTCGAGCAACGCGTGCGCGACACCGGCTGGCAGATCGAGCAGCTCACCTACGTGAACGCATTCCTGTTCCCCGCGATCGCGACCGTACGGCTGCTCCAGCGGCTGTTGCCGAAGAAGAAGGTGGAGAGCGACGAAGGCATGAGTGGCTTCTTCTTGCCCCCGTGGCCCGTGAACCAGATGCTGGCAGGCCTACTCTCGCTCGAGGGGTCGCTGATGCGCATCGGCGACCTGCCAATGGGTGTCGGGCTGATCGTTCGTGCGCGCCGGTCCGACGGAGCCACCCCGGAGCCGGCCTGATGTCCGCGGGCGCGGGGCGTGTACTCGCGAGGTACCGAGGCCTCGACCTCGGCCCCCGCGCCTACGGATTCATCCGCTGGAGCGTCAGTCCGTTCGATCGCGTGTTGTCGCACGTTCCCGAAGGGGGCCGACTGCTCGATCTGGGCTGCGGCTCCGGTCTTTGGCTCACCTACCTGTCACTCGAACGCCCAGGCCTGAAACTGGTAGGCGTTGATCCCGACCCGAGAAAGCTTGAGATCGCCCAAAGTGCCGACGCCAGGGACCTCGAACTCCATCGAGGCTCAGCGCTGGACATTCCCGGCGCTGACTTCGACTGCATCACGATCTTCGACGTGCTCTACCTGCTGCCCGCCGAGGAGAAGCGAAGTGTGCTGCAGGCGTGTCGAGACGCCCTCCGACCCGGAGGGAGCCTGCTGGTGAAGGAACTCGACGTTCGGCCCCGATGGAAGTTCTGGCCCGCCGCTGCGGAAGAGTTCTTCGCGGTGCGCCTGGCAAACCTCACCTTGGGGGACAAGCTCCACTTCCAGAGCGTGCAGGATCTCGCGCGCGACGTTTCAGATACGGGATTCGTCGACGTCGTAGACGAGCGCGTAGACCGCGGCTACCTGCATCCACACGTGCTCGTGCGCAGCACGCGTTCCAACTGACATGACGAGCTTGGAGCGGTCGCTGGAACGGTTGAGCACGGCACGGTGGCTTGGGTTCGCCATCTGGGCCGCTTGCGCGGGCTACGCCCTGCTCTACCTCTACCGCGGGTGGATCCCTTGGGACGCGGGCACGCTGGGTCATGCCGCCGAACGCGTGCTCGCCGGCGAGCTCCCCCACCGAGACTTCACCGACGTGTACACCGGCGGCCTCGCCTTCCTGAACGCGCTCGCGTTCGCGCTCGCGGGGGTCGGCATCGCGCCGATGCGCTGGGTACTCTACGGCGCGTATGTGCTCTGGATTCCGGTGGTCTGGTACCTGGCCAACCGGTGCGCCCCGCGCCTACTGGCGGCGACCGCCACACTGCTCGCGGCAGCGCTGACCCTGCCCATGTACTCGGAGGGCATGCCGAGCTGGTACAACCTTTTCCTGGCTACCTGGGGCATGGTGGCGCTGGTCCGGTATCTCGACACCGGACACGCCTCGTGGCTCTTCGTGGCGGGTCTGGCAGGCGGCGTGTCCGTCACCTTTAAGATCATCGGCCTTTACTTCCTGACGGCGGCCTTTCTCTTCCTGGTTTACGTAGAGCACGCGGGACACGACCGCAGCACGTCCGGAGCCGCCGCCGGTGGGTCGACCGGAAGTGACGAGCCGCCCCGCACTTCGGACACGTCGTACCGAGCCGTCGTCGTGGTCATCCTCGGACTGCTCGTAGCCGTCGTCCTCCTGCTCGCCGGCCGCAGCGGCGGAGTCGTGGGAATTCTCTACTACGCTACGCCTACCCTCACGGTGGTGGCGGTGCTATTCGACCGGCTGCGGACTTCGTCCGGCCGCTCGGCCGGCGCGAGATTCACCGCTCTGGCCCGGTCGACCTCGATTCTGCTCGCGGGCGCCGCCCTGCCCGTTCTCCTGCTAACGGTTCCCTACCTGCTCGCAGGCGGGTTGGGCGACCTGGTACACGGTGTGCTGGTGCTGCCCTTCGCACGTTTCGAGCGGGTCACGGCCCCCTTCCCCGCCCCGCGTGGCATCCTCGCCGCCGGCGTCGCCGTGTGGCTCGTCGCGCGAGCGCCGAGCACCGGCGACGCCGGTCGCCGGGTCGCGGGGGCGGTCCTGATCGCTGCGCTGGCCGTCCTGCTCGCGCTCGAGGGGAACGTGCAGCTCCACGTCGAGGTCATCCTCCATCTCGGGGCGCTGATCCCCGTGCTCGTCCTGGCCGGCGCGTGGTCGCTCGCGGCGGGCGGGCGGCTAGCAAGGGCTTGTCAAACGGTAGGGGCGAGCCAAGCGCGCCTCTTCGCTTCCTCGTGCTCGCGGCCACCGCACTGCTCACGCTCGTGCACCTGCCCACGCCCGCCAGCCCGTACGTCTTCTTCGTCGCGCCGGTCGCCGTGCTGCTGACCCTCTCGATCGGCGGCCACGCCGACACGCGGCTAAGCGGACGCGTTCATGTGTGTATCATGCTCGTACTCGGGGTGATTATCCTGCACATGAACCCGATGTTCATCCGCCCACCGGATCAGACAGAGCCTTTCGTGCTCGAACGGGCTCGGGGCATCCGCGTGTCGCCGGTGGAGAAGAGCGTGTACGAGACGCTGGTCGAGATCATCGAAGAGCACGGCGGCAGCGAGTACCTTCTCGCCATTCCGGACAGCCCCGAGGTGTACTTCCTCACGGGTCTCAAGAACCCGCTCGCCTCCTTCTACGACCTCT
This sequence comes from Longimicrobiales bacterium, assembly GCA_965218295.1. GTDB lineage: Bacteria > Gemmatimonadota > Gemmatimonadetes > Longimicrobiales > Gaopeijiaceae > CBDCKN01. The sequence goes on along the minus strand of CBDCKN010000009.1, from coordinate 387,823 downwards.
TCGAAGACCCGGAGGGTCGCACCGAGCGCATCCTCGCCGAGATAGACGAGCACGGCGTCGATGTCGTCGTGATCAACAGGCGGCCGAGCTACTCGAGTCCGGTGGCGCCGGATCTGCTCGAGGCCCTACAGGCTCGCTATCCCGAAGCCGTCACTGTCGGACGCTTCCTGGTGGCCTGGGTGGGCCAAGGCGGGTGAGGGGGGAAGCCTGCTATACCTTCAGCTTATGGGTGAACCTGGCCCTCAGCTTCGCAACCTTCGGATCGATGACGACCCTGCAGTAGGGCTGGCTCCCGTTCTCCCGATAGTAGCCCTGGTGGTAGTCTTCGGCCGGATAGAAGAGCTCGAAGGGCACCACCTCGGTGACGATGGGGTCCTTCCAGACGCCGTCGGTCGTGAGCTCGGCAATGACGGCGTCGGCCGTCTCCTTTTGCTCGGGCGAGTGATAGAAGATCACGGAGCGGTACTGGGGCCCCACGTCGGCTCCTTGCCGATCGAGGGTGGTGGGGTCGTGGGTGGCGAAAAAGACGTCGAGGATTTCGCGGTAGGTCGTGACCGCAGTGTCGAACTCGATCCGAACCACCTCCGCGTGCCCGGAGCGTCCCGAACAGAGATCCTGATAGGTGGGGTTCACGACGTGGCCGCCGGACGCTCCCGAGATCACGGTCTCCACACCCTGAAGGAGCTCATACACGGCCTCCAGACACCAGAAGCAGCCGCCGCCTAGCGTAGCGACCTCCAAGCGTCGATCACTCATGTGACTCCCTCCTCGGCGGTGGAACGGCGGACATCGGCTTGCACGCCCTCGCCCGCTGACGCACAATCCCCGATATAGAGTATGCCGGGCTCGGGGAGTCGGACACGCTTGACCCGAATTCACGACGACGCTCCAGACCGTAGAGGACTGCACTGACCGGCTGGAGCGGTACCTGGCCTGGTACGACAAATGGGCGACGAAGGTTTCGAAACCGGCAGCGGATGGGGGATGACCCGCTGCCCACGAAGGAGACGAAGATGTCATATGCGAATGGGAACCTAAGTTGGGGCGTCCTAGCCCTGACCGTAGTGAGCCTGGGCTGCGAGCCTGGGGAGTCGGGCCCGGCCGCGTTCGTGTCCAGGCTGGGAAGCGACACCCTTACCATCGAGGCGTTCACGCGGACCGACACGAGGATCGAAGGCCAGCTGGTCACCCGACTACCGTACACGCAGCGGATCACGTACGCGGCAGACCTCAACCCCGACGGGACCATCTCCCATCTGGAGGCGGAGATGAGCACCCCGGCGGAGAATCCGGAGGGTCCGGCACCGCGGTCCTGGACCACCACCATCGCCGATGGCACGGCCACGGTGGAGCGTGTCGGCGGGCAGAACCCCGGAACGAACAGCTTCGACGTGGGGCCCGGAGCGATTCCGACGCTGGGAAGGGCCTTCATCGCCATGTTCGCCTTCGAGCAGGCGATGCGGCAGGCCCAGGCCTCCGGTGCCGACGAACACGCCGTCGAGCTGGTGTACCCCACCCGCCCCCAGCCCGTGAGCAACACCGTCGGGCGCTTGGCCGGCGACACGGTGGCCATCAACTTCTTCGGTTCCCCTCTGAAGGCCTGGGCCGACGCGGACGGTAACATTCTCGGCGCCGACGGCACGCCCACCACCGTGGACATCGTCACCGAAAAGGTGGCGCAGCTCGATTTGGACGGGCTGGCCGTCACATGGGCGGACATGGACGCGCGCGGTGAGGGCATCGGTGTCCCGTCGCCCGCCGCTACCACCCAGGGAACGGTGCAGGGTGTCACCATCGAGATCGCATACTCCCAGCCGGCCAAGCGTGGCCGGGACATCTGGGGAGGGCTGGTACCCCACGGGGAGGTGTGGCGGACTGGCGCGAACGCGGCGACGGTCTTTACGGCGGACAGGGCCCTCGTGATCGGGGGAGCGAACGTACCGGCCGGTAGCTACACGCTCTGGTCGACGTATTCCGCCGACTCCCAGCAGCTGATCATCAACAGTGAGACGGGTCAGGGGGGAGCCTCCTATGACCCTGCGAACGACTTCGCCACGGTGGAGATGACCACGTCGTCGCTCCCCGAGATGCTGGAACGCTTCACAATCTCGCTGGAAGAGACGACCGATGGCGGCATGCTCCACCTCGATTGGGATCGCACGCGGTTCTCCGTGGCGATCCAGGTACCGTGATTGGAGCGTAGGCGGAGGGCCCGCTGCACACCCTTAGCGAGCACCGCTTCCAGGCCACGGAGAGTTCCGGCGAGGTCTCGGCTCTGCTCCTCGAGCCGACCGAGGCCCGCTGCTTCCTCGTCTTCGGGCACGGAGCCGGTGCCGGCATGCGCCACCGCTTCATGGAGGCCGCGGCAGAGCGGCTGGCGGACCAGGGTGTCGCCACGTTCCGGTACCAGTTTCCCTACATGGAGAAGGGGAGCAGGAGACCGGACTACCGACCCGTTCTGCTGAAAACGGTGCGGTCCGCGGTGGCGGCTGCTAATGACATTGCCGGCGGGGTACCACTTTTCGCCGGCGGCAAGTCCATGGGTGGGCGGATGACCTCCATGGCCGGAGCCAGGGAGCCGCTCGGGGGCGTGCGGGGCATCGTCTTCTACGGCTTCCCTCTCCATCCCGTGGGCAAACCGGGTGTCGAACGGGCCGATCACCTCAGGGACGTCACGGTCCCCATGCTCTTTTTCCAGGGGCCCCGCGACAAGTTCGCCCCCCTGGACCTGCTGGCACCGGTTTGCGAAGGTTTGGGAGAGAGGGCTACGCTGCACGTCGTCGAGGGAGCCGACCATAGCTTCCACGTCCTGAAGCGCTCGGGGCGGACCGACGAGGAAGTGCTGGACGAGCTCGTGGACTCGACACGGGCATGGATCGATACCGTTATGAAGTCGGAGACGTGACGTATGAATAGCAGGCCGACACGGATACTCCTGGCTGCCTCGGCGATAGTGGTCGGAGCCGCCTTCGCCACCCCACGCGCCGCCGCCCAGAAGATCACCCTGGAGCCCCATCAGGAGCTGGCCCGCGAGATCTTCCGCGAGCTCATCGAGATCAACACGGTGGACTCGGCCGGAACGACAGCCGCTGCGGTTGCCATGGCCCGGCGCCTACTCGATGCCGGATTTCGGCCGCAGGACGTCCAGGTCGTGGGACCCAACGAGAGAAAGATGAACCTGGTCGCCCGTCTCCGTGGCGCCAACACGGGGCGGCCGCCGATCCTTCTTCTGGCTCACCTCGACGTCGTGGAAGCCCTGCCCACGGACTGGAGCATGGATCCGTGGACGTTCATCGAGCAGGACGGCTACTACCACGGTCGAGGGGTCACCGACGATAAGGACGAGGCCGCCATCTACACGGCTAACCTGATCCGCTACAAGCAGGAAGGGTTCGTGCCGGACCGGGACATCATCGTGGCGCTCACAGCGGACGAGGAAGGTGGCCAGTTCAACGGAGTGCAGTGGCTCATTCAGAACCGGCGCGACCTTATCGACGCCGCCTACGCTCTGAACGAGGGCGGGGGAGGAGCCATCAAGGACGGCGAGAACCAGCTGAACTCGGTCCAGGCCAGCGAGAAGGTCTACCAGAGCTTCAACCTCAGGGCCACGAACCCGGGGGGCCACAGCTCTCAGCCCCGTGACGACAACGCCATCTACGACCTGATGAACGCGCTCCTACGGATCAGCGAGTATCGGTTCCCGGTCATACTGAACGAGGTCACCCGGGCGTACTTCAGCGGAGTCGCCGGGGTGGAGGGCACTGCCATCGCGGGCGCCATACGAACGTTGCTCGCCGATCCCAGAAACGCCCCGGCGGTGGAGCGCCTGCAAGCCTTCCCCCACTACAACGCCCGCATGAGAACCACCTGCGTCGCCACGCGGCTGAGCGGCGGCCACGCCGACAACGCCCTTCCCCAGACTGCCGAGGCCATGGTGAATTGCCGGATCCTCCCGAACCAAGACCCAGCAGCGGTCCTGGCCACGCTGAGGCGAATCGGGGGATCCGCAGTGGAGATCACCCCGGACGCAACGCCCAACCCCAGTCCCCCTTCACCCCTCAGCGCCGAGGTCCTTGGCCCCATCGAGCGGATCACCGAGGAGATGTGGCCGGGCGTGCCCGTCGTACCGGTCATGAGCACCGGCGCAACGGACGGTCTCTACTTGAGGCGGGCGGGGATTCCGGTCTACGGTGTGTCGGGCATCTTCGGCGACGTGGACGACGCCCGCGCCCACGGACAGGACGAGCGCATCCTCATCAAGTCGTTCCTCGAGGGCCAGGAGTTCCTGTACCGGTTGGTGAAGGCCCTGAGCGGAACGATCAGCTAGGTGAACGATCAGCTAGGCTAGGTCGGCAGGACCTCTACTCCTTGAGCACCATGTCGATACACATGACGGCAGCCAGGATGGGCTTCGAGCATCTTCACCAGGCCAGAGACGAGGTCTCCCGGCGCACGTCGCCGGCCGCGATCATCACGCCCGTCACGGGATCACCGTGCGTCACCGTCGGGGCGCCGAACCTGAGGTTCCGGAGGCCCCACCGCTTCGGCACTCTCGGTGGCTCGCAAACTTCTGGGACACCACCCTAGATCCCGAAGAAGACCGACACCGCGAAGTTGAGAAGCCCCAGCATCAGGCTCCCGAACAGGGCCGCCTTGAATCCCCGGACCTCGAACCCCGGCACGAACGCCGCAGCGAGCTTGAGCATGAACGCGTTCACGACCCAGATGAACAAGCCGAGAGTGAGGATCGTGATGGGCATGGTGAGCACGACCAGAATGGGCCGAATCACGGCGTTGGCGAAGCCGAGAACGAGAGCCCCGACGAAGGCTGCGCTCGCGTCTTCCACTTCGATGCCGGAGATCATCTTTCCGACCACGGCGAGGAGCGCCGCGGTAACCAGGAGATGGACTGCAAACTGGATCATTTTCCAATCCTGAAAAGGACGACTTGAACCCCCCTGTTCCTTTATAACGTAACAGAGGGACCGAGGGTTTCGTCGCTCTTCAGCCGGCGCGCCTGGCCAGGCGCTCCAAGGCGCCCATGAGGTCGGGCTTGTCGTCCAGCACGCCCAGGAGGGGATCACCCCCCTTGAGGCGCTTCATGCGGGCCGGCACCGTCTTGATGGTGTGTTTCCGGATGTCGAGCTTGCTCGTCACCTCGCTCCACTTGAGGGGCGTGGACACGGCGGCCTCCGGCACAGGCCGGACACAGAAGGGGGCCACCAGCAGCTGGCCGGAAGCGTTCTGCAGGAAGTCCACGTAGACCTTCCCCTCCCGGCTCTTGAGGGCCCGGGTGACGGTGGCAATCTCGGGAAGCTCCCCCACCACCACGCGGGCGAGCAGGTTCCCGAGCATCCTTGATTGCTCGTAGCTGAGCTGCGCCCCCAGCGGAATCAGAACGTGGAGCCCGGACGATCCACTCGTCTTCACGTATGAGGGAAGCTCGATCTCCTGACACACTTGGCGGATCACCTTGGCCACCTTCACCACGTCAGCGAAGGGCGCGCCCTTGGGATCCAGATCGAGGATACACCAGTCGGGCTTGTTCAGGGACGAGATGCGACTCGACCAGATGTGCAGCGGGATGGCCGCCGAGTTGGCCACCCACAGGAGCGACTCCACGTCTTCCACCACGAAGTAGTCGAGGACCTTGTCGGAGTCCTCGCTCCAGACCGGCTCTCTCCGAAGCCACTCCGGGGCCCACTCCGGGGCGTTCTTCTGGTAGAACGAGTTCCCATAGATGCCGTCCGGATAGCGGGTGAGCACCAGACACCGGTCTGCCAGATACGGCGAGATCCACTCCCAGGCGGCACGGTAGTACTCGATGAGTTCACCCTTGGTGTATCCCTCCTCGGGCCACAAGACCTTGTCCAGATTGGTGAACGGGACCGTTCGCTCCACGGTCCGATCGACGACCTGGACCGGGTCCGGGAGCGCCTCGCCTCCACCCTCGTCCTCCCGAACGCACTCCTCCGCCCGCTTGTCGTCCCGGAGCCTCACGAAGGAGGGATGCCGGATCACGCCGGTGTCGGTGAACTCCTTGTACTGGACCTCCGCTACGAGCTTCGGCTGGACCCAATGGTACGTCTTCCCCCTGGGGGCCGTGCCGGCACATGGGGGGCCCGGCTCACCAGCCAGATCCACGAGCATCTCCAGGATCTCGTCGAGCATATCGTCGCTGAAGCCGGTCCCGACACTCCCGGAGTAGGTCAGCTCACCGTCGACGTACTGGGCCAGGTGGAGCGCCCCGAAACCCGGCCGTCCTCCTTTGGGCTCCGTGTAGCCCACCACCGCGAAGTCGTCCGTGTGAACCGTACGGATCTTGTACCAATGGGTCGAACGCCCGGAGCGGTAGGGGCTGTCGGACTTCTTGGCCACGATCCCCTCGAGGCGCATGTCGGTCACCTGCCGGTACATGGCCTCGCCCTGAACCGGGATGTGGTCCGAGTAGCGGATGGGCCCCGCGCTGGGGAGTACCTCCCGGAGCAGCTCCTTCCTGGACACGAGGGGCAGATTGCGGAGATCGAGCCCCCCAAAGGCCAAGAGATCGAAGGCGTAGAAGACGGCCGGCAGGTCCAGCGTCGCCTTCAGGATGTCCGAGCGTCGCTGCAGGCGGCCTCTACGCTGAAGGCGGCTGAAGCTCGGCAAGCCCGCCTCATCGTGGACCACGACCTCGCCGTCCAAGACCGTGCCATCATAGGGCAACCCGTGGAGAGCCCGGGCGATGTCGGGAAACGTCTCGGTGAGGTCGTTCCCGTTCCGGGACCAGAGCACGGGCTCGTCGGTCTCCCGGGACGCGATCAGCCGATAGCCGTCGTACTTGAGCTCGAAGACCCAGCCTTCCTTGTCGAAGGGCTCCTCGCGGCTCGTGGCCAGCATGACCTTCATCTTCTTGGCCGGGGGTGCCTCCTTCTCGGCGCCCAGCTCGCGGGCCCGCCCGAGGATTTCGGCCTCTCGCTCGCCGGGGTCGGAAAGCTGATCCACCAGAAGTCCCGAGTAGATCGAGTCGTCTGGGTACGCGTCCGTGCCCCGCTCGTCCACGTAGCCGTCCCGCTCCTTGATGAGGAGCCAGTGGTTGTCCCCCCGCTTGGGCGTGTGCACGAGCGTCCAGCGGCCGCGCAGCTTGTAGCCTCTGAGCTCGAAGAGGAGCTTGCCGTGCTCCAAACCGTGCTTCTCGCCGGGAATCTCGATCCAGACGCCCTTGTCCCAGCAGATGGACGGGCCGGCTCCGTACTGCCCTTCGGGGATGACCCCCTCGAACTCGGCATACTCCAGCGGGTGGGGCTCCACGTGCATGGCGAGACGCTTGTCCGCCGTATCCGCGGAAGGGCCCTTGGGCACGGCCCAAGACTCCAGGGCCCCGCCCATCTCGAGTCGCAGATCCCAGTGCAGGGAGCTGGCGTGGTGCTTCTGCACCACGAACAACCGCGCGTCACCGGCCGATCCAATCCCTCCGAACGGCTCGGGGGTATCGGAGGCGGAGCGCTTCTCGCGATAGCGCTCGAGTCGGTCGTCGGAGCTCGGTGCCATGCAGAGACGTTAGCGGTGGCGGGCGGGCTGACACCACCTTACCGGCACCCGCCCCACCTTTTCATTGCATTCTTTCCTTCAGTGAACATATGTTTTCTTCCGCCCTTCAGTCTCGGTAACGGGAGTTTCTTCGCAATGGCTGCACGTCCTATCTCCACCTCGACGATCTCGTTCGGGCTGGTCTCCGTGCCGGTGAAGCTGTACGCCACCGGGGAATCCAAGTCCCGCATCTCCTTCAACATGGTCCACAAGGACTGTGGAACTCGTGTGAAGCAGCAGTACATCTGCCCGAAGGACGACGTGATCGTTCCCCGGAAAGACATGGTGAAGGGGTACGAGTTCGCCAAGGGTCAGTACGTGCTCTTCACGCCCGAGGAGCTGAAGGCGGTAGAGCAGCCTAAGACCGACTCCATCCAGATCACCGAGTTCGTTCCCGCTGACCAGGTGGATCGCCTGTTCCTGGATCGCGCCTACTACCTCGGACCCGACAAGGGCGGTGCTCGGGCGTATCTGCTCCTCTCGGCGGCCCTGCAGCAAACCGAGCGTGTGGCCATCGCCAAGTACGCCACCCGCGGCAAGCAGTACCTGGTCATGGTGCGGCCCTTCGGGGAGGGCCTTCTTCTGGAGCAGCTCCGCTACGCCGATGAGGTCCGGGATTTCGCCGACGTCCCGGTAGACGAGGGCGATGTCAGCGAGTCCGAGTTGAAGCTGGCCATTCAACTCGTGAACCAGGCGTCCTCGGATGAGTTCCAGGCCACGGACTACAAGGACGAGGTCCGTGACCGCATGCTCGAGCTCATACAGCAGAAGGTGGACGGCGAAGAGATCGTCACGTCGGTCACCGAAGAGCCCCAGACCCAGATCATCGACCTGATGGCGGCCCTCAAGGCCAGCCTCGCCGATGACGGAGAGGAGAGGATGCCGGCCAAGAAGGCATCCAGCAGGAAGAAGTCCGCCACCAGGAAGAAGGCGTCCTCGGGCTGACCGGCGGCACCGCTCCGGAATCGTCACGGCCGCGCCCGTGATGAGAGGATACACCACGAGGCAGGTGGCCGAGATCCTCGGCATCCCCCCGGCCCGCGTCCGTTCCTTTGCCAGATCCGGATTCTTCGATCCGACCAGGGGGCCTGGGAACCAATACCGGTTCTCCTTCTCGGACATCATCCTTCTCCGCACCACGCGGGACCTCCGGGACGCGGGCGTCTCCATGCAGCGCGTACGGCAAGTTCTCCATGCCCTCCGAGAGCAGCTTCCCGAGGGTGGGCCGCTGAGCGCCCTCCACATCACGTTTGACGGGGACACGGTGGTCGTGAAGGAAGAGAGGACACTCTGGGACCCCCAGTCGGGCCAGGTCCACCTCGACTTCGCCGTCCGGGAGTTGGCCGAGAAGGTCGAGCCCATTGCCCGAGCCACGGCAGCGAAGCCGGCGTCCACCGAGCTCTCGGCCGACGGATGGTACGAACTGGCGCTGGACCTGGAGCCCGTTACAACGGACCGTGCCACGGACGCCTACCGGCGAGCCCTTGCCCTCAACCCGGGCCACGTCCGGGCGCATCTGAACCTGGGCCGGCTGCTGCACGAAGGCGGGGACGTGGAGTCGGCCGAGGCGCACTACCGCCAGGCTCTGGCCGCCGAGCCCGAATCGCCGATGGCCGCCTTCAACCTCGGTGTGGCGTTGGAGGACCTGGAGCGGGTCGACGACGCCATCAAGGCTTACGAGAGGGCGCTACGCTGGGACCCGGACATGGCGTCGGCCCACTACAACCTCTCCCGTCTCTACGAGGCCCAGGGCCGAAGCAAGGAGGCCCTCCGCCACCTGGCCGACTACAAGCGGCTGGTGTAGGCTGCCCGCCTACTTTGCCACCCGGTTCCGCCCCGCCTTCTTCGCCCGATAGAGGGCCCTGTCTGCCGCCTTCACCACCGCCTCGCCCGTGGCCGCCTTCTCGGTCCGCTCGGCGATCCCATTCTGCTCACGGTCACCGAGAGACGCCGCGGAGACCTCTTCTTCGCCTTCTTCACCGATGGCTCCTTCCGGGGCCGCAGGGAGCGCCGCACGGCGAAACGGCTGGCCTCGATCGTCTCCCGCAGTTCCTCGAGGTGGGGGAGTGCGTCCTCGCGCCCCTTTCCGGGGAACACCACCGTGAATTCCTCTCCGCCGTAGCGGAAAGCCCGACCGCCTCCGGTCACCTTGCCGAGCTGGGAGGCCACCAGCCGAAGTACCTGGTCACCCACGTCGTGGCCGTGGCGGTCGTTGAACTTCTTGAAGTGGTCGACGTCGACCATGGCCACGGCATACGAGCGTCCCGCGGATTCGATCTCCTGCCACAGTGCCCTCCGAGCGGGTAGCCCGGTCAGCTCGTCCCGGAAGGCCATGGCGTAGGACGTCTCCACGACGGCCAGGGCGAGAACGAGCCCCCCTGCCGTGAGGTGCACCGTGGACTCCACGGAGTCGGCCCCGCTGCCCAGGGCGAGGAGCACCGCCAGGATCGTCCAGAAGAGCCCCTTCTCCACCGGATGGTCGCGGCGGATCGCCATCCCCAGCGTGACCAGGAGCGCGAGTAGCCCCACTACCACGGCTCCGTGGGAAAGGCCTAGCCAGCCCCCCGGAACCCAAGGGAGAAATGGCGTCCATGTCCAGGTGAGCGCTCCCGGCTGCACGTCCCAGAGAACGAGCCCGGCAGCCAGGGCCAGGGCCACCATCACTGGCTGGAGAATACCCAGCCCGGAGAGGACTCCTCGGTCCTTCATGACCGCCAGGACCCCGAGGGCGAGGAGCAGGACGATGCCCCCAGTCCCCCACGGCGACCCCATGGTCGTGTCGACCGCGGTGGGATCGAACGCGGCGGGTATGAGGGCGGCCGGCTCCACTAGCAGAGCTCCCACGGCCCCAGGCTCCACGACGGTGGACTCGATGGTGGTGGGCCCGACGCCGGCCGGCCGTAGGAGCCGGTCCATCAGGATGAGGCCCAGGACGGCCGCCCCGACCCGGCTTCTCCGGAAGCGCCACGCGAGAAGAAGGCCACCAGCGAAGATGACCAGCGGATATCGATTGACGGCTTGCTCGAGCCACGGGGCGTCTCCCGCCACCGTGGTAAGCGCGATCCCGGCGCCGACCAGGACGGCGCCGGGCCAGACCCAACCGACGGCTATCCGCTCGACATCCGGTCGAGGAACGCCCGCTCTTCCAGAGACAGGGTCTGCAAGCCCCCGCTGTCCGCCCTGGCCAGTAGCTCCTCCACCTCACTCCGATTGAGCTCGTGCATGGAGGACAGGTCGATAGAAGACCAGCGCGCCCGGGCCTCCCGGTCGGAACCGTCCAGGGAGGGCGTATGGTGCACCTTGCGCTTGAACTCGCGCCGGTCCTTGCCGGAATGCCAATCTCGCCAACGGAGATACCCGGCCCCGACCGCGAGGCCACCCAGGTGGGCGAAGTGGGCCACGCCGCCACCCGTCCCGGCGATACCGCTGTAGAGGCTGATGAAGATCAGGGCGATGGCCAGCACGCGAGCCTGGATCGGCAGGACGCCCCAGATGTAGATGTTCTCCCTCGGCCAATACATGGCGAAGCCGACGAGGATCCCGTAGACGGCAGCCGATGCTCCCACCACCGGGGAGCTGAACGAGAAGAGGAACGAGAACGCGGCCCCGCCGAGCCCACTCAGAAAGTAGAGCCCCAGAAAGCCACGGGTGCCCAGCCGGGCTTCGAGCCTGGGGCCGAAGAAGAAGAGCCCGAGCATGTTGAAGAAGACATGCCCAAACCCTGCATGCAGGAACATGTACGTGAAGAGCGTCCAGGGCCTGAACGGCATCGCGGGAATGTAGAACTTGTCGAGTCCTACGACGGCCGGGGGGAAGAGCGTCAGAAGACCGTACAGGAGAGTCGCCGGCTGCACCAACAGAAAGGCGGCCACGTTCGCGACGAGCAACCGGGTAACCCAGGGCGTCATCGAAAAAATAGTATCTCCTGTATCACGAAGCCTGACGTCTTTGAACACGATACCACGTCGGCGCGACCAGGATCCACGAGTGCTGTCACTCCGCGGCCTGCGCCTGACCCTGGGCACCTTGCCGACGCCGCCGAAGGTCGTCCATTATCGTCCGGCCTCGCCGAGGCGGCGCCCCCGAGAATCTAGTGGACATCCCGGAGGTCCGTGAATCCATGACACGCCGGCCAGGTACTCTAGTGAAACTACGGAATTCACGGCAAAAATGTTCGGCGCCGTCACCGAAGAACGATAGATGACCGGCCTCCCTTGCCAGTCTCAAGTCGTTAGCGTGTTATTCCGATCGAGGCACAGGAGGAGGGTAGCGACTTGGTAGGAGCATCGGCGGGCAGGCTTACAAGAGTGGCGGCTCTGGTCGTGTGCGGGGGCGTGCTGGCGGCCACCCCAGCGCCCTGGGGCAGACACGGACACGTGACCGCGGGCAGGGCGGCGGCCACCGATCTGCCGACAGGCATGCCCGATTTCTTCCGGACGGCCGAGGATCGGCTCGCATACCTCAACTACGAGCCCGACCGCTGGCGGGACGGCAACAACACCGAGATGAACGAGGGCTTCCGCTACGACCACTACGTCGATCTGGAGAACGTACCGGAGGCTGCACGAACCGCGCCCGATCGCTTCACGTACCTCGAGACCCTCTACCGGCAAACGGACCTGACCATGCCCCAGAGGGACGGTGGCTTTCTTCCGTTTCGGATCCTGGAGCTCTATCAACGCCTGCAGTCGGGCTTCCAGCGGTGGCGGGCCGCCGAAGGTGACGAGCGCAACTGGATCGCCCAGCGCATCATCAACGACGCCGGGGTGCTGGGTCACTACGTGGCCGACGGATCCCAGCCTCACCACAGCACCATCCACTTCAACGGCTGGGCCAGGGACGCACCCAACCCGCGGGGGTTCAGTCTGGAGCGTGACTTCCACGCCCGGTTCGAGTCGGGCTTTGTTCAGGCCAACGTGGAGCTGGACGACGTACTACCCCTCATCCAGGCCGAGCTACGTCACCTGGACGACGTGCACGACCAGGTGTGGGCCTACCTCCTCGAGTCGAACGAGAAGGTGACCCGCCTGTACGAGCTGGAGCGGGAGTTCGGATTCGTCCCCGACCGACCTCACGCAGAGACCAAGCGCTTTGCCGTGGAGCGCCTGGCGGCGGGAGCGAACATGCTCCGGGATCTCTGGTGGACGGCCTGGATGGAGAGCGCCGGTTAGCGCGCCACCTCCCCCAGGGCCGCCATGCCTCCCGCAACTGGCCGTCGGTGAAGTACGGGGCGGGGCCGAAGCGGATCACGTTTCCCCGGTAGTCCGTTCGGACACCGCGCGCCGCAAACGCCGCAGAACCAGCCCGTGTAGATCGGCCGAAGCCGGCAGTCGCCCGGGAATCTCAGCCACAGTTCCCTTCACCCTTCTCGTCGTGCTCGGGCCCTTCCGAGAGCGGCTCCTAGAGGAGCTTCATGCGCGAGACGCCGGCGAACCCGTGTCCGCCGGACACGAGGACCCGACCTCCGTAGTGGACGTCGATGTCGTCCCAATGGGCGAACGCCCCCGCGATCTCGCGGTACACCTCCGGCTCCGCCCCCTCGAGCTCCGCCATGGTGGCGTCGGAGAAGACCACTTCACGCCGGCGCGCATCCACGGGTATTACCGATCCCGAGTGACCTCAAGAGCCCTCCCGCCTCGACTTCAGGCGATGGCTGGCGATGATGAGGTGCAGGATGTCCGTGGCTCCTTCGTAGATGCGAAGCGCCCGAACCGACCGGTAGAGCCGATCCACTACCGCCTCCGCCAACACCCCCCGTCCCCCCAGGATCTGGATGGCGTCGTCAACGATGCACTGTGCGGCCTCCGTGGCGTGGGCTTTGGCCATGGCGGCCTCCACGGTGATGCGCTCGGCGCCGCCGTCCTTCTCCCACGCTGCCCGGTACGTGAGCAGACGCGCGGCCGTGAGTTCCGTGGCCATGCGGGCCAGCTTCGCCTGGACCAGCTGGAAGTCGGCCAGGGGCCGGCCGAACTGCTCGCGTGAAAGGGCGTGTGCCTCCGCCTCGTCCAGGGCACGGGCGGCCATCCCGCACGCCGCGGCGGCCACCGTGGGACGGAGCCGGTCCAGCGTCGCCATCCCCAGCTTGAAGCCCTCCCCTTCGCCACCCAGGAGGGCCTCCTCCGGAACCCAACACTCTCGGAAGGCGACCTCCCCCAAGGGGTGAGGAGAGCTCATCACCTGCGGCTTCACGTACTCGAAGCCCTCGGTCTCCGCCGGCACGACGAAGGCGGAGATGCCCCGGCTCCCACGTTCCGGATCCGTGGACGCGAATACGACGTAAACATCGGCGATGCCGGCATTGGAGATGAGGGTCTTGGTCCCGTTCAGCACATATCCGTCGTCGTCCCGGACCGCCGTGGTGGTCATGGCCGCTACGTCCGAACCGGCCTCGAGCTCACTCATCGCAAAGGCCCCCAGAGCGGTGCCGTCGAGAAGCTTCGGTAACCACGCCTTGCGCTGGTCGGTGTTGTCGGCGAGCAGGAAGGGAGTCGCCGTGAGCCCCTGGAGGGCATAGACCGCATCGGCCAGGGGATTGGCGCTGGCAATGGCTTCCCTGGCCAGGCACGCGCCTCTGAGGTCCTCTTCCTCGATGCAGCGCAGCCATCCGCCGGCGCCCAGCAGGGCCAGGATCCCCCGGGCCTGGGCACGGCCGGCATCGTCGTCGGACGGCTCGCGGAGGGCGGCCAGGCTCTCCCCGGCAAAGGCCGAGACGGCTTCGGCCCACTCGACGTGAGCGTCGTCGAGGAACGCGCGGACGACCTGCGTATCAAGCATCATTCGAATCGGGCCTCACGCTTCTCGCTGAAGGCCTCGTAGGCCTCACGGAAGTTCGGGTTCAGCATACACTTCGCCTGGGCTTCGGCTTCGGCCTCCACCGCACCGATGGGGAGCAGAGCGAGCCAAGCCTTTCGTTGTGCGTCCCGGGCCTCTTCCCAGGTCATCTCGGCCAGTGGACGTATTGGCATGGATGCTCCTATCATCGGGCCATGACCGGCATGTATTCCGAAGATTTCAATATCGCCGAGTACTTCCTGGATGCACGAATCCAGGAAGGGCGGGGCGACCGGATCGCGCTTCGTACGGATTCGGGTGACCTCACCTACCTCGAGGTCCAAGAGCTCGCCAACCGCTTCGGCAACGTCCTACGGGACGCCGGCGTCGAGCCGGAGCAGCGCGTCATCATCGCGCTCCCGGACGGACCGGAGTACGTGGCGGCCCTGTTCGGGGTGCTCAAAATCGGCGCCGTCGTCGTCATGGTCAACCCGGAGCTGAAGCCCGACGCCATCGAGTACTTCTACCGCTACACCGGGGCGACGCTGGCCCTGATCCATGACGACACGGCAGAGGCGTTCGTGGAAGCCGCCGGGGGGGTACCCTGCCCCGAACGGATCCTGGTCGTGGGTGAGGACGAGCTCCACGACTCCCTGGACCAGGCCAGCCCCGAGCTGGAAGGCTTCCCCGCGCACCCCGACGATCCGGCTATCTGGCTCTTCTCCGGGGGCACCACGGGGCAGCCGAAGGCCGTCGTCCAGCCCCATCGCTCCTTCGCCAACACCACGGAGTGCTACGCCAAGAAACATCTCGGATACTCGGAGGACGACATCACCCTCTCGGTGCCGAAGCTCTACTTCGGATACGCCACGGGATCGAACCTCCTCTTTCCGTTCTCGGTGGGCGCATCGGCGGTCCTCTTCCCCGAGCGTTGCGTGACGGACGTCCTCTTCGAGAAGATCCGGCGTTTCCGGCCCACCATCCTGATCAACGTGCCCACCATGGTGAACCACATGGTGAGCCACGAGGACGCGGAGACTCAGGACCTCTCCTGCCTGAGGCTGGCGACCTCGGCGGGCGAGGCCCTCCCGGTGGAACTCCACCGTCGTTGGAACGACATGTTCGGCGTCGACCTTCTGGACGGACTCGGGACCGCCGAGATGTGGCACATCTTCCTCTCCAATCGGCCCGGCCACGTGCGCCCCGGCACGCTCGGGACCGTGGTGCCGGGATTCGAGGTGAAGGTCTGTGATGACGACGGGGATGAGCTCCCTCCGGGAGAAGTGGGCCTGTTACGAGTTCGGGGCGACTCGCGGGCCATCGGTTACTGGCAGGACGACGAGAAGACCCGCCAGGCTTTCCAGGGCGAGTGGTACCTATCCGGCGACATGGTCAACCGGAGCGAAGACGGCGTCTTCACCTATGCCGGTCGCTCCGACGACGTGCTCAAAGTCTCGGGGAAGTGGCTGTCACCCATGGAGGTGGAGAACTGCCTTCTGCAGCATCCTGCAGTGGACGACTGCGCCGTCGTGGGTGTCGTGGACGCCGACGGGCTGACGAATCCCCACGCGTTCATCGTGCGAGAGGAGAATGCCGCGTGCCAGCCCAGCGACGCCCTGGCCACCGAGCTGCAACTCTACGTGAAGGGGACGTTGGCGCCCCACAAGTACCCTCGGGTGATCCACTTCATGGACGACCTGCCCCGGACCCACCTGGGAAAGGTGGACCGGGGCAGACTGCGGAGCGCGGCGAGGTGAGGGCCTCGCTCGACGTTGGCGGCGGGGTCCCCGCAGCGGCCTACAGGCGCTCTGAGCTCGTGATTCACCTCGGAGAATTCCAAGGTGCCTGCCAGGCGGGTGAAGTCGCCCATGACTACTCGGTGTTCAGACAGTGATCCTCCCTCGCCCCCCTTCTGCTACTGAACGACGAACCTGATGGTGTCCACCACCCACGGATCCAACGGGACGTGCCCCCAGTCACCCACCACGGCGATGACCGTGTGCTCACCCGCCGCAAGGTCGGTCAGCTCGAACTCGGTCTGGGCCGCCCCCATGTGGATGTGGACCCCCGGAGTAGACGGGATGACCACACCAGCCTCCGGAAGATCGGTGTCGACGATCAGATGGTGGTGGCCCGTGCCATCCTCTTGCGTCCCGGCGGGGACGATTCGCAGGTCGGAGACCTCGAGCATCACGAGCACCGAGCTGCCCTCTATCACGGCGTCATCGGCAGGCTGGGTGATCGTGACTGAAGGAGCGGCGGGAGCCGGCTGGGTCTCGGCAGTGTCCGCCTCGCCCGCGTCGGGTGCGCCTCCACATGCTGCGAGCATCAGGGCGACGGTTGTGGCGGTCGACCACGCGGCTGCTCTGGGCGTCATCGCGGGGGTCATGGCGCGGCTCCTGGCGAGTGGCAAGGTGGTGGCCCGTAACCTGTTCTGATGGCGGAGCAAACGTATTCGGTCCGGGCTGCCGTAGGCAACACGGGTGATTCCGAGAAAGCAGTGGCCCGATCACGTGTAGATCCCGATGTCGAGCTGGATCGCTCCATACTACGAACTGAATCTCTCCGACCCGGCTCCCTGCTCGGCGGTTTGCCGGAGGAACCCGTACACGAGCCATCCCCCGCCTGACAGGACCGAGATCAGCGGCAGCCACCCGAGAGCGTTCATGAGCAGCGCCATGTCGAGGGCGGGCCAGCGGAACTGATATTGGATGAGCTCGCCACCCCGGGCGGTCATCCAGTGCCAGCCCGTGTGGGCCACCAGCGCCGACAGGATGATCGTTCCCATCCCGAGTCGTTCGAGGCGGAGTCAAGCATGGGGCCATGATAGCATGCCGGGAGTCCCGACTGCGACCTACGCCCACTCCTACCTACCGCGGAATCATGGGGAGCAGGATATGCGACGGGCGTTCCCGGTCGTGATAGATCCGGTTCTCCGCCTTGACATACCTGCGGCGCTCCCAGGGATGATCCATGGTTCCGGGGTTCACGTCGAAGCGGGGATAGTTGCTGCTGGCGATGTCGACCCGGATCCGATGGCCCGCCTTGAACACGTTGCTCACCGGCGGGACCTCGAAGGTGAACTCGTAAACGCGGCCCGGCTCCAGCGGCGCCGGATCCTTCTCCCCCTCTCGGTACGCCGCCCGCAGAATGACGTCGCTCAGGTTCATCTCGAACCCTTCCGGCCAGTCCCGGCTCGGGGGATAGACGTCCAGGACCTTCACCGTGAAATCGGTGTCGATGGCCGAAGAAGAGGCGTGCAGCGTCACCATGATCGGGCCCGTCACCTCCACGTCCCGCTCCAGCGGAGGCGTCTGGAACACCACGACGTCCGGCCGCAGCCGCAGGGGCCGTCCGTCCAGGTCCCGCTGATCGAAACCTCCCGGGCCCTTCGGATACGCGAAGGCGTCCACGCCGCCGATGGTGGGCACGGGGTTCGACGGATCGTGCATGTACGCCGTCGGGCGCGCGTCGCTGCCGGGCGGCTCGGGCCTCAGGCTCCCGTCTCCGTGAAAGTAGAAGGCGGTATTCCGGGCATGAGCCAGGGGCCACTCGTTCTCGAAGCGCCACTCCCCGCCGTGGAAGATCCGACCCTCTGTTGTGCGGTGTCCATCACCGCCTCCCATCACGAAGATGCGAATCGGTGGGTCCTCAAGGATCCCCGTATCCACGCCCTTCAGGAACTGGTCGAACCAGCGGAGCCCGATGATGTCGAAGTTCACCACGGCCTCCATCCCGAACTCGACATCGCCCGAGTTGGACAGGGGCCGGCCATGAGTCCACGGACCCATGAGGAGCTTCTGAACACTCTTGTTCTTAGCCGCCGTCCTCAGATACTGATTGATCGTCTGCACCGGTATGACATCGTACCAGCCACCCTGCCAGAGCACGGGAACGTCCGCGTAGGAGTCCCAGAAGTCCTTGGTGTTGAGACCGCCCTTCCTCTGCCAGTAGGGTCCGAAACGGTTGTTCTCGATACCGGCGGAGAGGAATTCCTCGTAGTTCGGGGCGAGAGCAAGCGGGGACGCCCCCCGGCGGAACGCGTGGGGGAAGCGATGGACCCAGGACATCACGTCTTCGTTCATCCTCTCGATCGCGACCCGCACCAGTGGATCCTGCGCTGCCTCTCTGCTCACGGACGCCTGGCTCGTGATCCAGCTGATCCGGCGCATGTGAAAAGCGCCATTCACGTACATCCCGTTCTCCCAACCCTTGTCCCAGATCTGCTGCACGAACTGGGCGGCCAGGCCGGGTGGATCCTCTACGCCCATGGTGATCTGCGTGAGCCCTCCGTAGGAGATCCCGATGGTTGCCACCCTGCCGTTCGACCACGGCTGCTTGCTCGCCCACACCACCGCGTCGTACCCGTCCGGACTCAGCTCCGTACCGAAGGGGTGATACAACCCCTCCGATGCGAAGCGTCCCCGCACGTCCTGAGCCACGTACACGTAGCCGTGCTCCGCGAAGAACCTCGCCTGCGCGATGTACCTGGGCTGCAGCTTGTTGTACGGAATCCGGAACAGAACGACGGGCCAGCGGCCCTGCACCGGCTGGCCGTTCCGCGCCGGCCGGTAGACGTCTGTGGCCATCCGCACGCCGTCCTGCATCGGGACCATCACGTTGGGCGTGACGTGGTACTCGTAGAACTGGTCCTTCGCCTGTGCCGCGGCCTGCCCCACCGCCGGGAAAGACGCCAACACCGCCACGGCCAGAGCCGCCCACGCTGCACCCGTCCAACGCCGCCACTTGCCCCTCATGATCTCCTCCCTCCTGTGCATCCCTCTCCGCATTCGCAACCCGTTTCGTCCGCGGACCACCTGGAAGCCCGCAAAAACCCGAAGGCCCCGCCTCGTGATCCTCGATCCCTATCCCGTCACGATCCCACCAGTTCTGTCGAGTTCGCCCGTACTCTCTCTTCCAACTCGCCATCCGAATCGGGCTGCCGCCGTCGGGGTGCTTCTCGGTGCACCATAGGGGCGTCGCCGCGTCGACACAACCGACGTCAACATCGGTGGCTGGAGGTATGGTCTCGAAGGACGCTCGCAAACACGTTCTGACCGTCTTCGGGTTGTATTCGGTATCCTGAGTAGGCCGGAGCGTCCTCGGGGCTTGGAGGGCCGCATGATGAGACTCCTCCGGATCTCAGCAATCTTCGGAGATCCTTCTCCCAGGCGCCGCTTGCTGCGGACTTGGTTTTCGGTTAGTGGTGTAGAGCGGATGCAGCGGATAAATCGGATCAAGGGCCTGCTGCTGACCCAGGGAATCGACCTTCCACTCGCCGATGACTTCCCGAAGCGGTTGACGGAGGAATCGGAGGGACTCGCCGCCTCAGAGTTGCAGAATCTGGCCCTTCAGGTCGGTCGTATTCTTGAGCGCACACCCACCGGAGAGTCATCATGGCGTTTCGCTCGACGAAAGTTGGACCTCACCGGTATCGGGAGGACATCGGGCGTTACTTTGAGGACTTCGAGGTCGGGGACGTCTACGAGCACCGGCCGGGACGGACGATCACCGAAAGCGACAACATCTGGTTCACCCTCCTCACGATGGCCACGCACCCGCTGCACTTCGACTGGGAGTACGCGGCGAAGAGCGAGTTCGGGAAGCCCCTGGTGAACAGCGGCCTCACCCTCGGCATAGTGGCGGGGATGAGCGTGAGCGACGTGAGCCAGAGGGCGATCGCGAACCTAGGCTGGCCCGACATCAAGCTCACCGCCCCCGTCTTCCACGGGGACACCGTCTACGCCGAGAGCGAGGTGCTGGACAAGCGGGAGTCCAAGTCGCGGCCGACCCAGGGGATCGTCTGGATCCGGACTACCGGAAAGAAGGCGGACGGCACCGTGTTCATGACCTTCGAGCGAACGATTCTGGTCGCCAAGCAGGGCCACGGCGTGGACGATCGGGTGGACTGACCGGACAACGCCAGGAGCCGCCGCTTCCCGGCACACGGCCCGTGCTAGCCCATCCTACGAACGGACCTCACACATCATTGCGAGGAGGTTCCGGTCCGGATCGCGAAGGAATGCCATCCACAGTTCGTGATCGGGCATTGGCGCGACAAGGTGTGGCGCGGCCTCGAATACCACTCCTCGCTCGGAGAGGGTCTGATGGGCCGCGTTGGGATCATCGACTATGTAGTAGATGACCGAGCTCTGACCCGCTTGTGCCTTGGCCGGACCATCAAGCATCAAGCGGACGCCGCCGCAATCGAAGAAGCCCAGCCCCGGCGTGAGCATCCCTGGTTGACCGGTCTGGTCCTCCACCCTCACGTTATCGGGACCTGTCAAAGGGCTTTTATTTTACCTATCCTTAGGAGAGATGACCATAGGAGAGATGACCATAGGAGAGATGACCATGCTTCGAGTACTAACCTGCGCAGTCTTCCTGTTCGTTCCCGATCACCCTGGAGGGGCAGGCCCGTCAACCGAGCCCGCGAGGAGAAGCGCACACGCAAGTCGGCGGGGCGTACAACGCGGACGGTCAATACGAGGGCGGCTGGTGGATCGTGGTGGACTACGGTCGCCCGATCCTGCGGGGGCGCGAGAACATGTTCGGGTCCGGCCCCACATACGGGGACGCCTTTCTCCGTGGGGCACCGATGTGGAGAATCGGGGCCAACATATCGACGCGTTTCTACGCAGGGACGGACCTGATGTTCGGCAACCAGCGCCTTCCGGCCGGCGAATACAGCATTTTCGCGGACCTGGAGGAGGACGAGTGGACGTTGATCTTCTCCACCTGGGGCGTGAAGCAGACCTTCCGGGAAACCAACCCGAACGCCCTGTGGGGCTCGTACGGATACACGGATGAGCACGACGTCCTGCGCACCACTATGTCCGTGCAGACCATCGAGAGGGCGGCCGACCAGCTTATCATCACCTTTACCAACATGACCCAGCAGGGCGGTGACTTCACGATTTGGTTCGACGACCAACTGGCGACGGTGCCGTTCACTATGGCGCGTTAGACCGCTCCCTTTTTCAGACGGGAAAGGGGCTTCGGCCTCTCCCGGTCATGTTACGGCTCGCGCCGGATCCTAGTGGGCCGCACCCTCGGCACAACACCACTATTTGCGCCCACGTATCCAGTATGGTGATTCTGGCGTGGTTTCCAGGGTTCTGCTTGTGCCTACCGGCCCACTCTCGGATGTTGACTTCGGTCTGATCCCGGAGTGCGCCCGTGTCGCATGCCGTCTCCCGTCTGAAGACGAGTTGAGCGGCACTTGGAGGATGTAGGCTCGGGGAGCTCCTCGGTTCGGTCGCCACCACTGCCGAGGGACACGGCAGACACCCACCGACAATGACTCTCGGCGGCCCGTGCACGCACTGTGCACGCAGTGTTTCGTCCATCAAGTAAGTGAAGGCCCCGCAGGCCCGAAAAACCTTGCAGGGATTAGGTTCTCTCCAACTGGGGTGGGTGGGTTCGAACCACCAACCTCCTGGTTAACAGCCAGGCGCTCTGCCGGTTGAGCTACACCCCATTTGTGTCGGCTCGTCGTACAACTGCGCGATATTCTCACACAGCCGCGTTCAGCTACACCCAGTGGTGTGCAATGTTCTGTGCAAGAACCGCCGGGCTTCACGCCTGCGAGCTTCTCTGCCTTCCGCAGCCATTTATTGAGGCGTTCAAGGCGTTCAAGTGGGATGCACCAACTTTAGCGGCGCGTCCGGTCCCCAGGGATGAAGAGCGAGATGGCCCTTCCCCCCGGGTCACTCGAGCACGACGAGCACGCTCCTGTGCTCGCGCTCCCAGATGCCGGCCTGGTAGCGGATCTCGTGGGACCCGGGGCTTTTATGACGGAACGTACGACCTCAGCGATTCCTTGGTTCGACAGGCTCGAAGTTCCGATAGTCGTTCGGATCGCCGCTGCCTTTGTATCTCGCCTGCAGCGGATATGGATAATGAGGCCGAGTGAATGTGTACTTGTGGGGTATCGATGTACTCGCATTACCGGAAAATCCTTCGGGATGATAGCCTATCATCATGTCGGGCGCCTGACCCTCTTCGACCCAGGCTTCTAGATAGCTGAGAAAGTCGCCGTTAGACGCACCATCGCCACCACGGCAATGCGACCGCCCCGGAATCATGAAGAGGCGATAAAATTCCTGGGTGCTGGCCCGCCCGCCTACGATTTTTTCCACCATCTCATAGTAGTCGACGCTGACTTTCGGCCCGGGAAGACCGGAGTCGTCCCAGCCCTGGATGACCATCAGCTTGTGACCCGCAGCCTTCAAGTTACGCAGATCGGGATTGTTGTAGCCACTCACAATCTGATCCATCATCCCGGTGCGCTTGTAATCGTGGTCGAAATCAAAATCGTCCGACGTCCAGCTCGGCCCCGGATCCGGATTGAAACCCATGTACTGCCAGTAATTAGTCTTATACCTGCGATCCATGGAAAAGTAGTTGCCCAGCTCCGAGCCGGGCGTGGCGGGGTACCATGGGAAGTATCTGCTGAGCTTCTCGCCTTCCGACGACACCGGCCCCTCGTAAACTTTCCTGGCCGCCTCCACCTGGATCGGCGACAGACAGCCCGATCTCTGACCCCGCTCGCAGGTCAGCTCGGCAGGATCGAATGCGCAGGTTCGGGGATCGCCACCGATGATCCCATCCTCGAGGCCATCGTCTGCATCGCATGCGGCGATGGCCCCCTCGTGAAGTACGTCCAGATCGGCGGGCGTGAAAAGTGGAAAGCCGTCCTTGTCATGAGTCGCCACGGAGTTCCACAGGAGCAGGATGCCCGAGGCCGTCACGGTGGAGGGCTCCAGAGCGAGAATGCCGTCGAAGTTCCACGGAAATCGCTGCGCTTCGACCATCCCCTGCTTGCCGCCGCCGGAACAGCCCATATGATAGGAGAACTCTGGCGCCCTGCCGTAGTAGTGTTCTGTGATGGCCTTGCCCGCCAGGGCGACGACATGGTGGCCGCGGATGCCGTAATCAAACTCCGCCTGGAGATTGTTGTAGGCCCACGAGGCCTTGGAGCTCATGCCCGTATGGCCCGTATCGTGCGTGATGCAGGCATAGCCTCTCCGCAATCCCTCATCGCACCGGCCGGACCCCGTCGAGCCGCCATAGCCGCCAGGGCTCGCCTCCAGAAAATTGCCGTTCCAGTCGGAGCTCCCCGGCAGTTGTAACACGAACTCGACATTGGGTGAGACATAGCCCTCCACACGGCAATGGGCCGGCAAATCACCGGCGGCACCCACCACCCGGGCTCCCGTCACCTGCGTCGGCGCATCCTGAAGGGACGTGAAGTCTGGCGTCGGCAGCTGAGGATGACCAGGTAAAGGTCTTGTCGGCAAGAACGCCTCGCAGTCGGCGACAGCAGCCGACGGGCCACCGGGCCGGGCCGCCTCGCTGGGATCTGTCTCAACGGCCAGGATCGCACCGGCGCTCGGGCTGCCGGCCCCGACCCACACCGCTCCCATCGCGAGCGACAGGCCCACCGTGAATCTCTTGAACGTGCGCTTCATCGTATCTTCCTTTCTTGTGAGTAACGTCACGTCGCAAGGTGCTCGCCGGCCTGACAGCGCTCGTGAAAGCACGAGACAAACGTGACCACGGCCTTCCTCTACGGCTGCTCCAGCACTGCCATGTTTAACATCAAAGGCCGGTCCTACCGGCTGAAGGAGCTCGAGAAGCTCATCCACTGAACCTCGACGCGGTGCGACTGACTCCCGTGCACAGCTTGGGGGTCGTCCGCTATGGTAAGCTCTGAACGTGAAGCTCACAACCAGTGGGCCAGCCGTAGCACTGGCGGGAGAGGCAGGCATCGAGCTCACCTGGGGCCGTTGGGCCGCGGCCCTGCCCGGAGCCGTGAGCCTCGTAGTGCTTCCCCTCCTGTTCTATGCGCTCTATCCACCCCTGATCCGCGAGCCCCCCGAGGCTCGCCTGGAAGCGGGCCGTGGAGCTCCTGAAACCGGCCGAGGAGCTGGAGGAGTGAGTAAGGGGGCCCTCTCTAAACCAAGGGGAAGCTAATGTTGTACCGACGGATTGAGATCGTGGGGTACCGAGACGAGGACTCGCCTGAACCCCTATTCGACAAGACGAAAGAGTGCCACGTGTACCTGTTCCTCTCAGTTACCCCGCCTGCGGCCTGGATAGACATGTTCTGGGGGCTGTTGAGGAGTGCGGGTTCACGCGAGGAAGAGCCGATCGGGAACCGGGTGAAGCCATCATCAGAGCGTGTGATACAACTGACGACCAAGGGTGATTTTATCAAGGAGGACATCAAGCTACTCAGACAGATCGTCGTGTCAGTTAACGCCGACTTTGAGCGGGTGCACAAGGCTGACCTTGAGTCTCAGGAGCAGATCGCAACGTTCCTGAAGGAGGAGTTTCCACCGCCCGGAGGGGAGGCGGTCAGGGGGCCGCTCCAGCGCCGCGAGGAGCTGGAGGATTAGCTACGGCCGCTCGAGCCCGACGAGCACGCTCCTGTGCTCGCGCTCCCAGATGCCGGCCTGGTAGCGGATCTCGTGGGACCCGGGGCTTTTATGACGGAACGTACGACCTCAGCGATTCCTTGGTTCGACAGGCTCGAAGTTCCGATAGTCGTTCGGATCGCCGCTGCCTTTGTATCTCGCCTGCAGCGGATATGGATAATGAGGCCGAGTGAATTCGTACCTGTTGGGTACCGATGTACTCGCATTACCGGAAAGTCCTTCGGGATGATAGCCTATCATCATGTCGGGCGCCTGACCCTCTTCGACCCAGGCTTCTAGATAGCTGAGAAAGTCGCCGCTGGCCGCGCCATCGCCACTATTGCCATGCGCCCCCCCCGGAATCATGAAGAGGCGATAAAATTCCTGGGTGCTGGCCCGCCCGCCCATGACTCTTTCCACCATCTCATAGTAATCGACGCTGACTCGCGGCCCGGGAAGGCCGGAGTCTTCCCAGCCCTGGACGATCATCAGCTTGCCACCCGCAGCCTTGAAGTTACGCAGATCGGGATTGTTGTAGCCATTCACAATCGCGTCCATCATCCCGGTGCGCTTGTAGTCGTGGTCGAAATCAAAGTCGGTCGCCTTCCAGCTCAGCTCGGCCCCGGATCCGGATTGAAACCCATGTACTGCCAGTAACTGGTCTTATACTCGCGATCCATGGAAAAGTAGGTACCCAGCTCCGAGCCGGGCGTGGCGGGGTACCAGGGGAAGTATCTGCTGAGCTTCTCGCCTTCCGACGTCACCGGCCCGCTGTAGACTTTCCTGGCCGCCTCCACCTGGACCGGCGACAGACAGCCCGATCTCTGACCCCGCTCGCAGGTCAGTTCGGCAGGATCGAACGTGCAGGTCCGGGGATCGCCACCGATGATCCCATCCTCGAGGCCATCGTCCGCATCGCATGCGGCGATGGCTCCCGCGTGAAGCACGTCCAGATCGGCGGGCGTGAAAAGCGGATTGCCGTCCTCGTCATGAGTCGCCAAGGCGTTCCAAAGGATCATGACGCCCGATGCCGTCACGGTGGAGGGCACTATGGCAAGAATGCCGTCGAAGTTCCACGGAAATCGCTGCGCTTCGACCATCCCCTGCTTGCCACCGCCAGAACCGCCAATATGATAGGAGAACTCTGGCGCCCTGCCGTAGTAGTGTTCTGTGATGGCCTTGCCCGCCAGGGCGACGACATGGTGACCGCGGATGCCGTAATCAAACTCCGCCTGGAGATTGTTGTAGGCCCACGAGGCCCTGGAGCCTATGCCGGTATGGCCCGTATCGTGCGTGATGCAGGCATAGCCTCTCCGCAATCCCTCATCGCACCGGGAGCTCCTAATTCCCCGCCCACCGCCATATCCGCCAGGGCTCGCCTCCAGAAAATTGCCGTTCCAGTCGGAGCTCCCCGGCAGTCGTAACACGAATTCGACATTGGGCGAGACATAGCCCTCCACCAGGCAATGGGCGGGCACATCGCCGGCGGCATCCACCACCCGGGCTCCCGTCACCTGCGTCGGCGCATCCTGAATGGTCGTGAAGTCCGCCGTCGGCAGCGGAGGATGACCAGGTAAAGGTCTTGTCGGGAAGAGCGCCTCGCAGTCGGCGACAGCAGCCGACGGGCCACCGGGCCGGGCCGCCTCGCTGGGATCTGTCTCAACGGCCAGGATCGCACCGGCGCTCGGGCTGCCGGCCCCGACCCACACCGCTCCCATCGCGAGCGACAGGCCCACCGTGAATCTCTTGAACGTGCGCTTCATCATATCTTCCTTTCCTTGATCTCAGCGACTCTTCCTTTCCTTGATCTCAGCGACTCTTCCTTTCCTTGATCTCAGCGACGCCTCGGTTCGACAGGCTCGAAATTCCGGTAGTCGTTAGGATCGCCGCTGCCTTTGTATCTCGCCTGCAGCGGATATGGATAATGAGGCCGAGTGAATTCGTACCTGTCGGGTACCGATGAATTCGCTTCAAAGGAATTCATTCCTTCGGCATGATAGCCTATCATCATGTCGGGCGCCTGACCCTTTTCGACCCAGGCTTCGAGATAACTGAGAAAGTCGCCGCTGAACGCACCAACGCCATCAGAGCAATGCGACCGCCCCGGAATCATGAAGAGGCGATAAAATTCCTGGGTGCTGGCCCGCCCGCCTATGATTCTTTCCGCCATCTCATAGTAGTCGACGCTGACTCGCGGCCCGGGAAGGCCGGAGTCTTCCCAGCCCTGGACGATCATCAGCTTGCCACCCGCAGCCTTGAGGTTACGCAGATCGGGATTCCTGTAGCCACTCACAATCCCGTCCATCATCCCGGTGCGCTTGTAATCGTGGTCGAAATCAAAATCGGTCGCCTTCCAGCTCGGCCCCGGATCCGGATTGAAACCCATGTACTGCCAGTAACTGGTCTTATACTCGCGATCCATGGAAAAGTAGGTACCCAGCTCCGAGCCGGGCGTGGCGGGGTACCAGGGGAAGTATCTGCTGAGCTTCTCGCCTTCCGACGTCACCGGCCCGCTGTAGACTTTCCTGGCCGCCTCCACCTGGACCGGCGACAGACAGCCCGATCTCTGACCCCGCTCGCAGGTCAGTTCGGCAGGATCGAATTCACAGGTCCGGGGATCGCCACCGATGATCCCATCCTCGAGGCCATCGTCCGCATCGCATGCGGCGATGGCTCCCGCGTGAAGCACGTCCAGATCGGCGGGCGTGAAAAGCGGATTGCCGTCCTCGTCATGAGTCGCCAAGGCGTTCCAAAGGATCATGACGCCCGATGCCGTCACGGTGGAGGGCTCCAGAGCGAGAATGCCGTCGAAGTTCCACGGAAATCGCTGTGCTTCGACCATCCCCTGCTTGCCGCCGCCGGAACAGCCAGCATGGTAGGAGAACTCTGGCGCCCTGCCGTAGTAGTGTTCTGTGATGGCCTTGCCCGCCAGGGCGACGACATGGTGGCCGCGGATGCCGTAATCAAACTCCGCCTGGAGATTGTTGTAGGCCCACGAGGCCCTGGAGCTTATGCCCGTATGGCCCGTATCGTGCGTGATGCAGGCATAGCCTCTCCGCAATGCCTCATCGCACCAAAGGACCCGCGCCTCCGTCGAGCCGCCATAGCCGCCAGGGCTCGCCTCCAGAAAGTTACCGTTCCAGTCGAAGCTCCTCGGCAGTCGTAACACGAATTCGACATTGGGCGTGACATAGCCCTCCACACGACAATGGGCGGGCACATCGCCGGCGGCATTCACCACCCGGGCTTCCGTCACCTGCGTCGGCGCATCCTGAATGGTCGTGAAGTCCGGCGTCGGCAGCGTAGGACGACCAGGTAAAGTGCTTGTCGGCAAGAGCTCCTCGCAGTCGGCGACAGCAGCCGACGGCCCACCGGGCCGGACCGCCTCGCTGGGATCTGTCTCAACGGCCAGGATCGCACCGGCGCTCGGGCTGCCGGCCCCGACCCACACCGCTCCCATCGCCAGGGCCAGGCCCACCGTGAATCTCTTGAACGTGTGCTTCATCGTATCTTCCTTTCTTTTCTTTGACCTCAGCGACGCCTTGGTTCGACAGGCTCGAAACTCCGGTAGTCGTTAGGATCGCCACTCCCTTTGTATCTCGCCTGGAGCGGATATGGATAATGGGGCCGAGTGAATTCGTACCTGTCGGGTACCGATGAACTCGCTTCAACGGAAGTCATTCCGTCGGCATGATAGCCTATCATCATATCGGGCGTCTGACCCTGTTCGACCCAGGTTTCTAGATAGCTGAAAAAGTCGCCGCTGGCCGCACCCACGCCACCAGAGCAATGCGACCGCCCCGGAATCATGAACAGCCGAACAGACTCTTGGGTGCTGGCCCGCCCGCCCATGATTCTCTCCGCCATCTCATAATAATCGGCGGTGACTCGTGGCCCGTTCGCGCCGGAGTCTTCCCAGCCCTGGATGATCATCAGCTTGCCACCCGCAGCCTTGAGGTTACGCAGATCGGGATTGCCGTAGCCAGTCACAATCGCGTCCATCACCCCGGTGCGCTTGTAGTCGTGGTCGAAATCAAAATCGGTCGCCTTCCAGCTCGGCCCCGGATCCGGATCGAAACCCATGTACTGCCACCAGCTGGTCTTATACTCGCGATCCATGGAAAAGAAGGTACCCTTCTCCGAGCCGGGCAGAGCGGGTAACCAGGGGAAGTATTTGCTGATCTTCTCGCCTTCCGACGTCACCGGCCCCTCATAGACTTTCCTGGCCGCCTCCACCTGGACCGGCGACAGACAGCCCGATCTCTGACCCCGCTCACAGGTCAGTTCGGCAGGATCGAATGTGCAGGTCCGGGGATCGCCACCGATGATCCCATCCTCGAGGCCATCGTCCGCATCGCATGCGGCCATGGCTCCCTCGTGAAGCACGTCCAGATCGGCGGGCGTGAAAAGCGGATTGCCGTCCTCGTCATGAGTCGCCAAGGCGTTCCACAGGATCATGACGCCCGTGGACGTCACGATGGAGGGCTCTATGGCAAGAATGCCGTCGAAGTTCCACGGAAATCGCTGCGCTTCGACCATCCCCTGCTTGCCGCCGCCGGAACAGCCAACATGATACGAGAACTCGGGCGCCCTGCCGTAGTAGTGTTCTGTGATGGCCTTGCCCGCCAGGGCGACGACATGGTGACCGCGGATGCCGTAATCAAACTCCGCCTGGAGATTGTTGTAGGCCCACGAGGCCCTGAGATTCCAGCCGGTATGGCCCGTATCGTGCGTGATACAGGCATAGCCTCTCCGCAATCCCTCATCGCACCAGGGGGCCGACGCCTCCGTCGAGCCGCCATAGCCGCCAGGGCTCGCCTCCATAAAGTTACCGTTCCAGTCGGAGCTCCCCGGCATTCGTAACACGAATGCGACATTGGGCGAGACATAGCCCTCCACACGGCAATGGGCGGGCACATCGCCGGCGGCATCCACCACCCGGGCTCCCGTCACCTGCGTCGGCGCATCCTGAATGGTCGTGAAGTCCGCCGTCGGCAGTGGAGAATGACCAGGTGGTAAAGGTCTTGTCGGGAAGAGCGCCTCGCAGTCGGCGACAGCAGCCGACGGCCCACCGCAGGCGACCCACCCCGCTCCAATCGCCAGGGCCAGGCCCAACGCGAATCTCTTGAACGTGCGCTTCATCGTATCTTCCTTTCTTGTGAGTACCGTGCACGTCACGTCGCAAGGTGCTCGCCGGCCTGACCGCGCTCGTGAAAGCACGAGACAAACGTGACCACGGCCCTCCTCTACGGCTGCTCCAGCACTGCCATGCTTAACCTCAAAGGCCGGTCCTACCGGCTGAAGGAGCTCGAGAAGCTCATCCACTGAACCTCGACGCGGTGCGACTCACTCCCGTGCACAGCTTGGGGGTCGTCCGCTATGGTACGCTCCGAATGTGAAGCTCACAACCAGTGGGCCAGCGGCGCCGTTCGTTCCCGGGGCCACTTCTGAAGGAGAGCCCTGAAGCATGACTCAGGAAGAGCTTACGATGGTCAAGACCGGGGCTGGACAGGTGGCGGATGTCAGAGAACGCGATGTGGGCGAACTCGGTGATTACCTGATCCTGCGTGATGCCCGTGCGCTGCGCCCAGACACCTCGGCATGTACGTAGAGCGCCACGAAGTGAGCGGCAGGGACGGTGCAGTGATCGCGCTCAGCCATCACCCTCCAGCTCGATTCCATCGGCCGTCGCCGCGTTCACGACGACGTCCTTACCTACCAGCCCACGCGATCGGAGCAGGTGCCCGACGGCCAACCAGTACTCCTCGTCCGGAAGGGTCCGCGGAGCGTCGTAGGGCATGGCCAACCGCACGTAGTTGAAGAGGCCCCGAGCGGTCTCGTAGTAAGCCAGGACCCGGCGGTCGAGTCGGGTGCCGATGCCGCCTTCGACCTCGTGGCAAACCGCGCAGCGCGCCTCGTACAGCTCGGCGGCACGCACGCGGCCCCTCCCTGCCACCCAGCGCGGAACGATCACACCGACTCCCGCCAGCAGGACCACGCCCACCGCTAGCGCCACACCCGTTCGCCCGGACAGCCGGCTATCGCTCGAAATAGGTCGGCGCTCCGTCAGGCTTAAGCGACCAAGACCGGGTGTGGGAGCACGATGTTGAGCAGGTACCCCTTAGTGTTGTAGGTGGCCCGGTCCGGTTGCCTCCGGCCGGCTGCGTCCGTCGCACGCGTCAGCAGCGCGTGCCGGCCCGCAGGCGCGTTCCAGTCGAACTGGAATCGCTGCCACGCGTGGGGAAGGATCGGGTCCAGAATGAGGGCATCCTGCCAGGTCGACCCGGCGTCGGCGCTCCACTCGACCCGCTGGACGGGCCCATTGGGGGAGTATGCGAAGCCCGAGATCACGTTGGAGCCGGCGGAGAGCTCGGCCGGTCGTGGGAGCGCAAGCGCGCTCTTCACGACACCGGTGGTGATGGGAGCACCATCCGCCGGGGCGTACCCCTCCGCAGGCCAGTCCTCGCCGATGAGCACGTACGACGTGGTGTTGTTCTTCGACCAGACCTTCTGCGAGGTCACGACAATACGCCCCAACCACTTGACGCTACTGCTTCCTACCCAGCCGGGGACCACCGCTCGAAGCGGAAAGCCGTGGTCGGGCGGCAGATCAACGCCATTCATGGTGTGGGCGAGAAGCGTGGTGGGGTCCATGGCGCGATCGATCGGCATGGCGCGGCTGAAGCCTCCCTCGTCGAAACCGGTGAGGTCGACGTCCACCGCGGTGTCGCGGACCCCCGCAAGGACCAGCACCGAGGCGAGGGTGGGCCCACTCCACTCCGCGCAACCGACACCGCCGGTGGCCCACTGCCCACCGCTGGCGGACCGACCCACGACCGACTCGGAAGAGCGCGGAGATCGTCCCTTGTGAGCTCGACCGGCTCGTTGACTGCGTCGCCTTCGACGCGGAGGCGATACGCCGTGGCGTCGATTCGGGGGGTGGGCGCGTGGTTGCGGACGAAGAACAGCTCGTTGGGCGTGATTACTCCGTCGAGCAGCTCGAGGCGCGTCTCCAGGTTGGTGGGGTGCTCGATGAAGGGGTCGGGACTCTTCAGCCACGGCGACTCCGCGCCGCCGGACTCCGCGCCTGCCGAAGCCCCGCCCGAAGCAGGCGGCCGCTCACAGGCAGCCAGCACGGCGCTCATCCCACCGACCGCGAAGAGCTTCATGAGCTGGCGGCGCGATATGCCTTCTTCCTGCGCCCGCTCGATGAGCGCTGTCAGTTCACTTTGGGAGATCGGGATCCGATGTAGTGCTTCCAAAGTCTTTAGCTCACGGTCGATCTTTGTGAGGAAACCGCAAAGGCTCCTGCGATTTCGTCCAAGACAGCCGGATCATCGATCGTCGCCGGCATGCGGTATTCGACCCCATCGGCGATCTTCTTCATGGTCCCTCGCAAAATCTTGCCCGACCGCGTTTTTGGCAGCCGCTTCACGACGGCCACCATCTTGAAGGAAGCGACTGGACCAATCTTGTCCCGCACCATTTGGATAAGCTCTTGGATAATCTCGCCGTGGGCGCGCTGTACGCCCGCTTTCAGCACGATCGTGCCGAGTGGGACCTCTCCCTTGATCTCGTCTGCTATACCCAGGACGGCGCATTCAGCCACGTCGGGATGGGAGGCGAGCACTTCCTCTATCGCCCCGGTAGACAACCGATGCCCGGCCACATTGATGATGTCGTCAGTCCGGCTCATGATCCAGAGGTAGCCGTCCTCATCCTTGTAACCGGCATCCGCTGTAGTATAGTAGCCGGGAAAGGCATTCAGGTAAGCTTCTTGGTAGCCCGCATCATTGTTCCACAGGGTCGGCAGGCAGCCGGGCGGTAGGGGCAGCTTGATGGCAATACTCTCGATTTGACCGGCCGCTACCTCGTTGGCCGCCTCATCCAATATGCTCACGTCATAGCCGGGTACAGGCTTCGTACAGGAGCCTGGCTTGACCGGGAACATCCCCAGACCGACACAGTTAGCCCCAATCGGCCAGCCGGTTTCGGTCTGCCACCAGTGGTCGATAACCGGCACGTTGAGGTGTCTCTGTGCCCACAGGAGGGTATCTGGATCGCATCGCTCACCGGCCAGAAAAAGGGTGCGGAAAGGGCTCAGGTCGTACTTGCGGATATGATCGCCGTTGGGATCTTCGCGCTTGATGGCTCGGAAAGCTGTCGGCGCCGTGAACAGAACATTTACTCCATGCTCAGAGATGACCCGCCAGAACGCGCCAGGGTCGGGCGTGCCGACAGGTTTGCCCTCGTACACAATGCTGGTACAGCCCTTGAACAGAGGCGCATAAACGATATAAGAGTGGCCGACGACCCAACCCACATCCGATGCCGCCCAATAAACCTCGCCTGCATCAACGCCGTAAATATTTTTCATGCTCCATTTCAGGGCAACCAGATGACCCCCGTTATCGCGCACGACGCCTTTAGGGACGCCCGTTGTGCCGGAGGTATAGAGGATGTAAAGCGGATCGGTTGCGGCGACAGGCACGCAATCAACCGGTTCCGTGCCCGCCATCAGTTCAGACCAATCCAGATCTCGCCCGGCAACCATGGACGCCTCTGACTGGGGGCGCTGGAGAATGATATTTCGCTCCGGCTTTGCCGAGGCAATCTCAATCGCCTGATCGAGCAGAAGCTTATAGGGTATTACCCGGTCTACCTCGATGCCGCAGGAGGCGGAGACGACCAATTTCGGTTTGGCATCATCAATGCGGGTGGCCAACTCGTCGGCGGCGAAGCCCCCGAAGACCACCGAGTGGACCGCCCCAATCCGGGCGCAAGCCAGCATGGCGACGGCTGCCTCAGGCACCGTGGGCATATAGATGAGCACCCGGTCGCCTTGCTGTACCCCCTGGCTGGCGAGCACCCCGGCAAAGCGGGCCACCTGATCCAGCAGCTCACGATAGGTGAAGGCCTTAATGGTGTCGGTGACGGGGCTATCGTAGACGAGTGCCAGTTGATCACCTCGCCCGTTGGCCACATGCAGGTCGAGGGCATTGTAGCAACTGTTGACCACACCGCCCTTGAACCACTGATAGAAGGGCTGTCGTGAATCATCGAGAACCTTGTCCCATCTCTTATACCAGTGGACATCTTCGGCGGCTTCGGCCCAGAAGCCTTCCGGGTCGTCAAGCGACCGTGTATAGAGTTTCTCATAGTTACT
Organism: Longimicrobiales bacterium; assembly: GCA_965218295.1. Lineage (GTDB taxonomy): Bacteria > Gemmatimonadota > Gemmatimonadetes > Longimicrobiales > Gaopeijiaceae > CBDCKN01. The sequence goes on along the minus strand of CBDCKN010000009.1, from coordinate 353,896 downwards.
AGGCATGGCTTGCTCCCTTCGAAGTCGGCACGTAGACGCCACAGACGAGGCCCCTCAAACTCTAGAGTGACGCACGCTAACGTCTCGCGACTCTGCTGTGTGATCACGATGCCAACCCAAGGCGTCAGCTGCAAGACGCCACGCCACTGGGCCCACAGGCCGATCTAGAAATGTGTGGGTTGGGGACCTCTACCGACTCCCGCCCGCGTCCTCTCGGCCCCATTGCCCATCCCAGCGCGCGTGCGCACCTTCGGACGCCGTGGTGTCGTAGGGCCCGCCCTGACCTGAAGCCACGCACTCCGTCGGCCTGGCGGGCCGGCGGTCGACTTCCCCGACCAGGGGGCTCGGATGAGGAGCGCTTCATGAATCGCATCGAAGGAAAGACCGTCGTCATCACCGGCGCGACGTCCGGAATCGGCGAGTCCTGCGCCCGCCTCTTCGCCGAGCGCGGAGCGAACCTCATTCTCCTGGCTCGGAGGGAGGAACGGCTCAACGCCATCCGCGACGAGCTGTCACGGACCGGGGTCGACGTCGCCGTCCGGGTCCATGACGTGCGGGACCGGGCCCTCGCCGACGAGCTGGCCGCAGACCTGAGGGAGCGGGGAGTCGTCCCCGACATCCTCCTGAACAACGCCGGTCTCGCCCGGGGGCTCGCCACGATCCAGGAAGGCGACATCGAGGATTGGGAGGAGATGATCGACACCAACGTCAAAGGGCTTCTCTACATGACCCGGGCGATCCTCCCTGTCATGGTCGAACGGGACCAGGGCCACGTCATCAACATCGGGAGCATCGCGGGACGGTGGGTGTACCCCGCTGGCAACGTATACAGCGCCACCAAGTTCGCGGTGTATGCCTTGAACGAGGCGATGAGCATCGATCTCGTGGGCACGAACGTCCGCGTGTCGAGCATCGACCCCGGGGCCGTCGAGACCGAGTTCTCCCTAGTACGATTCAGTGGGGATGAGGAAAGGGCGGAGAAGATCTACCAAGGCTACACACCCCTCACTCCGGACGACGTCGCTGACGCCGTCTGCTACGTGGCCAACGCACCGCCCCACGTAAACGTCCTTCAGCTGGTCATGATGTGCACCGACCAGCGCTCCGCCACCGTATTCCACAAGGAGAGCCGGTGAGGATGGTGGCGCTTGAGCCGAGATAAGCCCTCCCCCGGCCTCATCGTCTTCGCCCTCTGGCTTCTGGTCTTCGCGGCCAGCAGCCAGATCATGATCATCTCGCCGATCCTCCCCCGCATCGGCGAGGAGTTGGGAATCGCCGAGTCCGTCCTCGGCACGCTGATCTCGGCCTACTCCCTCATGGTCGGCGTCTTCGCCATCATCTCAGGTCCGATATCGGACAAGATCGGGCGCCGCCGCATCCTGCTGTTGGGGACCGGCATCATGACCGCGGCCCTGCTCCTGCATCACTTCGTCGTGGGGTACTACTCGTTTCTGGCGGTCCGCGTCTTCGCCGGGCTGGCGGGCGGGATCCTGAGCGGGGCCGCCGTCGCCTACATCGGTGACTTCTTTCCGTACAACAGGCGAGGCTGGGCCACCGGTTGGGTGATGAGCGGCATGGCCGCTGGCCAGATCGCGGGCATCCCCCTTGGGATCGTGCTGGCCGGAGCCTATGGCTTCCGGGCTCCTTTCTATCTGTTCGCCGCCGCCATGAGCATGACCTGTCTCTTGATCTGGTTCCGGGTGCCCCAGCCAGACGTGAAGCGCACCGAGGGGCGACTCACCCTGGCCCGCGCCGCCAGCGACTACAAGACGCTGTTCATGCGAAAGGAGATCGCTGCGGCCGCGGCCGCCTACTTCCTCATGTTCATGGGCGTGGCACTGTTCATCGTGTACCTGCCTTACTGGCTCGAGCAAGCCGTCGGTGCGACTCCCAGCGCCATCGCGACCATGTTCGTGGTGGGGGGCATCGCCAACGTCCTGACGGGACCTCAGGCGGGGAAGCTCTCGGACAAGATCGGCCGTAAGCGCATCGTCATCCTGTCCAGCCTCGGGCTCACCGTGGTGATGGCCCTGACGACGTTCGTCATCAGTGACGTCTGGGTTGCCTACGGCATGTTCTTCGTCACCATGGTCCTGGTGGCCATGCGCATCAGTCCGTTTTCCGCGCTCCTGACGGCCCTGGTGAGCGACGAACGGAGAGGCTCACTCATGAGCCTGACCGTCGCCCTCGGTCAGGTCGGCTTCGCCGTGGGCGCCGCTCTGGCCGGCCCGCTCTACACGCGCTTCGGGTACGTGAGCGACACGGTGCTGGGAACCATCGCCGTCGTGGCCATGGCCGCGGTGGTGGGCTACCTGGTACCCGAGCCCGAATTGAAGCCCGAGCAGTCCCCGGTCGTAAGCGTGGCAGACTGACAAGAACGAGGCCGCCGCTCCCGCGCGCGAGGTTGCAAAGGCAGGTGCTACAAAAGGAGATAGGCGGTAGAATAGTTGATGGGGTCTCACGCCCCGCGAGCTCGAGACCCGACGCCCCCCCTACATATTCCCTAGGAGCAGCAACATCCCGTGAGTGACCTCAGGCCCTTCCAAGAAAGCCAAGATTATCTTCGTCGAAGACAGCGTCGACGAGGTCCTCCTGATCAAGACGCTCATCGAGAACGCCGGCCCCTACCAGGTCGCCACGGCGCAGGACGGGCACGAGGGCCTGGAGCTACTGCTCGCCGGAGGGTGGCAGCTGGCGTTGGTCGATCTGACCCTGCCCGGGCCCGACGGCATCGAGCTCATCCAGCAGGCGAAGGAGGAATATCCCGAGCTCCCGATCATGGCCGTAACCGGGTCCACCAGCAGCCTCATGATCGACGGAGCCTTCCGTGCCGGGGCCGACTACGTGCTCCACAAGCCCGTCGACCGGGATGAGCTCCTGAGCAAGATCCGGGAGTTCGTGACGCTCGAGGGCGAGGGCGTACCGGGCGAAGCCGCAGCGGACGCAACCGCCACGGGGCACGTCCCCACAGTGGTAGCCGTTGGAGGCCAGCCGGGAGACGTGGAGATGGGTTGCGGGGGCGTCCTCTTCAAGCACCGAGCCGAAGGCCATCAGGTCGTGATCCTCAACCTGGCCGGGGGCGGAGACCCGCACTCCGACCTGGCCGCCGCCGCTGTGCAGGCCGGCGGAATGCTGGGGGGTCAGGTGAAGAGCGTGGGAGACGAGGACGAGGACGCCGTCGATCTGGAGGCCGCCACACAGCTGCTGCAATCCGTCATAGCCGAGACCGGCCCCGGCATGCTCTACCTTCCGACGGCGTCGGCCCAGCGTCACAGCTCCGTGGAGAGCAATCGCATATATCCTCGCCTACCAGTGCCCTACCGCGACGCTGGATTTCCGTCCTGAGCTCTTCGTCGACGTGGGGCCTTTCATGGCGCGGAAGACGGAAATGCTCAGGTTCTACACGAAGCTCGGTCTCGCGAACGTGGGTCCGGAGCTGGCGGCCGCCACGGCTCGCTACTGGGGACGGTTCATGGACCCGGAGGAGGTCGAGCCGCTGGAGGTGATTCGCCGGGGCGGTGCATGAGCGAGCGTGTCGGAGAGACGTCGCGCGCGTACATAGCCGACTTAGTACCGCATCAATTACAATACTGTAGCTCTTCCACGCCACCGGAGGCCGGATCCGGCGGCACCTTTTCCCCCGACGAGCCGGAGGCAATCCTTGGTCCAATCGCCGAGGCTGGAGTTCGAGCGTGACATCGTCGAGGTCCAAGAACAGATTGACGGCCTGCTGGCGTCGGCCGAGCGCAGTGGCTTCGACGCGTCAGACGAACTAGGGGAGCTCCGGACCAAGTTGGAAGCCCTCAAAGAGTCCACGTACCAGAACCTGACCCCCATGGAGCAGGTCCGGGTGGCACGACACCAGGACCGCCCGTACACCCTCGATTACGTCGAGCGCATCTTCACCGACTGGGTGGAGCTGCACGGGGATCGAAACTTCCGGGACGACGAGGCCATCGTGGGCGGATGGGCCAGCCTCGACGGGGCTTCGATGATGGTCATCGGCCACCAGAAGGGCCGGGACATCAAGGAGAACCTCCGCCGGAATTTCGGCATGGCCCATCCGGAGGGATACCGGAAGGCCCTCAGGCTCATGCGCCAGGCGGAGAAGTTCGGCAGGCCCGTAGTGACCTTCATCGACACCCCGGGGGCCTACCCCGGACTGGGCTCCGAGGAGCGCGGGATCGCGGAGGCCATCGCCCTCAACCTGCGTGAGATGGCTCGCCTGCGCGTTCCCCTCGTGTCCGTCGTCATTGGCGAGGGCGGCTCGGGTGGCGCCCTCGGTCTGGGAGTGACGGACCGCATCCTGATGCTGGAGCATTCCGTGTATTCGGTGATCTCCCCCGAGGGCTGCGCGGCCATCCTCTGGCGCTCACGGGACTTCAAGGTCGAGGCGGCGGCGGCCCTCAAGCTCACCTCGAAGGATCTGGTCGAGCTCGGGGTCGCGGACGAGATCATTCCCGAGCCCGCAGGGGGAGCCCACTCCGACTGGGATGCTACGGCCATCGCCGTGAAAGACTTCATCGTGCGTAATCTCGATGAGCTGCGGCAGATCGACGCGACCGAGCTCTTGGAGAGGCGCTGGGAGAAGTACGAGGCCATCGGCGAGTGGACCGAATCCGCCTCCGAGCGGGCGAGCGAGGCCTAGTGTTCCGTCTCCGAAGTTCGCGAGCCACCAAGAGGGCCGGGGCGCCGTGGGATCAAGGCGGGACGACGCGGCGTAGCGCAAGCTACGGTAAGGAGTCCCAACGCCGAGGCCGCGGATGCACCGTGCCCTCGACTGGCCGAGACACTTTGGTAACGGGACACTAGCGACATGGCCGGCTTCGCAGAGGTTCTCTTCAAGGGCACCCGTCGGGACTACTTCTCTTACCAGGACCTGGACCTCAGTCCCGGATCGAAGGTCGTCGTCGAGGCCGACCGGGGAGAGGACCTCGGCGAAGTTGCGGCGCTCGGCACGGTCGCAGAGCGCAAGTGCAGCTCTTCGGGGGGGTGCGCCACACCACTTCCGCAGAAGCGGGTCCTCCGGTTCGCGCGGGACGGTGAGATCGCAAATGTGGAGAGTCTACGGGACGACGAGCACCGGGTCCGCACCGAGACGCGGAAGCTGGTGCAGCGGCATGAGCTCAAGATGAAGGTCACCGAAGCCGAGTGGCAGTTCGACAAGAACAAGCTGATCATCTACTTCACCGCCGAACGCCGTGTCGACTTCCGTGAGCTCGTCCGAGATCTGGCCCGGACGTTCCGAACCCGCATCGAGCTCAAGCAGATCGGCGTTCGCGACGAGGCGGCTCTGCTCGGGGGAGTGGGGCGGTGCGGCCGTGAGCTCTGTTGCTCGACCTGGCTTCCGGCCCTGAAGCCCGTCAGCCTGCAGCTCGCCAAGGACCAGAGGCTCTCGCTCAACCCGGCGCAGATCTCCGGTTGCTGTGGCCGCCTCATGTGCTGTCTGATGTACGAGCATAAGACGTATGTCGAGGCCCGACGCCGGTTCCCCAGGGAGGGCAAGACCCTCAGAACCGAGCAGGGCGAGGAGCGAGTCGTCACCGTGGACATCTGGCGGGAGACCGTCACGCTTCGCTCGACGGAGGGCGACCGCCGGACCGTGTCCTTGGAGGAGCTCAAGGGCGAAGTGACGCACAAGCCCAACTAGTGGCAACTAGGTCGCCTGCCGTACTGCAAATCTCCGATCGCGAAACACCTTGAACCGGCGCTACCTCACCACACCGATCTACTACGCCTCGGGCGAGCCCCACCTGGGGCACGCCTACACGACTGTGCTCACCGACTTCCTGGCCCGCTACTACCGGCAGACGGGGGCCGACGTGCTCTTCCTCACCGGCACCGACGAGCACGGCCAGAAGATGCAAGAGGCCGCCGCGGAACGGAGCATAAAGCCGATCGAATTGGCGGACCGCATGGCCGAACGGTTCGAGGCGGCCTGGAAGGATCTGAACATCTCCCACGATCGCTTCATCCGCACGACCGAAGCCGGGCATGTGGGTGTGGTCACGGCCATCCTGGAGCGCCTCTGGGAGAAGGGGCAGATCTACGACGACGTCTACAGCGGCTGGTACTGCGTCCACGAAGAGCGATACTGGACGGACAAGGACGTGGGGCCGGACCACGTCTGTCCGGACTGCGGGCGGCCGGTGAGCCATGTGGAGGAGAAAAACTATTTCTTCCGCATGAGCGACCATCAGAAGCGGCTCATCCAACACATCGAGGAGAACCCACGGTGGATCGTCCCGGAGACCCGGAGGAACGAGGTCTTGGGCTTCCTCACCCAGCCGCTCCAGGATCTCTCCATCTCGCGTCCGAAGTCACGATTGGAGTGGGGCATCACCCTCCCCTTCGACGATGAGCACGTCTGCTACGTATGGGTCGACGCTCTCATCAACTACGTGACGGGCTCGGGTGTTCTCGACCCGGAGGGCGGGTCGGACCAGCCGGGGTTCACGGACCCCGGGGACTCCTGGTGGCCCGCCGACATGCACCTCGTGGGCAAGGACATCGTCACGGCCCATGCCGTCTACTGGCCGACGATCTTGATGGCAGCGGACCTCGACCTCCCCAAGCAGATTCTGGCCCACGGGTGGTGGGTCATGGGGGAGACCAAGATGTCCAAGTCCACGGGGAACGTGGTCGATCCGCTGGCGCTCCGGGAGGACTTTGGGACCGACGGGGTCCGCTGGTACCTCCTGAGGGACATGCCCACGGGTGCCGACGCGTCCTATAGCCCCGAGAGGTTCCTGGCGAGGTACGAGGAGCTGGCGAACGTGCTGGGCAATCTGGCGAGCCGAGCCACGTCTATGATCGTCCAATACCGTGACGGGATCGTCCCGGAAGCGGGAGGGTCGGGGTTGGACGAAGAGATCCGGACGACGCTGGACGCGGTGACGGGGCACATGGATGAGCTCCGCATCCACGATGCCCTGGCCTCCGCCATGGATCTGGCCCGCACCGCGAACGGGTACGTGGACAGGCGGGAGCCCTGGGCACACGCGAAAGATCCCGAGCGAGCCGGCGAGCTCGACGAGACGCTGGCGACGCTCGCCCGGGCGCTCACCGTACTCACCGCGCTCTTCTTGCCGGTCACTCCGGAAAAAATGACCGAGCTGGCAAAAATGTTGGGGTTGGACGGGGTGCCTCCGCTCGAAGAAGCGGCGACCCTGAGCCTCGCAGGACGCAGAGTCAGCAAGGGAATTCCCCTCTTTCCGAAGCCCGATCAGAATGCTTGACACTCTCGGCTGGCGCCGGGTATGTTTCTTGCTGACCCTGGAGGATCGAGCATGACCCCCCTATGCTCGATACCGGCAGTGGAACACAGGGTAGTCCTCTAGCAAAGTATTGGAACACAGGGTAGTCCTCTAGCAAGAAGGTGAGCGAGCGCCGTAATGGCTGACAAACGCTGGACTTTCCTGTGCATCTCGGACGAGGGAAGCCCGATTCGCCAGTACAGTGCGTCCTCCCGGACGATCCACTGCCTAGCCTCCCTGCTGAGCGGTTTCACCGTCGTGGTAACGGGGCTGGCCATGCTGGTGGCCGTCGACGGCTCCGCCCGTTATGAGGCACGCAAGCTCGAGCAGGAGAAGTCACTCCTCACCCAGGAGCTCCAGACGATTCAGACCCGGGTCGCCCGGATGGAAGGCTCCATCGACGGGCTCATCGATCAGGACCAGCGTTTCCGCCTTCTGGCGGGTCTTGGAACCATCGACGAGGAGATCTTCCAGGTGGGCGTCGGCGGTCCCGGTATGCCTACACCCGAGTCCAGCCCCCTTTGGGAGGCCGATCCGACCACGGCGAAGGAGACGTTCGCCACGTCCTACGATCTACTGGCTCTCGAGCGCCGCGCCAGACTACTCTCGGAGAGCCTGGCTGAGGCCACCGACAGCCTGGAGGCTCACCACGATCTCCTCGAGTCGACGCCCTCAATCGTCCCGACCGAGGGGCTCCTGAGCAGCGGATTCAGCTATGCCCGCCTGCATCCGATCTACCACAAGGAGCTCCCGCATCCGGGAATCGACCTCCACGCTCTCAAGGGCACGCCGATCCTGGCTGCGGCCAAGGGTGTCGTATCGTACGCCGACTGGAAGTCGGGGTACGGGTACACCGTCGAGGTGAACCATGGGTTCGGATACATGACGCGGTATGCACACGCGTCCGAGATCCTGGTTAGGAAGAATCAGAGGATCCGGCGGGGCGATGCACTCGCCCAGGTCGGCCGAACCGGGATGGCCACCGCGGACCACCTGCACTACGAGGTCTGGGTGGGTGGCAAGGCCCGAAATCCGCTCGACTACGTGTTGAGCGGCGTGATTCCTTAGGCGCAACTCTTCGGCAGGTGGCGTTTAGTAAGTAGAAAGCGCGTCGAGGTTGCGATCACGAGGGCGCCCCGGGGCGCCCTTTTTCATTTGTGGCCCCACTCGACGAGCCGGAATCCTGCTCTTCCCACCGTCCTTCACGAATGACCCGGATCGCCCTGGTGGGACCTCCGGCGATCCGTTACGGTAACCCTTATCGAGCCCCCGACGAGTTGTACCTTGGGCCACTTTTTTAAGGACGTGTAACGGAGTTGGATATGACGCGAAGCAAGCTTTTGCTGGGCGTGCTAGGAACCGCCCTTCTCTCTGCCTGTGGCCCCACTCAGGTGGCCGTGAACGCCGAGCTCAGTTCTGACGACCCCGCCCAGGCGGCCACGGCGAGAGCTCTGGGCGATCTGGAGATTCGGATGTTTCCGTTCAATCGGGACGTCGTCTTCGATTCGCTGACCGCGGCGGCGACGACCCCCGAGCCACCCATTCCGGACTCCGTGCTCAATGCCCAGAACTCGGTCGCGGCTGCGCAGCAGGAGTGGCGTGACACGGAGGCGCGCTGGAACGTCCTGCGGGACACGCTCCAGACCCTCAGCGAGACCCTCGACGGAATGAGGCGCAACAGCGGCCAATACCGGCTCCTCTACGGGGACTTCCAGGACCTGGAGGCCCAGTACAACAGGGTCGAGCGTGCCCGGGATCGGGCCTTCGGGAACTTCACTTCACTCCAGGAGGCGTCGTTGGTGGCAGCCGAGGAGATCAAGCTGCTACGTGAGCAGTGGGCCGACGAGGCCTTCGCCGAGGTAGGCGTCATCATGGCCGCTCGTCTCCGGGGCAGTGGACGTGACATCCTATACGACACCACGGACGCCAGCGGTGTCGCCAACGGATTCGAGGTCAAGCAAGGCGAGTGGTGGATCTCAGCACGCTACGAGCTCCCGTATACGGAGCTGTATTGGAACGTCCCCGTCACCGTCTCGGGGCGGGATCCCGCCCAGGTTCGCCTGACCCGGGAAAACGCCACGGCACGGCCCAAGCTGTAGAGCGCCGAATCCCGCGGACCGGAGGCCCCGGAGATCGCTCGCGATCCCCGGGGCTTTTGCATATGCGGACGGGTTGGCATTCAGTAGCTTACGGGGGAGCCACACTCGAAGCCTCCTGACGAAGTGGGGTGCGGCGCGCACATGAGCTCGAGCCAACCAACTGGGCCGAATCCCTCCCTCGAGGTCGGCGAGGACGGGATCGGGCGGATCACCTTCGACGATCCGGACAGGAAGGTGAACGTCCTCACCGAGGCGGTCATGACACGTCTCGCCGACCTCGTGAGCGAGGCCCGTGATCTCGCTCGACAGGGGCGACTTCGTGCCCTCCTGTTCCGAACCGGCAAGAGTGGGTTCATCGCCGGCGCCGACGTCGCGGCCATCGAGGCTATCGAGGACCCGGCGCAGGGCGCGCACGCGTCTCGGATGGGACAGGCCGTTTTCGGATCTATCGAAGACCTGGACGTCCCCACGGTTGCGGCGATTCACGGCATCTGTCTGGGCGGTGGGACCGAGCTGTCGCTGGCGTGCAGCCATCGCGTGGCCTCCGACTCCCCGAGGACCGCCATGGGCCTTCCCGAGGTCCTTCTGGGCATCCTGCCTGCATGGGGCGGCACCACCCGGCTCCCACGACTCGTGGGCCTCCAGGCCGCCCTGGACGTGATGCTCACCGGACGTCAGATCTCGGCGTCTAAGGCGAAGCGCATCGGACTCGTGGACGCGATCCTTCCTGCGGACTTGTTCGACGAAAAAGCGGCGGCCTTCGCCGCGGCTCAGGCCGACGGCCAGTCCAAACGTACCCGCGCTCGCCGGCCGCTGTTCAAGCGCCTGATGGACGACACGGTACCCGGGCGCCTCCTCGTCCTCAGCATGGCCAAGAGGCGCGTGCTCTCCCAGACGGGTGGCTACTATCCGGCGCCGCTCAGGATCCTCGAGGTTCTGAGCCGCAGCCTTGGGCGTCCCATCTCCAGGGCGCTGGAGATCGAGGCTGACGCCGCAGGGGAGCTCATCGTCTCGTCGGTGAGCAAGAACCTGATCCACGTCTTCGACCTCCGAGAGGACGCTCGGAGGGGAACGGGCGTCCAGGACGCTGCCGTCACACCCGGTCGCATCGAGTACCTCGGTGTCCTCGGCGCCGGCGTCATGGGAGGCGGCATCGCACAGCTAGCCGCCCACCGTGGCATCCATGTCCGCATGAAGGACATCAACCACGAGGCCGTCTCCAGCGGCCTGCAGCACGCCCGGGACCTCTTCGACAAGCTGGTGAAGCGGAAGAAATTGCGCCGTCGGGAAGCCGAGCAGCGCATGGCCCTCATCTCCGGTGGCCTCGACTACGAGGGTTTCGGACGCCTCGACCTGGTCGTTGAGGCAGTGGTCGAAAAGATGGACATCAAGCGCATCGTCCTCAGGGAGACGGAGGAGGCCCTCCGGAGGGCCTGCATCCTGGCGACGAACACGTCCTCGCTGTCTGTGGACGAGATGAGCACCGCTCTCTCTCACCCGGAGAACTTCGCCGGCATGCACTTCTTCAACCCGGTCCACCGCATGCCCCTTGTGGAGGTGGTGCGTGGGGCCAGGACCAGCGACGAGGCGGTGGCCACCGTGTACGCTCTGGCGCTGGCGTTGGGCAAGGTGCCCGTGGTTACGGGGGACGGCCCCGGCTTCCTGGTGAACCGCATCCTTGGGCCATACATGAACGAGGCGGGCTTCCTCCTGGCGGACGGAGCCAGCGTCGAGGCCGTGGACGGGGCAGCGAAGAACTTCGGCATGCCCATGGGACCGCTCCGGCTGGTGGACGAGGTGGGGATCGACATCAGCCGGCACGCCGGCCAGTCCCTCTACGAGGCCCTGGGTGAGCGCCTCGCCCCATCACCGCCGCTGGTCGCCCTGGCCGACAGCGGGCGGCTGGGCAAGAAGGGTGGGCTCGGGTTCTACCGGTACGATGGCGGCAAGGAGAAGGACGTCGATCCGGACATCTACGCGGTGCTGGCCCACACCGTTCCCGACGACCGGATCACCATCGAGACCCGGGAGATCAGGAGTCGCCTGGTGTTGGCCATGGTGAACGAGGCCGCTCGCGCGCTGGAGGCCGGCATCGTGACACGAGCCAGTGACGTGGATCTCGCCATGATCATGGGCACCGGCTTCCCACCCTTCCGCGGCGGTCTGCTTCGGTTCGCGGACGCCATCCACGCCCGAACCGTCCTCGCCAGGCTGGAGGATCTGGAGAAGAGGCACGGGCCTCGATTCGCCCCCGCGGCACTGGTGCGACGCCTGGCACGCGAGGATCGTGGCTTCTACGAGTCCTTTGCAGGCTGACGTCTGGGGGGTCGTTCCCTGCTCCGGTGTCTCGAGCCGGATGGGAACGCCCAAGGCCATGCTGGACGCCGGCGGCCGCACCTTTCTCGAGCGTGTGATTCACGCCCTCCACGACGGGGGCTGTGCGCGGATCCTGGTGGCCCTCCCGACGCCGAAGGGTCCGGTCGCCGCGAAGGCCGGAGAGGCCGGCGCCGTTGTCGTGACGAACCCCTCGCCGGAGGACGGCCCCATCGGGTCCTTGCGCGCGGCTCTTCGCAGTCTGGATCCCTCGGTGGAGGGGGTCGCCTTCTGTCCCGTGGACTATCCACTGCTCCAGGCCGACACCGTGCGTACGCTGCTCGCGGAATTCCACTCGAACGAGAGATCGCTCGCCCTACCGACCTTCCAGGGCAAACGCGGACATCCAGTGGTGTTCCGACGGACCCTCTTCGACGAGCTCCTCGATGACAATTTGCCACAGGGGGCGAAGACCGTGGTCTATCGGCACCTGGATGTGGCGGCTTTGGTTCGGGTGGAGGACCAAGGCACCGTCATCGACATCGACGATCTGACCGACTACCGTCGACACTTTCCCGACGCGTACCGCCAACGCTTTCAGGCGCGATGACAGCTCCCGACCAGAGCCCACTCCCGTCCTTCAGGGCCGCCGAAGAGATTCTCGATGCCCAGGAGGCCCGCGAGGCCGCGGCAATCATCGTACCCGTGGACGGTCCAAGGGAGCTGGTGGGCCGGCGGGTCGTGATCCGACAGTCCGACAGCGGAACGCTTCGGCGGATCGGATCCTTCGGTGACGCTGCCCTGGACGAGGCGGCGCTCGCCCTGGCCGAGAGCGCCCTGGCGGACCCCGCTTCCAACGTGGACGGGATTCACGAGCTGGCATCCACCGGCGGCGAGAAGGTCAGCGTGTACATCGAGGGCCATCACCCACACCCGGACCTGGTGATCGTGGGCGCCGGTCACATCGCGCAGCCGCTCTGCGCCGTGGGTGCGCTCATGGGCTTTCGGGTCATCGTCATCGACGACCGTCCCGACTTCGCCACCCGGGAGCGCTTCCCCGAGGCGAACCGGGTCGTGCGGGTGGACTTCGCCGATCCCTTCGCCGACGTCCTCATCCACTCGACGAGCCACGTGGTGCTGGTGACCCGGGGACACAAGTACGACTACGAGTGCCTCCGGCACCTCCTGAGGATGGAGGTGGAGCCGCCGTACATCGGCATGATCGGGAGCCGACGGCGCGTTCGAGCGGCCTTCGCCCAACTCGTGAACGAGGGCCTCCCCAGGGCTCGCCTCGAACGAGTCCGGGCCCCGCTGGGGCTCGACATCGGGGCCGAGACGCCCGCCGAGATCGCGGTGAGCGTGGCGGCCGAGATCGTGCTCCTCTGGAGGGGCGGCGGCGGCTCCCCACTCGCGGACAAAGAACGGGTCCTTGACCGATTCTTCTAGTGTGGTGTTACAGAAGTTCGCGAGCCACCGTTTAGGGAGCCCGACTGTCTTTCGATGAATCGACAAGACGATTACAACCTCTACCGGACCATGATGGACAAGGTGCGTGAGGGCCGCCCCTGCGCCCTTGCCACCATCGTGGCCACCAAAGGGTCGGCGCCCCGCAAGGTCGGGGCCAAGATGCTGGTGGACCCCGAACGCGGGCTGGTGGGAACGGTGGGCGGCGGATGCGGTGAGGCCGAGGTCATTGAGGCCGCCCTGGACGTTCTGCGCACCGGCGAGCCCCGCATCGTCCGTGTCGACCTCACCGAAGACCTGCTGTCCCTGAGCCCCGCGGTCTGCGGAGGCATCATGGAGATCTTCGTCGAAGCGGTCGGCCTCTGAGCGCATGGGCAATCCGCTGCTGATCGACATCCACTACCTCAGGCCTCCCGACCGAGAGCAGATCTTCACTCAGCACCTGATCTGGGAAGACACCGAGGTGAAGATCACCTTCTCCACCGACCTGAGCTTCGAGCCGCCCATCCGAATCGACGGCGATGTCGTCTTGGAGACCGGCTCCGAGGTGGTCTGGTTCACCTTTCCTGGCGCCTGGCACGACGTCGGGCTGTTCCACCGAGCCGACGGGACCTTCACGGGGACGTACGCCAACATCCTAACACCGTGCGCGTTCGAGGAGGGCGGCACGTGGCGCACGACGGACCTCTTCCTCGACGTCTGGAGGGACCCGACGGGCCGGGTTCAGATCCTGGACGAGAAAGAGCTCGAGGAAGCGGAGGCGCGGGGATGGGTGACGGAGGAAGTCGCCCGGCGAGCGCGGGCCGAGGCCCTGGCCCTGAAGCAACAGGCGGAAGCCGGGCTCTGGCCTCCGCCTGTCGTGCATGAGTGGACCCTCGCCCGGGCCCGGGAGCGGCTCGCCTAAGAGCCGGTCGGAGTAATGGGGTGACTACGCCCCTTCCCTCTCCACCAGTTGTGCCGAGCACAGGCGCGACACGTCTACATAGACCTGCTTGAGAACGTCGGGCTCCTCCTGAAGGCAGTCGATCAGGCGCTCGTAGCGCCCGAGCGTGGCGGTGGGAATCTCGATCTCCTCGTGGTGGTAGGAGCCGCCGTCCACGAAAAGAAGTCTTACCCTGGCGACGTCGGCGCTCAATTCCCCTCGCTTTCGCTCATCAAACGCTCGATGGCCTCTTGAACGCCGGCGAACTCACCCCAGCGGTTGATCCGCGTCGCCATGCCGCCGCCCTTGCTCACGTAGATCGTCGGTGTGCCCGTAACGCCCAGCTCCATCCCGAGTCTCATGTTCGCGCTCACCACGTCGGCGTGTCGGTCGCTGTCGAGGCAGGCCCTGAAGTCTTCGGCGTCCAACCCGATGGTGACGGCGTACGTCTCGTAGGCGTTCAAGGGGGGAGACTGGCTCACGGACCAGGTGGACTGGTGCGCGAAGAGCTGGTCGTGGAACGGCCAGTAGAACTCCTCGCCCTGGTCGAGCGCGCAGCGGGCGGCCCTCGCCGCCACGAAGGAATACGGGTGCATCGCCAAGGGGAAGTCGTGCAAGACGAAGCGGGCCACGCCGGTCTCGATGTACGCCAGGTCCATCTGGGGCTTCACGAGCGTGGCGAACTCCTGGCACGCCGGGCACTGGTAGTCCACGAACTCCATGATCGTGATGGGTGCGTTGGGATCGCCCCGCTCGATGCCGGTGGCCATGTCGACCAGCGCGGCCACGTCGGTGAGCTCACCGGTCACGATCTCGAGAATCGGCTCGGTCGCGGCCGAGCTCAGAGCGCCCTGTAGGACCGTCCACCCAATAGCGCCGACCGCGACGATGCCGACCGTGGCAAGAACCATGTAGAACCCCCTGAGGTCCCCACTCTTTTGTTCAGACACGAGCTAACTCCACTTCTCGGGTGCACGGCCCTCGTCGTCAAACCCGCTACGCAGGCCGAAACAAGATGTTCCCCCTCCGGAGCCCCGGCAAATGGAAAGCCCGCCAACAGTCAGGCCAGAAGGATCTCCAACACCGACGGTACCTCTGAGAAATCCTCGAAGACCACGTCCGCGCCCGCCGCCTCCAGCTGCTGCTCGTCGAAGTGCCCCGTGGCGACGGCCACGGTCCTGGTCCCGTGATGCTTGCCGCATTGAACGTCGCGCGGCGTGTCGCCGACCACGAACACGCAGTCGGCCTCGAACCTGACCCCCCACGTCTCCGCCGCTCTGCTCAACGCGATGCCGGGAAGGTACTCCCTCTCTTCGTGATCCGATCCGTAGCCGCCCACGTGGAACCGTCCGTCCAAGCCCACGGACCCGAGCTTCAGTCGAGCTCCGCGGGCGATGTTGCCCGTCACCAGCCCCAAGGCCACTTCGACCTCCGCATCCAGGGCCTCGATGAGTTTCTTGACGCCCGGCAGAAGCCGCATGGGATTGGCGACGATGCGGCGCTCCAGCTCCTCCGCATACCCCTTCCAGAGGCCCGGGAATCCGGCGTCGATCTCGTTGTCATCGAAGCCGCTGGCAACCAGCAGCTCCCGAGCGATCTGGGGATCGGTCTTTCCGGAAAAGCTGTATGACTCGATGGCGCCTGCGGTGCCGAAGGTGGCCATCATGGCCGCGTGAAAGGCTCCCTTGGCGGGGCCGCCCTCCGCTAGGGTTCCATCGATGTCGAAGAGGATCAGGCGTCGCATCACTGGTGTTCCGTCGCCGAAGTTCGCGAGCCGTAGAGGCCTCTAGACGAGGACTTCACTCACCTTCGGAATCCGTCTCGCCTCCGCCGTCCTCCGAATCGCCGTTCCCGTTCTCCGGGATGACGCGGGCCACATCCATGACCACGTCGCCCTCGTCCAGGTTCACGAGACGGACTCCCTGCGTCGCCCGGCCGATCACCCGGATCTCGTCGATGCGCTGGCGATTGATGACGCCGTTCCGCGTGATGACCATGAGCTGATCGTGAGGCACCACGGACTTGATCGCCACGACCTTGCCCGTCTTCTCGGTCGTCTTGAGGTTGATCACGCCCTTGCCGCCCCGGCCCTGTAGCCGGTAGGCATCGATGGCTGTGCGCTTGCCCATCCCGCCCTCGGAGACCACGAGCAGGGTGGCCTCCTCTCTGCGAACCACGACCATGCCGACCACGTGGTCGTCCTCACCGAGCCTGATGCCGCGAACGCCCTCGGACACTCGGCCCTGGCTCCGTGCATCCCGCTCGTTGAACCGGATGGCCATGCCCTTCTGTGTCGCGAGGATCACCTCGTTGTCACCGTCGGTGATCTGGACGTCGATGAGCTCGTCGCCTTCCCGGATGTTGATGCCGATGAGACCCACCAACCGCACGTTGCCGTACGCCGAAAGAGCCGTCTTCTTGACCTTGCCCTCCTTGGTGCAGAAGAGCAGGTAGTGGTCGTCGGAGAACTCCCGGACGGGAACGATGGACGCGATCTCGTCGGCAGGATCGATGTTCAGGAGGTTGACGATGGGCTTGCCCCTGGAATGCCGCCCCGCCGGGGGGACCTGCCATACCTTCAGCCAGTTGCACTGCCCCGAGCGGGTGAAGATCATGAGGTACTCGTGGGCGGAGGCCACGAAGAGGTGCTCCACCCAGTCCTCTTCCTTCGTGCCCATGCCCTGTAGCCCTCGGCCCCCACGTCGCTGGGCACGGTAGGTATCGATCTCCGCCCGCTTCACGTAGCCTTGACGCGAGACGGTGATGACCATCTCCTCGTCGGCGATGAGATCCTCCACTTCGAGAGAAGACGCGTCGCCCACGATCTCGCTGCGGCGCTCGTCCCCGTACTTCTTGTCCATGGCGGTCAGCTCTTCGGAGACGATCGCCATGCGGCGTTCCTTGCTGCCGAGGATCGTCCGCAGCCCCTCGATGGTGGCGCGGACGTCGGCGAGCTCCGCCTCGAGTTTCTCCAACTCGAGGCCGGTCAGCTTGGCGAGCCTCATGTCGAGGATGGCCTTGGCCTGGCGCTCCGAGAGCTCGAAGGTTTCCTGGAGACGGGTTGAAGCCGTTTCGGCGTCTCTGGATCCCCGGATGATCTTGATGACCTCGTCGATGTTGTCGACGGCGATCTTGAGACCCTCCAGGATGTGCTCGCGCTCCTCCGTGCGGGCCAGATCGAAGGCCGTGCGCCGCACCACCACGTTGTGGCGGTGGTCGATGAAGTGGAGGAGCATCTCCTTGAGGGAGAGCACGCGCGGGACGCCGTTCACCAGAGCAAGAAGGATGGTCCCGAAGGTGGACTGCATCTGGGTGTGCTTGTATAACCCGTTCAGGACGATCTGCGGGATGGCGTCCCTCTTGAGCTCGATGACGATCCGGAGGCCGTCCCGGTCGGACTCGTCCCTCAGGTCGCGGATGTCGGTGAGCTTCTTGTCCCGGACCAGCTGAGCGATCTGCTCGATGAGCCGCGACTTGTTCACCATGAACGGGATCTCGGTCACCACGATCCGCTCTGAGTTCGCGTCCACCTCTTCGATGGAGGCCCGGGCGCGCATGACGATACGCCCGCGACCAGTCCGATAGGCGTCTTCAATGCCCTGTCGGCCGCAGATGTAAGCGCCCGTGGGGAAGTCCGGGCCGGTTACCAGCCTCTCGAGCTCCTCCTGGGGAAGCTGCGGATCTTCGATGAGCGCCCTGGTGGCGGCGATGATTTCGCTCAGGTTGTGTGGCGGGATGTTCGTCGCCATCCCGACGGCGATGCCCGAGCTACCGTTGATGAGGAGGTTCGGGACCTTGGCAGGAAGGACCGTAGGCTCCTCGAGGCGCCCGTCGAAGTTCGGCGAGAACGACACCGTCTCCTTGTCGATGTCCTCCAGGAGCTCCGTGGCCAGGGCCATGAGGCGGGCCTCTGTGTACCGGTAGGCCGCCGCCGAGTCTCCGTCGATGGAGCCGAAGTTCCCCTGACCGTCCACGAGGGGATAGCGCAGCGAGAAGTCCTGGACCATCCGGACCATGGAGTCGTAGACGGCCGAGTCGCCGTGCGGGTGGTACTTGCCCAGGACCTCGCCGACGACCGTGGCGGACTTCTTGTACGCCCGTCCCGGACTGAGTCCCAACTCGCTCATGGCGTAGAGGATGCGCCGGTGTACCGGCTTCAATCCGTCCCGTATGTCGGGAAGAGCCCTCTGGACGATGACGCTCATCGAGTAGTCGATGAACGACTCACGCATCTCGTCTTCGAGGATACGTTCTAGAACCTTCTCTCCACCCGGGCGGAGCTCGTCGTTCGCCATTCAGTTCGCCTTCGTGAAATAGGGTCGACGCGTCCTGGTCACGTCGTCAGTGCAAATAGCTGAGACCTCTCCAGCCACAGTGCCCGCAATGCCTGGCCGAGAGCGACTTGCCCACCAGCCGGCCGAGGATCCGGTGTCGCATCTCGCGCGGCACTCTCCTGGTTCGGGAACCACACTTCGGGCACCCGTCGTGTTCCTGTATTCCCCCCTGGCCGTAGCGAGCGAGGATGAAGGTCTCCCTCAGGCGGGTGATGGTGAGGCTGAGAGTTCCGACGGCCAGCTCTAGACCGGCCAAGAAAAGGCCTGCAGAAACGACTTCGAGGATGCGTCTCAAAGAGGCTCCGCGAAGGGACGCGGTAATGTGGGCTAAGTCATTGAAAACTAACGAAAAAGAGGCTCTTCAACAACTCGAGAAACCGACCTGCGGAGGGGCGCTGGAGGGACTCTAGAGGCCGGGGCGCCGGGTCGGGCGGGAGACCGGCCCGCGCATGCGATTCACGAGGGAGACGAAGCGCGGATCGGAGCGCAGGGGATCCCACACCGCATCGGTGCGGAGGGACGTCAGACGACGGTCCCGCCTGCGAAAGGCGTCCTCCAGAAGATCCAGGGCCTCGTCATCGGCCCCCGTGCCCGCGTAGGCCGCCGCCATGTAGACCGGCGAGATCGGCTGCCCTTCGGCCGTGCGCCCCTGGAGCTCCTCGAGGCGCCACTCCCAGTACCCCGCGGGTCCGTCCTCGAGCATCCGCTCTTCGAGCCGGGCCACCGACTCCGCGTCTCCTCCGGTATGCTCCACCCAGACCTGTCGCATGTCCAGGAGATCCTCGTAATCGCCCTGGGACGCGTAGATGAGCTCCAGCGCCTCCCAGGTCTCCTGGTGCTCGGGATCCAGCTCGCAGACCTCCTGCAGGAGTGCGATGGCCTCTTCCGTCCGTCCCGCGGCCTTCAGCCGTTGTGCCGCATGGATCATGCGGGTCGGCTGTTTCGCCATCGCCCCCGCCCTCTGGACGGCCCATCCCGCCCACGCCGCCTGGAGCTGCTGGCCTACCTCAGTCATGCTCTCGAGGATGCACGTGGAGTCCATCCTGAACTCGCCGACGTTCGCGGTGACCACCGAGTCGAGCTTGATGACCATGAGGAAATCGTCACTCTCCACGGCACCCTCGCCTCGCCGACGCACGATGCGGACCTCGCTCCCCGGCCCAGGCAGAGCCGGCCGGGTGGCGGGATCTCCCATCTCCTCACCCAGGCGCTCGTCAATGAGCGTCAGGATATCGTGGGCCTCCGCCAAGTCGGGATCCACTTCTAGCGCCTTCAAGGCGATGAGCCATGCCCGCTCCAGCGAGGCGGCGGGGTCGGTGGGGTCGGCCATCTCCATCATGAGCTCCGTCCCGGCCAGACCGGCATACGCCGGTGCGAAGGTCGGGTCGGCCTCCAGAGCCTCGCAGTAGTGGCCCATGGCGGCCTGGAGCCCCTCCAGAGTCTGGCTCGACTGGGCGTAGCGGGCCTTCATGAACTCGTCGTTGGCCTCTGGGATCTCACTGACGGGAGCGGCCGAGGACAGTGTCGCTCTCTCCTCGGGTGTCAGTTCCCCCTGGATCTCCCATGCGATGGCCTCGGCCACCTCGCCCTGGAGGGTGAGGACGTCCGCGAAATCGCGGGTGTAGCTCTGGGTCCAGACGTGGGTGTCACTAGGGCCGTGGATCAGCTGCACCGTGATCCGAACCTCGTCGCCGACGCGCGTCACGGAGCCCTCCAAGATGCCTTCCACGCCCAGCTCCTGGGCGATCTCCGGTATCGTCTTGGCCGTGGTTGAGTAACGCGCCACCGACGTCCTCGACACGACCCTGATCGCCGGCAGCCGGCTCAACCGAGCGATGAGCGCCGTGCATCCCTGCGGCGAAGTAGTCCTGCTCACCGGTGTCGGAGAAGTTGTCCAGAG
This sequence comes from Longimicrobiales bacterium, assembly GCA_965218295.1. Lineage (GTDB taxonomy): Bacteria > Gemmatimonadota > Gemmatimonadetes > Longimicrobiales > Gaopeijiaceae > CBDCKN01. The sequence continues at coordinate 333,608 of CBDCKN010000009.1, read as the reverse complement.
GGAGCACCGCCAGCGAGCGGATGGGATCGTTGGGGTCGTACGCCACGGGAACGACCGTTGGCCCGCCGTCCACCGTCGCCACGGCAGCCGGTGGCTCGACGGCGCTCTCGACCCACCACCAACCCAACCCCCCCACCGCGAGCAGTGTGATCGCCAGGAGAGCCAGACGGGGCAGGACTCCGGTGCTGGACATGCCGGGGGCGTAGTCCTTGAGGGCGTCGATGGCGTCGGTCTTCCGGATGCCCTCCGGCGTGATGTCGAAGACCCACGCCAGGACCATGACCAGCGGGAAGCCCAGCACCGCAAAGACCACGAGGTACTGGAGGGCCCACTCCGCAGAGAAGGCCGGGAGGATGATCTCGCCGAGCTGGAGAACGACGAAGGCCACGGCCGCGTAAGCGACGGCTACCTTGACCACATGCCGGCGTCCCAGCTCCGCCAGGAAGCACTCTAGCTTTGAGGGCTGATCACCCATGCTTCTCACACTATCGGTGTTACCGAATCGGTGGTGCCGATCTCCAGGAGACACGGTTCGACACGAACTACTAACCCCTGAGACGTCGAATCGGATCCTTATCGTTTAGTGCACCCGTGGCCGCGCTCAAGCCACGGCGATGAAATCCACGACCTCCCGCCAACCCGCCCGCTTCAGCGCCTCCCGAATCTCGTCCCTGGCTCCAACCTGCCCCACGGCGGCCACACAGTAGCCATCCCTGTGTTCATTGATCCGCGAAGGGGGGATGACTGTTGCCTCGTGGATGCTCTGTCCGATCTTGCGGTCATCGAGATCGACGAAGGCCCGTATTCTGCCGCCCTGTCTCTGGACCTCCTGCGCGAACGCCTTCCCCAGGGGACCGGCTCCCCAGACCACCAGCCCCTCTCGATCCCGGGCCAGCGTGCGCAGCAGGTAGTGCACCTTGCACCGCCGGAAGGCCTCCGGGGCATACGCTTCATGCTGGCGTGAGGCCCGGTCCTCCCGCTCTCGCCAGTGGAGCAGAACCCGGTCCACAACCCCAAAGCGCGCGCCCGACTCCCACAGTCTCAGCAGGAGGTCGTAGTCCTCGGGCCACCCGCGGTCGACGTACCCCCCCACTTTCGACACGGCCGACGATCTGAGGAAGAAGGTGGGGTGGGCCAGGGGACACTCGCGAACAGGTTGCGCTCCACGTCGTCGGAGGTGCGGATGTCGTTGAGCCACGCCTCGTAGCGCGTGCCTCCCTCCCGCACCGCAGTTCTGGGGAAGTAGCGGACCCTCGTCCCACAACCCGTCAGGTCCGGGTTGCTCTCCAAGAGGGACCGCTGCTCCTCCAGGCGGGTGGCTTCGGCGACGTCGTCGGCGTCCATGCGGGCCAGGAACCGGCCCCTCACCCGGCTCCGCCCAGCCTCCAGGGCCGCCACGATCCCCAGGCGGGGCTGGCGGATCACGGCGACGCGAGGATCCTCCCGTGCCCACTGCGAGAGGACCTCGGCGCTTTCGTCCGTGGAGCCGTCGTCCACGGCCAGGACCTCGAAGTCCTCGAGAGTCTGCGGTCGCAGGGAGTCGATGCACTCGGGTAGATAGGCTGCTCCGTCGCGCACCGGGAGCAGGACCGAGACGTCGGGGTCAGCCACCCCTGCCCACCACTTCCGACTCGAGCTCCATGATGAAAGGCTGCCCGGACGTCTCAAGCTTGACAATGACGTGAGGAGCTCTCACCCGGGCGTAAACGAGCTGCGTGGCCTGCGCTCCCTGGATCTCGATGCGATACGCATCGTAGCGGCTCGCAGGGACCGTCACCCGGGTCCGATCCAGCACGCGCACTCGCACATGGGCGGCGGCGCCCGACTCCACCTGTACGACCGGCAGAACGAGCTCCAGGCCCTCCTGCAGGTCGGCCAGCCAGACCGCCACCTCAAGCATCTCCCCCACCAGGGAGCCGGGGGCCAGGGGCGCCTCGAAGGGCTCCGTGCGACCGTCGGGAAGGATTCGGTCTCCCACAACCCGTCCGTCCACGATGTCGAGGCGGGCACCGGCCCGCTGCCGCCCCTGCGTCAGCTCGAAGCTTCCGCTGAGGGGACGGAACTCCTGTCCATCGAACGTCACCTCCTGAACCAGGACCTGCGGGCCCACGGTGGTCGACGACCGGAGGGAGAACCGCTCCGGCGTGCCGTCGGGGTCGCGGGCCAGCGTTCGGACCATCTCACCGATGACCGAGCCGTCCACCGTGATGCGATACGTCCACGTGCCCGGCCCGAGGGACGAGACGTCGGTCGTCAATGGAGTGACGGGAGGCATCAGGTCAGCGAGGTCGATGTTGCCCCCGTCCATGTCCACCATGCGGACGGGCCCGAGGGTGGCGAGCCTGGGGCGCAGGAGCGTAGCATCTCCCACCACCACGACCGTGACGTCCTCGGGCCTCAGGTGCTCTCCGGCGATCCTCAGCAGCTCGTCCGGCGTCAGAGCACGAACGGCCGCCGCGTAGTCCTCCAGGGCGCGAGAGCTCCCTCCCGCGGCGTCGGAGCCGCCCCTTAGAAGCCGAAAGCGGCCGACCTGCCCCACCACTTGCCGGGCAGTGGCCAGCCGGAGCGGAAGGGAGGCCGCGATGAAGCTCTTGAACGCCTCGGTTTGCTCGAGCCCGGGGGCCTCGCTCCTCAACTCTTCGAGGGCGGCCATGACCTCGGCGATGGCCGAGTCGGCCACTTCCACCCGAACGTCGAGGTCCACTTCTAGAAGACCCGGACCCCGCCGTCGGCTCACCGTCGCGACAGCCGCTCCGGACCAGCCGTGAGCTCGCAAGCGAGGCCCGAGGCGAGCCTGGGGGCCGCCGCCCAGGAGCTGACCCAGCAGCGACAGTCCGGCCCAATCCGGGTGATCTCCGGCTGGAAGCTGATGCCCCATGCGGATGACGGCTCGCGTGGAGCCCGGAGTGTGGACAATGACGCTCTCGCCCCTGCGGTCCCCGTCGGCCGGGGGGTCTCCGAGTGGGTCAGGCCCTCGGGGCGGCGCTTCGGCCCTGGAGGTCTCCGTGCCGGCGGCCCAGCCGGAGAAGTGGGCCTCGAGGCGACTCACGACGTCGTCGGACTCTATGTCGCCCGAGACCAGGAACACGGCCCCCTCCGGCCTGAAGACCCGGCGGTGGTACGCCCTCAAATCGGCCGCCGAGAGGTCGCGGACCTCCTCTGGGCGTTCGTACAGGCCGTACGGATGGGATACGTATACTTCGTGTCGAAACATACGTACTGCTATGGCCTGAGGCTCCGCCCAATCGGTCTCGAGGGTGATGACGCCCTGTCGACGCAGTCGCTGAACCTCCGCCTGCGGGAAGGACGCGCGCAGGACCACGTCGGCCATCAGGGTCAAGGCGGAATCCAGGTGTGGCGTCAGAGAACCTAAGGACACGGTGATCCAGTCGGTGCCCACTACCGCCGCCAGGGTGGCCCCTATGCGGTCCACGGCCCCAGCCAGATCGGCGGACGAGCGACGATCCGTGCCCCGGGTGATCAGGTGGGAGACCAGCTCGGCAGTGCCGGCGCCGAGGGCGGGATCCGCCGATTTGCCCCCCGGGAGCATGAGGCTCACGTCGACCCAGGGCAGGAGGGAGTCAGGCACGATCAGAACCCCCGTCCCGTTCGACAGTGAGCGCTCCTCGAGACCGGGAAAGGCCGGAGGCGGGGGAGGAGCGACCTCTGGCGGCCCATGCCGGGCCGAGACCGACTCCTCGGCGGCACCGAGCTCGCTGGGCGCGGCGAGCCCCAGGAGTCCCGCCGAGGCCGCCAGGCCCAACCCTCCCGGCAGAACCACCACGACGGCCCGGTTCTCCGGGATCAGGTACCGACGTGCTACCCGAAGCACGTCCTCGGGGGTGACGGCGTCGTAGCGCTCCATCTCGCTGTTGGCCCGGACCGCCCGTCCCCCGTAAAGCTGGTGACGCTGCAGCTCCGCGGCACGCCCGGCCAGGGTGAGGCGTGCCGCCACCTCCGTCGCCCGACGCTGGTTCTTGGCCTTCTCCAGCTCCGCCTCCGTGACGCCGTCCTTACGGATGACGTCGATCACCGAGAGGAGAACCGTCTCCAGACGTTCCGGCTCAGTACCCTCCGTGGGAAGCGCCCCCAGGAGGAGCGAGCCGGGCCCCTTCCGGCGGTTGAGGACCGAGACGACGGTGCGGGCGACCTGGGTCCGGCCCACGAGAACGGAGTTGAGACGGCTGCTGGGCCCCGCGCTGATGACCGAGGAGAGTAGGGATAGGGCGTACAGGTCCTCGTCGACAGCCTCCGGCACCGCGTAGGCGACCCAGAGCAGGGGTGCAGCCGCCACCGGATCCTCTACGGTGGCCCGGCTCTCCGCGGCTCCAGCCGGCACGATGGGAAACGACGGCAGCCGAGGGGAGGCGGGACGGTCGTCCAGCGATCCGAAGTAACGCCGCACCAAGGTCTCGACCCGCGTCCGGGACGCGTCTCCAGCGATGGTCAGCACCGCATTCGCCGGCACGTAGTAGAGATCGTGGAAGCGCCGGACCACGGACGCATGGACCTCCTCCAGACTGGGTCGGCCCACCAACGGGTTGCGGTAGGGCCCGTACGCGGAAACCAGCGTGTCGACCACGATCTGCGAGCGGGCGTAGGGCTGCGCGTCGATCTGGGCCTGGGCCTCCGTGGCTACGGCGGCCGTCGCCATCCTACGAGTGAGTCGCTCAGCGCAGGGTCGGCCATGCGTCCCGCCTGGATCCAGAGAGCCAACTCCAGCGCCCCAGCAGGGACCACCATCTCGAAGGCGGTCCGATCGACGTCGGTGGACGCCGAGGCCACACCCCCGGCGTCCTCCACGAGCCGCTCCACATCGGCCTCGCTCAGAGCCCGCACCCGGCTGCCGAGGAGGTGCTCCAGGAGGTGGGCGAGCCCCGTGTAGCCCTCGAACTCGTGGGCGCCGCCCACGTGATACCAAACGCTCACCGCCGTAATCGGAGCCGAATGGTCCTCGCTCAAGACAACGGTGAGGCCGTTGTCGAGCTGAAACGTCTCCACGGGGAGCACGGCTGAGACAGGTGCCGGTGACGTCCCGGCGCCGGACTCCTGAGCGGAGAGGACCCCGCTGAAAAGCGGACCACCTGACAGGCCGCCACCCCAGGGCAGAAAAGCGGCCAGGATCGGAAGTGCAGACGCCGAGACACTTCTGGGACACCACACTAGCCGACCTTCGCCCCCGGGAGCACCTCCGCCAGGTACTGACCCGTGGCGCTCTCCGGCACGGAGGCCAGGTCCTCGGGACGCCCCATGGCCACGATCTGCCCACCCTGGATCCCGGCCCCCGGTCCCAGGTCGATGACCCAGTCTGCCGTCTTCACCACCTCGAGGTTGTGCTCGATGACCACCACCGCGTTCCCGGCGTCGACCAGGCGGTTCAACACCCCGAGGAGCTTTCGCACGTCTTCTCCGGAAAGCCCCACCGTGGGCTCGTCCAGGATGTAGAGCTTCCGCCCTTTTCGGCCGGCCACGCCGGCGAGCTCCCGTGCGATCTTGAGCCGCTGCGCCTCTCCGCCGGACAGGGTCGGTGCCGGCTGCCCCAGCCGCAGGTACCCCAGGCCCACCTGCTGGAGATGCCAGAGCATCTGGCCCAGCTTGTCCTGGCGGATGAAGAACCGAATGGCCTCATCCACGGTCAGCTCCAGAACCTCGGCCACGTTCCGTCCCTTGAACCGGACGTCGAGCATCTCGCTCTTGTAGCGGGTCCCGTGGCACACGTCGCACAGCACGTAGACGTCGGCCATGAAGATCATCTCGACCTCCAATCGCCCCGCACCCTTGCACTCCTCACACCGGCCCCCCGCCACATTGAACGAGAAGTGGCCGGCGTTGTAGCGCCGGTCACGAGCAAGGGGCTGGGAGGCGAAGATCCTCCGGACCTCGTCCCACGCCTTGATGTAGGTCACTGGATTGGAGCGGGGCGTGCGGCCGATGGGTGACTGGTCCACGAGCACCACGTCGTCCAGGGAGCTCACACCCTCCAACGACTCGAACTCCCCGACAGACTGGCCCAGATGCTCCTTGGCACTCGTCTCACCCCCCTTGAGCTCCCGCTCAAGAGCCCGGTACAGGACGTCGTGCACGAGGGTGGACTTGCCCGAGCCCGAGACGCCGGTGACCACGGTCATGGCCTCCAGAGGAATCTCCACATCGACCCCCTGGAGATTGTGCAGGCGCCCGCCACGGAGCGTGAGTCGCGCCCCGTCCACCGGACGCCGCGACTCCGGCACCGGAATCTCGGCACGGCCGGAGATATAGAGTCCCGTGGCGCTCTCGGCTCGGGCTAGCTCCTGGGGCGTGCCCTCGAAGACGACGTTCCCGCCCTTCTCCCCGGCTGCCGGCCCCAGCTCCAGGATGTGGTCCGCATCCCGGATGGCCATGGGATCGTGCTCCACCACGAGAACGGTGTTTCCGGCGTCCCGCAGCTGGCCCAGGAGGAGGAGAAGCGCCGTGGTGTCCTTGGGGTGCAGACCTACCGTGGGCTCGTCCAGCACGTAGAGGGTGTCAACGAGTCGCGCCCCCAGTGAGTTGGCGAGGTTGATGCGCTGGGCCTCACCCCCGGACAGGGTCCTCATCTGCCGATCCAGAGAGACGTATCCGAGGCCCACGTCCACCAGGAACGCCAGCCGGGCCCTGAGCTCCCGGAGGATCGTCTCGGCGATCTGGGTTTCCATGGCGGTGAGCTCCAGGCCGAGGACCCACGCCTGGAGGTCCTCCATGGGGAGCCGGCTCACGTCGGCGATGGAGCGCCCGGCAATCCTGATGTGGAGCGCCTTGGGCTGGATGCGGGCGCCCTGGCACGAGCGGCACGTCTGTGGACTCTGGTACTGGCGGAGGAACACGCGGATGTATTGCTTGTAGCGCTTCCGCTCCCGGGAGATGAGAAAGGGGATCACGCCCTTGAAGTCCTCGGCCCCGTAGAGCACCTCCTCCCTGAAGTCCTCAGGGAGTTCCTTCCACGGGCTGTAGAGGGACATCCCCCGCGACAGCGTATACGAGCGGAGCTGCTCGCGCTCCTTGTGATACCGTGGCTTGGTCCAGGGATCCACTGCCCCTTCGTCGATGGAGCGCTGGAGGTTGGGCACGATGAGATCGACGTCGTAGTCCAGCGTGGCACCGAAGCCCGTGCAGGTTGGACAGGATCCGTAGGGGTTGTTGAAGGAGAAGAGCTTCGGCGTCGGGTTGAAGAACTCGATCTCCGGGTGATTGGCACAGCGGAAGTGCTCGGTGAACACCAGGCGGCCTACCACGCCCCCGTCCGACGGGTCGTGCATGAGCACTACGGCCACACCCTCTCCCTCGGCGAAGCAAGTTGCCAGGGAGTCCGCGAGGCGATCGCGCTCCTCCTGCCCGGCGGTGAGCCGGTCCACCACCACCAGCGGGTCGGCTACCTGGGTGACGTCGATGCCGACATCGTCCCGATCCCCTGCATCAGCGGTGCTCAGGTCCACCAGCTGCCCGTCCGCGAGGAGCCGCATGAAGCCCAGAGCCCGGAGGTTATCCACCACCAGGGCGTGATTGACCCGACCGCTGAGCTTGAGGGGGAAGGTCACCTGGATCTTGGAGCCCTCGGGGAGCTCGAGGACGCCGTCCACCGCGCTGGTCACCGTGTCGGGACGGACCTGCTCGCCGCACTCGGGGCAGTAGGTTCGGCCGACCCGTGCCCACAGGAGCCTCAAGTAGTCGTACACCTCTGTGGCCGTCCCCACCGTAGACCGGCTCGACTTGGTGGGGTTCTTCTGCTCGATGGCCACGGCGGGCGAGATGCCCTCGATGGAGTCGACGTCGGGCTTCTCCATCCTGTCCAGGAATTGCTTGGCGTACGTCGAGAGGGACTCCACGTAGCGTCGCTGCCCCTCGGCGAAGAGGGTGTCGAGGGCCAGGGAGGACTTGCCCGACCCCGAGGGCCCCGTGATGACGGTGAGGGCACGCCGCGGAAGATCGATGTCCAGGTTCTTGAGGTTATGCTGACGCGCCCCCCGGATGCGAATCCAATCGTCCATAGGTGACACTAACGGAGTCGGCCGAACCGTGGAACTAGCCTCCCGACACCGGGTAGGCCGAACCCCTCACCCCGCCCCCCACCAGGGCCAGGAGGGAGGACGAGTGCAGGGACCGCAGGGACCCTACCAGGAAGAGGAGGCGCTGGGGAAGGCGTACGACGCCCGCCTGATGAAGCGGCTCCTGGAGTACCTGAAGCTCTACCGGTGGTACGTCGTCCTGGCCGTTGCAGTTCTGATGGTCGCGTCGCTCCTGCAGGTGGTGGGTCCGTGGCTCACAAAGATCGCCTTGGACGAAGCCATCCCCAACGGCGACGCCCCGCTGCTGGCCAAGCTGGCAGGAGCGTACGTGGCCGCCATCATCGGCGGCGCCTCCCTCATGTACGGGCAGACGGTCCTCACCACCTGGCTGGGCCAGCGGGTCATGTACGACCTCCGGACGGAGATCTTCGCCAAGCTCCAGCGCCTGGACCTGCGCTTCTACGACCGGAATCCGGTGGGCCGCCTCATGACCCGTATCACCAGCGACGTCGAGACGCTGAACGAGCTCTTCAGCTCGGGCGTGGTGGCAGTGTTCGGAGACGTCTTTACGCTGGCGTTCATCCTGGCCGCCATGCTATACATGGACTGGAAGCTCGCCCTGGTGACCTTCAGCGTCCTGCCTTTCGTCGCTTTGACCGCTTTCCTCTTCCGAGCCAAGATCCGTGCCGCATACCGCGACATCCGGTTGCGGCTGGCCCTCCTCAACTCGTACCTGCACGAGCGCTTCACCGGGATCGCGGTCGTGAGGCTCTTCAACCGCGAAGAGGCCGACGCCCGCAGGCACGCCGAGATCAACCAGGACTACCTGGACGCGCACCTGCGCTCCATAACGTACTACGCCCTCTTCTTCCCCGTCATCGAGCTCTTCACGGCCATCGCCCTGGCCCTGATCATCTGGCGGGGGGGAGGGTCGATCCTTCAGGGGACCGTGACGGTGGGCGTGCTGGCGGCCTTTCTGCAGTACGCCCGTCGCTTCTTCCGTCCCATCCAGGACCTCTCGGAGAAGTACAACCTGCTCCAGGGGGCCATGGCCTCGTCGGAACGGATCTTCAAGTTGCTGGACCGCGACATCGAGATCGCCGACACGGCGGTGCCGACCCCGCTCCCCACGCCCGTCCAGGGCCAGATCGACTTCGAGGACGTCTGGTTCGCCTATGGCAAAGACGAGGACGACGAGTGGGACTGGGTCCTCGAGGGCGTCAGCTTCCAGGCCAGGCCCGGGGAGCGCCTCGCCATCGTGGGCCACACGGGAGCGGGCAAGACAACGCTCATCCATCTCCTCATGCGCTTCTACGAGCCGCAGAGAGGCCGGATTCGCCTGGATGGGGTGCCCATCGAGGAGATCGGGCTGGAGGAGCTGCGGTCCCATATCGGCCTTGTCCTCCAGGACATCTTCCTCTTCAGCCAGGACGTGTCCTACAACATCCGCCTCGGAGCGAGCGACATCTCGGAGGAGCGTATTCGGGCGGCCGCCGAGCGCATCGGCGCCGCGCCCTTCATCGCGCGCCTGCCCAACGGATACGACCAGGAGCTGGGAGAGAGGGGCTCGACGCTCTCGGTGGGCGAGCGCCAGCTCGTATCCTTCGCCCGTGCCCTGGCTTTCGATCCACAGGTTCTGATCCTCGACGAGGCCACCAGCTCGGTGGACTCGGAGATCGAGGTCCAGATCGAGCGGGCCACCAACGAGCTCATGGCGGGACGGACATCGGTGGTGATCGCCCACCGACTCTCCACCGTTCAGGGAGCCGACCGCATCATCGTTCTCCATCATGGGGAGCTCTGTGAGGAGGGCAGCCACGAGGAGCTGCTCGAGAGGGAGGGCCTCTACGCCCGGCTCCACGAGCTACAGTTCGCAAGGAGCCTGTCCGCCGCCGGATCCTAGTGTGGTGTGCCAGAAGTTCGCGAGCCACCGAGAGTGCCGAGGCGCCGGATCCTGCAAGGCGCGACGACGAGGAATAGCAACGCTATTTCGAGGAGGAGGAACGCCGCAGGGCCGGATGCATCGGTGCTCGAATGGCCGAGACACTTCTGGGACACCACACTACGTCAGCGCTGGATCCCCACCGTGTCTTCGGCCGTGACGTTCGCCACGCTGTCTGCTGCAGCACGGGCTATCCGCCCCGCCTCCATGGCGGCGGCACGCTCCGAGACCGCGACGATCTTGCCCCCAACCCTGATGGTGGGCTCGGTGCCGTCGGGGTAGCCGCCCGCAGGAGCGAGGGCAGCCTCGCTGTACTGGCTCGAGGGATTCCACAGGATCCACTCATCGATGCCCGCGTCGTAAGTAGCCTGGATCTGGGCTCGGACCTCCGGTGCTCCGTAGGTGGGCGCTCCCAGGGTGAAGTCCTGGAGCCAGGGGCGGGTCGCTCCCGCGCCCTCGATCTCGGCGGAGCGCTTGACCCCGTCCCTGAGGGCCTCGAGCACCACCTCGTACGGGTGACCGTTGGGATCTTCGATGTCGAAGCTGCCGACCCAGTAGTGGGATGGGTACACCATGGGGAGGGCGACGTCGACCGCCCCGATGAAGTCCTCCCAGAGCTGGCCGATGCCGACGTCGGTGTGGGCGGAGGTGGAAACGCCGAAGACGTCGGCGGTCAGTTTAACGTCCCACTCCGCCAGCTCCTGACGGGCGTACTCCAGGAATTCCCGGACCGTCATGGTTCGCGTTCGCGTGCCCCGCCCCGGATACCAGGCCCGGTTCAGCTCTTCCTCGGGCGCGTCGGGGAAGCGCACGTAATCCCATTGGATCTCCGGGAAGCCTACAGCGGCGGCTTCCTTGGCCAAGGCCACGTGGTAGTCCCAGACGGCGCGGTTGTAGAGATTGGCCCAGATCAGGCCCTTGTCGTCCACCCAGACGCCGCCGGCCGTGTCCTGCACGGCCAGATCCGGGCGAGCGCCGATGAGGAGGGCGTCCTTGACGATGACGATCCGGGCGATGGGATAGATGTGGGCCTCATGGAGCCGCTCGAGAAGCCCGACCAGGTCTCGAATGCGGATCTCCTGATCGGCTCCCACCTCCCGGGCGAACATCACCTGGGTCGGGTGGCTCACGTAGCCCGTCGCATCCTTGAGGTCGATGACGAAGGCGTTGAGCTCGGTCCGCTTCGCGAGATCGATGAGCTTCTGGGAGCGCAGGTGGGACCCGGCGGCCCACGCGTTCAGGTAGATGCCGCGTACGGCCTCCGGCCTGGTGAAGCGCAGCGGCTCCTCCGGGAGGACCAGCCGGGCGACAGGGCTCCCCTCGCCGGTGGTCGCCGTGGGGGCCGGAAACGTCTGGACTTCCTGGGGCTCGTCGGTCGCATCCGGCTCGCCCGTCGAGTTGGGCCCGTCCGCATCGGCTCCCTGCGCGCGGGGAGCGCTACCCGCATCGCCCGAGCCACCCTCGGTGGCCACCACGCTCGCCTCAACATCCATCCAGGATCCGGGAGGCGGTGGAAGCTCGGATTCGGAGGTGGCCGATGGCGGTGCGTCAGGCTCCCGCGCCTCCGTAGCGACGGGAGGATCGGCCGTGCGCCCCTCACCGTCCGAAGCGGGTGGGGACTCGCCGAAACAGGAGACCATGAGGATGGCCATCACCGCCATGAGCGGCGGCAGGCGATTCGTTGGCAAAATGCGGCCTGTCCTCCGCGAGGAGCTCCTCGTCACGGTTGCTCCGGGAAGCGTTCGGCGAGCAGATCCGCCGTTCGGCCGGCCGCCCCCCGATGCTCCTCAATATAGTCCAAGGCCCGCCGACCGTCCCTCTGAAGTTTCTCGGGGTCCTCGAGCCACTCCTCGATGGCAGCGACGAGGGCATCGACGTCGGACACCGTCCTGGCTCCCCCGCATGCAAGCAGATGTGACGCCGCAAGGGAGTTCTGGTGCCGCGGCCCGAAGAGCACGGGCACGCTGGCAGCGGCCGGCTCGAGGACGGAGTGGAGGCCGTGGCCGTGGAAGCCTCCGCCCACATAGGCCATGGACGCCACGGTGTAGAGCTCGGCCAGAACCCCTACCCGCTCCACCAGCACGGCGTCGGCGCCGTCCAGTCGACCCCGATCTTCGGCCTCCTTCAAGAGCGTCGGCGACCACCCTTCCGCGGACAAGCGCGTACGAAGGCCCTCGAAGTCCCACCCCCTCGGCTCGTGGGGTGCCAGGACGATTCGGAAATCGGGCCTACCACGACGGATGCGGGCCAGAGCGGGGATCAGAACGTCCTCGTCGGAACCCCAGGTGGACCCGGCCACGAGGACCGGTCCCGACCCATCCTGGAAGAGCCTGAGGTGCGAGGCTTCCGGGTCCGCGGCAGCCACCCGGCCACAGGCGGAGTCGACCCCTGGATCTCCGGTCACGACGATGCGATCGCGAGGGACCTGGAGCAGCTGGAAGCGCTCACCGTCGGCCGCCGAGATAGCCGCTACGCAGTCGAGGCGACGAAATGCCGGGCCCAGCAGCACCCTCCCCGACCGGCTGAGCCGTCCCGCAGCGGCCCGCAGTGTCGCCGCCACCAAGACCACCGGAACTCCCCGATCCGCCGCCGCCCCCGCGAACGAGGGCCATACCTCCTTCTGGGTGAACAGGACGAGCGAAGGACGCACGGCATCCAGGACCTTGCCCATGACCTCGGGCAGATCCCAGGGGAGGTAGGCCGAGACATCGGCCGGGAAGCGCTCGGCCAGAGCTTCGGCCGAGGGCGAGAAGAACGTGAACACAGCCTGGAAGTCGGGGGTTCGCTCCCTGAGGGCCTCCAGGACGGCCCTGGCCTGGAGGGCCTCACCCACGGAGGAGGCGTGGAGCCAGACCACGGGTCGGGATCGGTCGCGCGCCGTGTCGCCCCATGCGATGAGGGTGCCGTGTGCATTCCGTCGCCCACGGAGCCCGCGGGAGAGCTTGGAAGACCCCCACATCATCGTCGGAGAAACGACCCTGAAGCCCCGAAGCAGGGTCCGATAGAGCAGCTGAGTCAGTGGCATGCGCGGACGATGGGTCGGACGTCATCCCTTAACAAGGCTACTCACAGAGGATGGCAGGCGTACATTATCAGTCACCGTCGCGCCTTAAAGAGGCAGCCGTCGGCGCTCGTACCTCTGGAGAGGGCAAGAAAAACAGCCCACCTGTTACCGAGAGCACCAACTCTTCGTCCATAGGAGGATTCTCATGGCATCCATGATGCTAGCCATACTCATCATCGTCGCGGGTGCGGCCGTGCTCGTGGTGGGACCGTCCGTGGGGGACAGGGGCAAGTCGAAGCTCCTCGGCTACGGACTGATGTTGGGCGGCATCGCCGCCGCGGGCCTGAACGCCGTGGTCGTCATCGGCGTCGGAGAGGTAGGCGTGAAGCACTTCCTGGGGCAGGTCGATCGCACGCCGCTGGAGCAGGGAGTTCACGTCATCAATCCGCTGGCCACGGTAGAGAAGATGTCCGTCCGGGAGCAGAGCTTTCCTGGGGGCCAAGGCGTGGAGCAGATCGAGGCCCAGACGAGCGAGCAGATGAACGTGGCCATGGAGGTATCGCTCCTCTTCAGGATCGATCCGGCCAAGGCCCCCGACCTGTTCGACCGCATCGGCTCGGAGCTCCAGATCAAGAGGAGCATCGTCCTGAACGCCATCCGCAACGGCGTCCGCGACGCGGTGGCCACCAAGTCTATCAACCAGATCTTCTCCCCCGACCGTCGCGAGGTCGCCACCGCCATGAAGCTGGCCATCCAGGAGAAGGCCGGGGACCGCATCGAGGTCGTGGAGGTCTTCCTCAGGGACGTGCAGGCGCCGGCGGCCGTGCGCCAGGCCATCGACGAGAAGCTCCAGCGCGAGCAGAACGTGGCAGCCGAGAAATTCCAGACGGAGATCATCCAGGAGCGGGCGCGGCAGCAGATCGAAGAGGCCAAGGGGATCGCCGAGGCGCAGAGGATCATCTCCACGGGTCTCACGCCCGAGTACCTGATGTTCTACTACATCGAACAACTCGCTGAGCTCCCCGGGGGGTCCGTGGTATACGTGCCCACCGAGGGCGGCATCCCCCTGATGCGCAACCTGGGCGGAGGCGGGTAGCGATGCGGATCCCGGACGGAGGCCGGTAGCGACGAGCCCCGGCTCAGACGGAGGACGGTAGCAGCGATGCCTCGCTGGTCGTGGACCCGCTTTTTCGTGGGCCTCGGGATGGTAGCCCTCATCTTCTCGGCGTGCTCGCCTATGTACGTCATCAAGGCGGGCATCGCCGAGGCGAAGATTCTCCGGGCCCGGCAGCCGCTCCACGAGGTGATCCTGGATCCCGAGACCGACGAGAGGACCAAGGCGAAGCTGACATTCGTGGTGGAGGCCCGGCAGTACGCCATCGAGGTTCTGGGGCTGAAGGTGGGTGACTCGTACACGTCGTTCACACAGCTGGACAAGGACACGCTGGCCCTGGTCCTCTCGGCGGCGACGAGGGACCGCTTCGCCTCTAAGACGTGGTGGTTCCCGGTGGTGGGCCGGGTCCCGTACAAGGGGTACTTCGACGAAGACGACGCCCTCCGGGACCAGCAGGAGCTGGAAGAGGACGGCTTCGACACCTACCTGCGTCCCACGGCCGCCTTCAGCACCCTGGGGTGGTTCACGGACCCGCTCCTCTCGACGCTCCTGCGACGCGACGAGGTCGATCTCGTGGAGACCGTCCTCCACGAGCTGTCCCACAACCACCTCTTCGTCCGGGGCCAGGTGGGGTTCAACGAGAGCTTCGCCACCTTCGTGGGCCGCGTCGGTGCCATCGAGTTCTTCTGTAACCGCCAGGGCGGCGGTCCCGACACGGTGAAGTGCCTGCGTGCCCAGGCACGTTGGCGGGACTACCAGCGCTTTTCGACGTTCATCGACGGAGTGGTGGACGGGCTCCAGGAGGTCTACCGCGACTCGACCCTCTCCTACGACGAGAAGCTGGAACAGCGCCAAGGCCTGTTCGAGGGCCACCTCGAGGACTTCGCGGACCGGGTGCAGCCGTCCTTCGAGGCCATGACCTTCCAGAGCTTCCTGGTGACACCCCTCAACAACGCCACCCTCATGGCCCGCATGCGGTACTATCACCGACTTCAGGACTTCCAGGGCCTGCTAGAGGAAACGGGCGGCCTCCGGGCCGCGGTGAAGCACCTCACAGAGGGGGCGGCTGGGGTGGACGATCCCTTCGATCTGTTTTCGGCGTCGAGCCTGACGGCACCGAATGGCTCCTGAGGCTCCGGCGGTCGCGGAGCGTCCTCACGCTCCTCCTCCTTTCGATCACCAGGGACGCCCGGACCCACTCGAAACCTACGGCCGCCGAGAGGCGGAGGCCGCCGGAGCCGCCGGCCGCTAGCGGGAGCGGTCCGACGCCCTGGCCCAGCGGCGGATGTGGGTCTTCCTCTTGGCCACGGCGGCCTTCGTGGGCTACGCATTCGCCACCGACGCCAAGCCTCTCTTCACCGGAGGGGGCCTGCTCTTCGTCGTGCTGTTCGTCGTCCTCGTCGTTCGTCACCGCCGGGCCCGTCGCCAGGAGCGCTGGCACTCGGAGCTCGCCCAGGTAGCCCGTGAGGCTCGCTATCGCAGGCTCCGCAACTGGGACGGCCTGGAACAGCCCAGCCCCGCGGCTCCGGAGGGCCATCCATACGCCGACGACCTGGACGTCTTCGGCCACGCCTCCCTCTACACGCTGCTCGGCACGACCGCCACCCGGCCAGGTGCGGACACGCTGGTGGACTGGCTCCTGGCCCCCGCCCCGGCGAGCACCGTCCGGGAGCGCCAGGCCGCCGTCCAGGAGCTGACCCCGGCCATCGAATTCCGGGACGAGCTCCACGCCGCGGGACGGATCGCCGGGCCCGTGGAGATGAAGGAGATCGCCAGGCTCCTGGAGTGGGCGGAAGCGCCCACCTGGCTGGTGGAGGAGCGCGCCGTCATGTGGGCGGCCGTGGTCCTGCCCCTGGCCACGATCGTCACCATCGGCATCCACGTCGCGGGCATGGCGCCCTTCCTCTGGATGGCTCCCGTGGGCCTCACGCTACTGCTCATGAAGCGGCTCTTCGGCCGGATCCACGAGGACTTCGCCCGCGCCTCGAACGGAGAGACGGGCCTGCGACGCTACCATGAGCTCATCGCCCGCATCGCGGAGCAGCGCTTCGAGGCCTCCCTGCTCACCGAGCACCGGGAAAGCCTTACCCCAGACGGGGAAGCGGCCGCCGAGGCCTTGGCTCGCCTCTTCCACCTCATGGAGATGTCGGACCTCCGCTTCAACGGGCAGGTGCACTTCCCCGTGAACCTGTTGACGCTCTGGGACGTTCACATCCTCGTGCGCATGGAGCGCTGGAAGGAGATCCACGGCAGGAACCTCCGTGGATGGATGGAGGCGCTGGGACGCGTAGACGCCCTCTCGGCCCTGGCCGGGCTCACACACTGCCATCCGGACTGGGTGTTCCCCGAGGTCGGAAGGACCGACCCCAAGATCCTGGACGCGGAGCAGCTGGGCCACCCGCTCCTCAATCCCGAGACGGCGGTCCGGAACGACGTGGAGGTGGGGCCGCCCGGAAGCCTCCTCCTGGTGACGGGCTCCAACATGTCGGGCAAGAGCACCCTTCTCCGTGCCCTTGGTGCCAACGTGGTCCTGGCCGGGGCCGGGGGACCGGTTTGCGCGGCGTCCATGCGCCTCCCCACCGTCGACCTTCGCACCAGCATGCGCATCCGGGACTCCCTGGAGGAGGGGATCTCCTACTTCATGGCCGAGCTCCAGCGCCTCAAGTCGGTGGCCGAGGCGGCCGGAGCCGCCCGGGACGTGCCGGTCCTCTACCTCCTCGACGAGATCCTCCAGGGGACGAACACCGCCGAGCGGCAGATCGCCGCCCGCCGCATCCTACGTCACCTCCTGGATCAGGAGACCATCGGCGCCGTGACCACCCACGATCTCACCCTGGCCGATGCACCGGATCTGAGGGAGCGAGCCGTCTTCGTCCACTTCGGGGAGTCCCTGGAAGTGCGCGCAGGGGGCCCGCCCATCGCCTTCGACTACAGGCTCCGACCGGGAACCGCCACCTCCACGAACGCGCTTCGGCTCATGGAGATCATGGGGTTCGCCGCGCCGGATGACAGCCCGGAGGACGGCGGCGGCGGCTGACCCCGAACGGCGCCTGCGAGTGACCCGGGACGGCGCCTGTGACTGACCCGGGACGGCGTCGGCGCGCCCGATGGGGACCTCTGATGGTGACGCGTTGTAATGCCCTCACACCCGGTATAGGTTAGGGGCTCATTTTTCGGCACCCCCACTCGGCACGACGCTTCAGCAGGCATAGATGAGCAGCGATGGAAACGGCGGCTACGCGCCGTCCGAAGTAGAGGCCAAGTGGCAGGACAGGTGGGAGAAGCTCGGCACGAACAGCTTCACCCAGGAGGCCCTCCAGACCACCGAGAACCACTACTACCAGTTGATGATGTTCCCCTACCCCTCGGCCGAGGGGCTGCATGTGGGCAACATCTACGCATTCACCGGCGCGGACGTGCACGGGCGCTTCCAGCGGCTCACCGGAAAGCGCGTCTTCGAGCCCATCGGATTCGACGCCTTCGGCATCCACTCGGAGAACTTCGCCCTCACGCAGGGCGTCAATCCGATGGACCTCATCCCCAGGAACGTCGCCAACTTCACGAGGCAGCTGCGACGCGTCGGCGGGATGTTCGACTGGAACCACACCGTCGACACCACCGATCCGGCGTACTACCGCTGGACCCAGTGGATCTTCATCCGGCTCTTCAAGGCGGGTCTGGCCGAGCGCAAGGAAGCGCCGGTCAACTGGTGCCCCTCGTGTATGACGGTCTTGGCCAACGAGCAGGTCATCTCGGGACGCTGCGAGCGGTGTGCCACCCCCGTCGAGCAACGGCGCATCGCCCAGTGGCTCTTCAAGATCACGGAGTACGTGGATCGGCTCCTGGGCCACCTGGAGGACATCGACTGGTCCGAGACGACGAAGAAGGCCCAGCACAACTGGATCGGCCGGAGCGAGGGAGCCGTCTTGCGCTTCCCCATCCTGCCCCCCGAGGGGGTGGCCGGACCCGACTCCGATCAACCGACTGTGGACGCCTCCGACTTTGCCGTCGACGGTGCGCCAATCGACGTCTTTACGACCCGGCCGGACACGGTCTTCGGGGCCACGTACATGGTGTTGTCCCCGGAGCACCCCCTGGTCGACGACGTGACCAGTGACGAACAGGCCGAGGCCATCGCGGCCTATCGCGAAGAGGCGACGGCCAAGGATCTGGTCGCCCGTCAGAAGATCGAGAAGGACAAGACCGGCGTGTTCACCGGAGGGCACTGCCTGAACCCCGCCACCGGACAGCCCATCCCCATCTGGGTCGCGGACTACGTACTCATGGAGTACGGGACGGGGGCGATCATGTCCGTCCCGGGCCACGATCAGCGGGACTTCGACTTCGCCGAGGCCATGGACCTGCCCACCGTGCGCGTCGTCGCAGGCCCCTGCCAGGACGCCGACACTCCCCTGGCCGAGGCGTACCTGGGCGACGGGGTGATGGTCAACTCCGGTCAGTTCGACGGCGTGCCGGTCTCCGAGAGCAAGCAGGCCATCACAGGCTGGCTCGCGGAGCGGGATATGGCCGAGACAAAGGTGAGCTACCGGCTGCACGACTGGTGCATCTCCCGGCAGCGGTACTGGGGTCCGCCCATCCCCATCATCCACTGCGAGGCATGTGGCCCGGTCGCCGTCCCGGAGTCGGACCTGCCGGTGGTGCTCCCCAGGGTGGAGGACTTCAAGCCCGACGATTCCGGCGTGAGCCCCCTCGCCCGGGTGGAGGATTGGTACCGGATCGACTGTCCGGAGTGCGGAGGTCAAGCCCGCCGCGAGACGGACGTGTCGGACACGTTCCTGGACAGCTCCTGGTACTTCCTGCGCTACCCGTCCACGGAGTTCGACGACATCCCCTTCGACGCGGACATCACACGGCGCTGGCTGCCGGTGGACTGCTACATCGGAGGCAACGAGCACGCGGTCCTGCACCTGCTGTACGCGCGCTTCATCACCATGGCCCTCCACGACCTGGGCCACCTGGAATTCGAGGAGCCCTTCAAGCGCTTCCGTGCCCACGGGATGATCATCCGCGAGGGCGCCAAGATGTCCAAGAGCAGGGGCAACGTCGTCGTGCCGGACGAGATCATCGAGCGCTACGGCGCCGACGCATTCCGCACCTACCTCATGTTTCTGGGGCCGTTCGAAGAGGGTGGGGACTATCAGAACGAGGGCATTCAGGGGCCCCACGGCTTCCTGCATCGCCTGCACGAGACGGTGACAGCGGCTGCCGGGAGCGATGCCGAGGCCGATCCGGACGTGGAGCGGAAGCTGCACCAGACCATCCGCCAGGTCACGCAGCAGCTGCCCGAGCTGGGGTACAACACGAGCATCGCGGCCATGATGGAGTACCTGAACATGGTGCGCGCCGGGGGGCGTGCGGCCGCCAAGGCCGAGGTGGAGGCCCTGGTCGTGCTGGTGGCCCCATTCGCACCGCACCTGGCCGAGGAGCTCTGGGAGCGCCTGGGGCACGAGGAGAGCGTCTTCGCCGGGGCCAACTGGCCCACCTACGACGAGGCCAAGACCCGTGAGACGTCGGTGGAGCTTGCGGTGCAGGTGAACGGAAAGCTCCGAGCCACGATTCGGGGTCCGGCCGGTATCGACCAGGAAGCCGCCGAAGAGCTTGCCCGGTCGGACGAGAATGTCGCGCGCTACCTGGAGGATGCCAATGTGAGCCGGGTCATATACGTACCCGACCGCCTCGTCAACTTCGTCGTGGAGAGTGCCTGATGGCCGATTCGCTCACCGGTCGCTCCCCGGAGCTGGACCGCCTTTGCATCGACGCGGTCAAGGTCCTCGCCATGGATGCGGTCCAGAAGGCCAATTCTGGACATCCCGGCACCCCCATGGCGCTCGCACCCCTGGGGTACCTCCTCTGGACGCAGCACATGAAGCACAACCCGGGGAACCCCGGGTGGCTGGACCGGGACCGGTTCGTTCTCTCGGTGGGACACGCGTCCATGCTCATCTACTCGCTCCTCCACCTCACGGGGTACGATTTCCCCAAGGACGAGATCGTCAACTTCCGCCAGTGGGGATCGAAGACGCCGGGCCACCCCGAAGTGGGACACACCCCCGGAGTCGAGGCCACCACCGGTCCCCTCGGTCAGGGCGTGGCGAACTCGGTGGGCATGGCACTGGCCGAGCGATGGCTGGCCGCCCGCTTCAACCGGTCCGGTCACGAGGTGGTGGATCACTACACGTACGCCCTCTGCTCCGACGGCGACCTCATGGAAGGCATCTCCCACGAGGTGGCAGAGCTGGCCGGCCATCAGAAGCTCGGCAAGCTCATCTGGATCTACGACGACAACCGGATCACCATCGAGGGCAGCACGGATCTGAGCACGTCCACGGACCATGGGGACCGCTTCAGCGGGTACCAGTGGCACGTCCTCCACGTCGAGGACGGCACCGATCTCGCGGCCCTCGACGAGGCCTTCGAGGCAGCCCGGGCGGAGACGGAGCGCCCCACGCTCATCATCAACCGCACCCAGATCGCCGAGGGCAGCCCCAACAAGGTCGGTCACCACTCCACCCACGGCGCCCCCTTGGGCGACGACGAGGTGACGGCCACCAAGGCGAGCCTGGGCTACCCGTCCCAGGAGCCGTTCTTCGTGGATCCCGACGCCCTGGCGGCGTGGCGGGAGACGGCGGAGCGGGGCCGCGAGCTCGAGGCGGCCTGGAACGAGCGCTTCGGGGCCTACAGCGAGGCGTATCCGGAGCTGGCCGAGGAGTACCTGGGCATGATGCGCGGCGACCTGCCACCCGGATGGGACGCCGAAGTGCCCGACTACGAGCACGTGGACAAGGCCGACGCAACCCGGTCCTGGTCGGGGAAGGTCCTCCAGGGGTTGGCGGCGGGACTGCCCAACCTCATCGGCGGCTCGGCCGACCTGGGGTCGTCGAACAAGACGGACATCGACGAGGGCCGCGACCTCCTGGCTGGCGCCCCCGACGGACGCGTGATCCACTTCGGTGTCCGCGAGCACGGGATGGGAGGCATACTGAACGGTCTGGCCCTGCACGGGGGCATCCGGCCCTTCGCGGGGACCTTCCTGATCTTCTCCGACTACATGCGGCCCTCGATCCGGCTCGCCGCGCTCATGGGCGTTCCGGTCACGTACGTGTTCACCCACGACTCCATTGGGCTGGGTGAGGACGGGCCGACGCATCAGCCCATCGAGCAGATGATGACCCTCAGGACAATCCCCAACCTGGTGGATCTCCGGCCCGCTGACGCTGCGGAGACGGTGGTGGCGTGGCGCATCGCCGTGGAGCGCACCGACGGTCCCACCTTCTTGGCCCTAACGAGGCAGAAGGTGCCGCCCCTGGACCGGACCGAGCTGGCCTCTTCGGAGGGAGCACGCCGGGGCGCATACGTCCTCGCCGAGGCGACCGGCGGCGAGGCCGAGGTGATCCTCATCGCCAGCGGCTCCGAGGTGGGGACGGCCCTCGAGGCCCGGAGCCAGCTCGAGGCCGACGGAACCCCCACCCGAGTGGTGAGCATGCCGAGCTGGCGCCTCTTCGAGGAGCAGGACCAGGAGTACCGGGACCAGGTGCTTCCGCCCAACCAGCGCCTTCGCATCGCCGTGGAGGCCGGATCGACGTTCGGGTGGTCTCGCTGGGTAGGCGACCAAGGCGGCGCGGTGGGCATCGACCACTTCGGCGCTTCGGCTCCGGCCGAGGTCCTGTACGAGCGATTCGGCGTGACGGCCAAGGAGGTCGTGGCCCGGGCGCGTTCCATGCTCGCTGAAGTCAGCAGGGCGACGCTTGCCTGACGGTCCCCACCTGCGACATCCACCCCGAGACCCAGCGAAGACGGCCCGGAACCGAGACCCCCGTACCGACGGGTCCGCCTAAGGAACCGGCCAAGGCGGTCATGCGTTGTGAAGGTGTGCCTCAACGGGGAAAAGCCATGAGGAACACAGCGGCCGTCGCTCTGCTCGCCCTGTCGGCCTGGGGATGCGTCCCGGGCGACATGGAAGCGAAGCTCGGCGACGATGGGCGGATCGCGGCCAACACCGACCCGGCAGAGTGGGTGACCACGGCGCCCGGAGGGACGGAGGTGACCGTGCGCCCCGACCGCTACCCGGTGGAGATGGGTACGACCGAGTTCCACATCACCCTGGATCGCGCCGTTCCAGAGGGCACCCCCGTTTCCATCGACGTCGTGTCTCTCGAGATGCCGGCCATGGGTATCCTCAGGTACCCGGCCGAAGCGGAGGGTCCCCTGGACTACACGGCCCGGGCCGAGATCAGCATGGACGGCCAATGGGCGGTCTATGTGAACCTGGGTGATGGAACCGATGCGGCCTCGTTCGAATTCGAAGTAGAGCCGGGCATGATGGGCGTCCATGAGCCCGGGAGATAGCCGTTTCACTTTGTGAGGTGGAGGTATTTTCGATGCGCAAGTTCGCACTGACCGCGTTGTCCATCGGGCTCGTGGCGTTGGCCGCGCAGCCCACGTCTGCGCAGATGCAGGCAGCGGAGGGTACCGAGGTCTCGTTCACCGCCAGTGTCGTCGACCTTTCCTGTAACACCGTCTACAACCTGTCCGGGAATGATCACCGGATGTGTGCCCAGGTATGCTTCGACCTGGGCGTTCCCTTAGCGCTCATGAGCGAAGAGGGCACGCTCTACATGCCGGTCACTATGGCCATGGGCCAGGAGCGGGGCGACAAGGATCTGAGAGGTCACGCCGAGCACACGGTGAACGTGACCGGAAAGGTCATCGAGCGCGGTGGCCTGAACACGATCCTCATCGAGAGCATCTCGATGCAGCAGTAGTGAGAATGCGGTCGATGCATCAAGTGGCGTCGACGCGACGAGGCCGGGGCTTGGGCTCCGGCCTCGTTCTCCTACTCGGAGCTGTCACGGGCTGCGGGGATCGGGGGCCACCCCCCGGGGAGCCGCTGCCGGACTACCGGGAGCCGTCCGTCACCGAGCAAGGTGGCTGGACGCTTATCGAGAGTCCGGACCCCGCCGAGCGCCTCCTGATCTACGACGATCCCCCAGTCGAGGGCCTCCAGCTTCTCTTCATGGGCGGCCGAGCGGCCGCGCCTCTGCGGGACGGTGGAGCGGCCTGGCCCGACGCCGACGGCGCACGGATCCTGGTCTTCGACGACCGTGGGGTGGTCGCGCGGGTCGCGCAGGGAGCCCTACCCGACGACCGCAACCTCACGGGCCCCGTCTCCGTCGCTATCGACGGCGAGTCGCTGCTCGCCGTGGAGGCCGACGGGTTGGGACTCCGCTTCGCCGACGACAGACCCCGGGAGTGGGTCTCCTACGGCGTAGAGGCCCCGGCCTTCGGGGGAAGCGCGGGTGCCATGGTGGCGGCCCGGAGCGTCTACGAGTTCCACCTGGCGCCCATCCGCTCGAGGGACCCCCTGCTCTGGATCCGAGACACCGACACGGGTGAGATGACACCGGTCGGATCTCCGGCCGAGGCGCCGGATCCGTTCCTCGGGCAGCTGGTCAACACGGGCTGGACCGTGGCCACCGGCGACGGATCGGTCGTCTACACTTCGGCCCTGAGACCCGAGCTGGTGGCGTTCGACACCCGAGGCGACACCGCGTGGGTGAGTCGCTGGCAGCCCGGCGAGACCGTCGCGCCGCCGTCCCTGGGCGTCGTCGACGGATCCGTTACGGCGATCTTCTCGGTGCTGCAGTTCGGATTGGTCACCGGGCCCGACGGTTTGATCTACGTCCTGGCCGCCACGACCCCGGGCGGCCCCCCCGACGATGTCCTGGCCTTCGACCGGGACGGGCGGTTCGTCCGGTCCGGACCCATCTCCGAGGACGATGCCGTCTTCGCCGACGGACGTGGCCGCATCTACACCGCCAGCCGCGAGGACGCCCTCTCCCGGACCGGCGAGCCCGAGCGGGCCGCCTTCCCGGAGTTCGACCTCCCAAGACTGGATCACCCGGGCCAGACGCGCCTCGAGGCCCACCGCGGGAAGGTCGTGGTCGTGAACTTCTGGGCCAGTTGGTGTGGACCTTGCCGGCGCGAGATGCCCCTCCTGGAGGCCTTCGCCCGGGAGCTCGACCCCGAGCAAGCCACCATCATCGGACTGAACGAGGACATCGATCCCGACGACGCTCTGGCGTTCGTCGAGGAGATCGGGGGCGTAGGCTACGTCCAAGGCCAGGGCGGTGGGCGTCTGAGAGGCCGTTATAACTATCGCGGTCTGCCGTATACAGTTGTGTTGGATCGTGATCTTCGGGTCATCCGTGGCTTCTACGGGTTCGGATCTACCATCGATCCGATCAAGGAAACCGTGGAGAAGGAGCTAGCCGCGGGAGAGCTCCCCGCCGAAGCCGGACCGGAGTAGAGCGTCACGCCGCGTTAGCCACGGACTGGGTATCCTATTCCTCCAGAGCGTAGTTCCTGGCGAGCTCCATGAGGCGAGCGGGAGCGACCTCACCCACCAGAGCCTGCTCGACCTGCAGCGTGGCCCAGGTGATCACCGACGGTCCCACCGCATTGCCCGAACTGAGCTGAGAGAACACGGCCGGCTCGCGCTGCACCGCTCCCGACTTGGGAACCACGTAGTGGGAGATCTCCCGGCCGTCCTCGATGTAGCGGATCATGGCTCCCCGGCGCCCATCCAACAGACATATCTCCGCCCCGGCCAGCCTCAGGCCCTCCACCTCCATGGGCGTGATGGGGAGTCCTAGCTCGCGGGTCAGGAACCGGCTGATCTCGTTCACGTCGGAGGTGATGATGCGATCCTCGCCCACGGCCCGCCGGAGGTAGTCCTCGACGAACAGCCCGGCCTCTTCCTGGGGAGCCGAGCGCTCCACGAGGAAGCTTCCCAACGCGACGACGAAGAGCGCCGCGATGGACGAGACAGCGGCGAGCGCCCACCGCCTGCGGGTGACCGACCGGACCCCAGCGTCGGCGTTATCCGGAACACCTAGAGTCCTGGCCCGCTCACGGGCCAGCGAGTCGAAGACGCGCTCGCGAACGCGCCGGGGGGTCCGTTGCCGACTCACCCGGTCGTACACGTCGAGAAGGAGCCTGTCCTGCTCGAAATAGCCCTGGCAGGCCTCGCACGTCTCCACGTGCAGCCGTGCTTCCAGGACGGCCGTGCCTGCCAGTCGAGGCCGCTCGGGCGGCCAAAGTGCGTATCTAGCTTCCGTACAATTCATGCTTCCTGCACCCTACGTCACTTCTCCGTTGGTACCGTTCCGCTGGTCCGGTCCGCGGAGGACCGCGGTCAGGAGCAGGTGCCGGTACCCAAGGAGATCCTTCAAGTCATCCAGATCCGTTTCCAGGACGCGTGAGGCCTCGGAATACTTCCATCTGCGAAGCAACACGAGCCATAAGGCCGCACGGGCACGCGGGGGAATTCTCCGGGCCGCCTTGTGGAGAGCGAAGGGATCCACATCCACCGTTCGCATGAGCGGGGGAGAGGGGACGTCGAGCTCCTCGACCGATGCGCCGTCCGAGTCGCCTTCGGTGACGGCGGACAGATAGGCCTGCACCATCCGGCCCTCCAGCCATCGGGCCACGTCGGTCCCCTGCTCCACCTTGCGGAACGCATGAAAGGCGCCCGTCAACGTGCTCAGCAGAAGGTCCTCGGCGGCCTGTCCCTCGCCCGCTTTGAGAAAGAGGGCCCCGTGGTAGAGGCCGTCGATCTCCTGACTCGCAAGCTCTTCGAAGGTTCGGTGCATCGAGCCTCTTCCCGGTCGAGCGGCAGAGCCCTGTGCCCCGCTCTCCAAGTCGAATACGTCCGGATGTGAAAAGGTTCACGGTCATCCTTGCGCCGCGCGGCCCGGGCGACCCACCGTTCAAGGGAGCAGGCTCACCCCAGGACGGAAAACATAGTGCCGCAGATAGCCAGGGACGATTCCAGATTTCTGGCGGACGTCGAGCCCGACGTGATCAGGAGCTCCCGGCTCTCAGGCACGGGCACGATCCGGGAAACGGGCGAGGTCTTCCCCTATGTCGTGCGGTTTCTGGATCCGAACGACATCGAGCCGCTTCTGGTCCTTCATCACGAGGTGCTGGACGGCATGCCCGAGCCACTCCTCCTCTACGAGCGTGACTACGACTTCTATCACAGGTGCATCACGGAGGCCGGCTGCATCGTCGGTGCCTTCCACAACGGAACGATGATAGGCCACGCGACCCTGCTCACACCGGATCCCGGCGAGGAGAACTACGGGGTCTTTCTGGACCTCGACGAAGACGACCTTCGGCACGTGGGACATCTCGCGGGATCGGCCGTGCTCCCGTACTACCGGGGCAGCCAGATCCAGCGGTTCCTCGTCGAGGTCCGGGGCCTATACGCCTACCGAACAGGATTCCACCACCTCTGCGGTGAGGTCCTGCCCGGAAACTCCGTCAGCATCGTGAACCACCTGGCCGAGGGATACTTCCTGGCCGGCTTTCGCATCGACAAGTTCGGCCTGCCGTGCTTCATCCTGTACAACGACATGCGCCGCGAGCCGTCGCTCGTGGAGGACGAGGGGATCCGTGAGCTCCCGTTGACGGACATGGACGGCTACCAGGCGATGATGCAGGAGGGGCGCTGGGGGTTCGAGGTGGTGAAGCGAGAAGGCGCATGGCATATTCGCTTTGGTTTCTTCCGGTAGGCCCACCAGACAAGCCAGGTCTCACGAGTGGACTGAATCCTCAGGATCCTCAACGTAAAGGCGGAAGAAACCGGAGTCGCCGGGGGGCTGTTCTTCTTCTCCTTCGTCCTCGGCATCGCCCGGGTTTTCATCCTCACGGCCTCCCAGGCAATCTTCCTGGAGAACTACCCCGCCTCGGACCTGGCGTACGTCTACATGCTGGCGGCCGTGGCGACCATGGCGGCGAGCGCCGTCTATCTCTATCTGGGACGCCGCATGACGCTGCAGCCCCAGATCTTGGCGAACCTCCTCTTCGCCCTGGTCGCCACGGTCGCGATCCGGATCTTCCTTGGATGGTCGGACGCTCGCTGGCCCGCCATGGCCCTGGCCGTCTGGTTCCACGTGCTCTTCGCCCTGACCAGCGTCGCGTTCTGGGGCGCCGCGACACAGGTCGTCGACATCCGGCAGGGCAAGCGGCTCTTCCCGCTGGTGACCACGGGCGACGTGCTCGCGTTTTTCCTGGGCGGCTTCTTCATCCTCCGGGTGGTGGGGACCATCGGCGCCCCGAACCTGCTCATCATCGGCGCGGCCGGACTCGCCCTGGCCGCCTTCTCGTTCGTAAGCCTCTGCCGCTTCAGGCCCGAGCGCTTCCGCGGTGGAGGCCGACCGGCCGAGGGCGCTCGCGCTCCCGAGCGGGTGACCTGGTCGAGCCCCTATCTCCAGCTGATGATGGCGTACTTCATCCTCAGTGCCGTGGTCTTCGTCTTCGTGGACAACGCCTTCAACGACGTGGCCCAGCAGCGGTACAGCGACACGGCACAGCTGGTCCGGTTCTTCGCCACTTACTCCGCCGTGGCGGCCATGGTCAACTTCTTCTTCCGCACCTTCGGCGCTGGCCGCATGATCCAGAAGTTCGGCCTCATCGCCGGGCTGGTCGGGCTCCCGGCGGCGGTGCTGTTGGGCTCCACGGTCGTGGCGGGGGCGGGCTACCTCCTTCCCGCGGTGGGCCTCGTCTTCTGGCTCACCACAATGACGCGGCTCTTCGACAAGGTCTTCCGGGGCGTTCAGACGTCGTCCATCGCCACCCTCTACCAGCCCCTCATGGAGAGGGGCCCGGCGATCCAGACGACCATGGACGGCATCATCGACTCGGCCGCCATCGGGGTCGCCGGCGTGGTGCTCCTCGTGCTGCACCACTTCTTCGACATCGGAGCGCCGGAGCTCGCCGTCATGCTCTTGGTGTTCTGCGCAATCTGGATCGTGGTGGCTCTGGGCCTGCGCAGGGAGTACGTGACCATCCTCGGCACCGTCCTCCATCGCCGGCGCATCAAGGGCGAGAGCCTGCAGATCGTCGATGACAACGTGCTCTCCCTGGTCCAGGAGGATCGAGCGCCACGGGGTCATCGAGGCGCTGGACTCGGTGAGGAAGATCGTAGAGGACTCCCGTGTATCAGACGCGCTCCGCGGAGAGGCCATTCGCGTCCTCGGCAGCATGATGGATGAGATCGACCCGGCCGTCATGGAGGCACTCCGCGACGGTTCCCCCGACGAGAAGCGGGGCGCGCTGGTGGGCCTCCTGAGGTCCGGCTCCATCGAGGGCGTCGTCTACGCCGGGGCCGAGCTCCTCGAGGAGCTCAACTCCCACTCTCCGGTGAGCCGCGTGTTCGCGGCCCACGTGCTCCGGGATGCGGCCATCCCAAGCTTCTATCGCCAGGCCATCCAGCTCCTGAACGACCCGAGTCCCCAGGTCCGGGCGGCAGCCATTGAAGCCGCCGCGGCCATGGCGCACGCTCCGCTCTGGCCCATCGTGGTGGACGCCCTCCGGGACCGGCAACTGGCCGCCGACGCGTCGGAAGCCCTCATCGCCGCCGGCGAGCCCGCCGTGCCCAGCCTGATGAAGGGATTCGAGCGCCACGCCAGGGACCGGCACTTCCGGCTCCTGGTCCTCCGGATCCTCGGGCTGATCCGAGGGGAGGAAGTGATCCGCCACGTCTTTCCCCTTACGAGCCTCTCGGACCGCGAGGAGCGGCAGGCGGGGTTCACGGCCCTCGTGAGCTGCGGCTTCAGACCCGACGTCGACCAGGAGGAGCAACTGACGGAGCGACTCCGTCACGAGGCGAGAGAGGCCGCCGTGCTCTTCATGGCCGCGGAAAACCTGGACGGACCCGCGGAGGCCCGGGTCCTTCAGGCTGCTCTCACCGAGGAGATCGAGCGGGTGCGCCACCGCATCTTTCTTCTCCTCTCTCTGCTGTATCCCGAGGGCGACGCCATGACGACCTGGGACAACTACAGCAGCGGGATCAGGGAGCGTGTGTCATACGCCCTGGAGGTCGTGGAGAACTTCATCCCGAACGAAGAGCGGGCATGGCTGTTCCCGGTGCTCGAGGATCTGGGCACGGCTGATCGTCTCGAACGCCTCGGGCGCGATTGGGGCGTGGCGCCCCTGGGCTTCACACCCCAGCTGATGAGCATCCTGGAAGAGAAGGCCATGAGCGACTGGACCCTCCTTTGCGCCCGGCAGCTCGCATCCGTCGTGAACATCGGGGACGTCACCCTGTCAGAGGAGGACGCCCGCCTCTAAGAGCGGACCGTTCGCCTCCGCTCCGTGGATCTGTTCGCGGAGCTTTCGGATCACGCCCTCGCCGCCCTGGCGTCCCGTCTCCAGGAGGTGAATGTGGACGATGGCGAGGCCGTGTTCTCGAAGGGAGACGTGGGGGACTCCGACTCCATGTATCTCGTCACCGGCGGCCGCGTCCGAATCCACGATGGCCGACCGAGCTCGCCCAGGTGGGAGAGGACCATGTGTTCGGCGAGTTCACGGTTCTCCACTCGGGCCCCCGGACCGCCTCCGTCACCGCCTGCGAGCCCACGCGGATGCTGTGCTTCACGCAGGGAGACCTCTACGAGCTCATCGCCGATCAGGTCTCGGTGGCGCAGGCGCTGATTAAGATGATCGTCCAGCGGCTGCGCGAGAACGTCGAGACCCGGGGAAGCTCCTGGCCTGACCACTTCCCGGTGAGATGACGCGAAGCCAGCCAGTATCTGTTTGTGTATCGAAATGCTGGGCTACTGCAGCCGGTTCACCAGCACCCTGATGATTTCCCGGGAAATGGCGGGCCGCCCCGCCATCACCTCGTACAGGACGTCCTGATCGAGGCGGAGGAGCCGGCTCTCCTCCACGGCCGTGGCCGATGCGCTACGGACCTCGGCGGTGAGGAGTCTCGCCGAACACCTCGTCGCACCCCACGACCTCGATCTCCCGGTCACCGTCGTGAACGCGGATCTCCTTTCTCGAAGATCGTCTCGCCCGCGGCGACGTAGATCTCGTCCAGGTGGCTGACGAAGCTGGCAAGGATGTCAGAGGGAAGTCCCTTGAACAGCTCGGTTCGCTTGAGGATGAAGACGCGCTCGATCATTTTCCGATGGGACCCTCTGCGGAGGAGGCGTGGACCGCCGACGAATGCACGGTGCAACCGGTCGCCCGTATGCGCAAACCCGATTCAGACCGTGGCACGGGACGTCCGGGAGCCGCTCCCTGGTGAAGTACCCCCTGATCATCGACGGGTATGGCGGCTGGGAGCCGTTTCAGGCACTCTTAGCGGAGATGGACCGGATCGCCCGACGTGAGCAAGGACGAAGGCGCGGAGCCGGAACCCCCGGCCGAGGCACGGCGCAGCGACACGAGTTTGGATCCGATGGACGCGGATGACCGAGAAGTGACCACGGAGAGCGAGCCAGGCGGGCCCCGGCCCACGCCCGTCCTCGTCCATCTCTCGGGGAGCCAACGGGGGTACTCCCACCGCCTCTCCGCGAACGAGATCAAGATCGGCATCGGGCCCGGCATGGATCTGCGACTGCCCCTCGATACCGAGCCCCTCCCAGCGCCCCACCACGCTACGCTGCGCTGTAGAGGCACCACGTACGAGGTGGTGGCCGAGGGTGACAGCAAGGTCTGGGTCAACGGCGAGCAGGTGAAGCGGTTCACCCTGGCCTCGGGGGACGTCCTGGAGATCGGCCGGGACGGTGCGGTGTTGCGCTACCGTATATACGACGCTGGAATCGCACCCTACAAGACGATGACGCAAGTCTTCTCCGACTGCCCTCGACTGCGCTCGGAACTCGGATCGAGGACCCGTGGGGAAGGCAGCCATGGTCCTCACCGACGTCCCCAAGCAGTTGGCGACCCAAACGGCTCGTACGTTCCGCGTCGGCGTGCTGACCGTACTGATCCTGCTGGGATTCGGCACCGTGTTGCTAGCGCGCCGAAGCGCGAAGCTCGAGCAACGGCTCGCCGACGAGATGACCCGGGTGGAGGGACTGGCCGAGCTGCTCGAGCGGACCCGAACGCAGGTTCCCACCTCCGAGGACCTCGGTGACCTTTTCGCCGAGCTCCAGTCCAGCGTGTCGACGGCACGAGATCGGCTGGACGCGCTGGAAGAGCGGAGCGGAGCGGAGGCCCGGGTGATCCGAGCCGCTTCCCGCTCGACGGTTTTCGTGCAGGGGAGCTACGGGTTCGTCCAGCCCGAGAGCGACCGTCCCCTGCGCCTGGTCCTGGGTGCGGGCGGCCTGCCCATCAGGAACCCCGTCGGCGAACCGGCCATCAGCTTGGACGGCGCGGGGCCTCCCCTGGAGGTCTTCCTCACGGGCACGGCCTTTGTGGTGAGCCCGGACGGACTCCTGCTCACGAACCGCCACCTCGCGATCCCCTGGGGGTTCGACCCCGCCGGGAGGGCCCTACTCGCCCGGGGCTTCGAGGGAAGGATGACGCGCTTCGTCGCCTACCTCCCCGGGGTGGCCGAGCCCTTCGACCTGGAGCTGGTCTCGGCGAGCGACAACGCGGATCTGGCCCTGCTGTGCTGCGTGGTCGGTGGCGAAGCGGACTACCTACCGCTGGCCGAAGGGCCGCCCGAGCCGGGTGAGGCCGTGACCGTCATCGGCTTCCCCCTGGGGATCCGGGCGCTCATGGCCCGCACCAATCCCGAGTTCGTGGAAGGCCTCCGCGACGCCGGCGTCACGGACTTCTGGGAGGTCGCCGAGCGGCTGTCGCGAGCCGGGCACGTCACGCCGCTGGCGAGTAGGGGCATCGTGGGGCAGGTGACGACTCAGAACGTCGTCTACGACGCCGAAACTACCAGTGGGGGAAGCGGCGGTCCGGTGCTGACGCTGGACGGCCAGGTGGTAGCGATCAACGTGGCAATCCTTCCGGAGTTCGGGGGCTCGAACCTGGGCGTTCCCGCGGCGCGGGCGCGGGAGCTGCTGTCAGCGACGGCACGTCCGCGCTAGGAACCGGCGCGCGCCCCACGCCGGATCAGCGGCGGCAGGTCAATTCTTCTTCTCCCTCAACTTCTTGAGCTGCGGATGCGGGTCGACCCGCAATGGGTACTTCACCGATCCTTTTCGGGTGGGGTGAGCGCGAAGACGAAAGTCTTGGACAAGTCGAAGATTCCAGGTTGAGGTGACCCTTCGAGGTCCTCACCGCCCGCTGGGATCCACTACTTCCGCAGTCTTCGGATCGTTCCGGAACGGGTAGACCAACTGCCTGAGGTATCCCTTCGGGAACCGCTCCTCCCCTAGCCCCATCGTCTCGGGCCACTCGTCGCCGGGTAGGTGGTAGGTGCCGAAGAGCCTGTCGATCAGCGGGAAGTGGATGGCAAAGTTCTTGTCGTAGAACTCGGGATCGTCGGAGTGGTGCCAGTGGTGGTACTGCGGGGTGACGAGCACGTACTTGATCGGCCCGAACGGGATGCGGGTGTTGGCATGGGCGGCGACGGCCTGTAGGGCGACGATCGCCACGTAGGCATAGAACACCGGCATCGAGAAACCCAGCACGTAGAGCGGGATGTAGGAGAACGCCCGCGTGACGAAGATGTCGACGAGGTGCAGCCGCGAGCCGGCGAGCCAGTCGACCGCACGAATCAAGTGGTGGACGGCGTGGAAGCGCCACAGGAAGGAGTTCGCGTGGAAGGCTCGGTGGGCCGTGTATTGGAAGAGGTCGGCGACCAGCATGGCCAGGGGCAGCTGCACGAGGAACGGCCAACTCGATACCGTCGACTGCATCCCCGCCAGCCCCCATCCGCCGAAGATCGACTCGGCCGGGGCTTTGACCACTACCGCCGTGAACTGCACGAGGAGATGGCCGACGGCGAAGTAGACAAGATCGGTCTTCCACTCGAGGTGGAATTTCGTCTGCTCGGCGCGCTTGGGTAGGAAAAGCTCGACGGGGATGAAGATCGCCGACAGCACCAGGATGTCGATCAACAGCCAATCAAGGCTGATGGAGGCGATGCTCTGGTTGAAGTTGTCGATCTTGACGGTGTTGCCACCGAGAACGATGGCGAGCGCGCTGATGAGAACGCCGGTGAGCCCAAGCTTGGTCTTGCCACTGAGCAGGAAGCTCGTGAGCGCGAAGCCGAAGGCGAGCACCAGGCAAGCGAGGAGCACCCAGCGCAGGACGTCCACCGGGTAGACGGCCCGAAACTCGGGCGTCGTGAAGTACTCCGGAAAGTGGAAGCAGATCACCGCTCCTAATGAGATCACCGCGAGGAAGATCGACAGATAACCGCTTATCTTGCCCTCGCCGATGCGTAGCCTCTGAGGCTGAGGCTGGTGCTGAGGCTGCTCGGTCATCGTTGGAAAAAACGCACCACGAGCTCGACTCGCGGGAAGAAGCGGAGGGCGTCGAGCAGTGGGTTCATCCACCCGGAGGTCACGCAGAACCCGCGGTCGTAGTCGCGGTGATGGCGCCTGGTGGCGCTCGGGCTCGAGGATGAGGCCGCTCCACTGGAGCCAGCCCACTACGACTGGCGGCTTGGGCACGTGCGCCCACTTATGGAAAAGATTGGTGCCGAACGATCCCGTCGCGAGGCCCAGCAGGCCGCAGCACCAGAAGAGCGCGCCGACGCTCCCCGGCAGCGGCGCCCCCAGCCAGAACGCCACCGCAAGCGGCGGCAGCATGAGAAAGAAGTTCATCGTGTCCTGCTCGATGAATCGATAGCGGGTGATGCGCTGCGGGTGCACGTGGTGGTCGCGGAAGGGCTGGATGACGATCCTGCCGATGACGGGCGTGTCCTCTTCGAAGAAGGTGTCGCAAAACCAGTGCGCGGTACCGGAGATCAGGTCGGCGAAGAGGTAGCCGAGGAGGAAGGCCGGTAGGACGAGCCAGGCGGAGGTGCCGGCGGCGAGGGCGACGACGATGCGGACGAGGAGAGTCACGAAGAGCGCGCTCGATACGGCGACCCCAGTGACTTTGAAGGCGGTGAGCGCGGCAGGCTGACGGGGCACCGTCCAGACTGTCTTCGCCGACTCGATGGGCTGCGCGGTTGTCAAGGCTCTCCTTCAAGAAGACGATGCGGGACGGGCTTGGCTCCTGCAGGATCGTACAGCGGCAGGATTGCCTGAAGGCCTCGAACCCCGCAACCTCAGGTTACGAACCGGACGTGCTTTGGACCAGAGCCGTGCCTTTGCCCACGGGAGAGCCCCACGTGGAATTCCGGCAGGTCATCGAGCTTTACCGACACGAGGTCCGCTGCGCGCTTCGTGAGGCGGAACATCGTCGTCTACAGCCTCGTTCTGCCGGTCGTGATGTACCCCGCTCTGCTGTGGGCGGGGTTCGCGGGCTTGTCGTTCGTTCAGGGCCAGGCGGAGCGGCTGCCTTCCCGAGTAGCCGCCCTGGGGCCGCCCGCCGCGCACCAGGCCCTGATCGATACGCTCGACGCCGACGAGGACGTCGTCTACTCGCTCTGGACCGAGAGCGTGGACTTGGCGGTCGAGGCGATCGCCGAAGGGCGCCTGGATGCCCTCATCGAGTTCACCGAGCCCGATTCCGCGGGGGCAGCGCTTCCCGGAAATTTCCGGATCGAGCTTCACTACAACCAAGCCCGGGATCGCAGCGGCGTCGCCCGCGAAAGGGTGGTTGAGGCGGCGGTGGCGTACAAGGGTGCCTGGCTGGATCGTGAGCGGCGCGGGCTGGGGGTTGGCGACGCCACCTGGGAGGACTTCGGGGTCGTCCGAGAGAATCTGGCCTCCAGCGAGGACATCACGCGCTTCATCCTCGGCCTCTTCATCCCGGTGCTCACCATGATCATAGTCGCCATGGCGACCTTCTATCCCGCCGTCGACGCCACCGCCGGGGAGCGGGAGCGGTCCACGTGGGAGACGCTGATGACGGTCGCCGCTCCCCGGTCCGCCGTGGCGACGGCGAAGTACCTCTACGTCGCGACGTTCGGGTTGGCCGGCGGGCTGCTCAACCTGTTCGCTCTGGTGATCTCGATGCGGTGGATACTACGCCCACTGGCGGGCGGGGCGACCGATGAGCTGATGTCCACGGGCATTCCATTGGGCGCCATACCCGTGATCGGACTGGGCGCGGGCCTAACGGCGCTCTTCGTGGCCGCTATCATGCTGGCCCTGGCCGCGTTCGCCCGGACGTTCAAGGAAGGGCAGTCCATGATCACGCCGTTCTACTTCCTTCTGATCATCCCCGCATTCTTCCTGCAGTCGCCCGACACCGAGTTCACGCTCCTGTTGGCCGCGACGCCCGTCGTGAACGTCATCATGGTCATCCGGGAAGCGATCATGGGCACTTATCAGATTCACCTCGTCGCGCTCACGTTCACGTCGCAGATCGTGTTCCTGGTGGCGTCGATCGCGTTCGCCCAGTGGGTGCTGAGCAACGAGGACGTGCTCATGGGCACGCAGGAGGGCGGGCTCGGGAAGTTCCTCAAGGGCCGACTCGAGGCCCGGCGCGCGGCTCCCTAAGGCGGAAAGAAAATATGGATCCCATTCCGGTAAGGACCGAAGGCCTCACGAAGGTCTTCTACGACAACAGCCGAGGAGAGGTGCACGCGGTCGACCAGGTGGATCTCGAGTGTGCCCGGGGCGAGATCCTGGGGTTGCTGGGGGCCAACGGGGCGGGCAAGACCACGACGCTACGCATGCTCTCCACGGTGCTCGCCCCAACGGGAGGCCGGGCCTGGGTGATGGGCCACGAGGTCAGCGCGGCCCCCCAGGACGTTCGTCAGAGCCTGGGATTCTACTCCGCGTCGACGGCCCTCTATCCGAAGATCACCCCCCGAGAGACGCTGACCTTTTTCGCCAAGGTGAACCGATATCCCCAAGACAAGGTCCGCGATCGGGTGGAGTATCTGATCGACCGCTTCAGCCTCTCCGAGTATGCCGATTCCCGCGTCGAGAAGTTGTCGAGTGGGATGAAGCAGAAGGTGTCGATCGCTCGGACGGTGGCGCACGACCCACCCGTGCTCGTCTTCGATGAGCCCACGGTCGCGCTGGACGTGCTCAACGCGCTGGAGCTGAGGGAGATCATCGCCCAGCTCAGGGACGACGGGAAGGCCATCATCTTCTCTACCCACGTCATGAGCGAGGCGGAGCAGCTCTGCGACCGCATTGCCATCATCCACAGCGGCCGAATCCTGGCGTGCGACACGTTGGAGGGGCTCCGGCGGGCGACGGGCGACCACTACCTGGAGGAGATCTTCGTCCGCTACGCGAAGGGCTCGGCGTGATGTGGAGCCAGAGCGTTCGCACGATCTATGGCCTCGAGATCCGACCCCTCCTCAGGGATCCGCGAACCCTGCTCGTGTCCATCGCGCTGCCCGTGGTCCTCATGCCGCTTCTGCTCATCCTCTCCAACCGTGTAGAGCGGTCGAGGCAGGAACGGGAGGCGAGTCGCACCTACAAGTACGCGGTGATAGGGAGCGACTCCGCGTTCGTGCGGACCCTGCTGGCCGACCTGCCCGCCCCCGACGGGGACGAGGACGGCGACTCCACGACGTTCGAGCTGATCGCGTCCGAGAGCCCGGACGAGGATCTGGAAGAGCGCGACCTCGACTTCTTCATCGAGGGTGTGGCTCCCGCGGAGTGGAGGGCGGAGTTCGAAGAGGACTCGACGCGCGCGGGGGAGCTCGAGGACTACCACGATACACCCGTGGCCCGCATCCACTATCGCTCGAACCGTATGCCGTCGAGCCGGGGTTCTAGCGAGATCCGGAACCGCTTGAGGGAGGTCCGGCGCGACCGAAGGGACTCGGTGCTCGTGCAGGCGGGCTTTCCGATCGCTCCCGCGGATCTCGCCGCGGTTGACACGTCGAACGTCGCGTCGGCCCGAGAGGTCTCGGGTGCGCGCCTAGGCAAGGCGTTCACGCTCTTCATCTTGCTGCTCATGCTCACGGGTGGCTCGGTCGTGGCAACGGACACCCTGGCCGGCGAGAAGGAGCGGGGCACGCTGGAGACACTCCTGACCACGGCGGCCACGCGGAAAGAGATCATCCAGGCCAAGAACCTGGCGGTGATGACGCTGGCGCTGGTCATCGTGGTCATCCAGGTCCTGAACCTCTGGATCTATCTCGGGCTCGGGCTGATCGACGTGTCCACGGGATTCGCGGCCAGCATCACGCCCGCCACGGCGCTCGCGCTTCTCGTGCTCTACCTGCCGGTCGCTTCGTTGTGCGCAGGCGTCCTGCTGGTCACGTCGGCATACGCCAAGTCCTACAAAGAGGCACAGCTCTACTTCCTGCCGGTCATCCTGTTGTTCCTGATTCCCGCGTTGGTGCCTTTCCTCCCGGAGATCTCGCTGTCCTCGGCGATCATCGTGGTGCCGCTCGCCAACATCAGCGTCGCCGCCCGCGACATCCTGACCGGTCAGGCGAACTGGCTCGCGGTCGGGGTGGCGTGGCTCGTCACGGCGGGCGCTGCCGCGTACGCAGGGCGGGTCGCCGCGAGGGCCCTGCTCGACGAGAACCTCGTTTCCGGAGCGGATTCGGATCAGGCGGAGTTCCTGGGGGGACCGGCATTGTTCCGGAAGAGGGTCCTGCGCTGGTTCCTGGTGTTCTGGGCCGTAAAGGTCCTCCTCGACTTCAACACGCCCTTCGAGGACCTACGCTGGCTGGCGCTCTTCCAGGTCGGCGTCGTCTTCCTGGCCGCCACTCTGCTGATGATACGGCACTTCCGGCTCGAGCCACGTGAGGCGCTTGCTCTGCGCCTGCCGCTCCCGGGTGTCTGGGTCGGTGTGGTGCTAGGCGCTCCGGCCGCGTTGATCGTGCTGACGTTGTTCTTCCAGTTGGTCAACCAGGTCGTCCCGATACCCCGAGAGCTGCTCGAGAGCTTCGGTCAGGCGATGCTTCCCGAGCACATCCCGTTCTGGCAGATCCTGATCTTCCTAGCCGTCCTGCCCGGCATCGTGGAGGAGCTGACCTTTCGTGGGGTCCTCCTGCACGGCGTCAGCCGGCGCTTCGGGCCCGTGCGCACCTGCCTGGTGGTCGGACTCATCTTCGGGTTCTTCCACTTCCAGATCTTCAGGATTCCGGGAACGGCGCTGCTGGGCGTGATCCTGGCCGCCGTGACCCTCATGACGGGCTCGATCTTTCCGGCCATGCTCTGGCATGTGCTCAACAACGCGCTAGCGCTGTACCTCGGATCGAGCGGCATCGAGCTGAGTGACGACACCTGGAGCGTGTACGTCGGCGGCATCGTAGCGCTGGCCCTGGCGTTCTGGATCATCTGGCGCAACCGCACACCCTACCCCGGGGCTGGAGGAGCGAGCCCTCCGCCTTAAGCGGCGCTAGCCGTTTCCCCGCCTCGGACGCCAACGCGAGACCTAAGGTGCAGCCTGCTGACCGATCGGGGTGGGACGAGCTCTGGGACGCCTATGCAGGCTCGATAGCGACCTCAAGTCTCGCATGCGCGACCCTGAGCGCGGTCTCCACCTGCTCGGGCGTCTCCCCTCCGGCGAAGAGAAATCCCAGGTACCGATTGCCCTCGGGGAGGGGCACGACCTTCTGGCCCAGAGGAATCGTGGATCTCGAGCCCTTCGATGCCCAGAACCTCGAGGGCCGCCTCGGACCCGCCCACTTCGCGCAGAACGCCGGCTTCCGGAATCGGCAGCATCATGACGCCGGCGGCTCCGGGCGCTCGGGAGTACTCATGGATCGGCATCCCCAACGCGTGATGCAGTATGAGCTCCTCGAGGGTCGCCTCCGGCTCGAACCGGAGGATCGTGGAGCAACGGCCACCGATGGAGCGCGGCGCGATCTCCAGGAATGAGGCCCGCTCGTCGTCCACGCGCAGCTCCGCGTGAACGGGGCCATCAACAAGGCCGAGGATGGCTACGGACCGCTGCACGCAGGAAACGATCTCGCGCTGAACGCTGTCGGGGAGGCGCGAA
This sequence comes from Longimicrobiales bacterium, assembly GCA_965218295.1. Lineage (GTDB taxonomy): Bacteria > Gemmatimonadota > Gemmatimonadetes > Longimicrobiales > Gaopeijiaceae > CBDCKN01. The sequence goes on along the minus strand of CBDCKN010000009.1, from coordinate 294,774 downwards.
GGCGTCACAAGGATGGTCTCCTCGAAGAACGGCCCCTCCATGGGGTCCGGCTTATCGAGGACGGCCAGGGTCTGGAGCTCGCCCCCCACCACGATCGCCTCCACGGCTACTTCGCGCCCCGGCATGTACGCTTCGATCAGGATCTCCCCGGCCGTACGCCCGCTTCGTGTGGCCGCGTCGGGCTGCTCGAGGATCCCGCGAATCCGGCTCCAAGCGCGGCCGAACTCCTCGGGCGTGTCGGCGCGGATCACCCCGCGGCTGGCAGACAACGCAAGCGGCTTGAGAACGCAGGGGTAGCTGGCCTTCGCCGCGGCCGCTTCCATATCGTCTTCTACGGAGGCGACCTGGAACCAGGGTGACGGGAATCCGGCCGCCGCGAGTCGCTCCCGCATGACCGCCTTGTTACGAGCGGACCGGACCGCCTCGGGAGGATGGTGCGTCAACCCCAGTGTCTCGGATGCCCCCGCCGCCACCGGTGCGAAGTCGTCTTCCGCCGCCACGATGGCCGTCAGCGGATAGTCCGAGGCGAACCGCACGATGGTAGCCACCGATCGGTGGACGTCCCCGACGCCGAGGGTGAGGGCGCCGCCGGGTGCCAGGTCGGCGAGGGCCTGCCGCTGATTCGAGCCGACCGTGACGTCAAGGTCCAGGCGGCGGGACGCGGCGAGAAAAGCCTCGGCTCGATACGACGTTCGTGAAAGGAGGAGAAGGACCCTCGACACGGCAGGCCCTCCGTCGGGGCGCCGGCTACTTGGATGAGCTGATGTAAGGGTTTTCGCCGGCCCCGTGGTTGGTTACGTCCTGGATGCCCTCGATCTCCGGCACCTGGTCCCGGAGGATCCGCTCGATCCCCTGGCTCAGAGTCACTGACGCCATCCCGCAGCCCTGGCAACCCCCACCCATCTGGAGGTAGACGATCTTGTCCCTGACTTCTACCAGCGTCACGTGTCCGCCGTGCTGGGCCACTCCGGGGTTCACGAATTGGTCGATGGCTTGTCGAACCCGGTCGGCCAGAGGCCCCTCCAACGGCTTCGAGCCGATGGGGGCCAGGTTCGGGTTCTCCACCTTGAACCCGCTCTCGGTCAGGGTCTCGATCCAGTCGATGCGAGCCCCGTCGAGGAGCTTCGCGCTCTCGGGCTCGATCACCACGTCGAACCCGAAGCCGTCGAAAACCAAGTCTTCCGGACACTTTTCGTCGGGCTCGATCATCGTGATCTCGTAGCGGGGATCGAGCGGGCTGGGGCTGGCGACCTGGATGCGCACCGCAAGGTCAACGTCCCCCTGCATTTGCATGAAGCGGAGGACGGTGTCCTTCGCGGTATCCGTGAACTCCACGGGTGGCTTCGAATGGTCGCTCATGGGTCTCTAGCAGGTCAGAGTGTCGTTGAGAACGACTATCAAATACTAGTAGGTACACGGCCCTCCCGTCGAGAGCCTCCCTAGGGAGGTGGTGCCTCCGGGGGTCGCTCCACTCGACGCCCATCCGCCCTTCATGGTCTGGCGTCACGGGTTGACGACCCGCGAAGCCATCGGTGATCTCGTGCCACTGATCCACCCTCGACTCCCCTCGCCTCCAGCAGAGGTAGACCCATCGCCCGTCCAAGGTCGTCGGGAAGTCCAGCAGCCCCTGCTCGAGGCCTCCAGGGGGAAAACGAATGCCTCGGGCCACGATCTCCTCTCGGACCAGGCCCTGGATCCGTTCCACACCCCCGTCCACCGCGGCTCCGTGCCGCACGAAGTCCGCGTGATCGGGGTTTTCGGAGGCCAGAACCTCGGGTCCCCAGAGCGCGTCCAGGATCTGAAGCTGTCTGTCGTTGCTCTCTACCAGATCCCGGAGGCGCGCGATCTCCTCCATGACAGCCTCTATGGTGGCGATGAGCCCGTTCGCCTCCTCTACGGTGAAGGCCTTGCGGGGAAGCGACTGGGTCACGATCAACTCGCTGTGTCTCGTGGGAGGGCGCTTCAGAAAGGTAGGGCGCCGGCACCCTTTCACAACCGAGGGATGGAAGGCGGGCTCGGCGTCGCCACCCATCCACACAAACGCGACACAATCTGGAAACACCAGGGCGGCTCTGCTGAGTGGACTCCGGGTCGAAGGGCCGACACCCTTTCAAAACCCGGCGCAAACGTTTTACTGTGTACTTGTAAGCATCACACCCCTGGGCGTCTGCCCGTCTGCGCCCGGTGAAGGGTGCGACGCCTCTCCTTTTTGCTCGCTGTTCGGAATACCCGAGAGGAGAACCCACAATGTTGTCCCATCCCGCCAGAGCGTTTTCGCTCTCGAGCGTCTCGAAGCGGCTCCGATGGTGCCTCATAGCTCTGCTCGTCCAGTACGGTTGTTCGGGGACGGACTGCGTGAGTGGGCCCTTGTGTGGGAACGGGGACCCATCGGAGCCACCTCCCCCTCCCCCCTAGCAGCCCCCTCCTCCCGACCCGGGGCCGGGCACCGGCGCGGAACCTGTCAACGCCAGTGAGACACTCTTGGAAATCAATTAGAGAGCAATCTCCTGTGTAGTGAGGGATGGGGTGGGAGGATTGATCCAGACGGCCTCCGGGAGTGGTTTAGGCTTCGGCTCACCGGAGACGAAGCGCTCGGGATGAGCGGCCCATGCCTCACGGAGCACGGCCTTCCTGCAGGCGATGATCCGATCGGCGTGACCGAAGTGGACCTGTTCGGGGGTCAGCATCGAGATGCCGCCATGGCGGTGCTCGGCATTATACCAACGGAAGAACGAGCGACAGAAGGTCTTGGCTTGCCCCTGATCCCCGAACCGGCCGGGAAACGAGGGATGGTACTTCAAGGTCTTGAACTGAGCCTCGGAGAACGGATTGTCATCCGAGACCTGGGGTCGGCCCAACGAGCGGGTCACGCCGAGATCGGCGAGTAGTTGAGCCGTGCATTGGCTCGTCATCGGAGCCCCTCGATCGGAATGCAGGGTCAGGAGGTGGGGCTGGACGCCATGCTTCAAGCAACTCTGCTGGATCAGCCGGCTGGCCAGGGCAGAGTTCTCCCGATCCGCCACCATCCATCCCACGACGTAGCGGCTGAAGATGTCCAGGATCACGTAGAGGTAGAAGTAACTCCACTTCTTCGGCCCCAGCAGCCGGGTGATATCCCAGGACCAGACCTGGTTCGGGCCCCTCGCCATCAACTCGGGCTTCTGGTATTTGGGATGACTCCGCTGCGCTCGACGCTCCTGAACCGGCACCTGGGAAGCCAGAACGCGATACATCGTACGCTCGCTGCACAGGTAGACGTCCTCGTCGAGCAGCGTCGCCACCACCTCGGCTGGGGACCGGTCCACGAACCGCTCCGAACACAGGGTGTCGAAAATCTTGTCCCGCTCCCTCTCACTTAAGGCCCGGGCGGGGGTCGGGCGGGGCTGCTGATGCCCGGTCGATGCACTCCGACGACGGTAGAACGTGGCTCGCGGCACCCTGAGCGCATCGCACGCGGGCTTCACCCCTACGTGCTTGGCTAGCTCCTGGGTCGCCTTCATGAGTTCGTCCCGTCCTCGAGGCTCAATCCCAGCAGCCCTGCAACTTTTCCCTGGACGTCGATGATCAAGTGCGCCTTCTGGAGCTCCTTCTCGAGGCGAGTGTTCTCGCGCTCCAGCTTGCGCACCTTCTCCTCCAGCGGATTGCGCTCGCGCTTACGGCCTCGTTTCTTCGACAGCGCTTTCAGGGACCCGCTATGCGCCGCCTTGCGCCATGTCGTCAGGTGCGACGAGTATAAGCCCTCCCGCCGTAGGAGTCGGCCAACCTCTCCGGGCTCCGTGCACCGGTCCGCTTCTTCGACGATCCGCAGCTTGTACGACGGAGCGAACCGCCGGCGCAGCGGCCTATCTACCACCTCCGAGTCCGCAGGAGCTGCCGCGCTTCGCTTACCGTCCCAGGTTGGTGGGGCTATTCCATTCTCTTTCATTCTCTCTCGGTGTCTCAGCATCCTCGGTTTCTCTGCCTTCGCCCTACTCTAATTCCTTAGCTGCTCCGTGTTTCACGTAAGTTGGCAGAGAGGGCGAGCTCGTCGCGCACATCGGGGAGTTCCTCCGGACTCTGGTGGGGAGGGATCTGTCGCACGGTGAGCTGGGGAACATCTACTCCATCGAGGATGCCACCGACGGCCGGTTCATTCGGATTCCTCTGGCACCGGGCAACTACGCGTTCCTCGACATTCAAACCATCGGCGAGGTGCGGAGCCTGGTGATTCACGATAACGTGGCTTACTGGCATGACCAGGCGAGCTTCTATTGGTGGCCCATCCTCCAAGGCGGGCCCATCACATCCTTGTCCACCGGCGGCTTCATTATCCAGGACCGACCTCTGCCGGCGCCTCCGTACATCTACTTCGACGAGTTCATCAACACGGACCGGCTCTACCGCATCCCCATAGCCGGGGGGACGCCTGAAGAGGTCGATATGTTTACCCTCGGCGGGACGCGGGGACTGGCCCGGGACGAAAACAACCTCTATTGGATCGGGGCCACGGACGGCTCGCACCTCAAGACGATGCCTGCAGGCGGCGGCGCCCAGTCCACGCTTCTTTCGGGCGCCAGCGTCTTCTTGCCCCACAAGTTGAAGGCTGTTCCGAACGGAAGCGGCGGCACCACCCTCTTCTGGCTGGACACGGCGGTCAACGGGAACCCCGTGGTCCGGAGGTTTCCGGTTCCGGGGGGTCCTGCCACGTCGATCTTCAACGCGGAGGGTATGATCGACTTCACCGTCACCGACGAGGCCATCTACTGGTGGACGACCGACTACATCGGGCGGTGGGATCTGGCCTCGGGAGCAGACACGTACCCGGTCCAGATCACGGGGCTGGCGATCCAGGGCGTGACCGTGGTGGGCGACTACATCTACTACTCGATCAGCGACGGGTACGTCTATCGGGTGCCGAGGTAGGGGGGATGAGGGTGCCGCCGATCCTTTGACAGGGACGACGTTCCCCCTTTTCTGGATGTTGGAGATACCCTGGGGCGTGCTAGGTGAGTGCTGGGGATCAATGGTCAGTGGATATTGATCGGACATCAGCTAACCAACCGTAGCGTTGTCGTCCTCTGGCGCGAAATCGACTTGCCAACGCATTCTTATCAGTCGTAATCGACGTGAGAAAACCCGATCAGCGAGAATCGAGAAGAGGAGAACCTACCATGGCCCACCACGGGAAGATCCAGCTTACGTTCATCATCGGTGCCCCTCCGGATCTGGTAGCAGAGGGTGAACGCCTCTTTCGGAGTCATGCTCCTTGGATGCAGGCTACGCATCACCGGGAAGGGGACAAAGCTCTTCTGAGCTACAATGTGTCCAAGGCGCCAGAGCTTTCGAATCCGATGGATCCCAACTCAGCGCCGACTGGAAACACGTACTTCATCCTGACCGAGATCTATGAGACTGAGGCCGGTGTAGCCGACCACTCCCAGCAGGCAGAGGCAAGTTGGGAGGACTTCCCGGCTCTCGCGGAGTGGATGGGGAAATGCGGGATAACGGGAGTGCCGGCGGCCCCGATCATCAATTCACTCTGGTGAACAACCCCAAGCGCCACAGGCTCCACCATCCTCCTAGCATGGCTCATCCCCAATAGGAGGCTCCACCGCCCGAGTCATCTGGGTCCAGAACTTCTTCGAGGAGTTGAAGGAGCAGCTGGGGGCCCCGAAGCGGGAAGCATGCCCGCCAGCAGGGTGGACACCGTTTCGTCCGCCACGTTGCCGCCCGAGATCACGGCGACTGTCCGCCCGCCTCCCGTCCGGCCGTTCATCCACGCCGCGACGGAAACCGCGCCGGCGGGCTCGGCGAGAATCTTGGCCCTTTTCACCAGCAGCCGGAAGGCCTCGGCAATCTCCTGCTCGCTCACAAGAACCACATCGTCCACGTGCTCCTGGATATGGGCAAAGGGAAAATCGCCGGGGCGGGTGGCGGACAGGCCGTCCGCCATGCTCTCCCACCGGTCGAGCGATACCGGCTTATTTGCCTGGAGGGAATGATAGATCGCCGCGCCCCCCTTGGGGTTCACCCCCACAACCCGGACGCTGGGACTGCGCAGCTTGATCGCGCTGGCCACCCCCGAGATCAGGCCGCCCGAGCTGCATGGGACGATGACGGTCCCGACATCGGGCATATCATCGAGTATCTCCATTCCGATGCTGGAATGGCCCACTGATACGCGGCGGTCCTCGGCGGTGTTTATCGCCAGCAACCCCCGCTCGCGGGCCACCTTTTCCATCATCGGCTCGCGGGCCAGATAGTCGTTCTCGCAAAAGACGATTTCCGTGCCGTATCCGCGAATGGCCTCAATCTTGTATGGGTTCGCGTTCTCCATCATCACCACGACCACCGGGATGCCGAGACGTTTTCCCGCATAGGCGAACGCCTGGGCGAAGTTGCCCGACGAGCTCATCACGATCCCCTGGGCGCGTTCTTCCGGCGTCAGCGAACCGAGAATATAAAACGCGGCGCGGGGCTTGTATGCGCCCGTGACTTGGAGATTCTCCAGCTTGAGATGCACCTGCTCGGCCCCGACCTCGCCCGAATCCCACGAGAGCGGAACCATCGGCGTCCACCGGATTTCGGGCGGCTGTTTCGCCCGCGCCTTTTCGATTTCACTTAAGGTGATGAGGTCTGTCATTGAGGCTGCATCTCCCTGTTTTCGGTTCTAACCCCTGAACGACACGCCCCCGAGCCGCCGGTCGCTCAGACCTTGGGCCGGTAGCTGCTCTCGGCCGGATCGGGTTTCGTCCAGGGCCGGAGAAGCTTCCCCTCCCGGTAGGCGCCGGGGCTGTATCCAGTCGGCTCCCAGCGCACACCCCATCCCTTACCGTCTCCCTGAATCTGCCGTAGTTTCCCGCAGCTTCAACCCCGTCACCCTTCAAGGAGTCCGCCGTGCGAGTCATCCGCTCCTTCACCGTTCTTCTTCCATCTCTTCTCGTTATCCAGGCTTGCGCGCCTGCCGCTAAGCGGGGATCCTTGCTCGCCCTGGGTGGTATTGTATATGATACCACATGAGTCGGATCGTCCTCGATACCAATGTGCTGGTTGCCGGGGCACGTTCTAGGCGGGGTGCATCGTACCGAGTTGTCAGGATGGTGGGGCCGAAGGCACCGTTCCAAATAGTCGTCTCGGTGCCGCTGGTGTTGGAGTACGAGATGGCGCTGAAGCGTCGGACCGATCTGAGCGATGAGGACGCAGAGAGGGTTGTGGACTACCTCTGTCAGATGGCGGATCGCCGGAGGATCTACTTCTTGTGGCGGCCGTTCCTTAGAGATCCGGGTGACGAAATGGTACTCGAGGTTGCTGTGGAAGCTGAAGCTGAGTTCATCGTGACGCACAACGCGCGAGACTTTGACGGGGTCGAAGAGCGGTTCGGCATCCGCGTGATCACGCCAGGCGCCTTCTTGGAGGAACTGGAGGGGAGAGACCAATGAGCACGATGAGCCTGAGGCTACCCGAGTCGTTGCACGAGCACGCTCGGGAGATCGCGAAGAGAGAAGGGGTGTCCATCAACCAACTGGTCGCTACCGCGCTGGCTGAGAAGTTGTCCGCGTTGGATACGATAGACTACCTGGAGGCAAGAGCTGCGAGGGGTTCACGCAGGGCCTTCCTCGAAGCCTTGTCTCGAGTATCGGACGCAGCGCCGGTCGAGGGCGATGAGTTGCCGCAGGGGTTGGACGAGTAGTCAGGCAGCGCGTTTCCCTCTGCCGTGGCGCAGATGCGGCACAACAACCTAGAAACACGAAGAGGGCCCTGGTGACCGGACACGCGATCACCAGAGCCCCCTGTGTTCTTCCCCCTCAACTACCTGCACAAAGAGCGGAGCCGGTGGGACTCGAACCCACACACCCTCACGGGCGCCGGTTTTCGAGACCGGACGGGGGTGTACCGCTAAGACCCTCTAAGGCCGTTTAGGGCCGCCTTCCAACGTTCTTCCCTCGTCGCCCTTCCGGCTAAGTACCGGTAAGACCCTGTAAGATCCGTTAAGCGGGTAACGAAACGGGTAACGCCATCGTTCGAGTCCGGTGTAGTCAGCGGATCTCTACGCAGCGCGCCATGCGTGCGACCTCGTCGTCGTCCACGTACTTACCCATCTCCCGACGGAACTGCGCCATCGCGGTGTGGGGTCGGTACTCCTCGAACTCGCGGAGCATCCGGCTGCCAAATGCCGGGGATGCTCAGGATGTCCTCTTGGGACGCGTCCAGTAGAAGCGGTCCATATCGTCATAATATGGTCCGGCGAACAACGCGATTCGCTCTCCCACTCCATGCATCTAGTCTCCACCTGCGCGGAGCGCTGCACCGCGCATGTCTACCTCTGAGTGCGAAACGCTCGGACTGGCCTCAGCGGTGCGCCGAGTCGATCTTCCTAGCCAACCGAATACACATTGGGTGGCTGCAGCCCGAGCGGGATCCCGAGCGATCTCACGTAGCGCTGGTAGGTACGTCACGCCGAGTGGGAGTAGTGCGGTATTGTAGATGCGAATCAAGCTATCGAGCAGCAAGACCCCCCCCCCCCGCTGGAGGCCAGTCATCGACCTCGACTGGTGGTAGCCATCCAGTTGACGCTTCTCGTGATCCTGACGCTTCTCGTTGGCGATCGCATCGTGCAAGCCGGCGTTGGCCTCACCGACGACTCGTTCCTTCTACATTGACCGCGGCCTACGCTTGAGAAATGACTTTGCCCTAAGCCACCTCAAGCCGGGCTGGTTCTCGTCGGGGTATGGGGCGCTGTTAGGTCTGTTCCTGGGGATTGACCGCGGTCCGATCGGGGCCGCGTCCTGGCTGAATGCCATGCTTCTCGTGGTCCTGGCCGTAGCGCTCTTCAAGGGAATCTCCGAGCTCACCGGTGACCCCACGACCGCTCTTGCTTTGACTCTTGCCGCCATGTGCACGAAAGCCGTCACCTGGCCGTTTCAGTTCGCCTGGAGCGAACCACCGTTTCTGGCGATTTCGGCGGTTCACCTGTACGGGCTGATCCGGTACACGATGACGCGGAAGCTGATCTACCTGTCGATCTTTGCGCTCAGTGGTTCACTGCTGATATGGGCGCGCTACGTGGGCATGGCCGTCCTCTTTCCGCTCATGCTCTTTGCCGGGTGGGATCTCTACCAATCGAAACAGAGCCGCCTCCCGAGAGTTGGAATCTATGTCGCGGGACTCGTTCTCTATTTCCTCGTGCCCATCTGGAATCCCGCACCATTCACCGACAAACTGGGTTCGCTGTCACTACCGGACGCCGCCGCCTGGATCGAGATCATCCGGGGTCCCGTCAGAAAGCTGTTCATCGCGACGCAGGATGCTGCGGGAACCGCCCTGTTCTATGCATTCTTGCTCTCCGCACTCGGCTGTGCGGCAGGGTGCGTGTGGTCCCGGGTATGCAATCGCCACAGATCGGCACCAGCGCTGGAGCGCCCGCTCTCCAACGCAGGGAAGGGCCGTCTCGTCGTTCTCTGCTACGCATTGATCTGGCTCGCCGCCTTCAATGTCGTCAGCATCGAGCATTTGATCGAGGTGACGCAACCCGATGATCCGATCAATCCGTTCATCGAGCTGCGCTTCGCGGCACCGAATCTCCCGTTGCTCCTCATTAGCCTTGGGGCGCTCTGGGGCATGGCACGTCACATCAGCGTCAAATGGCCCCCTTCCCCGTCTCGGCTCCCATGGCGATCGTCGCCACGACAATCCTCGTCGTCATTCTGGCCATCGAGGGCGAGGCGATATCGGGGTTCCTGGCTCCCAAGAACACGATCCTCCCCTTTCAGCACGGTTATGCGCGCGAGCATCGAGAGGAGACAACCCATGTCACCGCCTTCCTGAACGAAGCCGCCAGACCGCAAGCACCGCTGGTTGTCGCGCTCCTGGAACCAACAGAGTCGGGCATGCCGCCCACAAATTACTTTCGAAGCGTTTTCTTTCTTCCTCATTCTTCGAGAACGCAACCCAGCGCTCTCCGATTCAAGATCGGCGGGTACCACGAGCAAGCGAGTTACACATACAGCAGAATCGGCATCGAAGGAAAAGGAGCGCCTGCCACATCCACGGTCGTCCGCTATGTGGACTCGACATCAGACCTACCGCCCGAGGCAGTGATCAAGCACCTGTCGGCCGACGGAACCGTCGCATTGAACCGATTCGTCCTCCTCACGATAGTCCGGCAACAGCTTCAGGATGATCTCGCGGCATTTAATCGTATCGGTTACCGTCCCGGCGCCGTGATCCAATCGGGGATTATGATCTGGATTCTCCTCCAGAAAGACTGAGCATCACAACCCGTGCGGACGTGAAGAAAGTGGGACGCACGCAAGCCTGCTCGCGAATAGGGAAAGCACATTGCGATACCACGACTGCAAGATTCTGGACTACCTGCGCTCTCGGTGTACCAGTGAGTACGTCTAAGGCCGTTTAGGTCCGGCCTGCATCGATCTTCCCGCTGTGTCTGTCCGGCCGGGTACCCGCCCCACCCCTCGTCGACTCAAGAACGCCGTAAGTCATTGTCTTATAAAGCGGAGCCGGTGGGACTCGAACCCACTGGATCAGCTGCTGGATATCAGAGACGGTCGCCGGGGCCACGACCTCGTTCGCCTGGAAGTTCCAGAGCCAGGCTCCGGGAGGCACAGACAGCTTTTCCCGTAGTTGGTTCGTAGCCGCTGCAAGGAGGTGGGTGCGGCCTCGCGCCCTCCATCCCTCCTGATGGAGCACGAGCCGATCCCTTCCTACGATCTCCCTCAGGGCCGTCAGTGACGGCCAGCTTTCGTCCTCGGACTCCCCGTCCAGGACATGGATCGTCCTGCATAGACCCAGGGAGGTGAAGATCGCCTCGAGAAAGGGATACCCATTCCTCACGACGTCTCGAACGATGACGAAGCCTGTGATTTCGGAAACGCCCATGGAGACATTCTCGGTGGGCTGCGCGGCCGATGCAAACCCGCCTGGCATGAGCTGGTCCGGAGGCGCCGTGGGCGGCAGCTGTCTATACTTGGGGCGATTCGGCCTCTTGCACCCTCCTTTTCGTCGCAACCTCGCCGTCCGGGATGAGATCGCGAGAGGGATCATCAGCTTATCGCTCTGGGCCGATCAGCCGCGGTAACTTGCCGGGGCTCTTCGCAACGCGGAACTCGCTCCGCGCTGTACCCAGGGTGGCGATGCCGGTATTACTGCGGGCAGTCGGTGCCTGCAGCGACCCGACATAGCGGGCGCCTTGCGCACCCGATGCGGGACCACCCTTGGCACAAGGTCCCTGTTCTCGGCGGGATATGGGGCGCCAGGCGTGGCGCGCCGGACGATCTCGATGTGCTAATGGCGGACTACACGATTGGCGATTACTCGCAGACCGACCAGCAGTTACTTGTTGCCAAAATTGCCCCCCACCTGTGCGGAAGCTGACTTCAGCGAGACGGGTACTTCGGCAGCGAGCCCTTTCCCGAACCCCGGCGAGGGAGCAGCTTTGTCGGTCAGCCCTTTGACGAGCGTGATCGGCCGCCCATCGAGGGCCCCAACGCCGCAACCCGGCTAATCCCTGGGGCTGTGGACCGCGTCCTGCGAGCGATACGACGTCGATCAGCTCCCCTTTGCTGTCTGCCATGAACTTCAGCCTGGTCCACGCCTCCCGTCAGTGCTTCGCCCTTGCCGATCGGGCGATCCGCGAGTGGTGCGGGAGACCGAGTGGTGAGCACGTAAACGAGCACCTGCTGAGCGTGGATGCGGACGATCCCGAGTTGGACGGCGAGGTGGATCCCGTCGTCATGGGTCGGCCGAAATGAGGCACGACTTTCCACCCGTGCTCGTGCTGAGTCTGCGACGCTCTGCGGACCACCGCTCGCTCATGGTCGAGGCGCTTGGCGCACGGGAGATTGAGCCCCGGTTCGTGGATGCGATCGACGCTCGCGATCTTTCGGCCGGGGCGCCGGCCCCGATTGGGGTCACGCGCGCCGAGTGGGCGTGCCTCTGTACACACGCGATGGCTTGGCGGCAGGTAGAGGCGTCCTCGCGCTCCGCCGTCATCCTCGAGGACGACGTCCTCCTCCGGCCGGCTTCCCGGGCCATCGTCCTCGCGCTGCCGCAGGTAGCCGGGGACTCCGACCTGGTGTTGCTCGGACATCATTCGGTTCGACGGGGACCAGAGCGGGGCGTGGTGTTGACATTCCGCTCACGCGCTCTCCCTGAAGGGCATCGTCTAGCACGTCTGGCGGAGTTTCCCATGGGAGCCTACGCGTACTTCCTCACCCCCGAGGGTGCAACCAAGCTCCTCTCGTACTCCGAGCCCCATCGCATGCCTGCGGATTGGGTGATCGGGTATGCGCCCCGCGCGGGAGTGGTAGTCCATGCCGTGACGCCGCCTTGTGTCGTGCCGCACCCGACGATCCCCGAAACCACGATCGACGACCGGGATCCGACCGCCGGCGTGCCCCGGGTAGGCCCGCTCCCACGGATCCGTGAAGCTGTGGGGGAAGCCTGGCTCTTTCTACGACGGCTTGGCTTTGCCCCTTTGGCGTACACCTGGCGCGCACCGCGACGGAGCCGGAGTCACCAGCGGTAGTGGTACGAGACCGTGTTGGGATTTCCGCGCCCCTCTCGGAGGACACCTGGACGTCCGCATGGCGACATCCTCGACTTCGGAACCTTGCCGCAGGCGGATAGATGGACCCGCAGTCCCTCAAATCCGCCTACCAACAGGCACCACATGCGTCTCGTTCAGGCTCTCACCCCACTACGGCATTCACTCTGCTCGAGAAGCCCACGATTGGTTCCCACGCATGATGCGGGAGCACTGGGAGTTCGAGGCGACATCGACGGACTCCTCAAGTTCTTCGGTGAGGACGCTCCCCTCGGCTACGACAATGCTCGGGTAGCTCAGCTGCTCGAGGCGGCACAGAACACGGATCACCCCGATGAAATGGACGAGATCTTTCGTGGCCCGATGGAGGTCTTTGCGGAAGAGCTGCCGTTCACCTATCTCGTGTTGAATGTCGAGACGTGTGTCGCGAATCGGAGAGTCAAGGGCATGAGTACTCCATTCAGAGCCAATCCGCTCTGGTCGGTGGAACACCTTTGGCTGGAGGACCAGCGTAGAAGGATCGCATCGGGTAACGCCGTCTCATTCTGCTTCCCGCCTCCCATCGCGCGGAGAGCGGGACCGATCAGGCTGGTTCCGGCCTATGGAATTCCATGCCCGTGACCGCCGCCTTACGGTTCCTCGTCTCTGCACGTATCATGGACGCGCTTCAATGCGTCCGTGAAAGGTAGGTTTGAATGGCTCGATCGGTGCTGCGATCGGTTGTCAGAAAGCTGATGGGTCAAAAAGGGAGGGAAGCCTTCTATCGGCACCGAGCCGTTAACCGGTACGTGGGGGACTACCTGACCAACAAGGGCTGGATCGAGTCATCGATGTCGCGGCAGTCGATCGGCATGGATGGCCCGATCCCATGGATTACATACCCGGCGCTCATGATGCTCGAGCGCATCGTTTCCCTGGAGCACAAGGTCTTCGAGTACGGGTGTGGAAACTCTTCGTTATGGTGGAGCACACACGTGGCGGAAGTCGTCTCGGTGGAGCACGACGAGACCTGGGCGAAGAAGGTCTCGAGCACAGCGCCTTCGAATCTGCGCGTCCACCTGATCCCAAGAGGCATCGCACCGGCCCCCGAATACTCAGAAAGTGCCGACGAGTTTTTTCGGCGGCACCCCGAGCTGCCCACAAGCGGCAATATCAACCACGATATCCAGCACGGTCTCGCGTGTGAGGGATTTACCGCGTATGCCGGGGAGTTGGCCAAGTACGGGAAGGGCTACTTCGACATCATCGTCGTCGACGGAATGGCTCGAAGTCTCAGCACTTGGATCGCGGTAGAGCACATCAAGGAACGCGGCATCATCGTGTTCGACAACTCGGATCGATGGCAGTACAATCCGGCCTTCGACATCCTCGCGGAGCATGGGTTCGTGCGGCTCGACTTCTATGGAGCGGGTCCCGCCAGCACCCACGAGTGGTGCACGTCGATCTTTTGCAAGAATCTAGAGTGGGGCGCCCGCAACGTGCGTGTGCCCAAGAGCCAGCGGTCGGATCTGGGATGGTAATGCGACAGTCGGCTGGGCCCACCTGAGTGCCGGGCTGAACGAACCGGGGTGAGGGAGGCGGGTGCCGGCTACTTCGACCGCGTCGCCAAAACCCTCGGACTTACTACCGCGGGTAATGTCTTGGGGTAACTCCACATCACCCACCCGAGTCCTCGTCGATTCACGAACGCCGTAAGTCGTTGTCCTGCAAAGCGGAGCCGGTGGGACTCGAACCCACAAGTCCTTTTGGGACGCCGGTTTTCGAGACCGGTGCAATACCAGTTATGCGACGGCTCCAAACGTCGCAATCCAATCGGGGCGCCCGGATTTGAACCGGGGACCTCTGCGTCCCGAACGCAGCGCTCTACCGGACTGAGCCACGCCCCGAATTCTACTATCAAGTGCCCAGAAACCGCGTTCCTACCGGACGCGTGGGCCATCCCACTCCTAGCGGAACGGGGTGGGAGTGTACTCGAACGAATCCCACAACGCCCTCAGTGGCACTCGTGTACTCCAAGCGGACGGGGTGGGATTCGAACCCACGTGGGCTATCAACCCACACGATTTCCAATCGTGCGCCTTAAGCCGCTCGGCCACCCGTCCAGTTGTCAGTGAAGAACCCCATGTCCTACGCATTCAAATACCTGAGCGGAGGGAGTGGGATTGACCTGCGGTCGCCTTCGGCGATCCTCGGTCGTCTCGGCGATCACCACTCCGATCTTCGAGACCGTTGCGGGCGCCTCGGCTCGCGAATCCCACGTCACCATCCAACTACTCTCAGCGGAGGGAGTGGGATTCGAACCCACGCGGACTTGCGTCCAACGCCTTAGCAGGGCGCCGCCTTAAGCCACTCGGCCATCCCTCCCTAAGTGTGGTATTCCACACTAGTTGCCCCTCTAGGGCTCGAACCTAGACTCTCCGGAACCAGAATCCGGCGTGTTGCCAGTTACACCAAGGGGCATCCAAAAGCCACCTGTCGGAATCGAACCGACGACCCCGTCATTACGAGTGACGTGCTCTACCAGACTGAGCTAAGGTGGCAACCAGTGGAGCCGAGGGGAATCGAACCCCTGACCTCAGCATTGCGAACGCTGCGCTCTCCCAACTGAGCTACGGCCCCCGATCATGTCGGCCACTCGGCGTTCCCGCCAAGAGCCGCCAAAGTGGGCGCGAGAGGACTCGAACCTCTGACCTCTACGATGTCAACGTAGCGCTCTAACCAACTGAGCTACGCGCCCGGTCCCCTCTTTGTACTCCAATTTGTACTCCAACACGCCCGGAGGGACTCGAACCCCCGGCCTCCTGATCCGTAGTCAGGCGCTCTAATCCAACTGAGCTACGGGCGCAAAAACCGCGATCCAACAAACAAACTGCAATCCAAACGGTCTCGAAGACCACCCTTTTCGCGGAGCGATTTTGGTGCAGGGCAAGGAGGGCAAGGCGACCCGACTGAGGCGTACACACGTACGCCGCAGGGAGGGTCGTCCGCAGTCCCGACGCCGCACTGCGCCAAAAGCGCCCGCGAAAAGTGCCCACGACAGGACTCGAACCTGTACGCCGTTTCCGACACTGGTCCCTCAAACCAGCCTGTCTACCAATTCCAGCACGTGGGCGCTCTGTCGGACCGAACCGAGCCGAGCAGAAATGCTCGGGGAGGGACTCGAACCCTCACGGGGTTAACCCCCACAGGGTCCTGAACCCTGCGCGTCTACCAATTCCGCCACCCGAGCCCGATCCGTACAGTGGAGCCGAGGGGAATCGAACCCCTGACCTCTTGAATGCCATTCAAGCGCTCTCCCAACTGAGCTACGGCCCCAGCACGTTAAACCTGTGAGATTTCAAACAGCTCATCCAGCGGGGCTGACGGGACTTGAACCCGCGACCTCCGGTGTGACAGACCGGCACTCTAACCAAGCTGAGCTACAGCCCCAGACCTCTACCGCGTCCGGACCCCTGGTCCGGTGTCCTGCACCATGCCCCCACGGGGAATCGAACCCCGATCTCCACCTTGAAAGAGTGGTGTCCTAGCCGCTAGACGATGGGGGCGTACTCCCCTGCCCAACAGGCCCGGAGGGACTCGAACCCCCAACCCCCGGTTTTGGAGACCGGTGCTCTACCAGTTGAGCTACGGACCTCTGTTGTCGCTCGACCGCCCAGGCAATCGGTGCTTCAGTGGCCAGGGGCGGAATCGAACCACCGACACCGCGATTTTCAGTCGCGTGCTCTACCAACTGAGCTACCTGGCCGACAAAAAAACCGCCCGGGCCTCTCGGCTACGGACGGTCTGACGAGAGGTGCACGCTCGAAGTTTCTAGCGGCGCCCCCCGACCGCCCACGGTCGCAGGCTAGACCACGTATCGGCCATCGTCCAACCACGAGCCTGCTTGGCATCCGTCTGGAACATCGACCGACTCCCCCAAAAGCTGAATGGCCAGCACGTGGAAACGCCGCCCGAAGGCGGCGTTGTCAGCGAGTAGCGGGGGCAGGATTTGAACCTGCGACCTTCGGGTTATGAGCCCGACGAGCTACCAGACTGCTCCACCCCGCACTATAGAGCCAAAAGATATTGGAGATCGCGGAAAGGTTCAACCCCGATCCGCGTGCCTCAGAAGTGCTAGATTACCCACTTGCCGAACAGCACCTCGAGAGGAGAGACGATGATGATGCGACGTTGGAGCTGGGCAATCGTGGGCGCTGCGCTCGCCCTCCCCATGGCCGCATGTGGGGCGCCCGATGATGGCGCGACCACACAGGCCGACATGGGCGATCCGGACACGGGCCTCAAGACCTGGCACGAGGAGCAGGTGGCCGATTTCGAGACCATGCGGGACAAGTTCCTCGCCCTGGCCGAGGCCTTCCCCGAGGAGACCTGGGACTGGCGTCCCATGGAAGGCGTCCGATCGGTCCGGGACGTCATGGCACTCATGGTCGCCGAGGGATACCTCTTCCCCAGGCTTTGGGGCGCCACGCCTCCGGAGGGCGTGGCCTCGGGCTTCGGGGCTGAGATCGCCCGCGTGGCCACGCTGTCCAAGAGCGAGATCATCGCCGAGATGGAGAAGGCGTTCGAGCACTTGCTCGCTTCGTGCCGGGACATGACCGAGGAAGAGCAGAGCGCGGAGACGGACTGGTTCGGTCGAAAGGTGACGGCCACCGCAGCCATGGGCTTCGCGGCCGGAGACATGCACGAGCACCTGGGGCAGTCCATCGCCTACGCGCGCACGAATCACATCGTGCCGCCCTGGAGTCGGTAAGGGGCGATTTGTGACCTAGAACGGTCTTCCCGTCTCCGCCTGTAACCGGACCCTCGTGATCTGGGTCGCGTCGAGGAACGTGCGCGAACCCAGCGTGCATCCAGTCGCCATGAGGTTGCCCTGAGCGGTGCACGGCACGTGTATCAAGCCCAGAGAGTGACCCAGCTCGTGGCCAAGGATGCGCGCCATGCCTCCGTCGATGTCGCGTTGTCCCAGGGGATCGACCTCCGTGGAGACGACCACCTTCTCGATCGGCAGGTACACGCCCCCCAGCGAGCCCCCGAAATCCCGGATCATGAAGACGTTCCAGATGTCGGTTCGCAGGTTCTCCGGTGAGAGCACGGAGGTGAGCACGGAGATCGGGCTCACGGTGGGATCCATGAGAGCGCGACTGAACAGAGACTCGTTCCGCGCATCCTCGCGGACGAAGCTCTCAAGGCTCCAGATGATGCCGGCCTGCGCCCACGTCTCGTTCACGGCGGTCACGAGCTCGATGACTTCTGCGTCGCTCAGGCGAACGTTCAACGCATCCAGCTCGTCGGACTGCACCAGGTGCAGCCGGACCGCGAGCTCGATGCCCTCCGGCCCACTGGTTTCGGGCCCGGTCGGCTCATCGGTGCCATCCGAGCAGGCACCCAGGATCAGTGCGACTGCCATGAGGACGGACAACTGGTTCCTCGGATTGGCTCTATTAGTCACGTATTCCTCGGTTGCTGAGTAATTCAGCCATGGTGGGTATAACCGTCGGACCTCGGCACCAGTTCCAGCGAATCGAGATCGGGATCCCCCAGGGGCGACCACGGCACCCGCCTGATGTAGCTCGGCCCTGGTGTTGAGGCGGGGTAGAACCGAGCTTACCTTTCCTCTTCCACGGGACGTGGCGCAGCTCGGTAGCGCACCTGAATGGGGTTCAGGGGGTCGCCGGTTCGAATCCGGCCGTCCCGATAACGGCTCCACAGCCTTACGGTTGTGGAGCCGTTTGTTATGGCCGTGATTGGGGCGGCCGGATTCAGCGGGCTCGCCAAAGGCGAGGACGCGTCGGGCGACGAAGTCGGCCGACAGAACCGTAGGTTCGAGCCGAGGCGGCGGCGTGGGGTTCCGCGATGCGGGCTGGAGGCTAACCGCCGAGACGACCGAGGATCGCCGAAGGCGACCGCAGGTCAATCCGGGTATGCTAGGCTCATGGGCGTCCTTCGACGGATCCTGACTCTTAATCAGTAGGATCGGGGTTTTCGCCATCCACACCCACAGGGCACAAAGTCTTGCGGGCTGCCACCCCCAGAGCAGAATGAGCAGCGGCCACGCGAGGAGCGGCGCGATTTCCGTTCAGGCCTTCGCGCCGTCGCCGATCCAAAAGCGTGGACCCGGGCCGTAACGAGCTGCCCGGTCGGCCGGGTTCGCTAAGCGGCAGCGTGCGAGTGAGAGACAGCCGCACCCGATGCAATTGGTAAGGCCAACATTGAGGCGCTCGAGCTCGGCGATTCGCTGTTCGATTCTCGACCTCCACTCGCGCGAGAGCCGTGACCAATCACGGCCAGTCGGCGTGCCGTCGGAAGGAAGCTTTCCTAGTTCTGTGTCGATCTCGTCGAGCGTCAGCCCAACGCGCTGCGCGAAAACGATAAACGCGATCCGTCGGAGCACCGCCTGTGGGTAGCGACGGTGTCCCGACCCTGTGCGTTCGGACTTGATGAGCCCTCGGTCTTCATAGTAGCGCAGCGCCGACGCAGCCACGCCGCTGCGACGAGAAGCCTCACCGATCGTGATCAACCTGGACATGACGAGGAAGGTAATCGATCAGGGCCTTGACTTCAAGTTCACTTGAACTTGTACTTTTGTTGAGATTCGAGTGGTCCCCCCCATTCCGGAGCACAAGAGCAAAAGGAGCAAGTGATGACCTCCACCAACATATCGACACTGAGTGGCCTACGTGTCGCCGTCACGGGCGGCACGTCGGGCCTTGGTCTGGCGCTTGTCGAGGCGCTACACGATCGCGGGGCTGCCGTGGCGTTCGTAGCTCGGCAGGAAAAGCGGGTAAGCAAAGTGACACGACAGCACGTGGGAACCCACGGCATTGCGGACGACGTGTCACAGAAGGACGCGACCTACCCAATCGCGATGCAGATCACTGCGGCGCTCGGCGGACTCGATGTATTCATCAACAATGCATCGACGCTCGGGCCGGTACCGCTCGAACTGCTGGCCGACACGGATTGCGAAGACCTGGAGGCGGTGCTGGCCACGAACGTGGTCGGCCCGTTTCGCCTCACCAAGGCCTTACTCGGGGCACTGGGCGCATCCGCCCGCGAGGGCCGGCCGGCGCTAGTCGTCAACATCAGCAGCGACGCCGCAGTGACGCCTTACGCGCGCTGGGGAGCCTACGGAGCGAGCAAAGCAGCACTCTTACATATGAGCCGGATCTGGGACCAGGAACTTCAGGCACACGGAGTGCGGGTGGAGGCAATCGATCCTGGTGACATGGACACGCCCCTGCACGCCTTGGCCGTGCCCGACGCCGACCCGGCGGACCTGAAGCAACCGGGGGAAGCAGCTCGGGAAATCGTCGAGTTCATCGAGTTGTTCGCCCAAAGCGCCGTAACCACGACATGAAGGCCGCCACTACGCCAGTGCAGCGGCGGCCCGACGCCAGGTTGCTAGTCGTTCATGCTGACGGCAGGCTCGACCATGCTGCGAGGACGCAGCTAGTTCACCACGTGTCCCCCGGCGACCTGGTCGTCGCGAACGATGCCGCCACGATACCGGCGAGCCTCGGCGGCTTCCACGAGCCCAGCGGAGCGGCAATCGAGATACGGTTGGCCGGTCGGCGGTCGCTGGCCGTCGCCGATGTGTACAACTTCACCGCGATCGTCTTCGGCGGCGGTGATCATCGGACCCGCACGGAACACCGCGCGCCACCTCCCGCACTTCGGATCGGCGACGCCCTGATGTTGGGACCCTTGAAGGCCACGGTGATGAAATTGCTCGGCCACCCGCGCCTCGTAGGGCTGAGCTTCGTTGGGACCCCCGATGAGATCTGGGGCGGCATCGCAAGACACGGCACACCGATCCAGTACGCGCACATCGACCAACCGCTAATGATGTGGGACGCCTGGACGCGGGTCGCTGCGCTACCCGTCTCGTTCGAGCCGCCATCCGCGAGCTTCGTGATCGACTGGGCGTTCCTGAAGGAACTTCAGGCACGCGGAGTCGGCTTCGCGACCTTGACGCTCGCGGCCGGGATTTCGTCGACGGGCGATGGAGCACTCGACGCGAGTTTGCCTTTCGATGAGGCATACCATCTGCCCCGGACGACCGTACGGGCGATCTCCCGGACCAAAGCGGGAGGCGGTCGCGTGATTGCGCTCGGCACCACGGTGACCCGTGCCCTGGAGCACGCGGCGTTGGATGGAGGTGCGCTGCGACCTGGCGCGGGCCTGGCCACTCAACGCATCGGCGCACAGACGAGACTCCGTGTGGTCGACGCGATCGTCAGCGGAGCACACGAACCCGGCGAGAGCCACTACCAGCTGCTGTGCGCGTTCGCGAATGACGCGGTGCTACAGCGTATGAGTCGCGCGCTCAAAAAGGATGGCTATCGCTCGCACGAGTTCGGTGACTCGGTGCTCATCATGCGCCAGCAGGGCGAGTCGTCATTGAGTAGCAAGCGGCTACAGCAACACCAACGGCAGCCCCAGCGCGATCACCGATCCCGCTGTAATGCGCGGCCAATATTTCATGACGATGGAGTAGAGCCTGCCGGAGGGTGCGGAGGTTCGGTCATCTCGCAGGATGTGCGCGAGCGGAGGGTGGGCTATCTACCGACTGAGTCGGCATCGGTACCCTGATCGATCACATGTTGGAGGAGTCCGGAGACCAAGTCGTGGACCCGCCTGACGTCTACGAGCCTCGCCCTGCACGCGTGAGGGGTTTTCTTGAATCCGGCCGCGCTGCAACAGAAACGAATGCCCCGAAATCTAACTGATTGCGGGGCATTGCATTTACAGAAACTGGCTTCCCGGGTTGGATGCAACGCCAACCCTCAACCAGGCTATCCGAATATCTCGGCGATGCGCAGTTCGGGCATGCCCATCATCTCCCGGTAGCGGGCGGCCCACTCGATCGCACCCTGTTTCGTGTCCGACCGAATGACCGTGAATCCCGGAATCAGTTCCTTCCCTTCGATGAAGGGGCCGTCGGTAACCGATACCACGTCCCCTTCCTTGCGAATCCTCGTGATGGTCGGGCTCAGCCGGCCGGTGGCCACGATGACGCCCGACTTGATGGCGTCTTCATGGAACTTGCCGATTGCGGCCATTTCCTCGGGGGAGGGTGCTGATTGACGGGGCTGCTGCCCTTCTTCCGTGGTGAGATAGACGAAGAATTGCATGACGTTTCCTCCTGGTTTTGGTGCGCTTTCGTACCGGCGCCCGTTTTCCTTTGCTCAGAGGTAGTCGAACGGCCGGAGCCGAAAGGGACATCGACGTCGAGATTATTCCGGAATTTGTGCGAGGCGCTCCTCCAGGTACCGCCGTTCGGGTTCCTGCCGGACGAGTTCGATGGCGCGCTGGTAGGAGTCGCGGGCCTCGTCCAGGGAGCCAGCCCGTCGGGCAAGGTCAGCCCGAGCCGCGTGGGCCCGGTGGTAATGCGACATCGCCCCGGTCTCCAAGAGGTCGTCGACAATCGCCAATCCGGCCGACGGTCCGTCTCGCATGCCGACGGCGATCGCCCGGTTAAGCGTCACCACCGGCGAATTCTGCAGCTGGGCGAGCATGTCGTAGTACCCGACGATCAGGTCCCAGTTGGTGGTTTCCACAGAGTCCGCCGCTGCGTGCACCGTGGCAATCGCGGCTTGGATCACGTAGGAGCCCAGGCGGCCGGACATCATCGATTCCCGTACTAGGTCGACGCCCTCCGCGATCAACTCCCGGTCCCACAGGGTCCGGTCCTGTTCCTCCAGGGGTATCAGGTCGCCCCGGGAATCGGTCCGCGCCGCGCTCCTGGACTCGTGCAGGAGCAACAAAGCAAGGAGTCCGGTCGCTTCGGGCTCGGGAAGCAAGTCCGCGATAAGCCGGCTCAGGGAAACGGCTTCTGCCGCCAGGTCCCGCCGGAGATGCTCCGTACCGGAAGTTGCCGAATATCCCTCGTTGTAGACGAGGTAGACGACGTGGAGCACCGCGTCGAGGCGTCCTGCGAGCTCTGAATGGGACGGGACCTCGTAGGGTATCCGTTTTTCCCGGATGGTTGCTTTGGCGCGGGAGATGCGTTTCTTCATCGTCTCGACGGGGACGAGGAAGGAACGGGAGATCTCTTCGGTGGTCAGCCCGCACACCACGCGCAAGGAAAGGGCGATCCGCGCGTCGATGGGCAACGCCGGGTGGCAACAAGTGAATATGTGTGCTGAGACGGTATTCACCTGACAGTTGACCACGAGAGAGGACGGTGGCCAGCCGCCCTCGCCGGAGCTAATTGAGAGATGTCGAAGTCACTCACTTAGCACGGGAGAGAAGATGACCACCGTCCAGGGGGAGAAGATAGCGCGCCGCAAGCTGAGCCTGCTACAGTTGGCCCAGGAGCTCGGCAACGTGAGCAAGGCGTGCAAGATCGTGGGCTACAGCCGGCAGCAGTTCTACGAGATCAGGAGGAACTTCCAGCTTTACGGGGCCGAGGGGCTGATCGACCAGCTTCCGGGGCCGAAGGGACCGCACCCGAACCGGGTGAGTGAAGAGATTGAGCAGGCGGTCTTGGCCCACGCCTTGGAGGCTCCGACGCACGGAGCTCAGCGGGTCGCGGACGAGTTGCTGCTCGGAGGGATCCAGGTGAGCTCAGGAGGCGTACGGGGCGTGTGGAGCCGGCATGGCCTCACCACGAAGCACGAACGGCTGCTCAGGCTCGAAGAGACGGCCAGGGAACGGAAGCTGAAGCTGACCGACGAGCAGATCGAGCTGCTGGAGCGCTTCAGTCCCGAGTTCCGGGAGCGCCACATCGAAGTCCATTACCCGGGCGACCTCGTCGCCGTGGACACGTTCTTCGTCGGAACGCTGAAGGGGGTCGGCAAGGTGTACCTGCAGACCGTGCTCGATTGCTTCAGCCGCTACGCCTGGGGCCGGCTCTACACGAGCAAGCTCCCGCTCACGGCGGTGCAGGTGATGAATAACGACGTGTTGCCGTTCTTCGATGAGCACCGGGTCCGGGTGAAGACCGTGCTCAGCGACAACGGCCGCGAGTTCTGCGGCCGTCCGGACCGTCACCCATATGAGCTGTTCCTTCAGCTCGAGGACATCGAGCACCGCACGACGAAGGTGGGCAGGCCCCAGTCCAACGGCTTCATCGAGCGCTTCCACCGCACGCTCCTCGACGAGCACTTGAGGGTGAAGGGCCGCACCACCTGGTACGAGACCGTCGAGGAGATGCAGCAGGACCTCGAGGCGTATCTGGAGACCTACAACCGGAAGCGGCCGCACCGCGGTCGAGCCATGGAGGGCCGCACGCCCTATCAGGTCTTCAAGGCCGGTCTCACCGACGCCAGGAAGGCCGCAAAGGCCAGGAAGGAGGAGGCTAAGACGAAGGCAGCCTAGACACAGCTCCGGCGAGGGCCAACTGTCAGGTCATTACCATCTCTGTACATATGAGCCGGAGTTGGTCGTCTTTGACGACGTCCCCATCCCATTCCCCGGGTATAGCGTAGTTCGGGTGGTCTTCCTCGGCCTTTTGGAGTATTAGCTCGGTCCCCCGTCCTTGCCGGCGGATCGCGTCGATCCCCTTGAATTTACCGGTAGACACGAGCCACGCCCGTGGGTTCCGTGGAATGCCGTCCCGGGGCCATACGGTCAAAGCAGCTCCGAATGCTTCTTGGAGGGCTTCTTCGGCCTGGTCGATATCACCCAACAGGCGAATGAGAGTCGCCATGACCCGACGCGACTCGGCCGCGTATATTTCGGCGATGCGATCCCTGATTGATTCAGACATCGGCGGGTTCCGTGTTCCCAATCCCTGCATTGCTCCCGCACGCCCGTCCCTGCCGATTGTAAGCGTTGCGCTTCATTGTTGGCTCAAGAGCTAGAGAGTCGTCCGGCGATTCGGCCACACAAATGCGCGACCAAGATGCGGACCGCAAGCGAAGCGCGCGAGGTTGATGCTCACCGAGACAGCAGCAACCGCGGACTGAGCTTGCCTCCAGTTGGAGCCGCCAAGTATGCTCCTCGTGCCCCCCTGGCCATTCCGAGTAGGAGGCCAACCATGCGCCTATCCGCGCTCCTTGTTGTTGTCCTGCTGGGCCTCATGTCATCGCTCGATGCCCAAGAGCTTGAGATCATCCACCTCAACATCTCACAGGGCGACGCAACGCTGATCCTTGGTCGCGCAGGCGGAACCCGAGTACGTAGGGTCAGTATCTCGTGGCGCAGGGCATCGCCATCGACGTGCTCCACGTGGGTCATCACGGAGCCGACAACGCCTCCGATGATGAGTTCTTGGAGCTGATACGGCCCGAGGTCGCGATCATCTCACTGGGCAACGGAAACACACACGGGCATCCCAACGGCAACGCGCTGAACAGATTGGTGGCAGCCGGTGTCAGCCGGATCTACCAGACCGAGTACGGCACGACCGAGGAAGAGACGACCGAGAATGTGCGCAACCGGCAGTCGATCTTCCAGGGAGACATCGTGCTCACGACGGACGGGACGACGTATACGATCTCGACCTCACACTCGTTCACAACAGACGGCGTCTGATACGCACGGACTCCCGTTTGCATCCTGACTCCTGTTCAGGGGGTCTTCATGTGTCCGTTCGTGTGTCCGTTGGGGCCGTTATTGGGCCTGTTTAACCCGGCAGATTCCGGCATCCCTGAAGGCAAGAACGGCAGATCGTGCGCCCTACCAGTGATTTACACGGTTTCTTGCCGTCATTCGGCTATTCTGCTGGCCGAATGGGGTTCAGGGGGTCACCCTTGAGAGGTCCTGACAGAGGGTCAGGAGGTGAGGGGTCCACGCCCGGGCTCACTGCGCCTCACTCGAACGGATCGAACTCGTGCGTGTCGCTGGTGGGCAGGGTGAGAAGTCTCTACCCATCAACAAGGTGGTGCACCTTCAGGTCCCGCATCACTCCGCCTCGCCAAGCGCGATCTCGGTCCAGCGGGGCCCGAAAACAGTCGGATCGGCGTTCTCCGGGACCAGCAGGGCGTGCAGCTGCCGAACCAGCCCCTCGGCCTGTGGCTCATCTACCACGACGGTCAGGTTCAGGTCTGAGGCCGCCTGGGTGACCAGAAAGATCTCGTATCCCTCGAAGACCTCCAGAACGGGCCCCAGTCGGTGCAGGAGCCGACGGATCCGACCTCCCACCAGGCTGACGGACGCGCACGGGCTGATTACAGTAACCATCGAGACCGCGCCCAACCGCTCCACCACGCGGTCCAGCTGGCCCTGATCCAGGAGATTGGCGTTGGCATCCAGAGAAACCGTGAGGTTGGTCTCGGAGGTCGACACCAGGTCGATGGAGAGGCCAGCGTCCGCCAGAATGCCGAACGCCCGCGCCAGAAAGCCGACCTCATGCCACATGCCGACCGTCTCCATCGAGATCAGGACGACCCCGAGCTTTCGCGACAAGGCTTTCACCTGCGCCGGTCCGGTACCTTCCAACGCTTGGATGATGGTGCCGTCGATGTCCGGGTGAATGATGCTCCGCAGGTGGATCGGGATGCGCCGGTCTCGAAGCGCCGGAATGCAGCGCGGATGCAGAACGGTGCTCCCGGTCGTGGCGATTTCCTGAGCCTCCCGATAGTCGAGCAACCTCAGCAGACGTGCCGCCGGAACCAGTCGCGGATCGGCGGTGAACATGCCGGGCACGTCCGACCAGACCTCCAGGCGATCCGCGTCGAGCTTGCCGGCCAGATAGGCCGCAGCCGTGTCGGAGCCCCCGCGCCCCAGAACGACAGTCTCGCCTCCCGGCGTACGCGCCGTGAATCCCTGGGTCAGCAGAACGCCGTCCACCGCCGCAACTCGCTCCTGCACATCGGGATCGACCGCCGCGTCGCATTCCGCCGACAGCCAAGATTGGGCCGTTTCCGAGACGCTCGTCTTCGCGGTCAGGAGATCCCGGGCGTCGACCAAGGTGGTGTCGATACCGGCGGCGGCCAGGGCGGCCGCTCCAACCCACGATACCAGCCGCTCCCCGGTGGCCAGGACCTCGGCCAGATGTGGGTCGGGAGGTGCGGCTTCGGCCCGCTCCGTCCGCAGCTGATCGCGGAGAAAGTCGAACTCGCCTTCGAGCCCCGGCACTTCACGCAAGGTCAGACCCGCCGCCAGCTCCAGGTGCAGCGCCCTCAGGCGGTCGACACCGGCCTCGACGGCAACCACGTTTCCCGCCCGGGCATCGACCGCCAGTCCGTGCAGGAGGTCGGTGACTCCCCGGATGGCGGAGTGCACCAGAACGACCCGGTCTCCGGCCGACAGGTGCTTCGTCACGACCCGCGCGATGGTGCGCCAGTGCTGGGGCGACGACACGCTGGTGCCGCCGAACTTGAGGACAATGAGGGGGGCCGGTCGGTTCATCGACAGAAGATGCGGGTCTGTACCGTAGGACGGAACCCCGCTCGAAAGCGTCGATCGATTCCCAGGTCCGTCAGGCCCTGTTGAACATCACGGCTGCGCGGGTCCAGGGGGTGCTCCCCCGTTCCGGGGTGCGCCGGGATATACTTCAGTTCACCCAGATTGCACTCGGCGTCGTGGTTAGAGCGAGAATCTTTCGGCGCGTGTGTCACCTGACTTACCAACCGGGATCCATCATGGCTCATGATTCGGCATCTGAAGCTCTCAGCGGCTTGACCGTCCTCGATCTTTCGCGGGCCCGTGCCGGGCCGACCGCTGCCCGCCAGCTCGCCGATTGGGGCGCCAATGTTATCAAGATCGAGACCCCGGCGGCCCTGGAAGCGGGCGATCCGCTGGGGGATGCCCGCCACAACCCCGACTTTCAGAACCTGCACCGCAACAAACGAAGCCTGACGATCAACCTCAAATCGCCTCGGGGCGTCGACGTGCTCAAGGAGCTGGCCGCCAATGCGGACATCCTGGTCGAGAATTATCGCCCGGCGGTGAAGGACCGCCTCGGGATCGGCTATGAGCCGCTGAAGCGCGTCAACCCGCGGCTGATCTATGCCAGCATCTCGGGCTTCGGGCAGGATGGCCCCTACCGGGACCGCCCGGGCGTCGATCAAATCGCTCAGGGAATGGGCGGGCTCATGTCCATTACCGGATTGCCGGGACAGGGGCCGGTGCGCGTCGGCATTCCCATCGCGGATCTTTGCGCCGGACTCCTGTGCGCCCAGGCCATCCTGGTCGCCGTACTCGAGCGCGAGAAATCGGGACAGGGCCAATGGCTCCACACGTCACTCCTCGAGGCGCAAATCTTCATGCTCGATTTTCAGGCGGCCCGTTGGCTGATCGGGCACGAGGTTCCCGGGCAGGCCGGGAACAACCATCCCTATGGGACGCCGACCGGCGTCTTCAAGACGCGCGACGGCTTCGTTAACGTGGGCGCGGCCAGCCAGAAACTTTGGGAACGCTTCTGCCGGGCGATCGGGGCGGACTCCCTGATCGACAATCCCGATTACGCCACGGGTGCGGACCGTTTCAGGAACCGCCCCGCTCTCAATCAAGAGATCGGCCGGCGGCTCGAAGACATGGATACCGAAGGCCTGATCGAGCGGCTCAACGAGGCGGGCGTGCCGTGCGGGCCCATCTACGCCATCGACGAGGTGTTCGCGGATCCGCAAACCCGGCACCTCGGCATGGCAGAGACCGTCCGTTCGCCGAAACTGGGCGACCTCGACCTCGTGAGGCAACCGGTCAGGCTGAGCCGCACGCCAAGTGCGATCAAGAAGCCCTCGCCCGAGCGCGGGGAACATAGCGCCGAAATTCTCTCCGAGTACGGCTACACCCCTGGGCAAATCGAGGCCTTCCGGGGCGAGGGCGTCATCTGAGAGGCGAGACGGCTCATCCCGCCCGAGCGGGACGATACTTTTGCAGAGGGCCACGGGAAAAAACCATGACCACCGACAAGATGCTGAAACACACAACCGGTGCCACCGGTCGGATGACCTTCAACAATCCGGAGCGACACAACGCGGTCTCGCTGGAAATGTGGGAGGCCGCGGAAGCGATCCTCGCCGACTTCGCCGACGACGATGGCATTCGCGTCATTGTGATCGCGGGCAGCGGCGGCAAAGCCTTCGTCTCGGGGGCGGATATCTCGAAGTTCGAAAGCGAACGCGCGACCAAAGAGGGAGTCGAGCACTACAACTCGGTGACGGCGGAGGTCTTCCGCCGGCTCGAGCACGCGCACAAGCCCACGATCGCGATGATCGACGGCTATTGCCTCGGCGGTGGCTTAGGCCTCGCCGTCTCGTGCGATTTGCGCATATGCAGTGAAAAATCGCAGTTCGGCCTGCCGGCGGCGCGCCTCGGGCTCGGCTACTCCTATGAGGGGTTGCGCAGGCTCGTGCAGGTCGTCGGGCCCGCCTTCGCCAAGGAAATCGTCTTCACGGGGGGCCACTTCGATGCCCCGCACGCCGCCGCCATGGGGCTCGCCAACAAGGTCGTGCCGGAGGAGGACCTCGAGCGCGTCGTGACGGAGATGGCGGAAACGATCGCCGCCAACGCCCCTCTCACGGTCACCGCGATGAAACGTATCATCGGCGAAATCATGAAGGACCCCGAGGACCGCGACCGCGAGATGTGCCGGCAGGTCGCGAAGGCGTGCTTCGACAGCGAGGACTACATCGAGGGCCGCCGGGCCTTCATGGAAAAACGCAAGCCTGTTTTCGGAGGCCGCTGAGCACGCGCCCTAGCGGTCCGCGCTCGAAAACAGGTCGTCGATCCAGCGCGCGATCGCGACGAGCTCATGGTCGCGTCCCTCGAAACCCATGACCTGGACCCCGAGCGGCAGTCCGTCGACGACGAGAAGCGGCAAGCCGAGCGTAGGAAATCCGATCACGGTCCACGCGGTCTGAAAGGCGCGGCTGCCGGTGTAGGCGCGGTCCAGCGGAGCCGGTCCGGAGGAAGACAGCGTGATGCATGCGTCCACGGAGTCGCCAGAGGCCATCACGCGGTCCCGCGCCTGTCGCCGCCGCCCCAACGCGCGCTCATACATGCCGGGCGTCACCTCCTCGCCGTGGTCGAGATAGTCGAGAATGGTTTGGCTCAGCCCGTGCCCCGCGTCCTTGTAGGCGAGGTAGGGCCAGCGCATCTCGTAGCACATGATGTCATGGCCCGGCGCCTCGACTTCGACGGCCGCCGCGTCGAGCGCCGCGAGGTCCGGGTCGTCCTCAGGCCCCGGGACGTCGACGCCTTCATCGCGAAGGCGCGAGACCATCTCGTCGAAGGCGGCCCGGCTGTTCGCGTCGGTCTCCGCCCAGCCGCTCAGGTGAAGGCGGGCGAGGCGGCGCGGCCTCTTTGCGGCCGGCAATTCCGGGCC
Source organism: Longimicrobiales bacterium (assembly GCA_965218295.1). Lineage (GTDB taxonomy): Bacteria > Gemmatimonadota > Gemmatimonadetes > Longimicrobiales > Gaopeijiaceae > CBDCKN01. The sequence goes on along the minus strand of CBDCKN010000009.1, from coordinate 265,015 downwards.
GCCGGGCATGCACCGGTAGCCGGCCGCACTGCCGGCCACCGTGGACATGTGATGGGCCGTGCGCCAGGTATCCTCGAGGCTCGCGCCGAGGACGCCCAGGTGATCGCGGGTGCCGGAAACCGGATGCACGCCGCCCAGGTTCGTCGCGCCGAAGGAGGGTTTGACGCCATAGGTCCCGCAATAGGAGGCGGGGCGGATCACCGACCCCGCGGTTTGCGTTCCCAGGGCGACCGGCAGCATGCCCGAGCCCACGGCCGCACCCGACCCGCTCGACGAGCCCCCGGGCGTCCGCGCCCTGTCGTAGGGATTGCTCGTTGGACCCGATATGCCGCAGGCGAACTCGGTCGTCACGGTCTTACCGAGAATGATGGCGCCCCCGTGGCGCAGCGCACGAACGCAAGCGGCGTCGCCCTTGGGCCGGTGGCCCCTGCGCACGGCCGAGTTCATCTCCGTCGGCATGTCGAACGTGTCCATAATGTCCTTCACGCCGACCGGACAACCATCGATCAGGGATAAAGGCCGGTTCTCGCCGTAGCGGCGCGTCGAGGCATCGGCCGCGCCCCGGGCCGCGTCGACATTCAACGTAGCAAAGGCCTTGATCTCTTCATTACGCTCGTCGATGGCCTCGAGGCAGCGTTCCAGGAAAGCTCGTGGCGTATCTTGGCCACTCTGGAATGCCGGCCGCGCGGCCGCGAAGGGTCGGAGCCGGTTAATATTGGTGTGAGAGCCTGACAACGACCTATCCGCCGAGGTCTGCGTGGAGCCCTACAGATAGCGACACGCTGTGGACCAGGTCCTTCACCCTTCCGAAGCCGGTGAAGGACGTACCGAGCCTGAAGTCATCATCCGCCAGTGGGTTGCCACTGATGTGATCGGACAGCTCGAGCGCGACCGTGAAGGCGTCAGTCGGCGAGTACGAGACGCCTACGGCCAGGGTCACTGCGGGGAGCGTCACGTTCACCGGGCTCAGGTTGACGGGAGTCTCGAGCAGCGGCGGTAGCGAGCCGAGGTCCTCCAGTCCGGTGATGTCCCAGTGAGAGACGCCAACCCCGGCGACCACGTACGGGGTGGCATTGGTCTCGCTGCTGATGGGCTCCCACAACAGCTCGGCGTCCGCGAGCCAGGTCTCGACGTCGCCGAGGTCACCGAAGGTGAACCGCTGCGCGCCGAATCCTCCCATCGGAGTAGCCAGAACGATCAGCCTGATGTGCGTTCCACTCCTGGCCGCGCGTACCCTTACTGCGGCTGCGTTGGAGAGGCGCCATCCGATGAGCCCGCCGATCACGTTCGTCGCTTCGGCTTCCACGTCCGTCGACACGCTCAGATCGCCCGTGGCGGTCGTGAGCGTTCCGGTTACCTCGCCCAACAGGCTGTGCGACAGGTACCCTCCGAAGAAGCCGACCTGGAATCGACTCGTGATCTCCGCCGTCGGGATGCCCTGCGCAGCTGTCCCCATCGGGGGGACCGGGAGCAGCAGCGCGGCGACGAAGCACCCTACCGACGCGGCCCGAGTCCGTTGCACAGCGGCGGTTGCGGCCCGATTCGGAGTGTGAGCTGTCATACTCGACACTGGCGCCCGGATCTAACACCGCCCTCGAGGGATCGACCCCGTTGATGCTGAACAAGCGCACGTCTACTCGCGCTCCCAGATGCCAACCTGGTAGCGGATCTCGTGGGACCCGGGGCTTTTACGGCGGAACGTACGACCTCAGCGACGCCTTGGTTCGACAGGCTCGAAATTCCGGTAGTCGTTAGGATCGCCGCTGCCTTTGTATCTCGCCTGTAGCGGATATGGATAATGAGGCCGAGTGAATTCGTACCTGTCGGGTACCGATGAATTCGCTTCAAACCGAGTCTTTCCGTCGGCATGATAGCCTATCATCATATCGGGCGCCTGACCCTCTTCGACCCAGGCTTCTAGATAGCTGAGAAAGTCGCCGTTAGACGCACCAACGCCACCACGGCAATGCGACCGCCCCGGAATCATGAAGAGGCGATAAAATTCCTGGGTGCTGGCCCGCCCGCCTATGATTTTTTCCGCCATCTCATAGTAGTCGACGCTGACTTGCGGCCCGGGAAGACCGTCGTCGTCCCAGCCCTGGATGACCATCAGCTTGCCACCCGCAGCCTTCAAGTTACGCAGATCGGGATTGCTGTAGCCACTCACAATCGCGTCCATCATCCCGGTGCGCTTGTAATCGTGGTCGAAATCAAAATCGCTCGAATGCCAGCTCGGCCCCGGATCCGGATTGAAACCCATGTACTGCCAGTAACTGGTCTTATACTCGCGATCCATGGAAAAGTAGTTGCCCAGCTCCGAGCCGGGCGTGGCGGGGTACCAGGGGAAGTATCTGCTGAGCCTCTCGCCTTCCGACGTCACCGGCCCGCTGTAGACTTTCCTGGCTGCCTCCACCTGGACCGGCGACAGACAGCCCGATCTCTGACCCCGCTCGCAGGTCAGTTCAGCAGGATCGAATTCACAGGTCCGGGGATCGCCACCGATGATCCCATCCTCGAGGCCATCGTCCGCATCGCATGCGGCGATGGCTCCCGCGTGAAGCACGTTCAGATCCGCGGGCGTGAAAAGTGGAAAGCCGTCCTCGTCATGAGTCGCCAGGGAGTTCCACAGGAGCAGGATGCCCGAGGCCGTCACGGTGGAGGGCTCCAGGGCAAGAATGCCGTCGAAGTTCCACGGAAATCGCTGCGCTTCGACCATCCCCTGCTTGCCGCCGCCGGAACAGCCGACATGATAGGAGAACTCTGGCGCCCTGCCGTAGTAGTGTTCTGTGATGGCCTTGCCCGCCAGGGCGGCGACATGGTGACCGCGGATGCCGTAATCAAACTCCGCCTGGAGATTGTTGTAGGCCCACGAGGCCCTGGATCCTAGGCCCGTATGCCCCGTATCGTGCGAGATACAGGCAGAGCCTCTCCGCAATGCCTCATCGCACCAGGGGGCCTGCGCCTCCGTCGAGCCGCCATAGCCGCCAAGGCTCGCCTCCAGAAAGTTGCCGTTCCAGTCGGAGCTCCTCGGCAGTCGTAACACGAATTCGACATTGGGTGAGACATAGCCCTCCACACGACAATGGGCGGGCACATCGCCGGCGGCATTCACCACCCGGGCTTCCGTCACCTGCGTCGGCGCATCTTGAATGGTCGTGAAGTCCGGCGTCGGCAGCGTAGGACGACCAGGTAAAGTGCTTGTCGGCAAGAGCGCCTCGCAGTCGGCGACAGCAGCCGACGGCCCACCGGGCCGGGCCGCCTCGCTGAGATCTGTCTCAGCGGCCAGGATCGCACCGGCGCTCGGGCTGCCTGCCCCGACCCACACCGCTCCCATCGCCAGCGCTAGGCACACCGCGAATCTGTTGATCGTGCGCTTCATCGTATCTTCCTTTCTTTTCTTTGACCTCAGCGACGCCTTGGTTCGACAGGCTCGAAGCTCCGGTAGTCGTTAGGATTGCCGCTGCCTTTGTATCTCGCTTGCAGCGGATATGGATAATGGGCCCGAGTGAATTCGTACCTGTCGGGGTTCCTCAGCCCTCTCAACAACCCAGTCGTATCTTTGGCCCAATCTTCGGTATGGTAGCCGATAATCATATCGGGCGCCTGACCCTCTTCGACCCAGGCTTCGAGATAACTGAGAAAGTCGCCGCTGGCCGCGCCATCGCCACTATTGCCATGCGCGCCCCCCGGAATCATGAAGAGGCGATAAAATTCCTGGGTGCTGGCCCGCCCGCCTATGATTCTTTCCGCCATCTCATAGTAGTCGACGCTGACTCGCGGCCCGTTCGCGCCGGAGTCTTCCCAGCCCTGGATGATCATCAGCTTGCCACCCGCAGCCTTGAAGTTACGCAGATCGGGATTGCTGTAGCCCATCACAATCGCGTCCATCATCCCGGTGCGCTTGTAATCGTGGTCGAAATCAAAATCGGTCGCCTTCCAGCTCGGCCCCGGATCCGGATTGAAACCCATGTACTGCCAGTAATTGGTCTTATACTCGCGATCCATGGAAAAGTAGGTACCCTTCTCCGAGCCGGGCAGAGCGGGGTAAAAGGGGAAGTATTTGCTGAGCTTCTCGCCTTTCGACGTCACCGGCCCCTCGTAGACTTTCCTGGCCCCCTCCACCTGGACCGGCGACAGACAGCCCGATCTCTGACCCGGCTCGCAGGTCAGTGCGGCAGGATCGAATTCACAGGTCCGGGGATCGCCACCGATGATCCCATCCTCGAGGCCATCGTCCGCATCGCATGCGGCGAGGGCTCCCTCGTGAAGCACGTCCAGATCGGCGGGCGTGAAAAGCGGATTGCCGTCCTCGTCATGAGTCGCCAGGGCGTTCCAAAGGATCATGACGCCCGTGGACGTCACGTTGGAGGGCACTATGGCGAGAATGCCGTCGAAGTTCCATGGAAATCGCTGCGCTTCGACCATCCCCTGCTTGCCGCCACCGGAGGAGCCGATATGATAGGAGAACTCTGGCGCCCTGCCGTAGTAGTGTTCTATGATGGCCTTGCCCGCCAGGGCGACGACATGGTGGCCGCGGATGCCGTAATCAAACTCCGCCTGGAGATTGTTGTAGGCCCACGAGGCCCTGGAGCTTATGCCGGTATGGCCCGTATCGTGCGTGATGCAGGCATAGCCTCTCCGCAATCCCTCAAGGCACCAGGGGGCCCGCGCCTCCGTCGAGCCGCCATAGCCGCCAGGGCTCGCCTCCAGAAAGTTGCCGTTCCAGTCGGAGCTCCTCGGCATTCGTAACACGAACTCGACATTGGGCGAGACATAGCCCTCCACACGGCAATGGGCGGGCACATCGCCGGTGGCATCCACCACCCGGGCTTCCGTCACCTGCGTCGGCGCATCCTGAATGGTCGTGAAGTCCGCCGTCGGCAGCGGAGGATGACCAGGTAAAGGTCTTGGCGGGAAGAGCGCCTCGCAGTCGGCAGCATCAGCCGACGGGCCACCACAGGCGACCCACCCCGCTCCGATCGCCAGCGCCAGGCCCAACGCGAATCTCTTGATCGTGCGCTTCATCGTATCTTCCTTTCTTGCGAGTACCGTCACGTCGCAAGGGGCTCGCCGGCCTGACAGCGCTCGTGAAAGCACGAGACGAAGTCAGGACCACGGCCCTCCTCTACGGCTGCTCCAGCACTGCCATGTTTAACATCAAAGGCCGGTTCCTACCGGCTGAAGGAGCTCGAGAAGCTCATCCGCTGAACCTCGACGCGGTGCGACTGACTCCCGTGTACAGCTTGGGGGTCGTCCGCTATCGTAAGCTCCGAATGTGAAGCTCACAACCAGTGGGCCAGTGGCGCCGTTCGTTCCCGAGGCCACTTCTGAAGGAGAGCCCTGAACCATGACTCAGGATGAGCTTACGATGGTCAAGACCGGGGCTGGACAGGTCGCGTATGTCAGAGAACGCGATATGGGCGAGCGCTTCACGAGCAGTGCGGATGCCGTATGAAGGCGAGAGGCCGAACGTCACGACTGTGGGTGGCATGGGGTCGGTGGTGCCCGACGGATCGCCGAGGGACACCGTGGTGGTGAAGCGCCCGGGGAAACGAGCGGACGCGCCACCGGGCGGTTCCTCTCGGTCGAACAGGCGGTGGAGAGCGGCAGACTGTGCATGGAGGGAACGCCTGAAGCGATCAGAAGTTCTTTGGAGGTCTTCGCTGCTTAAGGATAGGCAAAAACAAAAGCCCTTTGACGGGTCGCGATGACGTGAGGGGCAGGCAACATACGTAGGTTTTGAGCCGGACCATACGTATGACACAGGTCGTGCGTGCTCCGGCTTGGCCGTGCGCCGCCTTCCACTCCCGGCACTTGGCGCAATCACGGGTCCCGGACTCAGCAGCCCACTTGATCGACCCGAGGACCGGGACTGGGCTGCCACCCACCAACCGCCTTCCGACGCAACCAGCACGTCCCCAGCGCAGCCCAAATCCGAAGGCATAGGAGCCACAAGCGGGGGCTGCCCCGGGGCTATCCGGCCCTCCCGGTCTCGCCTACGTTGCCATTCACGCAGCGGATCCGATTCAGAAGCTCCAGAGGATTCGCGGTACAGTTATTAGTTAGACAGCCCAATGGACTTCGGATGATAGCCGCACCGTCGATTCGCACCTTGGTTCTAATCAGCGCGTCGCTTTATGCCGCATTCTGCTCCCTCCCCTTCCTCCATCCCGCCCTAAGGACTGTACTCGGCGAGCCGGCTGACGTGGCGCAGATGTCAGCATTTTTCTGGCCGTATCCGCTCTTCCTTAGCCTGTTGAAAGGCCTGGAGGGGAGTACAGCTACCTGGATATTGGTAGATCTACTGGGTCTCGGAGCGGTCGTGCTTGGTTCGGCGTATGCGTTCAGAAAACTCCACGCCCTAGGCGTTAAGCAGTGGTTCTTATACGCTGTCGCTCCGCTGATTTGGTATCTCCCGCTACTGAGGGTTCAATTGGTCGCGTTTGGCATAGCCTTCATTCTGGGCATGGATATCGGCGAGTAGGTGGGTGAGCATGAACAGCGCACCTGATGGTTGACACAATGGTGCCAGCTGATGGTTAACAGATTGGGTTACGTCCTGTGTTGCCGTGGGTGTCGAAAATGACGAAGAGTTCTTCGTCAAACCACCCGAGGGTAATGGGTCCGAAGTAGATTTGCCACAGAGCGGGACCGATGGGTTCGAGCCCGATGAACTCGTTGCCGAGCGCCGAGCTGATGTTGATCCAACGCGAGTGCCAGCGGATGCCTCCGTTCGTAGAGACCTTACGGACCTCGAAGTGCTCGGGGTATTCGATAGGCGGAAGGACATCGGGGTAGGCTCTAAGAGCCGATCGGTAGACTGAATCGGGCGTCGCATCGTCGAGCGCCTCATGCGGCCGGATGGAATTGAAGGTGCGGCGGAAGTGGTTGAAGTGACGCTGCTGGGCACGGAGGTTGGCCTTCGGCGGCCGAGTGGCTTCGCGCTTGAGGGTTCGGTGCATGCGTTCGTGACGGCCATTCTGCTGCGGCTTACCAGGCTCGATGGTCTCAGGACGGATGCCGAGCCGGATCCACCAAGCGCTGAGGCGTGTGAGCCGAGCGAGGCCGATGGAAGCGAAGGGCGTGCCGTTGTCGGAGCGGATGACGGCGGGAACGCCGAACTCACGGAAGACCTTGATGAATACGGGCTTGGCGAGCTCGATCGACGTGGAGTACAGCCCTCTGCACTCGAGCAGGAATCGGCTGAAACCGTCCTGGATGGTAAGGGGATAGCAGTAGCGGCCGTTGAGCATCTTGAACTGGCCTTTGAAGTCGACCGTCCAGACCGCATTGGGCTCGTCCATGGGGGTGAGTGGCTTACCGGGATGGCCCGGCTTACCGGAGCGTCGGCGCTTCTTCGTGATCAGGTCGTGACGCTCGAAGATACGGTCGATCGTGAGCAGCCTAACAAGGGTTTGCTGTTGACAGGGTAAGCTGCGAGGTCCGGCAGCAGAAACCCAGATCCGTTATGCCTCACCTCGACCCATCTAGCCATTGCTGGGATCGGGACTGGGGAGTGAGATTAAAGGCATGACGAAGCAAGCTCTTCTGACCGAGATACTCCGCCTCCCGCCTGAGGAGCGTATCGAGCTATTGGGCGAGGCCTGGGACGCCATCGCAGCTAGCCCTGAGGACGTGCCCATTCCAGAGTGGCATGTCCGAGAATTGGAGAGGCGCCTAGCGGACCCTGAGCCGAAGTATGTCCCCTGGGAGAGGTGCGGGACCGGTTGAAGAGGTCGATCTAGGTGTGAGGGTCCGCTTCCGCACGGAGGCGGCTTCGGACGTGGCATCGGCCAGGGAATGGTACGATGAGCAACGAGCCGGATTGGGCGACGACTTCCTTCGGGCGCTGGAGCAAGTCATCGAACTCATCTCGGAGCTGCCTGAGGCGTTCCCCGAAATCGCGGTGGGTCATCGAAGAGCCCTTCTGGGGCGCTTCCCCTATGCCCTGTACTATCGTCTTGATGGCCAGGTGCTCGACGTGATCGCGTGCTCCCGAAGATGCGCGATCGTATCCACGACGATCTTCAGCGCGACGAACACGCCCATCAATGCGACTGGCGCCCGGGTGAGCCCGACCGCCAGGGCACCCAAGAAGATGAGCGCAAACATCGCTAACACGCGCATGTAAGGCGCGGCCATGAGGACTTCCTCGTCACTTTCCCGTAGGTACTCCTTCTTGCCGATGAAGTTGGTCACGAACGAGACGCCGTGACTCACGATGATCGCGGGAATGAACGTTATCAGCTCGAACCGGATCGGCATCAGAAGCTCCAGCCCTTCCCCCTCGACGCCATCGATGAAGAGGTAGGAGCCCAGCGCGACGAATCCGGTGATGCCGATGAAGGCCCCGAAATGGACCATGAAGAACGGGACGGTCAAGAGAGCGTACCAGCGCTGCGCGAAGGGCAGCTTCAGTATCGAGTAGAAGCCGATGACGGCGGTCTCGAACCAGTACAAGACCAGGATGACTCCGCTACTCCACCCGAAGAACAGCGTGCCCGCCAGCGGAATGAGGTTCGCGAGCACGAGCGAAGCGACGGACGGTGTGCGGAGGTCATGCCACGTGGTTCCCTCCGGCAGGCTGAATGGGCCATTCATGTTGATCCCGAGACTTGCGCCAGAACGTGGATGACCTTCCCACAGGACTGGCGATCGTACTGCGCGACCAATATCTGCTGACCGCGAGCGAAAGACGGCTTCGTGGAGCCCGCTGACCAGCCGGGCTGGGGCATCGGTCTCGACCCGCACGTGCTCGCGGAGTACGGGCGGCAATCCGACTAGGCCGGTCCCTCGAAGAGCTCGGTCAGTCGCGTCCCGAGACCGTCACGCGGTATTTCCCTTACCCGCTCCCTCTACATCATTCGGCCGATCAGCTTGCTGGCCTGCTCGCTGCTGAGTCCGAGGGGACGGCGTGCGAGGGGAACCCCGTCGGCGATGACCGGTTCGAGCGAGTCCAGGGAGGGCCGGTCGTTCTCGAGGAACAGCCCGATGTAGATCTCGTCTCCCCACAGCATCGCCTTCTCGCAGGCCGCCTTCCAGTCGCCGGTGTCGTGCCCTTCGTCTTCCAGCTTCTTCACCCGCGGCTTGAAGAACGCGAAGTCGTTGTCGTGGTTGTAGGTGACACAGGGGCTGAAGATGTCGATGAAGGAAAAGCCCTGGTGCTGGATCGCATTCTTGATGAGCTCCGTGAGGTGCTTGACGTCGGCGCTGTAGCCCCGGGCGACGTACGTCGCGCCGTTCATGATCACGGACGTGAGGGGGTTGATGGGAAGCTCGAGGTTTCCGAAGGGCGTGCTCTTGGTCTTCATGTCGGAGCGGCTGGTGGGCGAGACCTGGCCCGTGGTCAGGCCATAGATCTGGTTGTTCATCACCAGATAGGTGAGGTCGATATTGCGGCGCGCGGTGTGCATCAGGTGATTGCCGCCGATGCCGTAGCCGTCGCCGTCGCCGCCGGTAACGATGACGTTGAGCTGGTGGTTCCCCAGTTTGGCTCCCGTCGCCACCGGGAGAGAGCGCCCGTGCAGGGTGTGCATCCCGTAGGCGTTGAAGTAGCCGGGCAAATTGGACGAGCAGCCGATGCCACTCACGCACAGGATCTCATGCGGCTTGAGCCCCAGCTCGAAGACCGCTCGCTGGAGCGCGTTCAGCACTCCGAAGTCTCCGCAGCCGGGGCACCAGTCGGGCGTGACTTGACCCTTGAACTCCTTGGCCGAGGCCGGGGATCGGGGCAGCTCGACACCAATCAGCTCGGCCGTGCTCTCGACGGTGCTCATACGATGATCTCCTGATGCGGTACGTAAAGGGCAGCCTCGCCCTGCAACAGCTCGAGGACTCCTTCGACGACGTGGTGCGGCATGAACGGCTCTCCGTCGTACTTCCGGATGTGGCCGGCCGCGGCGAAGCCGGTCTCGCTCCGCAAATAACGCGCGAACTGACCCGAGTAGCTGTTCTCAACGACGAGGACCCGCTTCGATCGGGACAGGATCCCGCTGACGACCTCGTCGTGGAACGGAACGATCCACTTGATGGCGAGCTGATTGGCGACCACCCCGCGCTCGGCGAGCACGTCGACGGCCTCCCGGATCACGCCGTAGGTGGAGCCCCAGCCGACCAGTGTCACTTGGGCGTCGGGGGGGCCTTCGAGGGTCGGCGGGGGTACGTCGGCACCGACGCCCTGGAGCTTCCGAGCGCGCTTCTCCACCATCTTGCGGCGCTTGTGCGGATGGGTGAACTCGTCACTGATCAGCACTCCGTCCTCATCGTGCTCATCCGTGGCTACGACGTGGACGTATCCCTCGTAGCCCGGCGCCACTCGCGGCGAGATCCCGCTCTCCGTGTCGGCGTAGCGCAGGTAGTCTCCGTCGGGCGAAGGATCGACGATGAGGGCGCCTCGATCGATCGCGGGGTGGAGGTCGATTAGGTCGGGGTCAACGCTGAATGTCCCTTCCGAGAGGAGCAGATCGGAGATGATGATTCCGGGACATTGGGCGTGGTCCACGAGGTTGAAGAGCTCGGGGACCGTGTTGAACGCGTCCAGGGAGTCCTTCGGCGCCACGATGAAGCGCTCGTAGTCGCCCTGGCTGGCGCCAAGGACCTGCCAGAGGTCGCCCTGCTCGGTCTTCGTGGGGACGCCCGTGGAGGGTCCGGCGCGCATCACGTTGATGAAGACCGCGGGGATCTCCATCATCGCCGCGCTCCCGATCGCTTCCGTCATCAGCGCGAAGCCGCCGCCGGAGGTGGCGCACATGGCGCGGCAGCCTGCGTGGGCGGCGCCGATGGTCATGTTCGCCACGCCGATCTCGTCCTCGACCTGACGCACCATGATGCCCAGCTCGCGGGCGTTCTGCGCCATCCAGTGGAGGATTCCGCTCGCGGGGCTCATCGGATACGCGGCGTAGAAAGTCACTCCGGCCGCCGCCGCGCCCATGGCCAGAGCGTCGTTGCCGGCCCACAACCCGAGGGGCTTATTCCCCTTCGGTAACGGCACGGGATATGGCTGGAAGTTGGCGGCCCCGTGGTCGTAGCCGGCCCGGGACATGGTCACGTTCTCTTCGACCACGGCGGGTCCCTTCCGCCGGAACAGGAGCTCCAGGGCCTCCTCCAGCACCGAGAACTCGACGCCCAACAGGGACATCATGACGCCGAGTGAGATGGTGTTCTGGATGAGCTTGTTCTTGCTGTCCCCCGCCAGGTCGCCGATGGGCATCGGGCAAGGGAGGATGTCGTCCGGCACCTCACCGGGCTGGATGGTGTCGCTGTTGTAGAGCACACGGGATCCCGGCCTGAGGAGCCCCACGTGCCGGTTCATCGTGTCCTGGTTCAGGCAGAGCAGCAGGTCCATGCCGTCGCCGTGGCTGTGCACCTCCTCTTCGCGGATGCGCAACATCAACAGGCTGTGTCCTCCCCGGATGATCGACTGATGGGCGTTGTATGAGTAGAGATGCAGACCGCGCCGCACGAAGATGCGAGCGAGGATATTACCCGGCGTCGCGATTCCCTGGCCAGCGGCCCCCCGATGCCGATGGTGAAGTCGAGACCGTTCGCGCTCATGGCATTCTCCTTGAATGATTCGCGCACTGCCGAAGCCCTCGACGACCTGGCCCAGGACACGAATCCGGCGGCCGAAAAGGAGAGGGCCCATCTTGGTGATACTCCACGGACGGGTGCCCCCCGTCAAGCGCGAGGCCGGTCCCGTGCCTTGGCCCAGTCGTCCTGGCTGATGAAGATCCGCGCCGTGTAGGATACCCGAAAAATGTCTAGGAATCGGGCCTCTGCCCGACTACGGGCCTCCCGGTCCGAGCGTCTGGCGGTGCGCGGCCCGGCCTTCGACGGCCTCCCTGGTGTACAGCAGCGGAAAGAACTCCTGATTGCCCCAAAACGAGAGGAGGTTCCCGTAATAGGGACTTCCCGGCTGACCCGACTGACCCGGCGCATTGGTGCCACGCGAGTTGTCCAGGTCGGCAAAATCGACGATATGGCGGAATGTGGCGCTCCTTGAGGCCACCGTTCCGCCGCCGCCCGACCTCTCCACCGACGCCAGATCGTATGCGCTCACGAGCGAGTGGGGGAACTCACTTCTGTTCATCCGGCCCCAACGCCATTGCTCCCGGTCCCCGCCCTGGGTCGAGCGGAGCTCCTCGACCGCCCGGGCCAACGCGGCCTCGGACAAGGCCCCCCGTTCCGCAGCTCCCGTTCCCGGCAGGCGAGCCTCCTCACTCAAGCTCCTCCGCCAGACGTTGTGAAGGGCCGGGGCGGCCTCATCCTTGTCGTAGACGCCATCCCAGGCGGCGAGCCGGGACCGGGCCCACTCCAGGTCCGCATCCTCGCTGGTCCAGCCGCTGAACAGCGGCAGATCTTCATCGATGTATGGGTACACGGCGTCGTGCAGCATCCGCTCGAAATCGTCGGGGGTCAGGTCAGCCACGTCCGCGAACATCTGCTGCAGTCTGTCCCACCTTGAATACGGGGCACGTTTGAAGAAGAGCGGCGGCTCATAGCCTGGAGGCAGGATGTTGTGGTTGGCCGTGGCGATCCAACCCCGCTCCGGGTTGTATTCCTGCGGAAGCTCGGTGTGACTCCGAAAGCCGTCCCACTCGAATTGGCCAGTACCAGGCACTGGCAGCCGCCCGTACCAACCACCCTTGCGCCGGGGGGTCAGGGCGGCGGCCAACCAGCCGATGTTCCCCCCGGCGTCGCCGCAGATCATGTTTTCGGTCGGCGCCTTGTAGTACGCCATGGCGTCGTCCAGGAACTCACGACAATTGTCTACGTCCGCGATTCTGAGTGCGGCCAGATAGCCTCCCGTGCCTGGTTCCGTCGACGTCAATCGAATCGCATACGCTACGTGGTTGGTCGAGTCGACGTAGAAGATGGGGCCGTGTCTGCTGAACTTGAGCTCGACGGAGCGGGGCTCTTCCCCCCGGATCGCGATGGTCTCTTCCTGGATGCGAAGCGGATACCACTCATCGTTCCAGCGGGCCTCGTTCAGGTTAACGGGGCTCAGCTCCTCGACAAAAATGTCGGCCTGGTCGGTGCCGACTATCGTGAGTCCCCATGCCACCTTCCCATTATGTCCGATGGCCACCCCGGGAATAGCCGGCTCGGTGGCCCCGATCACGCTGTAGCCGGGCGCGTTCAGGTGGATCAAGTACCGGAGTGACGGATTAGTAACCTGGCGGTGCGGATCGTTGGAGAGCAGGACCTGGCCACTCGCGGTCAGGCGGCCGCTTACCACCCAGTTGTTGCTGCCTGGCGAAGTCTCCACGGCCCCCTGGTTCAGAGACGCAACGGCCCCGGGCAAGCCCTGGTACTCCGGAAGGAGCTGGGGCTTGGGAAACCCGCGCCGGAACTCCCCAAGAACTGCCCCAACCGCCTCGGGAATAATCGACACGTCCAGGCCCTCTGGAATACGAAGCTCGTTCCACGGATCGGGCTGGGCTCTACGGTTCGCCTCATCGGCTCCCAACTCGGCGACCTGCCGGGCCAGTTCTAGTTCGGCCCGGGCGGCACGGAGCGGAAGTGCGGTTGCCACCCGCCCCGTCGAAGCCTCCGGAGTCCAGCGTAAGGGCCTGAGCCCGGTGACCTTGTATTCAACCGGGAGATTGTCCCCGATCTGGTCGATGTATGCGTTCACCCCGTTGGCGAAGGCCTCGAAAATGGCCTTTCCGTTGGGGTGATAGCTCGTCCACTCTTCGTCCCAAGGGCCCCGGTACATGAGCAATCGCGCCAGCTTGTCGTGCTCGAACGCCTCAGGACCCAGGATCTCGCCGAGACGGCCCTCGTTGACCCGCCGCCACATGTCGATCTGCCAAAGCCTGTCCTGGGCCTGGACGTACCCTTGTGCGAAGAAGAGATCGTCTGTGTTCTGGGCGTAGATGTGTGCGATGCCCCACTCATCGCGAAGCACTTCCACGTCGGCCGTCAACCCGTCCACCGTCAGGCTGCCGTCGATCTGCGCCAGAGAGGCGTGGGCCAGTTCGTCAAAGTCCGCGCCCCCCGATTCTCGTTCGCCGCATGCTGCGAGGGCGGTTGCACCGGCAAGGCACGCCAGGATTCGCGAGGGTGATCTTTTCCGCATGGGGCACCTCCAGGGGGTCACCTCCGCACACCTTAAATGGACCGTAAACGGGCAGTATAGGATCTGGCCGCCCGCGGCTGCAAGCGCAAGCAGAACTCTGTCAAACGAGGCCCCAAGTCAAGGACCAACCCACGCCCCAGATGAACAAGCCAGCCAGCGCCAGGGACCAGAGGGGGAGGGCCGCTACGCGTTACTCCGCCAACTCAGGGAAGAGTGGCGGCAGATCACGGATCTGAGCCCAGCCCTCATGCCGTTGGACGGATGTGACGCGAAGGTCTTCAAAGTACTCGTCGAGTACTGCCGCGCGTTCCTGGGCAAGTGGTGGAGAACAATAGTCCTCTTCCTCCCAGACCACTCCGCCGTCGGGGCGCCTGCGGGCGCCACGCAGCGAGAATGTGACGGAGGCGCCGAAGGGGTGCATGGGAAGGAACTCGTCTTGCTCCAGCCGCTCCGCAAGCTCTGGGAGTCGCTCTTCCTTAGCCACTGCTTCAACCAAGTAGTACGCCATCAGTAGCTCCGTCATGAGGGGGGCGGCATCCAGATGTGGAGCGCACTCCGGCCGGGCCGCCGCCCAGCCGTACTCCTCGACTTCGCGACCGCGGACGAAGGTGCCTCGAGCGATGGCGTTGGCGATGGCTAGAATAGCGCGGCGCGGCGTCGTCCTCGATCCGAGGTCTCCAGATTGTCATAGGGACAATCGTACGTATTGACAGGCCGTTTGTCAACGCTTATCGTCATCGATACCGCGACAATAGGGACAACTAGAGGGGATAATGTACCGATACAATCGTGGTCGGTGGATCGGGGACGTGGAGGGTGGTGGGGAGCGGCTACGAGGGCAGTTCAAGGTCATTGTCCCCCTCGCCGTCTCACTCCTTCACTGGGCGTCGGCCTTCCCGGACAACCGGCCATGGCGGGCTCAGATTTTGAAACTGGTTTTTGCCCGGGTCAGGGGACCGGGGATGAGGGCGCCCCTGGGTGGGCACAGGGACAACAAGGAGGTGGATGATGGGTGGAGGTGGAAGAGTCCCACTGGCAGTGTTTCTGATCTTGTTCTTGAGCGCGTGCTCCACGGCCGGAGGATCCGCACGCCTCGAAGGCGTCCAAGGGGGGGATGAGGGCTCCGCTCCGATCTCGAGTGTGGAACGCGCCAACCGTTCCGACTCGTGGATCCCGACGCTTCTCGTGGAGAATGCCTCGGGCGGTCCCATCGCAGTCCGTCTGAACGGCTTCAGGCTGGGGACGGCCATCGGCGGCCGCAATTGCATACAGATTCCACAAACGGTCGGGGAGATCGTGCTCGAGTTCGTTCCGCTCGGGACGCGCCCGCAGCTCGCCTGGCCGGTTGACCTAAGGGAGAGCTTGCACTGGCGCGTCACGGTTGGGCCGGGGGCCACGCCGCTCAAGTACGACCTCTCTTCGTTGACGCCCGCCGAGGGCAGCTGCAGGCGGTAGGCAGCGGGGCGGCAGAACCGGCTAGTCGTCGCGCGGTTGGCGAACGAGTCGGATGTACGGCAGCGGCTGTTCCCAACCATCAGGGAACCTCTCCTTCGCCTCCTCGTCGGAGACCGAAGGAGCAATGATCACGTCGTCGCCCTGCTCCCAGTTCGCGGGCGTGGCGAGCTGCTTCTCGGCGGTCAGCTGGCACGAGTCCAGCAGCCGTAGGATCTCGGCGAAGTTGCGCCCGGTGCTCATCGGATAGGTGAGCGTCGCCTTGATCTTCTTGTCGGGTCCGATGACGAACACGGAGCGCGCCGTGGCGTTGTCCGCCGGCGTGCGGCCCTCCGACGTATGACCGGCATCGGCCGGTAGCATGTCGTATGCCTGGACGACCTCGAGCTTCGGGTCGCCGATCAGCGGGTAGGTCACCGCGTGACCCTGCGACGACTCGATATCCTTTGACCACGCCTCGTGGTCGCTCACACCATCGACGCTGATTCCGATAACCTTGCAGTTACGGGCAGCGAAGTCGTTCTGCAATCCCGCGACAACACCTAGCTCCGTTGTGCATACGGGGGTGAAGTCCTTGGGGTGCGAGAAGAGAATCGCCCAGCCGTCACTGATCCAATCGTGGAAGTTGATCGTTCCTTGTGTGGTCTCGGCGGTGAAATCGGGCGCGGTATCGTTGATGCGAAGTGACATGGGTCCTCCTTGGTTGCGTTTCTATGCGCTGTGGCCCGGTCTCCCGCTTAACGTCGTCAGAGTCCATGGCTTCTGCCGTCGCAAGACAAGGAGTGCGAGCTGGCGTAGCGGCCTTCCAAGGCGGCATTGAGGCGGACAACTGGATCGGACACGGACGCACTCCGGGATCAGACCATAGTCAACATCCGAGAGCGGCCCAGTAGGCGCAAGCAGAGTGGCGTCCCCCTGGTATCCGACGTGCAGCTCTTCGTGGATCTCGTGCACTATCCTGTGCGGGGACCTGAGGGCGCAGAGGCCCTCCTGCGAAAAGTGCTGGTTTGCTGGAAACGGTGTTCGGGACCGGCGATCCGCCGGCCTAAAGGGGCCAGAACCAGGGAATCAAGAGCGTGCCCAAGACCCAGAATATGAGGTTGAGTGGTGCGCCCACACGAAGGAAATCCACGAACCGGTATTGGCCGGGCCCATAGATCATCGTGTTCGTCTGATAGCCAACCGGTGTCATGAAGCTCGACGACGCCGCAAACACGACCGCGAACATGAAGGCGCGCGGGTCCGCGTCGATCGCATGCGCGGCGGTGATCGCGATGGGGAGTAACAGCGCGACGGTCGCGTTGTTCGACATCACTTCTGTCAGCAACATGGTGATGCCGAAAAATGCAGCAAGCAGCGCAATCGGCCCGAATCCACCGACCCCGTCAATCATCCCTCCCGCCAGCATCGTCGAAGCGCCGGTTTTTTCCATTGCGGCGCCCAGCGCGAGCATGCCCGCCAGCAGGAAGAGCACGTTCCACTCGATCGCCCCGTAAGCCTCCTCCGTCGAGATGCACCCGCTCAGCACCATCATCAGGGCGCCCGCGGCTGCAGCAGCCACAATCGACAGCAGTCCGGTTGCCGCGATCACAAGGACCGAGACCACGATGACGAGCGCCTTGGTAGCCTTGGGCCAGTTGAAACGTGGGATCCCCGCCCTGGACACCAGCAGGAACACGCGCTGCTGGGTGAGATGCTCGATCTGATCGTTCGGTACGTCGATCAGCAGCGTGTCTCCCGGCATCAGCTTGATGTTCTGAACCTCGCCATGCGTCAGCGCTCCGTGGTGGCGGATGGCGAGCACCGCGGCTCCGTAGTTCTCTCGTAGATGCGACTCGGCGAGGGACTTCCCGGCCAGCGGTGAGCTGGGCCCCACCACGGCCTCAACCAGCCTGGTGTCGGTGGACTCGAGGTCCTCGTCACGCCACTTCATGCTCATTCCGAAGGTCACTCCGGCGCGGTCCTTCAGCTCGTTGATCGTGCGCAGATCCCCCTTGATTCGAAGAACGTCGTGTTCGCGAAGGATGGTCTCAGGAGTCGGGCGCAGGATGTCTTCGCCGCGTAGGATCTGGAGAACTTCGATGCCGAGCTCTTCGACGAGCGGCGCCGATGCCAGCGACTGGCCGACTGATTTCGATTCCGCCTGTAACACGAGGTCGGTCAGGTAGTCGCCCATACCGAAGCTCTTCGTCAGATCCCCTTTGCCGCGGTGGTCGGGAACGAGCTTTCTGCTCACCGTCATCATGTAGGCGACTCCGACGGCGAAGAAAATCACGCCCAGCTTGGTGAACTCGAACATGCCGAAGGCTCCGAGCCCTGCCTCCTCGGCGATCGCGCTCGCCAGGATGTTGGTCGACGTCCCGAGCACCGTGCACATGCCTCCCAAACATGGAGGCGTAGGAGAGGGGCATCAGCAGTTTCGAGGGGCTCGTGTCCGCTCGCCGCGCGACGACGATGACGACAGGGATCAGGATTGCCACCGCAGCCGTATTGTTCAGGAAGGATGACAGCACGCCGACACCCACCATCAGCACGAACAGCATCAGCCCCGAGCTGTGCCGGGCCAGTCTCCCAAGCGCTCTGGCAACGAAGTTCACCGCGCCGCTCCGGAACACTCCGGCGCTGAGCACGAACATCGCGCCGACCGTGACGGTTGCGGTGTTGGCGAAACCGGCCAACCCCTCCGCCGGGGTGAGAACGCCGGAGACGAGAAGCGCGATCATGACGAGGATGGCCACGACGTCGGTGGAGAACTTCTCGGTGACAAACAGCACCACCGCACAGATCGTCAAAACCAGTACGAAGACGATTTCCCACGTCACTTGTGCCCCCTGTGCTCGATGTGTTGGCCGGATGCAGAAGAATACACCGTCGGCGCGCGCAGTGACGACCCGCTATCATTCGATTTTCCATCGAACAGAATAGGCTGGTGTTCGAATGAGCGTGTCGACGAAGCAGCTCCAGAGTTGGATCGAGGATGCCCGCGCGCGAACGTTTGCGATGGTGGACGATCTCGACGATGACCAGATGTCGGTGCCGTATTTGCCCACAGTGAACCCGTTCCTGTGGGAGTTGGGTCACGGGATATGGTTTCAGGAGTACTGGGTGTTGCGTCATGCGCTCGGTGAAACGCCGCTCGGTGGAACGCCCCTGCTCGATGATCCGGATCACCTCTTCGACTCGGCCCATGTCGGACATGAGATGCGCTGGCATTTGAAGATGCCGGGACGAACGGAGGTCGTGAGCTATGGGCAGCGAGTGCGGGATGCCGTTCTCGAGAGACTCGCCGAGGGTGAACCCAGCCCCGAGCTGCGCTACTTCCTGCTCTTGTCTGTGTTCCACGAAGACATGCACCAGGAAGCGTTTTGCTACATGCGTCAGACGCTCGGCTACGCGCCGCCCAGCTGGCTCGGCCCGGCGCAGGCGGCAGCGGAGCCGTCGCCGAACGGTGACGCGAGGATTCCGGGAGGCCGGGTCGACATCGGCGCGAGCAGAGACGAACCGTTCGTGTTCGACAACGAAAAGTGGGCACACCCGGTCGACATCGAGGCGTTCCGCATCGCCCGCTCGCCGGTGACCCAGGCTCAGTTTCTGGAGTTCGTTGAGGACGGCGGCTATCGACGGTCCGAGCTGTGGAGTGATCGCGGCTGGCGCTGGCGGCTGGCTTCCGGCGCCGAGTGCCCGGTCTACTGGCGACTCCTCGGCGATGCGTGGCAGAGGCGTGTCTTCGACACCTGGCGGGATCTCGAGGTGAACGTCCCAGTCGTCCACGTCAACTGGTATGAGGCGGACGCCTGGTGCCGCTGGGCGGGACGGCGCCTGCCGACCGAGCCTGAGTGGGAAGTTGCGGCGACGGCCGAGGTCGATGGCGACGCGTTGACCGGTGCCCGGCGCCGGTACCCATGGGGCGACTCTCCCGAGCCGAGCCCCGAAAGAGCCAACCTCGATGGCAACGGTGGCGGTCTCTGGCCGATCACATCAGCCGCCGCGGGTGACACGCCCGCCGGCTGCCGGCAGATGCTAGGCAACGTCTGGGAGTGGACCGCCAGCGACTTCCTGCCGTACCCAGGCTTCGTGGTCGACCCCTACGAGCAGTACTCGAAGCCGTGGTTCGGCTGTCGCAAGGCCCTGCGTGGCGGCTGCTGGATGACTCGAACTCGCATGCTGCGCCCGACCTGGCGTAACTACTTCACGCCGAATCGGCGCGACGTCTTCGCGGGTTTTCGCACCTGCGCGATCGAGCGTTGAACGTCACCCTGGTCAGCCCGGCTCCAGCGACGTCGCTAGGCGGGAACCGCACGACCTCGATGCGCTGGCAGCGGCTGTTGGAAGAGTTGGGGCACCCGACCAATCTGGTTCAGAGCTGGCAGGATGACGAGGCAGAAGTCTTGATTGCCCTGCATGCACAAAAGAGCTTCGGATCGATCCGGCGATTCCACGAAGTGCGGCAGGGAGCACCGCTGGTGGTCGCGTTGGCCGGAACCGATCTGTATCGCGACCTCGACCAGAGCGACGAAGTGCTTCGCGCCCTCGAGATGGCGACCCGCGTCGTGGCCCTGCAGCCGGCCGCGCTCGAGCGCTTGCCGCGGGCGATGCACGACAAGGTCCATGTCATCCTACAGTCGGCTGAGCCCCCGCCCTCGCCCCCGGAGACCTTGCCGGATCGATTCGAAGTCTCGGTGCTGTCCCACCTCCGGGCAATCAAGGATCCACTGATGGCCGCGGTCGCGACCCGGTGTTTGCCGGCGACTTCGCGCATCGTCGTGCGGCACGCCGGTGTCGCGCTCGACCAGGAGCTCGGCGAGCAGGCCCGCAAGGAGACCGAGACCAACCCGCGCTATCGATGGCTCGGGCCGCTACCGTTCGATCGAGCTCGTGAGCTGCTCGCGAGCTCCCGTCTGATGGTACTCAGCTCGCGCGACGAGGGCGGTGCCAACGTGGTCTCGGAAGCGATCGTTGCCGGGGTGCCGGTCCTGTCGACCGACATCCCCGGATCCCGGGGACTGCTCGGTGATGATTACCCCGGGTACTTCCCGGTGGGCGACGACAAGGGCCTCGCGAGCCTTCTGCTACGAGCCGAGTCCGAGCCCGCGTACCTGGCGGAGCTCAAGGGACACTGCCTGCGGTTGCGGCCTCGCTTTGCCCCGGAAAGAGAGCGGACGGCCTGACGAGAACTCCTGGGCGGCGTTCTCCGCACTCGCTAGCGGTCAACGACCGCGATGAGCCGCCCTCCTTCCACCCAGACGTCCCCGTCGACCGTCACGGTCGCCGTCGTCGAAAAAGCCATCTGCAATGCCTTCGCGAACCTTGACCGTGACCTTGCGGTAGAGCGCTCATCCGATCGGTGCCCGAATCGCGCGGCCGGGCCGGGCGTCCGTGACCTCTCCGTCATCGACGACGATCTCCCCCTCGATGATCACGTAGGGAATCCCTGCGGCGGGGATCGTAGCGTCCTCGTAGGTCGAGCGGTCGATCACCGTCTCCGGATCGAAGATCGTGATGTCGGCGTCGGCGCCGACACGGATGCGTCCTTTGTTCGCCATCGAGGGAACGCGCGCCTCGAGTCGGCGGGCGGGCATGACCGTCATCTTCCTGAGGGCGTCAATGAGCGTGAGCCCGCCTTCCTCACGGACGTAGCGCCCGAGCACCTTCGAGTACGAGCCCGAGGTCCGCGGGTGGCCCTGGCCGTCCACGAGGAAGCCGTCGCTCGCGATCATCGTGAGGGGGCTGAACACGGCGGTCCGTGTCATGTCTTCCGTGCGACTGTGGTTGATCACGGTGCCGCCTTCCCTGCGCGCCTGCGCGAACGTCTCCCGCGTAGCCCGCTGTCCGGTCGACACGAGCTGATGGCGCTCGAAGTCCTCGTCGCTCCAGCTCTCCCAGTCGTCGAAGAGTGCGGATTGGATCTCGGTCATGCCCGCGCCGTACGGGTACGTCTCTGTCGTGAGGTCCTGGCCGGCCGCCCGCGTCTCCTCGACCATCTCCAGAAACCGGTCGATGTCGCGCCCGGAGGTCGAGTTGATGTGCACGACGTGGAGCGCGGCCCCGGCCCGGCGGGCCGCGGCGAGCGTGGAGTCGAAGCCCGGCACGCCGCTCCGCATGTGAATGTGGATCGGGGCCCCGATGTCACCCGCCACGCCGAACATGCGCTCGATCTCGTCCATGGTCGCGCCGGGTGTATACGGGGCCCCGAAGCCTACGGCTACCGCCCCCTGAGCCAAACCCTCTCGAATCCGGCGCTCCATCTCATCGAGCTGTTCGGGCGTCACGCTTCCCGAACCTCCGATCCCAGCGGGCAGAATGCCCTCACTGGGATCGTCGAGGAGGTCCATTCGGACGCCGATGTGTCCGATGCTCACTCCGTAGTTGACGATCTGCCCTCCCTCACGCGCGGCATACCACGCGCCCACGTCCGGCGTGCCGACCTCCAGCTCGAGCGCCGAGGTGACTCCGTCCCTCACCATCAGGGCGTAGGCCTCCTCGTACTGCGCATGTTCGTGCAGATCGATGAAGCCCGGCGCGACGACCAGCCCGGTGGCGTCGATCGTCTGTGCGCCATCGATCTCCCCGTCGACGATCGCAGCGATGTTGCCGCCCCGGATTCCGATGGTGCGGACGGCGTCGAGACCCGATTCGGGATCCATGACCCGGCCACTCGTGATGACCAGGTCGAAGTCACCGCCACCCTCGTCTGCGGGGCCGCAGCCTAACAGCAGCGTTCCGGTGAGCAGGGCGATTCCGATGGTGAGTGTGCGTTTCATTCCTCGGGCCTCCTGTAGATCACGCCATCCTTCATCACGAGGACGGCTCGTCTCAGCGCGTTGATGTCTCTCAGCGGATCCCCGTCCACGTGGATGGTGTCCGCAATCTTGCCCGCCGCGAGGTCACCGGCTGTCCTTAGAGGACGAGGGTCCCGCGACAGGAATGCGGGCCTCTACGATTCGGCGGAGTGCCTCCGGTAGGTCCACGACGAGACCGAGGCGGGCACGCAACTCAACAGGGTCGACGACACCGATTTCGAGCAGCGCGAGGCAGAACTCAATGTCCTTCTGGCGGTTTGCGATGGCCTTCGAGATCCAGAGATCGTGGAGCTCCAGGCAGAGTGCGACGACGCCGTTCGTGCCCGGCGATTCCAACCGAACCAGTCGGTCCTTCCAGCCCTTCGGCAACACAGCCGTCCGTTCCACCACCCCCTGGGCGTAGTATCCGAACGTTTGGTGGAACATGGATGCCTCTCCGATCGAGGCATCGATCAGATCGGCCTGGTGGCCATCCTCGTCTCCGAGCACGGCCACGTCTACCTCGACCGAACGAAGAGCCTCCTCAGGGAGTGGCTCGTCAAGAGATGCATGAACGGCTTGGCTTCCAATCACGAGCACCTCGTCGACGCCAAGGACCGCGGCGGCGGCTCGGACCGCGTGCTCGAAGCCATCACGAGTCACTGCGCCTCCTCTTCCTCTCCTCCTCGGCGAAGGCTCGGTACTCGGTTGCACGCTCCTTGGCCGAGAGCACTCCGGCGAACGGCGTGACCTGCCGGAGTTCTCGTGCGCGCGCACCGGGATCGGTGAGTACCGGGATCAACTCGGGAATCGACCTCTTCAGAAGTACGCCCCACTCGTCGAGCAACTGTCGGGCTCCGGGGTTGGCGTGACGCATCTTCTTCAGAGTCTCTTGGGCCCGCTTCAACACCCAGCTGGGCCGCTCTTCCAGCCGCAGCGCGATCGACCGATGGAGCCAGATGCTACGGCGATCCTCCCTCGTCAGCGGAGGATGGAACTGCACGCTCATTGCGAGCCCGACTGACTCCGCCAGCCGTCTGACGGTGCCGAGCGTGGGGCTCTTTCGCCCCGTTTCGTAGGCTGCGATGGTCGGCTGTGACGTCCCGGCCGCATCCGCCAGCACGGCCTGGGTTACCCCGACTGTCCTCCGTAACGTCCGAATCTCGCTCATACGATATAATGCCCGAACGGATATGTTTTCGCAATCCGGTTGCGGACTTTGCGAACGGGATCCCGGCCCGAGGCGACCAACCTCCGCCTTGTCCCCCCACTCCCCCCCTCCTACTCTCCCACCCATCGACCCGCCCGGCCGCACGCGCGGCCGACTCCCGCGGATCGCACGATGCCGGCTCGAGGGGGCTGTGATGC
The DNA here is from genome assembly GCA_965218295.1 of Longimicrobiales bacterium. GTDB lineage: Bacteria > Gemmatimonadota > Gemmatimonadetes > Longimicrobiales > Gaopeijiaceae > CBDCKN01. Next base: position 241,336 of record CBDCKN010000009.1, on the reverse strand, counting down.
GGCGTCCCGATCGACTGAGATGGACGGCCCTGTGCGCGCTGGTCGCGCTCGGCACATGCGCCGGGGCGGAGGCCGAGCCCGAGGCCCGAGCAGGAGGAGCGACATGAGGACGTGGACGATGGCACACCTTTTCCGTTCCGGCGGCCGCTTCGCGAAGGGAGCGGTCGCCGCCTTGACGGCGCTCGCCACCCTGACGACGGTCGCCGCCATGACCGCCTGTCAGCCTGCCACCGACACACCGAGCATCGACGACGACGATATCGGAGGCGTCGTGACGGGGCCGGGCGGACCGGAGGCCGGCGTCTGGGTGATCGCGGAGACGGCAGACCTTCCGACGCGCTTCGCCCGGATCGTGGTGACGGACGACCGGGGTCGTTACTTGATCCCCGACCTTCCCGAGGCGAGCTACGACGTGTGGGTGCGCGGCTACGGCCTGGTGGATTCGGAGAAGCTTCACACCTCGCCCGGCAGGGTCCGGAACCTGACCGCGGTGCCGGCACCGGACGCCCGGACGGCGGCGGAGTATTATCCGGCGGGCTATTGGCTGTCGCTGCTCCACATGCCCGAGGCGGACCAGTTCCCGGGGACCGGAGAGGGGGGGAACGGTATCTCGCCGAACATCCGGAACCAGGCCCAGCTCCTCAGGCTCGTGAAGTCGGGGAACTGCACCGCCTGCCATCAGCTCGGCACCATCGGCACCCGGCATATCCCCGAGGAGCTGGGCGACTTCGAGTCCTCCGTGGACGCATGGGACCGGCGGATCCAGTCGGGCCAGGCCGGAGCGAGCATGAGCGCCGGCTTCGACCGGATGGGCCGGCAGGCGATGCTGGAGATGTTCGCGGACTGGACCGACCGTATCGCCGCGGGCGAGGCGCCGCCGGCACCTCCCCGGCCGCAGGGCGTGGAGCGCAACGTGGTCGTCACGGTGTGGGACTGGGCCGATCCGAAGGCGTACCTCCATGACGAGGCCTCCACGGATAGGCGGAATCCCACGGTCAACGCGAACGGGCCCATCTACGGGGCGCTGGAGGCCAGCGCGGATTACGTGCCCGTTCTGGATCCGGTGAGCCACACGGCGAGCCAGGTCGGTCTGACCGTCCGCGATCCGAGCACGCAGCCGGCCTCGGGTCCGGGCATGCTTCGACCGTCGCCGTACTGGGGCGACGAGCCCATCTGGACGAGCAAGAACAACGTCCACAACCCGATGTTGGACGAGAGGGGCCGGGTCTGGCTCACATCCACTGTGCGCCCCCCGGACAATCCGGAATTCTGCCGGGAGGGGTCGGACCACGCGTCGGCGAAGCTCTTCCCCACTGCTCGCGCTCGGCGCCACCTTGCGATGTACGATCCGGAGACGGAGGAGCTCACCCACATCAGCACCTGTTTCAGCACACACCACCTCATGTTCGCCGAGGACGAGGACAACACGCTCTGGACGAGCGGCGGCGGGCAGGTCGTGGGCTGGCTGAACACAAGGATGTTCGAAGAGACCGGCGACGAGGAGGCCTCGCAGGGCTGGACGGCGCTCGTCCTCGATACCAACGGCAACGGGACGCGGGACGACTACGTGGAGCCCAACCAGCCGGTCGACCCCACGAAGGACAAGAGGATCGCGGCCGGCTTCTACGCTGTGTCGCCCGCCCCGGACGGTTCCGTGTGGGCGACGTCGCTGGGGTATCCGGGCGCCGTCGTACGATTGGATCCGGGGGCGAACCCGCCGGAGACGGCGCTGGCCGAACTATACGAGCTGCCGCTGGACGCCTCGGGGGCGCCCATCGAAGGGTTTTCGCCGCGCGGCGGAGACGTCGACCGGAACGGGGTGATGTGGGCAGCGCTCGCCAGCGGGCACATGGCCAGCTTCGACCGGAGCAAGTGCACGGGACCGCTCAACGGACCGACGGCCACGGGCCGGCACTGTCCCGAGGGCTGGACCTTCTATGAGGAGCCGCTCCCACAGATCCAGGGCGTGACCACCCCGGGCAGCGCCGAGGCGAGCTACTACACGTGGGTCGATCAGTTCAACACGCTCGGCCTCGGCGAGAACGTGCCGATCAACACCGGCAACGCGTCCGAAGGGCTCTTGGCCCTCGTAGACGGAGCTTGGGTGGTTCTGCGGGTGCCCTATCCACTCGGCTTCTATACCAAGTGGATGGACGGCCGCATCGACGATCCGGAGGGGGGCTGGAAGGGGAGGGGCCTGTGGGCGACCGTGAGCACGCGGGCGCCGTTCCACATGGAAGGCGGCAAGGGCACGCCTAGCAAGGTCATGAAGTTCCAGCTGCGGCCGGACCCGCTGGCGCGGTGAGGCGGACGCGCGCCCCCCTACGGGGCCTTTGCATCAGCCGCTCACGACTTCGTAGCCCTGCTGCGCCCACGCCGTGGTTCCGCCATTGATGCTGCGCACATCCTGATAGCCCAAGGAAGTGAGGAACAGAGCGCCGGACAGAGACCGTACGCCTGCGGAGCAGACCACGAGGATGGGGGCCTCGCGATCCTCGGGCAGCATGTCGACGTACTCACTCATCTCCTGCAGTGGCATCAGAAGCCCACCGGGAATACGCACGTTCACGTATTCATCGGGCTCACGTACGTCGACCACCAGAGCATTCGCGGTCTCGATGAGCTCGTGGGCGGGCCCGACCTCGATGGTGAGGCCCGGCGTGCCCCTCACGTTCTCGACGAGCGCGTCCATCATGTGCTCGCGTGGACTGGGGGCCGCGGTCGAGCCCAGATGTGGGAGGTGCTTGGGCACGGACGAGGCGTACTTGAAGGCATTGTCCGGGAACAACACCACGGCGAGCACACCGGGCTCGTCCGGTACCAGTTCGAAGGCACCAGCGAGAGCCATGCCGGAGCTCGGACCGGCTATGATGCTCTCCTCACGGTTGAGCCGGAGGCAGAGGTCGAAGGCCGCCTGGTTGGTCACCTCGACCAGGGTGTCATACTCGTTGGGCCGGAAGAGCTCGGTCTGCTGGAGCTGGCGAAGGCTCCGCACCCCAGGGATGTCGTGTCCCTCTTCCGGGTGCACGCCGTGAACCTTGATGCCGGGGCTCTTCTCCTTCAGGAACCGTCCCGTCCCCGTAATCGTCCCGCAGGTGCCCAGGCCGGCCACGAAGTGCGTTACGGCGCCGTCGGTCTGGAGCCAGATCTCGGGGCCCGTGGTCTTGTAGTGCGCCTCGGGATTGGCTTCGTTCTGATACTGATTGAGCATGTGGAAGTCGGGAGCCTCGGCCAGCTCGTTGGCTCTGGCGATCGCTCCCTCGGGAGCGCCGGGAGCGGGGCAAAGCGTGTCCTCGAGCTCGATCACGTCCGCACCGAAGAACCGAAGCATCGTGCGCTTCTCGAGTGGGATTGCCGATGACAGCGGGGTGGTGAGCGAATACCCCCTCGCATTAGACATCATGGCCAAGCCCATCCCGGTGTTCCCCGACGTGGGCTCGACCAGCTTCTGCTCCAGGTCCAGCACTCCCCGCTCCTCGGCATCGGCGATCATGTTGGCGGCGATGCGATCCTTGACCGCGCCGAACGGGTTGTACCACTCGAGCTTTGCGTACACCTGTGCGTGCTCGAACGGAACCACGCGATTGAGCCGCACGAGAGGCGTGGGATTCTCAGTATCACAGAGCAGGCCGAGCACCGAGTCGTATACGCGTCGTTGGTGATCTCGCATGAGCCGTCCTCCCTGATGTCGACGGTAGGACCCGCCGGACTGTCGGTTCCAGGATTCGCACACCTCTTTCCATAGTGCTCCGGAAGCCCTCCGGGGTTCCCGCCGGTCTCGGCGCTCTCCGCGGAATCGGAACAGTAGTTCGCCACAACACGTCGCCGCCACCCTCGCCGCACCCCCCGTCGACGCCCAGACGTACGACGTCCTGATCCGCGGCGGCACCGTCATCGACGGCACCGGCACGCCTGGCTTTGCCGCCGACGTCGCGGTCTCGAACGGCAGACTTGATCACCACTCAATGCGCGGCGATCGGGAGTGTAAGAGATCGAGCCCTTGGCGCACTCACTGTCAACTACAGGACGAGGCGTCCTGACGCTGGAATACTCTGACAGGGATGAAATTGATGATTAAGAATATGAAGATGATCTCACGCATAGTTCCCGCGTTGGCGCTGCTGGTAGCTACGGTAGCGACGACGACGCTTCGTGCGGATACACTCGACCGGGTCGCCCCGCCGGTGGTAGCCTCTGGCGCAGAGGAAGGCCCGACGGTCCACGTCATGAACGACCACCGCCGCCAGGTGAGCGTGTACGTGGTCGATTCCAACGACCGCCTTCACCTGCTGGGCAGAGTGGGTTGCTCGAAGTTCAAGAACCTGCAGATTCCCGCGGGCTTGGCCCGGGGAACCGGCACGGTCCAGCTCAAGGTCTATCCGGTCCTGCCAATTCTGCAGTCTGACCTCGGTCTGGGATTGTTCGGAGGGAAGGCGTTCGATCCTGACGGGATCAAGACCAGAGTGCTTTCGGTGCAATCGGATCAGGTGATCGTGCTCTATCTGAAGCCAGACCTGACGCGCTCAGAGGTCGGTATCGTTTCAAGCTAGGGAGCCAACCCGCGCCTTGCCCGAGGTCTGGCGGCCAGGAATCTGGCCGCCTCCTCGGGTATGGGAGGCTCAGCGCACCGTCAGGTGGCCCACCATGTTCAACGCGCTCATGGCACGTCAGTTCGGGAGGCCCAGCCGCTGGATGAGGCTCGACCGCTATGTTATCGGGGCCTGCTCGTCATCGAGTGGGACGATGACCTGGACATCGGTTCGGTGATCGGCCTGCACAGTCTTACTAATAACGGCATACACCTAAGCCAGGAGACCTGAAATCACACGCGTGTACGTCGATATGGTGGCCGACCTGTTCCATTACGGTCACGTGAATTTCCTCAGACAGGCCAGAAAGCACGGTGACTACCTCTTAGTGGGTGTTCACGCCGATGAAACGGTGATGAGTTACAAGGGCCGCCCGATACTCTCCATGGAGGAGCGCGTGGCTTCGGTCGAGGGCTGTCGCTACGTTGATGAAGTAGTATCCAACGCACCACTCATGATCGACCGTGCCTGGATCGAACAGCACAATATCGACCTGATCCTGCACGGAGATGACTTTTCCAGCGAGATGGAAGAGCTCTGCTACAAGATTCCGATCGAGATGGGCATTTACCGCTTGGTGGGCTACACACCCGGGATTTCCACGACCGAGATCATCGCCAGGATCAGGGCGGAGTTCGGGTCATTAGGTGCGTAAACGACTCAGGCGGCGGCTGTAGGGGGGATCTGCTCGCGGTTTGCTGACCTTCGCAGCATCTTGAGCACATGAGCGAGGAACGCACCCGACGACTCTCCGCGATCATGTTCACGGACATGGTGGGCTACACGGCCCTCATGCAGGAGGACGAGTCCAGGGCCACGACGTTGCGGGATCGTCACCGGACAGTGCTACGTGAGGGCATCGAAGCCCACCAGGGTGAGATCGTCCAGTTCTATGGCGACGGAACCCTCAGTGTGTTTCCGAGCGCGGTACAGGCGGTGGACACCGCCGTCGACATCCAGCGTCGCTTCCGGCTGGCCCCCCCATCCCCGTCCGGATCGGCCTCCACATCGGCGACATCGTCCACGACCAGGACGGCGTACACGGCGACGGTGTCAACGTGGCCGCCCGGGTGCAGGGGCTTGCGGTTGCGGGATCGGTGCTCATCTCGGGCGGGGTCTACGAGGAGCTCAAGAACCATCCCCGCTTTCCCACGCGAGCCCTGGGGGACTTCGAGCTCAAGAACGTCCAGAGGCCTCTGAGCATCCACGCCGTGGCCGCGTCCGCACTCGCAGTTCCGTCGCCCGCCGATCTGTCGTCCAGCGGCAACCGGACCCAGAAGTCCATCGCAGTCCTCCCCTTCGTCAATATGAGCTCGGACCTCGAGAACGAATATTTCACCGACGGGATCACCGAGGAGATTCTCAACGCCCTGGTCAAGTTCGAGGACCTGAAGGTGACGGCACGCACGTCGTCCTTCGTCTTCAAGGGGAGGCACGAGGACGTCCGTGAGATCGGCCGGGCGCTGAACGTCGGGGCCGTGCTCGAGGGCAGCGTCCGTAAAGCGGGGAACCGCGTGCGCATCACCGCACAGCTCGTCGACACCGCCGACGGCTACCACCTCTTCAGCAACAGCTACGACCGGGTGCTCGAGGACATCTTTGCGGTCCAGGACGAGATCGCCGACACCATCGCGCGGGAGCTGCGCGTCCTGTTCCCCGTGGCGGGGGCGCAGACACCGACCACGGTGCGGAAGCCCACCGAGAGCTCCGAGGCCTACAGCCTATACCTCCGGGGTCTGCACTGCTGGAACCAAATGACGCCGAACACGACTCAGGAGGCGCTCCGCCATTTCCGCGATGCCCTGGCGCTGGACCCGGACTTCGCCCTCGCCCATACCGGGGTCGCTCGCTGCTACACCCACCTCGGGGCCCAAGGCCGACTCCCCAGCGAAGAGGCCTACCCCGCGGCGCAGGAGGCCGCCCAGCGCGCCATCGAGCTGAATCCGGAGATCGCCATGGGTCACGTGTCGCTGGGGATGGTAAGGCTCTTCTACGACTGGGACCTGGCGGCGGCCCGGAGCTGCCTGGAGCATGCCATCGAACTGAACCCGGGATCCGCGGAAGTCCGCCACTGGGCCGGCTACTACTACATGGTCTCGGGGCACTTCGACGAGTTTCTGGAAACCGCACAGTTGGCCGCGTCGCTCGACCCGCTCTCGTTGCTCGCCCTCGACCTCTTGGATACTGCGAACATCTTCGCGGGAAGGCCCCGGGAGAGCTTGATCCACTACGATCGCGCACTCGAAATCGACCCCACCTTCCGCACCGCCATCGAGGGGCGTGCCATGGCCTACGACCGCCTGGGAGAACACGACCGGGCCATCGAAGAATTCCTGCGCTACCGGGCGCTGACGCCCGGAGGTGTGGGGGGCCTGGGCTCCGGAGCGTCCCTGTTCGCACGGGCGGGCCGGACGGAGGAGGCGCTGGGCTACCTCGCCGAGCTCGAGGAGCTGGAGCGGACCAGCCCGGAACTCACCCTCCATTTCGACTTCATCGTCGCCCTCATCGCCCTCGGTCGTATCGACGAGGCGGTCGAGCGGCTGGAACGAGCCATCGAGGCCCGCATCGGCTACGTGGTCTTCGTCCGACACACTTTCAACTGGGACAACCTGCGCCTCGATCCCCGTATGGACGAGATGCTGGGTGCCGTGGGGCTGTAGTGAGATGAAGGCAATCGTCCAAGACACCTACGGCTCACCCGACGTCCTGGAACTCAGGGACATCGACAAGCCGGTGGTCGGGGATGACGATGTGCTTGTATGTGTTCACGCGGCTGGCGTCGATCGCGGCGTGTGGCATCTCATGACTGGCCTGCCGTACCTCGTGCGCATGGGCTACGGGCTACGCAAACCCAAAACCCGTGTTCGGGGCACGGATGTCGCAGGACACGTTGAGGCGCTCGGGAAGGATGTGAACCAGTTCCAGCCGGGTGATGAGGTGTTCGGCGCCTGTGACGGCGCCTTCGCCGATTGCGCGTGTGCTCAAGAGGACAAGTTTGTGCCGAAGCCGGCAAACCTCACCTTCGAGCAGGTGGCGGCCGTCCCCAGCTCCGCTTCCACCGCCCTCCGGGGTCTTCGCGACGCGGGAAAGGTTGGGCCAGGGCAGAACGTGTTGATCATCGGTGCGGCAGGAGGCGTGGGGACGTTCGCGGTGCAGATCGCCAAGGCATTCGGAGCGGAAGTCACCGGCGTGTGCAGCACAACGAAGACGGACCTGGTCCGATCGATCGGCGCTGACCATGCCATTGATTACACCCGGGAGGATTTCGCCGACGGTCGGCAGCACTACGACGTCATCCTCGACACTGCGGGCAATCGTTCGTTGTCACACCTCAGACGCGCCCTCACCCCCCAGGGGACTCTCGTGATCATCGGAGGAGAAGGGGGCGGACAGTGGTTCGGAGGCGCGGATCGCCAACTCCGGGCGCTCATGCTGTCACCGTTCGTGCGCCAGAAGCTCCGCTCGCCCATCTATACGGCACCACGCAACGAGGATCTGCAGTTCTTGAAGGAACTTGTTGAAGCCGGGAAGGTCACGCCGGTCATCGACAGGACCTTCCCGTTGAGCGAGGTCCCCGAGGCTATCCGGCATCTGGAGGCAGGTCACGCCAGAGGAAAAATGGTCATCACCGTGTGAGGTTCGGACGGCCGCCATGAACAGCACCACCGCCGCTACGGACGTGTGGGACGCACCGTCATGACTTCGAACGGAGGTTGAGGAATGGACCAGCTCATACCGGTCGTCGGGACGATGGCCCTGCTCGGCTCCGCCCTGGTTGGTGGGATCTTTTTCGCGTTCTCGAGCTTCGTGATGAAGGCCCTGGCGCGCGTGCCCTCCGCGGAGGGCATCGGCGCGATGCAGTCGATCAACGTCGTCGTGCTCAACCCCTCGTTTCTGGGTGTGTTCATGGGAACGGCCGTGGTGTCGCTCGGCGCGGGTGGGCTCGCCTTGGCAGGTTGGGGTCGTCCCTCCGCGGTCTTCTTCTTGGGCGGTGCGCTCTTCTACCTCGTGGGCACCTTCCTCGTCACCGTGCTCGGGAACGTTCCCTTGAACGACCAGTTGGCCGCCGTGACCGCCACCGACCCGGCCGCCCGTGACGTGTGGGAGCACTACCTGGGCCGGTGGACGTTGTGGAACCACGTTCGGACGGCCGCCGCGTTGGTCGCCGCACTGCTGTACACCTTGGGTCTCATGCAGAGCGGGGGCACGTGATGTACCTCTCTATCCTTGAGATCGGGACGTGTCAGCGCGCAAGGCCCGCCACGCTCGTCGCTAGGTCGACAAACTCCCTCGCTTTCGCCACCGAGAAGGCCGAGCCCGGCACCTCCCCGGCGTGCATCGTCCCGACGTTGCACACCACGGCCACCACCACATCCGCACCCTCCACCCAGTAGAGCGAGCCGGTAAACCCGAGCACGCTTCCGTCGTGACCGATCAAGGCTGGTCCGTCCGGGTATTCAGATCGAAAGAGGTTGTGCCCGATCTGCCAGTCTTCGCCCGCCGGAAACCATTCGGTCACGAACTCCATGCTCTCCGGTTTGAGAAGCCGCCCGTCGCGCAGCGCTACGCCGTAGAGCGCCAGATCCCGCGCCGATGCGACCATTCCGCCCGCCGTCCATTCCACCGACAAGTTTGAGCCGCTGGCGTCGATCAGTTCTGGGCGCACTTCTGAGAAGGCCGCGTGCACACCCGCGTCTTTGCGAAAGTCTGGCGTCGCCCAGTGGTAGCGGTGCGGAAGCTGTTCCGGCGGCACGGGCTCGAAGCCTTCGAGATGGATGTCCTTGAGACCCAGTTTGTCGAGGATGCGCCGGTGGATCTCGTCTACCGCTTCCTCGCCGGTCACCTTCTCGATGATCATACCGAGCAGCGTGTAATTCGTGTTGGCGTAGCTATACGCCGCGCCCGGCGCAGCGAGCGGCTCGTGTCCTTTGATGTAGGGCAGCGTTTCGGTTTTGCCCCAGATGCGACTCACATCGAGTGTGGCGCCCCGGCCATCACTGATCCAGGCCGGGTCGTCTTCCCAACTCGGCACGCCGCCCGTGTGGTTCAGAAGCTGCGCGATCGTCGCTTTGTCTGCGTTGGGAATGCGGTCCACCGCCGGCCCCAGCAGACTCGCGGCCGTGGCGCCCAGATCCAGCCGCCCTTCCTCGGCGAGCTGCAGGATCACAACCGCAACGAAGGTCTTGGTGATGCTTCCGATGCCGAAGAGCATGTCGGGGCGCACAGGCACGCCGGTCTGCAGGTCGGCCAAACCGGCGACGCCAGTCCAGACCACACCGTCACTCGTGGCGACGGCGGCCGAGATGCCGGGAATGCCTTTGGCGACGCCCTCGTCCAGGAGGCTCTGAAGCTCAGACGCCGCGCCGTGTTGGTCGGCGTCGTTGGGGGTCGTCCGGTCTGTGCAGGCGGAAAAAACCAGCAGGCCAACGAGCGCGGGCAACCATTTCATACGGGTTCCTTTTAGGCTGAGGTCACTTCACGGTATCGCCCAGGCGGTCTTCATGGTCCGGGCTCTCACTACAGCCGAATCGGCCACCGTGCAGGCCGGATCCGCTGCGTGGATGGCAACCTAGGAGAGACCGACAGGGCCCGACAGACCCAGCGGTGGATGCGGTTTTCGCGGAGCACGAGGGTCCCAGGGGTGGGAAGTCTAGGTAGCTGCTCGCTCGTCGAGGCGCCGTCTACCGACCCCGCCCCGCCGGCGGATCGTAGCGGTCACCGTATCGCTCTACACGAGGCCGGCGTTGCGGTTCTATCGCTCCGGTGTTCGAGCGATCCAGATGACGTGGCGAGCACCTTTCCCGCCGTGCGCCCGAACCCGGACCTCGTCTACCTCGAAACCGGCCTTGCGCAGGCGTTTGCTGAACACGCGGTCCGGACCGGCCGACCACACCGCGAGCACGCTCCTTGGCCGAAGTGCCTCGTAGGACGCGTTCAGCCCGGCCCTCGAGTAGAGCCAATCATTGCCCTCTTGGGTCAGTCCGTCCGGGCCGTTGTCGACGTCCAACAAGATGGCGTCGAAGGACCGCGCCTCCGCCGTCAGCATGATGGCGACGTCGACCTCGTGAACGGTGACCCGTTCATCCCGGAGAGGATGACCGGCGTGCTCCCCGACGGGGCCTCGGTTCCACTCGACCACCGCCGGCACCAACTCGGCCACCAGCACCTCGGCGTCGTGCCCGAGGTGGCGCAGCGCCGAAGCTAGCGTGAAGCCCATGCCCAGGCCGCCGATCAGCACGCGGGGCCGCTCGCGACCGGCGACCTCGGTGCACGCGATCTCGGCCAGTGCGTCCGCGGACCCGTGGGTTCGAGTGCTCATCAGGTCCTGGCCGCCCACGACCTTGATCAAGAAGTCCTCGCCGTGCTGGTAGAGACCAAGCTCGCCGCCGTCGTCCGGTATCGGTGCGGTATCGAGCAATGTCACGCGGTTTCTCAACATGTCACGGGGAGCCCGGCCCACGAGGATGGACGACTTCGCTTCACTCCACTGCAGCTACTAAGGTATGGAGCAATCACCTTTGATGCTGGCCGGCCCCTGCCTTAGCGTCGCTCCGGCCGCACTGGTAGTTCGAGACCGATCGAAAACAACAAGGAGCAAACTTGACGGAAGCCTCATTATGTTGTATATACATCTTACAACGGCAGGGATACTGGCCAATGGAGCACATCCACGCGCCAACTGCCAACGCCGAGAGCGGGCGGACGAAATGACCGAAACAGCAACACGCCGAGCCGAAGAAGCCGTCGCCGACATGGCCACGGAGTGCCTCGCGATGCGAAGCCGTCTCATCGGCCGCACCGTTACGGGGATCTACGACGACGCTCTTCGGCCCGTGGGCGTCACGGCTGGCCAACTGAACATTCTCGCCGTCGTGGTGCGCCGCGGTTCGGTTTCCCCCGGCGAGGTGGCCCGGCGGCTCAACATCGAGAAGTCGACGATGAGCCGCAACGTGGAACGCATGAAGCGAAACGGCTGGCTGGCCATCCGTCCCGGCGAGTCCGCCCGCTCTCAGGAGCTCCGAATCACGAAGTCGGGCCGGAAGATCCTCGTACAGGCGGAGCCCCTGTGGCGTGAGGCCCAACGTCGCACCCGCGAGATTCTCGGGGCCGCCGGGACGGAAGCGATTCACCAGTTGGCCGACGCGATTCGGAGCGCCGTTTAGGAAGTCTTTTTTTCACACTAAATGTTGTATATACATCATACTAACGGAGGACATCATGTCGAAGTCTCTGATTCTCGTTACCGGAGCGACGGGCAAGACCGGAAGCGCCGTGGTTCGTCAGCTGCTGGACCGCGGGTATCCGGTAAGGGCGACCGTGAGGAAGCGCGACGAGCGTGCCGACGAGTTGGAGTCGCTGGGCGCCGAGGTGGTCGTGGCGGACTTCCACGATCTGCGCTCCATGCGGGACGCCATGGAGGGCGCCGGGCGCACGTATTTCGTCTATCCCCCGCAGGGCGGCCGGCTCGTCGAGGCGACCGTGATCGCCGCGACCGCCGCGCAGGATGCCGGGGTCCGGGGATTCGTGAACATGTCCCAGATCTCCGCACGTGAGTATTCGGACAGTCCCCTCGCGCGTCATCACTGGCTCTCCGAGAAGATCCTGGACTGGGCCGACGTTGGTGCGATCCACATTCGGCCGACCTTCTTCGCCGAGATGCTCCCCATCCTCGGCGCGCAGACCATCGCCGCCCAGGGCAAGCTGTACCTGCCCTACGGCAACGAGCGCCACGCCCCCGTGGCGGCTAACGATATCGCCCGAGTCGTGGTCGGACTCCTGACAGACCCCGAGCCGCACGTCGGCGAGCGTTACGTCCTCACCGGACCGAAGAACCTGACGGTTGCCGAGATGGCCACGGTGCTCAGCGAGGAGTTGGGCACGACGGTGGAGTACGTGGATCTCCCGGTGGACGTTTGGGGAGACGTCATTTCGGGGGTGGACGGGCTGAACGAGTTTGCCGTGACGCACCTCAAGGCCGTCGCCGTGGACCACCAGAATGGGATCTTCAGCGGCGAGACGGACGTCGTGGAGCGGATCGGCGGACAGCCCCCGCAGTCGCTGCCGGAGTTCATTCGCGAGAACATCGACGCCTTTGGGGTGGCGAGCCATGCGTAGCCTGGTGGCGGACCCGGGCACGGTCCTGGTGACCGGCGGATCGAGGGGCATCGGCCTGGCGCTGGCGAGGGAGTTCGCGCGCAACGGCCACGATCTGGTCCTGGTGGCACGGGAGGAGGCGGCCCTTGAACGGGCCGCCTCCCAGTTGGAGCGCGAGACGGGTGTGCGCGTCGAGACGCGCGCCGCGGACCTCACCGATTCCGCGGAGGTCGAGCGGCTCGTGCGGGGACTCGAGGACGCCGGGATCGCGGTGGACGTTCTCGTGAACAACGCGGGGATCGGTGACCATGCTCCCCTCGTCGAGGCCGATCCGGAGCGCCTCGAGCGAATGCTGCAACTCAATGTGCTCGGGCTGACTGGTCTGACCCGACGGCTCCTCCCGGACATGCTGTCCCGTGGCCGGGGCCGGATCCTGAACGTGGCGTCGCTGGTGGCCTACTTCCAGGGCGGGCCGAACTGGACCACGTACGTGGCGTCGAAGGCCTACGTGCTCTCCTTCACGAGGGGCCTCGCCATGGAGCTGCGGGGGACGGGCGTCTCGGCAACCGCCCTCGCCCCCGGCGCGACGGATACCGAATTCGTCGGCCGTTCGGGAGTCGGAGACGTGCGAGCGTACCGGTGGCTCCCCAAGGCGTCACCCGAACGGATCGCACACGCCGCCTACGTCGGGACGATGGCGGGCCGGGCCACGGTAATCCCCGGACTGCTGAACCGCCTCCTGGCGTTCCTGGGCGAGTTGCATCCGTGGGGCGTCGCCCAGGCGGTGTTCACTTTCCTGTCCGGCTCGGCGACGAGCACCGTGCGCAGCTGACGCGCACGTCACTCGTCCAGGCTCGTGCTCAGACAACACGCGCGACCGGAATGGGGGTCTCGCGACCCACCCACCCCTCTCCTCGCCCCATGCATTCGTGTACCTTGGGGCTCGCGCCCGTTACCCGGACATCGAGCCTCCGATCGCACCCGAACCGACAGCCACGCCCCTCGGCGTTCTTCGCGACGTATTCGGTTACGAGGACTTCCGCCCCGGCCAGCTAAAGGTCATCGAAGCCGTGCTCGCGGGCCGCGACTGCATCGCGCTCATGCCCACCGGGGCGGGCAAGTCCCTGACCTTTCAGGTGCCGGCCCGCATGTTGGACGGCACGGTGCTCGTGGTGTCTCCGCTGATCTCCCTCATGAAGGACCAGGTCGATGCGCTGGGTGACCTGGGCTTTCGGGCTGCTGCGATCAACTCGTCGCTGGAGCCGGGCGAGCGAGAGCGGAGGCTCCAGGCGCTCAGAGCCGGAGAGTACGAGCTCGTCTATCTGGCCCCGGAGGGGTTCGACGGCCGCTTGAGCAGGGAGGCCGGAAACTGGCCGCTCTCGCTGCTCGTGGTGGACGAGGCCCACTGTATCAGCCAATGGGGCCACGATTTCCGGCCGTCGTACCGGCGGTTGCAGCGGCTCCGAGAGGCGCTGCCGGACGTGCCCGTGCTAGCGCTCACCGCAACCGCCACGAACGCCGTGGCCCGCGACATCATCCGGCAGCTCGACATGAGCAAGCCCGCCGGTTTCAAGGGCTCGTTCTTCCGCCCCAACCTGAACATCTACTGCAGGAAGAAGGGCACCGGACCTACGCGCCGCGAGATTTCAGGGCTGATCAAGGCGCGGTCGGGGCAGAGCGGCATCCTGTATTGCGCCTCGCGGAAGGCGGTCGATCAGATGGCCGACTTCCTCTGTGATCAGGGGGTGCGGGCGTTGCCGTATCACGCGGGAATGGGGGACGTCGATCGGGCGGCGAACCAGGATGCTTACGCGAGGGACGACGCCGACGTGATCGTCGCGACCATCGCCTTCGGCATGGGTATCGACAAGTCGAATGTGCGCTTCGTCATCCATCGGGATATGCCCAAGGACGTAGAGTCCTGGTATCAGGAGATGGGACGCGCGGGTCGGGACGGTCTGGATAGCGACTGCTTCCTCTTCTATTCGTGGGCCGACGTGAAACAGCACGAGCGGTTCCTGAGCGACATCGACGACCCCGATCTCTACTCGGCGAAAATCGAGGCCACCAAGTCGCTCTTTCGATTGGTGGAGAACGGCGGGTGCCGGCACAAGAAGATCCTCGGCCACTTCGGCGAGGAGATCGAGGCGTGCGCCACGTCTTGTGATTGGTGCACGGGTGTGAAGGCGGAGGACCTGGCGACGGAGGGGATGACGGCCGTCGCGGTGGCAGGCCCCCGACAACGATCACCGAGGTCCTACGATCGAATCGCGGAGCCCGGTCCGCTCTCGCATGAAGGGGAGGCCCTGTTTCAGTGCCTGCGAGAGCTTCGCAAGTCGATTGCGGATCAGCAGGGTGTGCCAGCCTACATCGTGTTCAGCGACAAGACCCTTCGTGCCATGGCCCAGGCACGTCCGTCCACACCGGAGGAGCTCCTGGCCGTCTCGGGCGTTGGGCCGATGAAGCTCGAACGGTACGGAGAGGCGTTCCTGGAGGTGGTGAACAGGGCCCCAACGAGCCCGGTGACGGCTGACGCCGAGGGGTAGGACAGCGGAAACGCGAACGGGCTGATTGGCAGATGAGCAGACGCCGTAAACGACGGTCGCAGAAGGCCGCCACCCGACCCCCTGAAGTGACCGGTGTCGCGAGGCTCCTGAGCGAGACGCCCGTCGCCACCCTCGACTTACATGGCTATACGGGAGCACAGGCTCGCCGGCGCGTGCGGGACTTCCTCACGACCCACGCTCGGATCTCGGCTGGAAGCGTGGTGCACGTCGTCACCGGCAAGGGCACCGGTTCGGAGGGAGACGCGGTGCTGCCGGGGCTCGTGCGCGACATGCTCGACGACGAGGCGGCCGACCATGTCGACGAGTACGCGGGGATGCCGGGCGGAGGCGGGTGGGTGGTACGCGTGAGGTGAGCCGCGGCCTTGCCATCACCCCCAGGTCCGCCTACCGTGCCCCGAGCCCGCCCGAAGGCGGGTTGCCGTAGCCCGCGACCACAGCAACTTTGGCGCTGAACGCCCCGGATCGGCCGGTCTTGACCCGTCCGTCGATTCGGAGGGTGCGGGACCATGATCCCGACTGGAGGCATTCCCCGATGTTCGGCCGCCCTCGGACAGCGCTGCTACTCTACGCCGTCGCGATGGGCTATGTCGAAGCCGCGGTCGTCGTCTATCTTCGCGCCATCTACTACCCCGAGGGATTCTCCTTCCCGCTGAAGCCCATGGACGCCGGGATCCTGGCCGTGGAGATCGGCCGGGAGGCCGCGACCGTCGTCATGATCTTCACCGTTGCGTGGGCGGCGGCTCGCTCCGGCTGGCAGACGCTGACCGGCTTCGCGCTCGTCTTCGGCGTGTGGGACATCGCGTATTACGCCGGACTGCGCATTCTGCTGGGCTGGCCGGCGTCTCTCTTCGAGCCGGATGTGCTCTTCCTCATCCCCACTGTCTGGGTCGGGCCGGTGTGGGCCCCATCCCTGATCGGCCTCTCCATGTCGGCGGCGGCCTGGGCGCTCTGGCCGATGGATCACGGAGTCATCTCGCCGCGTGCGTGGGAGTGGTCGCTCATGGTAGCGGCGGGCTGCGTGTTGCTCGCGACGTTCATCGTGCCCGCTGCGCTGGCCGGGGTGACGGGATTGGGGGAGGGAGTCTCACTGCCGGCGGTGAGCTACCCGTGGTGGGGATGGATCGCAGGAGAGTCGGCAGCCCTTTTCGTAGCGGTGCGATGGTGGATGAGAGGACGGAGGTCGACATGAGAACCAGTACTATCCGGCCCGAGCTGCGCCCACCACCGCCTCCACGTGCCCCATCAGTCGATCGAGTTCCACGAGCTCGAAATGATCGGCGTCGGGCTCGGTCACGAGTGACGCCTCATCATACTGCTCACCGAGCATCCCCGTATCCACGTGCTCCAGCTTGAGCCTCGCCACACCCCGATTGTACATGTCGGTGTCGGAGAAGACGCACCGTAGGGCACGGAGGCTCTTGCTGGCCGTGCGGTACCAACCGATGAACGGGGTCTCGTCTCCTTCAAACGGCCGCACCACGTCGGCGGCAAACACGCGGAGGGGGTCGACATCGCCGCGGAACTTGCGAAACACTTTCACCAGGTAGTCGTGCACGTTGAGCCACTCGCTCAAAGTGGACGCCGTGTCGCCGAACGCAACCAATTCGCGAAGTAGCTGTTCTCGGTCCTCCGAGACCGACGCGATGCGCCCGGATGCGAAGCAAGTGTCGCGACTGACATTACAATCGAGTGAGAGAAAGCCGTCGACCTGGTGCGGCGTGTCGAGAGGCTCGGCGAGGAGCTGGAAACCGAGGTCTGCGCCACTCGAGAATCCCACCATGACCACGGTGGCCGGGGCTTCGCGGCGGATCAGATCCGCCAACAGCTCTCGTTGCAGCGTCACGTGATCCGGCAGCGACACGCGCAGTCGCCGTCGGGCGTGTGGTTCAAAACCGTAGAGCGTCGGGGCAATTCCTCGATAAGGAGAGTGGTTGAGCACAGCCACGAACTCACGCTGGTCCAGCCCCATCCCGTGATGGTATACCACGAGCACATCGGATTCGACCTGGTTGTCGAGGTAATGTTGGTGGTCGCCAATGATCCGCGCGTCGAGCATATCGCGATTCAACTTACGACACACTTCGGCGGTCAGCTCGAAGGTTTGATCGATGCTCTTCCTCGATTCGACGACCGCCGGCTCGGCGCCGGAAGGTGGGAAGCTGGCGGCGGCCAGCGCCATCCGGACATCCGTTAGCGCCTCGGCGAACTCTCGCGCCGTCCCGAACCGATCCGCCGGAAGTTTCTCGAGCGCCCTGTGCACCGCTGCGTCCACTTGGGGCGGCACCGTAGGTCGCCCGAGCGCGATCTGCGACGGCGGCTCGGTCAACACCTTGGCCACCACGGCTTGCGCGGTGGGCCCCGTGTGCGGCGGCTCGCCCACCAACATCTCATAGGTCACACATGCGAGCGAGTACACATCGGACCGGGCATCGAGCTCGCGATCTCCCATCGCCTGCTCGGGACTCATGTAATGTGGCGTGCCGAGGAACATGCCGGTCTCGGTCAACCGCGTTCCGCCGGCCGCCCTCACTGCCAACGCGATCCCAAAATCCGCCAACGTCGGTTGCCCGTCCTGGAGCAGGATGTTCTCCGGCTTGATGTCGCGATGAATCACGCCGTGCCGATGCGCGTGATCCAGAGCACCCGCCAACGCGGTCGTGATCCCGACCGCATCGTCGATAGGGAGCTGCTTCTCGCGGTCGAGTCGCTCCCGCAACGACTCGCCCTCGACGTACGGCATGACATAAAAAAGGAACGAATCGGCCTCGCCCGAGTCGTGGAGCGGCAGAATGTGCGGATGCTGGAGGTTCGCCGTCGTCTTGATCTCGGCCAGGAACCGCTCGGCTCCGACCACGGCGGCCAGCTCGGGTTTCAGCACCTTCAGAGCGACCTTCCGCTCGTGGCGCAGGTCGTCCGCCAGATAGACGGTGGCCATGCCGCCGACGCCGAGTTCCCGCTCGATACTGTAGCGGGCAGAGAGCGCTGCGTTCAGGCGGGCGATGGGGTTGGACATCGAACGTCCTCGGCATCGGAGGATCAGACTTGGGTCAACATCCTATACTCGTTGGAGGGTGCGCAAGCGGATGATGTAGTCCTGGATCTCGAGTGGGGTCAGGCCGCGGACGGTCGTTCGATACTCCGTCTTGCACTCCGTTCCCGGATCTCAGCTGGAGGCGAGGACCTCCACGACGCGGGAGACGCCCATGACGACCCGTGCAAGTCGGTCGTAGTCGATCCGGTCCGGCGTGTCCTGACGCGTGTGGTAATAGGGGTACCGGAAGGGCGCGGTATCGGTGATCATGACGCCCGGGTACCCCTCCCGCCAAAAGGACCACTGGTCGGACCAGCCTATCCCGGGGATCCACCTCGGGGCGGCTATGCCTTCCGAAGGAAACTCCGTCGACTCACGGAACGCGCGAATGGCTCGGCGCGTCAGGCTGCGTGACCCCAGGTTCCCGACGAACCCGACGAAGTTGCCTGTGTCCGGATAAAAGAGGCTGAGCGGGAACGGGTATTTCTGGCTTCCCGGTTCGTCAACATAGAACCCGATCGTCTCCAGGGAGAGCATCGCTACAACGTTCTCGTCACGCTCCCTGCACCTTCTTGCATACACGCGACTCCCCATCAGGTCAGTGTGGGAGAAAGGGGGTTCTTCGTTCACGAAGGCCACGAGCCGGACCGTCCGGTCCATGGTTCGTGCGGACAGCAGCCGGGGCAATTCAAGGACGGCGGCCACTCCGGTCGTGTTGTCGTTGGCCCCGGCACAACCGGGCACGGTGTCGTAGTGTGCGCCAACGATCACAATATCACCGGGTGAGGCGGTCCCGGAGATCTCCACCTCGATATTGCGGACGGTCAGCGAAGGCTCGAGATGGATGTCGTAGGTCTGCTCGGCGACCTGGTATCCGGATCCATCGAACGCGCGGCGGATGTACTCCTCTGCCCTAGCCAGAGCGTTCGGCGTGAGCACGTTGCGCTCTCCGATGTCGCCTGCGAGAGCCCGGACATGGGACTCGAGCCGGCCTCGCAGCTCGGTCTCGTCCTCGGTCAGTTCCGGTAGGGGGCCGTGAAAGGACCGGCCTGGCATGCCGAACATCCAGCTCAATCTTCCGGACGCTCGCCTGCCGGAGCCATCTTCACGATACTCGGCTGGAACCGCGCTAAACTCTCCACAAGGTCGGCCTGGGCCGCCATGACCTCGTCGATGTCCTTGTAGACCATCGGGGCCTCATCGATCCCGGCCGAAAGCAAGGTGACTCCCCGCTCATCGAGATACTTCTGGACATCCGACCACTTGAACATCTTTTTGGCCCGTGTCCGACTCATGACTCGTCCGGCTCCGTGAGCGGCAGAGTTCAAAGACTCAGGGTGCCCCTTGCCGCGCACGACATACGTCGCGCTGGCCATCGAGCCCAGGATGATACCAAGCACTCCTTTGTCAGCCGGCGTGGCTCCCTTGCGGTGCACGATCACTGCCTCGCCGTCATGCTCCTCCTTCCAGGCGAAGTTGTGATGGTTCTCAAGGTCGAGCATCACCTGAGCGCCTAGATGTTCGGCGATGTGCCGGTGAATGCAGGCATGATTCGCCGCGGCATATCTGCCCATCAGTTCCATCGCCTCCCAGTACTCCTGGCCCTCTTCAGAGTCGAGGTCCAGCCACGACAGATGGGAAAGCTCATCCGGCAGCTCCGAATGTTGGCTCATGGCGATCTTGCTGTAGTGACCTGCGACGGTCGCGCCCGCGCCACGGCTCCCGCTGTGGCTCAGCAGGGCGAGATACTGGCCCGGCGCAAGGCCCAGATCGTCGTTGTCGACATCGAAAGTCCCGAACTCGACGAAGTGATTCCCGCTGCCGGAGCTTCCCAACTGAGACCACGCCTTATCCTTGACCTTGCTGGTAACCGTGGTAACCCTCCAATCGTCGTCCATGACGCCGTGCTCTCGACGATGCTGGAAGTTTGCCCCGATTCCGAACCGCGTCTCCTTGTCGATCGCCCCTTTGAGTCGGTCCGCATCGTCCTCGAGCATCGACGCCGGGAGATCGAGGACAGACATCTTCATCCGGCAGGCGATATCGACGCCGACTGCGTAGGGGATAACCGCGTTCCGAGTGGCCAGTACACCGCCGATCGGCAGGCCGTACCCCAGGTGCGCATCCGGCATGAGCGCCCCTCGCACGGCCACTGGAAGCTTGCACGCGTTCTCGAGTTGTCGCACCGACTCAGGCTCGATGTCTTGGCCCCACTGGCGGTAGGGCGCCGACTCGGCTCTGGGAACGTAGGACCTTCGCGCCTCCATCTTTGCCAGCACAGCAGCCGCCAACTCGCCGAAGGTCGCGCTATCTCGAAACGTCTCGGGATCGGCCGCCAGGTTGCGAATCCGATCGCGAATCGTGGCCATGTCGAGGCCGCTCTTTCTGGCCCGTCCGATTGCCTTTAGCGCGACCTGAACTGGTTCGCCTGCAGGAATGCCGAGATCCCTCACTTCTCTAGCCTTCATCGTCGACCTCACGCTTCTCACGGGTGAACCACCACCGGCCCGCAGCTCGACCATGCCCCCGGTTTCGGACGTTGATCAGCGAGAATGAGCTCTCGGTGGACGAGTACCTACTTTCTTGTGAGGAGGAGATGGGGTCGAGCTGCGCAAGCCGTTTTCGGGTAAGCTGAACGTTCGCTTGGGCCCTATCCTTCATCAGCAAGTAGCTGCGGCCGCGTCCACCGACGGGGTCAGGGACCTGCGGCGCCAATGTACCCTTCCTTCTCCAGATGGAGAAAGATCTGGTGAGCCGCCTCCGAGGGAGAGACGTCTGTCGTGTCGATGACGACATCGGCGCCATCGGGCTCCTCGTACGGATCGGAGATCCCAGTGAACTCCTTGATGATGCCGGCCCGGGCCTTTGCGTAGAGTCCTTTCCGGTCGCGGGCTTCGCACGTCTCGAGGGGCGTGGAGAGATAGACGAGAACGTAACCACCCACCGAGGAGATCATCTCCCGGTTCTGCCTCCGAACGTCGGTGTAGGGCGCGATGGGGGCGCAGATCGCGATGCCTCCACCCTTGGTGATCTCCGAAGCCACAAAGCCGACGCGCGTGATGTTCAGATCGCGGTGCTCTCTGCTGAAGCCCAGCTCGGACGACAGGTTCTTTCGGACGATGTCCCCGTCGAGCAGCGTCACCGAGCGCCCCCCCATCTCCAAGAGCTTGACCCGAAGCACGTTGGCCACAGTGGATTTCCCCGAGCCCGACAGGCCCGTGAAGAAGACTGTGAACCCCTGCCTCCGTCTGGGTGGGTAGCTCCTTCGCAGCTCCTTTTCCACAGCGGGAAACGTGAACCAATCCGGGATCTCCCGGCCATCCGCGAGGCGATCTCTGAGCTCTGTCCCCGAGATTGACTTGGTTTCGACGCCCTCCGGTACCTCGTCCACAGGCGTGTAGGTATCTTCATCCTCCACGTATACCATGAGTCGGAACGGGACCATCGCGACTCCCAGCTCCTCCTCGTGCTCCCGCATCATCTCTTGCGCGTCATAGGGTCCGTTGAAGGGCGTCCCCGCCGAGTCGCTGCCGGGTCCTGCGTGATCCCGACCGACGATCAAGTGCGTGCACCCGTGGTTCTTTCGGATGATGGCGTGCAGCAGCGCCTCCCGTGGACCGCCCATGCGCATGGCAAGATTGAGTAGCGACAGCTTGGCCGTGAAGCGGGGATAGGTGTCCATGAGCGCCTGATAGCACCGGACCCGGGTGAAGTGATCGATGTCCCCGGGCTTCGTCATGCCCACCACCGGGTGAATCAGTAGGTTGGCCTCGACCTCCTTGGCCGCCCTCAGGGTCAGCTCCTGATGGGCGCGGTGCATGGGGTTTCGGGTCTGAAACGCCACGATTCTCCGCCAACCCAGACGAGCGAAGTCCCCGCGGAGCTGACGGGGAGTGCTCCTGAGCTCTCGGAAGTCGTAGTGGACGGGCAACTGGAGGCCCTCGACCCGGCCGCCCACGTACACCGGATTCGACCACTCCAGGAGGTACGCGACCCCCGGGTGCTCCCGATTGGTGGTCCCGAATACACGATCGGCTTCCCGGGCGAGGTCCGGTCGCCAGATGTCTTCGACGTGGAGGACCGCGAGCATGACACCCTCGGGATCGCGAAGCGCCAGGGTCGCACCAGACTCCAGTGCCTCCGCAGCATCTTCAGTGATGTCCAGAGTGATGGGAATGGGCCAGAGCGTCCCGTCCGCAAGCCGTATCTGCTCGCGTACAGGTTCATAGTCCCCGGGCGTCATGAACCCGGCCAGAGGCGAGAAAGCACCGTTCAGTAGCAGCTCGAGATCGCTGATCTGACGCGGGGTCAGAGCCCACGAGGGCCAGTCCAACGATGCGGCCCTGAGCTCGTCTCCTCGCTCGCGGTCGACGACGAGGTCCAAGAGCTCGCCGCCGTGGGGCGTGATCAGGTAATCGGTCATTTCAGGAAGTCAGGGTGTTGTCGGTGTGGCGGTCGGGCCCTGCATCACCACGGTACGGATCGGGAAGGGGATCTCGATGTCCTCCTCGGCGAACCGCCGATGCAGGCGCTTGATGAACTCATGTCGCACGCGGCCCCGGCTCATGAAGCCCTTCACCATCATGCGCACCTCGAAGTCGATGCTGGATGAGCCGAACGTGTGGAACGTGACGATCGGCGTCTCCGACAGACCGCCCTCCATGTCCGTAAGCACGCCCGTCGCCACGTCCATGGTGACGGCCTCGACATGTTCCAGGTCGCTGTCGTATGCCACCCCTACTTCGGTGCTCACCCAAAGCGCCTGGCGGGGCTTGCTGTAGTTCTTCACGATCGAGTTCGCGAGCGTCGAGTTGGGCACCACCACGAGGTTGCCGTCCGGGAACGTAAGGACCGTTGTGTTCCGCCCCTTCACGTCGGTGATGTATCCCTCTTCTCCGCTGGCCAGCCGCACGTAGTCGTTCGGCCGCACCTGCCCCGACAGAATGATCTGCACGCCGGCGAACAGGTTGCCGAGCGTGTCCTGGAGTGCAAGCGCGACGGCAAGGCCGCCTAAGCCAAACGCGGTAACCAGCGGCGTGATGTCGACGTTGAGGTTCTGCAGGATGATGAAGAGGCCGAGCACGCCGACCGACAGCCGCGCGAGGTTCACTATCAGTGTCGGAGAGCGGAACGACGACCGGGCGGAAATCTGCTCGACGGCCCCTCCCACCGCCCTCATGCTGCTCACGACCACGGAGCCGATCAGTGCGACGGTCAGGATGGTGTTGACCAACGAGACGACCAGATCGTCCGGCTCGCCTACGCCCAGCGCGAGGTAGACGCCTCCGGCCGTCAACCAAACGGTGGGGATGCCGCGAAGCGCGTCGGCGAGCAGGTCGTCCCACTTGAACTCCGTCTTCGTCGCCAACTTGCGAAGGCGGTCCAACACGACCCTCTCGGTCAGCAGGCCCATGAGCAGTCCGCCGATCACGAACGTAGCGCACTGCACGATATCGCTCTCGAAGAACGCTATCACTCGTCGTCGTCCTTTCTCCAGTACCGCCCGGAGCAACCAGTGCGTTGAGGCGCGCGAACAGGTTCCGGTTGCCAACAGATAGCTTCGTTCAGTGCTACTCTCGCCACAAGCGCCTGGGCAACCCCGTCGCTGAAGATCGACCGGACCTCCGGTCCTCGAACGAACGTATCGCCTCTTGATAACGATATTTATCGACGTAGTCGACGAGGCCGTGGCAAGCGGGCGATCGCCGCTCGTACTGGGAGGCGACTGCAGCTTGAGCCTCGGGGTCATGGCGGGCCTGCTCCGTCATCACCCGCGCCTCAGCCTCATGTACTTCGACGCCGACCTGGACCTCAACACGCCCGATACCACGCGCTCGGGGGTCGCCGACGGGATGGTCCTGGCGCACGCTCTCGGTCGGGGCGCCCACGAGCTCGCCGGGGTCGGGCCTCGCGTTCCCCTGCTGTCCGAGGAGGACATCGTTCTGTTCGGATACGATGTGGGATCCGGTTGGATCGACACTCCCGAGATCGAGCTGCTGGAGCGCTCTCGCATGTCGAAGTACCCGCTGGCCCGCGTCCGCGCCGATGCGTCCGCGGCCGCTAGGGACGCGCTCGGTGGTCTTACGGGCCACTCGGACGCAATCCTCGTCCATTTCGACGTCGACGTGATGGACTTCCCTGCCGTCGACGTGCCGCATCCCGACGGGCTCGACGCCGAATCGGCGTTTACCGCGCTGAGCGTCTTCGCAGCGGCTCCGACCTGTGCCGCGGTGGTGGTGACCGAGCTCAACCCGGAGCGGGATCCGGACGGCTCCCATACTGAACGCCTGGTCGCCGGCCTGGTGGGGGCCCTCGGTAACGGGAAGAAGCGTGCGGGATGAGGAAGCCTTCCGCCCCATCGCTGGACCCCATCGACATGCAGATCCTCGCCCTCCTTCAGAAGGACGCCAGGATCTCGAACGCAGAGATCGGGCGACGCGTCGGGTTGGTGCACTCGGCCATCTTCCAGCGCCTGCGAAAGCTGGAGAAGAACGGCGTCATCGTGGGCCACGAGACCCGGATCGAGCCCAACGCGGTCGGCATGGGCATGGGAGCCTTCGTCTTCGTGAAGGTGGACGACCGGGTCGGAAGCCACGAGACCGCACTCTGCCTCGCCGAGCTACCCGAGGTGCAGGAGCTGCACCACGTCGCCGGTGAGGACTGCTACCTCCTCAAGGTACGAGTCTCCGACACGGAGGAGCTGGGTCGGCTTCTCAGGGAGAAGGTCGGTGTGATCGAGGCGGTGCGGTCGACCCGGACCACGGTCGTGCTCGAGACGATCAAGGAAACAAGTAGGTTGCCGCTCCCCCCCGCGGAGCCGGAGGCCTGATCGGTCGTCGGGGAGACCGGGATCACCGCCTCACCGCAGGGGCCGGGGGTTGCAATCAGTACGCAGGCAACCTTTGCTTCACTGCCGGCCGTTGGATATCGTGACAACCACCATCCCGGAGACCCAGTCATGCGTCATTTCCAACACCTGATACTCGGGACCGGCCAGGCAACGGGCACCCTGCTGGGCGATCTCCTGCCCACCGGAGACTCGATCGCCGTCATTGAAGGAGATCGAATAGGCGGCACCTGCCTGAACACGGGTTGCACCCCCACGAAAGCACTCGTGGCCACCGCCAAGGTGGCTCATATCATGAGGCGGGCACCGGAGTACGGCATCCATCCGAACGGCTTCGAGATAGACTTTGAAGCCGTGCGGGCGCGCATGAACGCCGTTCGCGACACCACCGGCATGGTTTCGTGGATCTCCTCGGCAGAGAGCGTGACCCTGTTCGAGGACTGGGGCCGATTCGAGGGTCCGCGGCAGATTCGTGTGGGCGACGAGGTCATCACGGCCGATCGGATCTATATCAACGGCGGAGCACGCCCGCGCGTCCCCGACCTACCAGGGCTGGACACCGTTCCATGGCTGGATAACGGCCGACTCCTCGAGCTGACCGAGGTGCCGGAGCACCTGATCATCCTGGGAGGGAGCTACATCGGGCTCGAATTCAGTCAGATCTTCCGAAGATTCGGCGCGCGGGTCACCGTGATCGAGTCGGGATCTCAACTCGTATTTCGAGAGGATGCCGATGTTGCGGAGTCGATCAGGGACATTCTCGAACTGGAAGGCATCGAGTTCTGTATGGACTCGAGCGCGGTGAGAGTCGCCCCCGATGGCGCCGACGTAGCGGTCACGATCGTACAGGGTGGCGACGAGCGCCAGCTGACCGGCTCTCACTTTCTCGTCGCGGTTGGGCGGGTCCCGAACTCGGACCTGCTCAACGCTGAAGCGGCCGGTATCCAGCTCGACGAACGGGGATACGTCGAGGTCGACGACTTTTGCCGGACCAGCGCGGAGGGTGTCTTCGCCCTGGGCGATATCAACGGACACGGTGCCTTCACCCATACCTCGGTCAACGACGCCGAGATCGTCCTCGACCAGATGCACGGTGGCACCAGGAGAGTGTCGGACCGGATCCCCGTGTACGGGCTTTTCATCGACCCCGCTCTCGGTCGTGTCGGAATGACCGAAAGGGAGGCCATCGCGAAGGGGCACAAGGTAATGAAAGCCACGCGGCCGATGTCCCGAATCAGCCAGGCCAAGGAGATGGGAGAGACGCTCGGGTTCGCCAAGCTCCTGGTCGACGGCGACACGGATCAGATTCTGGGTGCCGCGATTCTGGGACCCGGTGGTGACGAGATCGTCAACATGTTCGCGGCTTACATGTACAGCGGTCTACCCTGCATGGACTACCGGAGATCAGTGCTCGTCCACCCGACCGTGTCCGAGCTCATGCCCTGGATACTGGACACGCTCGAGCCGGTTGAATCGTCCGCGTCAGACCAAAGCTGATCACCGCTGCCTTACCCTATTCATGATCATGACACGGCGGTCCATTCGCAGAACTCGAGACGACCGAGTCGCCCGGTGGATCCGAATCGGGTTGGGAATCCTATTCGTGATGACCGGCGTCATGAAGCTCGTCGTCCCCACCTTGGGAGCGGCGTTCGCGGGACAGCTGGCGGTGGCGAACATCCCGCTCCAGGACCTGAATCGCTGGGTCTTGCCCCTCGTCGAGATCGGCGTCGGCGGTGCCCTGCTGATCGGCTTTTACACGCGGATCGCTACCCTGCTTGTTTTCAACATCATGATCGTGGCGACCTACGTGCACTTGTTGGCAGACGATCCCTCTCTGTTCCCCCTCCAGCCCGAGGAACCGATCATTCCGGCCGTAGTGATGATCGTATCGGTCTATGTGCTTCTACGGGGAGGCGGTTCGGGAAGCTTGGACCTGAGGGCGTCGGGCGGAAGTAACCCGGACGGGAGCTAGATGTGACGAATAGAGAAGAAGACAGACCCGAAGTCGTAGCTCTTCCACCACTCATCTATCTGGCATTTCTGCTTATGGGACTTGCGATGGATTACTTTCGTCCGGTCACGGTTTTGCCGGCCAGTGTTCAGTACGTCGCTGGATTTGCCATCATCGCGCTGAGCGGTGTGATCGTCGCTTCAGCGGTTCTTCAGTTTCGAAGAGCCAGCACCAGTTTTAGCGACTTCGCGCCCGCCACTCACCTTGTGACGACAGGTCCGTACCGGTTGTCGCGTAATCCCGGGTACGTAGCGTTGAGCTTGCTCTATGTCGGGATAGGAGTGGCGGCGGACAACTTGTGGATCGTCGCCGGTCTTGTTCCGATCCTGATCGTCATGCAGTACGGAGTGATATTCCGCGAGGAGCAGTACTTAGAGAGAAAGTTCGGCGAAGAGTATCTGCAGTATAAGGCCTCGGTGCGCCGTTGGGTGTAAGGTGGGGAGTAGTACCAAGCGCCCGCGCTGTCACAAACTCCCCACCCGAGGCGTTACCTAGGCAGACTCCCACAACTAGCCTTCGCCATGCGTAGACTGACGCTGTCGCCCGCGGTCGTCTGACATCTCGCGTATGCCGTCGTGATAACGCTGACGATCGTGCACGCGACACTGGTTGAGCTGGCGGCGGGAGAGGTTTCTGTGAGGTAGTGCGTCACCCGATTGGTACTCGAGTCGATTTCACGCGTTTCTACGGTGATGATAGCCGACGACCAGGCCGGCTCACTCATCGTCCCGCTGTGGGAATCGACAGCCTGGCCATGTCGCATGAGCTCGGGGTCGTCGTGTATCAAGCGTGAGCCTGCGAATCCCGATTCGGAGGTGCTAAAGTGCCCAAACGCCAACGAGCGTGCCTGCCGCTCTCGAGCATCCTGGTCGCCGCTGCCCTCACGGGCTCGCCGGCGTCCGCACAGTCGGCCCCTGGCTGGTCGGTGGGTGCCTCGGCCAGCGCGAGCCTGATGGTCGGAAGCGCGAGCGACTTCCTCGATTCCGGCTTCGGGGTCGACCTCACCGCATCACACGGTGTGGCGCGGAACCTCTCGGTTCGAGCGGATGGGATGCTGATTCCATTGGCCAGCACCACCAACGACAACGAGACCGCCGGCAACACGATATGGATCTTTGGGCTCGGCCCCGAGGTTTACGTGTCGCTCTCGGCCGTCACGCTGTACGCGCGCCCTCTGTTGGGCGTAGCCGCGAATGTGCAGAGCCGAACGAACTCCACCCTGGTCGAGAGGGTGACTTGGGCGGGAGTGTTCGGAGGTGGAGTGGGCCTGCGGCTAGACGTCGCCCCGACTGTGACCCTCGACCTCGGAGGGGATGTCTTAAAGTTGGGCGAGCTGGACTTCGCCCGGACAGCCGCCTCGAGCCTTCAATTGATCGAAGACCCGGCCGTGTTGCGCGTCCGCCTGGGGCTTCGCTTGCGCGTTCCCTGAGGGTCCCTCCCGCTTCCGCAACCCGTAAACCAGCTCAGCAGGACCCGCACCAGACACACCAACCGAAACGTGGCGATGGGATCGAGCCAGGCCGGGCGGATACTTCCCATCGTGCTTCCGAGTTCCTCATCGGAGATGTATACGTATCTTTATATCGTGAGTATACGTACGAACGTCGCATGTCCAAGAAGGCCCGGCACGTGCTCACCGACCTCCTTCACGCTCGAGGAGGCGAGCTGCATCCGGGTGTTCTTCCTCATCGAGGAGCAGATCCACGCCCACCGCGAGCGCTTCCCAAAGGAGTACGGGGTGGTGCCGGCGGAGCTCATGGAGTGCCTTGCCCTCCCGCCGGAGTATGCTGTGCAGCGATTGGGGCCCGTGCCGCTCTGGGACAAGGGAGAGGCGGTGGAGCTTTGCGCCGTCAGCCGGGCGGACGGAGGTGGCGGGCGGGGTAGCTGACCCGCCACCTCCGGCTCGCCGTCTTGGAGCTAGGTTGGAGGAGGGATAGGCGCGCAGGTAAGCGCGAAGCTCACGGTGGAGGTCTCTTCCGCCGTCACCGTCACGGAAACGGGGTTGTCGCCATCCACCGTGCAGTTCGACGCGATATCGGTCAGCTCCACGGTGTGATCGCCGGCCTCCACCTCCAAGGTGACGCTGCCTGAGGCGTCGAGGTCCTCGACCTGGGCGCCATCGTCCAGACTGACGACCAGTCCGCCTATGTCGATGCTTTCCCCTGACGCAGTCACCTCCACTTCGACGGTTCCCATCTCAGGGCCGGTCGGGCCGTCACCGCACGCCACTACCACCGCGGCCACCACCGCGAAGACACAACCTGATCTCATTGGTTACTCCGTACTTCAGTCCCGGCTAGGAGTTCTCATCGCCCATGGAAACGAATGAGGAGCCCCGAATGTGACAGGGGGACGGGGCAGGGTCGGCAGTGAAACGGCCACCCCGAATGATGGGATGGCCGCTCGGGCGTTGGAATGGTTGGATGGGACTACCTTCGTCGCCCGTTTCCTTCGGTTCGGTGTCCTGCTTCGGTCAGCGGTAGTCCTCCACGCTGAGCAACTGTGCCGACCAGGGGCAGTACTGTCCGACTTCGTCCAGCCACGAATCCAGGTTCTCCTCAACGAAACTCGGGAGCCCGTCGCAGAGCTCGATGGTGGCGTCGGCCATCTCGGTTTCGACCGCGTCGAGGTGCCAGGAGTAGGGGCTGTTGTATGCGGCCGGTCCAGCACCTTCCAAGACTGGCCCGTTCGGAATCGACGCGGTGCTGGTGCCCGCCTGCAGATCCAGGATCTGCTGGATCGTGCTCTCGTTGGTCACCCAGAGCTTGAACTGCTCTGCCTCGACCTGGAACGTCGCGAGTACTCCGCCCTGGAGTTCGCTGGGAAACGTCGGGTCGTCGCCGCACCCCGCCAGCACCACAGCCACCACCGCAAGCACAAAATCCAACACCGTAAGTACAAAATCTCTCAATTTCATTGGGTATTCCATACTTTCAGTCTGGCTAGGAACTCTCATCGAGCCTAGAAACGAATGAGGGCCCCGAATGTGACAGGGGGGACGGGACAGGGTCGGCAGTGAAACGGCCGCCCTGAAGATTCGCTGGCCCCATAGAAGGATTTCAAAGGCCCTTTCCGAGTCCGGCACCCTGCTTGAGCGAGCCGAGACCCTCCCCCCTGGAAGCTCCTGATCAGCACGTCGTTAACGGACCTCCAAGCCACGAGGGCGAGCCGTCAGCGGCCGAATACCTTCCTGTCCGCAACCCCAAGAGCCGTCACGAGGAGGACCGCCGCCAGGACGGACAAGGTCCACGGGTTGAGATAGGGGTACCGCATGAGCAACGGCGCATCGCCAAAACTCAGCAAGGCGCCAACGAACGCACCGACGATCCCGACTGGGACGTACACCGCCACCTTCCAGCTGAGGTGACGTGCGGCCACGAGCCCGATGGTTGCGCCCGCCCCCAGCACATGGAGCAGGATCGGGAAGAAGAGCATCGAGGCCACCACGCTCCAGAATATGACCCCGGCAGCGACCAATAGCCCGCCGATCCACACCTTGTCCCGCCGCACGGCGTATGCGGCCAAGAGCAGGCACGCCACGGGCACCCATCCGACGTACTGAAACCGCGGCGTCGCGGTCAGATACAGCGAGGCCGGTAACACCAAGATCGCGCCGCCGATCAGCAGGGATGCGCGTTGCCGGACGAGTCCGAGGCCGGAGGCCACGAGGCCCACAACAATGGCAGACCAGAAGATCAGGGCAAGCCAGTACGGCAGGGAAGGCAAAAATAGCATGTCAGTCATCACTCACCCGTTCTGACGTTGGGATCGACGCGGAGGTTCCCATCTACACCCTCGTTCAAAACGGAGGTTCATGGTCGGGCTCGGTGATGAGCGTCAGTCTCCCAAGGCCCGCACGTCACCCAACAGCGTGAAGCTCACCTCTTCGTCCAGGACCATCTCCAAATAGTCGATGAAGATCCGGGTCGGGTAGCCACGGCTCGCATCGTACTCCACCTGGACCTCGTGAGCGTTCCGATCGTACGCCTCCTGCAAGAGATCGAAGAGGCCGTCGATCGTCAGGTACCATTGCACCTCGTTGGGCTCCAACACGTCTCCCGTCACGAGGTCGGTGGCTCCAGCCACGGCTCCGTCCACCACGGTGACTCGGACTTCCTCCCTGAAGGGGCAAAGGCAAACTCGCCGTACACCGTACGTGTAGTCCGAGGCCCTGGGCCTCCCAGAGCGCCCGTTGCCCACCCAAGCCATCCATCCCGGGGCCGGTCGAGTCAAAGACGGGTCCCAACTCGGAGCCGATCGGGTTGTTGTCACCGCACCCCACCAGCACTGCAACCACCACCGCAAGGACACAACCTGTCGATTTTATTGGGTACTCCGTATCTAAGTCCTGGTTAGGAGTTCTCATCGTGCATGGAAACGAATGAGGAGCCCCGAATGTGACAGGGGGGACGGGTCCCGTCCCTCACTCAGGACCCGCTCCCGCCGACAGCACCCACGCCTCCGGCCGGTCCCGGTCAGAACTCCCAGGTCAAGCCGAACGAGGGCAGGAGCGTCTCACCGATGTTCGGGATCACCCTTCCCGACGGAAGCTCGACCTTGTAGTCGTAGGATCGCAGGTTCTCCCGATTGTAGAGGTTGAAGACGTCCAGGAAGGCGCTCAACGTGCCCCCGCCCACCTGGAACGTCCGGGTAACACGGAGATCCATGCGATGGTAGGCCGGCAGTCGTTCGGCATTGATCGGGCCGGGCCGCTCGTTGACCAGCAGTTGGAGGCAAAAGTCGGGGTTGCAAGATCGCGACCCGGGTGGAGGGGGGTCGTCGACGGGGAAAGTCCCCAGCGTGTCGACCTGAAACTCCATCGGGGTGCTGGGCCACCCCGTGTGGTACTGCCAACCTGCGGAGAACTCCCAGGCACTGTTCGGCCGGTAGTGCCAGCGCGTGTTGAAGGTGTGGCGTTGATCGAGCGTCCTCGGAACCCACCGACCGTCCAGCCTGTCCTCGGCCCGCGCCAGCACGTAGCTCGCCGTCCAGTCGGATTGGTTACCAAGTGGTCCCGCTAGGGTGAGCTCCAGTCCGTCGGCACGTCCCCGCTCAGGCAGGAAACGGACCCTGCCGTTCCCGACCTCGGGGAACGGGATGATTTCTCGTATGACGTTGAGATAGCGGGGCCGCGGATGGGAGACGGTGCGATGGTACACCTCGGCCCTCACCTGCCACCCACGCGCGAAGCCATGCTCGATCCCCGCGGCAATCTGGTTCGCACGTTCGGAGGGGAAGAACAGCGTGTCCCCGTCCACGGCGGACAGCTCATCCAATCCGTGGGATTGGTAGTAAGCCCCCCAGCTCGCCCGCAGCGTCGTATTCGTGGTCAATTCAAGGGCCGCCTGCACTCTCGGCGAGATGTCGGAGTCCGACGTGTGGCTGCGGTAGTCGTAACGGCCCCCAACCTCGAGGACCACTCGATCGTGGGGCTGGAGCCGGGTCGCCAAATAGGCGCCGGTCTCGGTGGATTCCGGCCGGAGAGAGACGCGGACGGAGTCGACGTCGACTCCCACCGTGCCGTCTCCTAAGTCGAACTCCTCGCCGATCTCGCTGCGATAGTTGTACCGAGCCTTCGAGAAGCGAAGCTGGCCACCGAACTTGAGCACGACCCTGTCGGCGGCGGCCCAGCGCCAGTTCTGTTTCGCGGTCAGGAAATCGAATGCGGCCCTGTCGCTCACTGTGATGGCATCCGCGATCTCCGAGGAGCCCGGTTCCAAATCGAATCCGCTTCGGTTTCGCGAAAGGGAGGCGAAGGAGAGCGTCGTCGAAGCATCCAGCGAGGGCGCGAGCTGCC
This sequence comes from Longimicrobiales bacterium, assembly GCA_965218295.1. GTDB lineage: Bacteria > Gemmatimonadota > Gemmatimonadetes > Longimicrobiales > Gaopeijiaceae > CBDCKN01. The sequence goes on along the minus strand of CBDCKN010000009.1, from coordinate 208,397 downwards.
AGCCCCAATTCAGCCAGGCGTTCGCATTCCGCCAGTCCGTGAGCAACTCGCCCTGTGAGTTACTGTTGTTGAGCACGCTGACGGCCTTGAGGTCGAGGTCGTCACCCGCGTAAAGTATGTGCGCCGAGAACCGATGGCGGGCACCAGCCAGGAACTCGACCTTGCCCATCACGTCGAAGTAGCGGGGTGAGATATCCTCGTTGTCGTCGTTCCCGTCCTGGGCTAGCGCCAAAAGGATGTCCAGGAACCCGCGCCTGCCCGAGACCATCCAGCCCCCCCGACCGTCGTTGAAAGTCCCCTGACTCCGTGCCGTGACGTTGGAGATGCTGAACCCGATCGAGTTGCGCCTGCCGTTGCCGATCGGCTGTTTCGTCCGCATGTCGAGCAGACCAGTCATACGGTCTCCGTATTCCGCGGGGAGCCCCCCGGCGATGAGGCTCAGACCGCGCAGCGTCTGAACGTCCACAATCCCCATGACCGCGTCCAGATCCTTCATATGGTACGGCTCGAAGAGCTCGACGCCGTCGAGCTGGATCAACAATTCGTCTGGGTAAGCCCCGCGCACGTTCATCTTGGCCGAGATGTCGCCGGTCGCCACACCCGGGATGCGCTCCATCATACGGAAGACGTCCTCGCCGAGTTGAGGAAGGGCCTGCATCTCCTCCTGTGTGAGCGTCTGTCGCATCAACGTGGCCTCGTCGCCCCCGATCCCGAACGTACCCGGGGCGACGACGATCTCGGCGAGCGCCAGGGGATCTCGCATCAGGCGGACATCCAGAATCGTGGGACGGTCTAGGGTGACTTCAGTGCGACGGAGCCCTTCGCTGCGGAACCCGAGGGCGTTCACGTCGAGGGTGTAGCCTCCCGGAGGGACGGAGGGGATGAGGAAGCGACCGTCGGCGCCGGTCAGCGTAGCGAGACGCAGCTCGCGCAGCTCAACCCGGGCCGCGCCGATGGGGTTGCCCGTTTCGACCTCACGCACGAAGCCCCCCACGACTTCCGTGTCTCGCACTGGGGCGTCGGGTTCTAGGTGAGGAGCGTCGAGCCTTCGGAACCGCTTCTCGGCCACCAAGAGTAACTTCCAGATCAGCGCCGTAGCGCTCTCCACTCGCTTGAACCGCTTCGCCGCCGTCGTCCTGAGCCGTACCGCAGCGAACGGGCTCTCGACCACGTTCGTCGTGCGTAGATGCTTCCAGTGATCCTCGGGGAAGTCGTAGAAGGCCACCATCCGCTCCCAGTCGTCCTCGAGTACGTCCACCGCTTTCGGATACCACGGCCTGTAGCGTCTGGCGAACGCCTCACGGGCCCTCACCGCCTCGGCCCGGCTCGGTGCGTAGACCACGGCCCTGAGAAGATCCTTCGCCTCGCTCTGCTCCCGCTGAGGCAGCCGGTCCAGCACGTTCCTCATCTTGTGGTTCCAGCACCGTTGCTCGCCCGCCTCAGGCCATACCTGCCGTACTGCGCCCCAGATCGCCGCGTTGCCGTCCGCCATCAAAAGCCGGGGCGCCTCGATGCCGCGTGCCTTCAGATCCCGCAACACCTCCGACCAGGACTCGACCGACTCTCGGTAGCCCGATCTCAGGGCCAACGCCTCCTTCGTCCCGTCTCGCATCACGCCCAGCACCACCAGTAGCGCCGCCTTGTCCCGCTCGAGCCCTGCCTTCACGTAGATCCCGTCCGCCCATACGTAGACGACCTCACGGCCCTCCAGGCGACGCTGGCTCCATTCCTCGAACTCCGCCGTCCATCCCGCCCGCAGTCTCCGAATCGAAGACTTCGACAGCGGTGCCCCCTCGCCTAGCAGTCCCCGCATCGCCAGCTCGAAGTCTCCCTCTGCCAGTCCGTGCAGATACAGCTCCGGAAGCAGAGCGCCCAGCTCCTTCGTCCGCCTCGCGAACAACGGCAGCACCCGACTCTCGAACCGCTCCTCGACGCCCCGAACCCGAGGGCGTCGGAGTGTGATCGTGCCCGAGCTCATCGCCAACCGCCTCAGCTTGCCGTATCCGTTGCGGTAGCCCTCGGCCGAGTCCACCGTACTCCTGCGCTCTGACTTCTCCCGGCCTAACAACTCCGTGACTTCCTCCTCCATGATCTGTTGGATGAACTCCTGCGCCTTCTCCCGAACCATCCCCTCGAGCGTCTCCCACATCGGCCTGCTGGACGCACCCTGGGGTCCCGCGATATCCTCTCTCATGAGGCGACGTTCCTTTCCCCGGGCTGTCACCCGGGCTCGCTGGTTTAAATCTCAGCGCAAAGGTACGTCGCCTCTCTTTTTACACACCCTTTGATCCTAGCTCGCCGTTTCCGATCGGCTGCTTCGTCCGCATGTCGAGCAGACCCGTCATACAGTCTCCGTACTCCGTGGGGAGCCCTCCGGCGATGAGGTCCAGACCACCCAGAGTCTGAACGTCCACAATCCCCATGACCGCATCCAGATCCTTCATGTGGTACGGCTCGAAGAGCTCGGTGCCGTCGAGCATGATCAGCAACTCGTCGTCGTTGCCACCGCGCACGTTCATCTTGGCCGAGATGTCGCCCGTTGCCACACCCAGGGATGCGCTCCATCATGCGGAAGACGTCTTCACCGAGTTGGGGCAGAGCTTGCATCTCCTCCTCGGTGAGCGTCTGCCGGATCAACGTGGCCTCGTCGCCCCCGATCCCGAACGTGCCCGGGGCGACGACGATCTCGGCGAGAGCGAGGGGATCTCGCGCCAGCCGGAGATCCACGATCGTGGGACGGTCCAACGTGACGTCGGCGCGACGGACCCCTTCGCTGCGGAACCCGAGGGCGTCCACGTCGAGGGTGTAGGCTCCCGGAGGGACGGAGGGGATGAGGAAGCGACCGTCGGCTCCGGTCAGCGTGGCGACACGCAGCTCGCGCAGCTCAACCCGGGCCGCACCGATGGGGTTGCCCGTTTCGACCTCACGCACGAAGCCCCCCACGACTCCCGTGTCTCGAACTGGGACGTCGGGTTCTCCGGGTCGTGTGACCAGGATCTGGTTGCGCCGACCCGTGAAGATCAGCCCGGTACCCTCGAGAAGGATCTCAGGGCTTCGTGAACCGTCTTGTCGACGCAGGAGCAGAACACTCTGAGACGCGGAGGTATCGACTCCGAGCTGAAGCCGATGGGTACGGCGGAGCGGGCCTGCAGACGCCTGAGGGCATCGATGATCGACACCCCCTCCACTTCCAGGTTCGCCTTCCGGGCCAGGAGTCCGGTGTTTCCACCGGTCTGGGCTCCGGCACCGGACAACGATCCGCCCAGCGCGAACGCCACCACAACTGCCACTGCGCCGCAGACCCCACTCCGCCACCCCGTCATGCCTACCTCCCCTTCCCTCCGTCTGACCACACGTCCTCGGCTCTCCGATGACACGTCCCTATCCACCGATCCTGACGCCTTCCGGGTCGATCTCGCACTCCGCCTGGACCAACAGGCAGATGGACTCGACGACCTCGTCGAGGGTGTCGTCCCCGAACCACGCTGTCACGGTACGCGTCGACAGAGCGGGATTGTTCAGCCCAATCGCCACTCCGAAGTGAGCGGCTACCTCCTCCACGACCTGCGGAAGGGGAGTGCTCTGGAAGAGCAGAATCCCCCCCGACCAGTCGAGGAGGTCGTACACGTTCTCGACCGTCTCCACGGAGAAGTCGCCGTTGGTCCCCAGGCGGGCGACCTGCCCGCGGGAGACCTCTGCCGCACGCCCGTTCGTGGAAGTGACGGCCACCCGCCCCTCCACGACGATCACCTTCAGCTCTGCGTCCCCGCTCGCAATCTCGAAGCGCGTTCCCAGCACTCGGGCGTCGCCCAGGTCGGTGTGGACCACGAAGGGTCGCTCGGTGTCGGCCTCCACCCCGAAGAAGCCACGCCCGCTCAGCCACGTCTCTCTGAGCTCTGCGTGCTCTACGAAGCGCACACGGCTTCCCGCCCCAAGGCGGATGAAGCTTCCATCGGCGAGAGCCACGGTTACCGCCTCCGTGCTTCCCGCGAAGTATTCGGTACCCATGACCTCGGCGGCGCCGGGGCCCAGGCGACCGATCCAGACTCCCAGGCTCACGGCTGCGATCACTGCCGCGGCAGCCCAGGGCCGAATCTCCCTGCGCCCGATTCCCCGGGCGAAGCGGAGACGTACGTCCTGTCGCCTGAGCGCTTCTCCCTGGCTTATGATCGCCTCGAGGGATGGAGGGGGCGGGACCGACTGGGAGTCGTTCGCCGGTGAGGCCGTCCACTGCCATATGGCCGAGACCTCTCTGAAGTACTGTTCGTTTCGGGACGACTCGGCACGCCAGTTGGCCAGGCGGAGCTCTTCGATCGGCTCGGCCTTCCCGTTCAGGACCCTGAAGATTATGTCGTCCATTGTGACCCTCCGCGCCTAGCGGCCGGATGTATTCTGTGAAGGCACCTGCTACGCCTCGCCTGTGGTAGTCGTGCGGGTGTCGTTCGGCGCCTCGCCCTCCGTTGCCGGCTCCGGCAGGAAGGGCCGGAGCATGACCCTCAAATCGCTCAGGGCCAGGCTCAGGTGGTTGGCGACGGTCTGCCTGGATAGTCCCATGATCTCGGCGATCTCCGCGTAGGAGAACCCGCTCTCACGCGCCAGCTTGAAGACTTCCCTGCGACGCGGGGGGAGCTCTCGCATGGCCTTGGCGACCGCCTGATTCAGCTCGGACAGCTCGACGTCCCGATCGGGAGTGCCTACGCCGACGAGCGTGTCGGGGTCCTCGCGTGGAGCCGCATGGCGGGGTGACTTGAGCACGTCCAGTGCCGCGTTCCTGGCGATGCGGTGAACCAAGGCTCCCAAGGAGCCGCGCGACCACTTCTTCCTCCCCTCCCAGATGCGTACGAATGCGTCTTGGGCCACGTCCTCGGCCTTGTCCCAGCTTCCCACGAATCCGAAAGCATAGTTCACCACCGACGTCCAGTGCTCCGCCAGGAGCACCGACATGGCCTGTTCGTCGCCTGCCTGGAGGCGACCCATGAGTAAGTGGTCGTCGTGTGTCATCATCCCCTCAACGACTGGAGCGCCGGATCGTACCAATGGCGCACGTCCATGATCGGTGCGACATCGCGAAGACCGCAATGCAGCAACGGACGCGCTTCGCCTGCGAGAGGGTCATCCGCCGACCGCGAAGATCTGCTTGCTGGGGGAGTAGCCGGGTCGCATCTTTGTTCGCATTTCCGGCTTGAAGCAGATGCCCCCGAAGTTGACCGCCGGTTTGTCCAGTGCTGCCATGAAGCCCTGTTTCGTGATTCGTTGGATATCGACATTCCTTTTTTCTGGAGAAGTCCCGTGAACAGCAATTCCGTGTCCCGCCGCCGCTTCCTGCAGAGCGCCGGTGCGGCCGCCGTTTGGGTTCCAACGTCGGTGAAGGGGTACACGTCGGCCGAGATGCGGTCCCTCGACTCGGCCGGAGTGATGGAGCTCGACGTTTCGAAATGGGAGCTCGACACACCGGCTCTGTGCGTCGATCTCGATGCGCTCGAGACCAACCTGGCCACGATGCAGCAGACGGTCTCGCGTAACGGCATAGCCAGTCGTCCTCACGCGAAGACCCACAAATGTCCCGCGATCGCTCGGCTACAGCTCGAGAGCGGCTCGGTTGGCATCTGCACCGCCAAGGTGAGCGAGGCGAGGGTCATGTTCGAGCATGGCATCGACCAGATCCTCATGACGACGACCAATGTGACGCCGTTCAAGATCAGCCAGGCGATGAATCTGAGAAAATGGTGCCCCGGGTTCGTCCAGGCGACCGACGCCCCCGGGAACGCCCGCGATCTGTCTGAGGCGGCGCAGGCCGCCGGCATAGTGGCCGACGTCGTGGTCGACGTCGACCCGGGGGGGCATCGCACCGGCATCACCGCGGGGGAGCCGGCTATCGAATTGGCCCGGCTGGTCGACCAGCTGCCCGGGCTCCGACTGCGAGGTATGCTGTGCTACGACGGCGGGACGCAGCACGTGAAAGGGTTCGAGGCCCGCAAGACGCGAGCGCTCGAACAACTCGCGCCAGCCGCCGAGACGTTCGCCCTTATGCGGCGATCAGGTCTGAACACGGAGATCTTCAGTGGCGGGGGCACCGGCACCTACAACATCGACCACGAGACTGCGGGCGTCACCGACGTCCAAGTGGGCAGCTTCGTCTTCATGGATGCGCAGTATGTGGCGATCGGTGGGGCGACCGACGCCGAGGTGTATTCAGACTTCCAGCCTTCTCTGACGATCCTCACGACGGTGCTCAACGACCAGTACGAGGGAAGGGTCACGACCGATGCGGGCGCCAAAGCGTGTACGATCAATCGACCATGGCCGATCGTCAAAGGCGAGACGGGGATGACCTACCAGCCCGGCTCGGACGAATTCGGAACCCTCCGCTACGACGACCCCTCGAGGACGTACCGTGTCGGAGACACGCTCGAGGTGATCGTGTCGCACTGCGACCCGGTGGTTAATCTCTACGACCAGATGTATGCGATTCGGAACGACCGGGTGGAGGCCGTCTGGCGGATCGCGGCGCGGGGGATGTCCACGTAGGCGCGGCTTCGGCCCACTTCCGGACCCGACGGACACGCTCCGCCGCCTATACGTACTTTACGTACTTGATGATACGTATCGTGTGCCACGGGTATGGCGTCGCGTTCTAGCGGACCCTCGCAAGCGACAACCCGTCCCCGATGGGTATCAAGCTCAGCGAGATCCGCTCGTCGGTGGCCAGCTTGCTGTTCAAGCGGCGAATCGCCCGCGTGTCCGCGTCCGTCACCGAAGGATCGACCACCTTGCCCTCCCACAAGGTGTTGTCGATGGCGATGAGTCCACCCGGCCGCACGAGCCTGAGCGTGCTCTCATAGTAGGCGTCGTACCCTTCCTTGTCCGCGTCGATGAAGGCGAAATCGAAGCGACCGTCCCCGCCCTCGGCCAGGAGTGCGGCCAGGGTCTCGGTGGCCGGAGCCAGCCGCAGGTCGATCTTGTGGCCGACCCCCGCCTCATCCCAGTAGCGCCGAGCGATCGAGGTCCACTCCTCACTCACGTCACACGTCACGAGACGCCCGTGCCTGGGCAGCGCGGAGGCCACCGCCAAGGCGCTGTACCCCGTGAACGTGCCCACCTCGAGAGCGTTTTCGGCACCGATGAGCTCGACCAGCAGGGCCATGAACTGCCCCTGCTCGGGTCCGATCTGCATGTTGGAGTTCGCAAGCGTCGCGGTCTCCTCCCTGAGCCGCCGCATCACGTCAGACTCCCGGACCGAGTGCTCGAGCAGGTACGTGTACAGGTCGGCCGGCAGGTGGTTGGTACGGCGGGTCATGTCGGAGTCTGCATTCCTTGGTTGTTTCGGACCGCGCAGGCTAGCTTCCATCCTGGTTGTTCTGTTGATCCTCGAGGAAGCAGAGCTGGCAAACGAGAGTGAGTGACGAGCCCTTCGCCGGGATGCCCAGATAACAATAGGAGAACCGAAATGGCAACGTTGAACGACAAGCAACTGGAAATGTGCTCCACAAGCAAATGGGATTTCTCGGATCTGAAGGCGTTATTCATCAACTGTACACTGAAGCGCTCACCAGAGCTCTCGCATACGCAGGGGCTAATTGATATCTCCAAGGCAATCCTCGAGAAAAACGGCGTATCCGTAGACGTGCTGCGTGCGGTGGATTATGACATTGCCTACGGCGTCTGGCCGGATATGACCGAACATGGCTGGGAAAACGATGCGTGGCCCGCCATTCTCGAGAAGGTGATGAAGTCGGACATCCTCGTCCTTACGTCGTCTATCTGGCTGGGCGAGAAAACCTCGGTTTGTACCAAGGTGATTGAACGACTGTACGCGGCATCCGGGCAGCTCAACAGCGACGGGCAGTACGCCTACTACGGTCGCGTCGGCGGCTGCCTGATCACAGGCAACGAGGATGGTGCCAAGCATTGTTCGATGAACATTGCTCGGGTCACCTCCCCAATCCAATGTCCGTCGATGGCCGTATCCCATTGGCGGGGCACACCGCACCAGCGAGCTTTTCGTGGAGGGGGCCATGGACCTGGCGCTTGCATTTTCCGAGGCGGCCGAGACATTGTGGGGAGCCGAGCTCGGGACCCAGCGTCACACACTCGTTCCGGCCTGGGACCGGCCTACCGAGAGACCGCCGCGCGCTTCCGGCACGGCCTGGTGTCTGGACGGAGGGTCCGCAGATGGTGCCTGCAGCTTCCAGCGAGCCATGTCGACTAGCGCGTTGAACGCGGGTCGGACGGATCTCGACTTGATGGAGCGGATCCGAGGGGGAGACGATCGGGCCCTGGGCGAGCTCTACGATCGCCACGGTGCGGTGATGTACTCGCTCGCCAGATCCATAGTCTCTGAGCCGGCGGACGCGGAGGAGGTCGTGGCCGACGCGTTCCTGCAGATCTGGCGCGGGGCCCCCCAGTACGATCGGGGTCGGGCCTCCGTCGGAGCGTTTCTCGCCGTCGTGACCAGAAGCCGGGCGCTCGACGTGGTGCGGGCCCGGCGGCGGCGTGGCGCTGCGGAGGACCGGGCTGCCGCCCGGAACGAGAGCGGGCTGGCGGTCGCCCTGTCGGCTCCAGATCCGGCCCCGGATCGCGCGGTCGAGCTCCGCGAAACGGGTGCCGTCGTGCGCCGGGCGCTCGACGCGCTGCCGGAGTCCCAGAGGGAGGTCATCTTGCTCGCCTACTTCGGCGGCTACAAGCCAGACCGAGATCGCGGCTCGACTCTCGGAGCCGCTGGGTACTGTGAAGACGCGTGTGCGCACTGGAATGCAGAAGCTCCGTGAGGCTCTCTCCCCCCACGCCCCGGAGGTGGAATCGTGAGCCCGAGGGATTGGACGGAGATGACCGCGGCCTACGTCCTGGGCTCGTTGGATCCCGAGGAGCTGGCCTCGTTCGAGCAGCGCCTCGCCTCAGATCCCGAGCTCGAGCGCGATGTAGAGTCCTATCGGGAAGTCATGGGCGCTCTTGCCGGGGCGACGCCCGCCCGCGAGCCGCCCGCGGCTCTGAAGGAGCGCATCCTGGTCGAGGCCCGAGGCCGATCGGCGTCACCGCCATCGCCTGCGCCGCAGGGCCCGGGGGGATCGAAGGGGTGGGGGACGGCGCTCCCCTGGCTGCTCGCGGCCGCCGGAGTCGTCGTCAGTCTGGGTCTCGGGACGGCCTATCAGCGCATGCGAACGGAGAACGCCACGCTGCGGGTCGCCTACGACCGGGTGGCATCCGATCTCGAAGCCCGCGATTCCCTCCTCGCGACGTTCCTCGGGCCCGACGTGCGAACGGCGACGCTGGCGGCCACCGGTCGACCCCCGTCGGCCCGGCTGTTCTGGAACACCACAATCAGCTCGGTGGTGGTGGCGGCGTTCGACCTACCGCCGGCCGCGCCCGGCCGCACCTATCAGCTCTGGGGGATCGTGACCGGCCTCGACCCGGTGAGCCTCGGCACCTTCCAGATGAGGACCAACGGGACGGCGATCTTCCGACGCCCGGTGCCGGAAGGCTTCGAGTTCGAGCTCGGGGCCGTCACCGAGGAGCCGGCCGGCGGATCGCCCCAGCCGACCTCCACACCGTTCCTGGTCGGCGCCTGGTCCACAGCGCCTTGATCTGAGGACGGGGCGGCGATCCCGCGACTCCCCGAGCTCCCTCCACACACCAGACCAATCCGACCCGCGGCGACGGGCGTAGAGACGATGAAGTCTCGCGCCCGTTTTTCGTTCTTCGCATGGAAAGGGTTGGATCAAAATGACCAAATCTGAAAATCGACACCGGGTCCTCGTGACCGCTCTTGCGGTCGTAGGGTTGCTCGCCGGACACCTGGTGATCCGGGCGGCGGACCACGCCGACTCACCCGACACCTCCGAGGGCAATCTCGACGTAAACGACCTCTACGTCTTCAACCAAGGGGACAACGTTGTCTTCGCGATGACCGTAAGCCCACTGCTCACGCCGGGTGAGTCCACCTCGGGCGCCGCCTTCAACCCGAACGGTCTGTACCAGTTCAAGCTCGACCGGGAGCGCGACGGAATCGAGGACGCGGTGATCCAGATCCTGGTCTCGGGAGAGGGCACGGGCCAGATGGTCGACGTGCGAGGCCCCGTCCCGGCCCCAGTGACCGGAACCGCCGACAACATGCTCGCGGGGCCGCGTGACGACCCCTTCTTCATCGATCTGTTCGGCGACAAAAGCCTCACGAGCGTTCTCAATGCTGTGTTCTCCGGCGTTCTGGGCGAGCTGGTCGGAAGCGCCGACGAGCAGACGCTCTCGTTCGCGGACCCCGCCATGGACGACCTCGCGGGGCTGAACGTCCTGGCGATCGTCGTGGAGATGCCCAAGTCGATGGTGGCCGGAGCACTGGGAATCGGACTCTCGGACACGTTCTTCGCATGGGCAACCACCAGCATCCGCCAATGAGGGGGCGAGCCATGTACCAGAATCCACTGACAAGACCAATCAACGAGAGAGGTGAGATCATGATCGACCCAACCATTGTACGTCGCGTCTCCGCCTGGCTGCTGATCGCCGCACTGGCCGTGGGCTGCGACGACGACGACCCGTCGGGTCCCGAGCCCTTCACCGACATCGGAGTGAGCGTGCCGGCGCTGGACTTGGGTGAGATCGATCTGAACTTCGGGGCTAGCGTGCAACAGACGGTTACGGTGTCGAACTTCGGTAGCGGAGACCTCCAGATCCACTCCGTGTCGCTGACCGGTACAGACGCGGGCGAGTTCGGACTGGAGAGCGGCGGTGGCGCCGCCCTTCTGGTCGCCGGTGCCAGCCAGGACATCGTCGTCTTCTTCGATCCGGCTTCCGAGGGTGCCAAGGGAGCGACGCTCCTGATCACGAGCGACGACCCGGACGAGCCCACAGTGAACATCAACCTTACCGGCACGGGCTCGATCTTCCGGTTCCGACAGGTCGACCGGATGGGCATTCCGGCCTTGAACACCGTCTTCAACCACCCTCCCGCGTTCAGCAAGACCGCCTACAACACGGCCGGTCCCGACGGTGACCTAGCCGCCTACACCGGGCTCTTCGAGACGGTGCTCGGGGCAGTGGCGAACGCCGATCCGGTTGCGACGGCGGCCCTGCTCCTTCCCGACGAGCTTCCGGTCAGCCTAGGGGCGGTGGTTTCGAACTTCCCGGAGCTCACCGGGAGGAAGCCGGCCGACGACGGTACGGACGTGGCACTCCAGGTAGTCGTGGGCATCACGGCCCTGCAAAGCGACAACGTGGACGAGAACGATGTGCCGTTTCTCACTTCGTTCCCATACCTGGCTGAGCCGAACAACTGACATGAATGACCAAGGGCTGGATTCATGAAAATCTCGAGGAGCGGTGGCAATGTGCTCGGGAGGCAGACCGCGGGTCACGCGTGGCTGACGGGCGCCACACTCGTGATCGGGGCGGCGGTGTGGCTGTCCTCCATGCCACGACATCCGTCGGCCGAGTCCGATCGGTCGGTGACCCCCGAGGTCCTGGCCCAAGCCCTCTCGAGTGACGTACCCGATCGGCTGACGATGAGCGACGATCTGGACTTCTTTGGGAGGAGGCTCGAGGAGCGGGGGCCAGAGGATGTGCTCGCCGTCCGGCGCCTCGTATCCGCGAGCCTCCTCCGGTTCCAGACCTACGCGAGGGAGGCCGATCTGGCACGTGCGGAGAAGCATCTGGAGACACTCACGGATCGGTACCCGGCGTCGTCGAGCCTGTGGGCGACCGTGGCCTCGGCGAGGCTGTCCCGGCATGACTTCTCCGGTGCGGTCCAGGCCGCCGAGCGCTCGGTCCAGGTCGGTGGCCCCGACGACGCGGGTGCGCGGCTTCGCCTCTTCGACGCCTATCTCGCGACGGGGCGGTACGAGTGGGCCCGCGACCTGCTCAGTCTTCCTTTCAACCGTGACTCCTTCGCCTACCGGATGCGCGCCGTCCGGCTCCAGGATCGACTCGGCGACGTGGCGGGCGCTCGAGACGGTATGGAGGCCGCCCTGGCGGTGGCGCGCTCATATGCCCAACCGCCCGCGATCGTGGCGTGGTGCCTCGTCGAGCTCGGGCACCTCGAGCATCATAGCGGACGACCGCATCGAGCAGTCTCGCGCTATCGGGAGGCGCTGGAGCTCATGCCCGGTAACCCCGCCGCGATCGAGGGGCTGGCCCAGGTGGCGCTGGGCTCGGATCGGGACCCACGGGCGGCGGAGGCCCTCTTTCTCAGAGCCCTGGAGAATGGAGCACACCTGGACCTCTACGTGCGCCTGATCGAGATGGCGGAGGGCGCCGGCTGGAGCGAAAGAGCTCTGAGCTACCGAAAGCGGTTTCTCGCTGCCGCGCAGAAGGATGCGTCGACGGAGACACTCCACCTACGCTCCTTGGCCTTGGTCCTCGGTCGAGAAGACGAGACTTTGGACCAGGCCCTTCGATACGCGAGACGGGATCTGGCGATCCGCCAGACGTCCGAGACATACGCGGTCCTCGGCTGGGTCCTCAGCCGCATGGGCCGGATGGGGGGCGCGTGGATGTGGATCGAGGCCGCGCAGACCTGGGTCCGGCCAGAGCCCGACGTGGACTATCTTTCCGGGCTCGTCGCGTTGGATGCGGGGCACGCCGACCGGGGAAGGGAGCTCTTGTCTAGAGCCTTGACCGCGGAGACGGAGATCGGCCCCTTCAAGTCGGAGGCGATCAGGGCCCGTCTGTCAAGGTTCCCCTTGGCCCGCTGATACGCCTCACCGTTTGTCGTCATGATGCGTCGATAGGTTCTCCGGGCGCGCTGTCCACCCGGTGCTTCTCGATGAAGTCACCCGTCCCGGCGGGGAGCAAGAGGCTGTCCGAGATCGCAGCGATCTCTTCGGCTTCCTCCCACGTGTGATGGTGAACGTCGACGGCCGGGACCCACTCGTGCTTTCTGGGTATCACGAGTCTGGTCGTGATCGTCACGATGGTCGGCAGCTACGTTCCGGCGCGCCATTCGGCGAGTACCAACCGATCCGAAGGTCGAGATGAGCCTGCCCGCAAGGGTGTATACCGAGAAGGATGTCGTCCGCGCCCGACATAGGGGTCAGCTCGTGGGCTGGCTACAGGGCGGCGCGGTCGTAATCGCAGGAGCCATCGTCCTGAACATTCTGGGGTGGATTCCGGCGGTGCTGGCGATCGGAGCTGTCGGATACGGGGCGTACAAGGCATACAAGTGGTCGTCGAAGCCGTCGGCGGAAGGCGACCACGGCTCCTGACGCTGTCGGACTGTCGCCAACCTCACTCCCGTCGCAGCGTCCCATCCGGCCCGATGAACCGAGATTCAACTGCGGGGTCGGCCAAGGGCGGGCGCCAACCCCCCGGGCCCGTCGCAACCATCCAGGCCCGTCCGTCGTCTAAGGATGTGCAGCTGACCGTGTTCGAACGGCCTCTGGAGGATGATACATGATCGCCGATGCGCTAGCCCTGTATTTCAACGTTGTCGTCGCTTTCTGGCAGGGGATGGCAAGAGGCGGGGGCCTACAACTGCTCCTCATCGGCCTCGCCCTCTGGTGGTTCTTCTCCTGTCGGGGTCGCTGGCGCTGCGGCTGTCGCCACTGCGGATGCTGGTGCGGCCGCTGCCGGTGCGACGAGGTTCGGGTCGAGGACGACGACTAGAGGCCTCCTCTTCCAGGGCCATGCGCACCGGGCACGCCACTCTGGTAGTTTCCTCCAACCATAACTGCTGGACCCGGGCCTGTTCACGGAGGGCGCCGAACGGGCGGGCGGAATCGTAGTCGCGGGCCTGGGCCCGGAGCTGATTCGGCCGAGAAGGACCAGTGCCAGGACAAACCTCATTTCTCCTTGCTCCCCCAGTCCCCCCACCCACATCTTCCTCCCAACCTCCCACCAGGAGCAGCAGCCGTGTCTAGTGCTGACCGCTGAGGTGCTCGCCGTCTCCGGAACGGACCGCTAAGGCGCAGCCAACAGCGTTGAGGATCTCCCAGGTCGGGTGCCGGACGTCGTGCTCGGAGACCGTGAGTTCGGAGTTGCTAGACAAGGAGACGGTGCATGGCGAGTGTCCAGCTGGGGGTGCGCGCAAATGGATCGCAAGTCGCACTGCTTCTGCTCATCGTTGTTTTCATCGGCGCGGTACTTGGAGTCGAGCGCTCGGTCCTTCCGCTGCTTGCCACGTCAGAGTTTGGCATTGCTTCGGTGACGGTCACGCTCAGCTTTCTGGTCGCGTTTGGCTTCGCCAAGGCGGTCGCGAATTTCATTGCCGGCGACCTTGCCAGTCGCATCGGACGGCGACGCATTCTCTTGGTCGCGTGGGGTTTCGGTATTCCGGTCCCCCTGCTGCTCATGTGGGCTCCAGCGTGGAGCTGGATCGGGTTCGCCAACCTGCTCCTCGGAATCAACCAGGGCCTCGCATGGTCTGTGACACAGATCATGAAGATGGACCTCGTGGGGCCAGGGCGCCGCGGCCTCGTGATAGGGTTGAACGAATGCGCCGGATATCTGGCCGTCGCGAGCGCGGCGTTGGGCGCGGGGTACCTCGCGGCCGCCTACGGTCCGCGCCCCGCCCCCTATCTCATTGCGTTGGGGGCCGCCGTGCTCGGGTTCGGGGTGACCCTGGCGGGGGCGCGGGATACCGAGGCACACGTAGAGCTGGAGCGCGCGTTGGTGGCCGCCGGGTCCTCGAACGCCACTGATCTTCCTTCCCATCGAGTGCGGTTCCGCCACAACCGCTGGGCTCGCCTGCCCCTGTGGGCGGCGAACCAGGCGGGACTCGTCAATAACCTCAAGGAGGGTGTGGCGTGGGGACTCTTACCAATCTACTTCGCGTCACAGGGGCTCGATTTGCGGCAAATCGGCTGGCTGACCGCGATGTACCCCGCGGTTTGGGGCGTGGTGCAGCTCGGCACCGGCCCGCTCTCAGACCGATTCGGACGCCGCTCGCTGATCGTCGGCGGGCTGCTGTTTCAGGCGCTTGGCCTGGTCGGCTTCGCGAGTCTGCACGGGTTTGCGCAGTGGGCCGCTGCGGGCGTGATCCTGGGCGTCGGCACGGCTGCCGTGTACCCGACCCTCATAGCGCAGGTGGGCGACTTGGTAGACCCTGAATCCCGTGCGAGCGCTGTTGGCCGGTACCGGTTATGGCGCGACCTTGGCTACGTCGTCGGCGGATTGGTGGCGGGCCTGCTGACAGATTGGCTGGGCTTCCACGCCACGTTTTGGATCATCGCTCTTTTGCTCGTCGGCTCTGGCACGATTGCGCGCGGCCTTCTCCCTGCCCCGGCCCAAGCGTTTTCGTTTTCTTGATCTCCTATTTCTCGATGTGCTATCCGTCCTCAATTGGATGCCCAACACCATCAATAACGGCGAGGTGCGTCTTGTTGTCCTATCGAAGAGAGACGGTGGCGCTCACCACGCCCCGGTCAGCCTCTCACTCAACCGCTTGAGCCTCGCGCGAGCTTCCCGGTCGTACGCCTGACCGTTCGCGCGCCCAGGGCGCAGGCCGTTGAAGAACTGGCCGGCCTCGATGTCCGTCGACGTCACCAGTTGCATGACCGCGTCCGCCCCCTCGGAGCTAGGATCAAAGGGTGTGTAAAAAGAGAGGCGACGTACCTTTCCGCTGAGTAATAACCAGCGAACTCCGGGTGACAGCCCGGGGGAAAGGAACGACGCCTCGTGAGGAAGAATACGGTGGGACCCGAGGGTGAGTCCAGGACGCCCGTGTGGGAAGTTCTGGAAGAAGTGGTTCGGGAGAAGGCGCAGGAGTTCATTCAACAGATCTTGGAGGAGGAAGTCACGGAGTTGCTAGGGCGAGAGAAGTCAGAGCGCAGGAGGGTGGTGGACGCGACCGAGGGCTACCGCAACGGATACGGCAAGCCGAGGCGGCTGGCGATGAGCTCGGGCACGATCACACTCCGACGCCCTCGAGTTCGAGGCCTTGAGGAGCGGTTCGAGAGCCGCGTGCTGCCGTTGTTCGCGAGGCGGACGAAGGAGCTGGGCGCTCTGCTTCCGGAGCTGTATCTGCACGGACTGGCGGAGGGAGACTTCGAGTTGGCGATGCGGGGCCTGCTGGGCGAGGGGGCACCGCTGTCGAAGTCTTCGATTCGGCGGCTGCGGGCGGGATGGACGGCGGAGTTCGAGGAATGGAGCCAGCGTCGCCTGGAGGGTCGTGAGGTCGTCTACGTGTGGGCGGACGGGATCTATGTGAAGGCAGGGCTGGAGCGGGACAAAGCGGCGCTGCTGGTCCCGAACGGAGGGATCACGCGCTGAAAGGCGCATGGGCGAATCACCGGGAATGCCATGTCGGCGGGGACTTTCTCCTGATTTACCAAGTTGATGATTCGCTCGGCCTGGGCGGTTCGATCAACTTTGTCCGTGTCGGCACCCATACTGAACTGTTCGAATGACCAGCGCTAAGAGCATCCCCTCGGTCTCCGTCAACTATGCCCAGACGGGACGCACCATCCGGTCCAACGAGCTCGGGATGCGCCCGATGCAGGAGAGGGCCTGGGAGAAGCGGGGGGAGCAGTATCTTCTGATCAAATCGCCGCCGGCCTCGGGGAAGAGCCGGGCGCTCATGTTCATCGCGCTCGACAAACTCGCCAACCAGGGCCTGCGACAGGCGGTCATCGTCGTCCCCGAGAAGACGATCGGCGCGAGCTTCGCGGACGTGGCGCTCAGCCGCTTCGGCTTCTGGGCCGACTGGACGGTCCGGCCGAAGTGGAACCTCTGCAGCGCGCCCGGGACGGACGGAGGCAAGGTCAAGGCGCTGAAGGCGTTTCTGGGCAGCGGCGACCGGGTGCTCGTCTGCACGCACGCGACCTTCCGGTTCGCCGTTGACCGGTTCGGCGTGGAGGCCTTCGACGACCGACTCATCGCGGTGGACGAGTTCCATCACGCCTCCGCCAATCCAGACAACAGGCTCGGGGTGCACGTCGGCCAGTTCATGGCACGTGACAAGGCCCACATCGTGGCGATGACGGGCTCCTACTTTCGGGGCGATGCGGAGCCCGTACTGATGCCCGAGGACGAGGCGAGGTTCGCGACCGTCACCTACACGTACTACGAGCAGCTGAACGGCTACGAGCATCTGAAGCGGCTCGACATCGGCTACTTCTTCTACACGGGGAGTTACGCAGACGACATCCTGAAGGTTCTCAACCCGGGCGAGAAGACGATCGTCCACATCCCTAGCGTGAATTCACGGGAGAGCACGAAAGACAAGATCCGGGAGGTCGAGCACATCCTCGAGGAGCTGGGCGAGTGGAAGGGGGCGAATCCCGAAACCGGGTTCCAGTTGGTGGAGACCTCCGACGGCCGCGTGCTCCGGATCGCCGACCTCGTCGATGATAACCCCGCTCGGCGGGACCGGGTCGCCGCCGCACTCAGGGATCCCCGGCAAAAGGACAGCCGGGACCACGTGGACATCATCATCGCCCTCGGGATGGCGAAGGAAGGCTTCGACTGGGTCTGGTGCGATCACGCGCTGACTGTCGGCTACCGGTCGAGCCTGACGGAGATCGTGCAGATCATCGGCCGCGCCACGCGCGACGCCCCGGGGAAGACCCGGGCTCGCTTCACGAATCTCATCGCGGAGCCGGATGCCTCTGAGGAGGCCGTCGCCGAGGCCGTAAATGACACGCTCAAGGCCATCGCGGCGAGCCTCCTCATGGAGCAGGTGCTCGCTCCGCGCTTCAACTTCACGTCGAAGACGGAGGCGAGCGGGCCGGTGGAAGGGCTCGACTACGGCGAGGAGGGCTACGACCCCGAGCAGTGCAATGTGGGGGTCAACGAAGAGACCGGTGAGGTCACCGTCGAGATCAAGGGGCTGGCAGAGCCGAAGAGCGAGGCGGCCGCTCGCATCTGCCGGGAAGACCTGACCGAGGTGATCTCCGCCTTCATGCAGGACAAGGTCGCCGTCGAACGCGGGCTTTTCGATGAGGAGCTCGTGCCCGAGGAGCTAACCCAGGTGCGGATGGGAAAGATCATCAAGGAGAAGTTCCCGGAGCTCGACGAAGGGGACCAGGAAGCCGTCCGCGAGCACGCGGTCGCCGCGCTGAACCTGACTCAGAAGGCGAAGCAGATCGCCTTGGCGGGGCGCGATGACGGAGAGGGCGAAGAGGAGGAGAATGGCGGGAACACGGCGCTGATCGACGGTGTGCGGCGGTTCGTGATGGATGTGCGGGATCTCGACATCGACCTGATCGACCGCATCAATCCCTTCGGCGAAGCCTACACGATCCTCGCGAAGACGATGAACGAAGAGAGCCTGAGGCAGGTGGCCGCCGTGATCACGGCGAAGAAGGTCAGCATCACACCCGACGAGGCCCGGGACCTCGCGAGGCGGGCCCTGAGGTTCAAGCAGGAGCGCGGCCGGCTGCCGGCGATCACCTCGCCGGATCCCTGGGAGAAGCGCATGGCCGAAGGCGTGGCCGTGCTGGCCCGGATGAAGGCGGATGCGGCCGATGACTAGAGAGTTCACGGACGAGGACGACGCCCTTCTCACCGAACTCGGCGTCGAAGTCGAACCCAAGAAGGTTGCCCGGCGCACGGCCCGTGAAGAGCGGATCATCGCGGGCTTCGAGGAGATCCAACGCTTCGTCGATACGTACGGTCACGCCCCCGAGCGCGGCGAGAACCGCGACATTTTCGAACGACTCTGTGCCGTGCAGCTGGACCGGATCCTCGAGCAGGACGAATGCCGGACGCTCCTCGTGCCGCTGGATCGGCAGGGATTGCTAAGTGGTGGCGCCGGAGTGGCGAAGCCACGCCCGGACGCGATGGACGACGCCGCGCTCCTGGCCGAGCTCGGCGTCCATACCACGGCGCCGGACATCACCGAGCTGCACCATGTGCGGTCAAGTGCCGAGAAACGGGCGGCGGTGGAGATCGCGAGCCAGACGAGGTGCGAGGACTTCAATCACTACCGACCGCTCTTCGAGCAAGTCCAGAAGGAGCTCGACGCGGGCATTCGCGACACCCGGCCCTTCGAACGGAAGGCGGAGATCGAGCCCGGCCGGTTCTTCGTCGTGGGTGGCCAGAAAGCCTACGTCGCCGAGATGGGACAAGTGTTCACGCAGGAGTACGGTGACAAGGACGCGCGCCTTCGCGTCATCTTCGACAACGGCACCGAAAACAACATGCTCCGGCGCTCCCTTCAGCGGGCGCTCCACAAGGACCAAGCGGGCCGGCGGATCACCGAACCGACGGCAGGACCGCTCTTCGCCGATCACACTGCGGACGGCGACGAGGCGAGCGGCACGATCTACGTGCTGCGGAGCAAGTCCGATCTTCCGTTCTTTTCAGAGCACCGCGATCTGATCCACAAGATCGGCGTCACCAGTGGCAGCGTTCAGGAGCGCATCGCCGGCGCGAGGCATGATCCAACCTTCCTCATGGCGGATGTCGAGGAAGTCGCCACTTACAGGCTATACAACATCAGTCGCAGCAAGCTGGAACACTTGATCCACCGCGTCTTCGCCTCCGCGCGCCTTGAGATCGAAATCAAAGATCGCTTCGGCAACCCTGTCGTCCCGCGCGAATGGTTCCTGGTGCCACTCAGCGTGATCGACGAAGCCGTCGAGAAGATCAGGGAGGGAACGATCACCCGGTATTCCTACGACGCAAAGACAGCATCCCTCATCGGTTAGACTACAGCCTCCGAGAGGAGGACCACCTGCTTGACACCGATTCGAATCAGCACGACTTCGATCTCGAATCCGAACCGGTCTCAAGCATGGGGATGAGGGTGTCCGGCCCCAACCTCTCTGTGCCCTTCAATCTTAAGGCCTCCTCGGGATCCCAGTTGCTCTTCGCCTGTCGCGGTCCACACTCTTCGGGAGAAAGAAACAAGACTACTGCTTTGCCACCCCCCTCCCTCGAACTAGTGTAGACGATCCCATCCACGGAGGCATCTTGAGGTGCACGATGTCGGTGCCGAACGAATTCAGTGACGACCTGGGTGGGGACGTACTCGACGTGCTCGCGGCCATCCCGCCCAACGGGGCGTGAGAAGTCGTCGACGAACTCGTACAGGAAACTCAAGCGTCTTCGTAGGTGACGGTTAGCGCGATCAAACGGACTTGGAAGCGCCGGCAGGCCTGTGAGATCCAGCGTGAGGAGATCTCGATTGGCACAAGAGGTGGCTACTGTCGCGACTTTTCCAACACCTCGATCAGGGTCAAATGTCTCCCGTAGTGCGGTTTCTCGATCGAATGCACCATAGAACATCGATATTCCGGCCGGGCTCATACGATTCGAAAGGTTGGCAGATTTCCTCGGCGGCGGCCCCATCTCCTCCGCAGTAGATATAGACAGCGTTTCGTCATGCACCCGCGCGCGAAAGACCTCACTCCCCTTTGGGATTACCGTGAACAAATTGAGGTTGTTCACCAGAGTCCCCAGCGCAACAAGCATCTTGCCCGGGGGAATGCCCTCATCTACGGCAGGTATGGCCTGAGGCGGGCGAGCAACGGTGCTGGAACCACAAGATGAGGAACGTGCTGGACCGGCTGCCGCAGCGGGAGCAGAGCGAGGCGAAGGATCTTCTCAGGGCCGCCGTGGTCTACGCACCGAGCCGGGCCGAGGCGGTGAGGGCCCGTGAGGCGTTCGCCAGACGCTACAGGCCGTGGTATCCGAAAGCGGTGGACGTACTCGAGGACGACTGGGAGCGGATGGCCAGTGCTGCCTCCGCGACCTCTCTGGCTACTCCGGTGTCGCCGCACCAGATCCGGAACGACGTGCGAAATCCGTGGGGCACCGCCTCTCTGCGACTTAACGCCTTCGAACGTGAAGCTATTGACCCAACTGCCTGACGGATCGGTCCGGTCCGTGAAGGGCTCTTTTGTGAATGTAAGTGCACACATGTACGCGGGCGCACCGCCGATCCGGCTGGAGCCCGAAGAGTTGGGGATACGCGTGAGTACAGATTGAGTTGCGATGGATCGTAGTGATCAGGCCACCGTGGGGCGATTCGCCAAGACTGGCGACAGCCATGCCCGCCGCATGGTGGTCGAGGCGACATGGATCTGGGGTTTCGGTAGATGCACCCACGCGCGGTTAGATCTAGGTAATTATATACCCCTTGCACGGCAGGGCCGGTTGTATTAGATTCAGTGTATGGATATTCACTTCGCTTTCCGGCCCTTCTCATGGGCGACCTTCTTCAGTTCTTTAGCCACTTTCTTAGAGAACAACTTCTCCATCACCTGGTCGCCCGTTAGGTGCCTTACGTCCTTCGGTAGCTTGTCCTCTTTACGCCGGGTATGACCCATGGTTGACACCTCCAGAATCAATCTGATTTCGTTGATCGAAAAGTTCCGCGACGAAGAGACTTGCCGCGAATACCTTGAGAAGCTGCGCTGGTCGGGGGCGGTTGCTTGCCCGCGCTGCGGCGACATGTCCGTCTCGGAGATCAGCACCCGCGACCAGTTCGACTGCAACGGGTGCCGCTACCGCTTCAGCGTTACTTCGGGAACCATCTTCGACAACACGAACCTTCCGCTCTGGAAGTGGTTCGTAACGATCTACCTGGTCTGCGAGTCGAAGAAGAGCATCAGCGCGAACCAGATCAAGCGGACGATCGGCGTCACCTACAAGACCGCGTGGCACCTGTGCCATCGTATCCGGTCGGCCATGCGGGGCAATCTCTCGGGCGGGCCGACCCTGTTCGGCGTGGTCGAGGTGGACGAGACCCTGGTCGGCGGCAAGAGGCGCGGCGTCGGTACCGGCAACCGCGTCGGCAAGACGTGGGTCGCCGGAGCCGTCCAGCGTGGCGGCGAGGTGCGTATCGAGGTGGTCCCCAACATCAAGCGGGCCACGCTCCACGCCTTCATCGCCAGGAACACGCGGTCCGACACCGAGGCCATCTACACCGACGAGCTTAAGTCCTACCTCGGGATCGCCGATCACGACACGCGCCATGAGACGGTCAAACACTCCGAAGAGGAGTGGGTGGTCGGAGATGTCCACACGAACAGCGTAGAGGGTGTCTGGAGCCTTCTCAAGCGCTCCATCGTCGGAGCATGGCACCAGGTCAGCGCCAAGCACCTGGACGCCTACCTGTCCGAAGTCGAGTTCAGGATCAACCACCGGAACAACCCCTACATCTTCGAGGCCGTCCTGATCCGTCTCCTGGACGGCCAGGCCCTCCGGTACCGCGAGCTGACAGCCGCCGCGTAACATCTGTCTGTTCACAGGGACATCAACTTTTTTAGCCTGCGCGCTTTGGTCAAATCTCCATGGAAAGCCAGTGAGCTCAATTCAGTCAGAAAGGCGAACCATATGCTTGAATATTTCTGGTCATCTGGGAATACGGATGGACACTCTATGCCCAACCTTCCCAATATTTCGGAAAGTTGCCGCAAGTCAGCATACAGTTCTGCACTGTGCGTGGAACATTCCATCGCGAACCTGGCGGCATCACGGCATTGAACCACAGTGTGATAGTATGTTCCAAACCTCGCAGCAGGGCGCCGTGACCTAAAGGAACGTCCAAATAGACGTTATTGACCAAAGCCCAAAGAACGTCGTTCCACCTATAGCTATTATAGGGAGGAACGCCGCAAGAACAGGCACGACCTTGGACATCTTAGGAGGCCGCACCCTGAAAATCGACCAACAAACCCGTGAACATTGCGAGACCACACACCGCAGTGTATGGCCTGCCAAGCCAACCTCTCAGATTCATACCCCACGCTAACTGACCCGCAGTTGTCGTGCAAGGGGTATATAATTACCAAGGCTTCGCGTATCAGCAGAGCGTCCGGGATCTGCCGATCCCCGTCGTCATCATGATCGCCGGCCGCACCCGGTTGCAGGAACTGCTACCCCTCGTCCCGGAGGTGATCGCTGTTCTCTCGGGCGATCCCAAGCGGCGAATCCACCGTGTCGTGGCCTGAGAGCCCTTGCCAAAGGGGGCGCGCACGGATCGAGTCTCGCAGGTGGACGGCGTCGGGAGTGCCGCGCTGATGGCGAGAGCTGACGCCTACCGAACGCCGGGCGCGGAACCGTCTTGGGGGGATCGAGGGGGGGGGGTGAACCCCCCTCCGCCAGCCCTGCGGACGCCTCCGAAAACGCCTCTCCGGGCACCGCCCGGAACGGCGGGCACCGGGCCGTCACGGTCCACCTCCCCCGGCCTCTTGGCCGGCAGCCTCACGGACGGCGAGGCAGAAAGCGACCACGTCACCCTCGGCGATGGCGGCGCTCCCTTCGTGCGGTCGCGTTCCGCCCTACCCCATCATACCCCTCGGGGACCGGCGATCGTCGATCCTGGGCGATTCTGCGGCCCGTAGCTTCCCCGAAATGCCCCTGTACACCCGAAAAACGGCCTCAGAGCCCGTTGGGGAGGCGGCGTCACGTCCGTTCACGTCTCGGTACTCGCTCTCCCGCCCGCCAGATACTCCGCCCACTCGTCCATCAGCCGACGACGCCGCTCGAACAGGTCCGTGCGCCGGTACGCCGCCTCCACCTTGTTCTTCACGACATGCGCCAGCGCCGCCTCGACGACCTCCCGGGGATGGTCGGTCTCCTCTGCCGCCCAGTCCCGGAACGACGACCGGAAGCCGTGCGCGGTCGACGGGACGGCCAACCTCGTCAGCATCTTGTAGACCGAGGTCCCGCTGAACGGCTTTCCCGTCGGTCCGGGAAAGAGCAGGACCTCGCTGCCGAACCGTTCGGCGGCCTCGCCGAGCAACTCGACCGCCCGGTGCGAAAGCGGCACCCTGTGCTCGCGCTTGGCCTTCATGTGCTCCGGCGGGACCGTCCAGCGTGCCGCGTCCATGTCGATCTCGTCCCACGTCGCCAGCCGAACCTCGACACTGCGGGCGGCGGTCAGGACC
Source organism: Longimicrobiales bacterium (assembly GCA_965218295.1). Classification (GTDB taxonomy): domain Bacteria; phylum Gemmatimonadota; class Gemmatimonadetes; order Longimicrobiales; family Gaopeijiaceae; genus CBDCKN01. The sequence goes on along the minus strand of CBDCKN010000009.1, from coordinate 184,632 downwards.
ATGAACTCGAAGCCCAGCTTGATCCCCCGCCATGTGCTCGACTCGCGCACCGTGGCGATCGCTTCACCAACCCGCCGGTGTGGCAGAGCCCTGAAGTGCGCCGGGCTCCCGTTGTGCTTGGGAAGGACCGCCCCGACCGCGTCACCCGCCGGGTTGTTCTCCCGGTAGCCCTGGGCCACCGCCCACTTCATGACCGCCCCGATCCGCTGCCGGAGACGCTTGGCGACGACGGGCTTCTCGGTCCAGAGGTGGTCGGCGAGCAGCAGACGCATCACGTCGGCCGTCGTGACTTCGTTGACCCGCTTCTTCCCGATGTGGGGGAAGGCGTAGACCGTCAACTCCCTGCGCCATTGCTCCTCGGTACGGCTTCCCGGCTTCCACGTCGTGCGGTGGATTGCGAGAACCTTCTCGAAGGCCTCCTCGAAGATCGGAGCGGTGTTCAGCGCCTTGGGATCGGCCCCCGTCTTGGACAGCCTGCGATACTCGAACGCCGTCTGGCGCGCCTCCGCCAACGAGGTGTACGGATACGAGCCGATGCCGTAGTCCACGCGCTTCCCCCCGACCGTCCCGCGCCAGAACCAGTACTTGCTCCCGGTCGGGCGCACCTGGAGGATCAGGCCGTGCCGGTCCCCGTACTTCCCCGGTTTCGCAACGGACTTGACGAACACGGCCGTCAGCGGTCTCACGACTTCCTCCCGTCTCGTGGTTGAACCCGAAGCATGGCGGAGGGGAATGCGCCCCACATGCCATCCCACAACGAATGTGGGATGGCATGCGATTACGTGGGATTACACAAGAACTCGCGATACGACAACATCACATCGTTAGCGTACTCAAATGGCGTGATTACAGTAAGTTACGGGTACATATGGGACGACTTGGGAATCAACGCGAAACGATTGTCTCGCGAATTTCCCGATCCCAAGACTGGCCTGCTCCAGATCGAGTGGCGCGAGAACGGGCGCAGGCTGAGCAAATCGCTCAAGCACCGCGACTGGGCACGGGCGAAGAGGCAGGCGGACGAGTTCGCCGCAGGCTTCGCCGGGCCGGAGATCGGGGGCGGAGCGGAAGCCGAGCCCGAGCCGCCCACGCTGGAGACGCTTTTTGACATCTACGGTGAAGAGGTGACGCCCACCAAGGGCAGGCAATCGCGGCGGCACGACAGGGCCGCGATGCGGATGTTCCTTGGGTTCTTCGGACGGGACCGCAGCCCGGCAACGCTCTCCCAGCGCGACTGGGACAGGTTCATCAGGGAACGACGGGCGGGGCGGGTCGGCCCGAGCGAAAGGCCCGTATCGGATCGAACAATCCAACAGGACCTGAAGCTACTGCTGGCGATCCTCAACTGGGCCGCGAAGTCGAGGGACGAGCAGGGCCGCCTGCTCCTCGATTCGAACCCGCTGCAGGGTCTGAAGACGCCCAAGGAGAAGAACCCGACCCGGGTCGTCCTCGTGGAGGAGGAATACCTGGCGCTTCTAGAGGTGTCCCGCCAAGTCGACTGGCGATTTCGCGTCGCGCTGGTGCTCGTGCACGAGACGGGACACCGCATCGGTGCCATCCGTAAGCTCCGGTGGTCGGACATCGACATGGAAGGCGGAATCATCCGGTGGAGGGCCGAGCACGAGAAGTCCGGCTACGAACACCGGACGCCGGTGACCATCGAGGCGATCGTCGTCTTGGAAGAGGCGCGAAAGAGGAACCCTGGGATCGGCGACGCGCTTGTGTTACCCGCGCCCGGGAATCCTTCGACGTGCGTGCGCTCCGGGCGGGCGCGCTCCTGGTGGAGGAGAGCGGAGAGGCTCGCGGGGCTGGAGCCGAAGCACCGCAGAGGCTGGCACTCGCTGAGGCGGAAGTTCGCTTCGGACCTCATGGACCAGCCGCTCAAGGTGCTGTGCGAGCTTGGGGGCTGGAAGACGGCCAGAACAGTGCTCCAGTGCTACCAGCACGCCGACGAGGACCAGCTCAGGAACGCGCTCGACAACCGCCGCAGAGTTCGGGCCTGAACCCAATTAGCGGGAATCAATTGGCGGGAATCCGGCACGTCACGCTCGTAAGTTCAATGCGAGCAAAAGGATGCACATCTGCCACCGCATGCCCGCAAGGCCTTCGTCAACTGCTGTTCTAACGCGGTCATAGAGCTCCTTCACTCGTTCGACAGCTTCACGGCCGGCCGAGTGTCCATGGTCCGGGGCGGATAGGCGAGCGCGAGCTAGGATCAAAGGGTGTGTAAAAAGAGAGGCGACGTACCTTTCCGCTGAGTAATAACCAGCGAACTCCGGGTGACAGCCCGGGGGAAAGGAACGACGCCTCGTGAGGAAGAATACGGTGGGACCCGAGGGTGAGTCCAGGACGCCCGTGTGGGAAGTTCTGGAAGAAGTGGTTCGGGAGAAGGCGCAGGAGTTCATTCAACAGATCTTGGAGGAGGAAGTCACGGAGTTGCTAGGGCGAGAGAAGTCAGAGCGCAGGAGGGTGGTGGACGCGACCGAGGGCTACCGCAACGGATACGGCAAGCCGAGGCGGCTGGCGATGAGCTCGGGCACGATCACACTCCGACGCCCTCGAGTTCGAGGCCTTGAGGAGCGGTTCGAGAGCCGCGTGCTGCCGTTGTTCGCGAGGCGGACGAAGGAGCTGGGCGCTCTGCTTCCGGAGCTGTATCTGCACGGACTGGCGGAGGGAGACTTCGAGTTGGCGATGCGGGGCCTGCTGGGCGAGGGGGCACCGCTGTCGAAGTCTTCGATTCGGCGGCTGCGGGCGGGATGGACGGCGGAGTTCGAGGAATGGAGCCAGCGTCGCCTGGAGGGTCGTGAGGTCGTCTACGTGTGGGCGGACGGGATCTATGTGAAGGCAGGGCTGGAGCGGGACAAAGCGGCGCTGCTGGTGGTGCTGGGTGCCATGCGAGACGGGACGAAAGAGGTGTTGGCCCTGAGAGCGGGCTACCGAGAGTCGGTCGAGTCCTGGTCCGAGGTGTTGCGGGACCTGAAGGCACGCGGCATCGAGGCGCCCCGGCTTCTGATGGCGGACGGTAACGCTGCGATCTGGGGCGCAGTACGGCAGGTATGGCCTGAGGCGGGTGAGCAACGGTGCTGGAACCACAAGATGAGGAACGTGCTGGACCGACTACCTCAGCGGGAGCAGGGCGAGGCGAAGGATCTTCTCCGGGCCGTGGTCTACGCACCGAGCCGGGCCGAGGCCCTGAAGGCCCGCGAGGTGTTCGCCCGACGCTATAGGCCGTGGTATCCGAAAGCAGTGGACGTACTCGAGGACGACTGGGAGCGGATGGTAGCGTTCTACGACTTCCCCGAGGACCACTGGAAGCATCTACGCACGACGAACGTGGTCGAGAGCCCGTTCGCCGCGGTACGGCTCAGGACGACAGCAGCGAAGCGGTTCAAGCGGGTCGAGAGCGCTACGGCGCTAATCTGGAAGTTGCTCTTGGTGGCTGAGAAGCGGTTCCGAAGGCTCGACGCTCCTCACCTCCTCAAGGACGTATTTGAAGGAAGAAAGTTCGAAGACGGAAAGCCCGTCTCACACCAACAGCGGAAGAACGCCGCCTAATACGTTTACACACCTATTGACCCAACCTCGCGAGCGCGCCGGCCGGCAGCACCACGAACCGCTCCCCCTCGATCTCCCGAAGCGTGATCCCCCAGGTGGTCGCCTCGAGCCGCTCCAGGGTCTGGCGTGCCTCCCCGATATCCAGGTCGAGGGCGGCGGCCGTCTGGATCCGGGCCTGGATGCGCGCCGACAGCCAGTGCATCGTCGCCCAGCTCCCGCCGCAGATGCCAAGCCAGAGGCTCAGGCCGACGACCAGGGGCCGGAGCCAGGCCTTGAGCAGGAGGGCGCGCATCCGACCGGTCGCCACCGCCGTATCGGCTTCGATGGTATGCAGCGCGTTCCTCGCAACGCGCCGCGAGTTCGCGCCGAGCCGCTCGAGCTCGCTCGCGGTCAATTCCTCGATCGCCTGGCGTTCGGTCTCCAGCCGTCTCCGCAATCGCTCGGTCAAGTCGTTCGCGTTTGAAGTCATGTGCGTATAGCTCTCCTTTCAGACGCCACCGGTCCCTGGTCGTGGGATCCAGGGCCGTCAGGTAGTCCTGGCCCTGGCGCGGCACCTCCAGGCCCGCCTCCCGCAGGGCGGCGACGATATCGGCCCGGTTCCGCACCGTGCCGTGCTCGACGCGCTGGAGCAGGTAGTCCCGGATCAGGTCGCGGGGCTCGGACTCCAGCCCGAGGCCGGTCCTGAGCCGCGCCGCCTCGACGTAGGCGCGGTGACCGGGGTGCTGCACCCTGGCCCGCGCCGGGTCGTCCGGCCGGCTCCAGCCGTGTTCGGCGTTGAAGGCGTCGCGGAGCGGGTCGAACGTCTTCCGCCACCCGGGGGGCGCGATGTTGAGGCTCCGGCCGGTCTCCAGGTCGCACCGCGCGGCCAGGACATGCACGTGAGCGCCGCCGCCGCGCTCGCGGTGCAGCACGGCGGCCCAGGCGTAGCGGTCGGGTTCGAGCCCGGCCCAGGCCGTCTGCTCGAAGGCATCGATAACCGCGCCGATCTGCGCGTCGGTCGGAGTGTCGTCGGGTGCCCAGGCAATCACGCCCGACGTGTACTTGTGCTCGAACCCCAGCGCATCGGCCACCGCAGCCGCCTGATGGGGGTTCCCCCGAAAGACCTCCACGCCCGCGCGGAGTTGACCCGCCGCGTCCCGCGCCCCGAGGAGGTAGTCGGCCGCCGCCCGGGCCGAGCCGGTTCCGCGGGCCAGGAACTTAATGTGCATCGGGGTCGGGGAGCCCGACGTCGGCCAGCGCCGTGAGCGCCCGCTCGATGGCGACCAGGTGGGCGACGATCTCGACGGCCTCGGCGTTCGCTTTGAAGGTATTGGCCCAGCGGGCGATCTGGTTCAGGTTCGCCCCGATCCGCGCCAGCTCGCGGGTGCGCTCTCGCTCCACATCGGCGTGCGCCACGGTCCAGGGGCGCACCCGGCCCACCGACCGGCGCACCAGATCCGACAGCGTTAACCCTGCGGAGCGCGCCTTCGCGTGCCACTCGGCACGCTCCGCCTCGCTGGCGCGGATCTTCACCCACACGTCGCGTCCAGCGCCCATGATGTGCCGTTGCCGTTGGGGGGGTCAGAGGGGGCACAGCCCCCCGCCAGCCCCTGCCGGGGACCCGCGAAGCGTGGCCCCAAAGGGTAGGCTGGCTCATGACTGCTAAGGGGTCATGAGCCAGCCCCTCAACGGATCGGTTCGGCCTCTGGGTCTCGACGCTCGCTGGCGAGATACGCGGCCCAGTCGTTCATGAGCCGACGCCGCCGCTCGAACAGGTCAGAGCGCATGTAGGCCGCCTCGACCTTGTTCTGCACGACGTGAGCCAGCGCCGCCTCGACGACCTCGCGCGGATGGTCCGTCTCCTCGGCCGCCCAGTCGCGAAAACTAGACCGGAACCCGTGGGGCACGGCCCCGATCCGGAGTTTCCGAAGTAGTCGGCGCGGCCGCTTGTCGAAGATCGGTTTCTCGTCGCCACCGGTGAACACCAGCGGGCTGCCGGGCCTGATCGTCCGCGCCTCCTTGAGGATCTCCAGCGCGCGGCCACAGAGCGGCACCCGGTGCTCTCGCCGCATCTTCATCCGAGTCGCGGGAACCGTCCATACCCCATCCGCCCGATCGACCTCGCCCCACTCGGCCAACCGCACCTCGCCCCACCTCGCTGCCGTCAACACCAGGAACTCGAACGCCAGCTTGAGCACCGGCGGTGCCGACGATTCCCGCACGGTCTCGATGGCCGATGCCACCTCGCGATGCGGCAAGGCCCGCTGGTGCTGCACGACATGATACTGGGGACCCAGGACCGGGCCGATCCGGTCGCACGGGTTGTCGGCCCTGTATTCCATCGCCACGGCCCACTCCAATACCGCCCGGATCCTCCATCGCACGTTTCGCGCCGAGGCCACCTTCACATGCCAGATCGGCGTGAGGATCTCCAGCACGTCGGCGCTTGTCACGTCCGAGACCGCCACCTCGCCGATGCGCGGGAAGGCATAGCGCCTCAGGCTCGCCATCCATTGATCGGCTTGCCTCGGACTCCGCCAGCCGACCCGCTTCTGGTCCACCACCTTCGCGGCGGCTTCGGCGAAGCTCGGCACGCCCCGGGCGAGGCGTTTCTCGGCGAGCGGGTCGCCGCCCTCGCGGGCCAGCTTGCGGTTCGCCCGCGCCTTCTCGCGGGCCTCGGCGAGCAAGACCAGAGCCACGCTGCCAAGTCCGAGCTCACGGCGTCGGCCGCGGATCACCAGACGCTGGATCCAGCTCCGGGCACCGCTCGGCTGGACGAAGAGGTACAACCCGTTGCCATCCGCGTGTCTGCCCGGCGGAGCCGTGCGGATGAAGGCGGCCGACAGCGCCTTGTAGGGGTGACGGCCCTTGGGCTTGGTCTTCCGTGGCGCGGCGGCCGTGTTCGTTACAGTACTCATCCCCACATAATATAGGGGATGATCGGGGATGGCAAGGGACGTCACGAGTGATCGAGGAGAGCATATAGGGTTCGTAAGATACTGTGATAGCGGCTATTTATGGACTTTATGGCGCGAATTGACACGCCAATACACTTCATATGGGTGTGTAGTTCGGGCGAACGCCCATCGACTACCGCAGGCGCTAGCCGGCCGGCCGCGATCAGCTCGCCCGAGCGGGTCAGGCAGGTACGGCCGTCCTCGAGCCAGCCCCAGTAGGGCAGCTCCTCCGCCAGCGAACCGGCCGCCTCGTGGTCCCGGAGCTCCGCAGCGATCCTCACCGCCCGCTCCGAATCAAGAGATGCCACGGCTCATCGGCCCACTTGCCCGGGTCGAAACGCGCCGGGAAGCGCGTCCCGGCCCGGAGCACGCCAAGCATGTCGGGGTCCTTGCGGCCAGCGAGCCACCCGGCCCCGTAGCCCACCGCGAACACCACGCCGCCAGTCACGAGCGAAGCCATCGCGTTCCACATCGCGAGCCCGAGCGTGGCGACGAGGAGAAACCCCCTACGCTCGACACCCAGGATCGTGAGCGGTCGGTTCAGCGCCGCATAACCGGCCCAGCGCCTCAGACCCCGCATCAGAACAGCCACGCCAGGAAGTTCGCCGCGCCCATCGCCATCCCGAGACCGAAGATGATCCCGGCCAGCGTGCGCTTGCTCCCACCCTCGCCGAACGCGAACATCAGCCCGCCCACCACGATCGCGATCAGCGACAGTCCCCGAGCGATCGGACCCGTGAACTGCGCCTGCAGCTCGTTCACCGCCTCCACCCACGGGCTCGTCCCCTGCGCCCACAGCAGGCCGGGGAACAGCAACCACAGCGTGGCCCAGGCCGCCGCTCGTACCGTCCTTATGAAACGTTGCATCGTCTGCTCCTTAGTCTCCATTGAATGCGTCGCTCACTAGGCTTCGCCGCGGCTCAACGCGATCTGCTTCCGAATCCACTCGTCCACCTCCTCCTCGATCCAGCCCACGGCGCGCCCGCCCAGCAATACCGGCCGGGGGAAGCACCCCTCGCGCATCCGCACCTTGATCGTGCTCCGCGCCAGACCCGTGCGGGCCGTTACCTCCGGCCGCCGCAGGAAGCGGGTCGGCGGGTTCGTTCTCTGTTCGATCGGTTGTTCACTCATCGCTCTGCTCCTCCTCGTTCTCCTCGCCCCCGGCGAAGGCTTCCGGCGCCGGTGGCCTCGGGGCGGAGTCCGAGCGCCGCCCGTGTCCAGGTCGTAGTCCGCCACGAACGCCAGAACCCGGTCCGCCGTTCTCAGCGACAGCGAGCGCCCGCCGTCGATCTGGCGCATCAGGTTCGGGTCGCCCAGCGCCTTCAAGCCGAACGTCGTCGGACTCACGCCCGTCCGCCCGAGGAACACCCTCACACGCGAGTCGAACTGCTGCTCCAGCGTCTCCATGCCCGTACTGCTCCCGCGTCTTCATGGCCACAACGGTGAAGACCTGCATGCAAGGAAGTCAACTCATAGGAAATCTCCTAAGTGCCTGTAACGGCTATAGATGGCCAGTACGGTACACGAGCTGTTGGATGGCTCCGCCAGTGGCATGGCAGACACACCCTCCGCAGCGCTCGCCAGAGGTTCCCGTCAAGGGTCTTAGGGCTCGACCGGGACGTCGGCCCGGGCACGGCCGACTTGGCGTCGCCCACACGGAAGTGACAGGTTTCACATGCCGGGGCGCGGGGCGGTCGCCGAGCGGCGTGCCGTGCCTGCCGCGGCAACGGATCAAGGGCTTCGAGAGTCGCTCCGAACAGGACGACTGTTATATTTGTGGTTCGATTTGTGACGCGGAGAGAGAAAGCCATGAAGAGCCTGCCCGAGCGCATCATGGAGCACGCCGAGGCCATGCCGGAGGCCACGCCGATCTGCCCGGCGGCCCTGCTTCACCTCGGCCAAAGGGCCGCGGTGGGTCAGGCGCTCTCCCGCCTGGCCCGTTCAGGCCGGCTCATGCGGATCTGCCAAGGGGTCTACATGCGCCCAATCCAGACCCGCTTCGGGCGGTGTGCGCCGGGCACCGAGAAGTCACTCCTGGCGCTCTCGGAGCTCTGGCGCGAGACGATCGTCTCGAACGGAGGCGGCGCGGCCAACTGGCTTGGTTTGACGACGCAGAATCCGGTCCGCTCGGTCTATCTCACCTCCGGCCGCAGTCGGCGATTGCGCTTCGGCAAGCATCCCGTCGAGCTGCGCCACGCTCCCCGGTGGCAGTTGGCGGCCCCGCACAGGATGGCGGGAGTGGTGATCCGCGCCCTGGCATGGCTCGGCCCCGAAGAGGTCGAAGACAGCCTCGACGCGATCCTGCCCAAGCTCTCGGAGGAAGACCTCGAGGAGCTTGCGGTCGCGCGGGCCGTCATGCCGGTGTGGTTGGCTGAGCCGCTGAGCACGCGTCTGGCGCATGGCTGAAGCACTGTTTCAGCGCCTGGCGGCCGAAGAGCGCCGTCATGCCTTGCGTGCCGCTCAAGCCGAATGCCCGCACCCGGCGTTCGTGCTCGAGAAAGACATCTGGGTGGTCGCAACCCTCGGCGTCCTGTTCGACGCCCCGTTCGGCCATCAGTTGGTGTTCAAGGGCGGCACCTCCTTGTCCAAGGTGTGGCGCGCGATCCGGCGGTTCTCGGAAGACATCGACATCACCTACGACATCCGCGGCTTCGCACCGGATCTGGTTGCCGGTGCCGGCGACGAGGCACTGCCGCTCACGCGCAGTCAGGAGAGGCGCTGGACAAAGGCGATCCGTCCCCGGCTTGCCGAATGGGTCCGCGAGCGGGCCGGCCCGTTCGTCCAGGAAGGGCTTGCACGCGCCGGGTTCGTGGCGCGGGTTCGTGCGGAGGCCGAGCGACTCCACGTGACGTACGAACCGCTGTTCCAGTCCTTCGGAACCATGCGGCCGGAGGTCAAGGTCGACTTCGGGGCACGCTCCACCGGCGAGCCCCACGCTGCCCATGCGGTTGTGTGCGATGCCGCGGCGTACCTTCCGGATCTGACGTTTCCGGAGGCACGTCCAGCCGTCATGCTGGCGGAGCGTACATTCTGGGAGAAAGCCACCTCGATGCACGTTCACTGCCTTCAGGGGCGCCGCCGCGGCGAGCGCTGGTCGAGGCACTGGCACGATCTCGCTCGCCTTGACGACGCCGGGATCGCGGCACGGGCTCTGGCGGACCGCGAACTCGCGCTCTCGGTTGCGCGCCACAAGGCAATGTTCTTCCGCGAGAACGATTCCGGCGGCCAGCGGATCGACTACGAGGCCGCGGTCTCGGGCTCGCTCAGGCTCGTTCCCTCCGGCGCCGCACAGGAGGTGCTCGCCAATGATTACGCCAGCATGGTCGCATCGGGGATGTTGCTGGACGAAGATGAGCCGTTCGGCACGCTCATGGAGCGATGCGCCATGATCGAGGCGCGGGCCAACGCTCCGTGGATGACGGACCGATAAGTCCGGCCATGGATGTCTTCGCATTTTCGTGACGAGCTCGCCGCCGAGTACGAGAGGTTCTCCCGAAGCTTCACCCGCATCCGGGCAGAGGACATCTCGCGGCAGGTGGACGCGGCCTAGGCCGCCCGCCGTTCGGCGGCACGATGACCGTGCTCTCGCGCCATATCGACAGCTCGTACGAGGTCTACCTCGGCCTCTATCAGGCGATCACCGGTCCGGAGGAACGCCATAAGGCCTACCGCAGGTTCTCGCCGGTGTTCTTCGATCTGATCGATCGTCTCGACGACGATTCAGCGTCCGCTGCCTGGCCTCGCGGGGGGGGGGCTTCGAATGGTCGCCAGATCCGTGGCTGCGGCTGGAACGAACTCGCTCCGAGGACGGGGGCAATCGATTCCGTCGCCACGTAGGGCGACATGTCGAGTCCCTGCTCGTCGAAATAGACCAGACGATTCGGTATGGCGGCAAGAATCGCAGCCCGGTCGGCCTCGCTCAGCCGCTCGGGCCGGTACCGCACAGCGAAGTAAGTTAAGATGCTCTCGGCGACGCCTTCTCTGTCTGGAAAGTCACGGGCATAGTCGGAAATAGAGACGCCGTCGGCCTGCTGTGCCGCTCGCCATCCGGCGGCGTTTGCATGCACGGGATCCAGCGAGATATGCCCGGCTTCATGGAAAAGCACTTCCTCCAGGAAGCCGTCGCGGATGCGTTTCTCCCCCTGGTCCGTGTGAATTAGGAAGCTCCTGTCTCGCGAGTTGCCTCCGAAGAGCCCATCCCCGGCGTTGATCTGTACTTCGAGGGCTCGCGACAGAAGAACGGTCGGCAGCCGGCCGATCGCCGGCGCGTACTTCTCAACTTCCGTCTGTGCTGCCTCCACGCTGCCAAATTCCGGGTTGACCTGGAACTCCAGTACCTGTCCGTCGTACTGCGCGTCGAAAAGGTAAGCGTCGACCGTGATCCACATATCGGGCCGTCTGTCATAGATCATCCGCTCCCCGCGTCCTGCATACGTTACGCTCCCGAGCGATGTGGGGTCCGAAGCATCGAGGATGTTTGGCGTGATGAACACAGTGCCCCCGAACGGCGAGATTCCCGTGTGTTCAAGGGCGAAATCGACCGTGCGGTCCGCGTCCACAGTAACCTCGACGGTCTCGGCCACGTAGCTGGGCTCGGCGGTCACCGTAACCGTAACCGTCCCCCAGACGTTCTGGAAACGGTAGCGCCCGTCGGGACCTGTCGTCATGGATTCCTGTCTGCCGTTTCGGAGCCGCACGACCGCGCCGGCAAGCATTGAACCGTTTCTCCGGCTGTCGCTCACCGTGCCAGATAGAGTATATGTGGGCCGAACCGTGACCACCGCGGACCCTGATGCCGACCCCGCGCTTGCCGTAATCGTGGCCACTCCTTCGGCGATCGCCGTCACCAGACCCCCAGCGTTCACCGTCGCCACCGCGACGTCGCTCGACTCCCACGAGAACTCGGCTCCCGCCACCGCATGCCCGTTCTCGTCGAACGCCTCCGGCGTCAGCTGAAGCGTGTTGCCCAGAGCGATGGTCTCCTCAGACGGCGACACGACGACCGATTCCACCGACTGCGTCACCGTCACCACCGCGGAGCCTGATGCCGACCCGGCGGACGCCGTGATCGTCGCCATCCCATTGCCCGCCGCTGTAACGAGGCCCGACGCATCGACCGTCGCCACCGAGCTGGCGCTACTCGTCCAGGTCACGGTCGCCCCACCCACCACCCTGGCGTTCTGGTCACGCACCTCCGCGCTCAGTTGAACGGTCGCGCCCCACGCGGTCAGCTCGTCCGTAGCCGGGCTCACGGACACCGTCGTGGGACGAGGTGGATCGGGTGGCGGTGCGATGGGGCTGTCGCCGTCCCCGCATCCTTTGGCCAGAGCCGCAGCCGCTAGTACCGTGAACAGTCGGACAATCGTTCGGTGACGAGGAATGGGATTCCTCGAAGCGCCAAGTGGGTTTCGCGCGAAACTGGTGGACATTATTTCCTCCTCCACCCCTTAGGCGCAGACTAAGGTTCATGAGCAGCTTACCCTTTGGGGCCACGCTTCGCGGGTCCCCGGCAGGGGCTGGCGAGGGGGTCCGCCCCTTCGATCCCCCGTGAGCGCCCCGGAGAGCGCCGATCTCCCCGCCAGATGGGGTCTAGCCCACCCGATTGTCTCCGGCACCGAACGCCAGCCGTCGCCGGTCCTCCGCCGTCAGAACCGGGTAGGCTTCCGGGTCAGCCGCCCAGGTGCGTTGTCCTCCAGAGCGGGGAATCACTACCCGCGTCTTCCCGGACCTCCAGGTCACTGACCGGGCGGCGATGACCTGCCCCCAAGAGCGGTACCACATCCTATGTTAGTCCCAGCACCTGTGGAGGGCCGTGAAGGACGGGCATCCTCAGGAACCAGGGCGACGGCTTAATCGCCTCAGGGGCCGGGGGAAAGCGGCCGCAGGCGCTATGGGGTCGGACGGTATTGTACTCGCGCCTCCATTGCTCGACCAGCACGGCCGCCTGCGCCAACGAGTAGAAGATCTCCCCGTTCAACAGCTCGTCCCTGAGCTTGCCGTTGAAGCTCTCGTTGTAGCCGTTCTCCCACGGGCTGCCCGGCTCGATAAAGAGCGTCTCGACGCCCACGCGCCCCAACCACCGCCGCACGAGCTTCGCGGTGAACTCCGGTCCGTTGTCCGACCTCAGATACTCGGGAGGCCCGTGTCGGACGAACAGATCGGCCAGCACCTCGAGCACGTCGTGCGAGCGGATCTTGCGAGCCACCACGATCGCCAGGCACTCCCTCGTGTGCTCGTCCAGCACTGTCAGCAGCTTCAGCGCACGTCCGTCGTGCGTCCTCGAGGCCACGAAGTCGTACGACCAGACGTGGCCCCGATACAGCGGCCTCAGCCGGATGCACGATCCGTCGTTGAGCCACAGCCGACTTCGCTTCGGCTGCCGCTCCGGGACCTTCAGCCCCTCCTGCCTCCAGATCCGCTCCACCCGCTTGTGGTTCACCCCCCAGCCCTCGATGCGGAGCATGTCCGTGACGCGTCGGTAGCCGTAGCGGCCGAATCGACTCGCGAGTCGCACGATATCACCTCGGAGCGCCCCCTCGTCACTCGCCACTTTCCTCGCCCGGCGCTGGGTCGTGCGTGGCTGCCCGAGCACCCGGCACGCTCTCCTCTCCGACGCCCCGAGCTGCTGACGTACACGCACCACACAACGTCGTCGGCGCTCGGGGCTCAGAAGTTTCCCTGGGCCGCTTCCTCCACGATCAGCTTGTCCAGTGTCAAGTCCGCCACTGCTCGCTTCAGGCGCCCGTTCTCGCGCTCGAGCTCCTTCAGGCGCCGTGCCTGGCTTACCTTCATCCCGCCGTACTCCCGCCTCCACCGGTAGTACGTCTGCTCGGTGATGCCGAGCTCCCGGCTGATCAGCTTCACGGATTTGCCGCGGGCCAGACCGACCTCTGCCTCCCGCAGTGCAGTGATGATCTGCTCCGGAGTGTGTCGCTTCCTTCCCATCCTGACCTCCTCGCTGAAAAGCTTCAGACCAGGTCGATCCTAACATTGCACCTGGTCTCGTTTCAGGGGGTCAGGTCACACCTGCAACGCAACGTGCTGGCCAAGGTCCCGCATCGCCTGCGCAAGCGTGTGGCGCGCGAGGTTGCCGCCGTCTTCCGGGCCCCCGGGCTCGCTAAGGCGAAGAAGCGCCTGGCCGAGATCACGGCGCGCTGGCACAACGAACTCCCCGAGGCAATGAGGGTGCTCGAGCGGGGCTTCACGGCCGCCACCCAGTTCTACGCGTTTCCCGAGCCCCACTGGGCCAGGCTACGCACCACGAACAGCCTCGAGCGCCTGCACACCGAGATCAAGCGTCGAATCCGGAGCGCCGACGCCTTCCCAGACCGAGCCAGTGCACTCCGCCTCATCACCGCGGTTGCTCTGAGGACTACTGCGGTCTGGAGCGAGCGCCGTTACCTGGACCTCTCACTCCTCGAGCCCAAGGAGGTCGCCAAGGCAGCCTAACCGAAGCATCGAGGAGCTTCCTCTCACTTTTACACACAACTCGGGACTTGACCTCACGTACGTGCCCACGTGGGCTGGCTGGCTGTATCTGGCGGTGGTGCTCGACGCCTGGAGCCGCCACGTCGTCGGTTGGGCGATGGCGCCGCACATGCAGGCCGAACTGGTCGAGGGCGCACTGGCGATGGCGATCTCGCGACGACAGCCGAACGGCGGGGTGGTTCATCACTCCGACAGTGAGTATTTGAGAGCCGGTTCCCTTCGGTGGTCTGACCCAAACACCGATAGACGCTCTTAGAGGTCTATGGAGGGGCGGCCGCGGCCGCCCCTGGGTGGCTCGACCCGCACTCCGACCGACCAGAGCTGTCATTCCCTGGACTCGTCGGCCACCCAGGGGCAACCGGTTCCAAAGACAAACACGTCCGCGACTGGCCCGAGGTTGTCCATGCGAAGCATTCGAGAAGTGCTGCCTGTGGCGAGCCGCGAGACGGCCAGTGCGCCCTTGTCTGGAGGGACCGAGTCGCACTGACGGCCGAGTTCAGCGCTGTTCGTTCGCCGCGCTCGGTATCCCCCGGCTGAACAGGACCTCGAACCCCTGGCCCGGGGCCAGCGGGGCCGCTGCGGGGCCCGGGGCCAGCGGGGCCGCTGCGGGGCCTGGGGCCAGGGCGGCCGGCGGAGGACCATCGAAGATGCCTCGGATCTGGCCTGTCGCCGGGTCGCGTAGGATGGTGACGGGGTCGTCGGTGTCGCGGTCGAGGCTGGCAGAGCCTTCTGGGCCTTGCAGCGTAATGCTCGCCAGCTCCTCCGTCCACGTCACCGGCAGGGCGAAGGAGAACCCTGCGCGGTCGTCTTCCGCGTCGGTGTACTCCGCCATGGCGAAGGACAGCGAGAAGAGCTCGGCGCCGCCGGGGTCCCGCCCGGTGAGCGAATACGCGCCGCCGGCCGCTGGCAGTGTCGGCGGAGCGTCAATGAAGAAGGCCGGCCGCAGGTACGGCCCGCCTTCGCCGTCCAGCCCGCCCCAGAGCAGCAGGGCGCGGCCGGAGGCGGCCGGCGGAGGGGCCGCGGCAGCGACGAGGATGGAGCCGCTTTCGGTTTCCAGGCGGTACCGGAGCGCGTTCGTGAACTGGTAGTCGCTGATCCAATACGGGTCGCAATAGGACATGAGGTCCGGTTGATCCGGCGGCACCAAATCGCCGGTGCGAGAATCGTAGCCCCAGGCGCCGATGTTCCCTGAGCCATAGGGATAGTACCGGTCCGGACCGCCGGCACCGCCGCACGGTGCATGGTACAGGTTGCGGTTGTGGCCGAATTCGTGCGCGATGGTTTCGGAGTCGAGGACCGAGAAGCTCGACCAGCTTCCGATGCCGTTCGCCACGCCAAGGAGACCACCCGGGCCCGTGGGTCCCGCCATTACCCCCAGGTAGTGGCCGCGTCCGCCCTCCGCGACCCGGATCATCTCTGTCTGCTCCATGATCGCAAAGCCGTTGTTCGTTGGCGTCGCGACAGATTCGTGCGCCTTCACGTCCATCGCGGAAACCGGCAGGAGCAGGCGCGTGTCTTCAAGCAGCTCGTGGCCTTCCGGGTCGCCAGCCATGGCGGCCGTGATCTCCAGAATGGAGGCGTCCGGACTCTCCTCCCAGAGGAAGGGCACGAGCGTCAGCTCGAACACCGGCACCGCGTGCACGTCCACCGCCATCCGACCCGTCGCGGGGATACGCCCTGCCACTCCCAGCGCCGGGTCCAGCGTCCCGTCCGGATCCGGTTCGATCACGACTTCCAGCCCCGGCTGGATGACCCAACCGGGGATCTCCGCGTTCGCCGACTTCGACAGGGAACTCTCATCGATCGCCGCCGGGATGGGATCGGACTTCGCGGGAATGTCTGCCTCGTGGATCAAGGCCCCATCCCGGTAGAAGGTGGCTCGGACGGGGGGCAGGCCCGCGTTGGTTGCGCGCTCCGCCGTCACGAACACCCGCAGCAAAGCCGGCTCGCCCGCGACCAGTGGCACCGGGAACTCGCGGGACTGGACGACCTGCGTGAGATAGGCGGCCGCGTCGCCGCCGCGGCCGCAGAGCGCGACCCGCTGCCGCGTCACGCCCTCGAGCCAATCAAGGAGAGTGGGGTCGGCCGGCGCGCAGAGCCCCGTACCGGTCGTGTGCAGATCCTCGAGGCGCTCGAGCGCCGTCAGTTCGAAGGGCAGGGCACCGGCCAGCCCGGCGTTGTCGGCGACGCTCAAACTCGTCAGGCGCGTGAGCTCGACCAACCCCGCCGGCAGTGAACCACTCATCTCGTTGGACGAGAGATCCAGGATCTCCAAGCTCGCAAAGCTGCCGACCCGCGACCGCATGGCCGGCGACGACCGGTTCCCGTCGAGTCCCATCCTGGCCAGCAGAGTGCCCAACTTATTCTGATTTCGAGCCACAAACGTCAACTGGTGCTCATCAGAATCCAGCCGCCAGGGATGGTCCGATTCGCTCCACCTCTCGGAGAAGGACGGCAACTCGGTGGCGTGGGAGGCGAGCCGTTTCGCACTAGCCCCCCGGCCGAGTCCTGGCGGAATGTCCGTCAGCCGATTCCCGTCGAGTTCCAGCACCATGAGGTTGCTCAGTTCGCCCAACTCCCACGGAAAGGACGTGAACTCGTTGGACGAAAGATCCAGGATGCCCAAACTTGCGAAGCCGCCAGGTCCAACCGGAACGGCGGTCAGCCGGTTGCCCTCGAGACTCAGCAACCACAGGTTGCCCAGTTCGCCCAACTCCGGCGGGACGGACGTCAGCCGGTTCTCATCGAGATCCAGCTCTTGCAGATTGCTCAGTTCGCCCAACTCCGGGGGGACGGACGTCAAGTCGTTTGATGCAAGCCAAAGAACTGCAAGACGATCCAAGCGGGCCAGTTCGGGCGGGACGGCGGTCAGCCGGTTCTCATCGAGATCCAGCTCTTGCAGATTGCTCAGTTCGCCCAACTCCGGGGGGACGGACGTCAACTCGTTGGACCAGAGCCCCAGGGATTCCAGATTGGCGAGGCCTCCGAGTTCCGGCGGGACGGACGTCAGCTGGTTGAAGTTCAGAGTCAGCGCTCGCAGGTTGCCCAATTCGCCCAACTCCGGCGGGACGGACGCGAGCTGGTTCCCTTGGAGCGACAGAGCCCGCAAGTTGCCCAATTCGCCCAACTCCCGCGGGAGAGACGTTAACTCGTTCGATGCAAGCGACAGCACCGCCAGCTCGGCCAGGCCGCCCAGTTCCGGCGGGACGGACGTCAGCTGGTTGCCATTGAGATGCAATTCCTCTACGTCGGCCAACCCGCCCAACTCCGCCGGGATCGGCCCCGAAAGCTGGTTTGCCGCGAGAACGACGAGCTTGGCCATTGCCAACGCGCCCAGCTCCGGAGGGATCGAACCCGTCAACTCGTTCTCGAAGAGGATCAGTGTCTCCAGCTCGGCCAAGCCGCCCAGCTCTCGCGGAATCGGCCCCTCCAGCCCGTTCGACTGCAGGTCCAGGCCCACGACCCGGCCGCCCGCATCCGTGCTCACCCCATACCATTCCCCCAGCAGCGCATCCGTCAACCAGTCGCCGCTGTTCGTCCACTCTGGGCCTCCGGTCGCGTCATAGAGCGCGATGAGGATGCCACGGTCGGACAGCGGGGGGCATTGCACCTCCGTGCCTTCGTGTTGCGGAATGGCGGCCAGCCACTCCCGAAACCACACTTCGGCCGGGACGCACAGGTCCGTGTTCGCGTAACGCAGCTCCTGGAGCGGCGTCCGGGCGAGCGAAGACGGCAGCCGTCCGGACAGAGCGTTGTCTCCGATCCGCAGCGTCGTCAGGCCCGCCAAGTCGCCGAGCCTGTCAGGCAGGCGGCCCGAGAGACCGTTTCCCTCGAGGTCCACGGTAGACACGCGGCCCGACGCATCGACGTCCACCCCGTACCACTGGCCGAGAGGACCGTCCCCAAGCCACCCATCGGCGTTCGTCCAGCCTCCCCCGCCCGCCGCTTCGTACAGCGCCCTCAGCACCTCCGCATCGGGGCAGACCGGACCCTCCCGGTCTTCAAGCGCCTCGTACCAGGCGACAAGGTCCGTCGGAAGGCAAAGACCTGCATTCTCCTGGAATCGGAACTCCCGCAACTGCAGGAGTTGCAGGAAGCTCAACGGCACGGTCCCCGTCAGCTCATTGGAACCGAGATATAGCCATTCCAGGTTGGCCAGCCCGCCCAGTTCCGCCGGGACAGGGCCGGAAAGCTGGTTGCCGGCGAGGCTCATCTGCCACACGTTGGCGAGATTGCCGAGTTCGGGGGGGATGGTGCCCGACAGCTGGTTGCCGAAGAGCCACAGGGTCCCCAGGTTGGCCAGGCCCCCCAGTTCCGCCGGGATGGGGCCGGTCAACTCGTTGTTCCCGAGAGACAGCCTTTCCAGGTTGGCCAGGCCGCCGAGTTCCGCCGGGATGGGGCCGGTCAACTCGTTGTTCCGGAGAGACAGCGTTTCCAGGTTGGCCAGGCCCCCCAGTTCCGCCGGGATAGCGCCCGATAGTCCATGGCGGATCCACTGGAAGTTCTCGCTATCCCACATGCCGGCAAGATCCAGCCGTACAACGCGTCCCGAAGCATCCGTATCCACCCCGTACCACTCCCCGAGCGGTGCGTCGGTCAGCCAGTTGTCGGAGTTGAGCCAGTTCGGCCCATCCGTCGTTTCATAGAGCGCGATGAGGATATCGCGGTCGCTCGCTGGTGCCGGCGACAGCAACGCGCTCGGCGGAGAGGCGGCGACGACGACCGCCGGAGGAGCGACTACCGACTCGTCACAGGCCGCAACGACCACAACCGCCAGGATCACGGTCCCCCGGCCGCACGCGTGCCAAGCAGCCGTGGCCGCCCGGCGGTGCACGTGACGTTTACTTGTCATCTCGGTCATGTCGGCTTGGGATCCTTACAAGTCGCCGCCGGACGCTTCAATGCGCGGGTGAGACGCCCGGATTCGAATGGCCGAGCCGTCGCCCGCCGATACGCTGCCGGACGGCTGCTGCCCACTCGAAGACGCGGTGATGGTCAGGCGAGCACCCTCCGAACAGTTGTTGCGCGTGTTGGACTCGTCCGTCACTGCATCGATGCACATGCCGATGTAGATCGTTCCCGCCGCAGTGCTCGCGTCGACTGAGATCGTTAGCGGGAAAGTGAGATCCTGCGAAGCGGCCAGCGATGAAAGCGAGTATGATTTGAGTTCGGTGTCGCGGGTGCTGACGATGGGATTCGGCGACCTCATGGCGCGGATCGTCGTTGCGCTCGAAGCAAGGGTGCCTTGGTTGCGGATGCGGAACGCGAAAGTCACCGAACTGCCCGGCGTTAGCGTGGCGGAGGCCGGCGACACGCCCGCGAATGCCAGGTCCGGTGCCGGGGGTGTGACGGTTACGCTGACTTGCTGGGTTGCGCCGCCCCCGTCGGGGTCCCGTGCGGTTACCGTCAGTGTCGTTTCACCGACCGCGACACCCTGGATCGTGACCACGGCGCCGGAGACGGAGGCGGTCGAGACGGAGGAGCTGGACGTCGCGGCTGCATAGCTCAGCGCGTCCCCGTCGGCGTCGGTAAAGTAGGGTGAGACGTCGAGCGTGGCTGTCTGGCCGGCTTGGACGGTCTGGTCCGGGAGCGAGCCCCTCGCCTCCGGCGCCCGGTTGGGGACGGTAGCCTCAAGAGTCTGTGTGGCGGTGAGGCCGCCGGGATCGGTGGCCGTCACGGTCACCGTCACGGAGCCCTTCGCCACCGCGGTGATCATCACCGTCGCTCCCGAAGTGGAAACGACAGCCACCGACGGGTTCGAGGAAGACGCTGCGTAGCTCAGCGCATCCCCGTCGGCGTCGGTGAAGTAGGCGGAGACATCCACCACAGCCGTCTCGCCCACGGCCACTGTCTGGGCCGGGATCGAGCCCGCCGGCTCCGGCGCCCGGTTGGGAACGATGGCCTCAACAGTCTGCGTGGCGGTGAGGCCGCCGGGATCGGTGGCCGTCACCGTCACCGTCGCCGAGCCCCGGCCCACGGCCGACACCGTCACCGTGCTCCCCGACACCGAGACCTCGGCCACGCCAGCGTCCGAGGTCTCAGCGGTATAGCTCAGCACATCCCCGTCCGGATCGCTGAAGTAGGCGGAGACATCCACCGCAGCCGTCTCGCCCACGGCCACGGTCTGGGTCGGGATCGAGCCCGCGGGGACCGGGGCGCGGTTGGGGGGAGGGGGAGGCGGGGGAGCTGGCCCGACCGCGCTGTCCCCGCAGGACACGAGCCACGCCGAGCCTGCGAAGGCCGCCAACACGAGGATGACCTGGGTGGGGTGGGGTGGTCGGTAGGCCGCCCCGCCACAACGGATGTGTCCACGGTGGGTGGCGGCCGGGGTCCCGACGTGCGGGAACTGGCTCACGTTGGTTGCCTTCTAGACGTTGCGCGACCCATAGGGTCGTCGATCCGTTCATCCTGATCTCGACACGGTAGTCGGATAGCGAACCTAGGGCTACCGAAATGGTGGATCTGATCTGGTGGCTCGCCGGGCCACCGAGTCTGCTCTTACCTTCATTAAGCCCACCGTTCTGAGTCGGATATCGATGGATCATCATGGCCGTGCACGGACGCGTAGGCCGGGACAAGGGTAGGGGAGCGGTGGAGCGCGAAAGCCTATGCTCACCTGCTCGGCAGTCCTCGTATGACCTCCACTTGAGCGTTCGCCGGTGCGGCCGCCGTCAGCGCTCCGCCTGCATCTGCGGACCAGTCACGCGCGATCGTGCGTACGAGACCCGATGCGCCATCGATGATCGAGGCGGCCCGTCCGCTGGTGTCCCGGTCCAGGATCGTCGAGCCCTCGGGGCCCGTGAGTGTGATGCGGTCCAGGTCCTCGGTCCATTCGGGTTGAAATGGGATCGCGGACAGAAAGCCGTTTCCCCCGTGGTCGAGTTCGTCCGGGGTGAAGCTCAATGAGAACAGGCGCCCTCCCTCTGCATCGAGACCCTCGAGCTGGTAGGGACCGGACGCCTCCGGGAGCTTCACTCGCGCGTCATATGCGAATGAGACATATCCAACTCATGGAGCTGCTGCACGACCGAAGCATTGCCGAACGTTGCTGTCCGTTTCGTCCCGGTGGACATAATGGGGGGAAGAGCACCGTCGCTGAATACGTAAAGTATTTATATTAAACGATTTACGTAACTCCCCGAAGCAGTCCGTGCTTCTCATGCGCCAGACCAACTCGTCTCCCGACGGCTGGAACCCTGGGCCGTCAACATCTCCATACCCGTACATTGAGGAGGCTGTGAGGAGGAGCTGATCATGGCCATGCACACCAGGGTTGGACTTGGCTGCTGTTGCGGCCAGCTTCTACGGTATCGCCCGCGCCGCCGGATTCGCCGATCTCGGGCGCCCCGTCGAGCTCGTGGAGCGCTCGGTCCGTCGCGGCGAGGGAGATCCCGAGCTCGCCGACACCCTCCGAGAGCAGGTTGAGGAGCCGCACCGTGTGAGCGACAGGCCGGTAACGAGCAGTCACACCGCCAACCATCCCGGCACGCCGGGGCCGGCCGCGAAACGGCGCGCCACCCGTCTCGGCGAGATCGCCACGGCCGCGCCGGAACTCTCCCCCGTCACCTCCGGATCGATCTCCGAGGCAGCCCGCAGGCCCGACTGGAGGGCTCCCTGCATCCACCCCCGCTCCCCCGAGGCGTGCTCGCCAGCGAAGTGAATGCGGCCCTCGGGCGAGGCCAGCTCCGGATGCTCCGCGAACGGCGGATCGTAAGGGGCGAAGGCCGCCCCAATCCAAGGCTGGTGCTCCCACGCGAAGTAGGTCCCGTGCTCCGCCACCTCGCTCGAGCCCGGGAAGAAGCCGTCGAAGCGATCGATGAACTCGGGAACGATGGTGCCGTGCTCCATCGCCGCGACCGTGCGCGCCATGTCTCCGAACAGGTAGGACATGAGAAGTCCCCGAGGCCCATCCTGGTTCCAGGTGGGATGCCAGAACTCCCAGAAACCCCCCACTAACGACCGTCCCCACCCGTTCAAGCCGTGGCCCTCCCAGATTCGGTCCGCATACTGAACGTAGACACGGGTGACGTCCACGTAGGTAAGGGCTTCGAAGGCCGCTCGCTTCTCCTCCGAAAGGGTGGGTTCGAACACGATCTGGTCGATCACGGGAAGGGGGACGGTGCAGATGAGGTAACTGCCCTTCAGCTCCTCCGTGGAGGCGCCCGTTCCGTTGGTGACCAGCACCCCGGAGTCCTCCTGGACGACCCTCGTCACTGGCGAGCCATACCGCACACGGTCTCCGAGCGCTTCGGCGAACGCCATCGGCAGGACATCGGTCCCTTCCGGCATTTTGACCCACGTATCCCGCCCCCCACTGAGGAACACGTCCGGAGGCTCCCTGAGGGTATCCCCCTGCTCGGTAACGAACAGGTACTCACCTTCCTGGGGATAGAACGGCGACGTCTTGATGCCGAAATGATCGATGTAGCCGAGCGTTCGATCGTGGTCGGGTGGGATCCGGGCGGGGCCGGCTTCGGCGATTAGCCCGTCATCGAAGGGTTCGCGAAGTGTCCGCGCCCGGCCACCGGCTTCGTTTCGTGCTTCCAGGACCCTGACGTTGTACCCCGCCCGGACCAACTCGTATGCGGCGACGAGCCCGGACAGACCGGCACCCACCACGATCACGTCGACTGACTGCTCTTCGACGTCAGGGCCGTTCCTGCCGTCCCCAATGTCGCTCGGTCCCGTCCCGCTGTCCGAGCAGCCAGTGGATCCCAGGGAGAGAGCGGCCAGAGCGCCACCACCCTGGATGAGAAAGTTCCGGCGGCTGACAATTCGCGAGGCACCCAGTCGCACGATCCGTGCATCGCCCGATCCGGAGGAGGGCAACGGAACAACCCTGGTTATCATTGTCTTTTCCATGTCGCTTCATCCGGTTGGAATGAGACTTGCCCGCTGCTTCGCAGCCCTCACTTGTGACTCCCCAGCAGGAGGAAGGCCCGTCTTATCCGATAAGGCCCTCTCCGGATACCTGTCGACAGCAATGAGACACGGGGAATCATAAATTAGTGAGCAGGCTGCGGTGTCGGGCCCGCAGCTGGTGGATTGATCCAGACCTCCGTTGAGAGAGGCTGGGGCTTAGGTGATTCGGGATCTTCAGGATCGGGCTCTAGTTCATTAAGGTTAAACGGCGGGCCGAAAACGACACGTCTAAACCTTGTGTACTTTGGCATGATAACCTGCAGATACGCGTTCATCACCTCACCGACCATCCGCTGAGCGGCGATTGATAGTTCCTCATGAAGAGGGAACGCTTTAGCCAATCGGCCGTGTCAACTCCGGCGCGGGTGGGTTCGTGAGACGACCCAACTCCTTCCTCAGCTTTCCGAGCTGCTACTGCATCGAATACTACGTTCAACGGCACTGAACAGGCGGATGTTGCCCTGGCTGCCGCCTTCAACCTGAAAATCCTGTCCCTGCTCGCAGGCCAATCTGGTGGCGTTGTCAAGCCCAAGTTGTGAGCAGGCAGCGCGATAGGCTTGATCCAGTGCGGCCTGTCTGGTGTCTCCGGTTCCTGAACCACTGCCGCTGCCAGATGGAGAGCTTACCGAGCCGATGGTGGAGAGGTTGGGTCAATAGGTGTGTAAACGTATTAGGCGGCGTTCTTCCGCTGTTGGTGTGAGACGGGCTTTCCGTCTTCGAACTTTCTTCCTTCAAATACGTCCTTGAGGAGGTGAGGAGCGTCGAGCCTTCGGAACCGCTTCTCAGCCACCAAGAGCAACTTCCAGATTAGCGCCGTAGCGCTCTCGACCCGCTTGAACCGCTTCGCTGCTGTCGTCCTGAGCCGTACCGCGGCGAACGGGCTCTCGACCACGTTCGTCGTGCGTAGATGCTTCCAGTGGTCCTCGGGGAAGTCGTAGAACGCTACCATCCGCTCCCAGTCGTCCTCGAGTACGTCCACTGCTTTCGGATACCACGGCCTATAGCGTCGGGCGAACACCTCGCGGGCCTTCAGGGCCTCGGCCCGGCTCGGTGCGTAGACCACGGCCCGGAGAAGATCCTTCGCCTCGCCCTGCTCCCGCTGAGGTAGTCGGTCCAGCACGTTCCTCATCTTGTGGTTCCAGCACCGTTGCTCACCCGCCTCAGGCCATACCTGCCGTACTGCGCCCCAGATCGCAGCGTTACCGTCCGCCATCAGAAGCCGGGGCGCCTCGATGCCGCGTGCCTTCAGGTCCCGCAACACCTCGGACCAGGACTCGACCGACTCTCGGTAGCCCGCTCTCAGGGCCAACACCTCTTTCGTCCCGTCTCGCATGGCACCCAGCACCACCAGCAGCGCCGCTTTGTCCCGCTCCAGCCCTGCCTTCACATAGATCCCGTCCGCCCACACGTAGACGACCTCACGACCCTCCAGGCGACGCTGGCTCCATTCCTCGAACTCCGCCGTCCATCCCGCCCGCAGCCGCCGAATCGAAGACTTCGACAGCGGTGCCCCCTCGCCCAGCAGGCCCCGCATCGCCAACTCGAAGTCTCCCTCCGCCAGTCCGTGCAGATACAGCTCCGGAAGCAGAGCGCCCAGTTCCTTCGTCCGCCTCGCGAACAACGGCAGCACGCGGCTCTCGAACCGCTCCTCAAGGCCTCGAACTCGAGGGCGTCGGAGTGTGATCGTGCCCGAGCTCATCGCCAGCCGCCTCGGCTTGCCGTATCCGTTGCGGTAGCCCTCGGTCGCGTCCACCACCCTCCTGCGCTCTGACTTCTCTCGCCCTAGCAACTCCGTGACTTCCTCCTCCAAGATCTGTTGAATGAACTCCTGCGCCTTCTCCCGAACCACTTCTTCCAGAACTTCCCACACGGGCGTCCTGGACTCACCCTCGGGTCCCACCGTATTCTTCCTCACGAGGCGTCGTTCCTTTCCCCCGGGCTGTCACCCGGAGTTCGCTGGTTATTACTCAGCGGAAAGGTACGTCGCCTCTCTTTTTACACACCCTTTGATCCTAGCTCATGGTGGACGGAACCAGCGTCAACGTCACGTCGCACTGCGACATAGCCGTAGCAACGCCATTATCTCCGCAGGCTGCAAGGATCAGGACCAACAAAGCGAATCGTTTCACTTTCTTCTCCCCCTTCCTACAGGTGATCGAACATCCCTGACCGGGTGACTTACTCCTACCGCCAGCGGCCGGTCAAGGTGCTCATCTGACCTGGGGGCAGGTCAATTGCGGTCGCCGGGATCGCAAATTCTGTAACCGACATTGATTTCAGACAGGGCGAAATGGCGCGAGTCGACCCCGATGATAGCTTTCGTGACAGCGCTTTGAGCATCGGTGGGGTGATCGGGGTTGGTGTCGAAACCCCACTGGCCGATACCGCCATTTGATGCCGTTTCCCCGCCCTTTAAGCACGGCAGCATCAGGTATGGTAGGACGGCAAGTGCAGCAGATCGTGCAGTCCTGGTTGAACTCTCCAGTCATGATCCGAGACTATCCACGGTAGTCCACTAGCAGTCCTGTAACATCTTGTATTGCAATGGTTTCAGCGTGACACACCCGGTAGAACCGTCTCTTGTGTTCCATTGGCATCCGGTGTATTCTTCCTTCTGTAGTGCGGCACAAAGTGATACACAACCAAAGAAGGAAGCCCATGACCAAGCGACCGAGGACACTCACCGCCGCGTTCGTTCGGACGGTCGGCCGACCCGGAGTCTACGGCGACGGACGCGGCGGGCGGGGGCTGAGTCTCCGGGTCCACCGGACGGCTAGCGGCCGGATCACGAAGACGTGGCGGCAACGCGTCAGGATCGACGGACGGCTCACCTCGATCGGGCTCGGGCCGTATCCCGAGGTGACGCTCGCCGAGGCCCGGCAGAAGGCGCTGGACAACAGCCGGGGCGTCCGCTTGGGCCAAGACCCGCGCGGAGGACGCGGCGTCCCGACGTTCGCCGATGCCGCCGAAAGGACCATCGAGCTTCACCGCGACGCGTGGAAGGCTGGGAGCCCGCTTCCCGAGCAGTGGGAGTCGACGTTTCGTCTGCATGCCGCCCCGCTGCTGGACAAGCCTGCGGACCGGATCACGAGCGCGGACGTACTCCGCTGCCTCACACCAATCTGGAACTCGAAGCCCGCCGCCGGGCGGAAGGCCCGGCACCGGATCTCCGCCGTCTTTCGCTGGTGCATCGGCCGGAACTACCGCCCGGACAATCCGGTGGACCGGGCGGTGGCGGCGCTGCCGAGGGTGAACGGCACCGGGCCGGAGCACTATCGCGCGCTTCCGGACAAGGAGGTCCGGACGGCGCTCCGGGCGATCCGGCGGTTGGGGGATGCGCCCTCGGCGGCGGCGTTGTGTGTGGAACTGATCGTGCTGACCGCCGTTCGGGGCGGAGAGGCGCGCGGGGCGCGCTGGGATGAGATCGACCTGGAGTCGGCGCGGTGGACGATTCCGGCGTTGAGGATGAAGGCGGGCCGGGAGTTCACCGTGCCGTTGAGCACGGGCGCGCTCGATGTGCTCGAACGGGCGCGCGCGCTGTCCGGCGAGTCGGCGCTGGTGTTTCCGTCGAGGTCGGGCGGGCCGCTGGCCGTGAACGCGCCGGGGCGCGTGCTTCGGGGTGCCGGGGTGGACTCGACGCTGCACGGGTTCCGGTCGAGCGCGCGGTCGTGGATGGCCGAATCGGGCGTCCCGGCGGAGGTCGCGGAAGCCTGCCTCGCCCACGTCCCGAGAAGCCGGGTTGTTCAGGCGTATCAGCGATCCGACCTGCTGGAGCGCCGCGCCGAAGTCCTTCAGGCGTGGTGCGAATACATCAGTAGCGCAATGCCACCGTGGGTGCCGACCGGAGCGGCCTAATCGAGCCGGCCGGTCGGTCGGAGCGATGACGCGACCGAATTGCCTGCATTGGATGGACCTTGCCACTCCCACACCGCTCTCGGCAAAGGGATCCATCATTGGATCGCCGCGTTGGACCATGCGCTGAAGGTAGTCTCCGTGGCTCGGCTCAGTACGGGGAGCCTGCCCGAGCGCTTCGCGGAGCACGACGAGGCCGTTCTTACTCAGTCTCCCTCCCTCACTATCGC
This sequence comes from Longimicrobiales bacterium, assembly GCA_965218295.1. Lineage (GTDB taxonomy): Bacteria > Gemmatimonadota > Gemmatimonadetes > Longimicrobiales > Gaopeijiaceae > CBDCKN01. Next base: position 157,649 of record CBDCKN010000009.1, on the reverse strand, counting down.
CCAACCAGACGGCCTCCCGACCGATCTCCAAGACCCTTGACGGGAACCTCTGGCGAGCGCTGCGGAGGGGGTGTCTGCCATGCCACTGGCGGCGGTGTCCAACAGCTCGCGTACCGTACTGGCTATCTCTAGCCGCTACAAGCCTTTAGGAGATTTCCTAAGGGTTGACTTCCTTGCATGCGGGTCTTCACCGTTGTGGCCATGAAGACGCGGGAGCAGTACGGCCATGGAGACGCTGGAGCAGCAGTTCGACTCGCGGGTGAGGGTGTTCCTCGGGCGGACGGGCCTGAGTCCGACGACGTTCGGCATGAAGGCGCTGGGCGACCCGAACCTGATGCGCCAGATCGAGGGCGGACGCTCCATGTCGCTGAGGACGGCGGACCGGGTTCTGGCGTTCATCGACGACTACGACGGGGGCTCGGGTGGCCCGCGGGCGCCGCCCCCGTCGCCATCGGCACCGGACGCCTACGTCACGCACGAAGAGAACGAGGAGGATCAGAGCGATGAGTGAACAACCGATGGAACAGAGAACGAACCCGCCGACCCGGTTCCTGCGGCTGCCGGAGGTGAAGGCCCGCACGGGTCTGGCGCGGAGCACGATCTATGTGCGGCTGGACCAGGGGTGCTTCCCCCGCCCGGTCTCGCTGGGATCGCGCGCCGTGGGCTGGATCGAGGGGGAGGTGGACGAATGGATGCGCGAGCGCATCGAGGAGAGCCGGGATGACGGCGCTTAGGCGGAACCGCGCGAGGATGCCGGGGCCGAGAGCCACGGCGCGGGCGGGCGGAGGCGGCGAGTGGGGCGTTCCGCGCCAAACAGCTGCAACGGCTCGCCCTCGACGGTCGGCGTGTTGAGGACCGGGGGGCCGCCCGATTTCCGTCGAGCTTCGGTGCGCCCGCAGCTGCGGCGCACGAGCTTGTCGGCCGCGTCTAAGGCGCGTAAGCCAGCATACCCCTTGGGGCCACGCTTCGCGGGTCCCCGGCAGGGGCTGGCGGGGGGCTGTGCCCCCTCTGGACCCCCCGAACGGCAACGGCACGTCATGAGCGCTGGACGCGCCGTGTGGGTGAAGATCCGCGCCAGCGAAGCGGAGCGTGCCGAGTGGCACGCCAAGGCGCGTTCCGCAGGCTTGACGCTGTCGGATCTGGTGCGCCGGTCGGTTGGCCGGGTGCGCACCTGGACCGTGGCGCACGCCGAGGTGGAGCGAGAGCGCACCCGCGAGCTGGCGCGGATCGGGGCGAACCTGAACCAGATCGCCCGCTGGGCCAATACCTTCAAAGCGAACGCCGAGGCCGTCGAGATCGTCGCCCACCTGGTCGCCATCGAGCGGGCGCTCGCGGCGCTGGCCCCCGTCGGGTTCCCGGATCGCGATGCTCATTAAGTTCCTGGCCCGCGGGACCGGCTCGGCCCGTGCGGCGGCCGACTACCTTCTCGGTGGGCGGGACGCGGCCGGGAAGCCGCGCGAAGGCGTCGAGGTCCTCCGGGGAAATCCCCACCAGGTGGCCGCCGTGGCGGACGCGCTGGCGTTCGAGCACAAGTACACATCGGGCGTAATCGCCTGGGCGCCGGAAGACGCTCCGACCGACGACCAGATCGGCGAGGTTCTGGATGAGTTCGAGCGGACAGCCTGGGCGGGGCTGGAGCCCGACCGCTACGCCTGGGCGGCCGTGTTGCATCGCGAGCGCGGCGGCGGCGCTCACGTGCATGTCCTGGCCGCGCGCTGCGACCTGGAGACCGGCCGGAGCCTCAACATCGCGCCGCCCGGCTGGGAGAAGACCTTCGGTCCGCTGCGCGACGCCGTCAACGCCGAACACGGCTGGAGCCGGCCCGACGATCCGGCGCGGGCCAGGGTGCAGCAACCCGGACACCGCGCCTACATCGAGGCGGCGCGGCTGCGGGCCGGGCTCGGGCTCGAATCCTCCCCCCGCGACCTGATCCACGACTACCTGCTCCAGCGTGTCGAGCACGGCACGGTGCGGAACCGGGCCGATGTCGTCGCCGCCCTGCGGGAGGCGGGCCTCGAAGTGCCGCGCCAAGGAAAGGACTACCTGACGGCGCTGTACCCCGCGACCGGGGACCGGTGGCGTCTGAAAGGAGAGCTGTACGCACATGACTTCCAACGCGAACGATTTGACCGGGCGGCTGCGGAAGCGGCTGGAGGACGAGCGCCGGGAGATCGAGGAATTGACCGCGGACGAGCTCGATCGGCTTGGCGAGAACTCGCGGCGCGTCGCGAGGAACGCGCTGCGTACCATCGAGCGCGATACGGAGGCGGCGACTGGGCGGATGCGCGCGCTGTTGCTGAGGGCATGGCTCCGGCCCCTGGTGGTCGGCCTGAGCCTCTGGCTCGGTATCTGCGGCGGAAGCTGGGCGACGATGCACTGGTTGTGGACGCGCATCCAAGTCCGGATCGAGACGGTCGCCGAACTCGACCGGGACATCGAGGAGGCCCGGCAGACGCTGGCTCAGTTCGAGAAGGACACTTGGGGGATCGCGCTCCGGGAGATCGAGGGGGAGCGGTTCGTGGTGCTGCCGGCCGGCACGCTGGCCTATCCGCCCTGGACCGTGCGCGATCGGCCCTACGTGAAGCTGTCGAGAGAGTGAGGAGGCTGTATGACCGAGTTGGAACGGCAGTTGACGGCGGCCTTGGAGAGGTTGTCCGCGCAGTGCGAGACGGAACAGCGGCGGCACTCAGAGCAGGTCGAAGCCTTGAGGCGGCGTGTCGAGCAGCAGGCCGTGCAGAGCGAAACCTTGCAGAGGCAAATCGAGCGGCTCGACGGACGGATGACACGCTTGGCCGAATACTACAAGAAGCTCGCCGAGACGTTGCGCGCGCGCTGGAGATAACGCGCCAATCCAGTCGGCAGCGCGAATCGGGCAGAGGCGGCGGCCCGAACCGCTGACCCGGCTTATGGGGTGAGGGGTCCCACGAACGTGCTGACTGCCGATGGTGGGTATATCGGCACCCTCTCACCCGAAGAACTCCGCATGCCGAGTGCGTTTGGGCCCAGTGGACTCATGGCGTACCTCGAGTCAGATGAGATGGATGCGCCGGTTGTCAGGGTGATGAGGCTATTGGCGCTCGAAAGATAGCGTGGCGGCACCACCTCCCGACCGGAGTCTTGCCTTACGCGCACGGTAACCGATCTGCATCCCCACGAACAGCAAGTCTTCTCCGGGACCTCGATGCGGCATCGGGAATCCCGCGACTGAAGAGCACGTCGAGATTGTCGACACCCGCTTGAGGAGCGAGGGCCGCCGCAAGCTTAGCGGCCGCCCTCGGGAAAGAGGCACCCCAAGACCTCAATGTCCTTGTCGGCCACGTAGTGGACCGGCGAGGCCGTGAGCCACGGGGCTATGGTGCTCCCCCAGGCCATCAGGACGCCCGCCTGTATGGGCTCGTCCGGATGTTTGAAGCCCAACAGGTGGAAGACCTCGTGAACGATCGCGCCACCGTCGCGGCCGTTGCTGGCCCACCGGCCGATGCAGCAATCGTCCTGGTTGTACCACCAGTCCCCCGACGTCCGCTTGTTGTAGGCGGTGACCCCGGCGTAGACGAAGGCCACGTGCGGAGGCCCGCCCACGTGGTCCCAAAACCACGCATCGTCGTTCAGGTAGAAGGCTAGAAGCTGGTGCTTCTCGCGCCGGAGGAGCGGGGCGGACGCCGCACGGTCGAAGCTGCCCCGCGCCGAAGCGGAGAAGCGGTCGTAGTCTTGATCCCAACCCGGCGGGGTCCCTCGGGGGACGGGCACTATGCCTCCCATTTCCAGGACCGGATAGCCTAGCTTCGCCTCGATCTTCTCCGCCGCTATCCCGATGGGCGCCAGAAGCTCGCTAAGGTCCGCGTCCGTCACGTGGTCCGGGAAGTTGTCCGCGATGTCCACACGGAGCGGGGTCCCGTCCCATTCGGCCACCACCGAGCCGGTAGCCCCCACGTATTTCAGGGCCTCCCGGAGCTCCACGGTACACATTCTCGGTTCCGGGAAGGGATCGTGAGGCCGGACCTTGTGGGAGTCGTGGTTCTCCACCACATCTTCCTCATCCAAGACGATTTGGACGGGCTCGCCGGTCTCCGCGGACACGATAGAAGCCCCGTTCACGAGCTGGATCGCTTCGGCGGTGAAGCCCACTCCGTCGGCGTCGTGATCGTCCCGTCCGACGATGTAGCGGAAACGGGTATCGGTCTCGGTGTACGACACCATTACGGCGGGCCGGGTATGGTCTCCGATCTGGAGCTCGAGATAGGGGATCCCATGAACGCGGATCGGGGCTCTCCACCGGATCTGTATCTCAATCCGCTCTTCGTCGAGGTAGCCGGTCTCGTAGCTGTATGGACTGGTAATCCAGTAGATCTGGCGAATCGGGACTTCTCTTGCACTCACCTTGTGCAGGGCATCGTCTACGATGACGTGTTCTCCGAGATCGAGATCGGCCTCTACGCCGTCCGGGGAGACAATCGAGGAGCCGTCCGGCAACACTAGGGCATCGGCCCGAATGCTCAGCCCGTCCGTGTCCTCGTCACCGGCCCGGACCTCGTAGCGAAACCGTGCATAAGTGGCACTGGCGCGACTGTTCCAGTTGTACATGTGGGCTGCCCGCCGGTCCTCCCCGATCTCCAGGGTAAGGGTCGGAGGCTCCCCGGTGACCTCGAGGGCACTGTCCCAACTGACCGCAACCTCAATCCGCTCTCCTGGGCCATAGCCTCGAGCGGGCCCGGCCTTCGGCGACCGCACGAAGTTCACGTTTTGAACACGGGGCGGAGTGACTGAGACCGTCACCGCCGCGGAACCTGACGCCTCGCCCGCGCTCACCGTGATCGTGGCCGCTCCCACGGCGACACCTGTCACCAGACCCGACGCGTCCACCGTCGCCACTGTGGCGTCACTGGTCTCCCACGCGAATTCGGCGCCCGCCACCGCATGCCCGTTCTCGTCGAACGCCTCCGCCGTCAGCTGAACGGTCTGACCCAACGCGGTCAGCTCGTCCACGGACGGCGACACCTCCACCGAGGCCACCGACTGCGTCACCGTCACCACCGCGGAGCCTGATGCCGGCCCGGCGGACGCCGTGATCGTCGCCGTCCCTATTGCCCCCGCCGCTGTAACGAGGCCCGACGCATCCACCGTCGCCATCGAACTGGCGCTACTCGTCCAGGTCACGGTGGCCCCAGCCATGACCCTGGCGTTTTGGTCCCCCACCTCGGCGCTCAGTTGAACGGTCGCGCCCAACGCGGTCAGCCCGTGCGTGGCCGGGCTCACCGTGACCGTCGTCGGATGGGCGGGCTCTGGCGTTGGAGGCGCGGTAGCGCTGTCACCGTCCCCGCACCCCGTTGCCGGAACCTGTCAACGGTTGTGAGACACTCGGGGGAATCAATTAGTGAACAGGCTGCGGTGTCGGGGCCGCAGCTGGTGGATTGATCCAGACCTTGACCGCATCGAGCTTATGTGCGTCCTCCAGAGAGAGGTACGGTGACCAGTCGCCCTCCTCCTCAATGAGATGTACGTCCACTTCGGCGACAAAGTCGCCTTCACGGATGAGTCGCCTGGTCGATTTCACGGTCATGTCTGTCTCCTTCGCCATGTCTCATCCCATCTCGTGTGGTCCGGTCGATAGGCCGTCACCACGACCGCCGGTGAGTCGTGCCCAGCAGGGATACCCCAGACTACATGAATGGGCTGCCCTGCTCCATCGCGCTGTAGCACGAGGCAGCACGGCCCCTTAGGATAATCAGGGTAATCTTCAATAAGTACGGCCTTAGCCAGACCCTTCACGACATCACGTACCCGAATATTGTCCGCGGCGAGTTCTTCGTAGCCGTGAACCTAAATTTGTACGTTGAGGCGTTTGTCCAGCCCCAGAATGTGTTCGAGTGTCCCACTCAATTTTGTGATCCTTCAGGGCTACGAGTGAACCCAGCCGGGCCAGCGTCGTCGTGGCTTTCCTGCGATTGGCCGAGCCTTTTTCATTGCAATTCAGGCTGCGGGACAAGCGTTGCCTCTACTACGGGTCAGAAAGGATACTCGAGGAAATCGGCTCACTCCTCGGCGTAACCAGGGCACGGATCCGTCAGATCCGAAACCGCACGGCGACTCTCTCTCGGGGTTCTGGGCGACTTCCTGACCCCCGGTCGGCCCCACTGCCCCCCACCCGAGCCACGGGGGGAGCGACCGCCAGGGCTCCACCCATCCCCAGCGCAGCCATTCGCGTCAGATCGGTCTGCGTGGGCGGGGATCACCCGGCCTGTCGTCACGGCGCGGGGAAGACTCCGAACGAACGGACCGAGAAAGTCCCGGCCATCCAGAGCCCCGCTACCCACGCCTCTCGCCCGCCCGAGCGCCGCAGGTCGATCGGAACGTCATCGAGCGGGATCGGGGGACGCTCCCCCCCAGGACCGAGGAGGACCGTCTCGCCCACTGCCTCGACTCGCCCGAAGTACGCCTGCATTCCGTCGATCTGACGAAGCTCCCACGTGTCCACGGACAAGGCGCCGTCGGCTTCCGACGTGCCGCATGCCGTCACCACGGCGCCTACGAGAAGCCGGAGACGCTCGGCCTCAGCCCCCCCGAGCACAAGGGCTCCTTCCCCCGTGCGGCGAAGCACGGTCTCGGCGAAGGGGTCCGGACCCGTGGCGCCGACGATACCGGTCGCACAACGGCTGGCTGACTGGCCGACGGCGGGCCGGTCGGGGAGCGCGAGGGCGCATCCCGAAACGATCAGCGCCACGGCGACCATATTCACCGGATCCGCCAGGCCCACACGGAAACGTTCCCGGGCACAGCCCGCCCCGATGGCGTGGTCACCTTCATGCTGGTCGGGGCCAGGCTGCCGTTCGGCGTCCAGTGCACGTACAGGTTCGATCCTCCCCGGACGCTGGCGGATGCTCTGGGGCTAGAGGACGACGTGGCTCGTACCTGGAGCTGCTGATAGTCCCGGTAGCGACTGAAGATGTCGTGCAGGTCCCACGAAGACATTCCGTAGAAGTCCAAGGTACGCCCGTCCCCCCAGAGGGCCATGTAGAACTCGGCGAGAATCTGCTCGATCCTCCAGCCGCTCACCTCCTCGAGCGACGAGAAGCCGGAGGAGGGCGAGTTCGTAAGGCGTCGCATCAGCGCCGCTTCGCCGCCGGGGAAGTCGTCTCCCCAGCGATCCATGGCGAAACGAAGCATCATGGAGGGCACGCCGTAGACATGCGACCCCTTGCACGGCCCGGTATTACCTTCCTCTTCCCTGCCGATCCATGTGCACTCCTCCGGTGCATCGCGTACTCGGCCCTTCCGATCCCCGGAGCTGTCCCAGCCGAAGAACTCAAACATCTCCGCCAGCCACGCGTTCCAGTACCAGCGCCGACTCTCGTCCGACTGGTTGTACTGCACGTAGCCGAGGTCCTGTCCCGAGCTGTGCCCGAACAGATCGTACGCTACGAGCTGCTCCGCGAGAGCTGCCCCTCCTTCAATCTCCCAACTCGTCTTGTCTCCTGCGGGTCCAAACACGTAGGCCGCGCCCTGAATGAGGTGGGTGATCTCATGCGTGAGAAGGCTGGGATAGTACCTGAGCAAGGCCTCCTTGCTCTGGGCCTCCCCGAAGACACCGTCCGGGTCCGGCACGTAGCCGTAGAAGATCTCGGCTTGGTTGCTCGTCGCGCAATCATCTTCCGGGAACAGATCCCCACCCCAGACGTAGCCAGCGATGCCGTCGACCTTGTTGACTTCCTTTGTAAGAAGGACGAGAAGCGTGCCGCTGCCGTCGACGTCCGACAGTTCGCCGAAGTAACGTTCAAGGACGGCTTCAACCACTGAGGCGTAGAAGGTGTCGAGGATCGCGAGTTCGCGATCGGCAAAGGTGCCGCTCGGGTTTGCCATATCTTCCAGCCATACCGTGCGGGTCCCAATGAAGCGCACGACCGCCTGAACCTGGTCGCGCGCCTCACAACCATCGACGGTTGGATCTCCCCCCCAGAGGGTAATGGTCTCCCCCACGGCCATTCTGGCCGGAGACATAGCCGGAGAGGAGATCGCACGGGGCCGGCCGAGCGCGGACAGCAGCGCGTGCTCCCGCGCTCGGAACCGTGCTTCGGCCTCTCTCCGGTTCGCGACGATCTCCTGCACGTCACTCGCCCCGTCACGCTCCGGGTTTGCCCTTTGGAGCAGTGTCCCGCCGCTCGACTGGACCGCCTGCACGAATCCTACGTTCCCGCTCGTCACGATCCCAGCCAACGGGACCCTCGTGGGTGATGTGGCGGCGACGTTCCGGTCTCCGGGAGTTCCGGAAAGCGAGACGGGAGTGAGCGAAGACGGCACTTCCGACGTGGAGGTCACGCCGAGCAGGTACTCCCCGCCATTGACACTGCCCGGAAGATGAAGACATCCATCGCCCGCATGTGTGAAGCGGTAATTTCCCACACCAATCTCCAACTGATCCTCCGCGAGGGGTGTGACGCCGACACTCCGCGAGTCGCTCCCCACCGAATTCGAAACCACGAGCACGGCCTCTCTCGGAGGAAGGCAATCGGCTCTCGGGACGGTAAAGGCGATGCGCGTGGCCGTTGCCGATGTGACGACTGCCGGGAGTCCGTCGACCGTCACCTGGTTCACTGATGCCGACGGCGAGAACCCTGTCCCATGAATGGTTGCCTCTTCTCCCTCGATGAGTACCGATGGCTCGATGCGCGTGACAACGACCGGACCGAGTGGCTGTGTCACCTCGAGTGTCGCCTCTGCGCTCACGCGATCGGCCCCCCTGGTCACTGCAGCGGAGATCGTGGTGTTCCCGGTGGCGAGACCGGTGGCTTGACACCCGCTCGGCGTTACCTCGGTGGAAGCCACACCGCCGTTGGAGGAAACGCACGTCCAACTCGCCTGTGCACCGGGATCGCCGCCTGCAACTGCGACCGAAAACTCGGTAGACTCCCTCACCGGTATACTCGCCGAGGACGGATCCATCGAAGCCTGAAGCGCCGGCGTCGCTTCGGCCGTGAATACGATGTCGAGTGGCCCCGATCGCGCCGTGACCTCCTGGTTCTCCTCGGTATCCCCGAGAGTCCACCGAGCGAAGGTACGACCTGCGACGTCCGTCCGGTCCTGCGACGATGTGATGGCGCCACCGCCACTCGAGACGCTCCACGAAACCGCCGCTCCCTCGATGGGTGTGCCACCCTGGTCCCGTACCTCTGCGACTAAGCTGTCCAGCAGTGGAGAGCCCAGGGTGCCGCGCTGGGCATCGCCAGCGACCTTAATCATTGAATGTGGGACTAGGGTGACGCTGACGGGCACGGCCTGACTCGCGCTCCCTGATGAAGCCGAGACCGCCGCCTGCCCCGCACCCGTCGCGATAACCAGGCCGCCCGCTGCCACGGTTGCAACAGCCGGGTTCGTCGAGGACCAGGCCACGGCTTGACCCGCCATCACGTTGCTGTTCTGGTCCCGTACCTCGACGGAAAGCTGGGCCGGCTCTCCGATCCATGACAGGGTCACCGCCTGCGGACTGATCGTGAGAGACGTCGGTACTGATGGCGTCGGTACCGACGGCGTGGGTCCTGTCACATCACCGCCACCGCAGGAGGACGCCAGTGTGACGACCACGACAAGGACAATACGGAATCCCCGCAATAACCAATCTGGATCCGATCTTACGAAACGCATATCGCTCCTTCAGCGAATCAGTGGCGGTCAGAGATTCGCAGTCGCACTCGACTGGGGATCCGGGGCGTGCCTCGGCGCATGAATCGGCCAGGATTGATAGCATTTCGACCAGTCGCGGTTGAGTCCCTCATCGGGCTCTCCGGGGGCAGCTGAAGCACGCGCTGGCGGGGCCGATTTTGCTGCTGGCACGTAGCTGGAACCCTCAAGACATCCCCTCGCTTGCACCCAGAGCTAGGGCCCGGGAGCCGGAGGAACGATGATCGTCCATCTTCGGGGACGCGAGAACGCGCTTGAGCTCTTCGGGAGGCTGGACTGCTTCTGCACCCAGGCTGAGCATGACGCTATCGGTGAGGCACGACTCCATGATGCTCCCAACATCCCAAAGGCCAAGAGCTTCTGCTCGACGGAGTGCTTCCGTGACTGGGTCCTCGGTGAGCTTCATGCCGTTCGCCAGGAAGGTATCGACGATGGTTTGATCGCGGGTTCGGCCCGGAAAAGCCGGCGAGCGGAGATTGCCAAGTAGTCTACTCAAGACTTGCTTCGAGAAACCTTTGGGTCCGAAGACGCGATCAAATCCGGCATGCATCATTTCGTAGCCGAACCGACCAGCAATTCCTTGGTAGGGCTGAGCCACCTCAAGGAGTTGGAGAAGGACAGCCCACGCCGAGGCCTGCTCCCTCGGGTAGTGGATCGGAAGCGAAAGCTCAACTGCTCGATGTTGAAGGGATTCGATCACGCGGGTAAGGGACTGTGCTGAGCACTCAAGATCTCGGCGAGCGAGGAAATACCAGAACGGCGACTCGCGCAGGAACGTGATGTCCTGTGCCATCTCACGCCTCCAGTCCTTGTATGGGTGGCGGGGGAGTCCACCATACCTCCCGCTTGGGTGACAGGCCAGAGGGTCTAGTTGCCAGTTTCCGGTACTGGAGAGGGTCCGTGAGCATGATCCCGGCCAGCGTGTCAGACGTGCCGGACGGTGGACCTCGCGCACAGGTCGGCGGTGTCGATGGCGAGATGGATGCCGATCCGGGGCTAATCGCGCAGGCGGGGTTTGCTGCGAAGGGGCATTAGGTCCTGTCGGGGCACCAGTTCCTCAGTAGGAAGGATTCCCTGGTTGCCGCCTACTGCTCCAGAGTGCGTCAAGAAGATGTTTGCGCTGGGCGGCCCTCATTTGCCTTACGGCGTCAATCCTCGCGGCACGGCAAGCGATGCTAGTGCTAGTGTCACCGGCGTTCCTCTGGGCTCTCGCGGCTGCTCGCGCGGTTTGCCTATTGGCCGCACTCGCGGCAATTCCGACAGCCTTCTCGACAATGCTAGCGACAGACCACCCGGTGTCCTGGGCGTACCACCCGCCGGCTCTTGCGTCGTCCCATTCCTCCTGAGTAGGAGCCTCTCCTGCGAGCTCTGTTCGGTGCAACGCGACAACGGGCACTACAGCCGGTGATAGATGCTTCACTTCTTCGAGCACGGCGATCAGGAAGCGGTGTCGCGAGACATCGTAGTCCACAGGCGGAGATGCCGCGACCCTTACCTGGGACCACCACTCATCCGCCGCCTGTTCGCTCCCCGCACCTCCCCTGTCCCTTGCATGGTAGGGATGGCGAACCACGAAGCGGAGCCAATCGGGCCAGCTGGCAGTCACACCGTCGCACCAGTCCATCATCCGCTGGATCCTCTGTTGATCTCCATGCTCAATAGGCAAGAGGCACTCCCTCACAAATACAACCTACACCTTGTGCCGTCGCGAGGGAAAAAAGATGATGCGGATCCACTCGGCGGAGCACGCGCGGCACCCCAAGAGCTCTTGTGTCGTGCCGCTACGGATTCTCATCGCGTGCCATGTGTGCGATCGCCCCCTCGATGATTGTGTCGATAGCCTGCTGTGATGGTGTTGCACCATTGTGTCAACCATCAGGTGCGCTGTTCAGCCCCTCGAGGGTCGCGCGATCCCGTATAGCAAGAGATCGTCCGGTTGCGACTTGCCTCATTTTCTTCCTCGCCCGCAACTTCGTCCGCGGCCATCCCATTTGGTCCGACGAAATCCCGCTCATTTTTGCATATCAGAAGTGGTACACGAAACGCTATCATGAACCGTAACTCATTGTATAGCAGTAGGTTATGATTGTGACTGATAGTCCTAGTTGAACTTATACGATTCCTTGCCGTGATTCAGGCCTTTGGTGCTCTCAGCGAGGCTGATGTCCGCCATGGCGATGAGGTCATCCCACGTCAGGTCGCCAAATTGCGTGAAGGTCTCGTCGTTGATGGAGGTATCTTCGTCCACTGCCGGATCTCCCGTGATGACCGCGCCACCCTGGGTACCGACCTGGCTCGCGTTGTCCGTGAGGATCCCCGGCTTGTTTTCCAGTGTGCCCGGGCAGACGCCTCCCCAACCGCCGGGAACCTCGTCCTCGCCGTGCACCTCGGCCGTGCCTTTGAGCGTCGTCGGTCCCCGTGTGGTGAGCGCCGCGGGCGGCTCGATGTCGGCCGTGACCAGGCGCACCGTGACGCCCACGCGCCGCGAGGCCCCTGAGAGCATAGCGCCACCCCTGGTGACCGTGCCGTCGGCGTCCACGAAGTACAGGTTGTCGGTCATTCTGGTGACACGGGCGGTGACACGCCCCACACCCGGGTAGTCTCGCGTAACGGTGGTGTCACCCCAGTCGGGCAGCGCTCCGAAGAGAGCCGAGTTCCAGTTGGCCATGAGGTCCACCAGGCCCTGCTCGGCCAAATAGAATGCCAGACCGGCCTGCTCGCCCGCCACGCCGATGCGCCCCTCCTGGCGCGCAATGAAGACCCCGCCGGTCATGATGATGCCCGCAACCCCAAGGGCGAACATCGCCACGGGAAGCGTAAAGCCGCGCTGCTCTTCTTGTGTCATCTTCGTCCTACCTTTTTTGGACCGATCGGATGTCGAGTTGAACTCCTTAACCGAGATCGACACTCATATCCGTTCGTTCGCAAAGCCGATGGGGGGCTCGGCGGACTATTTGCGAGATCCGTGCCATGTGGAAAACTCGAGCCCTACGGCCTTTTGCCCTGGAATCGCCCTATTCTCGAGCAAATTTTTCCCCAGCACCGGGAAAAGTATCCCGTTAAGACCCCGGCCTATTCGATCTCCGCACCCTGACGGATCCAGGCCGCGATCAATGCCCGTTCCTCGTCGGTCATCTCGGTGAAGTTGCCGAGCGGCATGACCGTCGACTCCACCACGGTGGCGTAGATCCGATCCGCATAGGCCCGGATGAGCTCGGGCGTATCGAACATCACCCCCGCTGGTGGCGCATCGAAGAGTGCGTGCGAGGGTTGCTCCGAGTGGCAGGCGGCACAGCGCCCGACGATCACGGCGCGGGCGGCCTCGAAGGAAACGATCTCCCCACCCTCGCGGTCGGCCAGCCGGGGTCGCGAAAGTCCGGAGGACACGAAGGCGAGCGCCACCATGGCCAACGCGGCTCCCGGGAGGATCCAGGCCGTTGTGCCGACCCCGGTTCCTGAGGTTGAAGTAGTGCCGCGTGCCCGCCCCGATCAGCGCCAAAGCGGCCAGGATCGCCCAGTTGTACCGGTGGCCGTACGTCATGGCGTAGTGGATGCTCACCATGATGAACAGCACCGGCAGCGTCATGTAGTTGTTGTGGAGCGACCGTAGGGCGGCATGCTCGCCGACGGCGCCGTCCGGCTCACGGCCCGCCACGAGGTCGGCCACCATCTCCCGCTGGGCAGGAATGATCACCCGGAACACGTTGAGGGCCATGATGGTGCCCAGCATGGCGCCGATGTGGATGTAGGCGGCCCTGCTTCCGATGAACTGGACGAGTCCCCAGGCAATCAGCGTGGCGAGCAGAAACCCGACCGCGGCGAGAGCGGGGGTTCGCCGACCCAGGGGAGAACGGCACAGCGCGTCGTACACGAGCCAGCCGCCGATCAGCGTGGCCACGCCCACCCCGACGGCCGCGCCAGGAGAGAGCCCCCCGGGGACCACCATGTAGACGTCGGCGCCGAGGTAGTAGACGAGCACCAGCAGTGCGAGGCCGCTCAGCGCCGTCAGATACGCCTCCCACTTGAACCAGTGGAGCTCCTCCGGCATCCGGGCCGGCGCCACGCCGAACTTCATTACCCGGTAGAACCCACCCCCGTGGACCGACCACAGCTCCCCCGTCACCCCCTCCGGTGCGTCCGTGGGTGTGGTCAGCCGGTCGTTCAGCCAGTTGAAGTAGAACGAAGTACCGATCCACGCGACGCCGGCAATCACATGGATCCACCGTACGGTCAGTTCGAGCCACGCGACGGCCAGCGAGCCCACTTCGGCGTCCCCCTGGTTTGAGATGGGTGGGTGTGATTGTCTACCCTGGGTGCCGTGAGCGAAAGGGCGTTCCCCCGGCCGTTGCCGCCGCCCGCCCGATTCCCGAGTATCCGACACGTGTGGCGTACAAGGAGAGGAGAGCCGATGAGGCTTCGAGCCAGCATGCACTGCGTGGCAGGCGCTAGGACGTGAGACGGCGCGAGGGGTTGGACAAGCTCTCGGGGTCCGAGCTGTACGTGGACGACATCCCGGCGCCGGACGCGCTGTGGGGCGCCACCGTCCGAAGTCCGGTAGCGCGAGGGAGGATCCGCGAGATTCGGTTCGGGTCAGACGTCGACTGGACCGACTTGGTCGTGGTCGATCACCGTGACATCCCGGGTGCCAACGAGGTGCTGCTGATCCAGGGCGACCAGCCGGTACTCGTGAGGGACCGGGTCATGCACGTCCACGAGCCGGTCCTCCTTCTCGCCCATCCGTCCCGGGATCTGGTGCGGCGGGCCGCCGCCTCCGTCGAGGTCGTCGTGGACCCCGAGCCGGGTATCTTCGATTTCAGGGCGACCCCTTCCGACGACGGCGTCCAGTACGGCGGCGACAACGTCCTGTCCCATCTCACCATCGTCAAGGGAGACGTCGAGGCGGCGCTGGTTCGGGCGCCGTTGGTGGTAGAGGGCGTCTACGAGACCGGGGCGCAGGAGCACGTCTACCTGGAGCCCCAGGGCATGCTGGCGTGGGTGGAAGACGGGATCGTCACGGTCAAGGGCTCTCTGCAGTGCCCCTTCTACGTGGTGAAGGCGCTGGCGCACGCGCTGGGCTGCCCCCCCGACGGCGTTCGTGTGATCCAAGCGGCCACGGGCGGAGGCTTCGGCGGCAAGGAGGAGTTCCCGTCCAACGTGGCGATCCACGCCGCGCTCCTGGCCATGAAAGCCGGGCGGCCGGTGAAGCTGGTCTATGAGCGGGGCGAGGACATGGCGGCCAGCACCAAGCGCCACCCGTCACAGGTCCACATTCGGACCGGTGTCGCCCGGGACGGTCGGCTCCTGGCCCAGGACATTTCCGTGCTCCTGGACGGCGGAGCGTACGTGACCCTCTCCCCGGTCGTGTTGAGCCGGGCGATCATCCACGCCGGCGGGCCGTACGCCTGCGATGACGTTCGCATCGACGGCCGGGCGATGCTGACCAACTCCGTTCCGTTCGGCGCATTCAGGGGCTTCGGTGCTCCCCAGACCCTGTTTGCCCTGGAGCGCCACATGGACCGGGTGGCTGACGAGCTCGGGATGGACTCTGTAGAGTTGCGCCGGACGAACCTGATTCAGGACGGCCAGTCCACGTCCACCGGGCAGGTGATCGACAACGGAACGGACCGCGATGCCGTGCTGAACCGGGCGCTCGAGATGTCGGGCTTTCGGGCCAGGGCCGCGCGTCATGCGCGCTTCAACCAGGAGCATCCGTACCTGCGGCGAGGCGTTGGGCTGGCCACGTTCTACCACGGCGCGGGGTTCACCGGTGGGGGTGAGGTAAGGTTGACCTCCGAGGTCCATGTGGCGGGTCGACCGGACGGCGCCATCGAGATCTGCACCGCCAGCGTCGAGATGGGCCAGGGCACGCTGACCGTGTTCACGCAGCTCGCCTGTGACCGTCTGGGTCTCGGCCAGGAGGACGTGCATGTGGCCGAGCCCGACACGGCCCGGGTCCCGAACAGCGGGCCCACGGTGGCGTCCCGAACGGCCATGATCGTGGGGCACCTGGTGGAGCGGGCGTGTGACGACCTGAGACAACAGGTCGGGGCGCCCGAGGACACGCGGGGCGTGAGCTTGAAGAACGCCATCGCGGCCTGGCATCCGAAGCACCCGGGGCAGACAGTGGTCGGGAGCGCACGGTACCGGAAGCCGCCCGGCATCGAATGGGACGAGGATACGTACCGGGGAGACGCCTACGGCACGTTCGCGTGGGCTGCCTACGTCGCGGAGGTCGAAGTGGATCTCCGTACCTTCGGCACGCGGATCACGGACTTCGTGGCGGTGCAGGAGGTCGGCACCGTGCTCAACGAGACCTTGGCCAGGGGACAGATCCAGGGTGGGGTGGTGCAGGCCCTCGGCTGGGCGCTCATGGAGGACTGCGCGTTCCGTGGCGGGGCCATGGTGAACAACCAGCTCACCGACTACACCATCCCCACCAGCGACGACGTTCCACCGATTCGCGTCGACTTCCTCGAGAATCCGTACGAATACGGCGCACAGGGGGCGAAAGGGATCGGCGAGCTGCCCATGGACGGGCCGGCCCCCGCCATCGCGAACGCCGTCGCTGCCGCCACGGGCGCCGATCCCACCGTCATCCCCCTGACGCCGGAGCGCCTCATGGCACTGATGGACGGGGATCCCGCCGGAGAGCGCCCATGATCGCCGAGCCAGCCACGCCCACGATTCGGATCTCGTTCACCCTGAACGGGGCGTCCACCACCGTGGAGGCGGCCGTCACCGAACGCCTGCTGGACACGCTTCGCTATCGCCTCGGTCTCACCGGCACGAAGGAGGGGTGCGGAGAGGGCGAATGCGGCGCGTGCACGGTTCTCCTGGACGGCCTCCCTGTCGACGCGTGCCTCGTCCCCACCTACCAGGTCCGGGGCCGAGCCGTGGACACCGTCGAGTCGTTGGACGAGGCGTCGCTCGGACCGTTCCTGGAGGGTGGTGCGACCCAGTGCGGCGCGTGCACCCCCGGGGTGGTCATGACGGCGTCGTGGGTGTGCAAGAATCCCGGGCTCCTGGGGAGCCACCCGGTCCGGGAGCTCATGGCAGGCAACCTGTGCCGGTGCACCGGGTACGACGGGATCGTAGACAGCCTGCAGTCGGCGCTGAACCCGGAGGCGGGCGCATGAAGCTGCTGTTGCCCGAATGCCTCGATGAGGCCATGGAGATGCTGGCCGACGGCGACCCGGGCCGCACACCGATTGCCGGAGGAACCGACCTGCTGGTCCACTGGCCCCAGCACCTCGCGGGCGACACCCGCACCTACGTCGACCTCTCGGCGCTCCAGGAGCTGAGGCGACTCCGCTGGACGGAGGACGCGCTCGTGCTGGGGGGACTCACGACGTTCTGGGACGTGATCACGGACCCCCGCGCCGTCGCGGAGCTCCCACTTCTGATGGAGGCGGCCCGCCTCGTGGGCGCGATCCAGATTCAGTCGAGGGGCACGTGGGCGGGCAACGTCGTCAACGCCTCGCCGGCGGCCGACGGGGTGCCCGTTCTCATGGCGTACGACGCGGTGGTGGTCCTGCAGTCGCACGATGGCCGCGAGGAGGTACCGCTCGACGCTTTCTACACCGGCTATAAGGAGACCCGCCGTCGCCCGGACCAGCTGGTCACGGAGATCCGGTTGCCGCGCCGCGCTTATACGTTCCAACGATTCGAGAAGGTGGGGTCGAGAAGACAGCAGGCCATCGCCAAGGTGGGGTTGGCTGTCACCCACTCGGACGCGGGATGGCGCGTGGTGGCTGCCAGCATGGCCCCCTACGTGTGTCGCTGTCCGTCGTTGGAGAGGCTGCTGGAGACCGGTGCACCCCTAGCGTCACTGGTCGATCTGGTGGCGGCCGTCCAACAGGACGTCTCACCCATCGATGACGTGCGGTCGACGACCCGCTACCGCACGGAAGTGATGGCCCGGGTGCTGTACCACGCGCTCCAGGGGGCCACGCCATCCGGAGGAATCCAATGATGAGAACGACCCTCGGACCCGACGATCTGGACCGCCTGAGCGCGACCCTCCGTCAGGCCAACGAGGACTTCGAGGCCGCCTACCCAGGTGACTCCGGCGGCCGGCAGCCCGTGCACACTATGTACGGCGGTGCCCACCTCTTCAAGCGAGACACGGCCACAAAGTTGGGTGACTTGGCCGTCCGCTTCATGGACCAGCACATGGCCACGCCGGAGCGGCTGACCGCTACCCTGGGGATCCAGGGGCCCGAGGAGACGAATCTGGCCGACACGGTTCACCGCCGGGTGCGGGAGAAGCTGGTGCACGAGGCCGTGGAGGACTTCCGCATCGATTTCGAGGACGGCTACGGTCCCCGGCCCGACGCGGAGGAAGACGCCGAAGCGGTTCGGGTAGGAGAAGAGCTGGCCAGCGGCCTGGCGGAGGAATCGCTTCCGCCGTTCATCGGGATCCGGATCAAGCCGTTGAGCGGAGAGCTCCACCTGCGGGGCCTCAGGACGTTGGACCTGGTTCTGACCACGCTCCTGTCGGAGAACGGCGCGTCGCTCCCGCCCAATTTCTTCGTTACGCTCCCCAAGGTCGTCGTACCGGAGCAGGTCGCCTCCCTGGCGACGGCATTGGAGATGATCGAGGACCGTTTGGGTCTGGCACCCAGTGCGGTGGGCCTCGAGCTGATGATCGAGACGACCCAGTCCATCCTCGATGCGGAGGGCCGGTCCAACCTGCCGCTCCTCGTGGCCGCAGGGCGGGGCCGCTGCGTCGGCGCCCACTTCGGCGTCTACGACTACACCGCCGCGTACGGCCTCACCCCGGATCAGCAGACCATGCGGCACCCGGCCTGCGACGTGGCACGTCACATGATGAAGATCGCGCTCCGCGGGACCGGAGTCTGGCTCTCGGACGGGGCCACGAACGTCGTGCCCGTGGAGCCCGGCGTCGAGGAGGCCATGCGCCTCCACTACGACGATGTGCGCCACTCTCTCGCGAACGGATACTACCAGGGATGGGACCTGCACCCGGCCCATCTCATCACGCGCTACGCCGCGCTGTACGCGTTCTTCCTGGAAGGTCTCGACGCGGCGGTGTCCCGACTCCGCAACTTCATTGATGCGGTGGCTCGGGCAACGCTTGCCGGCGGTGTGTTCGACGACGCGGCTACGGGGCAGGGTTTGCTGAACTTCTTCCTCCGTGGGGTCGGCTGCGGCGCGATCACCGAAGCGGAGGCGTTGGCTACCGGGCTCACCATGGAAGAGCTCGCCACGCGGTCGTTCGCACGGATCCTGGAGGGGCGGAGCGGCTAAGCCCGCTCCCGGCGGGTCGGCTAACGGCCCCGCTCCCGGTGGGTCGGCGTCAGCTCCCGCGGTAGGTGGAGTACCCGTAGGGGCTCACCAGCAACGGCACGTGATAGTGCTGACCCGGATCGTCAATGGTGAAGACCACGTCGGCGAACGGATAGAAGCAGGACTGCTTCCTGCCAGCGAAGTAGGCGGCCAGCTGGAAACGAATCCGATAGGTGCCGGGCTCGGTGACGGGGCCGAAGCTCTCCACCCGACCGTTCTCATCTGTGCGCGCCGTGTCCAGGGGTGTCCATCCGTCTCCGTCGGACTGGCGCGTCAGCGCGAGCTCCACGCCGGCGGCCGGGCGTCCGAGGGACAGGTCCAGGATGTGGGTCGAAAGGCTCATGGTTT
Organism: Longimicrobiales bacterium; assembly: GCA_965218295.1. Taxonomy (GTDB): domain Bacteria; phylum Gemmatimonadota; class Gemmatimonadetes; order Longimicrobiales; family Gaopeijiaceae; genus CBDCKN01. The sequence continues at coordinate 138,323 of CBDCKN010000009.1, read as the reverse complement.
CGTCAGCTTCTCCAGGCGCAGCCGAGTGATCTTGGCCTGCTCACCCGCTGCGACTTGCAGCTCGGTCTCGGGATCGTTGGTCAAGCGCCGGCGTAGGGCTTCGAGCATTTCCAAGGCGCTCCTTCCGGTGGCACAGATCAGGAAGATGTGGCCGAACCGGTCCTCGTACTCCTGGTTGCCCTGAGCCAGCGAGCGCAGGATCTCTTCCGCAGCGTCCGAGGCTCCCGTCTGCTCCTGCCTGGACCACGCTGCGCTCCGGGTCGAGGCCGGCGAGCACGCACTCCCCTGCCCGCGATCACCGATCCGGGGATGGCTGGCGAACGCTTCGCGCCAGTCCGCCTCGTCCAGTCCCCCCCAGGCCGCCTCCGCGGCCTCGAACAACCCGTCGTCCCCGGCGTAGGGGCGGGCCGCCAGCATCTCCTCGACCCACCGGGTCGATCCGCAGCAGCTCAGCAATGCGGCGCGGGCCTCGTCGCCGGACAGGGCCCGGAGGTACGCCGCCGCACCGCTCATTCGCCCCTCACAGGAGTCATGCGCCCCTCACACCAACCGGCCAAACAGACGCAGCCGGCTCACGCCTCCGTCGGGATGAATGTTGAAGCGAACGTGCGTCACGCGGGAGTGGGGAGCCAGTCCCTCGTTGAACACATGGCGATGATCGGGCATGAGCTTGGCCTGAGGCAGCAACGGGAACCAGCTCACCTCGCCTCGCGAAACGGCCTCCTCGTCCGCGGTGTCGCACCCGTCCAGACTGCAGCTGTCGGGGAAATTTCCCTTGAAGAATGCGGTGTCGACCTCCACCAACTCCACCACGCCGGGTCGCCCCAGCTGGAGGATCGCCCAGTCGTAGCCCGGGCCTCGCCGACGACCGGTCTCCCAGCTGTCGGCCATCGTCTTCGAGCGATCGGGCCGAATCAGGTTCAAGGTGCTCCCGTAGAACTCGTTGCTGCACGCGAGGGGACGCCCACCGTGCTGGATCGCCACCAGGTCAATGGCTTCCTGCGTCTGCGAAAGCCGCTCCCAGTCGGGAAGCACCTCACCCCACACCCTGAGCCGGGCCACGCCGCCGTCGGGGTAGATCCGGAGGCAGAGATGCGTGAGCCGCTCGGTCGCTCCGATCTCGAACCGGTTCTCGGCGTTTCCCTCCAGCGGGGTGTGGGGCAGGATCTCCGTCCAGACGTCGGAGTCCGCGAGGGCGCTGGCGTCGGTGTCCTCAGGGGCGGCACAGGCTTCGACGGAGCACGCCTCCGGGTAGTTGGCCAGGAAGTGGCTCGTGTCCACGGTGATGGCGTGGATTCTTCCGGGAAGGCCCAGGCGAACAATGCACCAGTCGTGGCCGGGCTCGCGGCGTCGACGGGTCTCCCATCCGTCCATCCACTTGCCCCGGTCCGTGTATTTGCCGTCGATGAACACCGGTGCGTCGGGCTTGAGCAGGTTCTCCTTCTCCGCGAAGAACTCGTCGTTGGCGACCAGCACACGACCCCCGAAGCGCTCGCTGGCGAGGTCCACGAGGCTCATGCGCGGCTCCCCCTTATCCAATGGCCCATTGGCTCCCCGAACGTCCGGTTCTGGTCGTAGATCACGTTCCCTCGCAAGACGGTGGTGAGGACCCGTCCGAACAGCGTGCGCCCGGAGTACGGCGTGATCGGGTGCCTGTGCTTCAGCTCCCTTACGTCGACGCGGAAGCTCGCTTCGGGGTCCCAGATGACGAGGTCGGCGTCGTAGCCGGGCGCGATGCGTCCCTTCCGATCGGCGACCCCGGCCAACCGGGCCGGCGCCTCGCACATCCACGACATCACGTCGGAGACAGTATGACCCCGGGACCGCGCCTCCGTCCACACGGCAGGCAGGCTCAGCTGCAGCGACGAGATGCCACCCCACGCCTCGGCGAAGTTGCCGGAATCCAACCGTTTCAGGGCCACCGGGCAGGGGGAGTGGTCACTGGCCACCAGATCGAGGACGCCGTCGTCCAGAGCTTGCCACAACGCTTCTCGGTGTCGGGCCTCCCGGATGGGAGGTGCGCACTTGAAGGCGGTGGCCCCGTCGGGCACCTCCTCGGCCGCGAAGGTGAGGTAGTGGGGACACGTCTCGGCGGTCACCGGGAGTCCGCGGCCGCGGACCTCGGCGAGTACGTCGGCCGTCTCAGCCGCCGATACGTGGACCACGTGCACCGCCGCGCCCGTCGCCGTGGAGAGCCGGGCGAGGGCAGCAACGGCCTGTGTCTCCGCCTCCACCGGCCGGCTTCGCAGAAACGCGTCATAGCTGGTGGGCTGTGCCTCGAGCCCGCAGCCGGGTGCGGCGCGTGCGATGGGCTCCGGGAGCTCCGCGTGGACGAGGAGGACGGCGTCCAACTCGTTCAAGACCGGGAGCACCCGGGCCAGCTCCTTGACCGACACCGGCGGGAACTCCTCCAGGCCCGAGTCCACCAGGAAGCACTTGTAGCCCAGCACGCCGGCGTCCCGGAGCGGCGCGAGCTGGTCCCGATTGGTCGGCACGACGCCGCCCCAAACCCCGTAGTCCACCCAGCAGCGCCCCTCAGCGGCAGCCGTCTTGGCCTCCAGCGCGGCTGGCGTGGTAGTGACCGGGCTGCTGTTGAGCGGCATGTCCACCAGGGTCGTGATGCCGCCTGCCGCCGCCGCTTTGGTAGCCGTTTCGAAGCCTTCCCAGTCGGCGCGTCCCGGGTCGTTGACGTGAACGTGGGAGTCCACCAGGCCGGGCATGACCATGGCGTCGCCTGCGTCCAGGTGGGGCGCGTCCCGGGCCGGCGTGCCCGGGGGCTCGACCGCCACGACGACCCCGCCGGAAACCACGACGGATCCCGAGCGGACCCCCTCGGGTGTGACCACCCGGGAGCTGGAGACGATCAGGTCGGGTGCTTTCATCGAAGCGAAGGATATGCCGAGGGCGGCGGAGCAGCTATAGATTCCAACAGACCCCTCCCACTCGAGAGGCCATGAGCAACCCCCCTGAAGTGCGCATCGGCGTGCCGGATTGGACCCGCGAGATCGTCGATTGGGACCGGCGATACGCGTCGGACGAAGACAAGATGAGGGTCGTCATCGATCTGTCCCGCGAGAACATCCTCCGGAGCACCGGGGGGCCCTTTGGGGCCGCTGTGTTCGAGCGGGAGAGCGGAAGACTGGTCGCCGTGGGCGTGAACCAGGTCGTGCCCCTGAACAACTCCGTGCTCCACGCCGAGATCGTCGCCTTCATGCTGGCCCAGGCGGCCCTGGGCTCGTTCACCCTCGGAGTGGAGGGTATGCCGGCCCACGAGCTGGTCTCCTCGTGCGACCCCTGCGCCATGTGCTTCGCCGCCATTCTCTGGGCCGGCGTCGAGCGGGTCGTCACCGGTGCCAGCCACAAGGACGCGAAGCGGCTTTCGTTCGACGAGGGGCCCGTATTCACGCGCTCACACGAGTACATGGAAGAGCGGGGGATCGAGTTCGTGCGCGGCGTGATGCGGGCCGAGGCCAGCCAGGTGTTGGAGGAGTACGGACAGCGCGGTGGGCTGGTGTACAACGGATAGGGAAGGCCGGCACTCCCGACACGGAGCCCAGTGAGCCAATACGTACGATCTGACTCAAGAGATACGTACGCCGGGCGGGTCTAACCCCCCGCCCTGACCTCCGGGCCGGCAACGATAGCGACGCCCACAGACTTCCACAGGGTCGGCGCCGACGGCCCCTACTCGTCTCGGAGCGCCTGCACCGGATCCACGCTTATGGCCCGACGCGCCGGCAGGTAGCTGGCGATCAAGCTGACCACCAGAAGAATCGCCGGGATTCCCGCGAAGGTAAGGGGGTCGGTGGCTGTGACTCCGACCAGAAGGCTCGCCACCAAGCGCGTCAGGATGAACGCGGCAAGCAGGCCGACGCTGACCCCGAGCAGAGCGACGGCCATGCCCTGTTTCAACACGAGCCTCACCACGTCTCTCTCGCTTGCACCGAACGTGATGCGCACGCCGATCTCCCGAGTTCGCTGACGCACCGAGTAGGAGATGACGCCGTAGAGCCCCAGGGATGCCAGGACGAGGGCGAGCGCGGCGAACACGGCGATGAGCGTGAGCGTGAACCGCGTCTGTGCCATCGCCTCATCCACGTATTCGTCCATGAAGCGTACGTCGGCAACCGGCACGTCGGGGTCCATGGCGGAGACCTCGCTCCTCAGGAGCGGGAGGATCTCGGTGGGATTGACGGTTCCACGTACCGTCACAGTCAGAGGTAGAAAAGGTTGGAACCGGTACGGGACATACACCGTTTCGCGGCTATCGACGGCGAGACTCTCTGACCGCACGTTCCCCACCACCCCCACCACGCGCACCGGCGTCTGTTCCACGCCGAACGACTCGACGCTGAAGTGGTCCAGCAGGAGCTGCTGCCCGATGGGATCCTCATCGGGCCAGAGGCGATCCGCGAGCTTCTCATCCACGACCGCCACTTGCAGGGCGCCCAGCTCGTTGTCGGAGACGAGCAGGGTTCGCCCAGCCAGAAGCCGGATCTTCATGGCTGCCATGTACCCCGGCATGACCGCGCGGTAGTCCGCCTTGTTGCTGCTGTACTCCTCGGTGATGGCATCTTCGCGCCCGTAGGAGCCCACCGAGTACTGGTCGCCTCCTGCCAACGGAAGCGGCGTGACACCGCCCACCTCTTCCACGGCCGGCAGGTTCTCCAGCCGTCCTCTCAGCCGATTGACGAAGTCCGCCCGTGCATCGGGTTGACCTCTCCTTCAGGGCATCGGCAAGGTCGGTGCTGGCCGCATGAAGGGCCGGCGCCGCACCGAAGACGAGCGCCGCCAAGACCGCGGCACCCGCCGTGAAGAGCAACACGGTTCCGTCGATCTCCACGCTCTCGAGTCGGGGCAGGCTACCCGGCCGCATGGCTACGAGGACGCGAATGCCCCACCACGCAAGGAGGAGGCCCAGCAGGGCGCCGGCCGTGGCCAGCACACCACTCTCCGTCAGCATCTGCCGGATGATCCGGCCACGCCCGCCCCCCAGTGCGGCCCGCACCGCGATCTCCCTGCCCCGGGAGGTCGCACGCACCAACAACAGGTTCGCAACGTTGCTGCAGGCGATGAGCAACACGAAGCCCGCGGCGATCAACAAGGCGAGGAGCACCGGACGAGCGTGGTCCACCACGTCTCGATGCATCGAGTTCACAATGATGTGCATGTTCGTGTTGGCGTGGTCCTGATACTGCTCTCGCAACCGCAACGCCAGCGCGTCCATCTCCTGCTGTACCCGCTCCGGTGTGACACCCGTTTGCAAGCGGGCCACTACCGTGAGCCACCCCGCGTCACGGGGAAAGTCCGCTGCCAGATTGCTCGGGATGACGCGCCATGTGTCGATATCCGTGGGCATGCCGGCATCCGCAGGTAGGTAGATGCGGAAGTCCGGACGCAGAACCCCCACGATGACCGAGCCCTGGCCGTCCATCTGGACGGTTCGGCCCAGCACGCCGGGGTCGCTCCCGAAGCGTCGTTGCCAGAGACCGTAGCTGAGGATGACGACCCCCGGCGGCACATCTGCGGTGGGATCCATGAAGAGCTCAAAATCGACCGGGGCCTCATCCTCCACCTCGAAGTCGCGGCCGAGCATGGGTGCCACCCCGAGGACCTGGAATAGGTTCGGCGTGATCCATGCACTCATGACCTGTTCGGCACGCCCCTCGCCGGTGAGGGTGCCGGCAACGGCGAAGGCGCCAGCGAGGCCCTCGAACGACGTCGACTCGCTCCGATAGTCGAGAAAATCAGGGCCCGAGACGAGAGCCCGGGGAACGTCGGTGGCAAGCAAGCGGTTCCACACCAGCACCAGCTCCTCGGGATTCGAATAAGGGAGCGGCCTGAAGAGGACAGCGTTGGCGACGCTGAAGATCGCCACGTTGCTGCCGATCCCGAGCCCGAGAGTGAGCAGGATGGCCGCGGTAAATCCGGGGCGCTTGTAGAATGAGCGGAGCGCGTACCGAACGTCTTCAAAAAAAACCGTCATGAATTCCCTATCCCCAGCCCTGGCGGGCCCCATCAAGGATCAGCGTGGAAGCGTCCGTTCGTCTCATGACGCGTGCTCGTCGTACCTTAGAGGGCCGACAAAGTTGCCCCTCTACGTTGCCCGCCGTGGCTTTTCTTCTCTCCTCCTGCTCAGGCGACAGCGACGGCGATGCAGGGGGCGACTCGCCGGAGCCGGCAACGGCCGAGGCTCCCGAGATGCGCCGGAGCCGAGTCGATACGGTCCGGGTGACTCCTCTGGCGAGCGATACGGGTTTGTCAAAGATGATGGGAGGAGCCGAGAGTAGCTTCCCGGAGGATGGAGAGGCGGTTGTGTCTCAATGCCCTCGTGGACCGTCCCAAGACACTGGGAGGCCCCGTCGCGCGGGGCCTCCCTGGTGAGCCGGTTGCGGTCTCGTCGTTACACTCTCCTCCGAACCGCCACCGAGGAGCACGACCTCACTCGCCGAAGCCGCTACATCGTAAAGTGCCTCATGGCCCCCTCTGCCTGCTCCGTGGCGATGTCGGCGTGCCCCATCCCGGCGTGATTGATGGCGCCCTTGAAACCGTCGATGGCCATCTGGATATGCCGATCGTCCATCACCTTCAGGGCCGCCTCGGCGTGAGCCAACGCCTGCTCGGCGTGATCGGCCAGCACTGAGGCGTGACCCATCCCACCGTGTCGGATCGCCTCCTTGCCAGCCTGCATCGCCAAGGCCACGTGGCTGGCGACCTCGAGGTGGGTGAGCGCCTCGTTGGCCTTGCCGGTCGCGATTCCGGCGTGGTCCATGTTGCCGTGATCGATCGCCTCATTCAGGCTCGCCACGGCCGCCGACGCATGGGGGGTTGCCAACTCCTCCACCGCCAGCTGGGCGTGGGTGAGGGCCAGCGTGGCATGCTGGACGACCACGGAGGCATGCCCCATTTCGCCATGGCGGATGGCCTCCTGGGTATGCTGTGTGGCTTGTGCGAGGTGGCCGTCCTGCGCCAAGGCCGGCTGGCCCGCAAGAACGACCGCGACTCCGGCGAGTAGGCCGGCCTCCAGGATGCGCCTCATGACTCGCTCCTTTGAGTGGGTGCGCGGGGAAGGACTGAGAAGCTAGGGGGCGCCGGCCCCGGGGTCCAGGAAATTCTAGGATTTTCCTAAGCACCTACCAGCGGCGCCCAGACCTCCCGATCTGTGAGCCCCACCAGATTCAGGACGTCGTCGCTCGACCCTAGCCCGAGTACATGGACTGGCCGCCGACGACCGTCCTCGCGATCTGGATCTTCTTGATGCTCTCGGGATCGACCTCGTGCGGGTCCTCCGCCAGGATCACGAAGTCCGCCAGCTTCCCTGCCGTGATGGAGCCTTTGATGTCCTCTTCGAACCCGGCCTTGGCCCCGTTGATGGTCCCGATGCGGAGGGCTTCGTCCACGGTGATCCGCTGGTTGGGACCCCACGCACGCCCGTCGAAGTCCGTGCGGGTCACCATGCTCTGGATGGCCATCAGGGGCTCGTAGGGGCCGGGCACGTAGTCGGACGCCCCGGCCACCGGAATGTCGTAGTCCAGGAAGGAGCGATGCGCGAACATCCAGCGCATCTTCTCCTCGCCGTACTCGACCCATTTGTTCCCGTGGTAATGGACGTACGTCCAGAACGGCGTGGGAACGGATCCAGTGGCCTTGATGCGCCGCAACAGATCCGGGTTCACCAGGGAACAGTGCTCGAGCCGGTGCCGCGGATCGTTGCGCGGCCACATCCGCTGCACGCGCTCGTAAGCGTTCAGCACCATGTCGATGGCCAGGTCACCGTTGGCGTGGATCCCGACCTGGAAGTCGTGGCGGTGCGCGTCTTCTACCGCCTCGTGGATCTCCTCCTGGGTCATCGTCAAGATCCCGTAGTCGTCCGGCCGTCCCACGTAGGGCGTGCTCATGGCCATCGTGCGCCCAGATGCCGAGCCGTCGGCGCCGAACTTCACGCCGCCGATTCGAAGCCACTCGTCGCCAAGACCCGTGTAGGCGCCTGCCGCCTTCAGGCCCTCGAACATGCCCCCCCGGGTCATCATGTAGATTCGGCAGCGGAGCTCTCCCGCATGGTACGCGTCCTGATAGGCGACGGCGGAGCCCGTGCCGCAGCCCGCGTCGTGGAGCGACGTGAGCCCGGCTGCGGTGACCATCTCCGCGATCAGCTTGACGCCGGCCTGACGCTGCTCACGCGTCGAGCCCGACGGGATCAGCCCGTTGAACAAGCCGTTGGCGCGCTCGGCCATCAGGCCCGTCAGCTCTCCGTTCTCGACGTAGATGTGGCCGCCCGCCGGCGACTCGGTCTGAGCCGTGACGCCCGCCAGCTCGAACGCCTTGCTGTTGTACCAGGCGATGTGGCCGCCACGGTGACTGACCCGCACCGGGTGATCCGGGACCCACCCGTCCAGGTCCCTCCGGGTGATCCTCCGACTTTCTCGGATCTTGGTGTCATCGTACTTGAAGCAGACGATCCACTCGCCGGCCGGCTTCTGTGTGGCCGCGGCCCGGAGACGTTCGCCGATCTCGGCCATGCTGCGCGCGTCGAGGTTCACCTGTGTCAGCTCACGGATTCCGCCCGAGGCGGGGTGCATGTGAGCGTCGATGAAGCCCGGCGTGACCGTCATCCCGCCGGCATCGATGACCTCGGTCCCGCTCTCCACCAGGTTACGGATGTCGCTGGTGCTCCCGACGGCGATGAAGCGCCCGTCCTTGACGGCGAACGCCTCGGCGCGGGGAAGCGCATCGTCGACGGTATAGACCCTGGCGTTCACGACGACCAGGTCGGGGGCTACGCTCCCCGATGCCTGGATGGGCCCCGGGCTGGACGCCACGGGGGTGCCCGGCGCCCTGAGACGAGCGTCACCCAGCTCCCAATCCCCGATGCCGAAGCCCGTGGCGAGCACGGCTCCGATTCCCAGGAACTCTCCTCGAGTGTACTCGCGCATCTGGCCCTCCTAGGCGATGCCCCCCGGCGACATCGAGAAGACCGCCGGGGCGACTGGGGCGAAGGAGGTAATCTTCGGGGACTTCGGGTTCGGCGCCAGGCTGACTACGGCCACAGTAATATCTGTCAACGGCAGAGGGCTGCCCCACTCCGAACGAGATCCTCCGCCTGCTCGTCGGTGTAGCCCAGCTCCCCTAGCACCTCCCGCGTGTGCTCGCCCAGGACCGGGGCACCCCGGCGAACGGATCCGGTCGTCTCCGAGAACTTCAGGGGGAATCCTACGGTCCGGACGGATCCGAGCAGTGAATCGCCACCACACGGAGCCGGTCATCAAGCCGCGCCGGATACTTGAAGTCGCACTCGAGATGCACGCGCGGCAGCCACACGTCGAAGCGGTCGAACACCTGGCCGTATGGAAGGCCGGCGGAGCGAAACAGCTCCGTCTCGGCGATCTCGAAGAATCGGACGTACGCCCCATAGAAGATGATCCCCGCGGGGTCCACGTCGGACCAGCGCACGTATTCGTCTATCGTGAAGAGCTTCCTAGTCATGCCGGGAACGTAGAGGGCATCGGACACATCTGGAAGAAGCGGCCGCCTCCTTGCTCGCCCGGCGGTCCTGACCTACGGTGGTCCTTCCGGCTCCGGCGGGTCTCAGAACTCTCCGACCCCGCCTTAGCCGGACGACGACCGCCCCGCCACCTGGAGGCATCCATGACGCGCAACCCGACCTCCGAGGTCCCCATCATCGACGTTGCTCCCCTTGTGGCCGACGCCGGCGACCAAGAGGCGGTGGCAGCCAGCATGGGGCAGGCCTGCCGGGAGAATGGCTTCTTCTACGTGGTTGGGCACGGCGTCAGCGAGCACCTACACCAGCGGCTCGAGGAGCTCGGCCACGCCTTCTTCGCACAGGATCTGGAGACGAAGCTCGAGATCCGGATGGCCCTCGCTGGCAAGGCCTGGCGAGGCTACTTCCCGGTGGGCGACGAGCTCACCTCGGGCAAACCCGACGTCAAGGAGGGGCTCTACTTCGGGTCCGAGCTGAGTGAGGACGATCCTCGCGTGCGGGAAGGCCTCCCCCTACATGGGCCGAACCTCTTTCCGGCGGGGATTCCGGGCTTCGGCAACACGATCCTGGAGTACATGGCGGCCCTGACGGATCTGGGTCATACGCTCATGAGGGGCATGGCCCTGAGCTTGGGCCTGGAGCCGGGCTATTTCCGGGAGCGGTACATGGCGGATCCTCTCACCCTGTTCCGCATCTTCCACTACCCGCCGGTCAAAGTGGAACCGAAGGCAGAGGAGCAGTGGGGCGTCGGTGAGCACACCGATTACGGCGTCCTGACCATCCTAAAGCAAGACGACGTGGGCGGGCTCCAGGTCAAGACATGGTCACGGTGGATCGACGCCCCTCCCGTGCCCAACTCGTTCGTGTGCAACATTGGCGACATGCTGGACCGCCTGACCCGCGGGCTCTACCGGTCCACGCCCCACCGGGTGCAGAACGTGTCCGGACGAAGCCGGCTCTCGTTCCCCTTCTTCTTCGACCCCGGCTTCGACACGCACGTCGAGGCCATCGATCTGAGTGGTGTGCCCCTTCCGGAGGACGATAGGGACGAGCGCTGGGACCATACCAGCGTGCACGAGTTCGAAGGCACCTACGGGGACTACGTCCTGGGCAAGGTCTCGAAGGTCTTTCCCGAGCTGCAGCGAAGTGCGATGTAGTGAGCCGGGTGGGTGTCGAACCCACGACCTACGGATTAAAAGTCCTCCTCAGCTCTTTTCTTGCCCACTTGATCGACCCGAGGACTGGGACTAGGCTGCCACCCACCAACCGCTGCTGGGCTGAGGGGGGAGCATCGAAACACCACCACACACCACCGCACCGAACACCGGATGGCTCCGGCGTCTCTCGCTGATGACCGTTGGTGTTGTGGTGGTTGCACTCTCTGCGAGAGCGACTGCGACGATCCCAGGCGCGGACGTCCCCCAGAGTGCGCAATCACTGGCCGTTCTGGTCGTCGGCTCCCTCCTCGGCGCTCGGGACGGCGCCCTGACACTGACCGCCTACCTCATTGTCGGCGGAATCGGCGTCCCAGTCTTTGCCGAAGGTGGGTCGGGGTGGGCGCACTTCGTAGGGCCGACCGCCGGGTATCTACTGGGCTTTGTCGCGGCAGCTGCAGCGGCCGGTCGACTAGCCGACCGCGGCCTGCTCCGCCGGTTCGGCCCTGCCATTGCCGTCATGATCTGCGGTCATGCGCTGATTCTAGCTCTTGGGTGGTTGAGGCTCGCCTGGATGCTGGGGGCGATCCCCGCATTCTGGCAGGGGGTCGCCCCATTTGTTATGGGTGGGATGCTGAAGTCCCTTGTCGCAGCTGTAATGGTGGTGGTCATCGCAGGATTCGCTGAAGCTGAGTCAGCCAAGTCGTTGAACAGGAAACAACATGGGTGACACATACTGAAGGGACATGGGTGGACGCGCCGGCTTCCAAGCGCCAGTGGCATCCGGACCCACTTCGTTGCCCGGAGGTCACCTTCGTGGGTTCGCCTTTGTGGAGACCCAGTGCGCACAGAGCGGACGCGGGCCTCTCCCCTTCTGGCACAGCTTGGACGAGATAGGTTGTGAATTCCCCTCGAGAACCGCGTGGCGCACCCGCCGCCGCCTGCGGCTAGTCGTAGACGGCGCCGAAGCGCTCCCGCTGCTCCGTGCTGCCCAGGGCGACGAGCGTTGAGCCCTTAACTAACCGCTGGTCGGGCGGCAGATTCGTGACGATCTGCCCGTCCTTCTGGACGCCGATCACGTTCAGGCCAGTATGCGCGCCGATCCCCGCGTCGGCGAGCGTCTTGTCCGCGAGCGACGGCGGGAGCGGCACGTAGAAGAGACCAACGTCCCCACCCAGCACGACGAGCTCCCGTCCCTGCACGATCGAGTATACCGTCTGCACCCCTAATGACGCGTAGCTCAAGACGAAGTCGGCGCCGGCGCGCTGGATGGCCTCGACGTTCCGTTCGTGCGTGACCCGGGTGAGGATACGCGCTTCGGGATTGAGCCGCCGGCAGTACACCGTCAGGTAGACGTTCATCGCATCGTCGTGCGTCGTGAGCAGGACGCACGGTGTCTCGGCAATCCCCGCCGCGTCAAGTATGCGCCGGTCGGCGGCGTCGCCTAGAAACAACCGGTCGGGAATGCTCGCGATTTGCGGCTCCAGTTCCGGGTTCCGTTCCACCATATGCACGGGGATCTTCCGCCGCTTGAGGGCCGCAGCGGCGGCCCGCCCCACCTTGCCACCGCCGAGGATGAGCACCGGATTCGGATTGGCGTCGTATATCGCGAGCACTTCGTCCAGCGCCGCGATCTGCTCGGACGTGCCGATAGCGACCGGCACGGTGAGCGACGACAGCTCGAGATCCGGCCTCGCGGGCAGGAACCGCCCACGCTCCCACACCCCGACGATTGTGACCCCGGTAAACTCGCGCAACCGTGTGTCCCGGATGGTCCGGCCCTGGAACGGCGTGTTGTGCACTGGGAACTCGGCGAGCAGCAGGTCATGGAACTTGCCGATCAGGTTGGCGTGCGTCGTCCCCGAGCTCACCCGATTGGCGAGGTGCTCGCCGAGTTGGTGCGTGAGGGGCAGCACGTGCGTGGCGCCGCTGAGCTCCAGCACATCGATCGAGTCTTCCACTTCGGCCAGCGCAACGACCGGCACCGATTCGGACAGCTCGCGTACGGTGAGGACAATGTTGGAGTTGACCGTGTCCGACGCGTTGGCCAGGACGAGGCGAGCCTGCGCCGCGCGGGCGGCTCGGTAGGTCTCGACGGAGTCGATTTCGCCCATGAAGACCGGCGTGCCGACATCCTGCATGTGCATCGCAAGGTCGGCGTCGGGCTCGATCACATAGACCGGCACGTCCGCCAGTTGAAGGCGGCGGATGAGCCCGAGTGCAATGGGATCGTTGGCGCAAATCAGCACGTGACCCGCGAGGCCTTCCGGCACCGACTGGAGCGAGCGGATGCGGCCGCGGCTCCGCTGCTCGAGCCACGGGGCGTATACAACTCGGATGAAGAGGAACGGGAGGATGATGAGGAGCAGCACCATGCCGGTTAGCAGCACGATGGTGCTGAAGGCGCGGCCCAGGTCGCTCTCGAACGTGATATCACCGAAGCCGAGGGTGCTCATCACGGTGAGCGCCCAATAGACTCCCGTGAACCACGAGTGGTCCTGACCTTCCCGCGCCATGATCGCGTGGAACAGCCAGCCGTAGAGCAAAACGACCGCGACGACGAGGACCACGTATTTCACGAACGGCGCGAGCTGCCGGCGCAATTTGGTTTCCCCCGTGAGCAGCGTGGCCAGATGGGAGGCGATGGTCTTCATGCAGATATGTTAATGCGTGCGGGAAGCGTGCGGTGGTGACCGCTGGCCTCATAGAAGGAAAAACAAAGGCCCTTTGACGGGTTGGGATAACGTGAGGGGCAGGGCCAAACCAGTCAACTTGGGGGCTCCCGCCAGCGTACGGGGGGCAAGCGGGCGCTCATCAGAGAAAATCCCTTATGTTACAACATATTCGCAGTGAGCCGGGCGGGTCTCGAACCCGCGACCTACGAATTAAAAGTCCGTTGCTCTACCAGCTGAGCTACCGGCTCCGCCGGTAAACTAGCCGGTAGCCAGGCGAACCTCCACGGCCGCGACACGTTCCTCAGAACATGCGGAGCTCCAGAGTGGCGTGAACCTCCAGGCGTTCTCGTGTATTCGGCCTGTAGCCAAAGCTCCCGGGCTCACCGCCGAACCCAGAGCCCGGTTGCGGAGCCACTCCAATCCCTCCATTACCAATGCGTATCCCATATCCTCCCGAGGGGCTCAGTACCCGGCGGGCGTCATCGTCCACGAGGAGAGCACAGTGATCGAGACTGACAGCCAGATGCAGAGGACCAGCGCCGGCGCCCAGGAGACCGCAGTCCAGGATCGCTACGCCGACGCCGCACAGGGCCAGGCCGCGGCCCTCTGTTGTCCCGTGGACTACGATCCGAAGTACCTGGAGGCAATCCCGGACGAGGTCATCGAACGGGACTACGGCTGCGGCGATCCCAGCCGCTATCTGAAGGCCGGTGAGACCGTCCTCGACCTGGGCAGCGGCACAGGCAAGATCTGCTTCATCGCATCGCAGGTGGTGGGACAGACGGGCAAGGTCATCGGCGTCGACATGACCCCCGAGATGCTGGAGGTCGCCCGTCGAAACGCTCCTGTCGTCGCTGAGCGGATCGGCTACGCCAACGTGGAGTTCCGGCGGGGCCGCATCCAGGATCTCGCCCTCGATCTGGAGCGGCTGGAGGAGCGCCTGGGCGAGCATCCGGTGTCGACCACCGAGGACTATCTCGAGCTCGAGCGGATGATGTCGGACCTCCGGCTCCTGGAGCCCCTGGTCCTCGACGAGTCGGTCGACGTCGTCGTCTCGAACTGCGTCCTGAACCTCGTGGCGACGGATCAGAAGCAGAACCTCTTCAGGGAGATCCACCGCGTTCTGAGGACGGGCGGACGGGCGGTCATCTCGGACATCGCCTCCGACGAGCCGGTCCCTGAGGAGCTCCAGATGGACGCGGAGCTCTGGAGCGGGTGTGTCTCGGGGGCCCTCACCGAGGAGGGATTCCTCGAGGCGTTCGAAGAAGTCGGCTTCTACGGGATCCGCGTCCGGGAGCGCCAGGCCGAGCCCTGGCAGACGGTGAACGGAATCGAGTTCCGCTCGGTGACCGTCGAGGCCTTCAAGGGCAAGGAGGGCCCCTGCTGGGAGAGGATGCCGGCGGTGGTCTACCGGGGCCCCTTCAAGGAAGTGCTCGACGACGACGATCACCGCATGGAACGAGGGAAGCGATACGCGGTGTGCGACAAGACCTTCCGCATCTACGGCCGGGAGCCGTACAGGGAGTACTTCGACTTCATCGAGCCGTTGGTCGAGATCCCGTTGGAAGAGGCGGAGCCCTTCGACTGCACCCGCACGACGGCGCGGCATCCCAGGGAGTCCAAGGGGATGGACTACGACGTGACCACGGACCCTCAGGGGGCGTGCTGTGAGCCAGGCGACTGCTGCTAACGCTAAATCCGGTGGCCCCGTGAGCCCGTCCGTTGCCCTCCGGTCTCTGGACACCCTGTGGTTCCAGGTGGGCGGGACCCTCTGCAACCTCACGTGCAGCCACTGTTTCATCTCCTGCTCCCCCACGAACCACACCCACGAGCTCCTGAGCCTGGAGACGGTTCGCTCGTACCTCGACGAGGCCGTGGAGTTGGGCGTGAAGGAGTATTACTTCACGGGGGGAGAGCCCTTCATCAACCGTGACATGGAGGCCATCCTCGCCGCGACGCTCGAGGTCGGTCCCGCTACGGTCCTGACCAACGGCCTGCTCCTCGATGGGAAACGTTGCCGTCGGCTGGCCGCGTTGGCCGACGCTTCCGAGTACTCCCTCGATCTCCGCATCTCCCTCGATGGCTACACCGCCGAGACGAACGATCCCATCCGGGGCGAGGGGACGTTCGAGCGGATTCTCGAGGGCGCCCTCAACGCGGAGGAGGCCGGGCTCAACCCGGTTATCACCGTCACCGACGTCCACGAGGGTAACTCCAGCGACCAGGGGCGCACCCGCTTCCTGGAGCTCCTGGCCGGGCGAGGCATCAGACGGCCCAGGCTCAAGGTCCTGCCGGTCTTCCGCCTCGGAGCGGAGGCCGAGCGGTCCGGCGCGTACGAGAGCTGGCAGAGGCTCTCGGCGGCGGACACTCCAGAGGACGGGTGGAGCCACCTTCAGTGCTCCTCGTGTCGCATGGTCACCGACCAGGGCGTCTGGGTATGCCCCATCCTGGTAAACGAGCCCTCGGGTCGGATGGGGGAGCGCCTGGCCGACACCCTCGGTGACTTTCCCCTCGACCACCAGGCGTGCTGGACCTGCCACGTCTACGGGGTGAGCTGCCGGACATGACCAACGCCCAGAAGGGAATGGCCACCTGGGGTGAGCGTCTGGTTCCCCTGGAGGACTTCCGAGCCGCGACCACGCGCTTCGGTCGGACCCTCTCCGAGGAGGGCCGTCGGTCTGCCGTGGAGGAGTACCTGACCCCGGCCGACGATGCGACCCCCGTGGAGGGTCCATACGGGCGGATCGCCGTCTTCGGAGGGGTCTACAACAACCACTTCGGCCTTGAAGCCCTATTGGAGGACGCCCGCCGACGTGGGGCCGAGGCCGTGTATTGTCTCGGGGATCTCGGGGGCTTCGGGCCGAACCCGGAAGCGATCTGGCCTCTCCTGGAATCAGGCGGTGTGCGGTCCATCCAGGGGAACTACGAGCAGTCCCTGGCCGCCGACCGGGGGGACTGCAACTGTGGATACACCGACCCGCGGGACAACCACTTCGCCGCCCTTTCGTACGGCTACACCGAGCGTCGCTGCTCTCCCGAGTTCAAAGCGTACATGGGGGAGCTCCCCAACAGGCGCCGGGTCGCGGTCGGGGAGGCAGAGCTACTCCTCGTCCACGGGTCTCCAAGGCAGGTCAACGAGTTCCTCTTCGCGTCGACCTCGTCCACGCCCTACCTGGAGATATTGTGTGGCGAGAACCGCTGCGACGGGATTCTCTGCACCCACACAGGTCTTCAGTGGCACCGGCGCCTCCCTTCGGGTCGGGACGTGGTGAACGTGGGCGTCATCGGACGACCGGCCAACGACGGGCGCACCAACGTCTGGTACGCCATCCTTTCGGCGGAGAACGGTGGATCACCGGACGGCGGCGGTTTGGCGAAAGGCGGCGGACTCGGCGTCGAGCCGATCCCCCTCAGGTACGATCATGAGTCCCTCGCAGCCGAGATGCGCCGAGAGGAGCTTCCGGAGGAGTTCGTCGAGACGATCCTCAGCGGATGGTGGACCACCTGCCTCGAGATTCTACCGGCCAAGGAGCGGGCGGCCTCGAGGTTCTAGGACCCACGATCATGACCACATCCAAGCCACGGATAGCGATCCTGGGGAGCGGTCCCATCGGCCTCGAGGCCGCCCTGGCCGCAGCCGTCGCCCGATACCCCTTCACCGTCTACGAGGCGGCGGCGCAGGCGGCGGGCCACGTTCGCGACTGGGGCCACGTCCGGCTCTTCACCTCCTGGGACCTCAACGTCTCGGCCCGGATGCGCCAGGCGCTGGACGAGGCCGGCGAGTCTGTCCCCGAAGGGACCGAGTACCCTACGGGAGCGGAGCTGGTAGAGAAGGTACTCGATCCCGTCAGCGCTCTCTCGGCCCTCTCGGGGCACATCAAATACGGGGTTCGCGTAGAGCGCCTGGGCCGCACCGGCCTGCTCAAGCATGAGGAGATCGGCACCGGCGAGCGGGGCCGACACGCCTTCCGACTCCTCCTCCGGGACGACTCCGGCCGGGAGTGGACCGAGGAGGCCGACGTGGTGATCGACTGCACCGGCAACACCGAGCCCAACGCTCTGGGCGACGGGGGCATCCCCGCTCCGGGTGAAGGGCACGCGTCGGAAGCCATCAGCCGTGAGATACCGGACGTGTCGGGCGACCCTGAGAACTGGGCGGGACGCACGGTGCTGGTGGTGGGCTCAGGACACTCCGCTACCACGGCCGTCGTGGACCTCGTGAAGCTGGCCGAAAAGTACCCCGGGACCGAAGTCGTCTGGGCCGTGCGACACGAAGTCCCGGAGCCCGATGTGGACGATCCGCTGGAGGAGCGGGCCGCTCTTCTCGAGGAGGGGGCCGCGCTGGCCACCCATCCCCCAACGTGCCTCCGGGTTCGCACCGGGGTCGTGGTCGACGCCTTGAAGGTGCGGGAGGCTCGGGCCGCGAGAGAGGCGATCGACACTGCCACGCCCGACGGGTCTCCCCGAGTCGGCGCCAAGCTGCGGTCCCTCGACGGCCAGGTGGAGTGCTTCGACGTCGACCGTATCCTGGCGCTCACGGGGAAGGTCGGAGATCACCTCCTGTACCGGCAGCTCCAGGTGCACGAGTGCTATGCCACGCAGGGTCCCATGAAGCTCGCGGCCGCCCTCCTGGCCCAAAGCGGCGGTAGCGGAGACTGCCTGGATCAGACAAGCCTGGGAGCCGAGACCCTCGTGCACCCCGAGCCCGGGATCTTCATCCTCGGAATCAAGTCCTACGGACGGCGGAGCGACTTCCTCATGAGGGTGGGCTGGGAGCAGGTGGACGAGGTCTTCGGGCTGCTGGCCGAACGCTGAACGGCACAGCGTATCTGCTACGTCGGCATTCCGGGTCGCGGGCTCCCCATAGAACGCATTAATGCCCCGCAATGTTGAACAAACTTTTCCGATCTTAGGTAAAAACTTCTGGAAAGGCCGACCCCCGGGTCCAGAGAGCCGCGGGCCCACCCTGATCCCACAAGCCACTGCACTGCAACGGTTTAACACACGTGGAATGGTACTGCCGCGCCAAGGCGGCGTGATTCTTGTATCCGAACACCATCAGACAAGAAGAAATGAAGAAATCGCACGGAGATTCCAGTGTTTCCGCGGGGTGTCGGTCCGTGAGGCAGATGTCCCTCACGCGGCTCCTGCGAAGGGAGTAGCCCGGCGGGGAACGCCCGCAAAGAAATTCTTGCGGGGCCGAGAGAACGTTGGTAGCGTTAAGGTTGGTAGCGTTAAGAATGGGGAGTATGCCTCCGCTCCCCAGGTCGGCGGGGTAGGTCGGCCGACGAAAACAGATTGCAGACCTCAGGCTTCTTCAGGAGGCATCAATGCCCCGGAAGTACCGGGTTCAAGCCGTTTCCATCGTACTCGCCCTAGCGGTATTGGGGTGTGAGCAGACCGTTACGGACGTCGTCGATTGGACGGTTGACGCAAACCATCCCTCTATCACGGCACCGCTACTAGCGCTAATCTCCGGTGGCGACCTGGGAGGGGTGGACCTCACGCCTACGGATGGTGATATCTTGAGCGGCAGCTTTACCGGGGTGCGTACGTTCACGAATTCCCAGCACTGCAACTGTCTTCGTCGATCCCGGCGTTCCCTTGGTTATTGAGGCTGATGAGGTGATCATCGCGGGTATGTTAGACGCCACTGGTGCTGGCGGTGCCCTTGACGGTGTCGGCGACGACGGCCCGTCAGAGGTTTTCACCAGCCTGGGAGGCGGCGGCGGAGGGTATGGAGGACTCGGGGGCAAGGGCGGAAAGGTCTTCGCGGAGGTGGCAGATGGAGGGATGCCCTATGGCGACCCCGTCTCGAAAGACATCCGAATGGGCTCGGCTGGCGGTAGCGCCAGGTCCGGACCTGGAGTTGGCGGAGCCGGAGGTGGGGCCATAACGATCATCGCGAACGCCATCGCCGTGAGCGGAACTATTAGAGCGTCCGGAGTGGTCGGCGCTGACGGCACCCCCGGTGGCGGCGGCGGCGGCGGATCCGGTGGAGGCATCTTGCTGGATGGCTCGCTCAACGTCACTGGGGTCATCGAGGCGAAGGGTGGCGCGGCCGGATCGGGCCTGGACGGTCCTGGCGGTCCTCCCTTCTTCGTAACGTTTGGCACCGGTGGTGGCGGCGGCGGCGGCGGCCGGATCAAGGTATTCGGCTGCGGGATATTCGATCCGACGACCCTCGATGTCGGTGGCGGAGATCCTGGCCTATCGGGCACGGTGGTCGAACTGCCCACGGCCGGAGCTTCCGGAACAACCTCCGTGACGCTCGAGGCCTGCCCGTCGAGCGCGGCGTCCACGTTCCTGATCATCGACGAGGAGAGCATCGGCAAGGGCAGCCCGCCGAACTCCTTCGACGAGGCGGACGTGAACGAAGACATGACCGACATCGGGTTGCGGACCCCGCTCCCCTTCTTCGCTGGAGCTAACGTTGGTCTGACGATCACCCTGCATACGGGCGAAGTCGGCGATGAGGGATGGTTTGCGGTAAAGACGATCCCGGACTCCTGGGGTTCGACACCTGATGATGGCCTGCGCAATTACCTCGATGCCGGTCCAGGCTTGGGCTCTGGGGGTGATCCAGAGGCCCTGCTGGACAAGATTCCGGACGTCACTCCCTTGCGGGCGACGGGGCTCAAGCAGTTGGTGGGACAGCGGGTCTGCGCTGTGGTCTACAAAGGCGACGTCTCCATCAACTACGACCCACTGGACGGGAGTCTCAAGGGAGACAACCTGGGAACGGTGGCGTTTGAGGTCCTATCCGTGACAAGGTTGGACGGGTTCTCCTCGTCGTCCCTGCCGGAGGTAGAAATCGAGATCTTGGACGCCGACGACGTCTGCGAGGGGTCGCTGACTCTCTTCACGGATGCTCCTGAGCCGATCTCCTCCTCGGAACCCCTTGACGTGGACCCGTCGCCCTAGAAGGAGATCATGGCGGGCGAAGAATTGGCGGCGAAGTAGCCTGTCGTCGTAAAGGCAAATTGACAGGGCCTGGTCAAGGTCACCACAGGGATCAACGGGAAGGGATAGCCAGGACGACATCTTCCCCTCCGGCGCCGCCCCGGTCCAGCTCCTGGGAGCCTCGGTCCATCCAACGAAGACGGTGTCGGCCTCCACTGGAGGCCACCCCATCACAGCTCCAGCCCGTACTGCAGTCCCAGAAAGCTCTGGCGATGGTGCGGCGTGGAGCCCAGCCGATCCAGGGCGTCGCGGTGCTCCTGGGTGGCATAGCCCACGTTGTGGTCCCACCCATAGCCGGGATAACGCTTCGCCAGCTTGGTCATGAGGCAATCCCGGCAGACCTTCGCCACGATGGAGGCGCACGAGACCGAGTGCACTAGTCCGTCGCCGCCCACCACGGCGTCGTGCTTCCAGCGGAGCGACTTCATGGGGAGGCCGTCCACGACCACATGATCGGGTTTGACGGGTAGCCTGCGCAGAGCCCGGTTCATGGCCCACGCCGTCGCCACCAGGATGTTCGCGCGATCGATCTCACGGACGGAGGCCGCGCCCAAGGCCACCGCTTGAGCACGATCACGGATCACATCAGCCAGCTCCTCCCGGGCCTCGGCGTCGAGCTCCTTGGAGTCCGTGGCCCCGTCGATGACGGTCCCTTCGGGAAGGATCACCGCGGCCGCCACGACGGGTCCCGCAAGAGGGCCCCGCCCGACCTCATCCACCCCGGCCACCCCGGAAAGACCGCAGCTCCAGAACCGCCTCTCGTAGTCGAGGGGGTCCTGGAGCCGATCGCTTCCAGAATCGTCCGGCGACTTCGCCGGCGAGCTCATGCTAGTGTGGACACCACACTAGTTGGTCCGCTTCTCCCGGATCCGGGCTGCCTTGCCGCGCAGGCCTCTCAGGTAGTAGAGCTTGGCCCGGCGTACGCGTCCGCGCCGGACGACCTCTATACCCGTGACGGTGGGAGCGTGGAGGGGAAACACCCGCTCGACACCCACACCGCTGGAGATCTTCCGAACCGTGAAGGTCGCTCCGGTACCGGCGCCACGGCGCCCGATACAAACGCCCTCGAAGACCTGGATCCGCTCCTTGACCCCTTCACGGACGTTGTAGAGCACCCGAACCGTGTCACCGGGGGCGAAGTCCGGATCGTCGTCCCGCAGCTCCTCCTTCTCGAGCTCTTGTATCAGATCAGACATATCGGTCCTCTTGGTCCGGGCGAACTTCTCGTTCGTCACAGACCTAAAAATAATGCAGGGCCGGGCGGGGGTGAAGAGTCGGGGGAACAAGCTCCCGAGGCCGCTTCGGAGGCGCGCTACGCCTCCTCGCGCTCCCGGGAGAGGCGAGCCGCCTCCGCCTCGCGCCAGGCCTCGATCCTGGCATGATCCCCGGTCCGCAGCACCTCGGGGACACGGTGCCCGCGGTACTCGGGTGGCCGCGTATAGGACGGGGCGCTCAGCAGTCCTTCATCATAGAACGAGTCCGTCGACGCCGAGTCGTGATCTCCCATGGCGCCCGGGAGGAGCCTCACCACGGCATCCGTGACGGCCAGAGCCCCGATCTCGCCACCCGACAGCACGAAGCGGCCGAGGGAGATCTCTTCGGTGGCCAGATGGTCGGCCACCCGCTGATCCATGTCCTTGTAATGGCCGCACAGGAGCGTCAGCTCGGGCTGCACTGAGTAGCGGACCGCGTCCGAGTGCTCGAACAGCTTGCCGCGAGCGGACAGAAGCACAACGGGTCCGGCCGGCTCGAGATTGTCCACCGCCTCGAAGAAAGGCTCGGGCTTCATCACCATGCCGGCCCCACCGCCGTAGGGAGTGTCGTCCACAGTCCGGTGCCGGTCGTGGGCGAAATCCCTCAGGTCGACGATGCGATAGCGCACCAGTCCGACCTGCTCAGCCCGTCCGGGAATGCTCGTCGCCAGAGGCTCCCGGAAGAAGTCGGGAAAGATCGTGACGAAGTTGATCGTCAGGGGTTCTCGATCGGTCACGTCAGACATCCAACAGGCCGTCGGGAGGATCGAGGACGATGCGATTCTCATCCACGCTCACCGAATGAACCACCTGGGAGATATACGGGATCAGTATGCTCTTCTCGGGGCCCCTGACCTCGAGGAGATCGGCGGGCCGGAGCTCATAGACCTCCGAGACCTCGCCGATGCTGTCGCCATCCACCGTCACCACCTCCATGCCCAGCAGGTCGTGGTAGAAGACCTCACCCTCCTCGAGCTCGCCGACATCGTCCAGGGCGCGCAATACGTAACGGTCACAGAGAGCCTCCGCGCCGGTCCGATCGTACACTCCCTCGAAACGGACCAGGAAGCCAGAGCGGTACGCGCGGCTTGTCTCGATCCGGCACGTGGACAGGTCGGGTGACAGCACGCCTTCGGCATCTCCCAGATACAGAACCACCCCGGGAGCGAACGTGCTCTCGGGGTGGTCGGTGAGCGGCCAGATGAAGACCTCTCCCTTGGTACCGTGTGCCTTGTTGAGGTGCCCCACCACGAGGTGCCCAGGGGCGTCCGTCTTACCCATAGTCGTGGGTTCGGAGGGTCACTCCGACTTCTTCTCCTCGTCCTCTTCGGCCTCGGTGTCGGCCTCGGCCGTGGGCTCCTCCTCGGCTTCCGCCTCGGGGGCTTCCTCTTCGGTTGCCTCGACCTCGGGCTCCGACTCCTCTTCGGCGACCGGCTCTTCCTCGGCTTCCGCCTCGGGGGCTTCCTCTTCGGCAGCCTCGGCCTCGGGCTCCGACTCCTCTTCGGCCGTGGGCTCCTCCTCGGCTTCCGCCTCGGGGGCTTCCTCTTCGGTTGCCTCGACCTCGGGCTCCGACTCCTCTTCGGCGACCGGCTCTTCCTCGGCTTCCGCCTCGGGGGCTTCCTCTTCGGCAGCCTCGGCCTCGGGCTCCGACTCCTCTTCGGCGGCGGGCTCTTCCTCGGCTTCGGCCTCGGGGGCTTCCTCTTCGCCAGCCTCGGCCTCGGGCTCCGACTCCTCTTCGGCAGCGGGCTCCTCCTCGGCTTCGGCCTCGGGGGCTTCCTCTTCGGTTGCCTCAGCCTCGGGCTCCGACTCCTCTTCGGCGACCGGCTCTTCCTCGGCTTCCGCCTCGGGGGCTTCCTCTTCGGTAGCCTCGGCCTCGGGCTCCGACTCCTCCTCGGTGGCGGGCTCCTCCTCGGCTTCCGCCTCGGGGGCTTCCTCTTCGGTTGCCTCAGCCTCGGGCTCCGACTCCTCCTCGGCGGCGGGCTCCTCCTCGGCTTCCGCCTCGGGAGCCTCCTCTTCGGCAGCTTCGGCCTCGGGTGCGTCGTCTTCAGCAGCCTCGACGTCGGCCTCGGCGGCGTCGAGCTCGGCAGCCGCCGCAGTCGCGGCCTCCTGGGCCACCTCGGCTGCCGCCGCCTCCTCGCGGGCCTTCGCCTCTGCTTTCCGGCGCTCCGCAAGGGCAGCGGTCTTCAGAGCCTTCGCCTCCTCCGGATCGAGCTCGCCGAGAGCCACGGAAGTATCACCACCCTTGCGGGCCTTGTTCAGCAGCGTTCGGACGGTGTCGGTGGGCTCGGCACCCTTGGCGATCCACGCGTCGGCCTTGTCGATGTCCACCACGAGGCGGGCCGGGCTCGTCAGAGGCTTGTAGTACCCAAGCGTCTCGACGAAGCGGCCATCTCGCGGAGCTGCGGAGTCGGCCACCACGATGCGGAAATGGGCCTGCTTCTTACGGCCCATGCGACGAAGTCGGATTTTTACGGCCATCTGCGCTTTCCAGTCGGTCCCTTACGTAGCCGGCTTACCCGGCGTCTCCCTCGATGATCAGAAGGGCATCACGCCCTTCATCTGCTTCATGAACTTCTGCGTCTCCTTGAACTGCTTCAGCAGCCGGTTCACTTCCGCGACCGGCCGCCCACTTCCCTTGGCGATCCTCGCCCTCCGGGACCCGTCCAGGATTCCCGGCTTACGCCGCTCATCCGGCGTCATCGAGAGGATGATGGCCTCTACGTGCTTCATCCTCTTCGGATCGACTCCCCCTGCGGGAATCGCCTTTGCGGCGCCGGGAATCATCTTCAACAACGACTCCAGAGGCCCCATCTTCTGGACCTGCCGCATGGCGGTCAAGAAGTCCTCGAGCGTGAAGCGGCCCCGGAGCATCTGCTCCTGGAGCTTCTCCTGGGCCTCGCTGTCCATGGCCTGCTCGGCCCTTTCAACCAGACCCACCACGTCGCCCATCTGAAGGATCCGCCCGGCCAACCGCTCCGGGTCGGCCAACTCCAGATCGTCCACCGTCTCGCCCACACCCACAAATTTGATGGGCTTCCCGACCACGCCACGGATGGAGAGCGCCGCTCCCCCCCGGGCATCACCGTCCATCTTGGTGAGGATCACCCCCGTCAGGCCCAACGCCTCGTCGAACCCTTCGGCGATCTTCACCGCCTCCTGCCCGGTCATGGCGTCGGCCACGAGGAGGATCTCCTGCGGCTCGAGGTCCGCCTTCAACCGGCGCAGCTCGTCCATCATCGGCTCGTCGATCTGCAGCCTTCCGGCCGTATCGACGATGAGGACCGACCTGAGGTCCCGTCTGGCGACTTCGACGGCCGCCTTCGCCACCAGAACCGGGTCGCCTCTCGGCTCGCCCTTGTGGACCGGCACGCCGATCTGCTCGCCCAGGGTGGCCAGTTGGTCCACCGCAGCGGGCCGATACAGGTCGCAGGCCGCCAACAACGGCGCTCGGCCCTCCTTGGCCAGACGCTTCGCCAGCTTCGCCGCGGTGGTCGTCTTGCCCGACCCCTGAAGGCCCACCACCATGAAGACGGTGGGCACCGACGAAGCCCAGTGAAGCGTGGGCCGGCCCTCGCCCAGCAGATTCGCCAGCTCGTCATGGACGATCTTGACGATCTGCTGCCCCGGCGACACGGACTTCACGACCTGCTCCCCGAGGGCGCGCTCCTGCACGCGCTGGAGGAACTCCCGCGTCACCTTGTAGTTGACGTCGGCCTCGAGCAGGACCCGCCGTACCTCGCGGAGCCCGTCCCGGATCATGGGCTCGGTCAGGATGCCCCGCTGCCGGAACTTGCCGAGAGCGCTGTCTAGCTTCTTGCCGAGTTCATCGAACATCGGCGACCGATCCTCCCCGTTGGCGACCCCACCCGCTCACGTCACGACCTGTGCGGACGAGGTGGATGCGACAAAGCTTTATAAGATATGAATTTCGCGGGATGCCCTCAACGGGGGTCCGGGACCGGATGTCGCCCCGGTGGACGGCTAGGCCGCCCGGGACGTTACACCCGGATGATCTGCCTGCGACGCGTTCCCACCGAGACCATCTTCACAGGCGCTCCCGTGAGCTCCTCGATACGATCCAGGTAGCGGCGGGCCGCCGCCGGGAGATCTTCGAGGGCACGGGCCCCATCGGTGGACTCCTGCCACCCGGGAAGGGTCTCGTAGACGGGCTCCACGCTCCCGAGTTGCCAGGTATCGGCCGGGAACTCCTCGACGACGCCGTCAGGCATCCGGTAGGAAGTGGCGATGGACAGCTCGGGCAACGTGTCCAGCACATCGAGCTTGGTCACGGCCAACCCCGTCAGCCCGTTCACCCTGGCCGAGAAGCGGGCCAGCACCGCATCGAACCAGCCGCAGCGGCGGGGCCGTCCCGTGGTGGCCCCGAATTCATCGCCCAGTGCGCGGATTTTCTCGTCCATGTCCTCAGCGAATGCGGTGGGCAGCGGTCCGTTCCCCACGCGGGTCGTGTAGGCCTTGACCACTCCGATGACCATGTCGATGGCCGTGGGCCCGATGCCCGAGCCGGTGGCGGCCCCACCGGCAGTGGTGTTCGACGAGGTGACGAACGGGTACGTCCCGTGGTCAAGGTCGAGGGCCGTGCCTTGGGCGCCCTCCAAAAGGACCCGCTTCCCGCCTCGAATCGCCTGCATGATCTCCAGGCCGGTGTCAATGGCCAGACCGCGAAGGCGCTCGCCGGCAGCGAGGGCGGCCTCCACGTCCGACTCAAGCTGCTCCAGCTGCTCGTCGCCGCCGCCCCCCATGGCCGCGATGCGCGCTCGAGCCCGCTGGACTCCTTCTTCCGCCCGGGCCCGGGCCCGCTCGCCGTTCGCCAGGTCGGCAACCCGTAGACCCCGCCGGCCCGCCTTTTCCTCATACGCGGGCCCGATGCCGCGGCCCGTGGTTCCGATCTTCTGCTTCGCCTTGTCCTCCGAGACCCGATCGAGAACCCGGTGGTACGGCATGAGGAGATGAGCGCGCTGGCTCACCCCGACCCTTCCGTCGAGGTCGATGCCCCGTGCGATCAGGCCGTCGTACTCTTCGAAGAAGTCGAGAATGTCGAGGACCACACCGTTCCCCAGCAGGCATCGCTTCTCCGGATGCAGGATGCCGGACGGAATCTGATGCAGGACGAACTCGTCGTCGCCCACGTGGACGGTGTGACCGGCGTTCGCACCACCCTGGTAGCGAGCCACCAGGTGCGCGTCCTCGGCCAGGACGTCTACGATCTTGCCCTTTCCCTCGTCGCCCCACTGACAGCCGACCACCACCAAGCATTTGCCGTCGATACCACCTTCGGACACGGTGCGCTTCTTTGTTTGGAGGGGTCTAGAGGTCTGTGTACTCCATAAACAGACCTCCTATGGACCCTATTGGACACGAAAAAAGCCCATTCGTCGGGGAATGGGCTCTGGGCGGTGGATCCTTTGGTGGAAGTTAGATCGCCAGGAGGAGCGAGTCAATCGAGTGGCCCCCTCTCTCGGCGATCCGGAGGTCCCCTCCGATGCATCGGGAAATCCCCTCTGACGAATCAGAAGGTGCGCCCTACGAACAGGTAGAGGGTGTCACCTCCGGAAGTGGCCCGCCCGTACACCAGGTACAGGGGCCCCAACAGCGTCTCCATGCCCACGAAGACGCTCGCTCCACCCTTGAGCTCGTCGAGCCGCACACCGCCCGCTTCCGGCCACGCGCTGCCCGCCTCCACGGAAAACCCCACGTGTAGATCCCCGCCCTGGGGCGTGGTATTCAGCGTGGTCACGTTCCTTCGGAAGGTGGCGCGGGCGAAACCGTATTTGCTGCCGACGACCTGCCGTGGCCGGAGTCCGGAGAGCTGCTGGAAGCCACCCAGAGCGAAGTCGTGGTGCAAGGGCAGCTTCGACGTCAACCCAGTCCCGAACCGTAACTCCACGAGCATCGTGTTGCTCCCCCTCGAGAGAGCCGTCAGAAAGGCGCTTTCCAGGCGGGTGTACGTAGGATCGGCCCCCAGTGACCGCGCGGAGCGGTACGCCTCGATGCGAGCCCAGATCCCGCTCCTGGGGAACGACGCGTCGTCCAGGAGATCCACCGAGAGGCGAGCCAGGATCGCCCCCACATCGGCGCTGAGCTCCTCCCCGGTCGCCTCGGCCCCCGAGCCCCTCCGCTCCACCTTTCCCCGGATGAGCTCGACGCGGAACTCGCCCCAGTCCTGCCACTGAGCTCCGAAGGCGATCGCCGCGTTGAGCTCACGAATACCGCGGTTCACCTCGCCGGCCCCGAGGACGGCAACCTCCAGGGACTCCTCCCGGTAGTCGAGGCGCGGCGCGATGAAGAAACGGCCTTCGATGTCGAGGGGCTGGTAGAGCTCAACCTCGGCCCCCTGGGCGTCTCCGAGACGAATCTCCGTGAGAAGCTCTCCTCCGCGACGGTTGAGCTGGGTCTGGGTGTGGGTCGCGAGAATCGTGAAGCTGCTCCGGCCCCGTTCCATGTCGTTTCCGAACGCCACCCCGAAGCGCATGAGACCCGGACCCCACGGCTTCTCGGTCACCTGGACCAGCAGTCCGTTGGCATCGCCCTCTTGCACGAGGCTGTAGTCCACTCCCTGGTAGAGCCCCATGGCGAAGACCCGGTTGAGGGCACGCTCGAGCGTCTCGGCTGTCAGCGGCTGCCCCACGGAGAGCCCCAGCCGGGCGCGCAGCACGGCGGAGCTCATGCGCTGGGTCCCCTCGATGCGGACGAAGTCGATGGTCTGGGGCCGTGCCTCCTCACGGCGGCGGCTTTCACTGAATGCCCGGTAGGCTTCGGGGCTCAAGCTCCACTGTGCGAGATCCTCGCCCGCAGCCCGGGCGACCTCGGCCCCCGCATCGAAGGTGGCGGTGAGCGAGCGGAATTCCGTGATCGGCACATCGGCGACGTCGGGGCGGAGGAGAACGTCGCGTCCCAGTACCAGAGCCTCTCTTTGTGGCACGGTGTTCCGGAGCGTGGAGATGCGGAGCGTCTGGGCCGTGACCTCGATGGCGCTCTTCAACTCGTCGGCCTGGTAGAGGGGAGGCGTCAGGTCCACAGCGATCACCACGTCGGCACCCATGGCCCGGACCACGTCCACCGGCAGATTGCGCACCGGCCCGCCATCGACGAGGACGCGCCCCTGGAGCTCTACCGGAGAGAACGCCCCGGGGAGCGACATGCTGGCACGGATCGCCGTGGAGAGATCCCCCCTGTCCAGGACCACCATCTCGCCGCTCACGAGATCCATGGCTACGGCGACGAAGGGCGTGGGCAGCTCCTCGAACGATCGAATGTGTGCCACTGGAAGTGTTGCCGAACGGAGCGTGAGCTCCACGTTCTGGCCGGTGACGATCCCCGTAGGAAGTCGGAATTTCCCCCCGTTGAAGCCGACCTCGAGTCGGGAGGGGACCCGCCGGTCGGTGCTCTTGAGACGGAACGGCTGGTAGCGTCTGGGCGGACGGTCGGAGAGGAGGTCCTGCCAGTCCAGCGACTCCAGGAGAGCCTTCAGTTCCTGGACGCTCATGCCCGATGCATAGAGCCCCCCGATGGCCGACCCGATGCTCGTTCCCGCGATGTAGTCCACGGGAATCCGGAGCTCCTCGAGAACCTCGAGGACGCCTACGTGGGCCCCTCCCTTCGCCCCGCCACCGCCGAGCACGAGACCGACCTTGGGGCGGGAGGTATCCGCTCCGGAACTGTCGGACAGGCCCGGCCGCTGGGCGAAGGCGGTGGTGGGAACCCCCGCCGCGACGATCACAGTCAGGAGGGCCGAGGCTCGTGATCTGAGGACTGAAGCCCGAGATGAGGGAAACGCCAAAACGGGGGTAACCTACGTGGAGGAGCCCGCCGTTACGGTGAGCTCCGCACGATCCAGCACCTTGGCCACATCGTCCCTGCGATGGTCCGGCAGCGGCCGGAGAGGCGGGCGCGGATCGCCGCCCCGGAGCCCGAGGAAGTCCATGGCCACCTTCACCCCGGGAACACCCATGCCGCCCACGATCTCCTGGTGGGCCGGTCCGATCACCTCCTGGAGGCGCCCGGCCTCGGCAGAGTCTCCTTCGACGAAGGCCTGGTGAATGGCCGCCGAGCGCCCCGGCGCCAAGCAGGCCACCGCCAAGATGCCACCCACGGCACCCAGCTCGAGCCCGCCATAGAAGATCGCTCCACTCCCCACCACGACCTGAAAGTCGTGACGGGTACGCGACACCACCTCACCCACTAGTTCGAGGCTGCCCCGCGAGTCCTTCATTCCAATGATGTTGTCCACCTTGGACAGATCGGCCAGGAGGCTAATGGAGAGCTCGAGGGTGCTCAGCCGGAGCGGCACCTGGTAGACGATGACCGGGATCGGAGAGGCCTTGGCCACCGCTCGGTAGTGATCCAGGAGGGCGGAGTCGGTCATGGCCCCGCGGTAGAACGCTGGGGGCTGGACCAATACCGCGTCGGCGCCCGACTCAGCGGCTACGTCGCAGCGCCGGATCGTTGCGCGGGTGGACTCGGCTCCGGCGCCCGCCACCAACAGCCGGTCGTCCGAGATCAGATCCCGAGCGCCATCCAGGACGGCGGCACGCTCGTCCTCATCGAGCAGGAGCGCCTCTCCCGTGGAGCCGCCGACCACGATCCCCCGGATCGGGTGGGCCAGCCAGCTCCTGAAGTTCGCACGGAGGCCGACGAGATCGACCTCGCCGGTGACGGGGTCGAAGGGGGTGGTGCAGGGGATGAGTACTCCGGACAGATCCACGCTCACGAGCCGAGCACGCTCGCGCCGCTCGGATCACCACCCGGCACCCCACCCGCATGGCCGCTTCCCGGCCCGCCGAGGATATTCATCTTCAGATCGAAGTCGCTGG
Organism: Longimicrobiales bacterium; assembly: GCA_965218295.1. Lineage (GTDB taxonomy): Bacteria > Gemmatimonadota > Gemmatimonadetes > Longimicrobiales > Gaopeijiaceae > CBDCKN01. The sequence continues at coordinate 107,948 of CBDCKN010000009.1, read as the reverse complement.
GGCTGTTGGACGCCGCCTTTCCGACCTCGAAGGTGATCAACCCCTGGGTCACGAGCTCCATGAGGTGCTGATCGAAGGTCTGGGATCCGTAGTGCTCCCTCCCCTCGGCGATCAGGTCGTGAATCTCATCGATCCGCTCGGTATCCATGATGCAGTCTCGGATGGTCCCCGTGACGCGCATGACCTCTGCCGCTACGACCCGTCCCTGGCCGTCGACCATGGGCACCAGCCGCTGGCTGATCACGGACTGAATCGAGTCCGCCAGACGTACGCGGATCATGTCCTGCTCATCGTGCGAGAACACAGCGATCAGGCGGGACAGGGTCTGGACCGCGTTCTTGGTGTGGACCGTCGAGATGACCAGGTGACCGGTCTCGGCGGCCAGGAGCCCCGTATCAATAGTCTCTTTGTCGCGCATCTCACCGATGAGCAGAACGTCGGGGTCTTGGCGAAGGGCGGCCCGCAGCCCGGTCGGGAAGGACTCCGTATCGGAGCCCACGTCCCGCTGTGTGACGGAGGAGTTGAGGTCCCGGTGGAGGAACTCGATGGGGTTCTCCAGCGTGACGATGTGCTTCTTCATGTAGCGGTTGATGTAGCCGATCATGGCCGCCATGGTGGAGCTCTTCCCGCTCCCCGTGACGCCCGTCACCAGGACCAGCCCGCGCTCCGTCTGGGAGATTTCCTCGAGAACCTTGGGCATCCTGAGATCCGCGAAGGTCGGGATCTCGATGGGGATGATCCGCATGACGATGGAGAAGACGCCCCGCTGCCTACTGATGTTCACACGGAAGCGACCCAGCCCGGGAAGGCCCCAGGAGCAGTCGTAGTCCATGAGCTCGTCGATGCGGTCCCGGTCTTTCTCGTGGGGGATCAGCTTTACGGCGAGCTCCCGGACCTGGGAGTGGGAGATCTTCTGATCGGTGAGGGGGACGAGCGCTCCGTGAAGGCGGGCCCTCACATAGTCACCGGCCTTGATGTGGATGTCGCTGACTCCATCCTGGATCGCCCTCTTGAACATCTCATTCATCGCGATCACGTTCGAATTCCTTTAGATAGGGTGCATCGCAAAGTACCGACGTTCCACCACGGGCGAAATCCGCCTCCCCGTGCCCTCATAGGGCCGAGGGCCAGTCGAGGCCCATTCGGTGGCGGGCTTCGGACAAGGTCTCGCTGGCGATGGATCGGGCGTGGGCGGCTCCCGCCTCGAGAACGTCACGCACCTCGTCCGTGTGCTCACGGTAGTAAAGGGCCTTCTCCCGGATGGGTGCAAACGCCTTCACGATGCTGTCGGCCAGGATACGCTTGCAGTCCACACAGCCCCGCTGGGCGGTCCGGCACTGCTCGTCGATGTCGGGAATCATGTCCGCGTCCGTGAGCAGCTTGTGGAGCGAGAATACGTTGCAGACCTCGGGCCGGCCTGGATCCTCGCGCCGGACGCGCTGGGGGTCCGTCACGGCGCGCTTGACCCGATCCCAGATCTCGTCCTCATCGGCCAGGATCCCCACTGTGTTCCCCAGCGACTTGCTCATCTTGGTCCCGCCGTCGAGACCGATGATCCGCCCCACCTCGGGGATGATGGCCTCGGGCTCTGGAAAGTACTCGCCGTAGCGGGCATTCCACTTCCGGGCGATGTCGCGGGTCAGCTCCAGATGCTGTCGCTGATCCTCTCCCACGGGTACCGCGTCCGCCCGGTAGATGAGGATGTCGGCCGCCTGAAGGACGGGATAGTTGAGCAACCCTACCGGGATGGACTCGTGTCTGGCCGATTTGTCCTTGTACTGCGTCATCCGCTCCAGGTCGCCCACGGGAGCCACCGTGTTGAAAAGCCACTGGAGCTCCAGGTGCTCCGGGACGTCGGACTGGACGAAGATCGTGCACCTCTCGGGGTCGAGGCCCACGGCCAGCAGGCTGATGGCCGCGTCGATCGTTCGGGCGGGTAGGTCCGCGGGGTCCCCGTCGCCGAGGATGGCGTGCTGGTCCACGATGGTGTAGAAGCACTCGTACTCCTCCTGCATGTGGACCCACTGCCGGAGAGCCCCCAGGTAGTTGCCCAGGTGTACCTCGCCCGTGGGCTGAATGCCGCTGAGTACGCGCTTACGCCGTGTGGCCGTGTCGAGATCGCTCATCGCGTAACTTACGTACGGTCCGAGAATATGTGAATCTTACGCCACCGTGCGCTCCCCACACCGACCGGAAGCCGATGACCGATCTTCTCGAGACAGCCCTGGAGACCGCCCGTCTGGCCGCGGACGCCGCCGCGGCGGTCCACCGAGCCCATGGCACCTCCGTCTCGGTGGGCGACGCGACCCAGAAGGGCCGCGCGGACTACGTGTCCGCAACCGACCTGGAGGCGCAGGAAGCGTGTGTCGCCGTCATCCGGGAGCGGCATCCCGAGCACGCGATCCTGGCCGAAGAGGACACCGGGGAAAGCCTGGAAGTCGCGCTTCCCGACGGCCTAGTGTGGGTGGTGGACCCCCTCGGCACCGCGAACTTCCTCCACGACCATCCCATGCACGCGGCCTCGGTGGCGCTCGCCATCGACGGGACTCCCGCCGTTGGAGCGGTATCGTGCGCGCCCACCGACGAGCGTTGGTGGGCCGCCCGTGGGTACGGGGCCTGGAAGAATGGACAATCCATAGCGGTATCGTCCATCGCTGAGCGCGACCATGCTCTCATCGGAACCGGCTTCCCCTTCAAGAGCGAGCACCTGCTCCAAGAGTACGCGGCCCAGCTCGTCCGTGTGCTGGAAGCCACCGGAGGCGTGCGCCGGGGTGGCTCCGCCGCACTGGACCTCTGCTATCTGGCTGAGGGGAGGTTCGAAGCCTTCTGGGAGCTCTTCCTGAATCCGTGGGATTTCGCGGCGGGGTGGGTGATCATCGAGGAGGCGGGAGGGGTCACGAGCCGGGTAGGGGGTGGGTCCCTCGCCCTGTCCCCGGGAAGCGTCATGGGCGCCAACTCGTCGGTCATGCTCGAGGCGATCTCGGGGCTCCTGGAGTCAGGGCGGGCTGGCGCCGCTCCCCATCGGCCCACCCCAATGGGTCGACCCGAGTAGGTCGACCTAAGAACGAAAGCGGGCCCGGATGTCTCCGGACCCGCCACGTCCGCTTCAGACTTCCGCGTCGAACGGGAGCCTTACTTGCTGCCCTTGATCTCGATGGTGCGGCTCTTGGCCTCCGCGGCCTTGGGCAGGCGCACGGTCAGGATCCCGTTGTCGAAGTCGGCCTTGACCCCATCGACCGCGACCGACTTGGGTAGTGTGAAGGCCCTCTGGAAGCTCCCATAGCGACGCTCCCAAACGTGGTAGCTGCTCTTGTCGTCCCCCTCCTCGCGCTCCTCCCGCTTCTCACCGCGGACCGTTAGAATGTTGTTCTCGATCTCGAGGTGGACGTCCTCCTCGGCCATGCCCGGGAGCTCGGCTGTGAGGAGAAGCTCATCCGGTCCCTCTTCGACGTTGACCGCCGGGAGCCATGAGCCTGTGGGCTCCGCCGTGTCCCAGGCCTCGTCGAAGAGCCGCGGAAGGCGATTCGCGAAGCCCGTGAGCTCGGGCCAGGGCGAGAAGATTCGCCGGGGGGTGTATCTCATGATTGCCATCGGAGTAACTCCTTGATTGGATTGGTGCGACATGAGGCGGGCGGCGGTCCTGAACCTCTCGAACCGAGTACGTGGGACCTCCGACTCGCCAAGCACCGACGGTTGCATGAGCCGTGCCACGATCACGAGAGTGAAGTCTGCCAAATGTACATGTGCCAACGACTTACAACGACGCTTGGGTGCCGTAATGACCCGTTGCCGGTTCCCTGGTCTGCCGTTTGGGCAGTCCTGGGAACCCCAGGCTCCGAGACCGGCCCGCTCCTTGCGCCGGGGCTTGATGGGGGCGGACCGAGAGGGCAGCACCGCCGCTCGCGGGGGCCGGGTGGCGGCCCCGTCGAACGGGCAACATGGAGACCAGAAGGTGGATGATCGCATCGCGGTAGGCGTCCTTGGCGCGACGGGAACGGTGGGTCAGAAGCTCGTCCAGCTCCTGGACGGCCACCCCTGGTTCCGTCTGGCCGAGGTGAGCGCATCGGCCTCGTCGGCCGGGCAGACCCTCGGCGAGCGGGTGCCCGGAGGCGGCCTTCCCGCCAAGGCGGCCGCCCTTCCCCTGGGCGCCCCGGACTCGGAGTGGGAGTCCCCCATCCTCCTTTCTGCGCTTCCGTCGGGGGTAGCCCGCGACATGGAGATCCGCCTGGTCGAAGCCGGGCATCTGGTCGTGAGCAACGCATCGGCCCACCGGATGCGCCACGACGTGCCACTCCTGATCCCCGAGGTCAACGCCGATCATCTCGAGATGGTGGAGAGCCAGCCGTGGGACGGCGCCTTGGTCACCAACCCCAACTGCGCCGTGGTCGGCCTGGCGCTGGCGCTGGCGCCCCTGAACGACGCCTTCGGCATCGAGCGTGTGGTCACCACGTCCCTCCAGGCCATATCCGGGGCTGGCACGCCGGGACCCCCGGCCGGAAGCCTTCTGGACAACGTCCTGCCCCTCATCGAGGGAGAAGAGGAGAAGCTGGCGCAGGAGCCCCAGAAGATCCTGGGGAGCGTAAGCGGAGGGGTGCTGGCCGAGGCCGACTTCGCCGTGAGCGCGTCATGCACCCGGGTGTCGGTGTCCGACGGTCATCTGCTCTCGGTCTCGGTCGCTCTCGCCGGCGGACCCTCGCCCGAACGGGTCACGGAGGTCATTCAGAACTTTCAGACTCCGGAGGCTACCAGGGGGCTGCCCACCTCGCCGGAGCATGCCATCCGGGTCCTGGCCGAGGAGGATCGACCACAGCCGCGACTCGACCGTGATCTGGGTCACGGGATGACCGTCACCGTGGGTCGCGTCCGGCCGTGCGAGGTCCTGGATGTTAAGTTCTTCGTCTTGGCCAACAACCTGGTACGCGGCGCGGCCGGCGCGGCGCTCCTGAACGCCGAGCTGTGCCGGGCGGAGGGGATCGCCGAGGGAGTACGATGACGGACCGACCGACCCTCACGGACACCGACCTCCGCGGCGAGACCTCGGAGCGGGTAGGTTCGGCCCACGAGCTCGCGGGCGGCCCGACGACCGCGGTCCCCCGCATCCACAAGTTCGGAGGGACTTCGGTGGACGGGGCCGAACGGCTGAGAGCCCTCGCCCATATCATTCGGGATCAGAACGATCCCGCCGTGGTCGTGGTCTCGGCCATGGCCGGCGTCAGCGACGAGCTGGGCGGGCTGGTGGGGGGGCCGGACGACGCCTCGCGGGCGTCCGATCCCTCACGCGTCGTCGAGGGTCTGCGCCGGCGGCACCACGACGCGCTGCTGGAGCTGATCGACGAAGGCCCGGAGCGCGCCGCCGTGGCTGCCCGAATCGACCAGATCCTGGACGGCGTGTCTGCGCTCCTGCCGCCTGCGCCTGGCACGGATCCGCTACACCTGGGGGACCAGCTGATGGCGGCCGGCGAGGACCTTACGGTCGAGCTGACCGTGACGGCGCTGACGGCCGAGGGCGTGTCGGCCACCGGCAAGGACGCCCGGAGTATCGTCTGGACGGACGCCGGATTCGGCGCCGCCATCCCGGACGTCGACGCCATTGGACGGCTGGCTCCCGAGCGCATCCGGCCCCTTCTCGACGCGGGCACGGTGCCCGTGGTCCAGGGCTTCATCGGGAGCGAGGCGGGCGGGAGCACCACCACGCTGGGCCGGGGGGGATCCGACTTCACCGCGGCACTTCTCGGAGCCGCCCTGGACGCATCGGAAGTGGTGATCTGGACCGACGTGGACGGCATGTACTCGGGAGACCCCAATCTGGTTCGGGCCGCCGAGGTCCTGCCCGAGGTGGGCTTCGGCGAGGCGGTGGAGCTCGCCTACTTCGGGGCGCGCGTCGTCCACCCGTCGGCCGTCAAGCACGCCATCGCCCGGGATGTGCTCCTGCGGATCAAAAACGCGTTCGCGCCCGAGCGGGAAGGAACGCTCATCCACTTCGACCGGCGGGACACGGCGGCCTTCGCCGCGGTGGCAAACAAGACCGACGTCGCCCTCATCGAGGTACGGGCGTTTCCCACGGCCATGGCCTACGGCTTCCTCGCCCGAGTATTCGCGGTGCTGGCACGCCATCGAGTGCCCGTGGACCTGGTGGCCACGTCCCACAGCAGCACGGCCTTCACCGTAGACCGGGACGAGGAGCTGACGGAGGTGCGGCGGGCCCTCTCGGTGTTCTCCGAAGTGGACGTGATAGAGAACGTCGCCACCGTCACGGTCGTCGGCCGCGGACTCCTGCGGGAGCCGGGACTCGACGCCCTGGTGTTCTGGGCCGTGGAGAAGACACCGGTGTACCTGATCTCCCAGGCTTCCGACGTCAGCATCAGCTTCGTGGTGGACGAGGTCGAGGCGCCCGAGTTGGTCCGCAAGCTCCACCGGTCGCTCATCGAGCTCAGAAGGACCTAGACTTTGGTAACGGGACACTAGCACCATGAAGATCGCCCTAGTGGGGTACGGCCGGATGGGCCACGCCGTGGAGGAGGTGGCCCTGGAGAGGGGTCACGAGATCGTGGCCCGCGTCGATCCCGTCCTGGACTCGCGTGAGGTCACGCCCGAGTCCCTGGACGATGCCGAGGTGGCCATCGAATTCAGCGTGCCCGGTGCCGTGACCGGCAACATCGGCGCCATCGCCGAAGCCGGCGTGGACGCCGTCGTCGGGACCACGGGCTGGCACTCGGGGGGGATGGACAAAGCGCTGGCCGCGGTCGAGGCGGGCGGCATCGGTCTGATCTACGCGCCCAACTTCTCCCTCGGTGTGCAACTCTTCCTGCGGCTCGCCCGGAGCGCGGCAACACTGGTGAATGCCCTCGAGGAGTACGACGTGCACGTGTGGGAGGCGCACCACCGGCACAAGATCGATCACCCCAGCGGGACGGCCATCCATCTGGCGGACCTGTTGATAGAGGAGCTCGCCCGCAAAGGACGCTGGTCCGAAGCGCCTCCGGGCGGCGCCCCCGACGCACAGGTCCTGTACGTGGCCAGCCAGCGGGTCGGCGAGACGCCCGGGACCCACGTGGTCGGGCTCGAGGGACCCGACGACCGTATCGAGCTGCGCCACGAGGCCCGAGGCCGGGCCGGCTTCGCCCGGGGCGCGGTGGAGGCAGCCGAGTGGATTCGGGGCCGTCCCGGTGTATTCACCCTCGACGACATGCTCGCCGAGCGCTTCGGCTAGGGGACGCCCTGCCGAGCATCGAGGGGCAAGTGTTGGACAAGAGAAGGAGAGGAACATGGACGCCGACCGTTTAAGAGGGGTGGGTGTGGCCCTGGTCACACCCTTCCGCGAGGACGGATCCGTAGACTCGGACGCCCTCCGTCGCCACGTGAACTTCCAGATCGACGGCGGTGTCGGGGTGATGGTGCCGTGCGGCACCACCGGCGAGAGCGCCACCCTGTCGGCCGACGAGCAGGCCCTCGTCGTGCGCGAGACCGTGAGCGCCGCACAGGGGCGGGTGGTGGTCCTGGCGGGGGCGGGCGGCAGCGACACGGCCGACGTGGTGCGTCGGGCGGGGGCGGCACGGGATGCCGGTGCCGACGGCATCATCTGCGTGAGCCCCGCCTACAACAAGCCCAGCCAGCGGGGACTCGTGGAGCACTATCGTGCAGTGGCCGGAGCCGTCGACTGCCCCGTCGTCGTGTACAACGTGCCTGAGCGCACCTCGTCGAACGTCCTTCCCGCGACCCTGTTGGCGCTCGCCAAAGTGGACAACATCGTGGGCGTCAAAGAGGCCTCGGGGGACGTGAATCAGATCATGACCATCGTGAGAGAGCGGCCCGAGGGGTTTCTGGTGCTCTCGGGAGACGACAGTCTTACCCTGTCCCTCATCGCCGCCGGGGCCGACGGAGTGATCTCGGTGGTGGCCAACGAGGCGCCTAGCCTCATGTCCCGCATGGTGGGGGCCGCACTCCGTGGGCACTACGATGAGGCGCGCACGCTCCACTACCGGCTGCTGCCCCTCATGCAGGCCAACTTCGTCGAGACGAATCCGGTACCGGTGAAGGCGGCCCTGGCGATGATGGGGCGTCTGGAGGCCAGATACCGCCTGCCGCTGGTGCCCCTGGATGCCGCGAACGAGCCCCACCTCCGTCACGCCCTGGCCGAGGCCGGGCTGCTGGAAGCCGAGACGGTCGGTTGACGGTGGATACAGAGGCGCTGAGAGCCACCATCGTCTGTTTGGCCGAGTCGGATCTCGGCGAGAGCACCGAAGAGGCCCGGATCGCCGTCACCCGACTCCTGGACGCCCTCACCCGAGGCGAGGTGCGCTCGGCCATGAAGGAGGAGGGCGAGTGGCGGGCCGTGGAGTGGGTGAAGACCGGGATTCTCCTGGTGTTCCGCGTCGGGCGAACCCGGGAGTTCCCCGCCAGCCCGGCGTCCTACTACGACAAGGACACGCTCCCGCTCCGGGATACGCGCGGCGTCGAGGAGAACATCCGGATCGTTCCGGGGGGCAGCTCGGTGCGCTCAGGCGCGTTCCTCGGCGAGAACGTTATCATCATGCCGCCGGCCTTCGTGAACGTCGGAGCGTACGTGGGCCGGGACACGATGATCGACTCCCATGCACTGGTGGGCTCGTGTGCCCAGGTCGGTGAGCGGGTGCACCTGAGCGCCGGAGCCCAGCTGGGCGGCGTGCTCGAGCCCGTGGGGTTGCGGCCGGTGATCGTAGAGGACGACGCCATGATCGGCGGCAACGTGGGCGTCTTCGAGGGGACCCTGGTGGGAGAGAGAGCGGTGCTGGCGCCCGGCGTTCAGCTCACTTCTTCCACCACCGTATACGACCTGGTTCGGGAGGAGACGTACCGGGGCGCCCCCGACCGCCCCCTGACCATCCCTCCCGGCGCCGTGGTTGTCCCCGGCTCACGAGCGGTGAACAGCGACTTCGCACGGGAGCAGGGAGTCCATCTGTACGCATCCGTCATCGTGAAGTACCGCGATGCGTCTACGGACGCGGCCACAGCCCTGGAGGACGCGCTCCGCTGAAGGGGGCGCCGCTCCACTAGCCCGACTCACCCTCCACGGACTCGATGGCCAGGTGGGCCGCCCCCCGGGCGGCATCCACTACGCGGTCACGTGCCTGGCAGAGCAGACCCCCTATGGCCACCGACACGCGCTGCCGTAGCGGCCCGTCCTCGTCGATGAGGCCACCGGCTAGCGCCACCGCAGGACGCCCGGGCCAGGGACCCAGGCGCTTCACCACGGTGAGGACATGGGCCACCAGATCCTCCACGGCGTTCTCTACGATGATCCCCGCCACCTTGTCGCCGGCCTCGGCCTGGTCGCACACGATGGGGACCAGCGCGGCGACGTCCGCCTTGCTGGCCATGGCGATCCAGGCGATCAGGTCTTCAGGACGGTCCGCACCGAGCTTCGCGAGGATCGGATCGCGGAGTCGCGTCTTCATGCTGCGGCCGTCCTCTCCCCGCACCACCGCCCGAAGAGCCGCCATGCCCATGGCGTAGCCGCTTCCCTCGTCACCGAGTAGAACTCCCCAGCCCCCGATACGGACCATGGACCCATCGACCCCTCGGCCCAGCGCGATGGAGCCCGTCCCCGAGATGAGGAGGATCCCCGGCTCCAATCCGAACGCGTCGTGGAACGCGGCCCTGGCGTCTCTGCCGACGTGGACGGTCTCGGCGATCCCCGCCTCCTGAAGCGCCTCCTGGACCACGCTCCGGGCCGGATCGTTCCCCGCCCCGGCGATGCCGGCCCAAAGTACCCTTGCCGGAAGTGTGGCACCCGCATCACCCACGGCCTGGCGACATACGTGGGTGATCACACCTATGGTGGCTCGCGGGTTCGCCTGATCGATCAGGGTGGGCGGTCCCTCGGCCCGAGCCAGCTCCTGGCCCTCTGCGTCCATTACCACTGCCCGGGTGCGGGTGCCTCCTCCGTCCACACCGACGAAGAGGTTCATACGGCCTCCGGGGTAGGCGAATCGGCGCTGGGTGAATCGGCGGGACGCGCATCGGCGAAACGGGCATCAGCGGAACGGGCATCAGCGGAACGGGCATCGGCGGGACGCCCGCCGCCCAGCGTCCAGCCGACCACTACCGTCACCGCCGTGCCGATGGGGACGAACCAGGGCCATGCCACGACGGTGCGAGCGAAGAGCCAGATGGACGTGACCACGGCGATCCCGGCGATCATCCCCAGGATGACGCTCCGCTGGTCGGCGCGGCTCGACCGAACCGCCAGAACGAACGCTCCGAGGAGGCCGCCGTAAACCATGGACGCGACGGCCAGCGCCACCTCCACCGCAGTGGTTCCCTCGCTGAGGGGGATGAAGAGCACGGCTCCACCGATGAGCAGTGCGGCCCAAGCGAGCGTGAAGAGCTTCCCTGCCCGGAGGATCCGGGCCTCGTCATCCTCGGCGCCGACCAGGGGCGCCCAGAAGTCGTATGCCGTGGCCGACGCCAACGAGTTGATGGATGAGGACAGCGACGACATGGCCGCGGCGAACACTCCGGCGATGAGTAGTCCCGTTATCCCGGCGGGGAGCACGTTCACCACGAAGCTGGCGAAGATCTCGTCTCCCCGGCTGAACTCCTGACCGCCGTAATACGCCCACAGGCCGAGTCCCACCAGAAGGAAGACGGCGAACTGGATCATGACGACCACGCCACTCCCCACGAGCGCCTTCTGGCTGGAGTCCAGGTCCCGGCAGGTGAGAAGGCGCTGGACGATGAGCTGATCGGTGCCGTGGGAGGCCATGGTGAGGAAGCCTCCGCCCAGGACGCCGGCCCAGAGCGTGTACGGGATGGCGAAGTCGAGGGACAGGTCGAAGACGGCCATCTTCCCGGCTTCACCCGCGCTGGCGAAGATGCCGGCCCATCCGCCCGGGACGAGCTCCTGGAGGACCACCATGGCCACCAGCGCTCCCAGCAGATAGAGGCCCATCTGGACGGCGTCCACCCAGATCACCGCCTTGATCCCCCCGAAGTACGTGTAGACCACCGTCATCACACCGATGACGACAATGGACACGGGATAATCCCAGCCGGTGACCAGGGCCAGGGGGATGGCCGTGGCGAAGAGCCTCACCGAGTCGGCCAGGAGGCGGGTGACCATGAAGACTGCCGAGGCGAAGCGGCGGGCCCGCTGGCCGAAACGACCCTCGAGGAGCGCGTACGCCGTGCTCAGCTCCCCCCGGTAGTAGGACGGCAGCAGGAGCGCCGACACCACCACCTTCCCCGCGAGATATCCGAAGGTGAGCTGCAGGAAGCCCAGGGTTCCCAGGTAGGACACGCCGGGAATGCTGAGGAAGGTGAGGGTGCTGGTCTCCGTGGCGACGACGGAAAGCATGACGGCCACCCACGGTAGCTCCCTATTCCCCAGGAAGTAATCGCGGCCGCCGGTCTGCCCCCGCCCCAGCCACGCGCCCCAGGCGGTGATCCCGACGAGGTAGACCAGGAGTACGGAGAGATCGAGAGACGTGAAGGCGCTCACCGACCGGCGCTCCCAAGGAGTCCAGTCGACCTACGGCTCACGTCGTCTCACGTCCCGGTCTGTGATCGCCACGGCCGCGGCGTCGTGCACTGCCCATCGGAGCGGAACGTGCTTCGAGTTGTCCCGCGTCGGGTTCACCCGGTTGGTCAGCAGCACGACGAACAGGTCGAGCTCGGAGTCGATCCAGATGGATGTCCCCGTGAACCCGGTGTGCCCGAAGGCGCTGGAGGTGAAGTAGCTCCCGGCCGAGGATCCCCCGCTGGGGGTGTCCCAGCCCAGCGCGCGACTGGCCGAGGCGTCATGGCGCTCGGTGAAGAGTCGCAAGGTGGCCTCGGAGACGAGACGAACGTCCCCGGAGGCTCTGGGGGCGCAGATCATGCCGGCTCGCGGGCTCGGATCGTTTCCAGGAGCGGGCTCGTTTCCAGGAGCGGGCTCGTTTCCAGCGCCGGGCTCGTTTCCAGCGGCGGGCTCGTCCCCCCGCTCGCAGCCCTCGATGCGGCCCCCGTTCAGGAGGGCCTGCGCCAGGACCGATAGGTCGGACGCCGTGGAGAAGAGGCCTGCGTGGCCGGCCACCCCCCCGATGGCGTACGCGTTCTCGTCATGGACCACGCCGTGCACGTGGACGTCCCTGAAGATCGTGTCCACCTCGGTGGGCGCGATCCGTCCTCGCAGCTCGGATCCGGGACGGAACTCCGTGTCTGCCATCCCCAACGGGTCCCACACCCGCTCTTCGAGGAACGCGTCGAGGCCTTGGCCAGTCACCTCCTCGATGATGAACGCCACCGTCATGAGTCCGATATCGGAGTAGACGGTGCGGTCTCCCGGCGTGTACTCGAGCGGGAGATCGCCGATGGCGTCCTCGTAGGCGCTCCGCCCCTCCATCTCCAGATAGAAGCGACGGAAGGGTGGCAGCCCTGCACGGTGGAGCAGGAGGTGTCGGACGGTGACGCCGGCCTTGGACGGGTCTCCCCTGCCCCACCACGGGAGATAGTCCACTACGGCCGCATCCAGATCGAGCCGGCCTTCGTCCACCAGGATCATGGCCGCGGTGGTCGTGCCCACCACCTTGGTGAGAGAGGCCAGATCGTAGATCGAGCTCGCGTCGGCGGGTCCGGCCGACGCGTCCCAATCCAGCCGGCCGTAGCCCCGGAGCCGGATCAGCTTTCCGCCGCGCCCCATGGCCACCACCGCGCCGGGCGTCGCTCCGTCGCCGATGGCCTCGGTCACCAGGTAATCCACGGCCCAGAGACGCCGGGAGCTCATCCCGGCGGAACCGGCGTCTGCCTCGAGCTCTGAGATCGACACGGCGACGGCCGCCGCGCCAGGCGTGACAGCGCCGGAGGACGGGGTCTGCGTACGAGTGGTTGCGTCGCCGACGGCCCTGGTAAGCCCGTCCCCCATGGTGTGGAAGGGCGGGATGGATATGGGCAGCCGTCCGCCGATGGCCATCTCGCCGAAGAGGGCGCGGACCGCAGCCGCCTGCGACACCTCCCGGTCTCCCCAGGCGATCAGGTAGGCGGGTGCGTTGGGCAGGGCCACCAGCAGATACGGATTCCCGAACGAGGTGACCAGCAGCGGACGCTCCTGCCCGACTTCGTGGATGAAATCGGCCAAGGCGTCCGGGGCGGCGACCTCACCGGCTCCCGCCCGGGGCGGCACGTAGGCGCTCACCAGTACCAGGTCGACGTCTTGGGCCCGCAGGCGCAGGGAGTCGTACGTCTCGGCCGGGGTGTCCGGGTCGACCCGAGCCCCGCGCAGCGACGCGACCCTGCCGGCCAAAGCCGGATCGAAGGCCGTGCCTGCCACCAGGTTGTCGGCTCGAGCATAGGTCACGCTCAGGATCCTCCGGGTCACTGTGGAGTCCACCGGCACAGCACCCGCGCGGTCCCGGAGGAGGGTCATGGAGCGGGCCGCCGCCGTGTCGGCGAACGCCAAGTGAGCCGCGCTCCCCACCACGTCGTCCACGGCGTCCAGATCCACCATCCGCCCGCGGTGGAGCCCGGCCCGGGCCTTGGTCTCGAGCACCCGGCGGGCCGAGGCCCGGATGTGGCCCGGATCCACGCGGCCCGCGTCCACGGCGGCGACGACGGCCGCGATGGCTTCTGTCACGTCCGTCGGCATAAGCAGGACGTCGCTTCCTGCTTCCAGTGCCAGCACCGCCAGCTCACCGGTTCCGTAGCGATCGGCGAGGGCCGCCATGACCAGGGCGTCCGTGAGGAGAAGGCCGCCGAAGCCCATCTCCTCCCGGAGGAGCTCGGTCATGAAGCGTGGATCAAGCGTGGCCGGAGGCCCGTCCGTGCCCTGGACCCCGGACACCATGACGTGGGCCGTCATGACTGCGTCCACACCCGACTCTACCGCCTCCCGGAACGGCACCAGCTCCACGGCGTTGAGCCGGTCCCAGTCCGCCGGAACCACCGGAAGATCAAGGTGAGAATCCGTCCGGGTGTCCCCGTGTCCCGGGAAGTGCTTCGCCGTGGCGAGCACGCCGCCCTGGTGCGCCCCCTGGATGTACGCGGCCCCCAGCCGGGCTACGGTAGCCGGGTCCTCACCGAAGGAGCGCGTGTTGATGATGGGGTTGTCGGGGTTCGAGTTGACGTCCAGCACGGGAGCAAAGTTCAGGTGGACGCCGACCGCTCTCGCCTCGACCGCAGTGATGCGCCCGTACTCCCGAACGAAGCGCTCGTCCCCGATAGCTCCGAAGGCCATGGTCGGCGGAAAGCTGGTGCCGCCGCCCTGCGGGAGCATAGACGGCAGAGCGTAGGAGTGGTTGATCCGCATCCCCGGCCCGCCGTTCTCGAAGTCCGAAGTGACCAGGAGGGGGATCCGGGCCCGAGCCTGGAGCTCGTTGATCTTCGCCGCGTACGAGTGGGGCAGCCCGATGGACAGATAGATGCCCCCGATCTCGTCGTCTTCCACCCAACCGGCCCACTCGAGGAACTCGGGGCTGCTGGTCGACGCGTACGAGCCGGGCAACCACTGGATGACGAGCTGCGCCACCTGCTGCCGCAGCGTGAGGGAGGCCAGGGTCCCGTGCACCCACGCCCGTGCCTCACCATCCAGCGGCCTCGTGCCGGGAGTGAACGCCCCGGCGGCCGGGCGTGGCGAGGACGACGCCGACCCCTCCCCCGGTCCCAGCGACGTGCAGCCGCCGACCCACAGGATGGCCAGTACGGCCGAGAGACGAAGTGGACTACCGCCCACTGTCAGTGACCTTCAGCGGGACGTGTATCCCGTCACCCAGCTCGAAGTAGGGCGGCATGCCCGTGGGGGTCCGGCCACTGATCTCGATGCCGCCAAGGAGGGCCGCAGCTGCGGCACGCTGGCTCACCGAAGCCGAGCTCCACGCCAGGACGTACGCCTGGGCATCCGGGAATTCCGAGATCAGGTAGGGGTTCCCGAAGGACACCACGACATGGGTGATCCTCGCGCGGGCGAGCTCGTTCACGAACTCCACCATCTCGTCGGGGAGCTCGACGCGGCCCGCGAAGTTCGAGTAGACCGAGACCACCACCAGATTCGAGCGATGCGACCGCCGCTCCAGATCTTCGTAGGCAGCGGAGTTGGTCTGCTCGTCCACCCGGGTCGTGACGAGGCGAGGATAGGTCTCGCGGAGGCGAGCGTCGAAGTAGCGGCTCGCCAGCACGTCGGTGCGGCTACGGAACGTCACCGACATGACACGGGCCGTCCGGGTTCCCAAGAGGGGCAGGAGGTTCCGCTGGTTCCGGAGGAGCGTGATGGAGCGCTCGGCGACCTCCTGGGCGATGCGCGTGTGCTTCGGGATGCCCACCACCTGGGGGACAACATCGAGGGGCACCTCGCGCTCTTCGTGGAGCCCCTTCTCCTCCTTCAGCCGGAGCAGCTTCGTGACCGACTGGTCGATGCGGGACTCGGGGATCCGCCCGTTGCGAACCGCCCGAAGGATGGCGTCGATGGCCTGCGTCACGTCGGGGGGCATCAGAATCACGTCGGCCCCGGCCAGCACGGCCATCATGGAGGCCCCTCCCCGCGGATACAGCCGGTTCACCGCGTTCATGTCCATGGCATCGGTGAAGACGATCCCGTCGAACCCCAGGTCCGAGCGCAAAAGATCTTCGAGCACCCGACCGGACAGGGTGGATGGCAGATACCCCCCGCTGACCTCCGGGACGGCGATGTGGGCCGACATCATGCCCCGGATTCCCGCATCGATGGCCGCCCGGAACGGCACCAGCTCCACCGAGTCCATGCGCTCTCGCTGAGCGCGGATAATGGGCAGAGCCAGGTGGGAGTCCACCTCGGTGTCGCCGTGACCCGGGAAGTGCTTGCCCGTGGCCCCCACCCCGTGCTCCTGGAGCCCGCGGACGAAGGACACACCCATGGTCGCCACCGCTTCGGGATCCTCGCCGAAGGAGCGGATGTTGATGATCGGGTTCTCGGGGTTGTTGTTGACGTCCAGGACGGGCGCGAAGGGTAGGTGGACCCCCATGGCCCGGGCCTCCAACGCCGTGATGCGCCCCATCTGATAGGCGTAGTCCGGGTCACCCGTCGCCCCGAACGCCATCAGCGACGGGAAGGTCGTAGCGCCACCCAACACGATGTTCGTAGGAACGTGCACTGCCCCCCAGAATCGGAAGCCAGCGCCGGTCTCCAGATCGGCCCCCACGAGGAGCGGATACTTGGAGTGGCGCTGCAGATCGTTGAGCTTCACCGCCACGTCTGTGGGAACGCCCACCGACATGATCACGCCGCCCACGCCCTCCCTCTCGATGACGTCCACGATCCGGTCGTGGCTCTCCGTGCCCTCGGGAGCGAAGTTGCCCAGAACGAACGGCATGATCATCTGGGCGATCTTCTCCCGGAGCGTCATCTCGTCGAGGACGCGCTGAGGCCAGGGGAGAGTGGGCCGCGTGGGCCGAGCCGTTTGAGCGCGGGTCGGTCTCGGAGATGTTTCGCGTGGGGTCTCGCCCTCGACAGAGGCGACCGGCCGGTCCTCGGTGGAGGTGGGGTTCTGAGCGGGCCCGGAGCTCAACGTGGAGCACGACGAAACGAGAATCGCCAGGATCCAGAGGCTTCCCGCCGGGTTACTCAGGGTGTGTCGGGGCGTGCTCCGGATGGGCATCAAGCGAGCTCAGCAACCTCGATGTTGGGCAGAAAGAGCAGCCGAAGTGCAGATCGGAGAGCAAGCTATGGAGTTGCCGAGAGTGCCACAATCCTGGCTCATACTCGCGCTCCTGACATGCATGGCCTGCAGCTCGGATGCCGACGCCGGTAGCCTCGAGGGAACCCGCACGGGCGCCCGGGCCGCCGATTCCTTATACCGAAGTACCGATGGCGAGTTCGGTCCAGTGCGCCCGGGCATCGAGGTGCTGCTCAAGGACTCCCTGCATCTCGTGGCCGGAAAGCGGGTCGGACTCATCACCAACCAGACGGGTGTGGACTCCTCGGGACGCTCCTCCATCGACCGGCTCTACGAACATCCGGACGTGGAGCTCGTGGCGCTTTTCTCGCCGGAGCACGGTATCCGGGGCACGGCCGAAGCCGGCGAGCGGGTGAACGACGAAGTCGATTCCAAGACAGGGCTGCCGATCTACTCGCTCTACGGGACGGTTCGGAAGCCGACCCCGGAGATGCTGGAAGGGATCGACGTCATCTTGGCGGACTACCAGGACATCGGCGCCCGGTACTGGACCTATGTCTCCACGATGACCCTGGCGATGGAGGCGGCCGCCGAGGAGGGGATTCCGGTGGTGGTCCTGGACCGTCCCAACCCGATCGGTGGAGCGACCCAGGGCAACATCCTGGAGCCGGCGTTCGCGACGTTCGTGGGGCGGCACCCGGTGCCCATGCGCCACGGTATGACTCCCGGCGAGCTGGCCCGCTACTCCAGTGGCGAGCTCGGCATCGAAGTGGAGCTGCACGTGGCGCCTGCGGAGGGGTGGCGACGTGACATGTCCTTCGCGGAAACCGGCCTGCCGTGGGTCCAGCCGTCCCCGAACATGCCCAGCATCGAGAGCGCCACGCACTATCCCGGCACCTGCCTCTTCGAGGGGACCAATCTCTCCGTGGGTCGCGGCACGGATATCGCCTTCCAGCACGTCGGAGCACCCTGGCTGGACGGAGAGGCGCTGGCCCGAACCATGAACGGGTCCGGCTTGACCGGCGTCCGCTTCGAGGCCACCCGGTTCACGCCCCGGTCCCCCGGCGACGGCAAGTTCGACGGGGTAGAGGTCTCGGGCGTGCGCCTGATCGCCACCTCGGCCGACTACGATCCCACGGAGGCCGCCGTGGCACTCCTGGTGGAGACCCGCAGGATGTCCGGGGATGATTGGCGATGGCTCGCGTCCCACTTCGATCGTCTGGCTGGGACCGATCGGCTTCGTGAGGCCATCGAGGCGGGAGCCGGAGTGGAAGAGATCCGAGACGGGTGGGACGAGGCGCTGGCCGAGTTCAGGCGGGTGCGGGAGCCGTACCTGATCTATCGGTAGACCCCTGGCGTTGTCCCGCCGCCTAAGGGTTGGAGGGCCGGAGGGCCGCTTACCCGACCGCTACTTCCTCCACCACCCCCACCTTGAACGCCTCGTAAAGCGCCTTGGCCACCGGCCCCACCGTCCCGTCACCCACCGGCCGATCGTCGAGCTCGACCGTGGGTCGTATCTCGGTGGTCGTCCCCGTGAAGAAGATCTCGTCCGCGCCCCGCATCTCCTCCACCGGAATCGCCCGCTCGACCACCGTCATGCCCATCCCCCGCGCCAGCTCCATGACGAACCCTCTCCCGACTCCGTGGAGGATCTCATGGGTGGCCGGATGAGTGGTGACCACCCCGTCGAACACGCCGAAGACATTGTTGTGGGACCCCTCGAGAGCCACACCGTCCTTGACAAGGAGTGCGTCCGCCGCCCCCGCATCCACGGCTGCCTGCTGCGCCAGCACGTTCGGAAGGAGCCCGATGGTCTTGATGTCGACCCTGGCCCAGCGGCGATCCGGCACCATGATGGCCGAATATCCCTGTTCCCAGCGCTCCGGATCGGGCCGATGGAAAGCCTTCCCAAAGGAATAAACCGTGGGCAGGGTGCCCTCGGGGGGGAAGTGATGAGTCCGGGGGGCCACTCCCCGCGTGATCTGGAGATAGACGATGGAGACGTCCTCGTCCTCGAGACCGTTCTCGGTCAGGAGGCGCAGATGCATCTCCGGGAGCCCCGCAGTGTCGCAGCCGATCCGCAAGGCGTCCAGGCCGTGCCTGAGACGCCTCATGTGCTGCTCCAGGCGGAAGAGGCGGCCCTTGTATGCCGGCGTCACCTCATAGAGGCCGTCCGAGAGTAGAAAGCCCCGGTCGTCCACCGAAACCGTGGCCCGCTCCTTTGGCAGGTACTCGCCGTTCAAGTATACCGTGCTCATGTCGATCCTGGAGTTGGGGGCAATTGACGATGTTGGAAAAGATGGCTTCGGCGCTCGACTCCGCCAGCCCCGTCAGCGACCAAGAGATTGCACACGCGCTCGCACGGTGCTTCATTTAAGAAGCACCCACCTCGGTGAGGGGCCCAGCCCCGCGCCCAATGCCCTTGGACATGACAGAAGGAGCCCATATCCCATGAGAAAGCTCTGTGCCGCCGCCGTCGCATTCCTCATTCTCGCCCCGGCACCCGGTCAGGCGCAGGGCTTCGCCATCTCGGGCCACGCCGGCACCATTGGCGTCGGAGGCGGTGTCATCATCGGGGTCGCTCCCAAGCTCAATCTCCGAGGCATGTTGGGGTTCATTCCGGGAGACCCCGAGGTTGAGATCGAGGGCGTCGATTGGGCCTTCGACCTCCCCACGTTCATCCTTACTACCGTGGACTTCTACCCCATGAGCGGCTTCCACCTCAGCGCGGGCGGGCTGATCATCTCCAAGGGCGGCGACATCGCCGCGGTGGGCACGGCAGCAGGACGCACCGAAGAATTCGGAGGGACGGACTACACCCTCACCGCTGAAGACAAGCTCGTGAGCACGTTCAAGCTGAAGAGCTTCCAACCGTACGCGGGTATCGGCTTCGGAAACGGAATCGGCAAGCTCATCGGCATCAACCTCGACGTAGGCCTAGGGTTCGGTGAAAAGCCCACCGTAACCGTGACGCCCCAGGGTCCCCTTGCCAACGACCCGATTGTCGGAGCTCAGTTCCGGGCCGACGTCCAGGCCGAGGTTTTGGACATCGAGAACGACATTCCGGAGTACTTCAAGTTCTATCCGGTCTTCGCGCTCTCCATCTCCGTCGGATTCTAGCGTTCCGTTTCCGAAGTTCGCGAGCCACCAAGAGGGTCGGAGCATGCACGCGGTTTTCGTGATGATCAAGTGTGAGCTCGGCAAGTCCTACGAGGTGGCCGACTACATCGTGGACAACATCGAGGAGACCGCGGAGGTCTATTCGGTGTCGGGAAAGTACGACCTTCTGGTAAAGTTCCACGTGCGCGAGCAGGACGACGTGGGTCACTTCATCTGCGATCGGCTCCAGGTGACACCGCACCTCCGCGACACCTTCACCATCGATACGTTCAACGCGTTCACGAGATAGGCCGAAGGATTCCGGCCGCGGGAGTCCCTTCCTAGCTCTCCTGCTTCAGCTTGTCGAACTCCTCGATGAGCTGGGCTTCCTGGATCTGCGGCTCCGCCTCGACGGCCTCCGCCTCGACAACCCCATCCGCGCTGCCGGGCACGTCGTCGCCGGCGTCCACAGCTGCCGCCTCGGTGGGAGCCTCCTCATCCTCGTCGCCGGACTCCAACTGCCTGGGAGCCTCGGACTCGGGCGCGGCGATCAAGCCCATCTCGTGCTTTAGGGCCATGAGCCGATCCTCGACGTCGCCCGTGCCGCCGCCGGACTCGAGCACCTTGAACTCCTCCTCCAGCGTGCCGGGCCCGAGGGCCTCGGTCACCTCGACGGCGGCCAGGCTCTGGCGCTCCTGCTCCTCGATCTTCTCGGCCATCCGGTTGAAGGCATCGAAAGCGGACGTGTTGGAGAGACCGGACATGGTCTCGTGGATCCGCCTCTGCGCCTGGGCCCGCCGCTGCTTGGCGACCAGGAGATTCCGCTTCCGCTTGGCCTCTTCGATCTTGTCGTTGAGCTGCCGGAGGGATCCTTTGAGCTTCTCGGTCTCGCTGGCCTGTGCCTGCCATGTGGTGTCCAGCGCCGCTGCACGCTCCGCGTGCTCTCCCTGCCTCATGAGGGCCTGCTTGGCCAGCTCGTCCCGACCCTCCTTCACGGCCAGCATGGCGCGGTGCTCCCACTGCCGGGTCTGCTTCACCTCATCGTCGAGTTGAGAGCGGAGCTTGCGCTCGTCCGCGATGGCCGCCGCGACTTCGCGCTTGGCCTTCGCGAGCTGATCCCGCATGTCCAGAATGATCTGGTTCAGCATCTTCTCCGGGTTTTCGGCCCGGGAGATGAGGTCGTTGATGTTCGACTTGATGACCGTCGAAAGCTTGGTGAAGATGCTCATTTGCCTCAGCCCTCTCCTTCCGAACCGCTATCATCGGACGCATCTGAACCGCCACCATCAACCCCGGCGAGAGATTTGATCTTGCCGAGGTGGCTCGAGGCGGCGTATTGGAGACTCTCGACCGACGCCTGTACCTCCTCGTAGTCCAGCGTCTGCAGCTCGAGGGTATCGCTGAGGATGATCTCCCCTTCCTCGATGCCGTACGCCCCGTGAACCATGTCCGTAGCGTTCCATTCGAGGAGCGCCCGATACAAGTCCGTCAGATCCCCTTCGCCAGGAAGGTCCATGACGTTGAGGCGGAGCAGAAGGACAGGCTCCGAGTGGTGGACCACCACCGCCCCGTTCCCGCCTCGCACGAGAAACATCCCCTCATCCACCTCTTCGTACTCCAGGTCCATCCGAATGAGGAAGCTCTCGAGATCCTCTCGGGTTACCATGATCGACTCCGTGGTTCAGGGCGACCGGAGCACCGGCCGCCGGCAAACTGTAGCTGGACCCCTCCGACGAGGGGCGGTTATCCCTACGGTCTATCGGATGCCGCGGTTTCTTAGACGCTCAAAGCGGTCAAAAGGGTCGCATGAGGCGAGATTGCTAGTCTAACACGAACGGCCATCCCGCCGCGACTCCTCCGTTTCCCGTGTGCCGCAAAACCACGGTCCTCACCGACGTTAGCCACCGTTCTTCGCCGCGTCCATCATGAGCGAACGCAGGAAGTGGCCTGTGTACGAGCTCGGCTCCGCCACGACACGCTCCGGCGGACCCTCGACAACGATACGGCCCCCACCCCCACCACCTTCAGGGCCAAGGTCGATGATCCAGTCCGCGGTCTTGATGACCTCCATGTTGTGCTCGATGACGACCACGGTGTTTCCGCGCTCCACGAGCTGATGCAGCACGTCCAGAAGAACCCGCACGTCCTCGAAATGCAGCCCCGTCGTGGGCTCGTCCAGGATGTAGAGTGTGCTGCCCGTGGCTCGCTTCGAGAGCTCGGTGGCGAGCTTCACCCTCTGGGCCTCTCCGCCCGAGAGCGTGGTGGCCGACTGCCCGAGGTGGATGTAGCCCAACCCCACGTTGTGAAGCGTCTGGAGCTTCTCGCGCAAGCGCGGCACGGCCTCGAAGAACTCGAGGGCCTCGCTCACGGTCATGTCCAGGACGTCGGCGATGTTCTTGCCCTTGTAGTAGACGTCCAGCGTCTCCCTGTTGTAGCGTCTGCCGCGGCAGACGTCGCACGGTACGTAGACGTCGGGCATGAAGTGCATCTCGATCTTCACGAGCCCGTCGCCGGTGCAGGCCTCACAGCGTCCCCCCTTCACGTTGAAGGAGAAGCGGCCCGGAGCGTATCCCCTGATCTGGGACTCGGGAAGGTTCGAGAAGAGCTCACGCATGGGCGTGAAGAGGCCCGTATACGTGGCCGGGTTCGACCGAGGGGTGCGTCCGATGGGAGACTGGTCAACCTCGATGACCTTGTCGATACGCTCGATGCCGTCGACGCCGTCGTGCCCGCCGGGCACCACCTTGCTGCGGTACAGGTGCCGCGCCAGGGCCCGGTAGAGGGTCTGGTTGATGAGCGTCGACTTCCCGGACCCACTCACCCCCGTCACCGTAACGAAGCAGCCCAGGGGAATGCTCACGTCCAGGTTCTGGAGGTTGTGCTCCCGGGCGCCCCGTAAGCAGAGGACCCGGTCCTCGTCCACCTCCCGGCGACTCGCGGGAACCGGAATCTTACGCTCACCGGACAGGTACGCTCCCGTGAGGGACCGCTCCTCTCCCAGGACGTCCTCCAGCGATCCCTGCGCTACCACGTATCCACCGGCCCGGCCGGCCCCGGGCCCCAGATCTAGGATGTAATCGGCGGCCCGGATGGTCTCCTCGTCGTGCTCCACCACGATGACGGTGTTCCCCAGGTCTCGGAGTGCCCGGAGCGTGCCCAGGAGGCGCTGATTGTCTCTCTGGTGGAGACCCACCGAAGGCTCGTCCAGAATGTAAAGGACTCCCACGAGGCGGCTCCCGATCTGGGTGGCCAGGCGGATGCGCTGGGACTCCCCGGCGGACAGGGAGTCGGCGGAGCGCCCCAGCGTCAGGTAGGTCAGCCCCACGTTCACCAGGAAGCCCAGCCGCTCCTGGACCTCCTTCAGGATGGGGCCCGCGATCTCCCCGTGGAGCACGTGCTGGTCCGGGCCGGTGCCCACCGGCTCATCGACGCGAAGGCCCTGGAAGAACTCGAGGACCTCCCAGATGGACAGGTCGACGATGTCCCGGAGGGATCGCCCGGCCACCGTCACGGCCAAGGACTCGGCCCTCAGCCGGCTCCCGGCGCACTGGGTGCACGGCAGCGTCGACATGTAGTCCCCGAGCTGGCCCCGGACGGCCTCGGAGCGGGTCTCCCTGTAGCGCTTTTCCACGTTCGCCACGACGCCGTCCCAGGTGTCCTCGTAGTAACCCGTCGACTTCCCGGTGCCCGTCCGGTACGGAAAGCGGATCTTCATGCGCCCAGAGCCGTGCAGGATCGCGTCGCGGGCCCCCTCGGGCAGGTCCTGCCACGCATCCTGCGGGTCGAACTCGTAGGCCTCGGCGAGTCCCGCGATCACGGACTTGCGGAGATGGCCGGAGGGCTCGCCCCACGGGAGGATCACACCCTCGAGGAGAGACACACTCCCGTCGGCCAGCAGAAGGTCGGGGTTCACGTCCTTGCGGGTCCCGAGCCCTCCACACTCCTGGCACGAACCGTAGGGCGAGTTGAAGGAGAACTGCCGGGGCTCGAGCTCGGGCAGGCTGGTGCCGCAGTGGGCACAGGAGTAGTGCTCACTGAAGAGATGCGGGACACGCGCGCGACCCTTACGCTCCACGACCTCCAGGATGCCGTCGGCTGCTCGAAGCGCCGTCTCCACCGAGTCGGCGAGGCGATCCCGGTCCTCATCCCGGATCACCAGGCGGTCCACGACGATGGCGATGTCGTGGTTCTCGTAACGGCTCAGCGTCGGGGCCTCCGAGAGATCGATGGTGTGTCCGTCCACCACGGCCCGGACGAAGCCCTCCTTGCGAGCCTTCTCGAAGAGATCGCGGAACTCGCCCTTCCTCCCCCGCACCAGGGGGGCCAGGACCTCGACCTTGGTGCCCTCCTCCAGGGTCAGCAGGCGCTGGACGATCTGGGAGGCGGACTGGCGGATCACCGGCCTGCCGCATTCGGGGCAGTGGGGGACGCCCACGCGGGCCCAGAGGAGCCTCAGGTAGTCGTAGACCTCCGTGACCGTCCCCACAGTGGACCGGGGATTCCGGCTGACGGTCTTCTGCTCGATGGAGATGGCCGGCGAGAGCCCCTCGATGGCGTCGACGTCGGGCTTCTCCATGAGGCCCAGAAACTGTCGGGCGTAGGCCGACAGCGACTCCACATAGCGCCGCTGGCCCTCGGCGTAGATGGTGTCGAACGCCAGGGAGGATTTACCGGACCCCGAGAGTCCGGTGATCACCACCAGGCCACCGCGGGGGAGCTCCACGTCGATGTTCCGGAGGTTGTGCTCCCGGGCACCGCGGATGATGAGGGATTCTCGCGACATAGCCTTTTAGGATACCGAAGACGCGGCTTCGGTTCAAAGGGGGGGTGACACGAGGTGGGAGTTCCGCCTGACCGTCCTGCGCGCCGCTACGCGTAGCCGATCACCTCCAACTCCGGCACACGGGAGAAGCGGCGCTCGTGTCGCGTGACCAAGGGCTCGAACTGAGGTCGGATCTCACGATAGACGGGCTCCTGAGACATCTCCTCGCTACCCGTCCAAGGGCTGGTGGTCCGCCCTGTGCGCGTCTATCGATTCAGGTTCAAGAGTGAAACGGAAGATCGCCCCCTCTCCTAGGATGCCCTCGGCCCACACTCGTCCGCTGTGGCGACGCACGACTCGCTCCACGGTGGCCAGCCCGAGTCCGCTCCCTGCGAACTCCCCCTTGCTATGGAGCCGCTCGAAGGCTCGGAAGATTCGCTCACGGTCGGCGTTGTCGAAGCCGATCCCATTGTCCCGAACGTGGTAGGTCGGGACATCACTCTCGTCCTCGTCGACGCCCAGCTCGATCCGAGCGTCATCGCTAGGACCGGTGTACTTCCATGCGTTTTGGAGCAGGTTGGTCAGGAGAATCCTCAAAAGCGTCTTGTCCCCAACGGCCGTGATTCCAGGCTCCGCCTCGAACCTCACGTTGCGATCCGGGACCAGCGCACTCAAATCGTCGATGATCTCTCGACCCAACGATGATAAGTCGATTTCCTCTCGACTGATCTCGACTCGGTTCACGTCAGCGAGGTCGCGAAAGTCGTCGATGATGTGCATCATGTGCCGGCCCGCGGCCCGAATGCGCTGTAGGTAGTCCGCCAGCTGTTCATCGAGCGAGTTGCCGAGGGCTTCGTCGAGGTACTCGCTGAACTGGGTCACGGTCAGCAACGGGTTCTTCAGATCGTGCGCTAGGGCGTCGCTAAACGTCTCTAGCTCCCGATTCGCCACTTCGAGTGCCACGACCGACTGTTCAAGCTGTTCCTCAATTTCCTTCCGATCGGTCGTATCGCGCGCATCCACCACAACCCCCGACACTGAGCCATCGGCCTCGAAGAACGGGTGGTACCGCGCATCGATGTGCCGACGGCCCCGACCTGGCGAGTTCCACCAGAACTCGAACGTCACCTGCTCACCCGATAGACAGCGATCGAAGTGGGGCTTCAGCGTGGTCTCAAAAGCCTTCTCTCCAAACACTTCGGCTACGGTGTGTCCGAGAATCTCCTCCTCAGTCCGCCCGTGTTCATCGCAGTAGGCTTGGTTCACCGCCCGATATGTATACGTAGAATCAACAAACACCGTGAGATCGCTGGTAGCGGTGACCATGGACTTATACCATTGAAGCGCCTCCTTCAGGTTCGACGGGATTTCCGGATGCCGCTCCAGGCCTTCCGGTTCAGGGCCTTGGACCCGGTGGGCGTGCTGGCCCGACCCGCCTTGACCTCGTGATTCTGTCTTGCCCATCACGGTTACCTCCTTGGAGCACCTAGTACGCCCACTCGCGGAAGATGAACAGGCCGACCCCCTTCTCGTTCTGGATGCCCAACTCGTTGAAGCCCACCACCCGCCCCCGGAAGAAGCGGTCCTCGAAGAAGGACTCGATGGTGTAGGCGTTGGAGGCCACCCACTCGAAGCGGATGCCCGCGAACTGGCTCCCCGCGCCCTGGTTGGCCAGCAGCCTGAGGAGCAGAGTGACGAAGAAGTCGTCGGCCAGGTAGAAGCCCGTTTCCACGACGGTCGTGCCCAGCGTTCCTCGCAGGCTGGCGTCACCCAGAGCTCCGAGGTCCTGCTGCGTGATGGACAGGTAGTCCACGCCCAGCTCCTGGGCGACCGCCGATCCGAGGCGGTTGCTGAACGTGCTGAGACCCAGTGTCACACCCGAGCCCAGCAGGGCACCGGCGGCCCCCAGAGCCTGAGTCTGGCCCGAGGTCAAGGCGTAGGTGGGCCGGCCGAAGTAGAGGTAGCTGAGGAGGTCGTCCTCGGTGACGCCCGCCTGGTCGCTGGTGAGGCCGATCCGAGGCGAGACCAGAGTACCCGTTACGGCGGCCGTGATGGTGAAGCGATCTCCCTGGGCGGAGCGGACGCGATTGCTCGCCTGGATGTTCAGATCGGGGTTGATGCCGGGTGTCCCGAGGAAGCGCAGGGTGCCCCCGTCCACCTGGAACTGTCTCCCGAAGGCCCCGTACGATCCGCGCACCGCCTCCAGCGTGCCCACCATGGCCAGGTCTTGCGTGAGGCGGTCGTAGAGCACCTGGAGCTCGCCGTCGAGCTCCACGTCCATGCGGTCGCTGCGGATCCAGCTGTTGCGCTGCACCGTCAGGGTCATGTTCTCCATGCGGATGTTCCGCAGGAAGGCATTCTGTCCGGCCAGGAGCGGACGGAGATCCACTACCGACGTATCCACCACCTCGTAGAAGGCGGGATCCGAAAGGTCCACGATCTCGGCGGCGCGCTGGAACTCCTCCACGAACAGCGTCCCCTCGTCCACCCGGAGATCGCCGGAGACCACGGGGCGCCGGTACGACCCACCCACCCGGAAGTCCCCGCTCAGGCGGCCGGTGACGTCTCGACGGTCGATCCCCTGGAAGGCGTCGAGATTCACCGACAGGTCGAAGCCCGGATCGGAAGCCGGTGCCAGGGTCACGGTCCCCTGCACGCTGGCCGTTCCCAAAGCCCGGACGCTGCCGTCCACCTCCACCCGACCGTCGGGGAACCAGTCCAGCGTCCCGTTCAGATCCTGGTAACGGACCCCGAGGCCCCGTAGGAAGGCACCGGCCTCGGACAAGGTGAGTTGGCCGATGGGGGCCAGGCTCTCCGTCGTGCCTCCCAGTTCGACGCGCCCGGACAGGGTGCCCTCCACTTCCTGGTAGCTCTCGAACGGCGCCATGAGCAGAGAGAGCGGCAGCTGCCGTGAGGCGACCACGAGATCGATGGGCTCGTCGGGGATCCGATCCAGCACGGCGTGGAAGGCCAGATCCAGGGGCAGCTTCCCGCTCACGGTAAGGACCTGCACCGTGTCCTTCCAGAGCTCGATCCCGCCCGTGGCGGTCCGGTTCTCGTAGTCCCAGGCCCCCACTAGGAGGTCGAACTCGAACTCCCGGAAGCGGAAGTCCGCCGCGGAGAGCGTCCCGGACATGACCGGCTCGACGTCGCTTCCGGTGACCTCGAGCTCCACGTCCACCACTCCCTCCAGGCGCTCGCTCATCTGCAGCACGTGTGCGATGCGGCTGACGTCGAGACCCTGAACGCTCAGGTCGAGGTCTGCTTCACCCTCGAACGGCAGGCGGCCCTCGGCCCCGAGGCGCATACCGCCGACACCTGGGCGGATCACCCGCAGGTCCCGGAAGGTGAGCCCGTCCGGATCCCACGAGATCGTGGCCGGACCTCCCAGGTTCCACCGCTCGTCGGGGAAGCGCAGGACCAGCTCGTCGAGGTGGAGGGTCCGTACCGCGTCTTCCAGCTCGAACGCCACCCGGGCCTGGTAGCTCTCCTCTTCGGACCGAACGACGAACAGGTTCACGCGGCCCCGGGGCTCCTGGTACTCCAGGCGCACGGAAATGGAGTCGAAGGCCCGGTCGAGGAAGCGCACCTCGCCCCCGTCTATCTGCGCCTCGATTTCCCGCGCCTGCGAGAACAGGCCGGTGGCCGAGAACGAAACGGCGGCGTCTCCCACCCGGCTGTCCCCATAGCGGCCGTCCTCCAGACGAGCCTGCCCCGAGACGTCGAGGTCCTCCAGGGAACCGGCCAGCGTGAGGCCCCCGTCCAGGCGCCCCGACACGAAGACCTGCGCCAGCGTGGGCAGGGTGTCGGGATCGATGTCCTCAAGAGCCAGGATGGTGAGCTCGAGAGCCGAGAGGGTGTCCCTGGCGATGACGTTGGGTCCCAGGAGCAGGGGCCGAAGTCCCTCCAGGTTCTCGGTCTCGAATCGGACGTGGAGTTCCTCGGTGGATCCGCTGCCGGCCAGGGCGAGCCGCCCAGCTCCCTCCACCGCTACCCCACCGATGACGCTCTGGACGGTGTCCACCGTGAGGACGCCTCCGGAGATCCGGAGCTGGACCGCCGCCGTGTCGACATCGAGGTCGGCGAAGCGAGAGGCGGTCAGCTGCACTTCACCCGACAGCTCGGCGGTTCTGAGATCGCCTCCCTCCCCACGGAGATCGAGGAACCCGGAGAAGACCGTGCCTTCCGGAAGTGCGGGCAGCACTTCCCGAACGTCGAAGTCACGGGCTTCGCCCAGGAGGCGATAGGACGTCAGGGGCGATCGTACGTCGAAACGACTCTCGAGCGTGAGCTCGCCTCCGCCCGTTACAAGGTCCGTCCTCAGGGCCACGGCCGAGAGGGGACCCTCGGCGTGGACGGTCCCCCGCACCACACCCAGCCGGGAAAGGGGCGACTCCTCCCCGAACAGTCCACTGATGGAGAGCGGCTCCAGATCTCCGTCCAAGAACACGAACACCTCGCCCTCCACGTCCGTCAGGCTGCCCTCGACGGAGATGTGAGACTCCTCCGACTCGGGGTCGGGATAGGTGGCATCGAGCGCTATCCGCACGCCCTCGTCCAGGCGACCGTGGGCCCTGAGGTCGAGGCTCATGGCCCCGGCCAGGCGAAGTCCCTTCGCGAAGTGGTTCACCAGGCTGAGGTCGATGGGCGTGAACCGCGCGTGCAGGTTCGTGGCGCCCACGGGTCCGCGGAGGTGCAGGACACCTTCGATCTCGCCACCCGAGGGTCCCGCACCCGGCTCCAAGAGGGCCACCCGCCCCGCCACGGCCAGGGCGTCCAGGGTACCGGAAAGGCCCAGGTACCCGTGGATCTTCCCGTCCAGCGGCGGCATCCACGGGAGATAGTCGGCCAGGAAGGAGACCGGGATCCCCGAGACCTCTACCGACACGTCCTCGAGGGACGGCTCCCCTGCACGGGGCCGGCTGAACACACCGTCGCCGACGAACTCGCCACCCGCCACATCGAAGTGTGCCCCGGACCAGCGGACCTGGAGCCCCTCCGGGCCCAGGTTCACCCCGATCCCCGCACTCCCCTGCGCGTCCGGAAGGGTCGGCTGCAGCCACCGCAGGTCCGCCATGTCGAAGCGGGTGGCCACAAAGTCCAGTGTCAGCTCGGGCGGCGACCCCTCGATGAGATCGACGATGGCAAGCCCGCTGGCGTCCGTCCCCGGAAGCCTGATGCGGTCGGTGGTGACCGTGATGCGGTCATCCAGCCACTCCACCCGTCCAACGAACTCCTGGACCCGGACCGGATCCCGGAAGACCTCGCCCTCCATGGCGAACCCGCCCACATCCACTCGCAGGCCCTCCACTTCGGGATCTACGATGGTGAGCCGATCCAGATGGGCGTCGATCCCGCGGAATCCGAGGCTCCGCATGAGCCCCTCGCCGTCGGATGCGGGCACCGTGACGATGCGCGACTCAGGACCGGGTGCCGACGAGAGAGGGTAGCGCACGTCGAGACTGCCCTCGTAGATGGTCACGTCTTCCAGCACCAACCGCCTGCCGCCTTCGGGCTCCGCCTCCACGGCGACCCGCTCCCCGCCGGCCCGCTCTTCGGTTGCCGCGTCCTCGGTTGCCCCCCCTTCGGTTGCCCCCTCGTCGCCGGTGGGCTCATGGGATGGGGCTTCCACGCTTCCGGCCTGTCTGCCCGCCAGGAACGCCGAAATGTTGAAGCGCTCGCCCTGGCGGGAACGCGTGATCGTAAAGGTCGGTCGCCAAAGCGTGACGCCCGCCAGGACGACGTCACCCTTGAGGATATTGCCGATCGAGTACTCCGCCTCCAGCGAGTCCACCACGAGCAGGGGACTGCCGTCGGGCGCGTTGACCTGGACCCCCACCAGCTTCGCCCCCCTATGGAGGCCCGTGGAGCGGATCCCCGACACCAGGATCTCACCGTTCACCACGCCCTCCACCCGCTTCAGCACCGCCTCGACAACGAGGGCTTGGCCGACGGTCGTGCGCGTCAGGAGAAAGAACGTCGACAAGGCACCGGCCCCTGTGGCCAACAGGACGATGGCAGCGAGCCTCACGGACTTCCGCGCCCGTCCCATCTCAGAACGCCTGCCCGATGCTCAGGTGGAGCTGAAGGCGGTTCAGGGAGAATCGGCCGGTGGGGCCGAAGGCCACGGGGGGCCCCAGAACGGCCAGCTCGTCCACGAGCACGAAGTCGAGGGTCTCCTCCGTGCCGTTCACGAAGCGGGTGATCCTGTCCGATTCGTCGTCACGCGTGGGGTCGAACGGGCGGATCTGGGATGTCACGACCTGGAGATCTTCGATCCCACGGAAGCGGTAACCCAAGTCGATGCGAATGGGCCCAATGGGGCTCATGTAGCGGACGCCCACGCCCGGCGCCACCTCGAACCTGCTTACGGCCTCGGACTCTGCCTCGGCCCAGATCCGACCGAAGTCGGCGAACACGGCGGCCTCTACCCGGGGCCCCAAAGGCACCCGGTACTCTAGCCCTCCCTCGACGACCACGCGGCCGCCGGTGGGCCGGGGAGTCCCGAAGGCCCCATCATCCAGCGGATTCGCGTCGCAAGTGAGGTCGAGGATCTGCCCGGGTGTGCAAGGCGGCCCCACGGTCTCCGACACCGAGGAGAGGAGCTCGGTGACGTCCACAGTGAGGACCCGCGGTCCGAGCTGGTTCTGGGCGAAGCCCCGGACGCTGTTGGCTCCTCCCGCATAGAAGCGCTTCTGCGGGTGAATGATGTCGGCGCGCCCGCCCAGAAGGCTGAAGGCGCCGGCACCGATCCAGCCGCCCTGCAGGCGCACCGCCAGAACCTGGCCGTGGCTCGCTTGCTGATACCTCGTCACGCCGGCGAAGACCCGGTTGTACTCGAAATCCGATCCCGTGACGCTCGAGGCGTGCTCCACATTCAAGAACACGTGATAGCCCTGGCTGGGGTTCAGGAGGCTGTTGGTGCGGTCACGGACGACGTTGAAGGCCAGCGGCGCCAGCCAGTTGGGATCCTGAAGGCCGGAGATGTCTTCTGGAGTACAAACGAGGAAGGTAATGCAGAAGAAGACCTCTGCCGCCTCGAGCTGGGTGAGCTGGGGCCGATAGGCGAAGCTGAGAGACGTGTACGGACCTACGGCACGAGACAACGACAGGTCGAGACCCACGGCCTGGCGAACGAACACGTCCTGGAGGCTCTGGCGCTCGAAGAACAAGCTCGCGCCAATGGCGAAGCGCTGGCTGAAGATCCACGGTTGGCTGAAGTCGACCGACACCAGCCAGTTGAGGCCCCCGAAGTCGCCGACGCCCGACTGCCCACAGATCTCGTCGTGGAGCTCTTCGGTCATGAGGTTGGACAGACGTGCCCGAACCCGAAGACGGCGCGCCCCGCCAAAGAAATTCCGGCTCGTCCACCGGCCCTCGGTGTTCACGCAGTCCGAGGTGCTCCACCCCGCTCCCGTCCGCACCCGGTGTACGTTGCCCTCGGTCACCCTGACCTGAAGGGGCACGACCGTATCGGGAAGCGACCCCGCCGGATCCACCGTCTCGTCTATGGAGGCGTGCTGGATCATCTCGATGGAGTAGAGGTTGCGCTGCGCCTCGAGCCTGCGGGCCCGCGAGTACTCCTGGCCCTCCTGGAAGGGCAGCATGCGCCGGATCACTCCCTCGGAGAGCTTCTGACTGCCCACGACGGTGACCGGGCCGAAGACGGCCCGGGGCCCCGCGTCCACATCGAAGGTCACGTGGGCTTCGTAGGGCGTGTTGGCCGGGACCAGAGACGTGCGCATCACGTCCGCGCGGGGATATCCGCGGTTCTGGAGCCGCTGGATCAACGTGTCCCGGGCCGCGTCGAGGTCGATGGAGCTGAGAAGGTCGCCCTCCCGGATGGGCAGATCAGCGGCGAGGTCCAGTTCCTCCAGCCCTTCGATCCCCACGACGTCCAGCGTCGAGACGCGAACGGGGCGTCCCTCCTCTATCTGGAAGAGGATCGACACCCGGTCGTCGTCCGGCCGCGTGATGACCGTATCGACCTGTGCCTCCTTGAAGCCGCGGCTGCCGTAGTAGCTCCGCAACCTGAGGATGTCTCCGGGAAGCTCGCGCTCATTGAGCGACTGATGGCTGATGCTGAACCCCGCGCCGAAAGCGCAGAACGGAGCCAAGACGAACGAGCGGCACCGTGTCTCGCGATTGAAGATGGCCCGGAACAGGGAGTCGTCCGGGAACGCCACGTTGCCCCTGAATTCGATGCTGCTGAGCTCCACCTGTGAGGCCTGGGCAGCCAGGGTGCCGGAGCCCGAGCCTGCGAGCGCCAGCAGGGCCGCGAGCGCGAAGTGGGTGGCGCGGAACACTAGCCGTCCGTGTCCCCCGCGAGAGACAGGTCGGCCCCGGTCTTCGGAAGCCGCTTCGGGGCCTCCCTTTCGAGGCCCTCCCGTGCCAGGAGCATGCGCACGAAGTAGAACGACACGGCGCCCACGCCCAGAGCAACTGCCAGAGCACCCAGGGTCTCCCGCGGGCCCGGTTCTCGGCGGACGTAGAACCGGGTCACGAGCGCCGCGGGAT
Organism: Longimicrobiales bacterium; assembly: GCA_965218295.1. Classification (GTDB taxonomy): domain Bacteria; phylum Gemmatimonadota; class Gemmatimonadetes; order Longimicrobiales; family Gaopeijiaceae; genus CBDCKN01. The sequence goes on along the minus strand of CBDCKN010000009.1, from coordinate 74,972 downwards.
GTACGTGGGCGCACGGGCGACGAAGCGGTCCTGGTCCTCCTCGAACCAATGCGGGGTCACCACGATCTCGTGGGCATCGATCTTCAGCACGTTCAAGCTGTTTCTCCCCCTTTCGGCCATGCGGCCGCGGTCCGATGTGGCCGTGCCACTGTGGACGATAGCCACGTCTCCGTGAGCCCCGTCGGTAGTGGCCGATTCCGCACCCGACACGGCTCCGCCGACCGAGCCCCCGCCCGACGATCTCACGACGTAGCTTCTGTGGAGGTGCCCGCTCAGGATCAGCTCGACCCCCATCTCCCGGAAACCGTCAAGCAGCGTGCCACTTCCCGGGAGGATGTTGTCCGATCCACCATCCCGCGGGCGAGCGAGCGGATGGTGCGTCACCAAGATGCGAACGTCCTCCGGGGCACACTCCTGGAAGATACGTGCCGCGAACTCGAGTTGCCTGCCCCTGAGCCGTCCATTGACGATAGCCCGGTGCGGCTCGGCCGAGCACAAAGCCACGAAAACCGCCCCCTCCACGCGGGTTACGCTGTCCAGATCGGACGAGATGTACGTGCGGTAATTGCGCAGCGGGTTGATAAGCCGCTCATGCACCCGGTAGAGGGGAATGTCGTGATTCCCCGGGGTGACGATGACCGGAACGTCCGGCAGTGTATCCAGGCACTCGCGGGCCTGCCGGTACTCCCGGACCTTGGCCCGTTGCGTGAAGTCGCCGGCGAGGACGATGACGTCGGGCTCGGCCCGGCGCACCGCCTCGTGGAAGGCGGCGGCGACACGCGCTAGATGCGGTTTCCCGTAGTGGAGGTCCGACCCCTGAAGGATCGTGAGCATCCTCACCTCAGCTCAGCGGGCCCGTCAGGCCGGCGCCTCCGCTGGCTTCCTTCCCGAAGCCACAGCGCGATTCACTCCCCACACGCTGAGGATGATGAGCGACATTGCGATGAGCTGCGCGAGGGTGAACGGTCCTAGGAAGCGATCATCCTTGACCCGCACGAACTCCACGAGGAACCGCTCGAAGCTGAGCATGGCCAGGCAGATCCACCAGAGCCACCCCGCCCCGTGCTCGCGGATGCGTAGTCGCCAGAGGACCACGAAGATCAGGCTGGCCAGGGTGATCTCGTAGAGCTGGGTGGGGTGGACCGGAACCACCTGCCCGAACTGCTCGACGAGGGTGGGATCGACCTGGATCCCGAACTGGCTCTCGAGCGCGTCGACACGGGTGGGCGGTGTCCCCTGTGGGAAGCGGATGCCGACCCACGAGCCCGTGGGACGCCCGTAGTCGTCCCCCACCAGGAAGCAACCCACGCGGCCCACGGCGTATCCGATGGCCAGGGTAGGGGCTATTATGTCGGCCGTCCTGGCGAGCGGCAGCTTACTCCTCTTGATCTCCCAGACGATAAGCGCGACGGCGCCTCCGAAGCCTCCGTACCAGACCATCCCTCCCCGGGAGAAGATCGCCCGCACGGGATCCTCGAAGAGCCGGGGGTAGTTCAGGAGCACGTAGTAGAGCTTCGCACCCACTATGCCCCCCAGGACCGCCATGAAGAGCAGGTCCCACGCCTTCTCGGGATCCATCCCCGCCCGATCCATCTCCGGCCGCAACAGCACCCCGGCGGTGAGGAACGAAAGGAACATGAACACCCCGAAGGACGTGATGGGCTCACCGCCCATGAAGGGCAACCACTCGGGAAGACGGAAGAAGATGGGGTACACGCTCAGTGTCCTCTCATGCCGAGGCCCTCACCAGCCCCAGAAACGGGAGGTTCGGGTCCGCGGACGCGTTCAGGGGCGCGACGTCTCCGCGCTCCAATCGATAGGCTCCAGCGCGGGCCACCATGGCTCCGTTGTCCAGCGAGAGCCGAGGCGACGCGTGGAACAGAGTCCCCTCGACACCCAGCCGTCGGCCCAGCTCGTCTCGCAACCGTGCGTTGGCCGAGACTCCACCCCCCAGGAGCACTCGCGAGCAGCCGGTCTCCTCCACGGCCCGGAGCGTCTTGCTCGTCAGAACCTCCACCACTGTCGCCTGGAAGGACGCCGCCACGTGCTCCCGCTCGTCGTCCAGTGTGCCGAGGCTGTCGAGCTTCGAAACGAGCGTCGCCACGGCTGTCTTGAGCCCGCTGAAGGAGAAGTCGTAGAAGTCGGCATCGCCGGGTCGCTGGTTCGAGCGCAACATGGGCCGCGGCAACCGGTGGCGGGTCTCGTCCCCTTCGGAGCCGAGGGCCTGGATGGCAGGGCCCCCCGGATAGGGAAGCCCGAGCAGCTTGGCCACCTTGTCGAATGCCTCGCCCGCCGCGTCGTCCCGCGTCTCTCCCAGGAGGTGGTACTCACCCCAGGCCGGCGCGTGGAGCAGGATGGTGTGACCACCCGAGACCAGGAGCGCCACGAAGGGCGGCTCCGCGTCGGGATTCTCCAGCGAGGGGGCGAAGAGGTGGGCCTCCATGTGGTGGACGGCAGCCAGGGGCTTGCCGAGCCCGAAGGCCAGAGCCTTCGCCCAGGAGACGCCCACCAGAAGCGCCCCGATGAGGCCCGGTCCTGCCGTGACGGCCACCGCGTCCAGGTCCTCGAAGCCGCACCCCGCTTCCCTGAGGGTCTCCCCCACCACGTCGTCGATCCGCTGGAGGTGGACCCGGGCGGCTATCTCGGGGACGACGCCCCCATACAGGGCGTGCTCGTCCTGGGAAAGGATCACGTGGCCGCGGAGGGTGGTGGGCGCCTCGAGGAGGGCCGCCGCCGTCTCGTCACAGCTCGTCTCGAGGCCCAGGATGAGCCGTCCGCTCATGGCTCCGTCTGCCGGCGGACCACCACGGTGTCCACCGCCGACGAGACGGACATATACGAGGGGAGGCCCTCCACGACGATGGGCACCCTCCGCTCCTCGGTCTCGCCCAAGCCCAGAAGCTCGGAAGACGGCACGATGACCCGCAGGCGACGTGGGTCCAGATTCGTGACCTGCGTCCGCGCGCCCCTGAGTGTGAGTCGTACCGTGGCGGGAAGGATTTCCACCGTACCGCCCGCCTCTTCGAACTCGGCCCCGATGTCGGCCAACACGGGAACGGACGTCAGCACCCGGTCGATGGACTCCTCGACGGGTATCCTCAGGGTGATTCCCACAGGGATCACCGTCAGGCGGGCCAGCCCCGTGGTGTCGACGGTAGTCTGAACGGCACCCCGCTCGTCCACCTGACCCAGATCCACGGGAACGATGTCCAGCGAATCCAGCTGCCGCACCAGACTTGCGGGCCCGCTGACCCGCACCGCGCTCGGCGTGACGGATAAGGACCGGATCAAAGCCAGATGCTCCGGAAGGCTGCCTCGGGTGGTGATGCGAACCGGAACCGAAGCCGTCTCGACGTGATCGAGGTGTAGGTGCACCGTGCTCGGGAGTATCTCCTCCACCGTGACACCTGGGTAGCCGTCTACGGGAATCCACCCGTTCTGAAGAGCGATGACCATCTCCTCGCCAGCGACCTCGGTGACGGGCACGGTGATGGAGACGCCGTCGAGGGCCGTGAGGCGAAAGACCTCCGTCGGCGGACCGCTGAATCGCACCTGGACGCTTGAGGGTACCGGATCGTCCATGAGGATCCAATCGGGATCGTTCAGCCTGACGTTGATCGGGATGGAGACAGCCCGCTGGTCGGGCGCTCCCACGCGAACCAGAGCCCAAAGGAAGAGAGCCATGGCAAGAGCCGCCACCTTGAGCCGCCAGTTGCTGGCGAGTGATCTGTCGAAGGAACGGGATCTCACGACCTAGCCGATCGTCGGAGTTGGGCGGTGAGTCACTCCGTTGCCGCCAAGAGCCGCCGGATCAGCTCCTGATGATCGGGCGCATCCCATTCGGTCCCACCGGCCACTTTCTTGTAGATGATCCCGTCCCTGCCGACCAGGAAGGTCTCGGGCACTCCGGTGGTCTGGTACACCTGCTGGATGCCACCAGAGGGATCGTGGAGCAATGGGAACGTCAGACCCAAAGAATCGGCGAACGCCTGAATGTCGCCCCCGGGGCGTCCGAACAGATCGAAGGTCCCGGTCTCGGCGTCGATGCTCACGGCCAGGATCTCCAAGCCCTCGTCGGCGAACTCGTTGTAGAGGCGCTCCATGGAGGGCATCTCGTACCGGCAGGGACCGCACCAGGTCGCCCAGATGCTCACCATGACGACGTGGCCTCGATGGTCGCTCAGGCGGACGATATCGCCGTCCAGATCGGCCACCGCGAACTCGGGTGCAGGAGTGCCGGGGATCACGGGTTGGAGCCGATCCCGATTGACCCACGCTACGAGCACCACGAGAGCCACGCCCAAAAGGGCGAAAGCGTAAGGGAGGCGGGAGTATCTCGGCTTTCGAGTGTCGTCCGAGGTCATGTCATCACTGGCCTGAGGTCTGTCATCTGCTACGGCAGTGAATCTAATTAGTTCCTACGGTTCCTGCGCCTGTTGGAGCGCCGCCCGATGACCAGACGAACGGGGCTTCCCGGGGGCAGCAGGCTGTCCGCCTGGGGGTCCTGCTCGACGACCCGCCCCCTGTCGCGGCCGAAGCGGAATCGGGTGAGTATCTCCGACACCACGAACCCCAACGAGTCCAGCATCGCTTCGGCCGTGGTCTGCTCGATTCCCAGGAGCAGAGGCATGGCCACCAGGGGTGGCCCGGTGCTCACCGCGATCCTGACCTCCATGGGCAGATCCACTTCCGTGCCCGGCTCGGGGAGAACTTCCACGACCCGGCCGGCCGGCAGATCGGCCTCCAGGCTGTCCACCGCCACCGTGAACCCACTCGCCTCCAGCACGTTGCGGGCCGAGCCCTCCCTGAGACGGACGACGTCGGGCACCGGTCGCCGCACGGGGCCCAGGCTCAGCGTGAGGTTGACGGTGTCTCCGGCCAGGGAGAGCTGACCGGCCAGAGGGCTCTGGCCAAGAACTTGGCCTCTGACCGCCGTGGGGTGGCTGAACGAGTCCACCACCGCCATGTGTAGCCCCCCGGCCTGAACCGTCTGCAGGGCGGCCGCGCGATCGACGCCACGCACGTCGGGGATCTCGAAGAGGTCCCGGGGGCGCGGGGGGACCGGGAAGAGGACCCGCGTGGCCATGACGTAGCCGAGCCCGAATCCCACGAGCAGCGTGGAGGCCACCACGCCCCACGTGCCGCGCGAAGGTCTGTAGCTCCGCACGTTGTGCCACCACGTCTCGAGGGTCGCCCGAAGGCGTCTTCGTCGAATGGAGCTGCCTAGTCTCATTCCTGCCGGTCTAGCCTCATCGCTGCCGCTACGCTTTCTCAGTCGGGCCGCGAACGCGCCGTCGAACCCGGAGTCCTGGGGCAGGACGTAAAGCTGTCCTCGCTCGTCCAGATACGACTCGCTCACGCCCGAGCTCGGCTCCAGTTCGAACTCCGGATGCCGCTCCAGAAAAGCGGAAATCCGATCTTCGTTCTCCTCCGGCTCCAGGCTGCACGTTGAGTACACCAGACAGCCCCCGCTCGGTACTACGCTCGTGCACGCCTCCAGGATGTGCTCCTGAAGCGCCACCAGCTCCTTCAGCCGCTCGGGAGTGAGCTTCCAGCGTGCGTCCGGATTCCTCCGGAGCGTGCCGGTCCCTGTACACGGCACGTCGAGCAGAGCCATGTCGGCACCCTCCACAATGGGGGCCAGGGCGTCCGCCTGCACGACGGACACCCTGAAGCCGAGACTCTCCCAAGGCCCTTCGGCGAGCCTTTCCGCATTCTCCCGTACCAACCGCAGGCGCTCCAGGGACCGGTCCGCCGCCAGCACCACATTCCCCCGGGCGGCCAGGGCCATGGCCTTCCCGCCGGGCGCCGCGCACAGGTCGGCCACCAGATCTCCGGGCTCCGGATCCGCGTACGGTGCCACCAGGGCGGCCGCCGGATCCTGCACCACCGACGGGACCGCTGCCATGGCCTCCACGGGGGGGGATTCCCCGAGGAGCACTACACATCCCGTGCCAGAACCCACCGGCTCGGCCTCGATACCGGCACCGGCCAGGAGTTCCACGGCCTCCTCGGGAGTGTCCCGGAGACACCGCAGATAGATGGGGGGCACCGCGTTGTTCGCTTGGACGAGGCGCCAGACCTCTGCCGGGGACCACCGCCCGAGCCAGCGCTCCACGAGCCACCGGGGGTGGGATCCCCAGGTGGACAGGAACCCCGCCGGATCGGCTTCCGCATCCGGGAAGTGCTCTTCGCCCCCACCCTCGCCGGCGGCGGCCCGAAGGACGGCATTCACGAAGCCCGCCACACCCTTGCCCCCAGCCGAGCGGGCCAAGTCCACCGCCTGCGACACGGCGGCGTACTCCGGCACGCCGTCCATGTAGAGGATCTGATACAGACCCAGGCGGAGGGCGTCCCGCACGGCGGGATCCACGGAATCGAGGCCCCTCTGAACCTTCCGGTCCAGCAGATGATCTAGACGGCCGCGAAGCCTCTGAACACCGTACGCCAGCTCGCGGCACCAGCCGCGCTCCCGGGGGTCGAGGGCGCGGGACGAAGCGGCGAAGGCCCGGTCCAACCGTTGACCGCGCTCGACCGCTCCGAGGATCTCCAGGGCGGCCCGCCGGCCCAGCGTCACCCCTGCCCCGGATCTGGGGGACGTCACGGCTCGGAAGCGGTCTGGGTGTCGGAAGCGGTCTGGGCGTCGGAGGGCGAGCTCAGTCCAGCATCCCCCGGGTCGGCGACGACGGAATGGCGATCTCCTTGGCCTCCATACGGCCCGCGAGATACGCCAGCCGGCCCGCCTGGATGGCCAGCCTCATGGCGTGGGCCATGGCGACTGGATGGTCGGCCGTGGCGATGGCCGTGTTCATCAGGACCCCGTCCACCCCCTGCTCCATGGTGACGCAGGCATCGGACGCGGTGCCTACGCCGGCGTCGACGATGATGGGAACGTCGCAGCGCCGCTTGATCTCACGGATGAAGTACAGGTTCACCACGCCCAACCCGCTGCCGATGGGACTGGCAAGGGGCATGACCGATACGCAGCCGGCATCCTCCAGCCGGAGTGCCGTGACCACGTCGTCGTTGGTGTAGGCCATGACCTTGAAGCCTTCGTCCACCAGTGTCTTGGCGGCTTCCAGCGTGGCCTGCGTGTCGGGCAGAAGCGTCTCCTGGTCTCCGATCACCTCGAGCTTCAGCCACTCGTTGAAGCCCGCTGCCCGGGCCAGTCGGGCGTAGCGGATGGCGTCCTCGGCCGTGTAGCACCCGGCGGTGTTGGGGAGGAGGAAGAACTCGTCCGGATCCAGGTGAAAGAGGATGCCCTCCTCCTTGGTGCGGTCCAGGTCGACGCGGCGAACCGCCACGGTGACCATGGCCGTCCCCGACGCCCGGATGGCCTTCACCATGGTGTCGTTGTCGGGGTATTTCCCAGTCCCGACAATCAGGCGGGAGTCGAACTCCTGATCCGCCATGCGCAGCGGATCGTCGATCGCCGCGGCCTCCGCCTGTGCCTCTGTATCGGTCGGTATCATCTCGTTCCTCTAGCCTCCGCCCACGAAGTGGACCAGCTCCACCTGATCTCCCTCGGAGACCTGAATCTCGCCGAAACAGTCCCGGCTGAGGATCTCCCTATTCAGCTCCACGACGATGAGCCTGGGGTTGAGCTCCAGGGACTCGACGAGCTCCTGAACGGAGAGGCCCGAATCGATCTCCCGGTCCTTGCCGTTGAGGCGCACTTGGATGGTCTGCCCTTCACTCATGGTCTGCTCGCTGGTTACGGTCGCTTTCGCCCTGGCGTCGTTTTTTGCTACCCCACCGGTTTCTTGCTACCCCAGGGCCTGAAGATAAGCCTGCACCGCGTCGCCTGAAGAGGGGGCATTCCAGATTCCGCTGATGACGGCCGCGCCGTGCCCTCCAGCCTCGAGGATCGGCGGCACCCGCTCGGGCGTTACTCCCCCGATCCCCAGAAGTGGCACGGAGACGGCCACTCCCACGTCGCGGATCAGCTGCAGCCCCGCCGGAGTTTCGTCGGGGTGGGACGGAGTCGCCCAAAGGGCTCCTACGAAGAGGAAGTCCGCACCGCCTCGAGCGGCCTCCGCCGCCTCCTCCAGACCGTGCACCGAGGCCCCCATCAGGCGATCCGGTCCCAGCAGCCCCCGCGTCTCGGCAGGTGGCAAGGAGCGGCGGCCCAGGTGGGCACCGTCCAGCCCCAGACAGAGGGCCACGTCGACCCGGTCGTTCACGAGGAGCGTGGCGCCTGCGGAGGCGGCCGGATCCTGCAGCACCTGGGCCAGTTCCACGAGACGGCGGCCCGTGGCGTGGGGTCCCCGAACATGGAAGGCGATGGGACCGCCGGCCTCCAGGACCTCCAGCGCCCGGGCTCGAAAGTCCTCCCGAGCAATCACCCCGTCGTCGGTGACGACGTGAAGCCTGGGGATCACCCGAATCGCTGGCCGGCGCTCGCTCCCCGGCCCAGCACCCAGTCGCCGGCCTTCATGCGGCTCTTCCCCGCCGGCTGAACCTCGCCGATCCGGACGGCGCCCTCCCCGGCCGCCACCAGCAAGCCCGTAGTCCGGTCTGCGTCCACGATGGTCCCCGGCGACCCCTCGGCGGTGACATCCGGCTCGGCCTCGGGCCGGAACAGCTTCACTGGGCCTCCGCCGAGCTCGGACCAGGCTCCCGGCACGGCGTCCATCCCCCGGATCAGATTGGCCACGTCCGAGCACGATGCGGTCCAGTCGATCCGGGCCGTCTGCCGGTCCACCTTGGGCGCGTAAGTAGCCGCCGACTCCTCCTGCTCCACCTCCTCGACGACGCCGGCCTCCAGGAGGGCCAGCGCCTCCACCAAGGCTGCGGCGCCGATCTCAGAGAGGCGCGTCGTGAGCTCCGAGGCGGTCTCCCTGGGGTCGATAGGCTCCTCGGTCTGAAAGAGGATGGGGCCGGTGTCCATCTTCTCCACCATGCGCATGACGGTCACGCCCGTGACGGTGCCGCCGCGCACGATGGACCAATTGATAGGCGCGGCGCCGCGGAGGGCCGGAAGCAGCGAGGCGTGAAGGTTCAGGGAGCCCATGGGGGGCACGTCCAGGACCTCGCGCTCGAGGATCTGCCCGTAGGCCACCACCACCGAGAGATCCGCCCCCAGACCGGATATCTCTTCCAGAAAGGCGTCCACCTTGGGCGATTCGGGCTCCAGAACGGTGAGGACCTCCTCCAGGGCGGCCTCCTTCACCGCCGAGGCCTTGAGCTGCCTACCGCGACCCGCCGGCCGGTCGGGCTGGGTGACGACCCCCACGATGTCGTGTCCTTCATCGCTCAAGGCGAGGAGCGAGGGGACAGCGAAGGCCGGCGTCCCCCAAAAGAGGATCTTCACAGGCCGCTAGTCCTCACAGGCCTCTATTCCTCCTCCTGGATCTTCTTCCACTTCTTGAGGAGTATCTTGCGCTTGAGCGGGCTCACACGATCGATGAAGAGGATCCCGCTCAGGTGATCGATCTCGTGCTGGAGAGCCCGTCCCAGGAGCCCCTCCGCCCGCACCTCCACGGGCTCGCCGTGGGGATCGAAGCCCTTAACCGTCACCTGCGCGGCACGGCTGACGACCTCCTCGAGACCCGGGATGCTCAAGCAGCCCTCGGGGGCCTTATCCGTCTCCTTGCTGGCCTCCGAGACGACGGGGTTCACCAGGGCCAGCGGGCCCGACTCGGGGGCGTCCTCGTGAGGGACGTCGAGGACACACAGGCGCAGGGACACCCCGATCTGGGGAGCGGCCAGGCCGATTCCTTCGGCGTGGTACATCGTCTCGAACATGTCCTCCACCAACGCATGGAGGTCGTCGTCGAAGTCGGCGATCTCCTCGCCGGGAGTGCGGAGCACCTCCTCGCCCAGAAGGACGATGTCCCGAATGGCCACGCTCAGGAGCCTGCCCCGGTGTTCGCGGTGACTTTCCTGGCGATCCGGCTCCGCTCGATGGTGATCTTGGTCTCGCCGCCCGTCTTGATGATCAGGCGATCCTCCTCCGCCCGGATCACCGTGCCGATGATCCCACCCGTCGTCACCACCTCGTCGCCCTTCGCGATGGCGGCGATCATCTCCTTGTGGTGCTCCCGCTCCTTGCGCTGCGGGCGGATGAGGAGGAAGTAGAAGATGAGAATCACCGCCGTCATGTTCAGGAAGAACACGAACGTGCCGTCCGCCCCTTGCCGGGGAGCCATCAACACTGCCAACGCGGCCTCAGACAAAACCGGTCTCCGCTAGAATCTCATAGATGTGTGGTGGCGCTCCCAAGGAGCGTCATCCGCGACTGCTCTACTCCGTCCCGGCCCGATACCGTTCCAGCCAGTCCCGGGACCAGGAATGGAAGGTACCATCCGCGATGCGCTCCCGGGACTCCTCGGCCAGCCGTACGAGAAATCGGAGGTTGTGGATCGAGACGAGACGCTCGCCGAAACGCTCCCTCGACACGCACAGATGCCGTATGTACGCCCGGTCGTAGCCCCGGCAGGCGTAGCAGTCGCAATCGGGATCGATGGGGTCCGTGTCCCGGATGAAGCGGGCCCCTTTCAGGTTCATCCGGCCTTCGTGGGCCGACCACGCCGTGCCGTGACGGGCGTTGCGGGTGGGTGCCACACAGTCGAACATGTCGCAGCCGCGGGCGATCGCCTCAAGAAGGTCGTCGGGGTAGCCCACCCCCATGAGGTAGCGCGGCATCCCCGAGGGGATCTCCGGGTGAAGGGCCTCCAGCACCCGCCACATGTCGTCCTTGGACTCGCCCACACTCAGGCCTCCGATCCCTATGCCGTCCCAGTCACCCAGGTCGAGGAAGGCCCTCAGCTGCTCCAGGCGGAGATCCTCGAAGACATTCCCCTGGAGCACGGGGAAGAGGCTCTGGAGGTTGGCCGGCCCTTCGGCGTCCAACTCTTCGAAGCGAACCCGGCAGCGCTCGAGCCACGTCAGCGTGCGGCGGTTGGCCTCTTCGGCCGCCTCCCGCCCCACGCCTCCCGGCGCGCACTCGTCGAAGGCCATGACCACGTCCGCGCCCAGAGCCCGCTGGATGTCCATCACGACCTCGGGCGTGAAGAGGTGGCTGGAGCCGTCGATGTGGCTCTGGAAGACCACCCCGTCGTCCCGGATCTCCCTGATTCTGGCAAGAGAGAAGACCTGATAGCCGCCGGAGTCGGTGAGGACGGGCCCATCCCAGCGCATAAAGGCGCGGATCTGGCCCAGGTCGCGGACCACCTCGTGACCGGGGCGCAGGTAGAGGTGGTAGGTGTTGGCGAGGATCATGGACGCGCCCACGCCGGCGATCTCCTCCGGCGAGACCCCCTTCACCGACCCGATGGTGCCCACCGGCATGAAGACCGGTGTCGGCACGTCGCCGTGAGGCGTGGCGAAGGTCCCGGCGCGGGCCGGGCCGTCGGTGGCGTGGACGGTGAAGTCGAACATAGAGCAAACAGTCTCGGGTCTGGGCACGGGTCCGTCCACCCCATGGCTCCAACTTGGTGAGGTGCTCCGTGGTCCGGTTCCGCGCGCTCATGCGCGTTCTCCCGCTGCCGGCTTCGCTGCTGCGTCTGGAGCTGTCACCCGATCACGAGCTCTCGGCCGGGATCGCGTCGACGGTCTTCGCCAAATGGGCCGGCGGTCGGGCCTACGAGCCCACGGGCTGGGAGGGGGAGCCCGGCACGATCCGGGTAGTGGGCAAGTGGGCGACCGACCCGGCAGACGTCCTCGCCGCGGGCCAGCTCGTGGGCGCCGAGCTCCTGGCCGGTAAAGGTGCGGTCCTCGACGTCGGGTACGGCGACGACGCCCGGCGGCATAGGGGATCTCTGCACAAGTGTGATCGGCCTCCGGCACTCGGAGGCATCGAGCCAACTACACTTTGGTGAACCAGATCCTCGAGGCGCGACGCTAGGCGTCGCCTTGAACGCTCTCTAGACGCCGCGCCCCGGGGACCTGCTGCCGCCACGAAAGGCTATATCCCGGCTGATCGCTCTCCGGGGTACTCGTCCGCGGCTGGCGGTGGCGGCGGCGGCGGCGTGGGCTCAGCGGTCGAGGCTGGCGTCTCCACCGCCGGTGCGCTACCCATCCCGAGGACCGCGCCGATGACCGCGCCCATGATGCCAGTCTGGATCACGGCAACAATCGGATCGACGAGGGTGGCCGTGAGATTCGCGACGTTCGCGGTGCCGTAGAACGTGAAGTTGAAGCTGAGCCCCAGAACTAGCCCTACGAGTGCGCCGGTCTTCAAGCCGGCCCCCGCCGAGGAGTCCCCTCGCCAGTCCATAATCATGGTGAGCAATGCCGCGAAGAGGACTTGTCCCAGGATCAGCGCCCACCAGATGGGCACCTCCTTCATGACCCCTGTGGCCGACCCGGTGTTGCTGGCGTAAAAGTCCGTCAACAGCAGGCCGTAGAAAAGGTAGCCCAAGACCAGTGCAGCCACCCCGCCGGCCAGAGTGGCCATCGTGAACTGCTTGGCAGCCATCTCTTCCTCCTGTCTAATGGGTTCTACCGCTCCGCCCACACCCCAGGCGGCAAACATGGCCACACGGGACGAAGGCATGTTCGCAGCAAATCTACGTGGGCGTCGGGGCTTTTGCTAGAAACTGGGCGGAGGGGCTCTGGAAGATTCCGAGATCTGCGCTATCGTCCGACAGGCGCTTTTGCTAGAGACCGAGTGCGGCTACTGCTGCTCACAGGACTGATCGCTCTTTTCGGCCGTACCATCCGGGGCTCATCACGCTCCATCGGGTCGGCAGGTCCGCACTAGCCTCAGCTCAGAGCAGCAGCCACCAGAGGACCTTGGACGCCACATGGATCCCCTGGTCGGTGTGGAAGCCGATCCAGTCCTCGCACTTGGCGTAGTCGACGAACCAGTGGAGCACGGTCTCGGCTACGCCCAGCCATCAGACGCCGGTGATCAGCGCGACGGTCCCTCCGTGGATGAGGGAGTGGCTGGTCAGCCAGTAAAACCAGTGGGGGAAGTGCTCGGTGTCGGGGGGCGGTGCCCGGTAGCTCCGGTGCTTCCCCCTCGCCATGGCCTCCGACTGGAACGCGAAGTCGGCCAGGGCGTGGCCGGCGATCAAGAAGAAGAGAGTCTGCATGTGGCTCGTCGGGCGTCACGGAAAGCGGATTCGATGACCCGAGCGGTGACGATACCGCCTCAGGGGGAGACAATTTACCTCCTCCCGGAGCGGTTCGCTGCACTTTTTTTTCGAACGAACCTACTGCGCACCTCCGAGCACGATCTCGACCCGACGGTTCTGCCGCCGGCCGGCCTCGGTGCCGTTGTCGGCGACCGGTTGGGACTCGCCGGCGCCCTGGACCTCGAACCGTTCCGCGTCGAGACCCGGGAAGTTGGCCAGCAGGTAGTCCCGCACCGCCTGCGCCCGGCGCAGGCTCAGCGCCCGATTATAGGCCTCCGGCCCCGTGGAATCGGTATGTCCGGTCAGCTGGACGCGCTCGCCCGGTCGGGAGGTGAAAACTCTTCCCACTTCCTCGAGGATCGGGCTGGCCGCGTCTTCGAGCTCCGCGGAGTCATTAGCGAAGTTGACGCCGCCGAAGGTGAGGCGTCCCTCTTCCTCGAGCTCCCGCTCGATCTCGCTCACGGGGCACCCGGTCTCGTCCACCTCGGAGCCGGCCGCGGTGTCGGGGCAGCGGTCGATGCCGTCCGGCACACCATCTCGGTCTCCGTCCAAAGCGCATCCGTCGCCGTCTACGCGAGCCCCGGCCCAGGTGTTCGGGCAGCGGTCGAGGCCGTCGGGGACTCCGTCGCGGTCGCCGTCGGTGGCGCAGCCGTTCCCGTCCACCTGGGCCCCAGCCCGAGTGCTCGGACAGCGATCCAGACCGTCGGCCACACCGTCATCGTCCCCGTCGGTGGCGCAGCCGTTCCCGGTCAACGCGGGCTCCGGCCGGAGTGGAGGGACACTGGTCCGCGTGGTCAGCCACGCCGTCTCGATCCGAGTCGAGCGCACAGCCGCGTGCATCTACGCTGGCGCCCATGGGTGTGTCGGGGCAGGCGTCCGAGCTGTCGTCGACACCATCCCTGTCGGAATCCTGGCTTCCACTTCCACTCAGGAAGAAGGAGGCGCCCAGCGTGAACCCCCAGCCCCAGAACGTCTCTTTGGAAAGCGCCGAGCCCGCCAGCGCGGCAGCGGTGTTCGCCAGCGCGTCCGGGACCTGGTGCATTCGGGCCTCGGCCCGAAGCGCGATCCTTGGGGTCAGCGAGAACCGCACCCCACCGCCGTACGTCAGCGTGAGGTCGGTCTCGGAGTCGAGTCCCTCGGGGCTCCAGCTCGAAGCTCCCAGGCCGGCGACGCCGTACGCCTGGATCCGCTCACCGAGCGGGACGTTGTAACCCACCCCAGCGCTGACGAGCACCAGGTCCAGGTCCACCACACCTCCTGTCTCCAGCCTCATGTCCAGGGGGAAGTATCCACCCTCGGCATCCACGAAGAGGCCCGAGGCGAAGTTGTAGGCCACGTGGCCTCCGCCGAAGATGTTCTTGGCCGGGTCGACGAAGACCGAGCTGCTGCCGTCCGGATGGAATTCCGGTTGGTCGTCGAAGACCCCTACGAATGGAGAGATCTCCCATCCTGTGGGAACCCACCGGCCGGAGTCCTGGGCGGCGAGGGCACTCAGGGGAAGGAGGAAGGCGAAGGTCACGGCCAAAGCCGACAGCGCTCGAATCACGGTGGCGATCCTTTCGTGTACAGTCGTGTTACCAGATCACGCCTAATTCGCACCTTCAAATATACCTACACCCTCGATCTCCTCCATAGGGAAAAATGGAAGGGGCATCGGGGAGCACGAAATCCGCTCAGGACCCGAACGCGTAGTCCCGCACCTCCGCCAGGTTGCGCCGTGACAAGGAACCAGCAGCTTACCTCCCATGTTCGACTCCATCGAAGAGGCCGGACGTACCCTGGCCGGCCACGCATACCTCTCCGACGTGGGGCTGTCGACCAGCCTCTTCCTGGCCTTGCGGATGGAGAAGGCCCTCTTCCTCGAGGGCGAGCCGGGCGTGGGAAAGACCGAGCTGGCCCACGTCGTGGCCAAGGCCCTCGATACGACCCTCATTCGGCTGCAATGCTATGAGGGCCTCGACCTCGGCCAGGCGGTGTACGAGTGGAACTATCCGCGCCAGCTGCTCGAGATCCAGGCCGGCGTCACGTCCGGAGAGGGGCTCTCGACCGCCGACATCTTCACCGAGGAGTACCTTCTCAAGAGGCCCCTGCTGCAGGCGATCGACGCCAGCCACGAGCGCCGTCCGGTCCTCCTGATCGACGAGCTCGATCGAGCCGACGAGGAGTTCGAATCCTTCCTGCTCGAGCTCCTGGCCGACTTCCAGGTCACGGTGCCGGAGATCGGAACCCTACGGGCCGAGCACGTGCCCATCGTCTTTGTCACCTCCAACCGCACCCGGGAGATCCACGACGCGTTGAAGCGGCGATGCATCTACCACTGGATCGACTATCCGTCGGCCGAGAGGGAGCTGGAGATCGTCCGGACCAAGGTCCCCGAGGTCGGCCCGGCCCTGGCCGAGGAGATCGTGCGATTCGTCCAGGTGCTGCGAGACCAGGATCTGTACAAGCTGCCGGGCGTGGCGGAGTCCCTCGACTGGGCTCGGGCTCTCCACCACCTGAACGCCACCGAGCTGAACGAGGATCTAGTCGTTACGACGCTGGGCTTCCTTCTGAAGTATCAGGACGACGTGGACAAGGTGAGCGGTACCGTGGCGAGGGAGTGGTTGGACCGCGCCTCGGCAGACTGATGGCCGCCATCGTCCCGAACCTCGTCACTTTCGGGAGAACCCTGCGCCGCCTGGGGCTGCCCGTCACCACCGGACAGATCGCGGCTTTGGCCGAGGCTCTGGGCTGGGTGGAGCTGGGTGCACGCGATCAGGTCTACCACACCGCCCGGTCGCTCCTGGTGAAGCGCAGAGAGGACCTCGAGCTGTTTCAGATCGTGTTCAACCACTTCTGGAGTCGGACGTCGGGAACAGGCGGCAAGCGGAGCCGAGGGATCGCCGAGCGAAGACGGGACGCCCCGTTCCAGCAACGATTCAGCATCGCTACCTATCGTGCGTCGGTGGCGAAGAAGACGGATCCATCGGTGGACCTGGTCGACCGCCACGGCACCTACAGCGAGGAGGAGATCCTCCAGGGAAAGGACTTTTCGGAGATGTCCGCCGACGAGCTGGAGGAGGTGCGGCGCCTCATGATGCAGATCCAGTGGAGGATCGCGCTCCGTCGAAGTAGAAGGCGCGTCGCCGACCGCCGGGGGAACATCGTCGACCTGCGGAGGACCCTGCGTGAGACGGCCAGGCTGAGATCCGTGCCCCTCCACCTGCCCCGGCGCCGCCCCAAGGTGAAGGAGCGCCCCCTCATCCTGATCGCGGACATCAGCGGCTCCATGGAGAAGTATTCGAGGCTGGTGCTGCAATTCTTCTACGTGATGAGCCGCTCCCTCCGTGAGGTGGAGTGCTTCGTGTTCGGCACGCGCCTCTCGCGCATCACCCCCGAGATGCGGATCCGCAACGTGGACCGGGCCATCGACGCGGCTGCCCGGGAGGTGGTCGACTGGGCCGGAGGCACCCGCATCGGCGCATGCCTCAGAACCTTCAATCGTGATTGGAGTCGCCGCGTTCTCAGGCGAGGCGCCGTGGTTCTCGTCATCAGCGACGGGTGGGACCGAGGCGACGTGGAGGTGCTGAGACACGAGATGCGTTACTTGCAGGCGCGCTGTCATCACTTAGGTTGGCTGAACCCTCACCAGGGCCGTCCCGGATACCGACCGGTGGTCTCCGGCATGGCAGCGGCTCTGGACTACGTGGATGATTTTCGCTCGGTGCGGAATCTCGAGGCACTGCGCGATCTCGCGGGTTCGCTGGCCGACCTACCCCATCGGGCCCGCTCGAAGCGCTCATAGGGCCCGTCACGACCACCGGAGGCGCCCAATAGAGTCATGAACCTCGACGGCGAGTACACGTTCCGTGCCCCCCAGGACCTGGTCTGGCAGTGCCTCCTCGATCCGGTCGTGCTGGCCGCCGCGCTTCCCGGATGCGAGAAGCTCGAGTTGGTGGGCGAGAACGAGTACGAGGGCGCGCTGAACATCAAGATCGGACCGGTGCAAGGCACGTTTCAGGGCAAGGTGAAGCTCGAGGACATAGAGCGGCCGACCCGATACACCATGCAGGTGGATGGCCGTGGAGCCCCCGGTTTCGTGAAGGCGACGGCCCACCTAGAGCTCGAGAGCCGCGACGGCGAGACCCACTTCACCTACACGAGCCGAGCCCAGGTGGGCGGCCGCATCGCGAGTGTAGGGCAGCGCCTGATCGAGAGCTCGGCGAAAGCCATCACGAAGCAGAGCCTGGAGGGTCTCAACACGGCCATCCTGGCGCGCGTCGGTGATCCGAGGGGAGAATCGACTGCGGACGCCGCACTCGCGACCGACACGGCACTCGCGACCGACGCGGCGTCCCCTTCACAGGCGCAGTTCGCCGCAGCAGTGGCGAAGGAAGTGGCCAAGGATCTGGTGCCACGCTGGGTGATGGTGGCCGCCGCCGTCGTGATCCTGATGGTGATCGGCTTGGCCCTTTTCTGACACGGGTGACGAGACATCGGAAGGGCGGCCGGCTCCGAAGGCAGCCCCAACTTTGAGGAGGTTATCACAGTGATTCCCGGAGCGTTCGACTACCACGCCCCCTCCTCGGTCGACGAAGCGGTCCGGCTGCTCGATCAGCTGGGTGACGGGGCGAAGATCCTGGCTGGCTGGCACAGCCTGATCCCCGCCATGCGGTTCAGGCTGGCCGTTCCCGAGGCCCTCGTCGACATCAACGGCATTCCGGACCTGGAGTACCTTCGCGAGGACGACGGCGAGCTCCGGATCGGAGGCCTGACGAGGGAAGCGGCGGTTGAGGATTCTCAGCTCGTGCGGGAGAGATATCCCATCCTGGCCGACGCCTCCAAGGTCATCGCTGATCCGCTGGTGCGGAATCGCAGCACGGTGGGCGGCAATATCGCGCACGCCGATCCGGCCAACGACCACCCGGCGGTGATGCTCGCACTGGGCGCCACGGTCGTCGCTCAGGGTCCCGATGGAGAGCGGAGCATTCCAATCGACGACTTCTTCGTCGGGCTCTTCGAGAGCGCCCTCCACCCCAACGAGATCTTGACGGAGATTCGGGTCCCCTCGCCGGGTCCCGGACAGGGGGGCGCCTACGTGAAGATGGAGCGGAAGGTGGGCGACTACGCCCTTTCAGCCGTGGCGGTCCGCGTGACGATGGAGGGGGACCAGTGCGTGTCGGCGCGGATCGCTCTCACCAACGTGAGCCCCGTTCCCATGAGAGCGACCGGGGCGGAGTCAGCGCTTGCGGGGAACGCCGTCACCGAGGACGTGATCGAGGCGGCCGGAGCGGCGGCCGCCGCCGAGTGCGACCCGTCGGCGGACCTGCGCGGCAGCGTCGCATACAAGAGGGACCTCACCAGGGTCCTGACCAAGCGAGCCATCCGAGCGGCCGTCGCGCGGGCCGAAGGGGGCTCCTCATGAGCCAGAAGACGCATACCGTCGCCGTGTCCGTAAACGGCGAGACGGTCACGAAGGATGTCGAGGCCAGGATGCTGCTCGTCCACTTCATCCGTGAGGAGCTCGATCTGACCGGAACACACATCGGGTGTGACACGTCGAGCTGCGGCGCTTGCACCGTGATCCTCGACGGGACGGCGGTGAAGAGCTGCACGCTGTTCGCGGTCCAGGCCAACGGGGGCGAGCTGCAGACGATCGAGGGAATAGAGCAAGACGGTGCTCTCCATCCGCTTCAGGAAGGCTTCTGGGAGAAGCACGGACTTCAGTGTGGGTTCTGCACCCCCGGAATGATCATGAGCGCGGCCCACCTCCTCTCCAAGAATCCGAACCCGACGGAGGAGGACATCCGCATCGGGATTTCGGGCAACCTGTGCCGGTGCACGGGCTACAACAACATCGTGGAAGCCGTGCAGTACGCGGCAGAGAAGCTGCAGGCACAGCCCGCAGAGGAGCCGGTCTCATGACGCACTTCGAAGACAGGGTCGAACAGCACACACCGATTCCCGAGGAAACGTCGGCAATCGTGGAGACCGTCGACGAGATCCGTGTGACCACGCCTCCTGAGATCTGCGGGATGGGCCACCGGATGAAGCGCAAGGAGGATCCCCGATTCATCCGAGGCAGAGGGCGCTACCTGGACGACGTCAAGCTGCCCAGCATGCTCTACATGGACATCGTCCGAAGCCCCTACGCACACGCCAAGATCCTGAGCATCGACCCCAGTGAAGCCCTCGCCATGGACGGGGTGGCCGCGGTGATCACCGGGAAGGACCTGGAGGCGGCGGGGAACCTGCACTGGATGCCGACTCTCATGTCGGACACCCAGATGGTCCTCCCCATCGACAAAGTGGTCTACTACGCCCAGGAGGTCTGCGTGGTGATCGCCACCACTCGTTACACGGCCGCGGACGCGGTCGAGAAGGTCTTCGTGGACTACGAGCCCCTCGATCCCGTTGTCGATCCGTTCGAGGCGATGAAGGACGAGGTGATCGTCCGGGACGACAAGGAGGAGAGGACCAACCACATATGGCACTGGGAGGCCGGCGACGCCGAAGCCACTGAGCGCGTGTTCGCAGAAGCGGCCCACACCGGTTCGCAGTCCATGCACATCCCTCGGATCCACGTGGCGTCCATCGAGACCTGTGGCATGGTGGCCAACTACGACAAGGTCACCGAGCGGATGCAGATCTACATGACGTCCCAGGCTCCCCACGCCCACCGGACGGTCTTCGCCATGGTGAGCGGACTTCCGGAGCACAAGATCCAGATCATCTCGCCGGACCTCGGCGGAGGGTTCGGGGGCAAGGTGCCGATCTATCCGGGCTACGTCTGCTGCATCGTCGCCAGCCTGGTCACGGGCTTGCCGGTGAAGTGGGTGGAGGACCGGAGCGAGAACCTCCAGGCCGACAGCTTCGCCCGGGATTATCACATCACGGCGGAGATGGCTGCCGACGAGGATGGCCGCATCACGGGCCTCCGCGTGAAGACCCTGGCGGATCACGGCTGCGCGGACGCCGCGGCGCAGCCGTCGAAATTCCCGGCGGGCGTCTACAGCATCTGCACCGGGTCCTACGATCTACAAGCCGCGCACATCGTGGTGGACGGCGTCTACACGAACAAGCCGCCGGGAGGGATCGCCTATCGCTGCTCGTTCCGCGTGAGCGAGGGGGTGCACATGATCGAGCGCATGACCGACATCATGGCGCACGAGCTCGGAGAGGACTCGGCCGACTTCCGTCTGAAGAACTTCATCCGCCCCGATCAGTTCCCCTACCAGTCGCCCACCGGATGGCTGTACGACTCCGGCAACTACGAGGGGGCCCTCCGGAAGGCCATGGACATGATCGACTACCCGGCACTCCGTAAGGAGCAGGAGGAGCGGCGGGCTCGAGGTGAGCTCATGGGGATCGGTATCTCGAGCTTCACGGAGGCGGTGGGGGCGGGCCCCTCGCGGGACTTCGACATCCTCGGGATCAAGATGTTCGACTCGGCGGAGATCCGCATTCATCCCACCGGGAAGGCGATGGCGCGCTTCGGGACCAAGTCCCAAGGACAGGGGCACGAGACGACATACGCCCAGATCGTCGCTGAAGAGCTCGGCCTCCCGGCGGCCGACGTGGAGATCGAGGAGGGCGATACCGACACGGCGCCCTACGGTCTCGGAACGTACGGCAGCAGGTCGACGCCGACGGCCGGTGCCGCAGCGGCCATGGCCGCCAGAAAGATCAAGGTCAAGGCCAGAAAGATCGCCGCCTACCTGCTGGAGGTGGGCGAGAACGACCTGGAGTGGAACGTGGACAAATGGCAGGTGCGGGGCTCTCCCGACCAGGCGAAGACAATCCAGGAGATCGCCTTCGCGGCGTACACCGACCACCCACCTGGAATGGAAGCGGGCCTCGAGGCCACCGACTACTACGACCCGCCGAACCTGACCTTCCCGTTCGGTAGCTACATCTGCGTGGTGGACATCGACAAGGGTACGGGGCAAGTGGACATCCGCCGGTTCGTCGCCGTCGACGACTGCGGGAACATCATCAATCCCCTGGTCGTCGAGGGTCAGATCCACGGTGGACTGACCATGGGCCTGGCCCCGGCGCTCTTCGAGGAGATCGTCTACGACGAGAACGGGCAGAACCTCACGGGCACGCTCGCCGACTACCTGGTCCCCACCGCGGTTGAGTCCCCGAAGTGGGAGCTGGGGAGGACGATCACGCCGTCGCCCCACCACCCCCTCGGGGCCAAGGGAGTGGGTGAGTCGGCGACCGTAGGCGCGCCGCCGGCCATCGCCAACGCGGTGGTCGACGCGCTTTGGCACCTCGGGGTGAAGCACGTGGAGATCCCCATCTCCCCCGACAGGGTGTGGAAGCTGCTCCGGGACAATGGAGTGAGCGACTGAGCGGGCGGGCAGCGGCGGATGTACCACGACTTCTTCGAGAAGGCCGATGGGCTTGCCCGCGACGGCGTCCCGTTCGCCACGGCCACGGTCGTGCGGGCCGAGAAGCCCACGTCGGCCCGGCCCGGCGATCGAGCCATCGTCACGCTGGACGGTGTGATGTACGGGTGGATCGGTGGGAGCTGCGCGCAACCCACCGTGGTCGCCGAGGCCGTGAAGGCGATCTCGGAAGATCAGAGCCGCCTGATCCGCCTCTCGCCGGATCCGGGCGCCGAGCCCGCCCCGGAGGGAATCACTGAGGTACGCATGACCTGCTTCGGAGGGGGGACCTTGGACATCTTCATCGAGCCCCATCAGCCCAAGCCCCAGCTGCTCGTAGTCGGCGGCCTCCCCATCGCCCAGGCTCTGGCGCACCTGGCCAAGGCCATGAGCTATCGGGTGATCGCCGTCGATCAGGACGGGGCGGGCGCCATGGCCCACGCCGACGATGTCTTCTCGAGCCTCGAGGAAGCATCGTCCCGGGTGAGCGCCCTCACCTTCGTCGTGGTGGCCACCCACGGCAACTACGACGAATCGGCCCTGGCCGCCTTGCTCCGCTCCAACCCTCCCTATGTGGGGCTGGTGTCCAGTCGAAAGCGGGGACAAGAAATCATACGGCACGTGAGGCAGGAGGGTGTGGACGAGGACGCGCTGTCTCGCCTCAAGATCCCCGCGGGCTTGGACATAGGCGCTCGGGGCCCCGACGAAATCGCGCTCAGCATCATGGCCGAGATCGTTCAGGCGCGACGCTCGATGGAAGAGGTGGGGTGGGCCCCCTCGGCCGGAAACGCGGAAGGCGAGGAGGCCGAGGAACCGGTGGCCGCGACCCCCGGAGAGCCACGGGAAGAGGCCGAGGCCGTCGATCCCATCTGCGGGATGAAGGTCACCAAGGCGGAGGCGCGACACACCTGGGAGGGCGACGGCCAGACCTTCTACTTCTGCTGTGAGGGGTGCCGACGCCGTTTCGCAGAAGAGGCTCGAGCGGCCCTGTGACCGGCGGCCCCGTCAGAGAACCCGGGCGTCGATCGTTCAGGTATCGAAAGGGGTGGCAATTCAATCGGGGCCGATCAACAGAGCCAGAGCCAGCGCGAGCAAGAACAGCCACGGTTCCACCGGTGAGTCCTCTCAAGCCAATCGGGCGAGGGCAGGCCCTTAGGGAAGAAGGCGTTTCAAGGCGCGCTGCGTGACGTACAACCCGATGCCGGTCCCGACCAGGCCGACGACGAACGCGGTGAAGAACGAGATCGGAGCCCCGAGCACCCAGCCCAGCCATCCACCCACGGACATTCCCATGAGGTTGAGAAAACCTTTCATGACCCACCATGCCGCCCCGAGCCACGGGCGGCAAGGAGAACGGATCGCCAAGTCGTCGTGGGGTCAGGTGAGGACCACGATCTTGCCGCCGGCTGCCGGGACAGGAAGGCGGCCACCTCTCCATGGACCTCGGCAAAGGAGCTCTCCAGGTCGATGGCCGCGGGGTAATAACTGGCCCCGCCCGAGAGGTGATAGCCCCTCGTCGGCGCAGTCCGATGGTCTCGCCCGTCCACCAGCAGCGAGGCCTGAAGCCCTAGCTGCGCGAACGTGCCTGCCCCGTACGGCCGGGTGTCCGCGACGAAGGTCGCCGTCCCGGTCGTGTCCGAGGACGTGCGCTTGAGAACGGGGCCGATGCTGAGCTCCCGCCGCTCACCGTCCCCAAAGCTCAGCGCCGCTCTCACGAGGAGCTGCTTTTGATCGACCTCGAAAAAGCTCGACGGCGCCGTTTGCGTCGTCTCGTTGCCAAACCCGTAGAAATCGACCACGTCGATCCCAGAAAAGCGGGCTCGCAGCTTCAGGCCTCCATTGGTGAAGAGGCCCCGGAAGTGGTGCCGATAGTCCAGGATCGGCTGGGATCGGCCAAACGCCCAGGCGGCTCTCAGCTGGAGACGAGAGCTGTACGGGTACCTGAGGAAGCCGTGGCGGTCCTGCTGGATCCCGATCCCCACCACGAGACCGCGGTCCTCGTCGAAGCTCATCCCCACGGCCGGCTCGGACTCGGTGCCCCAGTCCAACTGGCGAGAGCCTTCGAACCACGCGTACGGCCGCGGCGCGGGCCGGCGCACCAGCTTCGTGCCGCCACCGCGTGTCACCGTGCCGTCGCCTGCGTCGTAGAGAACCACACCCCTCGAGCCGGTCGAGTTGATGAGCTCGTCCCGGCCCCCACCCCCCACCGCACGTATCGTGATCGGCAAGTCCGTGCTGCTCTCGACCCGTATGAGGTCGCCTCCCCCGTGCATGTAGAGGCGCACCTCGTGAGTCTCGTCGGGCGAGAAGGTCCGCTCGAAGTGGGGCGACCCCTCCGGCTCCGACGACGGCCCCCGCGGGTGAATCGCGATGCGGACGTCGCCCCCGTCGACGCGCTCGATCATCGCCACTTCGTCGGTGTCTGTGCCGTGGATGTCGGCATACCGGAAGATGATGTCGTAGAAGTGGCGGGCGGCCATCGGAAGCTCGTCGCGACGCGCCCGGAGCTTCGCTTCCAAGGCCGGCCCGACCAGGGCGTAGTGCTCGGGCGGCATACGCGAGACTGCCTCGGCGAGCACACCGTCTGTGATCGCGGCCGTGACCTCCTGGACGGTGGCATTCCAGGTGGCACGATCGAGTCCGACCAACAAGTTACGATCGATGTCCCAGGCGTTCCTGGTGAGAGCCTTGATGTCGGGGTAGTCGCTACCGAAGCGGACCAACCGAGGTTCGTAGAAGCGGGCGAGGCCCTTCAGGAATCCGTCAAACTGGACGAAGGCCTGATCCCGGTCACGAGGGATCGGGCGCCAAACGTAGCCGCCGTCCGTGTCGGGGAAGCGGGCCCAGAGATGGTTGTTTACGCTGCGATCGCGATCCCCCACGAGAAGGTCCACTAACCGGGACTTGAGCAGCTCTCGGAGCTCCACGCGGTTCCGGGGGTCCTCCTCGAGCTCGTCTAAGAGGTCGTCCGTCTGGACGATCCGGCGAGAGCCCGCAAAGCCGGCTTGCCCCTCGGGGAGGTCATCGGGTCGCTCTTCGAAGAGCGCGAGCATGCCGGCGAACTGACTCCTGAACTCGGCGAGTCGAGGGTCATCCGGAAGGACGACCAACCGCGGCTCAGGGTGGAGCACGCCCACCGCCTCGAGCAGTCTGGCCACAACGATGGCTCCCGAGGGGTGGAACGAGCTCATCTGGTCTTGGATGATGCCCTCGACGGGTGTGTCCTGGAATTCCTCGGCCAGTGCCTGCGGCGACTTGTCCACGGAGCGCAGCACGTAGCGCCGGCCATCCGCGCCACGAAGGTGGAGGGTTTGAGTGGTCCTTCCCCCCCCGAGGCGGAAGGGCGTCAGCCCACCGCCGCCCAGGCTCCCGAGGTCGGCGACGGGCACCCTGATGGGGGTGGTCCACAGCCGGCGATACCCTTGCCCCATCATCGATGTGAACAGGCCCCCCGCTTGGTAGTGGGCTCCGGGAACCACCGTGACCGCTTCTTGGGTAGGCAGTGGCGGCGGATCTACCTGAGCTCCCAGGCCCGGGGCAGAATCCCCCACGCCAAGAGAGCCGGTGCTACCCGGGTTCGGAGTACCTTGACACCGCCAGGTCGGGGCTGGGTGGCAGACACGAGGTGCTCTTGGCTGGACATCGGTCCGTTCCTCCGAGAGGTGGATGACTAGGCTTCGTTGGCGTCCATGCCTGTCCCCCAGCCGCCTCCGTGCTCTGGCTGGCGGAAGGGCACAAATGGTGCCAGCGAGCGCATCATCGTGAAAGTGGGGCGCAAGGTGATTATGAACAACACCTTGCACGTGCCCGCCCTCTCGGGCCGGGACAGGGGCACAGTGCCTCGTGCGATCGGCAGCTGCCCTGGTGAGGGGGCCGACGCGGTACTGCCCCTCGGCGAGGGCCCCCGGGCCAGCGCGTTCGCACTGCATACCAAAAGTCCCAAACACCTATCCTTTGGTATATTCGAGACTTTAAAGGTACACACCCTTGCGCTTCGGCCCTGAGATCCCATATCCTTGTGATGGGACTTTTACGGTACGAATCGCCCTGAGGGGGCCGGAATAAGCCATTTAAGTTACACTTCCGCCACCGATCGAGAGCTGATGCAGGAGATCGGGCGTCGCCTCGAGGCGCTGCGCGAATCCCGGCGCCTGACGATGGTGGAAGCGGCCGAGCAGGCCGCGCTGTCTCGACACACCCTGTACCGGGCGGAGCGAGGGCAGAACCCGACGCTCCTGACGGTCGTCCGGCTCCTCCGTGTCTACGGCCGCCTCGCGGCCCTGGAGAGCTTCATCCCCAAGCCCGAGATCTCCCCCATAGCCGTCCTCGAAGAACGGCGAGCGAAGTAGCGTGGCCTCCGTCCTCGCCGACGCCGAGGTGCGCCTCTGGGACGAGACCGTGGGTGCGGTGGTGGAGCTCGACAACGGCCGCATCCTCTTCGAGTACGCCGACGCGTTCCGGCGTAGCGGGCTGGACATCTCTCCCATCCACCTCCCCACGTCTCGGGAGGGTCCCCTCAGCTTCGACGAGCTCCTCAGGCGCCCCGCCTTCCGGGGCCTCCCCGGTGTCCTCGCCGATTCGCTCCCGGACGCATTCGGCAACAAGGTTATCCGGGCATACTTCGAGGCGCGGGGCGAGTCGGACCGGGCGCTCAGTCCCGTTCAACGACTGCTGTACGTTGGGGAGCGGGCCCTGGGCGCGCTCACCTTCCACCCCGCCGAGGACATCCCGACCCGAGAGGCGGAGCTGGAGTCACTCGAGGTCGCCGCCCTCGTCCGCGACGCGCGGCGCATCGTCCAGGGCGAGCCCGAGGTGGCCATCCCCGAGATCTACCGCATCGGCTCTTCGGCCGGAGGCATGCGACCCAAGGCCGTCGTCCTCTACGACCCCAGGGACTGTTCCATCCGGTCCTCGAACGCTCCGGCCGGGCCGGGCGACATCCCCTGCATTCTCAAGTTCGATGGCGTGGGTGACGGCGTGACGCCGGACCGGCTGGGAGCGCCCCTGCCCTTCAACCGCGTCGAGGCCGCGTACTCGGAGATGGCCCGGGCAGCCGGTCTCGAGACCACGCACGTCACCGTGCTGGAGCACGAGGGGTATGCGCACCTCCTAATCCGCCGCTTCGACATCGAGAACGGAGCACGCGTCCACCAGCACACCTTCGGGGGGCTGATCCACGTCGACTACAACGACCGGGGGGCGAGCTCGTACGAGGAGTACTTACGCACCGTCTTCAGGCTCGGGATGACCTACGGCCCACTCGAGCAGGCGTACCGCCGGATGGTCTTCAACGTGATCGCCGTCAACCAGGACGATCACGTGAAGAACCTGTCCTTCCATATGCGACCCGACGGGGAGTGGGCGCTGGCTCCGGCGTACGACGTCACCTTCGCTCGGGGCGTGGACTGGACGTCGGAGCACCAGATGCGCGTGCGTGACAAGACCGCGGGCATCCTCGAGTCCGACCTGCTCGCGGTCGCCCGGGATTTCGACGTGAAGAAGCCGGAGCGCATCCTAGATCAGACACGCTCCGCCGTGGCCGATTGGGAGCGCTTCGCCCAGGAGTCCGCGGTCCCGCCGGCGACAGTGACCCACGTCCGGAAGGCGCTGAACGAGCGGGCCAGGTCGCTGGCGGGCTGATCCCAGCGCCGGCTCTCTTCGAGCACTAACCCGGTGGCGCGCCGTCATCGGCGGTCGAGTCCCAGCTTCTTGATCCGCGACGCCAGTGTGGTGGCCTTGAGCCCAAGCAACGCCGCGGCACCCTCGGATCCGTAGACCCGCCAGTTCGTTCTCTCGAGGGCGCGCAGCACGTTGTCGTGCTCCCGTCGTCGCATCTTGGCGTCGGACACCACGCCGACCTCGGCATCCACTGCGCTCCCGGGCGCGGAGGGCCCACCTCCCTCCGACGAAGGAAGATCGAAGCTCAGCGGTCCGCCACGATTCGTGATCACAGCCCGCTCGATCACGTTCTGTAACTCCCGCACGTTGCCCGGCCAATCGTAGGACAGAAGCTGCGACGCTTCGGCGATCGTGAGCGACCGCGGTCCTCGGCTGAGCTTCCGCACGGCTCGTTCGAGGTAATGAGTCGCGAGGAGCTGCGTGTCGTCTCCGCGATGACGGAGAGGCGGCACATCGATGGGAAAGACATTGAGCCGATAGTAGAGGTCCTGGCGGAAACGGCCACCCTCGACCTCCTCTTTGAGATTTCGATTGGTGGCGGCGATGATCCGGACGTCGGCTCTGCGTGTCTTGGCCTCGCCGACCCGCTCGAAGTCACCTTCTTGTAGAACGCGGAGCAGCTTGCCCTGTATCTCGAGGGGGATCTCGCCAATCTCGTCGAGGAACAAGGTTCCCTCATCGGCGAGCTGGAACCGGCCGACACGATCCTTGATCGCTCCGGTGAACGCACCCCTCACATGACCGAAGAACTCACTCTCGAACAATTCGCGCGGGATGGACGCGCAGTTCACCTTGATGAGCGGCTTGTCACGTCGGCTGCTGAGTGCGTGGATCGCCCGAGTAACGACTTCTTTACCGGTCCCCGTTTCCCCGCTGATCACGACATTGGCGTCCGTCGGCGCCACGGTCTCGATCGCGGCACGCACGTTTGCCATCGCAGGGGACTCGCCCACCATCTCCTCGAAGTTGTACTCGGCCTGGAGCTCCTCGCGGAGATACTGATTCTCATGGTGGAGTCGGTCTCTGAGCGCCTCGACCTCGGCCAGTGCGGTCCTTAGCTCCTCCTCTGCTTTCTTGAGCTGCGTGATCTCCTGGCCGTATCCGAGCACGTGCGTGACCGTCCCCGCTTCGTCTTCGACGGGACTGAACGTGCGGACGTAGTGGAGCCGGCGACCGTGTCGGTCGGTCCAGATCTCCTCGAACGTCACCGACTCCTTCTCCGCCACGCAGTGATCGACGGCCGACTGTCGCCTATCCGCGATCTCGATCGGATGACCCCGCTCTCGCACCCACTCGTGGTTCGTCTTGCCGAGCATCCACTCTCGAACGCCGGGGTCGCGAATTCCGGACGGCGTGTTGAAGAGGTACCGCCCGTCGGTGTCGAGAACGCCGATCTCCGCCGGGATGTTGTTGAGTATCCGCCGGTACTGCTCGAGCTCGTTGATCAGATCCGGGGTCAGACCTTCTTCGGGCATTCAACCTCCTCCGAGACCGCGTGAACATCGCCTCTGAAGCATCCCATCGCCGCTCCCCACAAGAATCACGATAACTCGTGACAATATCAACGATAGTTCGTGATACCACGAACTTTCATGATCAGTCTGAAATCCGCAACGTTTTTTCTGCCAACGATTTACGGCGCTGCCGCGCTTGGCACGACCCGTGCCTTCCCTTGCGATTGAGCGACGGAGAGGCACAAGGACCTCTCGCCACACGAAAAGGAGACAGAACGATGGCAACGATAACGAAGAGCGACACGGTGCAGGGAACGGAGCAGTCGACGGCCGGTGTGATGACGGCAGCCGTCATCCGGGGGTTCGGTGGGCCCGACGCGCTCGAGCTCACGGAAGTGCCCCTCACGGAGCCGCAGCCTGATCATCTGCTCATCAAGGTGAACGCCGCCGGCCTGAATCGGTTCGATCACTACATCCGACAAGGAGAGATCGCCCCGGAGCTTCCGTGGCCACACATCCTGGGCTCCGATGCCGCGGGTGAAGTGGCAGCTATTGGCGCCGGCGTCAACGGTTTCGAGATCGGCGACGCGGTCATTCCGGTGCCTGGCTACCCACTCGATGAGGCCGAGTGGGGCATCCAGCCGGCCGGGACCGCCGTCAGCTTCACGGTCCCCGGGCTCGGGCGGCCGGGCACGTACGCCCAGTACGTCGAGTTTCCGGCCGAGTTCACGGTAAAGGACGAGACCGGACTAGCGCCGGAGCTCGTGGCCACACTGCCCGTGGTTTTGGCGACCGCGGTACGGTCGGTAAAGACCGTAGGCGGCGTGAAGTCGGGCGACACGGTGCTCGTCCACGCCGGTGCGGGTGGCGCCGGAAGCATGCAGGTGCAGGTCGCTAAGGCACTTGGCGCAAAGGTGGCAACCACGGTGCGGAGTCAGGAAGACGCTTGCTCCGACAGTCGTATCTCAACGGCCAAGTAGGTCGGGATCGAGTCATACCCGTGAGAGCACGGAGGACCAGAGAGAGCCACGCAGAGCATGACCCTCATGCTCCGCAGCCGAAGGTCAGGAAGTCAACAGCCGCAGGGCGGATGAGCGGGTGGGGAAGTGACCGTCAGATCCCCTGGCTTCGCATCTTCGTGGAAGGCGTGGTGAGCCCCTGATACCAGCCGGCTAGCTCCCGGCCGATCAGGTGCGGGTTATCTTCCTGCAAGAAGTGGATGCCCTGGCCGATGTCGACCGTCTTCAAGTTGGAGAAGTGCTCTTTGCTCCAGTCCACCATCGGTGGCGGCAAGAGCGCCCCAGGGGTGGCATGGAAGAGGAGTTTCGGCAGGTCTGATTGCTGAAGCTTAGCGCCGTAGGCGTCAACCGCTTCGACGACATCGGCCGGCTCACCCTCGATGGGCAGTTCGTTCGGCCAGCGCCACAAAGGCTTCCTGCTCTCGGGGTCCGTGAACGGCGCCCGGTAGACGTTCATCTCCTCTTCAGTCAGATCCCGGACGATCGCGTTGGGAAGGACACCCTCGACGAACATGTTCTGATTGACGACCATGTCCCAGCCGACCTCGGGCGTTCGGAAGCCTTTGAACATCTTCTGGAAATCCGGTGAAAACGCGTCCCAGCTTGGGACGGATATCAGGATCGCCTCCATCATTGCAATCCCTTTAATGTTGGACTCGTTTCGCATGGCGTAGTGGAGGCCGATCGCGGAGCCCCAATCATGTATTACGAGGGTGATGTTCTGGAGGCCGAGGGCGTCTATGAACCCTGCTATGTACCGCACGTGGTCAAAGAAGCGGTACTCGATGTCCGGCTTGTCGGACTTCCCCATGCCGATCAAGTCCGGAGCGATCGCCCGGCCCATCTCGGCCGCGTACGGGATGATATTTCGCCAGAGGTAGGACGATGTCGGGTTGCCGTGGAGGAAGAGGATCGGGTCGCCAGTCCCCTCCTCGACGTAGTGGATCTTCGATCCCTCCACCTCGATGAACCTGGACTCGAACGGGAACGTCGCAGAGATTTCCTTGTCGTCGACCATGCGATTGACTCCTTCCTAGCTCACGAAACTCCGTTGCACTGTAACTCGCGATCGTCGCCAAGGGACCTAGACCTCCCCCGCGACCGTCTCACGTCAACGTGCATCCGACGCCCCCACCGCATCGTACACGAATCCCTTGAAGCTCACGCGGAAGAAGAGAGAATAGAGCAGCGGCACGAAGCCCAACGTCAGCACGGTGGCGAACAGGAGTCCGAAGATGATCGCGATGGCCATGGGCTTCCACATGGGTCCACCTCCGTACCAGAGGGGAAGCAATCCCGCCACGGTCGTCGCCGTCGTCAGCAGAATCGGTCGCAGCCGGCGTTGCGCCGCTTCGATTACGGCGCGTGCGGGATCGAGGCCGTGTTCGTCGATCTCGATCCGAATCCGATCGATGAGCACTATGGCGTTGTTGATCACGATGCCTGCAAGCGCAAAGACCCCAAGCAGGGTCATGAAGCCGAAGTACGAGCGGGTCACGAGCAATCCGAATACCACGCCGATCAGTCCGAGCGGAATCGTGAGGAGGATGATCAACGGTCGTCGGAATGAGTTGAACTGGGCGACAAGCAGGAGCACGATGATGAGCATCATGATGGGCATCTTAACATTGATCGACGCCTGCGAGGTGCGGGCTTCTTCCGCTTCACCGCCAATCTCGTAGCGGTACCCCAGAGCCCACTCCGCACTCTCGTCCTGGAGCCACGGAACGAGCTGCGCGTTCACCTCAGCGGCGGTTACGCCTCGCTCTACGTCCGCCAGCACCGCCACCGTCCTGAAACGATCCCGCCGCTTGACCTTGGACGGTTGCCACACCACCTCGACGTCCGCCACCTGCTTTAGGGGCACGGTCCGGCCGGTCGCTTGGGCGTAGATGTTCAGACTCTCGATCTTCCCCAGATCGTTACGATCTGCTTCCACCGAGCGCATGGTGACCGGTATGATCTTGTCATCCTCCCGGTACTGGGTGGTGGGGAATCCGGAAAACGCCGTCTGTAGGGACACGGCGACGTCACGACTCGAGACACCCGCGCGCCGCGCACGCGGTTCGTTGACCTTTACCAGGAGCTTCTTCGTGCGCTGTCCCCAGTCGTCCGTGATGTTTCGGGCGCCGTTGACGCGAGCCAGTTGCGCTTTGACCTGATCCACGAGCTCGAAGAGCACATCCGTATCTCGGCCCGAGATCCGAACCTCGATGGGCGAGTTCACGGGCGGGCCAAGGGGTGGGGCGGCGAACTTCGTTATCGCATCCGGCAGCGTCCGCAGCGCAAACTGCTCCAGACGCGAGATCGTCGTCGGGATGGCCGAAAGCGCATTCAGGTTGATCATCATGAACGCGTACTCGGGACTGGCTAGCTCGCGATTGTACGGGAGCATGTGTACCTGGGCGCGCCTTCGCCCACGAACGTGGCCCAGTTGGTAACGCCGGCCGGGCGGTCCGCCGTCACGGTGAGGGAATCCTGGATGAAGCGCTCCACCTCCATCGCCACCTCTTGGGTGTGCTCGATGGGCGTTCCCACGGGAAGCTTGATCTCTCCCTGAACCATCAGACGGTCGGACGGGGGGAAAAAGATATTCGGCACGAAGCCAAACATGAACATCGCCAGGGCGAACAAACCCACCGTTCCGGCAAGACTCCGCGCGCGGTGCCTGAGCACCGCCACGAGCAACCGTCGGTATCGCCGGTAGACCCGATTCGTATCGGTCTGCGGATTCCGCCTTCTTCACCTTGAGGAACAGGAAGCTGAACATCGGAATCATCGTCAGAGAGAGCACCCATGAACTGAGCAGCGTGATCGTGATGACGATGAAGATCGAGCCCATGTACTCCCCGGCCGTCGATTCGGCGAGATACATCGGCAGAAACGCGGCAGCCGTCGTGAGCGACGCGGTAAGCAGCGGGATCCGGAGCTCCGTGGCAGACTCCACGACCGCCTCGAGACGATCCCGACCCTCGGCCAGGCGCACCATGATCGACTCGGACATTACGATGGCGTTATCCACCATGATGCCCAGGGCGATGATCAACGCCGCTAGCGACATTTGGTGAAGCCCGACGTTGAACAGCGGCATAATCAGGAGCGAGGTCAGGATCGCCATTGGGATCAGCGTCGAGACGACGAGACCGGTACGAATACCCAACGTGATCAGGATGACCAGAATGATCACGCCGATGGCCTGGAGCAGGTTCCGTACAAAATCGTTGATCTTCTTGTCGACGACGTCCGGTTGGTAGGCGACGAGGTCGAACTCGATCCCGATGGGGTACGACGCTTTCACACGCTCGTACACCGGCACGAACTGTTCACCCAGCGAGATGATGTTGCCGCCTTCCCGCAGCGAGATCGCCAGCGCCAGCGCCGGGATGCCGGACGCCCTCGTCATGGTTTGCGGTGGATCCACATATCCGCGGCGCACCGTGGCGATGTCCTGCAGGGCGATGACGTCGTTGCTTCCCGGCAGGTGAATGACACTCCTCCGGAGGTCGTCCACGCTTTCGAAATTACCGGACGGCTCCAGCGCAATCCGCTCTGCGCTGGTCGTGATGGCGCCACCCGGGATGATGATGTTGCGGGATTCGAGAATCGCCTGTAGCTGAAACGGCGAGATGCCCACCTCCGCCAATCGCGCGTTGTTGTATTCGACGAACACGCGCTCCTCCTGCGCACCGTAGATCTCGACCTTGGCCACTTCGTCGATACGGAGGAGCTCGTCGCGTACATCGTCGGCGACGTCCTTGAGCTCGGTGTAGGAGTAGTCATCGCCATCGCCCGTGAGTGCGATGATGGTGCCGAAGACGTCACCAAACTCATCGTTCACGATCGGGCCGATGATCCCCTCCGGCAGATCGGGAGCCACCTTTTCCACTTTGCGCCTGAGGTCGTCCCAGATCGGACGCATCTCTTTGTAGCGAGGTTGGATCTCCGCCCACACGATCGACGTGCCGGTCGTCGATTGGGACGTGACGTAGTCCAGCTCGGGAATCTCCTGAACCACCTTTTCTATCTTATCCGTGACCAGCAGCTCGACGCGTTCCGGGCTGGCGCCGGGAAAGAACGTCATGACGACCGCCGTGCGGACGACGAAACCCGGATCCTCCGCACGCGGCATGTTCATGTAGGTGATGACGCCGCTGACCAACAGCAGGATTAGCAGCGCGGTCGTGACGCGGTTCTGCTCGATGGCAGCCCGGGTGACGTTCATGATCCCGGTCCTGTGGGGCGCGGCAGCCTGACGCGCATGCTGTCCGCGATGCGGCTGATGCCGGCCGTCACTACGAGTTCCTCATCGACGAGTCCCTCGAGAATCTCGAAGCCCTCGTCCGTCGTGAGCTCACCCACAGTCACCGGCCGCCGCAACACGACACCCGTGATGGAGTCGACACGTTGCACCACGAAAACGAAGCGGCCATTTCGATCCTCCCCGACCGCCACCAACGGCACGATCACCCGCTCCCGTCGGTCGCTAGATTCGAATCGGAACGCCACCTCCGCTGCCATCCCCGGTCGAAGCCCCTCCACCGTGCGCTGGAGTCGAACGGTGACAGGGAACGTGGTGGCCAACCCACCGGCGGTAACGCCAACTTCGGTCACGGCGGCCGCAAATGAACTGTCCGGCAGCGCATCGAAGGTGACGGTGACGCGGTGGCCCTCCCGTACGCGCGAGATGAGCGCCTCCGGGAAGGCGACTTCCACCTCCAGCTCCGATGCCGACGTGAGCACCGCCACGGTCTGCCCGACACGGATATTTTCATTGACCTCGACGTCGACCGAGGAGATACGACCCGGTGCGGGGGCGCTGAGCCGGGTGTAGCTCAACTGCAGCCGCGCCGCGTCGCGCCGGTTCACGGCAGCCTGCACCTGGGCGGCCGCCGTTTGGGACGCCGAAAGCGCGGCGTCCAGATCGTTCTCGGACGCGTTGCTGCTCTCGTAGAGCTCTCGAATCCGCACCAGATTGGCCTCGGCGTTGCGCGCCTCCGCGCGCGCGTGCGACGGCGACTTCCGCCTCCTGGAGCTGAAGCCGATAGTCCTCCGGATCGAGCTCACCGATGAGCTGTCCTATCCGCACCGCATCGCCAACGTCCACGGGGATCTGCTGAATCGCTCCAGCCACTCGAAAGCTCAAACGCGACTCCACACGGGCATGTGCGGCGCCGGAAAACGTGCGTTCTAGAATCCCGCCAGTCGCGAAGACCTGGGCGTACCGTACGGGACGAAGGACCTCGGTGGTCGGTTCGCCGCCGCCGCAGGCCACGAGCAGCACCGCGGAGGCGGTCCCACAAGTTCGAAACAAATCGTCTGGTAGTCTCATGGCTTTACCCGATCAGTCCGTGGTCAACGTTGCGCCGCGTCGCCGCCGCCTACAGCGACAAATGCTTCCAGCCGATCGAAGAAATCGTTCCGCCCGTCAGCGGTCATGAACAGACTGAAACGCCCGATCGCGCGCTCCACTTCGACCCAATCAACGAGGAAGTCGTATACCGCCGTGGCGGCGCTGAGGTCGGCGACCAGCGCGGCGTTTTGAGCATTGATGAGGTCGATGATCGAAACGAGGCCCTGCGAGTACGAGTCACTCACCAGATCCAGGTTGCTCCCCGCGGCGTCAGCGCCCTCACGGGCTAGCCCGATACTCGCATAGCTCGAGCCCGCAACATGCAGCGCGGTACGAACCCGCTGCTCGATGCGTTCGCTCACGGCCAACTGTTGTGCTTCGAGTCGGGCAACTTCCTCGAGACTCTGCGTGCGCTCCAAGAAACGCGCGCCGCCCAAGAAAACGGGTATCGACACATTGAGTCCCAGGCTCAGACTCACGTCGTTGGCTTGGGGAAACAATCCCGAGAGATCGGGTGTCCCCGGCGGTAGCTGCGGGCTGAAGTTCGTACCGGCTCCTCCCTCCGCCAGGCGGCCCGTCAAGTCGGCTTGAAGCGCCACCGTGGGCGCCCAGAAGCTGTTGGACGTGGAACGATACACGCGGCGCTGTGCGTCGATGGCCGCCGCGAGGCCCTGCAGTTCGGGTGACGAGGCAACCGCTTCACGGGTCATGAAAGTGCGAAAGACCCGGAAGGTGGCCCGATCGGTAAAGTAGTCGAAGAACCGTGCGTCACCCGTGAGCAAGGAGGGGTCGTCGAGCCCCACTTCCTCAATCAAGAACGACTCCTCGAGCGGGCGGTGCCGCACGCGGTTCAACGCGATCTCCGCGATGTTCCGTTGGGAGTTGGCTCGTATCGACGCGCTGCGCCCCCGTGCGATCTCGGTCTCCCAACGGAACTCTTCGGCGAAGCTCGCCGCGCCGATGACCCGGCGGACTCGAGCCCGCTCGAGATTCGCGCGCGTGAGCCGCAGGTTCTCCCGTTGGATCTGCTCGAATTTGCGGGCGCGCAGCACGTTCAGGTACGCCGTCGCCGCATTCCAGATGACGTCGAGCCGGAGCACGTCCCGTTGGGCTTCCCGGGAGACCTGCACGCGATCTTGAATGGCCATATTCGCCCACGCGGGCTCAGAGAACAGCAGCTGCGTCGCGGTGACGCCGCCAATGAGGGTCCGCTGTGGCTGGCGACCGACGCTTGCCTCAGCCCGGTCCGCGTCGATGACCGCGGCGAGCGCCGACACGTCGAGCTGTGGCAAGAGTTGAGAACGGGCCAGCCCGACGTTCTTCGACCCGGCCGCCACTAGGTGGTCCTCGACCGTCAAGTCCAGGTTGGCGTCCAGCGCCTCGCGCACGGCATCGGCGAGCGTCAGCCGGCGCCCCTCTTCCGGGACATCGTTGATCGCTTCCGCTTCGGTGACTACCTGCCACGACGGCGAAACGCCGATGGCGCGCGCGGTCCCCATGTTCAGCGTCAGCCACTCGCCGTATGAGATGGCCACCGAGAGGGTGCCCGCGTCTGCGCCGAGAAGGATTTGTTGCGCGTTCAAAGCGACTCTCCGCGCCAGTCGGACCCAGAACGTCTCGGGATTGAGGCCGACAAGGATGCCTCGCTCCACCTCCTCGACGCCCAAGAACGAGAAGCTCGGCAGCCGCCGCTCGATGAGGCGTTCGACCAGCAGGTCGAACTCGCCCGGCCGCAGCTGGGTCAACGGGTAGAGGTACACCGCCTCCACGTCCGGCGGCACTGCGGCGATGGCCGAATCGGCCGAGCCACCCACTGGGATCGACACCAGCTCGACGCCAAGAGCGGTGGCCATCCGCTCCAGCCCGATCCACAGCTCCGGAGCGCCACCCACATACGCTTCACCACGCAAGACACCGAGCCTCTGAAACGGCACGACCTCTCGGAAGAGCTGGAGGTCCCGCGAAAAAGCCGCGGGATGCTCGACATAGCTCAAGTTGGCGACGCCACTCGTGCCGCTGTCCGTGCGGGGAATGGCCTGTAGATCCGAGTCCCAGATGAAGGGAGCGATGACGGGTTTCGGAAGCACCGTGCGGCGTCCCGCATCCACGGAACCGAGCACACCGATGGTGAGGACGAGGTCCACCTCCTGATCTCCCAGCAACCGGTCGAGCGCGTTCCGTACGCCCTCCGTCGTCCAGCCGCCATCGACCTGTGCCTGGATCGGAAACCGTACGTCGAAATCGCCGGAAAGGAGCGCGGTGATTTCCTGCTGGAAGCGATCTAGAATCTCGTCGTTTCGTTCCCACGGCCCGTCGACCACGACGCCGATGCTCACGGCCACGCGGTCCTGCGCGCGCGCGGGATCTAGCCCAGACGCGACCAGCGCCGCCACGCCTAGAACGACATACAGGGAGCGATGTTTCGTGGCTACGTCCTCGCTGTTCGGATGAAGCCCAGGGCCAGGGTTGGAGAGGGATATCAAAACTTCTCGTCGCCGTCGGGGCAAGATGACTCAAACGCCGTGACGAGGCCTCCGCGCAATGCGCTACCGCCGGCTGCTTCGAAGCGACTCGATCGCACCGCCGCCGCGCCCGCCCAGAATCTCCTTGATCAAGTACAGACTGTATCCCTGGACCTGCTTCAGCGTCGTCTTGGGAGGCATCGAGAGCTCCCCGGGATTCGTGAGCACATCCACCAGCACCGGGCCGTTCGTCTCGAGCGCGGACGCCACCGCCGATCTGAGTTCTCCTGGATCCTCCACGCGGATTCCTCGCGCGCCCATCGCCTCGGCGACCTTGGCGAAATTCGGATTCTCCAGCTGCGTCCCGAAATCAGGGAGCCCAGCCACGTTCTGCTCGAGCTTGACCATCGCGAGCGAGCTGTTGTTGTAGACCACCACCTTCACCGGAAGCCCCGCCTGCACCAGCGTGATGAAATCCCCCAACAGCATGGTGAAACCGCCGTCTCCCGAGAGTGAGATCACCTGGCGATCGGGATAGCAGAGCTGAGCTCCGATCGCCTGGGGAAGGGCGTTGGCCATCGAGCCGTGGGTAAAGGAGCCCAGAAGACGGCGCTCTCTGGTCATCTCCAGATACCGCGCCGCCCAGACCGTGCACATCCCGACATCCGCCGTGAACACCGCGTCGGGGCTGGCCAGCTCGCTCACGATGCTCGTCAGGTACTCGGGGTGGATCGGCTTGTCCTCCGTCGATTTCCGTACGTGCTCGTCCAGGCGTTTGCGTGCGGACACGTGTTGCTCGACCGCCTGATCCAGATGGCCTGAGTCTTCCTTCTTTGCCAGCAGAGGCAGGAGAGCCGCCAGCGTCTCCTTTACATCGGCTTGGACTCCCAGGGTCAGGCCGCAGCGGCGTCCCAGGCGCTGCCCGTCGATGTCGACCTGGATGATGGTCTTTCCCTTGGGATACCAGTCGGCGTAGGGGAAATCCGTGCCCAGCATGAGGAGCACATCGCAACTTTCCAGCGCCTTGTAGCCGGGGGAGAGACCAATCAGGCCCGTCATTCCTACGTCGTATGGATTGTCGTAGGCGACGTGCTCCTTGCCCCGGAGCGCGTGCACGATCGGAGCCTTGAGAGTGGCGGCTACCTCGAGGAGCTGACCGTGGGCGCCCGCGCACCCCGCGCCAGCGAGGATCGTAACCCTGGCCTTGCCGCTCAACAGCGCGGCGAGCTCGGCCAGGGTGTCGTCACACGGCTGGCTGCGCGAACAGTCCCCGGCGATGGGGTGCGCCAGATCCATGTCAGTCATCTGGGCCAGGGCGATATCCCCCGGCAGCACGACCACGGCGACCCCGCGCCGGCTGATTGCGGTCTGCATGGCAATCTGAAGCGTGCGGGGCATCTGCCTGGGGGAGGAGATCAGCTCACTATAATGACTGCAGTCGACGAAGAGCCGGTCGGGATGGGACTCTTGGAAGAATCCGGTCCCGATCTCGGTGGAGGGGATGTGGCCCGCCAGCGCCAATACTGGCGCCAGGCTGCGCTGCGCATCGTACAGGCCGTTGACGAGGTGAATACACCCGGGCCCGCTGCTCCCGGCGCATACGGCCAACCGACCGGTCAGCTGAGCTTCGGCCGCGGCGGCGAACGCGCCGGTTTCCTCGTGTCGGACGGACACCCAATCCACATCGGGATGGCGGCGCACGGCTTCGGTGACTCCGTTGAGTGAATCACCAACGATTCCGTACACCCGCTGCACGCCGGCTTGCGCGAGAGCGGAAACGATGTATTCGGACACTGATGGTTTCTTCACGGGGGTGCTCCTTGGAGGACGCTGGAGAACGTCGTAGAATACTGTCAACAACTGTAGCACCGGGAGCCATAGGACCCGAGCGCCTCGACTATGAGCATCCTATCAGTGAACGTCTCGCTCCCGAAGGTCGTCGAGTACAGAGGCGGAAGAGTCGAGACAGGCATCTTCAAGGATCCCGTGGCTGGGCCGCTGATGATGCGCGAGCTCAACCTGGATGAGGATCGGCAGGCCGACCTCAGCGTGCACGGCGGCCGGGATAAAGCGGTCTATGTCTATTCAGGCGACTACTACGAGTACTGGAAGCAAGAGCTGCGGCGCGACGATCTCCGTTACGGCAACTTTGGAGAGAACCTCACCGTCGAGGGCCTGACAGACGAGGTGGTGCGCATTGGCGACGTCTTCAGGGTCGGAGACGCCACCGTTCGGTAATTATATACCCCTTGCACGGCAGGGCCGGTTGTATTAGATTCAGTGTATGGATATTCACTTCGCTTTCCGGCCCTTCTCATGGGCGACCTTCTTCAGTTCTTTAGCCACTTTCTTAGAGAACAACTTCTCCATCACCTGGTCGCCCGTTAGGTGCCTTACGTCCTTCGGTAGCTTGTCCTCTTTACGCCGGGTATGACCCATGGTTGACACCTCCAGAATCAATCTGATTTCGTTGATCGAAAAGTTCCGCGACGAAGAGACTTGCCGCGAATACCTTGAGAAGCTGCGCTGGTCGGGGGCGGTTGCTTGCCCGCGCTGCGGCGACATGTCCGTCTCGGAGATCAGCACCCGCGACCAGTTCGACTGCAACGGGTGCCGCTACCGCTTCAGCGTTACTTCGGGAACCATCTTCGACAACACGAACCTTCCGCTCTGGAAGTGGTTCGTAACGATCTACCTGGTCTGCGAGTCGAAGAAGAGCATCAGCGCGAACCAGATCAAGCGGACGATCGGCGTCACCTACAAGACCGCGTGGCACCTGTGCCATCGTATCCGGTCGGCCATGCGGGGCAATCTCTCGGGCGGGCCGACCCTGTTCGGCGTGGTCGAGGTGGACGAGACCCTGGTCGGCGGCAAGAGGCGCGGCGTCGGTACCGGCAACCGCGTCGGCAAGACGTGGGTCGCCGGAGCCGTCCAGCGTGGCGGCGAGGTGCGTATCGAGGTGGTCCCCAACATCAAGCGGGCCACGCTCCACGCCTTCATCGCCAGGAACACGCGGTCCGACACCGAGGCCATCTACACCGACGAGCTTAAGTCCTACCTCGGGATCGCCGATCACGACACGCGCCATGAGACGGTCAAACACTCCGAAGAGGAGTGGGTGGTCGGAGATGTCCACACGAACAGCGTAGAGGGTGTCTGGAGCCTTCTCAAGCGCTCCATCGTCGGAGCATGGCACCAGGTCAGCGCCAAGCACCTGGACGCCTACCTGTCCGAAGTCGAGTTCAGGATCAACCACCGGAACAACCCCTACATCTTCGAGGCCGTCCTGATCCGTCTCCTGGACGGCCAGGCCCTCCGGTACCGCGAGCTGACAGCCGCCGCGTAACATCTGTCTGTTCACAGGGACATCAACTTTTTTAGCCTGCGCGCTTTGGTCAAATCTCCATGGAAAGCCAGTGAGCTCAATTCAGTCAGAAAGGCGAACCATATGCTTGAATATTTCTGGTCATCTGGGAATACGGATGGACACTCTATGCCCAACCTTCCCAATATTTCGGAAAGTTGCCGCAAGTCAGCATACAGTTCTGCACTGTGCGTGGAACATTCCATCGCGAACCTGGCGGCATCACGGCATTGAACCACAGTGTGATAGTATGTTCCAAACCTCGCAGCAGGGCGCCGTGACCTAAAGGAACGTCCAAATAGACGTTATTGACCAAAGCCCAAAGAACGTCGTTCCACCTATAGCTATTATAGGGAGGAACGCCGCAAGAACAGGCACGACCTTGGACATCTTAGGAGGCCGCACCCTGAAAATCGACCAACAAACCCGTGAACATTGCGAGACCACACACCGCAGTGTATGGCCTGCCAAGCCAACCTCTCAGATTCATACCCCACGCTAACTGACCCGCAGTTGTCGTGCAAGGGGTATATAATTACCCAGATCATGGACCCGGAGACCATTCCGGAGGTGGTTCGCAAGGCGTTCAAGCAGGCGATCGTGGAGAAGCCAGGCGTCAGCTTCATCGCCTTTCCCGAAAACATCGCCGGCTCCGACGTAGAAGGAAAGGAGCCGCTCAAGGTGCAGGCGGCCACGACCCCCGGGGCCCCTGAGGCCAAGATCGAGCAGGCCGCTGAGATCATCTCGAGCGCGGAGCACCCGGTCGTCATGGCAGGGAACGGCGTCATCCGCTCCGGAGGCACGGCGCAGCTCCAGGCGTTCGCCGAGAGGCTGCAGATCCCCGTCGCGACCACCTTCATGGCCAAGGGCGCGATACCGTTCTCACACCCCCTCAGCCTCGGGACCGTGGGCTTGCAAGCCCACGACTACGTCAGCTGCGGATTCGACCGCGCAGACGTGATCATTTGCGTAGGCTACGACATGGTCGAGTACCATCCGTATCTGTGGCATCCCGAAAAACACGCCCAAATCCTACACATCGACGAGACGCCGGCCGAGGTGGATGAGCACTACATGCTGGCGGCCGGGGTCATCGGCGACATCGGTGAGTCACTGCGGCGGATCGCTGAGGTGGCGCAGCCTCAGAACGAACCGAAGCTTGGAGCTTTGCGAGACCTCATCCTTCAGGAGCACTCCGAGCACGCGGAGAACCCCGCGTTCCCCATGGTACCGCAGCGTATCCTTTGGGACCTCCGGAAGGTGCTCGGGCCGGAGGACATCGTCATCAGCGACGTGGACGCTCATAAGATGTGGACCGCCCGGCTCTACGAGGCCGAGCGCCCCAACACCTGCATCATCTCGAACGGTTTCGCCTCGATGGGGATCGGCGTGCCCGGGGCCATCGCCGCAAAGCTGGTCCACCCGGACCGTACCGCAGTAACGATCACGGGCGATGCCGGATTCCTGATGAATTGCCAGGAGATCGAGACCGCGCTCCGTATCGGGACCCCAATCATCATTCTCATCTGGAACGACAGCGAGTACGGTCTGATCCATTGGCATCAGCTGCGCCACTTCGACCGCCCCAGCCACATCGACTTCAACAATCCCGACTTCGTGATGTTCGCGAAGAGCTTCGGGGCCAAGGGCTATCGGGTGGAAAGCGCCGACGAGTTGGTGCCGACGCTGAGGCAGGCCATCGCCGACGACACCGTCGTGATCATCGACTGCCCTGTGGATTACTCGGAGAACATGAAGTTGACGGAGAAGCTGGGGGATCTGGTCTGTCCCATATAGGACGGCGCGGGCGGCCGAATAACGGGAGATACGAGAATGCCTGAGCAGTTCCCACTCATGGTTCCGGGCGCGACACCGGACAGCGACCTCATGGACGTCCATGCGCCCTACGATCGGAGCCTGATCGCTACCGTAGAGCGCGGAGGAGCGCGGGTCGTGGAGGAGGCGCTGGACACGGCCTACCGACTCTTCCGCGACAGGGACGCCTGGCTCAGCCCGGCCCGCCGGATCGAGATCCTGAGGGGCGCCGCCGCCATCATGCAGGAGCGACGAGAGGAGCTAGCGGTCGAAGCCGCCCGAGAGGGCGGAAAGCCACTGATCGACTCGCGTGTCGAGGTGGATCGGGCGGTCGACGGAGTGCACGAATGTGTCGAATTCCTGCGCACTCAGAACGGCGAAGAGATCCCGATGGGACTCAACGCGGCGTCGGCCAATCGATTGGCGTTCACCCGCTACGAGCCCATCGGCGTCGTGGTCGCCTTCAGCGCCTTCAACCATCCGCTGAATCTTATCGTCCACCAGGTCGGGCCGGCTGTCGCGACCGGGTGTCCGTGCATAGTCAAACCGGCAGAGGCCACACCCCTGTCGGGGATGCGCTTCGTGGGAATTCTCCGGGAGGCGGGTCTCCCGGAGGAATGGTGCCAGGGCCTCATGACCACCGATCTGGACGTCGCCGGATCACTGGCCACGGATCGAAGGGTGGGCTTCTTCAGCTTCATTGGCAGCGCTCGTGTGGGTTGGATGTTGCGCTCCAAGCTTGCTCCCGGCACTCGCTGCGCCTTGGAACACGGAGGCGCGGCGCCCGTCCTCGTGGCCGAGGACGCCGACCTCGACCACGTGCTCCCGCTGATCAGCAAGGGTGGATTCTATCACGCCGGCCAGGTCTGCGTCTCAGTTCAGCGCGTCTTCGCCCACCGGAGCATCGCTCGCGATCTGGCCGAGCGGCTTGCCCAGGCGGCGACTGCTCTCAACGTCGGCGATCCGACCTCCCCGGATACCGAAGTAGGGCCCCTCATCCGTCCAGCCGAAGTGGAGCGCGTAGGAGAGTGGGTGAGCGAAGGAGTCGGTCGCGGTGGCGAGCTCCTCACCGGCGGCGAAGCCCTTTCCGAGACGTGCTACGCCCCAACGGTGCTGTACGATCCGCCTGGCGACGCTCGAGTCTCGACATCCGAGATCTTTGGCCCGGTCGTCTGTGTGTACCCGTACGACGACATCGATGACGCGCTCGCCCGGGCGAACTCGCTTCCTTACGCTTTCCAGGCCTCAGTATTCACCCGCGATCTCGATACTGCGCTACGGGCTTCGCGCCGGCTCGACGCCTCCGCGGTTATGGTCAACGATCACCCCGCATTCCGCGTGGATTGGATGCCGTTCGCTGGCCTGAGGGAGTCGGGTATCGGAGTGGGGGGGATCCCCTATACGATGGAAGACATGCAGATCAGGAAGCTGGTGGTGATTCGTTCGAAGGAGCTGTAGTGCCGAGGTCTCCGGAGGTGCGGGAATGAAGCTCATGTCCGTGAACGTCTCGCTTCCCCGGGAAATCACACACAAGGGCAAGACCGTCCGAACCGGAATCTTCAAGGAGGCCGTCGAGGGGCGCGTACGGGTCGCCACTCTCAACATCGACGGCGACGGCCAGGCCGACCTCATCGGCCATGGCGGCCCGTTCAGGGCCGTGTTGGTTTACTCCCTCGAGAACTACGCCTACTGGGAACACGAGCTCGGTCAGTCGGGGTTCGAGTTCGGTCATTTCGGTGAGAACTTCACCGTCGACGGGATGTTGGAGGAAGATGTCCACGTCGGCGATGTCTTCAGAATCGGCTCAGCGCTGTTCCAGGTGACCCAGCCACGGGTGCCGTGCTACAAGCTCGCCATCAAGGTCGGCATCGAGAATTTCTACAGCCGCATTCTCGAGAGTGGGCGGCCCGGATTCTATTTCCGCGTGTTGGAGGAGGGCGAGGTCGGGGCCGGCGACGCCATCGAGCGCATTCGCCTCGATCCAGTCGAGCTCACCGTCCGTCAGGTCAGTAACCTCCTCTATTTCGACAAGGACGACTTGGCAGGCGCGAGAACGGCGCTGCGTATCGAGGCGCTGTCACCGGGCTGGCGGCAATCGTTCGAAAAGCGGTTGGCCAACGCGCAGCGCGCGACCAAGTCCAAAGAGAAGTACCGAACCTTTGTCGTTACGGGAAAGGTGCCGGAGAGCGAGTCCATCACGTCGTTCTACCTCGCCGCGGAGGACGGAGAGCCTTTGGACGCGTTTCTCCCGGGCCAGTT
Source organism: Longimicrobiales bacterium (assembly GCA_965218295.1). Lineage (GTDB taxonomy): Bacteria > Gemmatimonadota > Gemmatimonadetes > Longimicrobiales > Gaopeijiaceae > CBDCKN01. Next base: position 30,116 of record CBDCKN010000009.1, on the reverse strand, counting down.
CCTGCCGCTCCGGCTGAACATCCCAGGCCAATACGAGCCGGTGTTCCGAACGTATTCTCTTTCCGACCGACCAGGCGCCGAGCACTATCGCCTGACCATCAAGCGGGAGCCGGCGCCTCCCGACCTCCCCAACGCGTACCCAGGCGTATCGTCGAACTACTTCCACGATCACGTGGACGTGGGTGCCACACTTTCGGCGAAGGCGCCACGCGGACGTTTCTATCTCGACCCACAGCGTGAGACCCCCGTAGCACTCGTGAGTGCGGGCGTCGGTCAGACGCCGATGATCAGCATGCTCAATGCCATCGTCGCGGTCGGCGCTAAGCGGCCGACGTGGTTCGTTCACGGGAGTCGATGCGGCCGGGAACACGCCCTGGGCGACGCCGTGCGGCGCCTCGCCGAGGAACATGACCACATCCACGCGCACATCCGCTACAGCCAGCCGTCCGCCGAGGATGTCGTTGGGCGTGACCACGACGACACCGGGTGGGTCGACGCGGACCTGTTGGAGCGTCTTCTACCGGACAACAAGTGTGATTTCTATCTGTGCGGCCCGACCCGGTTCATGCGATCGCTCTTCGAAGGATTGCTGTCGTGGGGAGTCCCCGAACTGCGGATCCACTATGAGTTCTTCGGACCCGCGTCCGCCTTGAAGGAGCGAGCGAATGTCGCCACGCCGAAGCGCGCCGCCGGGGCCGCCGAATGTTGCACCGATCTGGAGGTCACGTTCTCGACTTCTGGGGTGCGCGCGAACTGGAACCCGTCGTTCGAGAGCATCCTGGACCTGGCCGAAGCGAACGGCCTGAGTCCCGACTACAGCTGCCGGTCAGGGGTCTGTCAGACCTGCGTGGCCAGGATCGAGGAGGGTGAGGTCGGTACGTCATCGAGCCTCTCGACCCCCCTGATGAGGGCTACGTCTTGATCTGCTGCTCCAAGCCCGCGACCCCTGTGGTCATAGCACTGTGACGCCGGAGAGGAGCGAGACCTCATGACGCACGACAGATCGGTTCGGGTGGCCGTTGTGGGCGGCGCGCGCACGCCGTTCGCCAGGGCGGGCACCGTGTTCCGGAAGTACTCGGCGCTCGACCTGGGCGTTCACGCGGTGGACGGCTTGCTGGCTAGGCAGAGCCTCGATCCGCAGTCGATCGGGGAGCTGGCGTTCGGAATTACCGTCGTCGACGCACGGATCCCCCACCTCGCCGGGGACATCGTCTTCTCCAGCAACCTACCGCCCGCGGTGCAGGCGCTCACCCTCACGAACAACTGCATCACGGGGACGTCGGCGATCTCCGCGATCGCTGACTCGATCGTTGCCGGCCGCGCCGAGATCGGGATCGCGGGCGGAGTAGAATCGATGTCCAACCCGGCTCTGCTGTTCGGCAAACGGGCGAGTCGCATCTTCCTCGACGCCGCAGCGGCCAAGACGTTCGGGCAGCGTCTCCGCCTCTTTGCACGACTGCGCCCCGGAGATTTCAAGCCTCATGCTCCCGGCGTCCAGGAGCCGTCCACCGGCTTGTCGATGGGCGAGCACACCGAGCTCATGGTCAAGGAGTGGAAGATCCCGCGGGAGGAGCAGGACGAGATCGCCTATCGCAGTCACCTGAACGCGCACCGGGCGACGGAAGACGGCCGTCTGAAGGCCGAGATCCACCCCCTCGACGGGTTCGATCACGACCTGTTCATCAGGCCCGACACCTCGATGGAGAAGCTGGCCAAGCTGTCGCCGGTGTTCGATCGCAGTCCCACGGGGACGCTCACCGCGGGCAACTCGAGTCCACTGACGGACGGCGCGGCCGCGGTGTTGCTCATGTCGGAAGCTCGAGCCCGCCACGAAGATCGGGAGCCACTCGCGTTCGTGAAGGACTTCGAGTACGCGGCGATCGACCCTGAGGACGGCTTGCTCATGGGTCCGGGCGTCGCGGTGCCACGGCTCCTTCAGCGCACCGGCCTCACCCTCTCCGATCTGGACATGATCGAGATGCACGAAGCGTTCGGCGGACAGGTCGCGTGCAACCTGCGCGCGTGGGAGCAGGGGTGGAAGGAGCCGGCGATCGGAGCCGTCGATCGGGACAAGCTGAACAAGCTCGGAAGCTCCATTGCGGTCGGCCATCCGTTTGCCGCCACGGGAGCCCGGATCGTCACGACGTTGGCCAACGAGATGAAGCGTCGTAACGCCAGATACGGGCTCGTGAGCATCTGTGCAGCGGGCGCCCAGGCGTCGGCCATGATCCTCGAGCGGGATGTGTAGCGCCGAACGCCACCCTGGCCCTCCAGCCGATGGAGGGCCGGGTATAGCCCCCCCCCTCACCCCACCGCCATGGCATCCCCGTACGAGTAGAACCGGTACCCCTCCCGGATCGCCTCCCCGTAAGCCTCCATCGTCCTCTCGTACCCGCCAAACGCGGCCACCAGCATCAGGAGCGTCGACCTCGGCAGGTGGAAGTTCGTAACGAGCCCGTCCACCACCTGAAACGTGTAGGCCGGCCGAACGAACAGGTCCGTCACCCCGCCCCCCGCCCCCACCACCCCCTCGCAGGCCGCACTCTCGAGCGTGCGCACCACGGTGGTGCCCACCGCCCAGATCCTCTGCCCCCCCGCCCGTGCGTCGTTGATCGCCCCCGCCGCCTCGGCCGGGATGAAGTACCGCTCGGCAGGAATCTCGTGCTCGGCCGGATCGTCCACCTCAACGGGTCGGAAAGTCCCCACCCCCACGTCCAGCGTGACCGCCACCCGCTGCACCCCTTTCGCCTCGATCTCTTCCAGCAGCTCGGGCGTGAAGTGCAGCCCCGCCGTGGGCGCCGCCACCGATCCTGGCACTCGGGCGTACACGGTCTGATAGCGCTCCCGGTCCAGCGGCTCGTCTTCCCGCTCCAGGTAGGGCGGAAGGGGCACGTGGCCGTGCCTCTCCAGGGCCTCCCTGACCGACCCCTCCACCACGAGCCGCACGATCCGACCGCCCCCCGGCGCCCCGTCCACGATCTCGACGTCGAATCCCGGCGCGATGTTCACCACGCGGCCCGGCTTCAGCTTCCCGCCAGGACGAACCAGCGCCTCCCACAACGTCGCTTCCGCGCCGTCGACCTGGTCGCCCGCACCCGGAGTGGAGGACTCCGCCATATCGAGCGCCGAGGCGCCCCCGCCACCAGCCCACGGGCGCAGCAACAGAATCTCCGAAGGCGCTCCTGTCGGCTTCCGCCCCAGTAACCGTGCCGGAGCCACCCGACTCTCGTTCACGACAAGAACGTCACCGGGATCCAGAAGATTTACGAGGTCGGAGAAGTGCCGGTGCTCGAACGGCCCGCCATCCCGAGGCGCCACCAGCAGCCGGCTCTGATCCCTACGCTCCGTGGGGTATCGGGCGATCCGCCCGGAAGGAAGCACGTACTCGTAGTCCGAGACCCGTGAGCCGTCCTTCACCCGATGAGCCGACCCCGGACTCACGCGCCTACGTCACGTCCCAACGACACATGGAATCGTCCAGCCGCCGATCGGCACATCGAATCGCCCCCGCGTTTCCGCAGAAACGCCCAACCGCGCACGACGACCCCCCCCTCAGTCGAACAGCGACGACTGCCCTCCCGCCCCATCCCCCGGCGGCGCCGTGTACCCGAAGCGCTTGTACGCCCGCACCGTCGCCACCCGCCCCCGCGGCGTCCTCTGGATAAAGCCCTCCTGGATAAGGAACGGCTCGTACACCTCCTCCAGCGTGGAAACATCCTCCCCCAGCGCCACGGCCAGGGTGTGGAGCCCTACGGGGCCGCCCTCGAACTTCTCGATGAGGGTCTTGAGCACGCGCGTGTCCATCTCGTCCAGGCCGTACTCGTCCACGTCGAGCATGGCCAGGGCCTCCTCGGCCACCGCCTCGGTGATGATCCCCTCGACCTTCACTTCGGCAAAATCACGGACCCGGCGGAGCAGGCGGTTGGCCACCCGTGGCGTTCCCCGGGCCCTGCGGGCCAGGATCCGGGCTCCCACCGTCGAGCACTCCACGCCCAGGATCTCGGAGCTCCGAGCCACGATCACGGCCAACTCTTCGGGCGGATAGAAGTTCAGGCGTTGGATGATGCCGAAGCGGGCCCGCATGGGCGCGGTGAGGAGCCCGAACCGAGTGGTGGCTCCCACGAGCGTGAACTTCTCGATGTCCATGGTCATGGTCTGGGCCCGGGGCCCGTCGGCCAGGCGGATCTCCACCCGCCAGTCCTCCATGGCGGGGTACAGGAACTCCTCGATGATGGGCCGCAGCCGGTGCATCTCGTCGATGAAGAGGACGTCCCCTTCCCGCTGGTTGGTGAGCATGCCCACCAGGTCCGCGGGCTTCTCCAGAACGGGCCCCGACGTGCTCTTGAAGTTGACTCCCATCTCGCGGGCGATGAGGGACGCCAGTGTGGTCTTCCCCAGCCCCGGCGGGCCGTGGAAGAGAAGGTGGTCCAGGGGCTCCCGGCGCTGCCTCGCGGCCTCGATGGCGATCGACAGCGTCTCCCGGACCTTGTCCTGGCCGATGAATTCGTCCAGGCGCTGAGGCCGGAGAGACGGCTCGGCAACGGCGTCTTCCTGAAGCGCCTCGGGCGTGGTGATCTCGTGTCGCTCTGTCATCGTCCCTCGGTCATCGTCTTTCCGTCATAGCGCCGGTCATCGTCACCTCTTCGCCAATGCCCGGCGGATCAGATCGTCGGTGCTTCCGGCGTCGCCGTCGGCCAGAGCGCCCCGGACCGCCGCGTCCGCGTCAACGAACGCGTACCCCAAAGCCACAAGCGCCGCCACCGCCTCCTGGGCACCGGGCGCCGGGCCTCCCGGCTCGCCTTCGGGCCCGATGGCCAGGTCCTCCACCTTGTCGGCCAGCTCGAGGATGATGCGCTCGGCGGTCTTCTTCCCCACCCCGCTCACCTGCTTCAGGGCGTTCACGTCCTTCTCGGCCAGGGCCTTGGCCAGCCGTCGGGCCGAGTAGGTGGAGAGCATGGCCAGGGCCACCTTGGGCCCCACCCCGGACGCGCCCAGGAGCCGGGCGAAGAGCTCGCGCTCGAAGGCCTCGATGAACCCGTAGAGCGTCAGGGACTCCTCCCGGACCACCTGGAGGGTGCGGATCTCGAAGTCGTCGGCCGGCGGCTTGGGCAGCCGCTCCAGGATCGACAGGGGGATCTGCACCTCGTAGACCACGCCCCCGGCCGTCTCCACCTCGATGTGGTCGAGCTCCCGGGAGACGAGCCTCCCCCTGAGACGGCTGATCAAACCCTCAGCGCTCCCATGACGCAGTGGCACAGTGCCGCGGCTACGCCGTCGGCCGCGTCGGATGGCGTGGGAGCCGTCTTGAGCCGGAGCTGCTGCTGCACCATGAAGCCCACCTGGTCCTTGGTCGCGTTCCCGTTTCCCACCACGGCCTTCTTGATCTCCCGGGGCGTGTACTCGGCGATGGGAATCTCGCGGAGCGCCGCGGCCAGGAGAATGGCGCCCCTTGCGTGTCCCAGGGTGAGGGCGCTCTTCACGTTCTTCCCCTGGAAAACGTCCTCCACCACCATCACCGCCGGCGTGAAGCGGTCGAGGAGCTCGCCGACCTCACCGAAGATCTCCTTGATCCTGACCGCCAGCGGTTGACCCGGCGACGTCCTCACCACGCCGCACTCCACCAACGAAAGGGCGCTGCTGCCCGTCCTGGCGACAACGCCGTAGCCCGTGACGGCCGTTCCCGGATCGATTCCCAGTATGAGCTCGGCGTCCACCTAGTGTTCCGCCATCTGGTGTCCTGCCATCACATGGCCTGGGCGAGGATCTCTTCGTCGATGTCGGCGTTGGACGAGACCTGCTGGACGTCGTCGCAGTCCTCGAGGGCGTCCACCAGCTTGATGAGCTTCTCGGCGCTCTTCCCCTCCACCCTGACCTCGTTCTGGGGCACCCAATGGAGCTCAGCGCGCTCGAACTCGACGCCGGCGGCCTTCATGCCTTCCTGCACCTCGTGGAACGCCGTGGCTTCCGCGGTCACCACGAACTCATCGCCCTCGTTGCTGACGTCGTCGGCCCCGGCCTCGATGGCCGCCTCGAAGACCGCGTCTTCGGTATGGCGGCTCGCGTCCACGTAGATCTGGCCCTTCCGATGGAACTGCCACGCCACGGAGCCCGTCGTCCCCAGACTCCCGCCGTGCTTGGACAGGATGTGGCGCACGTCGGCCACGGTCCGCTTCTGGTTGTCGGTGAGAGTCTCGATGTAGAGGGCCACGCCGGCCGGGCCGTAGCCCTCGTACGTCACCTCCTCGTAGGTCACGCCCTCGATCTCGCCCGTGCCCTTCTTGATGGCCCGGGTGATGTTGTCGGTGGGCATGTTACCGGCCTTGGCGTTGTCCACGGCCAGACGCAGGCGCGGGTTGAAGTTGGTGTCTCCTCCGCCGTCCCGGGCCGCCACCGTGATCTCTCGGATCAGCTTGGTGAACATCTTTCCGCGCTTGGCGTCGGTAGCCGCCTTCTTGCGCTTGATGGTGGCCCACTTGCTGTGTCCAGACACGGTACTCCTCCCGACTGCTTTCCAGATTGGGATCGCTAGTGGGCCCCCGCCGCCTCCTTCGTGGCCGCAATCACCTTCGAGACCTCGTGCGCTGGCACGGGCTGGTACCCCGAGAAGGTCCGGGTGTGATGGGCCCTGCCCTGCGTGATGGCGCGAAGCGACGTCGCGTACTTGTAGAGCTCCGCCTCGGGAACGAGCGCCCTCACCGTGGTGCGGCCGTCCACGGGATCCATCCCCAGGACCTTGCCGCGACGCTGGTTCATGTCGCTCATGATGTCGCCCACGTAGTCGTCGGGCGTGGTCACGGCCACCTTGGTGATGGGCTCGAGGATCACCGGGGCGCAGTCCGCCGCCACCTTCTTGAAGGCGGAGGAGCCGGCCAGCTTGAAGGCGATGTCGCTCGAGTCCACCGAATGGTAGGAGCCGTCATAGCACTCCGCCTCGAAGTCCACCACGGGGAAGCCCGCCAGCACCCCGCGCCCGGCTGCTTCCTTGATGCCCTTGTCCACGCTGGGGACGTACTTCGTGGGAATGACCCCACCCTTGATGGAGTTCTTGAACTCGTAGCCCTCGCCCCGGAGGCGGGGCTTCAGGCGGATCCAGCAGTCGCCGAACTGGCCTCGGCCACCCGACTGCTTCTTGTGACGGCCCTGGCCCTGGGCGCCCTTCGTGATGGTCTCACGGTAGGGGATCTTGGGCTGCTCGGTCTCCACCGAGACCCCGTACTTGCGCTTCATGCGCTCGATCTGGACGTCCAGGTGCAGCTCGCCCAGCCCCCGGGCGATGGTCTGGCCCAGCTCCGGATTGAACTCGGCCACGAAGGTCGGGTCCTCCTCGTGGAGCTTGGGTAGCACCTCGCCCAGCTTGTCCTCGTCCTGCCGGGCCGTGCCCCGGATCGCCACGGCGATGTCGGGCTCGGGCAGCTCGATCTTCTCGAGGACCACTGGGCGAGACGGGTCGGTAAGGGTGTCGTTCGTGTGCGAGTTCTTGAGCTTCGCCACCACCCCGATGTCGCCCGCGTGGAGCCTCGGGACCTCGGCCCTATCCTTGCCCAGGGGGATGGAGAGGTGGTTCAGCTTCTCCGCGCTTCCCCGCTCCCCGTTCTTGACCTCGGCCCCGTTGGCCACGCTGCCGCTCACCACCCGAAAGTAGGAGAGCTCCCCCACCTGGGGCTCGGAAGCCGTCTTGAAGATGAGAGCCGAGAAGGTCTCGTCGTCGGACGGAGAGAGGTGGACCTCTTCATCCATGCCGGCCCTCCTGGCGATCTCGCCGCCGGTCTCGGCCGGGCTGGGGCAGAGTTCGACGAGCTTCTTGAGCAGTGCCTGCATCCCGTACGAGTGCTCGGCCGAGCCGCAGAAAAGGGGGATCACGTCACCGCGCGCGACGCCCAGGGCCATGGCCTCGATGGCCTCTTCCCGGGTGATCTTCTCGCCCTCGAGGTAGCGCTCGAGGAGGTCTTCGTTGGTGGTGGCCAACGTCTCCTGCAGCTCCGTCTCCCACTCCTCGAACTTCGCCTGAAGCTCCTCGGGGATGTCGGCCTCGTCGTACTCGCCCTTCTCGGTGCCCTTCCTGTAGATGTGGGCGCGCTCACTGAAGAGGTTGATGATGCCGCGGAAGTCGGGACCCTCGCCGATGGGGATCTCCACCGGGACCACCTTCTGGGTCAGGCGGGACTTGATCTCGCCGTAGACCCGTTCGAAGGAGGCGTGCTCCTTGTCCATCATGGAGACGAAAAAGAACCGGGGGATGCCCCGGTTTTCGACGTACTCCCAGACCGTCTCCGTGCCCACCTCCACGCCGGAGGTGGAGCTGACGACAATGACCGCGGAGTCGGCGACACGGACGGCGGACAGCGTCTCGCCCACGAAGTCCATGAACCCGGGCGTGTCCAGGAGGTTGATCTTGGTGCCCATGTGCTCGCAGTACGCCGGCGTGCACTGCAGGGACATCTCGTGGGCAGCCTCTTCGGGCGTGTACATGGTGAGGGCGTGACCCTCGTCCACGTTGCCCTTGCGCTTCGAGGTCCCCGCCGTGTAGCAGAGGGAGTCGATGAGGCTGGTCTTGCCGGCTCCGCCGTGGCCCAGGACCACGACGTTCCTGATGTTGTCCGTCGTATACTCTCTGGCGGACGCCATGAACACCTCCTGTCTGAATCTCGTTCGTTAGGGTTTTGTCTCTTGTTGGGGACGGTGATTGTGTCTACGGTCTCGGAAGGCGAGACCTCAGTGATCGGGCGGAGCCCGCTCAGTTCGTGCGGTGTTTCTTGGAGACCTCATCGAGAAGCTTTCTCTCGTCTTCCGTGAGTGAACTCATCCCCTCGGCAGAGATCTTGTCCAGGACCCTGTCGACCGCATCCAACATCGTGTTCTCTCTCACATCGGCCTCGGCGTCACGTCCTCGACGCCGTCCGCTGGCCTTGTCCTCGCTCTCGTCCCGGGGCACGATGGCGAAGCGTCTGGCCCGGGCGGCCCTGCCTATCTTCTGAATCTGCTCCGCCGCCTTCCAGTCGGTCTTCAGGTAGAGGAAGCCGGTGATGAAGCCGCCCAGGTGGGCGAAGTGCGCCACACCGCCGGCCGCTCCCCCGAACGCGCTGGAAAAGGTCACGACGAAGAGGAACGCCACCAACCACTTGGCCTTCACGGGGAAGATGCCCCAGACGTAGATGGGCGCCTCGGGCCACGTCATGGCGAAGGCCAGCATGATGCCGTAGACCGCCGCCGACGCGCCTATGATGGAGTAGGAGACGAAGAAAAAGCTCAGGGCGACGCCCCCGAGCCCGCAGATCATGTAGTACTTGATGAACTCCCTGGATCCCCACTTGGACTCGAGGGGAGGCCCGAAGAAGAACAGCACCAGCATGTTCATGAAGAGATGCCAGAAGTCGCCGTGGAGGAACATGTAGGTCACGGCGCCCCAGGGGCGGAACAGCACCTCGGAGGGCTGGAAGGAGAACCAGTTGAAGACGAAGCTGCGGCCGACGATCCAGGTCAGGATGAAAACGACGGTATTGGCGATCAGCAGCCGCTTGACCCACGGCGTCAACCGGTAGCTGAGATTCATACCGACGCCGGCCACGTACCCCGTCTTCTCACAAGCACTTCTCCAACATACAACGAAAAAAAAAGGATCCCGCCCTGCCATCCTGACTTCAAACCCCGGTTCGGGCAAGCAGGTTCCGTGTGGGGGTGGTCCAGAACTTCTTCGAGGTGTTGAAGGCGCGGATGGGGAACTGACTGGCGCCTATAACCCCAGCCAGTAGCTCACCTTGACGAGGACCGTGTTGTCGGTCTCCAGGCTGAAGAGATCGCGCATGGCACCCAACCCTCCGAACTCCCCATCGAGTCCACGATCGCTGCGGCCATGCTGCCATGCTACGAAGAGTACCGAGCCGGGCACATACTCCCACCGGAGCACGGACGTCATCCGAAGCGACTCGAAGTTGAAATCGGGCCGCGCGAACGACGCGTCCGGGACCCCGTCGGAGTCACGGTCGATCTCACACTCGGAGTCACCACAAGCGATCTCGTCACCGTAGAAGTGGAAGCGGTCCTCCCAGCGCTCGGCCTCGGGATCGTCAACCTCGAGATAAGACGAATATTCTCCCGCCGACACGAAAGGCTGGGCGTAGAGCTGGAAGCTGAGGTTGGGCGATAGAGTCCAGTCGAGCCGCACGCTGGTGTTGAGTTGTCCGCTGACGAATCGACGCGAGCACATAGCGTGTCGAGTCGGCGATGGTCCGGCTCGTGATCCACTGCTCCGGGTCCCTGTTCGAGTCGTAGCCGACGCGGAGCTGAACGTTCAGGGTCGCGGTCGGGCGCAAGGTCGCCCGGACGTTGGTGTCAGCCCACCGGGCCGGGGTGCCGAATCGACCGCCGATCCTCATGCCCAGAGAAAACGACAAGGGCTTGCGACGATCGCTGAACACGTTGACGAAGCTCTGGTGCCATGTGTTCTGCCGGATGGAAGGGCCACCACGCAGGGCGTTGACCGACCGCTGGCCGACCATGAAAGCCATGGGGTTCACGTCGAAGCCCCAGTTGTTGCGCAGGTTTCCTTCGAAGAACGCCGGACGAAACCAGGTTGCCAACCTCACCCGGTCAGTGGTCCAACTTGAACGCGCGTCCACGCCGACCCGGAAGTCACGAAACGGACCGACGGGAGTTACCTGGTAGTAACCGATCCCGCCCCCTGCTTGTTGATTGTCGACCGGTCCGAAGAGGAAGCCGAGATCGGTGACGTCGAATCCCGGGCTGTTCCGAAACGCAAACCCGTAGTACCGCCACGCGCCCGCGTTCTTACCCGCGCTAACCAAGATCGAATAGCCGTTCAGTGACGTGCGCGTGTCATCGACAGATAGGTGATCAGCATCGGGGCGCTGGAAGTATCGGAACGAGGAGCGCTGCGCCCCCAGGATCACCGCCTCGGCTCCACGGATGTGGCTGCCGCCAATGGACCAGTCCAGGCCGTATGTGTTGCGCTGCCACTTGTGCGTGTCGTCCACCTTCATCGAATACGCCGCGCGACGGAGTCCTAGTTCGTCGGCCCCATCGAATCGGTTCAGCGCCGTCACCATCGTCCCGACCGTGTGCTGGCCATCGCGGTAGTCCTGCTCGACGCGACCGGCGAAATGGTGCACCCAGGGCTACACGCGCTCCGACCCTACGACGTCGCCCAACGCATCTCGCATGGTGCCGCTCTCGCCGGTCGTCACCGCCGACAACAGCCCGAGCCCCAAGCCACCCGCCGATTTGCCAGTGACTTTGGCCGCACTCACGATGGTGGTAGTGTCGGGGATCTCGACGGTCCCTCCGTCGGGAGGACTCGACCATCCCTGCGGCCTTCGGCCGATGCGACGCGAGTAGAACAGTCGTGCCCAAGGGACGAACTGGTTGAAGAGATCACCACCTTCCACGAAGAATGGTCGGCGCTCGGGGAAGAACGACTCGAACGCTGTGAGGTTGACCACTGCGGGATCGGCCTCGACCTGTCCGAAATCCGGGTTGGCCGTGAGGTCGAGGGTGAAGGCTGACGAGAGGCCGTATTTCAGATCAATCCCGACGTTACCGCCTACAGCCGACGCTGGAGCATAGACGCTTCCAGTGGACTCAGGACGCCGGCGCCCCGTAGCCACTACGTAAGGACGGATCTCGAGTCGCGCTGGAGAGGGAAGGTCGGTGAGCCCGTGCAGCTCACCGAAAAGCGACGCGAACCCGCTGGATGCTTTGGACCATGGCGCCCAGAACGCTTGTTCGTTCTTCCGCTGGATATACCTGCGCACCTGGAAGCCCCAGGTGGCCTGGTCGGTGGCGAACCGTAGCTGCGTCAAGGGGATGCGGAATTCAGCGACCCACCCCAGCTCGTCGATGGATGTCGCCACCTGCCACACGGGATCCCACGAGAAGTCACCACCGCGACGATCGTTCGTGGAGTAGCGGTCCATGATGGAGCCACTCGGGCCCACCGCGAACTGGAAAGCTGTCCGGCGATCGTGAAAAGAGTCGAAGTAGATCGAGATGTTCGACCCGCAGGGCGGTCAGCGACGGCGGTGCGGCAGAACTGACCTGCTGCGCGCGGACTGTCGCTGGGACAGCCAGCAAGACCGTGAAAATGGTCACAGGCACTGCCGCGAATTTCATCCATACAACCAGTCTCAACCCCTAAACCTCACAGGATATGCGCAGGGACGGCGCAGGACAAGAAAATCCCGGGCATGTGACGAGGTCTTGCTTGCGCCTCCCGGCCCTTCTTCTTGGACGGCCCGCAAGAGAGCCCTCGCTGGCACGCCTCGTAGCTACCCCGCATCTTGGGGTCCATGTCCGATCCCATCACCCGGCCGGGGACGGCGACGCCGCCACCCGGTTGCCGCACGATGAATCGCTTGCGATCCACAAGACATGACTGGGCCCGTCACCTTTGCGTTGCGCCCGTGGTACTGGCGTTGTGTCTGCCCACGGGGGCGCGGGGCCAGCCCGCGACGAGCGTCGATTCCGTCTCGACGCCCCATGGCGTCCATCCTGATCGTTTCTATCCCGATTATCGGAAAGGGCGCGAGATCACCCTGTCGGGAGTGGGCGCCGGCTTCCTGGTCACCGGCCTTCTCGTGCCAGTCGATGATCGCGAGGTGCCGCCGCAGGGGTTCGATCCGGCTGACATCGCCTGGTCGGTGGACCGTGAAATCGTTGGCAGCAGCAGTCTTGATGCTGATGCAGCCAGTGACTGGACACGCACCGCGGCCCAGGTGTTTCCGTTCGTTTTAACCTTGGTCACCGGCCAGCCTGGCGAGCGTTGGCGTGGTCTCGGCCGCCGTAGCCTCGTCTATGCCGAGACATTTCTGATCGGGCAAGGGTTCACACTCCTCGCCAAGACGATGCTGGGCCGTGCCCGCCCGTTTGCGTACCTGTCCCCAGAAGAACGTCCGGACGATGCCGCCTACGACGTCTCAAGGGAGCGCACCTTCCACTCGATGCCGTCGGGGCACACGTCCTCAGCGTGGACAGGAGCAGCATTGGGGATGACGGAACACCTGCTGGGCCGTCCGGAAGCGAGCTGGCTCGAGCGCGCTGGTGTCGGCTTCCTGGGGGGCGCGTTGGCGGGCATGACCTCGGCGCTGCGCGTCGAGGCAGGCCAGCATTTCCCTTCGGATGTTGTGGCAGGCGCCGGTATCGGCATTGCGACCGGCGTAACGGTTCCACTGCTGCATCGTGGCGAGCAACCGCTACCGTCGTCGAAAGCATGGGCGCAGATGATGGGGGGCGCGCTCGCCGGTACACTGATGGGAGTCCTGGTGGCACAGGGATACTGAACGGCTGAGAGGACGACATCGGGACAGTCTCCGATCCTTGCCGCTCTGGGGCGTTACGCGCATAATCGAGCAGGCGACGGCCACTTGGGCCGTGAGGCCCTACTGCCGGAGTATCCGCCACGAATATCACGACGGAAGCGGTTCGCGTAGTGTGGTCCGCCACGACGGTACCGTACCAGAAGACGAGCTCAAGTGACCGCTTCTCATGACGTAGTACTGGTGGGGGGCGGCGGAGCAGGATTACGCGCGGCCATTGCCATCGCGGAAATCAACCCCCGCCTCCGCATCGCCGTCGTCTCCAAGGTCTACCCCATGCGCAGCCACACCGTCTCGGCAGAGGGCGGCGCTGCAGGAGTGATCGCCGAAGACGACTCCCTCGACGAGCACGCCTATGACACTATCTCCGGTGGCGATTGGCTGTGCGATCAAGACGCCGTCGACGAGTTCGTGAAGGAGGCGCCGGAGGAGCTGCTCCGGTTGGAACACTGGGGTTGTCCCTGGAGTCGCACGCCCGAGGGACGAGTGGCAGTGCGTTCGTTCGGCGGCATGAAGAACAAGCGAACGTGGTACGCGGCCGACAAGACTGGCTTCCACATGCTCCACACGCTGTTCCAAACCTCACTCAAGTACACGAGCGTCGTTCGCTACGACGAGTGGTTCGTGACCAAACTCCTGGTCGATGATGGTCGGGTCCAGGGCGTCGTGGCGTTAGAGCTGATGTCCGGCGAGGTCCAGCCGATTCTGGCCAAGGCCGTCGTTCTGTGCACGGGCGGCTGCGGCCGCGTCTTTCCGTTCACCACCAACGGCAGCATCAAGACCGGCGACGGCATGGCGTTGGCCTACACGGCCGGCGCACCGCTAAAGGACATGGAGTTCGTTCAGTATCACCCGACGGGCCTCCCGTTCACTGGCATCCTGATCACCGAGGCCTCGCGGGCCGAGGGAGGCTGGTTGCTCAACAAAGACGGCTACCGCTACCTGCAGGACTACGACCTGGGAACACCGGAGCCGAAACCGGTTCTGCGGAGCATGGAGTTGGGGCCTCGGGACCGTCTGTCGCAGGCCTTCGTCAAGGAGGTGGAGAAGGGGCAGGCCATCGATGGCCCCTACGGAGCGGTGGTTCACCTCGACCTGCGGCATTTGGGCAGGCAGGTCATCGACACCAAGATTCCGTTCGTGCGCGAGTTGTGTCGGAAATACCAGAATATCGACCCCGTCACGGAGATGATCCCGGTACGGCCGGTCATCCACTACATGATGGGAGGGGTCCACACCGACATCGACGGTGCTACGCCCCTGGCCGGGCTTTATGCGGCTGGTGAGGTCGCGTGCGTGAACATCAACGGCGCGAACCGCCTGGGGTCCAATTCCCTAACGGAGCTGCTCGTTTTCGGCGCGCGCGCCGGCCGTGCAGCGGCGGAGTATGCGTCCACCCGGACGGATCCGAGCTCCAGCCTGCTGGCGCAGGCCGAGGATGAAAAACGGCGTTTGGAGCGAGATTTCCTGCACAAGACGGATGGCACGGAACGCCCCGCGACTATTCGCGAGGAGATGCAGGAGACCATGGAGCAGGGCGCCGGCATCTATCGCTCGGGCGAGGGCCTGACCCAGGCGGCCGACCGGCTGCGCGAGCTTCAGGAGCGCTTTCGAAACGTGGCCGTGGAGGATAGCAGCCGAACGTTCAACACGGAGCTGACCACCGTCTTGGAGCTGTCCGCCATGCTCGACGTTTCCGAGGCGATGATCCACTCTGCGTTGTGGCGCGAAGAATCTCGGGGCGCACACCAAAGGACCGACTTCACCGACCGTGACGACGAGCGTTTCTTGGCGCATTCACTCGCGTATCGTAATTCCGACGGCTCCTCGAGGGTCGAATCCCTGCCGGTGACGATCACCCGGTGGCCCCCTGGCGAGCGAGTATACGGGAGGTAACAACATGGATGATCGTATCACCCTGCGGCTGGCACGGTACCGTCCCGAGGAGGAGGCCGAACCGACGTTCGAGGAATACGAGGTGCCGTGCCGCAAAGACTGGGTGGTGCTCGACGGGCTCAACTACATCAAGGATCAGCTGGACGGCACCTTGTCGTACCGTTGGTCGTGTCGCATGGGCATCTGCGGTAGTTGCGGCATGACCGTCAACGGAGAGCCGAAGCTGACGTGCGCAACGTTCCTGACCGACTACGCGCCGGGTCCCGTGCGTCTCGAGCCGCTGCAAAACTTCCCCGTCATCCGGGATCTCATCGTCGAGATGACGGACTTCATGCAAAAGCTGACCACGATCAAGCCCTGGATCGTGCGCGACCAGGAACGGCCTCTGGCGGAAGGAGAGTACAGGCAAACACCGGACGAACTGAGCAAGTACAAGCAGTACAGCATGTGCATCAATTGCATGCTGTGCTACGCCGCCTGCCCGGTGTACGGCCTCGACCCGAAGTTCCTCGGGCCGGCCGTGATTGCTCTGGCCCAGCGGTACAATCTCGATTCACGCGACGAGGGATCCGGTGAGCGTCTCGACCTTCTTTCCCAGCACGATGGAATCTGGGGCTGCACCTTCGTGGGCGAATGTACCGAGGTCTGTCCGAAGGACGTCGATCCCGCCGGCGCCATTCAGCGTTACAAGCTCGATGCCGCGCTGACGTCGCTCAAAGGCCTCCTTTTGCCGTGGGGCGCCAGATGAGCGAGCAACCGACATACACGCGTTTCCACCCGCGCTGGTATCGTCCGCCGGTTTCCACGTGGTGGTGGTTGAAGCGCCGGTCCTCGATCGCGTTCATCTTGCGCGAGATGAGCAGCATCTTCGTGGCGTGGTTCGTCGTGTTCTTTCTGCTGCTGGTCGCTGCAGTGGGGCGTGGAGAGCCTGCTTACCAAGAGTTCATGCGTTGGGCCGCAAACCCGGGCATCGTGCTCGTCAACCTCGTCAGCCTGTTCTTTGTCGTATTCCACGCCGTCACCTGGTTCAACCTGGCACCCCAGGCGATGGTGCTGCACATGCGAGGCAAGCGAGTGCCGGGGAAATTGATTGCCGCCTCCAACTACGGCGCGTGGGTGGTGACGTCTCTCCTGGTGGCGTGGATCATCCTCGCTGGGTCGAGGTAGCGATGGTAAAGCGAACGCTAGAGCCGCTCTTGTGGATTCTCTTCAGCGCCGGGGGCGTGGTGGCCGCCCTAGTGATCCCGGTCCTGCTGTTGCTGTTCGGCCTCGCCTTCCCTCTCGGCTGGTTTTCGCCCCCCAGTCATGCGCACATGCTCGCGGTGCTGGGCCACCCACTTTCGCGCGTGACGATTTTCGTCTCGTGCACGTTGTCGTTGTTTCACTGGGCGCACCGCTTTCGCTACACACTGTACGACGGGTTGCAGATCAAGCACCTGAACGCGTTGATTGTCCTGCTGTGTTACGGGGGCGTGCTCGTCGGTACCATCGCTGCAGGGTATCTCGTCTGGCAGCTTCCATAGGGGACTCGAGCCCTATATTCTCCCCGATCATCCCGTCTCAACCGGAGCTACCCCATGCGTACGGCCAGCACCGCGCTTCTGATCCTGGCCCTTGCCGCCATCTTCACTTCGAACGTCCTGGCGCAGAGCTCACCTCCGAACTTCAGCGTGGAGTTCGAAAGGCAGTTCAACGCCTCCGCAGAGAAATTTGTGGCCCTGGCCAAGGCGATGCCGGAGGAGAGCTACGCCTGGAGTCCCATGGACGGCGTGAGGTCGGTGGCGCGCGTATACATGCACATCGCGCGCTACAACTACTACTATCCGGAGATCGCTTTGGACGTGCCCTCGCCTATGGGCGCTGCGGAGTACGACAGCTGGGAGGAGGGGGTGGCCGACAAGGAGAAGGCCGTCGCCATCCTGGCCGAGTCGATGGAGCACGTCAGGCGTGTCGCGGCCTCCATGTCCTCCGAGGATCTCGAGGAGAAGACTAGGCTATACGGCCGTGACGTCGGTAAGTGGGCCGTCCTGCTCCAACTCGTTAGCCACATGGACGAGCATCTCGGGCAGTCGATCGCTTACGCGCGCATGAACCACGTGGTGCCGCCCTGGTCGCGGTAGAGGACGAGACGCGCCAAGACGCCCACTACGAGGCCGCTAAGCAGATGTACGTGGTCCCCCCTCCGCGTTCGCAGGCCTGTTCGGCAACTGACCGCTCGGGTTGTAGCTTCCTACCCTTGCAACGATCCGCGCAGCCCAGAGGGGGGCGCGATGGGCTACAAGAAGTGTCGCAGCTGGCGCTGCGGCTTCAATATCTCAACCGGCAAGGGGCATTGCCCTGGCTGCGGGTTCCCGACGAGCCTGTGGGGCCGCGTGCTCGTGCACCTCAGAATCGCACCGCGGGGGCCATCCCTGCGCCCGGCCGAAGCCGAGGTCTGGAAGGTCATCGACAAAGCGCAGGATGAATGGCAGAAGCTCGCGACCTTGCAAGGAGACTTGACCGGCTATCACAAGCCGAAAATGACGCCAGAACAGAGGGCTGCCATCGAGAAGGGGGAAGAGCAAATCAGCCGAAAGGCCCAGCCGGCCCTCCAGCGCTTGAAAGGAATCGAAGTCGCGCGTTGGCAGAACGGCTGGATCCCGGTTGCCTTGCGTCTTGCAGACGAGGACCTCAGTGACGCCCAACTGGCGGAGATCGACCAGGAGCTCTACCGCCACACGAGGGCTGGCTCCGCGCTGAACAAGCGGTGGAAGAACGGCATTCCGGGGTATGAAGGGCTCTTCAGCGCAAAGACGAAAGCGATGGACCCGTCGGTCTTTCGACTCGCCGTGACCATCATCCGCATTCGGGAGTGGATCAGCGCGAAACGGACCGTAAGAGCCCTCGCCGATATTTCGTCGTTTACGGACCATGCCGGGACCGAAGAGGGGATCCCGTCCGACGATGTCTCCGAGTGGCTGGAGACGATATACGATCGGGATGAGCAGTTGCAGCAGCTCACGCACGAGTCGCTCCGCCTGGAGGCGGAAGAGGAGGTGGATCGACTGCTGGAGTCCAGCTAGTGTGCCTTCCTCTCCGCCGCCATCTGGACGATCAGGTCGCACAGCGCGGGAAAGCTGATGCCGCCCGCCCGGGCGGCCTTGGGCAGGAGGCTGTTGCCCGTGAGCCCCGGGAGCGCGTTGGCCTCCAGGCACCACGCCTCGCCCGGCTCGTCCACCATGAAGTCCACGCGGGAGAAGTCCCGGAGGCGCAGGAGCCGGTGGACCTCCAGGGCGCGGGCCTGCAGCGTCTCGGCAAGCGCGTCGGGGATGTCGGCCGGGAAGATTTCCTCGGCCATCCCCAACTGGTACTTGCATTCGTAGTCGAAGAGCTCGTGCTGGGACACGATCTCGCCCACGGGTAGGGCCTGATCGCCCAGGATCCCCACCGTGAACTCCCGGCCCTCGATGTAGGCCTCGTACATCATGGGTGAGGGCGCCTTCGCGTCTTCGGCCACGGCGGCCACCACCTCGAGCTCCACCTGGAGCAGGGACAGGCGCACCGACGATCCTCCGGCCACCGGCTTGGCGATGACGGGAGCGCCCAATCGCTCCATGACCTGGTCGGCAGTGGGACTCACCAGCCAGTCCGGCGTCGGGATCCCGGCGTCCCGTAGGATTCGCTTTGTGACGTCCTTGTCCATGGACAGGGCGCACCCGAGCATGCCGCTCCCGGCGTAACACACCCCGGCGATGTCCAGGAGGGCCTGGAGTGTGCCGTCCTCCCCCATGCCACCGTGGAGCACCGGGAAGATGATGTCGGCCTGGACGATCTCCTTCCGGGTGGCCAGCGCGGTGCCTGAGGCGGTCGCCCCCCCGCCCCCTCGCCCCATCACCCCCCCACCCCCCGCGCCCACGGTCTCGGACGGCGGCAGCGCCCCGACTCCCGACGCCAGGATGATCCGCTCGCCGAGCTCGGCGAGCGGGCCCTTCACGGGATCCAGGGCCACTACGTCGTGCCCGGCCTGCCGGAGGGCGTCGGCCACTTGGCAGCCGGAAACCAGAGAGACGTCCCGCTCCTCGGACTCACCCCCGAGAAGGACGACGACCTTCATCCCTAGCCCACCGCCCCTGTGAGATCCCGCACCACGTCGTAGCGGGTCAGGATTCCCTTGAGCTCCCCGTCGGCACGTACCAGGACCGCCGGGTTCTCCCGGGTCAGGAGCCGCGCCGCCTCGTCGGCGTCCAGATGGCTGTCCACCACCGGGAAGGGCGCGTCCATGACCGATTCCACGGGCCGGTCCAGGAGCTCGGGATCCTCGATGACCGTGGACATGAGCTCCGCCTCGGTGAGGGAGCCGACGCACTCGCCGTCCAGAATCACCGGCATCTGCGAGACGTGGAACGAGGTGATCGTGGAGAGGGCGACCCGGACCGAAGTCGTGGGCTGAACCGTCACCAGCTCCTGAGCGTCGGCGCCCTTCTGCAGCACCATCTCGTGGATGCTCCGGTGTGCTCTCCTGAGGAAGCCGTTCTCCCGCATCCAGTCGTCGTCGTAGAGCTTGGACAGGTAGTGCTCGCCCCAGTCGCACAGGAGCGTGACGATCACGGCGTCGGGATCGTTCACCTCCTTGGCGATCTCGATGGCCGCGTGGACCAGGAGCCCCGACGAGCCCCCGGCGAACAGCCCCTCTTCCCGGCACAGCTGCCGCGTCATGGCGAAGGCCTCAGCGTCGCTCACCGTGACCCACCGGTCCGTGACGCTCATGTCCAGCGCTCCGGGGATCGTGTCGCTCCCCAGCCCCTCCACCTTGTAGGGTTCGCCTTCGATCATCTCACCCGTGTCGAAAAAGGTCTTCAAGATCGATCCCACCGGATCCACGCCGATGATCTGCACGTCTGGGTTCCGCTCCTTCAGGAACCGGCCCACCCCGGTGATCGTCCCTCCGGTGCCTGAGTCGGCCAGGAAGTGGGTGACCTCGCCGGCGGTCTGCTCCCACACTTCCGGACCCGTGCTTTCGTAGTGCGCCTCGGCGTTCGCGGGGTTGTAGAACTGATCCGCAAGAATGGCGCCAGGCGTCTCCCGCGCGATGCTCGTGGCCTTCTGCGTGTAGTGGTCGGGGTGGTCCGGGGGTACGGCCGTGGGAACGATCACCACGTCGGCGCCGAACGAGCGGAGGAGCTTCACCTTCTCCTGGCTCATCTTGTCGGGCATGGTGAAGATGCAGCGATAGCCGCGGATGGCAGCCACCATTGCCAGGGCCAGCCCGGTGTTCCCGCTGGTGGCCTCGACTATGACGCCGCCGGGCTTGAGTGCCCCTTCCCGCTCGGCCTTCTCCACGATGGCCAGGCCGATGCGGTCCTTCAACGATCCACCGGGGTTCATGAACTCGCACTTCGCGTAGATCGTCCCGGGGACGCCCTGGGTGACGCTGTTCAGCCGAATGAGCGGCGTCCCGCCCACCACCTCAGTGACGTTGTCGTAGGGGCGAGCGTGATTCTCGCTCATGTCCGTCTATGTCCTAGTGTGTGTGATCGGGGCTCGACCTCGCTGCACAGTCGGCCTCCGGACCTCTCCGCTCGGTCGGGGCCGGACCTTCTGCACGGTCAGGGGCGGGGCTTCTTCGAGAAGTGGACGGGCACGTGGGCCCAGACTTCGATGCGCTTCCCGTCCTTGCGAGCCGGGCTGAACTTGAGGGTCTTGGCGCCTCGGATGGCAGAGGAGTCGAAGGCGATGTGCCCGCTTGACTCCAGGACCAGCACACTATCGACGTCGCCCAGAGCCGTCACCCGGACCTTGAGCATGCAGCGCCCCTCGATGCCCTGGTCCCACAGTTCCAGCGGGTACTCGATCGGCACCGACGCCGACAGAGGTGACGGGCTTTCGATATCCGGGTCGCTGGTGCAGCCCATGACGCCGGCGGCCAGGAGCGCGCCCGCCAGGCGAGCGCCCGTCAGGGGCGCTCGGCCGCGGAACGCAAGACGCGGGAGTGCGCGAGCGCCACCCGGAAGCGCTCGACGCGACAAGGATCGACTCACTCCGCGTCTCCGGTTCCGGATTCCTCCCGGAGCTCGAACAACAGATCCAAGGCTTCCCTCGGCGTCATCGTTTCCGGATCGATGGCCCGGAGCCGCTTCAGGATCGGCGGCTCCGCCGCGGCGAAGAACGACAGCTGATCCGGAGGAGGCTCGGAAGCGGGCCGATGCTCTCCGTAACGGCCCAGCCCCTCTCCTCCACCCGAATGTGTTCCCTCCAGCTCGGTCAGAAGTTCCCTGGCACGGGCGATGAGGTCGGTGGGCAGCCCCGCGAGGCGTGCCACCTGAACGCCGTAAGAGCGGTCCGCTCCGCCGTCTTCGAGCCTCCGCAGGAAGACGATCTCGTCGCCCACCTCCCGCACGAGCACGTTCATGTTCTTCACGCCGGGGAGCAGGTCGCCGAGCTGGGTGAGCTCGTGATAGTGAGTGGCGAAGATGGTCTTGCAGCCCAGGTTCTCGTGTAGGTACTCGGTGACGGCCCAGGCGATGGACACGCCGTCGTAGGTGCTGGTCCCCCTCCCTATCTCGTCCAGGAGCACCAGGCTCCGGTCGGTGGCCCCGTGGATGATGGACGCCGTCTCGTTCATCTCCACCATGAACGTCGACTGCCCGCGAGCCAGATTGTCGGAGGCGCCTACCCGGGTGAAGATGCGGTCGCACACCGGGAGTCTGGCTCGGTTCGCCGGCACGAAGGAGCCGATCTGGGCCATGAGGTGGATGAGGCCCACCTGCCGGAGCACCGTGGACTTCCCCGCCATGTTGGGGCCCGTGAGGATGACGATGCGTCCGTCCTCGTCCAGGGAGAGGTCGTTGGGGATGAACGACTCGGCGGGCATCATCGTCTCCACCACCGGATGCCGGCCGGCCTCGATCTCCACCTCGAACCCCGTGTGGACCTCCGGACGGACGTACTGCCGCTGCTCCGCCACGTGGGCCAGGGTGGCGAGGACGTCGAGGCGGGCGGCCCGGGCCCCCGCCTCCTGGATGCGGGACACCTCGGCCGCCACCCGCCGGCGCACCTCGCCGAAGAGCTCGGCCTCGAGCTTCTCCATGCGGTCCTCGGCGCCGAAGACCTTCTCCTCCCACTCCTTCAGCTCGGGCGTGAAGTAGCGCTCGGCGTTGGTCAGCGTCTGCTTGCGGACGTAGTCCTCGGGCACCTTGTCGAGGTTCGCCTTGGTGACCTCCAGATAGTATCCGAAGACCCTGTTGAAGCCGACCTTGAGTGAGTTGATGCCCGTGCGCTCCCGCTCCCGGCTCTGAAGGCCCGCGATGAAGTCCCGGGCGCCGTCCCGGGTCTGGCGAAGGTCGTCCAGCTCCTCGGAGTAGCCTTCCCGGATCGCGCCGCCGTCCTGGAGTGTGGCTGGGGCGTCAGGCGAGATGGCCGTCTCCACGAGCTCGCGCACATCCTCCAGGAGATCCATCTCGGAGACCAGACTCCCCAGGAGCGCGCTCCCCGCCCCCTCCCCCGCTTGGCGGATGGTGGGAAGTTCGGCCAGGGACCGGCCCAAGCCCAGAAGCTCCCGGGGCGAGACCCGACCCGCCCCCACCTTGCCCGCCAGCCGCTCCAGGTCGGTCATGCGGCCCAGGGCCTCCCGGAGGCGGTCCCTCAGGTCGGGCTCATTGAAGAGCTCGGTCACCGCCTCCTGCCGGCTCCAGATCTGCTCGGCATCCACCAGTGGGTGGAGGAGCCAGCGCCGGAGAGCCCGGGCGCCCATGGCCGTGACGGTCTCGTCCAGCACGGAGATGAGGGTCCCGCCCTCTTCGCCCACCCGCAAGGGCTCGACCAGCTCCAGGTTCCGGCGGGTCATCTCGTCCAGGAGCATGGCGCTCCCGCGCCGGAGGATCTGCGGGGCTCTCAGGTGCGCCACTCCCCCCGGCCTGATCTCGCCCACGTAGGCCAGGAGCGCCCCGGTGGCGCGTACCAGAACGCGGTCGTCCTTCTGGAAGCCGAAGGCGTCCAGGCTTTGCACGCCGTAGCGGCGCTTCAGCTCGTCGGCAGCCGTCTCGTAGTCGAAGACCCAGTCGTCCCGGTAGGTGCGGAGGACGCCGGGGGCCGCATCGGACAGGGCGGCGTGCGTTGCGCGGTGGGCATCCCCCGCGGCGGCGTTGGTCCCCCCCGCGATCAGGCCGTCCGGCCCCCCCGCCTCTCGCCCGCCATCCCCCGGCGCCCCACCCACCACCGCGGCGCCCGCCACCGCCGGGTCCAACCACTCCAGCGACCGCGGGAGTAGCAGTTCGGTGGGGTCGCGCCGCCCCAGCTCGGCCCGGAGCTCGGCGGGCGGTACGGCCTGGGCCGAGAGCTCGCCGGTGGAGAGGTCCAGGGTGGCCACGCCCACGCCCTGCTCCGTGGCCTCGGTGAGGGCTACCAGGAAGTTGTTCCGCTTGGCGGTCAGGAGCGTGTCCTGGAGGACGGTTCCGGGGGTGACCGTCTCGGTGACCTCACGGCGGACGATCCCCTTGGCTTCGGCCGGATCCTCCACCTGATCGCAGATGGCCACCTTCCGGCCCAGCTTGACCAGCCGGCCGAGATACTCGTCCAGAGCCTTGGCCGGGACGCCGGCCAGGGGCACCCGTGCAGCGGCCCCGTTGTTCCGGGAAGTGAGGGTGAGACCGAGGAGGCGAGAGCCCTCTTCCGCGTCGCCGTAGAACAGTTCGTAGAAGTCCCCGACCCGGAAGAAAACGAGGGAGTCCCGGTGACGGGATTTCACCTCTCGCCACTGGCGCATCAGTGGAGTATCGTCAGCCTTTGACATTCCGCGGGGTAAGGGGCTAGCGCGCCATGTCGAGCGTAAGTGTGTTGGTCTCGCAACGTACGATACCCACCCTCAGGAACCCGATCAACCAACCGTGTCATGAGGAGGATCCTCCGACACGGCCTTCAGCCGGGAGATCAACTCGGTGCGGCTCCTGAACCGAGCCGACATCCGAGCACCCATGCGCATCATCGCCCACAGCGGCGCCCCCGAGTGGGGCGGCGCCGAGATCGCCCTCACCGACCTCCTGGCCGGACTGGCCGGACGGGGCCACGAGGTGACCCTGTTCGCCAACCGCTCCGTGGTCATGGAGCGCGCCCAGGCCAAGGGCATCGCCACCCGGCAGGTGCATCTCGGGGGCGACATCGCGTTGCACGACGCCGTCCTCCTGAGTAGGGCACTCCGTGTTGAGAGGCCCGACGCCCTTCTGGTGGGCACGTTTGGGAAGCTCTGGCTGGCGGCCCTGGGCGCACGCATGGCCGGGGGGCCCCGTGTCGTGGTCCGCGCCGGGCTCTCCACCGACACGCCCAGCAGCGCCAAGTACCGCTTCGTCTTGAAGCGCTGGGTGGATCAGGTTGTGTTCGTGTCCGACGGGATGCGGAAATCCTACGTGGAGCGGCTCCCGGAGCTGGAGGACCGCTTCGTCACCATCTACAAGGGGCTTCCACCCCAGGGAGAGCGGAGGAGCGCCGAGGAGGCCCGCAGGGCCCTGGGCCTTCCCGTGAGTGGGCCCCTGGTGGGAAGCGTCGGGCGACTCGTGTCCAAGAGGCGCTTCGACCGCCTCCTGGAGGCCATGGTGTTCCTGCCGAACGATGCCCACCTGGCCATCGCTGGCGAGGGGCCCCTGCGGGGGGCCCTGGGTCAACTCGCGGAGACGCTGGGGCTCAGGGACCGGGTCCGCTTCCTGGGCTACTGTCCGGACATCGGAACCGTGATGGAGGCTCTGGACGTCCTGGTCATCACCTCCGACCGGGAGGGCATGGCGGGTGTGATGCTCGAGGCCATGTCGCGGGGCGTGCCCGTAGTGTCCACCGACGTCTCGGGTGCCCGGGAGGGGCTGGAGCCCGGGCCCGACGGCCAGCCCCCGGGGCTGGTGACAGGCTTTGCCCCACCGGAGATCGCCTCGGGCATGAACTCCATCGTCTACGACCGACGCGTCAGGGACGCCATGGGGAAGGCCGCCAGCGAGCGCTACCGAGAGCGCTTTTCTTTCGAGGGGATGCTCGACGCCTGGGAGGCGGTGCTGGCGGGGGAGTGAAGTACCCCTACTGCTTCTCCGATAGCCAGAAGTACCAGACGATCCAGACGATGGCGGCAACCGCCCCGACGTTGACGAGGATGACGTCCGCCTCCGCACCACCCAGCGCCACGCCCCTACACCTCCACACCCCGCGGCGTGAAGCCCCGCAGCCGGTTGGCGTTGGTCACAACCGTCACGGAGCTGAACGCCATGGCCGCACCGGCGATGACGGGCGAGAGCAGGATCCCTAGGAACGGATAGAAGACACCGGCGGCCACGGGAATCCCCAGCGTGTTGTAGATGAACGCGCCTACCAGGTTCTGGCGGATGTTCCTGAAGGTGGCTTCGGAGATCTCCATCATCTCCACCACCCCCTCGAGCGAGCCGCCCATGAGCGTCACGTCGCCGGCCTCCATGGCCACGTCCGTACCGGTGCCGATGGCGATGCCCACGTCGGCCTGAGCCAATGCCGGGGCGTCGTTGATGCCGTCGCCCACCATGGCAACGCTTCGCCCCTGGTCCTGGAGCTCCTTGATCCGTTGGGCCTTCTGGTCCGGGAGAACCCGAGCGAGCACGGACTCCACACCCACCTCCTTCGCCACCGCCTGGGCCGTGGCCTCGTGGTCGCCGGTGAGGATGACCACGTGCAGGCCCATCTCCTGGAGCCGGGCGATGGCGGCCGCTGACTCCTCCTTCACCGGATCAGAGATCCCGAGCGCACCCAGAGGCTGACCGTCGGCGGCCACCAGGATGGGTGTCCGGCCCGTCTCGGCCAGCTTGGTCGCCTGCTCCTCCAAAGCGCCCGTCTCCACTCCAGCCTGCACAAGGAATGCCGCCGTGCCCACCAAGACTGACCGGCCGTCCACGGTGGCCTGGATACCCAGCCCGGGAGCGGCCTCGAAGTCGGACGCCGCCGGATACTCGACGCCCCGGGCAGCGGCGCCCTCGGCCACCGCCTGGGCAAGGGGGTGCTCGGAGCCCGTTTCCGTGGCGGCCGCCAGCCGCAGGAGCTCCTCGTCGGAGGCACCGCCCAACGGCACGACGTCAGTGAGGGTCGGCCTCCCCTGTGTGACGGTACCCGTCTTGTCGAGGACCACCGTGTCCACCGAGCGAGCCCGCTGGAGCGCCTCTCCGTTCCGGATGAGGATGCCGTGCTCCGCAGCCTTCCCCACCGCTACCATGATGGAGATGGGCGTGGCCAGCCCCAGTGCGCAGGGGCAGGCGATGACCAGAACGGCCACAGCCACCACCACGGCGTAGCTCAGCGCAGGCTCGGGACCGAAGGTGTACCAGAGCGCGAAGGAGACCACCGACACGATCATCACCGAGGGCACGAAATAGCTGGCCACCACGTCCACGACCCGCTGGATGGGCGGCTTGGCGCCCTGGGCCTCCCGGACCATCTCCACGATCCGCGACAGGACCATGTCGCGGCCCACGCGCTCGGTCCGGAAGTGGAGAACGCCGGCGCTGTTCATGGTGCCACCCACGACCTCGTCCCCGGGCCCCTTCTCCACGGGGATGCTCTCCCCCGTGACCATGGACTCGTCCACCGCGCTTCGGCCCTCCCGGACGCGCCCGTCCACCGGAATCTTCTCGCCGGGACGGACGACGACGATCTCGCCCACCTGGACCTCGGCCGCAGGGACCTCCACCTCGGTGCCGCCCCGGACGACCCGGGCCACCAGCGGACGCAGGTCCATGAGCCGGCGCACCGCCTGGGAGGTCCGCCCTTTGGCCCGGGCCTCCAGGGCCTGGCCCAGGACGACCAGGGTGATGACCACGGCTGTGGCCTCGTAGAACGGGTGCACCGTCCCCTCGGGGAAGAGGCCCGGGAAGGCCACGGCCACGGTGGAGTAGAGCCACGCCGCACCGGTGCCCAGGGCCACCAGCGTGTCCATGTTGGCGTCGTGCCGCCGGAAGGCGGACCATCCGCCAGTGAAGAAGCGACCGCCCACGTATACCATGATGGGTATGGTCAGCACACCGCTCAGCGCCCACAGCCAGCGCATGGTGACCGGGTCGATGCTCCGGAAGGCCGGATGGAAGTGGGCGTGTCCGATGATGACGACGGGCAGACCCAGTGCGGCCCCGACCCAGAAACGCCGAAGGAGGCTCCGCGCCTCCTGCTCCCGCTCCTCGTCCCGGCGCTTGAGCGTCTCCTCGATTCCCTCGGCCTCGGCGGCCGCGTCCACTTCGTAGCCCGCGGCGGCCACGGTGTCGCGCATCACGGCCGTGTCCATGACCCCCGGCACGTACTCGATGCGCGCGGACTCGGTGGCGAGGCTCACCTCGGCGGAGGTGATTCCAGGAACGCTGCCGAGGGCCATCTCCACCCGGCGGACGCAGGCCGCGCAGGTCATGCCGCGGATGGCGACTTCCTGGGTGAGGACGGGTACCTCGTATCCGGCCCGTACCACCGCCTCGGTCAGGGCTGCCACCTCAACGGCCTCCGGGTCGATCTTCAACCGGGCGCTTCCCTCGGCCAGGCTCACGCTGGCCTCCTGCACGCCCTCCACGGCCGTAAGGGCCCGCTCGACGGAAGCCACACACCCGGCGCAGTGGAGGCCATCCACCGGTAGCTCGATGACCGCCGATCCTGCCTGGCGATCCGTTGATGTCGCGTCATCCATGGCGTTCTAGAGTACCCCAGAGGGTTCCGAAAGCAGTACCCCAGGAGGCGGCCTTCTAGAAAGCGCCCGCGAATTTTCCGAAGATGTAGAGGGCGATCAGCACCGTGCCGACGACGGCCCAGCGCGCCACGCTTCGCGCGATCATGGCTTCCGGGTCCACAGCACTCACGGCCGTGGTGGAGGTCCCCGACGATCCCCGGCGGATCCCCTTCAGCTCGGTGAGGTTCCGCAGGAGGGCCCGGAGCTTCTTCTCCAGCTCGGCAGGACTCTCGGGCTTGGTGATGAAGTGATTGCCGCCTAGGCCGTAGCTCCTGGCCATGTCCTCGTCCTGGTCCGACGAGGTGAGAACCGCCACGGGGATGCTACGAAGCCGGTCGTCTCCCTTGATCTCCTCCAAGACCTCGTGTCCGCCCATTCCAGGCATCTTCAGGTCCAGGAGCAGCAGGTCGGGGGCTGATTCCCTGATGAGGTCGACAGCCTCCTCACCGTTCCGCGCCCTGCGGATGTCCACCGGCACGTCGACGGCCCTCTCAAGAGCCATCTCGATGAGAAGCGCGTGGTCGTCGTTGTCCTCGGCCAAGACGACGTGCCACACGGACTTTTCCGTTCGCGCCATCACACTCACCTAATCGGCCCCTCTTTCGCCACGTCCGAGACCACCGCAGCGTCGTAGCCCAACCTATCGATCTCGGCCATCAGCTCGGACGCCGCCGAACGCTCGGCGAACCGCCCGACCCGCACCCGCAACAGCGGGCTCCCCTCGACCCGCACCACGCGGGTCTCGAAGCCCGCCTGGGCCAAGGTTTCTGCGAATCTGTCGGCGCGCTCTTCCGTGGAGAACGCCCCGAGCTGGACCGCGTATCCCCCAACCTCTTCCGCCGGAGCCTCCTCCTGCTCCGGCTCCTCGACCCCCGGCAGCGAGTCCGCCACCTCGGGTTCGACCTCACCCGCCGAATCCGCCGCTGGAGGAGCCGCCCGCTCCAGCGCTGCTGCCGAATCAGCAGCAGCCTGGGCCTCACCAGCAGCCCGGGCCTCAGCAGCAGCCCGGGCCTCAGCAGCCGCCCGGGCCTCCGCAGCCGCCCGGGCCTCCAGCGCCGCGGCCTCCTCGGCCTCCTCGATCTCCTCGGAGTGGTCCGAGAGCCACTGCCGCGCTGTCACCCGCTCCGGACTCCGGGGATAGTCCTGCAAGAGGGTGCGGTAGTACCCCGCCGCACCCAGCAGATCCGCGTCTGAGCCGGCGATCATGGCCAGACGCACCAGCGCTTCATCCGAATATGGCCCCCCCGGGTACCCCACCACCAGTCGCTGATAATCCAGGCTCGCCATCCCCGGGTCCACGGTGAGGACAGCCCGAAGCCACAGTCCACGCTGCCGATCACGGCGGCTGGACCGGGTCCGCTCACTGTCCCACCACGTTTCCAGCACGGCCCGGGCCTCCTCGGTGCGCCCGGCCGCAGCCAGGGCGTCGACGGAACCCAGACCCTCCAGACCCTCCAGACCCTCCAGACCCTCCTGACCCTCCAGACCCTCCTGACCCTCCTGACCGGCCGCCGGAGCGGGGACCGCGAGTAATAGGACAGCAGGAAACAGGACGACAACAATCACCCAGAGAGCCCGCGGTTCCATCAGGCCGCCGCGTCTTCGAAGGTCATAACGGTGAGAAGCCATTCCTCGAGGTGGTGCTCGTCCGAGAGTGAGCTCGCCTTGAGCAGCCGGTCCACCCGCAGGAGTCCGAGAATCCCTTCCCGGATCGCCGCCGAGCTCCAGCCGTCGGCCTGCCGCGCGATCTGCCGGGACAGCCACTTCTGGTGCGGAGGGAGCACCTGCTCGAGAGCCGCCTGCCCCTGCTCCACCGCGATGCCGATCCGGAGGAGGTGGGTGGCGAGGCCCACGGTGATGCCAACCCCGCTCTCGCCCTGGGCCAGCAGGATACGAAGTCCCCGTAACGCCTCGTCGAACTTCCGGCCGCCCACCAGGTCGAACCAGTGCCAGCGGTCCTGTTTGGGGAGGACGCTCCCGGCGGTGCGCACGTGCTCGATGGTGATGCGCTCGCCCTCACCGGCGAAGCCCGCCAACTTCTCCAGCTCCCGCGACAGGATTCCGAGATCGGTTCCGATCCCGTGGGCGAGA
This sequence comes from Longimicrobiales bacterium, assembly GCA_965218295.1. Taxonomy (GTDB): domain Bacteria; phylum Gemmatimonadota; class Gemmatimonadetes; order Longimicrobiales; family Gaopeijiaceae; genus CBDCKN01. The sequence goes on along the minus strand of CBDCKN010000009.1, from coordinate 122 downwards.
GCCCGGGCCGCATCGGGCTCGATTGTCATGCCGAATCGCGCCTGTGCCTGCCCCATGAGCCATCCGGGTGCGTCGTCCGCGGTGATGGCGGAGAACTCTGCGGACTGGGCGACCTTCTTGAG